>CBDDTI010000308.1:0-7937 GCA_965233585.1 bacterium
GAACTTGTTTGCATGTTTTTCAAATGGGCCACACCCTCCGAATTCTCTAATTATGCAGTCCTCCCTTATATTAATGGAATTTCTCAGCCTTTAACAAGACTTCTTAAAAAAACATGATGTTCGAGTTGTCAGTAAGCCATTCAAGGCATAACAACAGGAGTTTCCCTCTCCTAAGTCCCGACCTCCAATTGATCTTCAACCAAACGTTGTTTACAAAATACCTTGTGCTGACTGCCCATGGAACTATGTAGGCGAGACTGGCAGATGCTTTGAAACTAGAAAAAAAGAGCACATGAGGAATGTGAAGTCTTTCGCAAGAGGTTTCAACATCGCTAAACACGCCTGGTCTTCAAATCACTCTATTGACTTTAAAAATTCCCAAGTGATTGACAAAGGTTCTTCTCGTATCCGCAAGACACTAGAATCATGGCACACCGCTTCGACAAGTCATGCAGATAACAATTCAAGGCCGCTCCCTAATCAATACTCTATTCTTTTGAAAAAGAACAATCAGTTTATTGACACTTGAACACATATTTTTCTCCCATTTTAATATATTCTTCTTATATTCTCACCTATTTTTGTATTTATTGTAGTTGTCATTTCTTCCATTTTTATCCATTGAAGGCTGTAGCCTGACAGCCGAAAGCTTGAAGTTTTTAATTGTATATAGCCAGTGAACGTTTCTTAAATTTTTTAATATATTAATATTGTCTATGATTTTTTAAATTATATTTTTTTCAAATCTTTTAATGAAACCCAACTATTGAATCCGTCAGGGTAACCTTTCCATTTGACTAAAGCTTTGTCCTTAGTCTTTAGAATGACTCTTTCTATTCTAAAAATAGTTTAATCTTTCTTTTGTAGCTCTTCTCTGTAAAAAGTGCCTTCTATTTCTTCACCATTGAGGTCCCTTATCTTATAAGTAATGGGATCTGTCGGTGTTATTTGGTCAATAAGAAATACTTCTTCAGTCGAATTAGATGTATACCTTTTATTAGAAGTCTTTCTTTTGTATTTGCTTATTCTAACAGTATCACCTATTCGGAATGCAGGTCCGCTATTTTGACTCCCTAAATCACCATACAAATTCCAATATACTTTGCCATAGTTTTCTGGTTTCCTAGCTTCATTTGGTCTCATACCTATTGATCTATTTTTTTGCTATTGTTGTAAGAAGCGAGTATTTTTGGTGAAATGTCGTTGTAGACAGTGCTATTTTGTATAGAAAATCTCTTGTACATTTTTTCTTTAATAGTTCTGTTCCATCTCTCACAGACAGATGACTTTTCTTCATTTTCAGTGGAATAGAATTCGACGTTATTTTTAGCTAATAGATCTTTAACATTTTTATTGTAATACTCTTTTCCTTTGTCAACCCATAACTTTTTGGGTTTATTCTGCTGGAAAATAGTTTCGAAAGCTCCAGAGACTTCAGAGCCAGTTTTTGTTTTTAAAGGTACTATCCAACCATATTTACTGAAAAGGTCTAAGACCATTAGGAGATATTTATAACCTTTATTCCATTTACTAAGCTTTTGCATCTCAACTAAGTCTGAACACCAAATGTCATCTACGTTATGAACAATTAATCTTCTCTTCCTAAAGTTACGTTTAATAGGCTTGTGCAACTCATCTGCTAATTTTTCTTCCCACCTTAAATTTTGAGCGTTTTTTTTAGCATTTCCAAGACCTAACTTTCGTTTCGCATTAATTGTATTTCGAGCCAGCCAATGTCCCCACTGTCTTTCCTTCCAAGGCACAGCATCAAGAGCCCTAACCATTCGCCGGTCTGCACGATGTTTACACTCCTTGTTATCTCCGCAGACACTGTAATCAACATCATGTTGCATAGCTATTGCATCTGTCTTTCCTGTGGGTTTATCATAGATTTCTAATATTTCACCTGTATCCTTATCATATCGGACTTGCTTTTCTAAATCATTATAAGGCCCTGTGTACGTATGTCCAGGTGAAGTCCATCCACTCTTTGGTTTTGGTAGTTTACCAATAGCTCTATGAATATCTACTCCAGCGCCAGCGACTCCTTTTCCAGCTATCTTTTTAGATACGTCATTTGTGGTGTCGTCTACTAACCTATCTAAATACTGGTGGCCAATAGATTTTATCTTATTTCTTGTAAAATCAGATTTTATCGCTTCAGCGACACCTCGTCTGCCTAAGTTAAATAATCCTTCAGCACCTGCTGCTAGTCCTTTAACAATAAGCTCATCGAATCCAGCTCCTTTCATTTCTCCTTAGGATAAAAAACGAAACTTAGTAAGACCACATTCAGCGCATTTGCATTTCATTGCTGGTCTACCATTTTTAGTCACTACATAAGTTTCACTACCAGAGATACACTGAGTCTTCTTTCTCTGTTTAACGCAATATGTTAACATATTTATGAAAGGGGAGTTTATTCTGTCCAGTGACTTGCGCGCTGAACTATAAAATTGCTCCAATAATTGGTATTTTATTAAATGGACTATTTCGGCCTAATAATAGTCCTTTACCTTTTCTTCCTCCGTTCCCTTAACAAAACGAAACTTGGTAATACCACATTCAACGCATTTACACTTCATAGCATTTCGACCATTTCTGGTCTTCACACATTGTTCAGATCCTGAAACGCATTCAGTTTGTTTTTTTTTTTTCTGTTTGACACAATAACTCCGCATCCTATAATTTATATTTTTTAAAAAAATTTAAACATAAAAATAATGGATAATATTGATGTCCCATCGGAGATGAAGACTGAAATCGTAAATGAAATTGCACGCTTAGAAGCAATGTACAAACACTATAAAATTCTCTATCGCAAATTAATGTTGTTATGCGCATGCTGTTCTAATGAAATAAAAGTTGTCAAACGCAATAGAGATCAATATAAACTCAAATGGAGAGAAATGATTGACTTGCGACGCCAAAATGTTTAAATTTGTTAGAGATGTTTAAAATAATTTTCTATAATTTTTTCGTTTTTATTTGTATCAGAACTAAATACTTGTAGTAGGTCAAAATAATCAACATTTTTATGCATTTCGTTAAGAAAATACAGGCAGTGGAATCCGCAAGTTGTTGTATAAAGGTTTTGTATTTGCTGGTCCTGATGAAGTAGAGTTAAGTTCTGCTCCCTAGCGTGATGGACTATGTCCTGGAAAGGCGGCATACCAAAGCTATCAAAATAATTGATCACTCTGTCTCGGACATAAGTGGCGACCCAATGGCTACCGTTCATGTAAGAAGGCTCTAAATTGTAAATGAAAAGACTTAATTTACGATTATGAGGTACTGTTTGGTCTCGGCTCAACACATTTTTAATAGAAATCTCCAAATATTGACACCATTCTAAAAGATCAAAATTACTAATTGGCACTGTCTTTTTAAAGACAGGTCTTTTCTAGCCTTCAGAACTTTTTTTTTTACCTCTGCACAAAAGGAGGTGGAGCCATTGGTAGTCCAATTCTTGTTCCTCCACCTCCACTCGCTCTACCCATTCTAGGACCTCCTCTACCGACTCCCTTACCCTTAATAGCATCTAAAATCATTGGAATTGCAATACTAGCTATTATGCTTCCAATTCCATTACCTACTTGTTTTTGTGTAAGCCGGAATAACATGTCTGAACCAATTTGATAAGCTCTGGCTAAGTCTCTAATCTGACCTTTAGTTAAGAGATCTCTCATCATAGGAAGACTGTAAAGATCCCCATTAGGTACTCTAAAAACTTGACCTCCTGTTATTTTCTTCACTAATTGGCTAGCTCCTTCACTTGCTAATCCTGCTAAAGCAGAGAGACCTAAAGTTTTTCCAATAGTTGGAGCAGCTGTTCTTAATACAGGCATAGGGCTGGTAAAAATACCTTACCAGTTTGTTTTCGGACATTCCCTTTACAAATTTCTATCACCGTTCCTTTACCTCTATCTTTACTCTTCACGATTTTCTTCAAAAACTCATTAATAATTCATAAGCACATGACCCTATGAGAGACGTCAAATTGATCACGTGCATGAACCTTTATACCTGGTAAAACATGGTCATTCTGAAAAGCCAGGGAAGGGACTTGATTTCAGTCCCAGGGAAAAGTGGGGTTGAATGCCTAAACAATACAATTATCGCTGAATTTTTAATGAGAACGACTACGATGATCTTTATATAAAGATCACACGTAATCTTTATATAAAGATCTCAATCAATTACATTAAAAATTCATGTATAATGATAATCACACATTAACAACCAACATAACAGGCGTACAAATAGTTCACCCCGCGTTCACAATATTTATTTCATTTCCCTGGATAATATTTTACAATACAAAGATACACATGGTTTTACTTTGTTGCAAAATTAAACGTGCAGTTGTGAAACACTGACTTAGACATCTCTATATGAAATACTTCACTGGGCATTGGCATGTTACGTAATTCTTCATCCCTAACTTCGTAATTCAAATCTAAGTCGGGAACATCCACTACATCCACTACATCACGAGGTGGCCCCAATAAATCGCTCACATTCCGTTCTTGCTCAACACTTTTAGAATTTCTAAAAGCTCTTTTTGGAGGCATTACAAATGACCACGACTCTTCTAAGGAAGTAATGAGGACTGAGACAAAAAGCTTCGACTCAAAAAGCTCTCGACGAAAACAACAGAATTTTTGTCGATTGAAATGCACGCGTTTTCTTGGGTTTTTGAAGCCGTACAACAATTCGCATGCACGTGTTTTCACGGGTTTTTGAACCAGTAGAAAAATTCGCAGGTAGGTGTTATCGAGGATTTTTGAAGCCGTTCAAAACACTCGCAGTACGTGTTTTATCGGGTTTAAAAACACTCGGCTACGCCTCGTGTTTTTTAACCCGATAAAACACTGCTGCTCGTGTTTTAAACAGTACTTAATGGTGTTCATTGGAACCATTAGAGAGTCACTTCCTGATAAAGCACTATGTGCTATACAGGTTAAGACTTCTTCATTATCTCTATAAGCTTTGGCTAGTTTTCTCTTTTGTCCTTCAGAGAGACTGCAGACATTTATTTTGGGTAATTCAGTCATTATATTATTTATGATTTATTTTTTCTATTTCATGAATAATATTTGTTGTAGAGAGTCCGTTTAAATACTCTCATGGACCTAAATCTCTTCAAATGGACAAGTATCAAAATGATTCTCTTCTGGCTTAAACATTATTTGCATTAATTTTGGTTTTAATGTTAAACCAAATGTTCCACGAGTGAGTGAAAACAGAGCTGCTACAAATTTTACTCTCGATCTTGGGCCTGTTTCTGTATCATTGGGAAATTTTTTTTTCCATCCCTTACAAAAATAGTGGTTTCGAGCTTATGTCCAGTGCGGGAGTCACTGGACTTATCGTTTTTATAAAATAACGTAAATTCCATCTTTGATGGATAATGGAGATATTCTCTCTCCTTGTTATCTCCATTCACTATATAAGGATCTTTAAAAATTCTTTTCCATAAACCACCTTGACCATGTTAATCATATCCTTCAATACTACTATTTGGTACATTATGAGCCAGACCCCATTTATTTTCATAAAAAGCATTGATGAAAAATTGGTCTAATTCCTTAGCTTTCCGGCGATATTGCCCTTCACAATTAATTTGCATACTGGTACCCTGGTAGTTACCATCTTTATCAAAGTTTTCTTTTAAACCAAATGGGGTTAGACCTTCATATTTACGAACATAATCTTTCCATTATATAATATGCCAATTTGACTTCCGTTGTATTTGTTTGACTTTTGCTGCCGGAAAGTTATTCTGCTTGTATCAAGATCGAGGAAATGGACAAATTGCATTCTTTGACTTTCTTTTTTCTCTAGCATATAATTAATAAAATATGTTTTTCTAATTTTTTTTCTAAAATATATTTATTCTGTGAGTGCCTCTCCTTTTAGACTATAACTAGTTGATCTCCGACTTTATCAACAACAATATCTTCTTCATAGAGAACAATTACATGGACATAAAAATCAGCTGCGCTAGCTTGATTGACATGATATTTTAACACTAATTGTTTACGATCTGTAGTAATCTGTTCAGGCTGATAACTTAAGTCAAAACATATTACCCCGTATAAACTTGCTTGTGGTGATTCTAAAATCACCGCTGTTTCGGGTTGGAGCTGAAGTCGAATACCTTTCTCGCAGATAAGTCCATTTAGTTGGTTTTTGATAATCAGAGATAAATTTGCTCATTAGAGCATCTTTTGGTTCTAGTCGTGGTACCCATAGGTAAAAATGATCAATGACTAATCTAGCTGTATTATGTTCACCGTATAAGAGTTCTGTATCAGGTGTAAGTTCTAATTCAATAGCCAGCTGCATTGGAGGTAACATACGCCCTTCTAATTCTTCGAAAAAAGAATATCTAATTAAGGGAATAGTAGTATCTACTAATTGACCTTCACCCGTACCATCAGCTCCCCGTCCACGAGTTAATAACCGCCGGGCTGCAGAACCTGTGTTATCACCTTCAACGTGGGTACCAGTAGTATCTAGATACCAAAGGGAATTTTTAGCTACACTGCGAGAATAATTATCTGAATACTCTAATAGATTTTTTACAAAAGTAACCAGGTGAAGATTATCAGTGTCATAGATGATTTTTCCTGCACTTCTAACCACCAAGTGTTTTATAAGAGAATAAGATCCATTCATAATTGTTGTATTTGTAGCATTAGTTATATTCCCTCCATCTGCCTTAAGATTTAGTTTAAATCTCACTTCAAAATAAGCATTATACCAATCATTATACCTCTATCATTAATAATACATTTATAAGTTTTTTGTTGTTGTTGTTGTTGTTGCTCTTGAGTATTTGTTGCTACTCTTTTATTACTTTCGAGTTGAAATCGGACTAGGTCGTTTCTTTGAACATTTTCAGGTGATCGAAAAGCCATTATATATTTTTAAAATATTATTATTTTTTTTAATTATGCAGAGGCATTTACTCTTTAAGACCGCGCTATAAGATTATTGATTAATGTGTTTACATCATTATTTGACATTTTAGGTTTGATGCCCGGCTTTTGCCTCTGGGAGTTTTGAAGGCTTTTGAGGCCCCCACTTGTGTAAGTCTCCACCTTATAAGATCACCTGATTTTTCAGCTTTTGCTGCCGCAGCTTTTGCTGTTCTAGATGCCTTTTAACCAATTGCTCGAGCTACTGCTCTTCCGGCCTTGTTTGCAGCAGCACTAACAGCACCCTTAATTGGTTTCATAATATTTTCGACGATTAGTCCATCGCCTCTGTGTTCATAGACATATCTACCCAAAGATGGGTGATAATTCTTTTTAAACCCTCTTGATTTCATATAATTAATGGGGAGATATTTTAGAGCTCCTAGATTGGACTTAGTCCGCTCTCTTCTCCTTCTTTAATAAGAGGGAAAACGCTGTGTCTGCATTATTTAAATAAACAGGTCGCCTTAATCCATCAGTAATATGGATCCGTATACTTGAAATACTTGTTCTATTGACTGGGTTAAAAATAATCCGACGAGGTTCTAAAACAAAACCGTAAGATGCTCTTAGAGTACTGGTACCAAAACTGTAAATAATATCAGATTCTTCACCATCAACTAATGAAGTACTAGTTAAATCACAGTGACTATATAAAACATCAGTATCTTGTGTTAGATTAGGTACTCTACCACCAATATTACTCTCATCTTGCAAGATTACTCCATCGTACCCAATAAGTTCATTAAAATCAGACTTAGTTAAATCAAGCTGATAGTCGGTCGCTAAATAATAATAACACGAAAACTAGGCTCATCAAAAGTTAGCGTAATTGGATAGTCCTCATTGCCTTCACCATCTTTTGTTTTTGTCTTCTCTTTATTATAATTGTCAGATCATTATAAGTCCAAACTCCTTGAGCAAAATCAATATCTGTCCATAAATTAACAT
>CBDDTI010000309.1:0-3986 GCA_965233585.1 bacterium
CAAAAGAGTTACACACGTTACATGCCAGAAAACTAGGAGACACTTATTTCTCTTTGTTGTCAATAGTAAAGTCTGTCCGAGCAAAGCGTCCTATCAGTCTGGTGCATGGAGCAACTAGGAGTGTATTTCTACCCCCCCCCCCCTCCCCCAGATGGGATACTAGTCCATTGCTTTGCTACTAAATACAAAACTTCTTTTAACTACCTGGTCTGATGAGTGCAGGATCCAAAGTTTCTATTCTGTTGGTAGCCATGACAACCTTAAAATAAACAAATTTCTTAGCTTACTACGGATAGCTGGATTCACAATTGCGTTACAAATTGAACAAAGTGATGAAAACCATGAAAAAGAAATAACATTAAACGAACAAAAACAAATCATCCACGTAACATAAACTACAAGTCTGATCAACCTCTAAGATAGATCTCAACACATTCAAAAGAGTCAATCCAAATGAAATAGCAAAGTTTGACACCACTGATGTCTGAAGTGCAAAGTTTTATGAGCCTGAATTTCAATTTCATCAATCTGGAATAGCTTTTAGCCTAACATCATCGAGCAACTTCTTCAAACTAATATACAAATGAATCTTCTTAATAAATTTTTCAAAGCCTCTGAAATGCAATAAAAAGTTACAACTTAGACGTTAACGGCCTGAAAATCAAGCTGTGTGGTGAATCCTCTTATTAATCACAAGGTGGAGAATTTCTTTAACCCTTTACTCCCCAAGAGTGACTTACAGATTTTACTCTGTCTAACGCCAGACGATTTTACTCGTCAAAGGGAGAGCCCTTGGGGCTTAAAGGGTTAATGCAAATCCACAAAACCTGTCATTATGTTGGGTTGAATCACAGTTCTTTATTGATCAGAGTTTTCCCTTACAGTATACTCAAGTAGTACATTAACGGTTACCTTAACATCTCCCTTGGAGTCAAAGCCATCCAGCTGATTGAGAAGTTCCAACATTGTGCGTTGAATTTCTCGCTCACCACCAGAGTTAGACTCATACCTGGAAGAATCAGCGAGGTAATCAAAGAAAATACAGTACTTGAATTCTGCTACATATATTTCAAACTCCCAGGGGAAAAGAAACCAAACAGTTTGGAATAGCAGGAAATCAAACTAGGATATGACAGAAGGGCAAGTCCAAGAGAAATTCCCTGCTAGCAGAGGTCTCTCATGATGAGGCAAAATGAAACGTTTCATTTTGCCTCGTCATGAGAGACCTCTGCTAGCAGGAAAAAGGGAAATGGCTTTAAAGTGCCCATAACCCCAAAATATATTTTTCAGTTAAACAAATCTTTGCACCTGTTTGAAACGCATTGCGCCTTTTTGCCCCTTTTTAACCCAAATATTGATCTTTTACAGGCTGTAAAAGTTACGAAATCTGGCCATCATCTGTCACACGACCGAGCAAGTAAGGGGTATGGGTCTATTCCTTGTTTGACGTCACAAGCTTCTTTGCATGCATGTTTACAAAGACTTAAGACGGATTCCGCTCAAAGTTCGAGCAATAAGTGCAAAAATTAATTACTAAAAATCTACTCATAGCACAGTAACTTTTGGAATACTACCTAAAACAACTCACTTTAGTTCATTTCTCTCAGTGACCCCTTGATTAAATTCTCAAGCATTCTCGAGAAACTAAATGTCAAACATGGTAAGAATGCTTAAAGCGTGCGTTATTGTGTTTTTCACTGAAGCGAAACGTCTCTTTTAAGTGAAACATAGAGAACTTCAAGTTCAATTTTCTCTCGTGGGGTCAGCTTGAGAGCTTAATTCTCAATAAGTTCTTATTAGCTGGATTCAAAACAATAACGTGCCACGAGGTTTTTCTGGTAGCTTAATGTTTGCCATTATTGCTCGAATGTTGTGCGGAAATCATCTTAATACGATGCAAATCTGTTTGTGACATCAAACAAGGAATAGACCCATTCCCCTTACTAGCTCGGTTGTGTGACAGATGATGGCTAGATTTCGTAACTTTTACAACATAAAAAAAGTCAAGACTTACTTTAAAAAGGCGAAATGCGTTTTGAACAGGTACAAAGATTTATTTAAGCAAAAAAAATATTTTAAGGTTATGGGCACTTTAAGTTTGAAATAACAGGGAATTCAAAATAAGCAAGGTCTAACTACTGAGATTGAATTTCAACATAATAATTATGTACTTCTTGTAGCTAGAGGTTTATTCAATATGGCACCCTGTATAGGATTTTAATTTTGTCTAATAAGCCCAGCAGCCCAGTCTGAATACTGTTCTGACATTGGCTCTGGCATTATCCTGGAACTAGAGCACATGATTTGTAGCCCAGTACACCAACAGGGCTTTAATAATCAATAGCACTTTCCCCAGCGCTTAACCAGGCTAGTCTTATTTGGGTACAAGGAACGTTTTTTTTTACGTACCGTTTGGTTCCTACAGCATCAATCTCATCTATGAAGACAATGGATGGTGCATGTTCTTCAGCTACTCTGAACATTTCTCTCACTAGTTTTGGACCATCCCCCTAAAAGATGAACATCAAGGAATGATTTATCACTGAAACTGTAGTAAATTGAATGTATCTAGTCATTGTTTCTCTTACCAGGTACTTTTGAATTAACTCAGATCCCACAACTCGAAGAAATGTCGCCGCCGTTTGATTGGCAACAGCTTTAGCTAACAAGGTCTTTCCTAGAAAGTATCAATGAATGAAAACACAAATTATAATCATAATAAAATCAACTGTACACATCCTTTCAAAGTGTTTCTAACATTCACTCCAAAGAAGAAGCCACAGTTCTTCTTACAACCACACACTACACTACCTACAGCAGATACAATGTAGCACGTACTTCCTTACAGGATTGTTTTGAATTCACTATACTACACTGTTCTCTTGGTTCATAACTATCACTAATTTCAAGTCCATGGAAAGCTCATTTTCATCCTAGCCGTTGTTAACAGGCAAAACTACTATCTTCCAAACAAAAGGCTGAGTGTTTTCTGTAGACTACATGTAATAACACACTCACCTGTACCAGGAGGGCCGTATAATATCACACCTTTGGGCGGTTTTATTCCCATTTCCTCATACAACTCTGGGTGGGTTAATGGAAGCTCTACAGATTCCTAATAACCAAATAATCATTATTAATAATTAAAATAACATTGATGTTGACTTCAAGTGAAATACTGTAGCCCTGTCTTTACTCCTGTGTAATGTCTTTTTTTACACTAGATTTTTCACAAACCCAATTATTTCAAGCAGGTCTCTGTTCCTTTTGCACAAATACATGTACATTTATTAGGAGAAATTTGTCCTTAAATTTTCAAATCTCCTGATTTTTCCAACCATTTGTCATTCTCCTGGGTGTTTCACAACAATCTGTTTTCTTTGCACCCTTTTGCAATAAGGAAAAGGCCACTTTTAAGCGAAAGAAGTTAACACTAAGTTAGCAAGCTTGTTCTCGACAAGTTGTGGATATAAAGTGGTGCCTGAATTTTACAGAAGTACAGCAGCTCTTGTAAGCTGCCATTGTTTTGTTAAACTGCAGCAGCTATTATTGTTTTAGTGCTGCCTAGCCATTGTTGCTATTGTTTGTTCTGTTTATTGTTTGCTCTGTCATTCCCCTTCCAGCCACTCATGTGAGACATTACGATCAAGCTACTACTCCATAGAAACTTTCAAGCTCTGAACACAGCAAACACAAAACAAGCTCTATAGCTGTCACATCAGCAGTGTACTTCATCCACTAGTAACATTTTAATAGTCTCAGTTTACCTTTTCAACTTTTGATGGAGTTACATCTTTGTTGTCCATTTTACCCTCAAATCATATTTCTTTTTCTACCACACCTTTCTTCTTCAATACATGTAAATCAAGTGACCAGTTACTTTTAGAACAAAATATACAGTATGTGCATGGTATTTATTTTGGAGTGCCTGTGTGATAAATATAAATATAAGCTGCACAAAGTCATACAGAAAAGCAGATTGGGTA
>CBDDTI010000310.1:0-5000 GCA_965233585.1 bacterium
CGATTCGGGTTTTGGAAATGTGAAAGAAATGATCGTGACGGTAGAAATTTGTGCCATCTGTAGTTGGTGATTGTCAATTGCATTTGAAAAATTGCCGGAGATAGTCTCTAGCCGCCATACAGACGGTCGTAAGGTGTAGTGAGCTTTATTTTGTTTGCTGTTGTACCCTGAATTAAACATCTGCGTCGAAAAAGCAAGGTTATGTGTTTATTTTAAGAATTGGTGCTGTGATGGTTCTTTTTTGTGTAAACAATTATTTCTGGACTGAAAAAAAGATTAATTATTTAATCTCAAGAACATGTTGTTGATTGTTTTTGTTAAATTTGAGACAACGAAATGGTTTGTTAAACCTTAAAATAATTTCAAGACTTATTTTCTGCTCGGTTAAATTAATCACGCACGAGTTAGACTGCTATAAGATTTTTTCAGACGCATTTTCTAAAAAGAAACGCCTTTTTCTTCTTTCTTCCTGGTCTCTCATCTGTTCACAACCACTATAAGACTTTTTTTTTCGTTTTTCCTTCGCCTGGTCAGGTAATATATTATTTACATTCTCAAAACTTCCCCCCATTTTAGAAAAACAGATGGTTTATGATGTCCATCTGTGTCTTTTCTTGTTCTCCAATAGATCATTGTCGAGAACCAATCAAAATGCGAAAATAATTTTACTTAATAAATAAAGTATTTTTATGTCATATATAAAATTGCTATAGCAACAGTATTTTGCCGAACAGGTTAAGCCAAACTTTCCAAGTAAATCTTTTAAATTTAAGCACATTTTGCGTTAATCAGAGCTTTCTGCGTAGAGATAAAATGGAAAAAAAAAAAAAAAAAGATCTACGGCTAAAGAAAATTTAAAAACTAATCGCTTTAGACTAGCAAATGGTAAAAAAAACCCTAAAATACCGACTTATGATAAGAATAATGCAATGGAATAAAATAATAATATAATGCAATTGGGAACTTTTGCTAAAGAGAATGACGTATTGCCTTGTGAATGGGCAAGAAGTGAATTATGGAAAGAGCCAACTGCGTTTCTTTTAATGATACAGAAACTGTCGTCAACATAACGTTTCCATACTTTAGGTGGAACAGGAGTTGTGTTGATGGCCATCTCTTTGATTGCCTCTATACATAAATTGGCAACCACAGGACTAACAGGACTGCCCATGGCACAACCATGGATCTGCTTATAAACACTGTCATTGTAGACGAAATAGTTGTTGGATAGGACAAAGTTCAACAAAGAAATTATATCTGTAGTATCAAGATTTGTGCGTAAATGTAGTGATTCATCACAGTCCAATTTATTCTGGATATAATCACAGGCTTTTTTGACGGGGATAGCTGTAAAAAGTGATACCACGTCAAAGGACAGCATAACTTCGTCGTCTTGTATGCCAATGTTGGAGATTTCATCAACAAATTTAGAGGAATTGGGAACTGAGAAACCATTACAATTTTGAATGATCTTACTCATGTCACCGACGCTCTACGGCTTAACAATTACCCCCAAAACGTCATCTCTAACATTTTAAAGAAGAAATCTTCTACTCAGCATACAAACGCCATCCCAACACCTGAGGAACTTGTTTGCATGTTTTTCAAATGGGCCACACCCTCCGAATTCTCTAATTATGCAGTCCTCCCTTATATTAATGGAATTTCTCAGCCTCTAACAAGACTTCTTAAAAAACATGATGTTCGAGTTGTCAGTAAGCCATTCAAGACATTACAACAGGAGTTTCCCTCTCCTAAGTCCTGACCTCCAATTGATCTTCAACCAAACGTGGTTTACAAAATACCTTGTGCTGACTGCCCATGGAACTATGTAGGCGAGACTGGCAGATGCTTTGAAACTAGAATAAAAGAGCACATGAGGAATGTGAAGTCTTTCGCAAGAGGTTCCAACATCGCTAAACACGCTTGGTCTTCAAATCACTCTATTGACTTTAAAAATTCCCAAATGATTGACAAAGGTTCTTCTCGTATCCGCAAGACACTAGAATCATGGCACACCGCTTCGACAAGTCATGCAGATAACAATTCAAGGCCGCTCCCTAATCAATACTCTATTCCTTTGAAAAAGAACAATTAGTTTATTGACACTAGCACTTAAACACATATTTTTCTCCCATTTTAATATATTCTTTTTATAGTCTCACCTATTTTTGTATTTATTGTAGTTGTCATTTCTTCCATTTTTATCCATTGAAGGCTGAAGCCTGACAGCCGAAAGCTTGAAGTTTTTAATTGTATATAGCCAGTGAACGTTTTTTAAAATTTTTTAACATGTCTTACCCTGGCTACGGTTCTTCTATTTTTAAATTATAATTATTACTGTAATAAAAATAACACAATAGCCACCTAATTTGTTGTAAACTACATGTACACCTGGATTCTAACCTGGGACCTACAGAAATTTGATTACCTCTAATATTTTGAACTTTAACACCAAACATTATATATGGGAGTAGAATCTTTTTCCTTTATGTTGTAAAGATATTAGTTTATGCAGTGCATCATTTACTCTGAATGATGGTATACTGCTTACAAAAATCCAACACTTACATGCCAGCTGTTCTAATTTAATCATTCTGAGGTCATTTTATGAAAGGAAAAACATAATGATGTAAAGGACCGCAAACGAAAATGCTGCCTGCTTAATACCTAGGATCTGTAAAAGATTTGATGAGTCAAAAATAGAAAGAATAGCAAATAATGATGCAGGGCTGATACTAAGGAGAAAGCTTAAGGGGGCATCAACATGATAGAGTCCAAACCGACGCAACGGTACCAAGGACAGCTGTTTCGACCTTGTTGGGTCTCATCAGCAGGGTATGCCAAGCTGTGAAGTAATCAGCTGGTCGACTGATATTCACAAACCCACTAAATCCAGATGGTGATGACCTTAGATGAAACTCAAATCCAAATCCTTACCCATTGGCCAATGCCATGTGCAAAACACGTGACAAGGGACAGAAGGAGAAACCCAGAATATCATGTGATAAGGAAACTGTGGACAGACACAGACTGTTCCACAGGAAAATCATGGCCAAACCATGTCAAAAATGAGCAGCATATTAGATCTGAAAAGACCTATGGCCGCAAAAAATACTGGAAAAACATAATGATGCAAAGGACCGTAAACGAAAATGCTACCTGTTTACGTACATGCAGGATCTGTAAAAGATGTGACGAGCCAAAAATACAAAGGCCATGGCACCGACTGTACAATTGAATATTCTTTGATGGCCTATGTAATTTAGTAATCTAAGAAGATGTTCAGACTTCACTTTCATTTTGACAGAAATCAAACTGAAAATCGTCAGTGTAAAAAGAAGACTATGGGCTGCAGACCACAGTAGACTGTAGACTGTAGACTGAGATACATGAAGAAATGCAGACTGCAGAATACAGAGTTCAAAAGCATACATGTATTGTGTTATAAAAGTATCAGGCATTGATCTATCTTACCACCAATTTCATTGATATGCTAGCCCCGCATCAAAACTCTCCTGAAAATTTGGCATTTCTCTTCTGTCAGTCATCCATTCCCTATATAGTGTTTTACACATAGGGATACCCCTTTTGTTTTCATCTGATATAATGGCCACTGTGTAGCCTCTTTGTTCAACATGGTTGCTTGTTATTCATTGAGTTTACTTTGGCAAGTGGTGTTTTCCTTGTGCAGGAGTTTAGTTTGAGCATTACAGAAAGATTTCTGCATGTGGGGAAGATATTTGCAAAGAAAATTTCAAAAATCTGCATGTACAGAAATACTGTACCTCCATGGTTGATTAGCCATCACCTACAGGAAAAGTAACACAAATGGACGGTCGGTGGAAAAATAAGTAAACTAGAAGAATAACAAGCAACCATGTGGAGCGAACAGGCTACACAGTGGCTGCATTATTTTTGAAAACAAAATTGGCATTCCTATAACACCATATAAGGAACGCATGATTGATGGAAGGGAATCACCAAATGCTAGCTGGAGTTTTGATTCAGAGATCGTACATGTATGTTAACGAAACTAGTGGCATTACATCATTATTCAGGCTAAATGTAGTGAAAGACTGCACTTCGGTCAGCCTCAACCATACTCTGCTTAGACTCATTATCACTCTAGTGAGCCTGGATATCACTCAGGTTAGCCTAAATAATGCTCCAGTTACCCGGTAACATCATTCAGCACTATGCAGACTGCTTTTTATGTTTTGGTCTGCAGTCTGCTGACTGAATAAAAAATCTACACACTCTCACACGCTTATTTTGTTTTGCGTTCTTCTCCACAGTTTTTGAGGAAAAGAGAGGCTGTTAGCAGTCTAGATATATGCTACGTACCATCACAACGCTCTGCTGATCAGCAATCTTATAGGAAAAGTTCATGCAAGAAAACATCTTCCCACGGGTTGATTTATTTAGTGCATGAATTCAGCCCAATGGCCCTTTTGATTGAATGATTAGCTTTTCTCATTAAGCTACATCTGATTGTTCACTGATTTGCCTCACATATTGGATTCTTTTAATTATTAACAAGTGAAGCTCCTCTTTTAGGCTTGGCTAAATCTATATACCTATTACAATTAGAAGATAACTAAAAGCTGCCCTTGGCTTATGGTAATAGATGATTGCATGAATGAATTTTGAATCAAATTTAAGTGGCTTCCATTTTGGGTTCCTTGCTGTAACCTTGCCACCGTACTTACCCCTTTAAAGCAAATATGGACGTGTCAACAAACAATTTACAGCATTTTGCACAGAAATTTTAGTCTCTCGACTGTTTTATATAATATCTTGAAATCATTCAGTCATTTTCCTGTGAATTTCTTTGAATTTAGAACTGAAATTTGAATTTGAATTTGGTACCTTTGAGAAAAATCTTCTAAGGGTGTCATCACACGATCTAAACTGGAACAAAATAAAATTGGGGGCAGTTGAAATAACTCTTTTAAACACGAAAAATCCTTTCGTTAGTACCTGTTAGGAAATAGAAG
>CBDDTI010000310.1:7500-9759 GCA_965233585.1 bacterium
CTTCAGTTCGGATTAATTCATATTATACTGAACTGTTACCTTTAAAAATAAGTACTACATGACCATAATGTTACGTGGGAGGCATGGTGGCCTCATGTTAGTGCGCTCGACTCCTGAGCAAATGGTCCGGGTTCGAGCCCTGGCTGGGAACATTGTGTTGTGTTATTGGGCAAGACACTTTACTTCCACAGTGCCTCTCTCCACCCAGGTGTATAAATGGGTACCGGCGAATTGTTGGGGAAAACCTAACAAATTGCAGGGGAGTTAGCTACAACAGACTACCATCCCGTCCAGGGGAAGTAGAAATACTTCTAGCTGCTTCATGCTACAGAAACCGGGATAAGCTCTGGCAGCTATGAGCTTCACTTGTTTTTTTATTACCAAAATGTAAGTCCATGTGCTTATATAGTTGTGAACTCTGATAGAGCCTTTGTTTTGCATATTTTGTTCTATTAGTTTAAGTACATTTTGATGTTCAGTTGAATATTGAATATATCATTAAACAGGGTTGAAGTTTTGACATTGTACTTTATCATCAGAATGCTACCATCATCCATTGTAATGAAATACATCCAATCTGATGTAAGTGGTTAATAATGGTTGTTTATTAAAGTTTTTCAAGATTTATATATGTGCCTGTAATCTTCTCTTTACACAGTAGGTGGATCATATTGAAGTTGATAGGGACACTAAGTTATTAATGGGACACATACAATTGCAGCATCAAAGCCCTATTGAGAGGAGATTGTCACAGCACTTAACCCATGAAGACAGAACTATTGAACCATGTTAAAAGCCCATGGAAAGGAAATTCCAGATAAAAGAGAACTAACTGGGACATGAAAATCTCACTACAGGGAAAATATTGGGACACATGGACATCCCATTAGAGGAACAATATTGGGGCAATGAAAATCTCACTACAGGGAAATATTGGGACACGAAAATCCCATCATACTGGGAAAATATTGGGACATGAAAATCCCATTAGAGGGAGAAAATTGGGATGTGTAAATCCTATCATAGGGAAAATATTGGGACATGAAAAAACCCATTATAGGGGAAATATCGGGGCATGAAAAAAACATTTTTGGGGAAATAAGACATTTTCAGGTTTCTTTTGATTATCTAGTTCCAGGCACTTGCCTATTGTTTTCGTTTCTAGCAGGTTAGTGTTGTGATTATCATGATTTTGAGAGCGTTAGTACTCAGCACTGATGTAAAGCCCGAAAATAATTTTTTATCAGGTTTTACACTGACATTTCATCTTTTGAAAAGTTTAATGTTAGGTGTTTTGGTGGTTTACCAGGTAGTGAATTTGCCGATTGAAAAGTTGTGCATGATTAAGAATTTTTAGGAAGCGAATTTTAGTGATTTTAAGCGGCTGGTTGTGGCCTTGAAAATTAACCCAGAGAAGTATGATTAACCTCAAAAAACTTGTAAACTCCTCACAATTTCCAGGCTCAAAATGGAGTGCTATTTTGATGTGGACTAAACAGAGCGAAGTTTATGATAAGGTATTAGTCACTGAATTTTGTGTGTTGTTGGCCAGACATGGGACCATAATGGATTTTTGATTTTTTGTTGGGTTTAAAAAAAAATATTTCAAGAAAAAAATCACACCACATTTCTAGGCTTACAATGGGCTATCTCTGGGAAGAATATGAAAAATTTTGATTTTTCATCATATGCCACATTTGTGATATGGCTTGGTCCTAGTGGACATTCCCTCTTAATACATCTTCCTATATTCAACACATTGGATCCAGCTTTTAAACTTTGCCCATTAACCTATTCTAATACTGTCTTCATAATACTGTCTTTTATGAGAAAAGAAGCCCATTTAATAGTAGTATTTTTCATTCCATTCAAAGGGGACGCTAGTGTCAGAGTTGGTGTGCCAAACGAAGAAGTTGCAAAGAGAGTTTTGCAGATGCCTGCCAAATTTACAACTACTCGCAAGGTCTACACCAGCTTCTCTTCTTGAAGCAGACTTCCTGTGGGAATTGTTCAAGAGGCGATAAAGGAATTGCAGAAGAATGGACTGGGTATTTTTAAAATGATTGAAAAGTCAAAGGTTTTCTATAAAAATGTCACTTGAAATGGATCTCCAGCCAAAATTGGCCAACTGTTGAGTTTCCCTACAGGAATTCACCACAACCTTCAATCACGAAGATGACCAACTGACTTCACAAAACAAAAAAGCCATTGCAGAGCAGTCCATTTGATTAATGCATTGCTTCATTTACAAGCCAATTG
>CBDDTI010000312.1:0-6932 GCA_965233585.1 bacterium
AGAAGCATCACACGTTTCGTCTTAAACAGGGCGGACTGAATTTATGTAACACTGAAGAAAGTAGCTGTTGGTGAGAAGCCTGTGTGAAAATCGAGTAAGGAAAATCTGGTAACTTTCACAGGATTCGTTTGCGCCATTTTCCACTTTTTAATGTTACATGAAACTAAGATAAAATGTACTCGTTTTGAATATTGTTCCTCCTTATTTGTATTCTTGTAAAGAACAAATAAGCTATATTACATCATTCCCAGTTTTTATGAGATTTGCAAAATATGTGCAGTCAATTGCTTGTAGTGTATTATTTTTCTTAAAGTAAGAGATGGTAAAAATATCATCCAATCTTTATTCAAGGTTTTGAGTAATAATTATTTTGGCACAAGTTTGCGGCTGATTTAACGACCCTTAAGGTACAACAATAGCCGACCTTGAGCTTGACTGAAGAATGCACTTTATGTTGTAATATTGTAAATATAACAAAAACGTTGGTGTGGAGATCTTTTCTAAATTATTCAATCAATATTTGTAAAGAGAGGTTTGCGAAGAAGTTTGAAAAAAGGCATGCATTGACTTCACCATTTTAATTTTTGAGACTAAACCAAAGCTACATCATGGAATAAACCTAAGTTCGTTGTAATTAGTATCGTGATTGAATTCACAAAGATGTCAGCCCAGTTACATACACAAAGATGTCAGCCCAGTAATTGAGTCTATCCGTGTTGTGATTTTATTGATCTTATAAAAGCCTCAGCTAATTTTGCACAACCAAAATTCAACTTTTCGGTTGCATATGATTTACTTGCGCGAACATAGAAACTTAATTACATAACCTAGGTCAAATTAAAACGCAAACATGTAGTACATATCAAAACTTGCATTCAAATTATGAAACACCGTACATTTGCAACCTACCTTCAGGACTTGTTGTTGGAATAGTCTCATTTTGACAGGTAACTGTTATTGCCTGTGATAAAACAAAAATAAGGAGGCAGCTAACTTTTGTGGCGCTTTCTGACCTCATGATCGTGGAGTTAATTAAATTTGGCGTTTGATTTCCACAGGTTAATAGTGTTTCCACGCGAATCGTCCGCTCGATCTGTTTCAAAGGCACTGACGTAGTGTGATATGAGAAAGCGGCGAGTAATTTCTGCTTTCCGTGATGCTGGCGTAATGACTGAAGTCCTTTCAACCTGATAGGCGCACATCGACGCAGTTTGACGCGACAAATCACTCATACGTTAAATATCGCCAATTTGATTGAAAACTTCACTTGACACATCTATTGGTTAAGTTATTGTTTAGACAGTGTTTTAAATTTCTTAACCACGGACCACTGCTTTTCCGAAGAAAATAACAAACTGACTACGTGACAACAAAGATGATCTCACCACATTGGCTTCTGAGAAGCCAGAAAATTTTTCATCTGATAAATTTATTTTTAAAACTCCAAAATTTCCACAGCATATTGGATGGATATTCGACCTTGTTTGTCAGGAAACAACATTGCCTCACAGCAAGACTGAAAGCCTCAAGTAACTCTGTATTGTCGCTCGCCAAATTAAGGAGGCTTGTCGCTAAAATCTTAACATGCACAGCATATATATCTGATACTGGAATCGTCGACTTGTAAGAAATTTTGTACTCCTGAAGTCGCGAAGCAAATTCTCCTTGTATTTCTGAACTCCCCGACACCATTTTGCAATATAATTTTCCAGATCTTTCTCTAAATGTAATCAGAGCGTGGAGGATTCCTTTTAGGAGCGGAAAATTAAGTCGTGATCACGGCGTTTGTAGTGACTAATATTAATCACGATTGTATCACGTCACTGCTGGTCAGCGGACACCCTCAATCTCACAACTCATGTTGAGGTAAAATTTAATAGGTTAGGGATAGTTAAACTAGATAAAACGGGGTATCGAAAAGGAAACTGGTTAATTTTTGTAACTGGCTATAACGGGATACGGGGTATTTTGACCTAAATATAATGGAAATGAGATACTCAGTTAGGCTCCCCCCCTCCCTCTCCCTCCCGCGTTCGCCTTCAATGGGGCTCTCTTTAATATTTCGCGATTCTTCTTGCATTATTAATACCTGGCCATGAAGACAGTCGATGACGATAACGAAAATCATCAACCAGGAGTTGTGAATTTCAGTCCAGTAGTAGCAATATAACTAATACCACTCTGCAATTTTCTTTGCCACACTAAAGTAAAACTATTTTTGAAAGAACTTTAAAGCAATTTGTTAGTTAATTTGTACATAATTAAAACTTACGAAGCCCAAGGAAAGAGTTCAGACTTTTTACACTTATGGAAATAGAATAATTGAAGGACATAAATATTGCAATAGTTGGCAAGACCATACCAGTCCTTGTTAATGTGACCACCTTTGAGTAATAAAACAGTAGCTGCTGTAACGTTATTAAACGTGAATGACGGACGAAGCTAAAGGGACTAAAAATGGTGAGTCATACGGTGTGTAAAAGTTGAATTTTAGCTCCCAAGTGGCTTACTTATTCCGTTCCCTTCAACGTTGCTTCATTAGATAAATTAAGTATGCTGTGCAGGCAGCAGAAGGTTGGGGAGAAAAAGAAATTCTTCCAAGGAGGTGGACGGTAGCTGAGAGGAATCCTTCAGGGGGAAGAGATGGGAAAGACTGAAAAATCATGACTTTTAGACTATTTATTAAAATCTGAGTTAGAGGTACATGGTACCCTGACCTTAACTTACTGACAGCTCTAAATTATCAATATTTAAATTCTAGCTAGCCGTCTTTCAACGTGCACTGTACTGTTGCGCTACAGAAACGTCTGACCTAAATTCTCACAGTAACCATCACGTAGATACGTACGTCATTAGAGAGGTTAAGCATGACGTTTACGGCAAACGGCAAACGGCAAAAATAAAACTTTTGCCGTCTGTCTTCAGCTCCCTGTACAGTAGAATCAAAATATTTGTATTTGCCGTGAAAATTAAGAGACACTCTTCTATTTTTGAAAAAAAGTGCAAGAATTTGACAATAAATAATTATGGCTAGCCTTACATACGTATGTTTCGTCCCTGCCAAGGGACTCATCAGAGACCTTTCGGCTAACTCGTCAAACATCGCGTTTGAAGTCCCGCTAGCATCAAAATGATTGTGGCAATCTGGCCTTATATCACATAAGGATTCCCAATTGCGAAAGGTCTCTGATGAGTCCCTTGGCAGGGACGAAACATACGTATGTAAGGCTAGCCATAATTATTTATTGTCAAATTCTTGCACTTTTTTTTCAAGTTTGTGAATGGCATATTACGCAATTGGGAATCCTTATATGAGATAAGGCCAGATTGCCACCATCATTTTGATGCTAGCGGGACTTCAAACGCGATGTTTGACGAGTTAGCCGAAAGGTCTCTGATGAGTCCCTTTTTCTATTTTTGTGTGATTTATTTAAGGATTACAAGAAAAGAATAGAAAATCAGAGGTAACCTTTGCCGTTTGCCGTCTGCCGTAAACGTCATGCTTAATCTGGCTAATGACAGTCGTTCGTCGGTGACAAATTTTCACGCGCGGGCCTCGACCAATCATATCTCTATTGTTATGTCTTCAGTGGGAATGTTGCGGAGGATGATGCTGAGCACGTAAAACGAAAGACGACTAGATCGACCAGATATTATCTTACCACTTAATTTGTTTAGGGCACCTAAAACGATGTCATCAATAACTTGAAGTTTCATTCTGTTTTTTTGATCAGCAAGTTCTAGCCCAGCCTGTATACTAAATTTGTACTCTTAAAGGTAAATCTTCACTATTTACAAAACCGAAAATAAGCGAAAACCCTTTTCGCCAGATATACAGATTTTCCTTAAACGATTAAATAACTCGGTTCATATTCGAGCACAGCATACACAACTTGAAGTAAGCCTTCATTGTGACTAAAATCGACTGTTTTTTGGTAAGATATCAAGGACGAAGAGACCGTTTTCGTAGTACCCAGTCTTTTCCACTCACCTACACGAGATTCGACCCTCAACCTCGGTTTCGGGACGTCCATGACAAGCGATTAGCATACACCTAACTTCGATCCCTTTGCTTTGTCCGCCACAGGAGTACATTGGAATGGCTGGGAGAATGCTCGCTTAAGTGAGGGAAACAATTTTTGTTATATTCGTCTCGATTTGTTAGAGGGGAAGAATTTCTGATGTTCTCACTGACAAATCGGAGTCAAAACGAACATTCCGACAGTTGTGTCGTGAGCTCATCAACGTCACGTTATGACACGTTGCTTGGCAAGGTCGATGTTTAATGCTCAGGCAACTCTAAAGAATGCAATTCCGATCGAAAAAGATTCTTGAATTCCACGAACCCTTCTTTACTTCGATTTGTTCGCGTATTGGATAGACGGGCTGTCGAAGCTTGACTGTGATAAATTCAGCATAACCATTGCAAGTCACGCATAGCGGGTCGCGCTTACAGCAAGTCACGATTACACGAAGTCACGCTCATAGCTGGTCACACTCAAAACCAGTCACGATCATTGATTCCGTGACCAATGAATAAATCGTAAACCACACCATAGGCCCAATCAGTGTCAAGTGTATAGTTCTCATTCGGCGGGATCATCGTAGTCATGGTAACAAGAAGCATCTTCACCAACTATCACTTGACATTTTATGTTATCTTCATCAGTATCATCTGGATCTGCATAATCGTGAAAGTCAATATTGTCTTTTATCGCCTGCTCTTGGTTATCTTCGTGGTCTGATATGACGATAATACCTTCTGGCTCGTCATAATCGTGCATATCTGAAGATAAATCGTTTATATTTTGTTTCCCTGGTGTGGAAGGGTTTATTTTCTTCATAATTGCCTCCAAGGGAGGATCTTCGTAATCTAAATTGGAATCCACGGAAGGATGATGAGAAGATTCAAACGAGTCTGAAATTAAAATTTTGAGAAAATATCAGCATTTCTGGTCCATGCACGCTATCACTATGACCCTCAAGAGTTCAGTGTCTTAAACAGGCAAAACCACAGAGTCAAGAGTGCCGGATCTTCAGACCTGTGTCAGTACATCTACATTTAAAAATAAATTGAACATTTTATATTTAAAAATAAAAAATAAATGAATAAATAAATAAATAAATAAATTTGTAATCTGCAAAGCGGTTAACCCATCACCGCAGATATTACAACGAAAAAAAAGTGTTAGAATAATAAACAGTAAACGGCAGAATGATTCTCCGAAGAGGAGGAAGAACAGAAACGTGATGCAAAACAAGCAATGGGCCATTTCCGAGTTATCTTGTGCCTCAGTTTCAAAACGAGTCTGTGCAAAACCATTCATATAACAATGTGTTACCCTAAAGATAGCCTGTTTCAGGCTCTCGGTAGTGAGGGACGAGCGAAAAAAAAAAACGAGCGAGAGAAACGTTCCTTGCCTTAGGCCCCGTCCACACGTATCCGGATATCCTTTTCTTTCCGGATACGGCTACCGTCCACACGCATCCGGCGAATTCGACAGCGAATCCGGATATTTTGAAATTCGCTCTCCAGGGTGAAAAAAAATAAATCTGCAACGAATCCGATAACGTGTAGACGGGTGAATACGGATATTTTCGAATCCGATGACGTAACAAATTCGCGGACAGTCTCTTACCGAACAAAAACCATTACGGCGGCACAACAGCAAAAACAGGGCAAATTTGCCGTCACTGTCGCTCGCTTTATGGCGCATGCTCTGAACACATTTTATTGGAGGAGCCCTGGGTACTACAGTGAATCCGGATACCATCGGATGCGTGTGGACAGGAGAATTGGATTTGAATACGGTACGTGTGGACGGGAAAACTTGCGGATTCAAAAATATCCAGATACGTGTAGACGGGGCCTTGGTCCTCCCTCGTTTTTTCTCTCCCCCGCCCTCTTTTTCCCTCGTCAACAACCACCGAGAGCCTGGAACAGGCTTCCCTAAAGGTTCCTTTTCACACAAATCAAACTCATTTTCATACAAAAGATTTCGAACGGGGACTAGTTTTGAAACTGAGGCATAGGGCAACTGTACTGAATATACAAATCAAAAGATCTGTTTTTCCCTATATTAGTTTACTAAACAAGCGTTCAACAGGGGCAGCCCAAGATGACGTAGAAATAAGGTGACACGTGCACAGGCCTCCTACAAACACCTGCAACTCTTTAAAATGACGTAATTCACCTTCACTATCAGATCGTTCTTCTAACTCCTGGTAATCGGGAATCTTTTCTTCATGAACAGTCTGCAATACCTACAGGAATGGGAGGCAACATGCTGATTAACTTCTTCTAAGGTCATTCCATTGAAATGGAACCTGCACTGAGGTTTTCGCCAAACTTTGCCCATTGTTGTTTATATTGTAGGAACTTAAATTTTGAAATAAAAATGAGAGGTCCCCATGTTCGTTTAGGAGCAACAGCACCTTGTTTATACCCCATACACAAAGAAATTTATTACTCAATTCAAAATAACAGAAAGAAGTGATAGGTCACCGTACTCGTTTTCGAGAAAATGACAATTAACCTCTATGGCGAGGTCTAGCCATAAAGAAAAAACCGCCATTTTTTAATGCGCGCGCGTAAATCACGCGTGAAATTATGCGCAGTAGGGATGCGTAATGCAATACTGGGGAATGACCTTAACATTATCAGTGCGCTGACAACCAAACAACTAATGAGAATAAAGAAAGTGATCGTTACGTAATTCCCACGATGACATAATAATCTCAGATTATGCCAGAGCTGCTTGCCTCCTACAGTATAGCGTGGTTTATACGAAGATAAAGGAGGCGAATATCCCCCACCTCTCCCTTCACTCTGTGCATTGGATCATGTAGGGTATGACGTGGTACTAATCCGTTCTTCTCTTCTTTAATTTCAGGTTTTGTTGCTGTTGTTCAAGTTTTGAATCACTTTTCGC
>CBDDTI010000313.1:0-46499 GCA_965233585.1 bacterium
ATTACAATGTATTAATTACAAATAGTTCTTGTGAAACTAGTTCAAAAATAAACAATGGCAACAACAACAGAACCAACTCAGCCCATCAAATGCATTTTTCCACTGCCAGCTGTTGTCATGGCATGTGATGACACAAATCAGTCTGAGCTGAGATATTGCAAAGCATGCCTAAGTCTTTTGCTCAGGCTTCAAATTAGTCAAACTCCTCCTCAACATAGACCTCCACCATCTCAGAAGAATGCTGAGGCTCTTCAAGTCTTGCCTTCTTGGTGGCTGGACCACAATGTTCAGACTCAGCACTGGCAGCCTCAGAAGGAACTGCAGCTTCAGGCTGAGGAGGCTCAGAAACTTGATCTTCAGGAATTGGCTTCTGAGCATCTTTCTGCATTTTCTGATGCAGCTCCAGCAAAGTCTGAGGGCTCAGACCAATAGCTGCCATGTGATGCAGAATATCCTGAGCCTGATCTTCTTTTAGCTTCCTCAGTTCCTCCTGAGCCTTTGCCATCTCTTCTTCCTCCTGCTTCTCCTGAGCCACTCTAGCAACTCCAGCATCAACCCTTCCCTGAGCTTCAATGAATTCTTTCCTGAGCTCAGTCAAGACAGCTTGCTCCTTAGACATCTTCTCAGCATCTTGTAGGAGCATAGCCATAGTCTCATCCTGAGCTGCATAGGCTTTGTCAAGGAGCACAAGCCTCTCAGAGATGAGGACTCCCAGTCTCTCCAAATCTGAGAGATCAGAACCCTCGATGTCCACACCCTTCAGCTGAGACATGGCATCTGCCATGCTGTTCTCAGGGTCAATAGTGGCAAGAATTGACTTGCAGTACCCCTTAGCAAAGAAAAGCTGGGCCTTCTCAGCATCTGCAGCCTCAAGTGACTGCTCAGGTGACTGAGAATGTTCATCACCTTGAAGTTGCTGAGAAGAAGGATGCCCAGCAGGCTCAGCTGGCCTCTGCTTGTGCTGAAACTGAGCTGTCCCAAAAGATGCTGAGGTTAACCTCTGCCAAGGCAATGGGGCCATGTTGAGAATCATCTGGTAATACTGAGCAATGACTTTCTTAGGCCACCCATTGACATCCTGCAAGGTTCCAAAAGATGTGAAGAAAACTTTCAATCAGATATTAAACTTAGTAATTAATTAATTAATTAATCAATTCATTGATGAAGGCCATGCACCCATGCTCAGAGACACAAAGAACAAATGCATGCACACATGTTCAAACCCATGTCCTTGCAGTAAATGCACCCATTCTGAAATGGGATCCTGCTGAGTTTCACCTTAGCATTGCACCCAGGACAAGCAACATCAGGCTCTCCATGATAGCGAGGGTAGCTGATAACATGCTCAGGGTTTGATCCCTCACCAAAGAGGTCATCCACTGAGGGAAAGCTTTGAGGAGTGAGTTTGAGCTGAGCATGGCCACCTCTGATAGTATATTCCATGCCAAGTGGAACTGAGTCAGAGAGCTTTGCCATGGCTCAGTTGCTGAGTTGCAGATGGCTGAGCTGGAAGGCAAAAAGTTGACTATGTGCTTGAGTTCACTCAGCAGCTGAGGAATCACACAAGCATGCCTTCCTGCACAAATTTGAGCACAAGTCCAAGACCATGGGCAAGCTGAGAACCAACCCCATACCCCCAGAACCAACCCTGAGTCCTCTGTCAGCATTGCCACCCTTCTGATGCTTCTCCTTCTCAGAGTCTTCCTTATCCTTCTTCTTCTTCTCAGTGTACTCCCTCAGGAATTCAATGGCCCACTCTATATCGAAGCCATTCTCTTCAATGAATCTGAGCACTCTTTCATGAAACTCCTCAGGTGTCTCATCTGCCATGGCTCAGAAAGCTTCTTAAACTAGGAATTGAGCCCACACAAGCTGAGAAATGCACCCTTGCTGATGTGAACAGCAATTTTTCAAGGAGATACCTCATGATTGGCTCAGTTACTCAATAATATGAATGTTTGGATGGTACTCTATTGTGCCCAACAGCTTCTTGGTGTTGAAAAAAATCAAAAAACCTTTCTCCACCTTTCTTTGAGTAAAGCTGGTCCATTTACTTTATAATATTTGTGATAAAGCTTTAAAATGCAAGGTTTTCCAAATAATTAGATGCCTTATTAAACCCTTATTAAAAAACAGCACCCAAACAATTTTTCAAGGTGGTACCCCATGAGTGGCTGAGTTACTCAATAATATGAATGTTTGGATGGTACTCTATTGTGCCCAACAATTTTTGGGGTTGAAAAAAACAAAAACCTTTTCTCCACCTTTCTTTGAGTAAAGCTGGTCCATTTACTTTAGAAAGCAATATTTGTGATAAAGTTTTAAAATGCAAGGTTTTCCAAATAATTAGATGCCTTATTAAACCCTTATTAAAAAAACAGCATCCAGACAATTTTTCAAGGTGGTACCCCATGAGTGGCTGAGTTACTCAATAATATGAATGTTTGGATGGTACTCTATTGTTCCCAACAACTTTTTGGGTTGAAAAAAATAAAAACCCTTTCTCCACCTTTCTTTGAGTAAAGCTGGTCCATTTACTTTAGAAAGCCATATTTGTGTTAAAGCTTGAAGATCCAACCTTTTTCAAATAATTAGTTGTCTGAAAAAACCATGAATGGCTGAGTTACTCAATAATATGAATGTTTGGATGGTACTCTATTGTGCCCAACAATTTTTGGGGTTGAAAAAAAACAAAAAACCTTTCTCCACCTTTCTTTGAGTAAAGCTGGTCCATTTACTTTAGAAAGCAATATTTGTGATAAAGCTTTAAAATGCAAAGTTTTCCAAATAATTAGATGCCTTATTAAACCCTTATTAAAAAACAGCATCCAGACAATTTTTCAAGGTGGTACCCCATGAGTGGCTGAGTTACTCAATAATATGAATGTTTGGATGGTACTCTATTGTGCCCAACAACTTTTGGGGTTGAAAAAATAAAAACCCTTTCTCCACCTTTCTTTGAGTAAAGCTGGTCCATTTACTTTAGGAAACCATATTTGTGATAAAGCTTTAAAATGCAAGGTTTTCCAAATAATTAGATGCCTTATTAAACCCTTATTAAAAAACAGCACCCAAACAATTTTTCAAGGTGGTACCCTATGAGTGGCTGAGTTACTCAATAATATGAATGTTTGGATGGTACCCTATTGTGCCCAACAAGTTTTGGGGTTGAAAAAAATCCAAAACCATTACTCAACCTTTCTTTGAGTAAAGCTGGTCCATTTACTTTAGAAAGCCATATTTGTGTTAAAGCTTGAAGATCCAACATTTTGCAAATAATTAGATGTCTGAAAAAACCATGAATGGCTGAGTTACTCAATAATATGAATGTTTGGCTGGTGCTCTATTGTGCCCAACAATTTTTGGGGTTGAAAAAAAACAAAAACCCTTTCCCCACCTTTCTTTGAGTAAAGCTGGTCCATTTACTTTAGAAAGCACTATTTGTGATAAAGTTTTAAAATGCAAGGTTTTCCAAATAATTAGATGCCTTATTAAACCCTTATTAAAAAACAGCATCCAGACAATTTTTCAAGGTGGTACCCCATGAGTGGCTGAGTTACTCAATAATATGAATGTTTGGATGGTACTCTATTGTGCCCAACAACTTTTTGGGTTGAAAAAAATCCAAAACCATTACTCAACCTTTCTTTGAGTAAAGCTGGTCCATTTACTTTAGAAAGCCATATTTGTGTTAAAGCTTGAAGATCCAACCTTTTCCAAATAATTAGATGTCTGAAAAAACCCTGAATGGCTGAGTTACTCAATAATATGAATGTTTGGATGGTACTCTATTGTGCCCAACAATTTTTGGGGTTGAAAAAAAACAAAAACCCTTTCTCCACCTTTCTTTGAGTAAAGCTGGTCCATTTACTTTAGAAAGCAATATTTGTGATAAAGTTTTAAAATGCAAGGTTTTCCAAATAATTAGATGCCTTATTAAACCCTTATTAAAAAACAGCATCCAGACATTTTTTCAAGGTGGTACCCCATGAGTGGCTGAGTTACTCAATAATATGAATGTTTGGATGGTGCTCTATTGTGCCCAACAACTTTTTGGGTTGAAAAAAATAAAAACCCTTTCTCCACCTTTCTTTGAGTAAAGCTGGTCCATTTACTTTAGAAAGCCATATTTGTGTTAAAGCTTGAAGATCCAACCTTTTCCAAATAATTAGATGTCTGAAAAAACCATGAATGGCTGAGTTACTCAATAATATGAATGTTTGGATGGTACTCTATTGTGCCCAACAATTTTTGGGGTTGAAAAAAAAACAAAAACCCTTTCTCCACCTTTCTTTGAATAAAGCTGGTCCATTTACTTTGGAAAGCAATATTTGTGATAAAGCTTTAAAATGCAAGGTTTTCCCAAATAATTAGATGCCTTATTAAACCCTTATTTAAAAACAGCACCCAAACAATTTTTCAAGGAGATACCTCACGATTGGCTCAGTTACTCAATAATATGAATGTTTGGATGGTACTCTATTGTGCCCAACAGCTTCTTGGTGTTAAAAAAAAATCAAAAAACCTTTCTCCACCTTTCTTTGAGTAAAGCTGGTCCATTTACTTTATAATATTTGTGATAAAGCTTTAAAATGCAAGGTTTTCCAAATAATTAGATGCCTTATTAAACCCTTATTAAAAAACAGCACCCAAACAATTTTTCAAGGTGGTGCCCCATGAGTGGCTGAGTTACTCAATAATATGAATGTTTGGATGGTACTCTATTGTGCCCAACAATTTTTGGGGTTGAAAAAAAACAAAAACCTTTTCTCCACCTTTCTTTGAGTAAAGCTGGTCCATTTACTTTAGAAAGCAATATTTGTGATAAAGTTTTAAAATGCAAGGTTTTCCAAATAATTAGATGCCTTATTAAACCCTTATTAAAAAACAGCATCCAGACAATTTTTCAAGGTGGTACCTCATGAGTGGCTGAGTTACTCAATAATATGAATGTTTGGATGGTACTCTATTGTTCCCAACAACTTTTTGGGTTGAAAAAAATAAAAACCCTTTCTCCACCTTTCTTTGAGTAAAGCTGGTCCATTTACTTTAGAAAGCCATATTTGTGTTAAAGCTTGAAGATCCAACCTTTTCCAAATAATTAGTTGTCTGAAAAAACCTTGAATGGCTGAGTTACTCAATAATATGAATGTTTGGATGGTACTCTATTGTGCCCAACAATTTTTGGGGTTGAAAAAAAACAAAAAACCTTTCTCCACCTTTCTTTGAGTAAAGCTGGTCCATTTACTTTAGAAAGCAATATTTGTGATAAAGCTTTAAAATGCAAGGTTTTCCAAATAATTAGATGCCTTATTAAACCCTTATTAAAAAACAGCATCCAGACAATTTTTCAAGGTGGTACCCCATGAGTGGCTGAGTTACTCAATAATATGAATGTTTGGATGGTACTCTATTGTGCCCAACAACTTTTGGGGTTGAAAAAAATAAAAACCCTTTCTCCACCTTTCTTTGAGTAAAGCTGGTCCATTTACTTTAGAAAGCCATATTTGTGTTAAAGCTTGAAGATCCAACCTTTTCCAAATAATTAGATGTCTGAAAAAACCATGAATGGCTGAGTTACTCAATAATATGAATGTTTGGATGGTACTCTATTGTGCCCAACAATTTTTGGGGTTGAAAAAATAAAAACCCTTTCTCCACCTTTCTTTGAGTAAAGCTGGTCCATTTACTTTAGGAAACCATATTTGTGATAAAGCTTTAAAATGCAAGGTTTTCCAAATAATTAGATGCCTTATTAAACCCTTATTAAAAAAAACAGCACCCAAACAATTTTTCAAGGTGGTACCCCATGAGTGGCTGAGTTACTCAATAATATGAATGTTTGGATGGTACCCTATTGTGCCCAACAAGTTTTGGGGTTGAAAAAAATCCAAAACCATTACTCAACCTTTCTTTGAGTAAAGCTGGTCCATTTACTTTAGAAAGCCATATTTGTGTTAAAGCTTGAAGATCCAACCTTTTGCAAATAATTAGATGTCTGAAAAAACCATGAATGGCTGAGTTACTCAATAATATGAATGTTTGGATGGTGCTCTATTGTGCCCAACAATTTTTGGGGTTGAAAAAAAACAAAAACCATTTCCCCACCTTTCTTTGAGTAAAGCTGGTCCATTTACTTTAGAAAGCAATATTTGTGATAAAGTTTTAAAATGCAAGGTTTTCCAAATAATTAGATGCCTTATTAAACCCTTATTAAAAAACAGCATCCAGACAATTTTTCAAGGTGGTACCCCATGAGTGGCTGAGTTACTCAATAATATGAATGTTTGGATGGTACTCTATTGTGCCCAACAACTTTTTGGGTTGAAAAAAATCCAAAACCATTACTCAACCTTTCTTTGAGTAAAGCTGGTCCATTTACTTTAGAAAGCCATATTTGTGTTAAAGCTTGAAGATCCAACCTTTTCCAAATAATTAGATGTCTGAAAAAACCATGAATGGCTGAGTTACTCAATAATATGAATGTTTGGATGGTACTCTATTGTGCCCAACAATTTTTGGGGTTGAAAAAAAAACAAAAACCCTTTCTCCACCTTTCTTTGAGTAAAGCTGGTCCATTTACTTTAGAAAGCAATATTTGTGATAAAGTTTTAAAACGCATGGTTTTCCAAATAATTAGATGCCTTATTAAACCCTTATTAAAAAACAGCATCCAGACAATTTTTCAAGGTGGTACCCCATGAGTGGCTGAGTTACTCAATAATATGAATGTTTGGATGGTACTCTATTGTGCACAACAACTTTTGGGGTTGAAACAAATAAAAATCCTTTCTCCACCTTTCTTTGAGTAAAGCTGGTCCATTTACTTTAGGAAACCATATTTGTATTAAAGCTTTAAAATGCAAGGTTTTCCAAATAATTAGATGCCTTATTAAACCCTTATTAAAAAACAGCACCCAAACAATTTTTCAAGGTGGTACCCCATGAGTGGCTGAGTTACTCAATAATATGAGTGTTTGGATGGCACCCTATTGTGCCCAACAGCTTTTGGGGTTGAAAAAAATCCAAAACCATTTCTCCACCTTTCTTTGAGTAAAGCTGGTCCATTTACTTTAGAAAGCCATATTTGTGCTAAAGCTTGAAGATCCAACCTTGTCCAAATAACTAGATGTCTGAAAAAACCATGAATGGCTGAGTTACTCAATAATATGAATGTTTGGATGGTACTCTATTGTGCCCAACAATTTTTGGGGTTGAAAAAAAAAAACAAAAACCCTTTCTCCACCTTTCTTTGAATAAAGCTGGTCCATTTACTTTAGAAAGCAATATTTGTGATAAAGCTTTAAAATGCAAGGTTTTCCAAATAATTAGATGCCTTATTAAACCCTTATTTAAAAACAGCACCCAAACAATTTTTCAAGGTGGTACCCCATGAGTGGCTGAGTTACTCAATAATATGAATGTTTGGATGGTACTCTATTGTGCCCAACAACTGTTGGGGTTGAAAAAAATAAAAATCCTTTCTCCACCTTTCTTTGAGTAAAGCTGGTCCATTTCCTTTAGGAAACCATATTTGTATTAAAGCTTTAAAATGCAAGGTTTTCCAAATAATTAGATGCCTTATTAAACCCTTATTAAAAAACAGCATCCAGACAATTTTTCAAGGTGGTACCCCATGAGTGGCTGAGTTACTCAATAATATGAATGTTTGGATGGTACTCTATTGTTCCCAACAACTTTTTGGGTTGAAAAAAATAAAAACCCTTTCTCCACCTTTCTTTGAGTAAAGCTGGTCCATTTACTTTAGAAAGCCATATTTGTGTTAAAGCTTGAAGATCCAACCTTTTCCAAATAATTAGTTGTCTGAAAAAACATGAATGGCTGAGTTACTCAATAATATGAATGTTTGGATGGTACTCTATTGTGCCCAACAATTTTTGGGGTTGAAAAAAACAAAAAACCTTTCTCCACCTTTCTTTGAGTAAAGCTGGTCCATTTACTTTAGAAAGCAATATTTGTGATAAAGCTTTAAAATGCAAGGTTTTCCAAATAATTAGATGCCTTATTAAACCCTTATTAAAAAACAGCATCCAGACAATTTTTCAAGGTGGTACCCCATGAGTGGCTGAGTTACTCAATAATATGAATGTTTGGATGGTACTCTATTGTGCCCAACAACTTTTGGGGTTGAAAAAAACAAAAACCCTTTCTCCACCTTTCCTTTACTAAAGCTGATCCATTTGTTTTAGAAATAGATATTTGTGTTAAAGCTGTAAAATGCAAGGTTTTCCAAATAATTAGATGCCTTATTAAACCCTTATTTAAAAACAGCACCCAAGCAATTTTTCAAGGTGGTACCCCATGAGTGGCTGAGTTACTCAATAATATGAATGTTTGGATGGTACCCTATTGTGCCCAACAACTTTTTGGGGTTGAAAAAAATCCAAAACCATTACTCAACCTTTCTTTGAGTAAAGCTGGTCCATTTACTTTAGGAAACCATATTTGTGATAAAGCTTGAAGATCCAACCTTTTCCAAATAATTAGATGTCTGAAAAAACCATGAATGGCTGAGTTACTCAATAATATGAATGTTTGGATGGTACTCTATTGTGCCCAACAATTTTTGGGGTTGAAAAAAAACAAAAACCCTTTCTCCACCTTTCTTTGAGTAAAGCTGGTCCATTTACTTTAGAAAGCAATATTTGTGATAAAGTTTTAAAATGCAAGGTTTTCCAAATAATTAGATGCCTTATTAAACCCTTATTAAAAAACAGCATCCAGACAATTTTTCAAGGTGGTACCCCATGAGTGGCTGAGTTACTCAATAATATGAATGTTTGGATGGTACTCTATTGTGCCCAACAACTTTTTGGGTTGAAAAAAATCCAAAACCATTACTCAACCTTTCTTTGAGTAAAGCTGGTCCATTTACTTTAGAAAGCCATATTTGTGTTAAAGCTTGAAGATCCAACCTTTTCCAAATAATTAGATGTCTGAAAAAACCATGAATGGCTGAGTTACTCAATAATATGAATGTTTGGATGGTGCTCTATTGTGCCCAACATTTTTTGGGGTTGAAAAAAAACAAAAACCCTTTCTCCACCTTTCTTTGAGTAAAGCTGGTCCATTTACTTTAGAAAGCAATATTTGTGATAAAGTTTTAAAATGCAAGGTTTTCCAAATAATTAGATGCCTTATTAAACCCTTATTAAAAAACAGCATCCAGACAATTTTTCAAGGTGGTACCCCATGAGTGGCTGAGTTACTCAATAATATGAATGTTTGGATGGTACTCTATTGTGCCCAACAACTTTTTGGGTTGAAAAAAATAAAAACCCTTTCTCCACCGTTCTTTGAGTAAAGCTGGTCCATTTACTTTAGAAAGCCATATTTGTGTTGAAGCTTGAAGATCCAACCTTTTCCAAATAATTAGATGTCTGAAAAAACCATGAATGGCTGAGTTACTCAATAATATGAATGTTTGGATGGTACTCTATTGTGCCCAACAACTTTTTTGGGGTTGAAAAAAATAAAAAACCTTCTCCACCTTTCTTTGAGTAAAGCTGGTCCATTTACTTTAGAAAGCCATATTTGTGTTAAATCTAAATGCAAGGTTTTCCAAATAATTAGATGCCTTATTAAACCCTTATTAAAAAAACAGCATCCAGACAATTTTTCAAGATGGTACCCCATGAGTGGCTGAGTTACTCAATAGTATGAATGTTTGGATGGTACTCTATTGTGCCCAACAACTTTGGGTGTTGAAAAAAACAAAAACCCTTTCTCCACCTTTCCTTTAGTAAAGCTGGTCCATTTACTTTAGGAAACCATATTTGTGATAAAGTTCTAAAACTCTAAAATGCAAGGTTTTCCAAATAATTAGATGCCTTATTAAACCCTTATTAAAAAACAGCACCCAAACAATTTTTCAAGGTGGTACCCCATGAGTGGCTGAGTTACTCAATAGTATGAATGTTTGGATGGTACTCTATTGTGCCCAACAACTTTGGGTGTTGAAAAAAAACAAAAACCCTTTCCCCACCTTTCCTTTAGTAAAGCTGGTCCATTTACTTTAGGAAACCATATTTGTGATAAAGTTCTAAAACTCTAAAATGCAAGGTTTTCCAAATAATTAGATGCCTTATTAAACCCTTATTAAAAAAACAGCACCCAAACAATTTTTCAAGGTGGTACCCCATGAGTGGCTGAGCTACTCAATAATATGAATGTTTGGATGGTACTCTATTGTGCCCAACAACTTTGGGTGTTGAAAAAAACAAAACCCTTTTCTCCACCTTTCTTTGAGTAAAGCTGGTCCATTTACTTTAGGAAACCATATTTGTGATAAAGTTCTAAAACTCTAAAATGCAAGGTTTTCCAAATAATTAGATGCCTTATTAAACCCTTTTTAAAAAACAGCACCCAAACAATTTTTCAAGGTGGTACCCCATGAGTGGCTGAGTTACTCAATAATATGAATGTTTGGATGGTACTCTATTGTGCCCAACAACTTTGGGTGTTGAAAAAAACAAAAACCCTTTCTCCACCTTTCCTTTAGTAAAGCTGGTCCATTTACTTTAGGAAACCATATTTGTGATAAAGTTCTAAAACTCTAAAATGCAAGGTTTTCCAAATAATTAGATGCCTTATTAAACCCTTATTAAAAAACAGCACCCAAACAATTTTTCAAGGTGGTACCCCATGAGTGGCTGAGTTACTCAATAGTATGAATGTTTGGATGGTACTCTATTGTGCCCAACAACTTTGGGTGTTGAAAAAAAACAAAAACCCTTTCCCCACCTTTCCTTTAGTAAAGCTGGTCCATTTACTTTAGGAAACCATATTTGTGATAAAGTTCTAAAACTCTAAAATGCAAGGTTTTCCAAATAATTAGATGCCTTATTAAACCCTTATTAAAAAAACAGCACCCAAACAATTTTTCAAGGTGGTACCCCATGAGTGGCTGAGCTACTCAATAATATGAATGTTTGGATGGTACTCTATTGTGCCCAACAACTTTGGGTGTTGAGAAAAACAAAACCCTTTTCTCCACCTTTCTTTGAGTAAAGCTGGTCCATTTACTTTAGGAAACCATATTTGTGATAAAGTTCTAAAACTCTAAAATGCAAGGTTTTCCAAATAATTAGATGCCTTATTAAACCTTTTTTAAAAAACAGCACCCAAACAATTTTTCAAGGTGGTACCCCATGAGTGGCTGAGGTACTCAATAATATGAATGTTTGGATGGTACTCTATTGTGCCCAACAACTTTGGGTGTTGAAAAAAACAAAAACCCTTTCTCCACCTTTCCTTTACTAAAGCTGATCCATTTGTTTTAGAAATAGATATTTGTGTTAAAGCTGTAAAATGCAAGGTTTTCCAAATAATTAGATGCCTTATTAAACCATTATTAAAAAACAGCACCCAAACAATTTTTCCAGGTGGTACTCCATGAGTGGCTGAGTTACTCAATAATATGAATGTTTGGATGGTACTCTATTGTGCCCAACAACTTTTAGGAGTGAAAAAAATATTTCTCCACCTTTCTTTGGGCAAAGGCTCCAGGATGTCTGAGATGTCCAAGCTCTCAAGGACATTGAGTTCCTCAGCCTTGTGGTGGAGAGCTTTCTGCCTGCTGAGAGCTCCTTTGAAGTAAAGAACTGCTGAGCTGTAGTAATTCTGAGCCATTGCACCAAGCTTGTCCTCAAAGGATTTGCTGAGCTTCTTCATCTCCTAGCTGGTTCAATGAAAGATCCCAAAAGATATAAACATAATTTAACTATATAATGAATTGTATAATGAGTTTACCTCAAGCAGCTCAGATGCACAAAATTATACTCAAGTGCCAACAAGCTTCATCCCTGAGCAGCTGCATCTTAGTGACCAGAGCACTCAAGTTACTGAGCGGCTTCAAAAGGATGCTCAGGGTGAAGAGGAGCAAAGAAGTGAATGCAAGCCATCCCTGAGTTTTGCAACATTGCATTCATGTTACAAGAGGCACATTTACCTACATAATAAAAAAAATGTTGATAAAATAGAACATTGAAAACATGAAAATAGACAACACTAAGCTGTGCCTAAGGTCAAGTTCAGCTGAGGAAAAAATGAGATTGAGGTCCTTCAGCCTCACTGCCAGGTCAATAGCATTGCAACCTCAAGTGCAGGTTTGGTGCAAAACAAAAAATACACTAAGAAAAGAGCTAGTTGCCTAATTGATTAATTAATAAGTAATTAATTAATCAATTAATTACATCAAATAATTACTAACTAATTAATTAATTACAGATGTTGAATACTGAGGCAGACTCTTTTTTCAAAAACGCTGCTCAGGTAAGCTGAGCTATTGTATTGTCTCAGCACTCATTCTGAGCCTGTAGATCACTGAGGTGCCATTGCACCTCAGTTTCAGTGTTCCACTGAGAAAGTAGGTCAGGCTCAGCCACATCTGAGAGGTCTATGCTGCTAAGCACATTGAGCCTCCCAGCCTTGGTTCTGAGTCCTGATTCCCTGCTAGAAGCACTGAGCCAATGGTGCTTAGCACAGCTGAAAGGATGTGCTGAGTCCACCACCTCTTCCATGCTTTTCTCAGTGTGGGCCCAAAGTCCTCTTAGCTCAGGTCGCTGAGTGTTCTCCACCACCAGTGTCTCCTGCCTGAGCTCTTCCTCTGAGGCAGTCCTGCTGTAGAGTGCCTGAGCTGGCTGAAAAGGTTTCAAGAAACCAACAGACCTCAACTAAAAACATCCAACAACATGATCCTCTTCACAAAAAAAGGAAACCAAATGAATTCAAGTACCCTGAGGAATCGATTGTACATGACACCCTCCCTGGTGGCTAAGATAGCAGTGCTCAGCAGCAAGTTCCACTCTGTGAACTGACCTTCTGGGTCCCAGTGGGAGACAGGTCCACTGAGAAGTGCCCAGCGCTTCTTCACTAAGAATTCTGTGAACAAAGCTGCACCACCTGCCTGAGGGTCAAACTCTTCAAAATGCTGCTTGAGGTGCCTCAGGGTGTCCCAGGTACTTCCCCCAGTCATATCCATCCTGAGCTCCATGGACCTGACCTTCTCTGAGATGAAGTCAAGCCTCTGCTGAGAATGGTCAGAAGCATACCAAAGGTCATCTCTGAGGTTCTGCAGAACCTGCACCAAGGTGCTGAGCTCAGTCTTAAGGCCCAGGAGGAAGATGAAGCAAAGAGCCAAGCCTGAGAGCCAAGCCTGGTGTTGTTTTATGCTCCCAGGCAAAAACAAACAAGTAGTTTTTTAGCATTGGCCTAAGCAATTTTTAACAGCTGATCCAAGTATGGTACTGCTTGCTGCCAAGAAGCAAGCTGAGGTGCATGAATGACATCTGATAGCTGGCTGAGCCTAGCCTGTAGGTCCACTGAGGTACCACCTAGGGCTACCATCTGAGGAATGAACAAAAACATGTTGAACCATGCAATCCAAGGACCCAAAAACAAGTTGTTATGTAGCTGAGATGCTAGCCAAGCTGATGCCTGTGCTGCAAGCAAGAGCCATGATGCAAACCATCTTCAGCTGAGGTCCCATGGCTCCAAGAGAAGAACTGATGACTGAAGGCTGCTGATGTGCTGAGATCAGAAAAAGCTGCTGAGGCACATGGTGCTCAAGAGACTGAGATGCTGAAAACAGACTAGCTCAGAGGCTGACATGATATTTGTTCTACTGTGTCTAAGGCCAGGTTTACCTCCTGCAAAACCATTAATTAATTATAAATAATTAATTAGCAATTGTTGAGGGGTGGGTTCCTCACACTAGACATTAAGGTGCAAGCTCAGAAACTTGAGAGGCTCAGCCCAGATGAAGCCACCAAGCTGAGGATCACAAAGGCCTTCAGCTGAAGATTCATGGCTGTAGCCTTGGCTGCCATGGAAGCACATGGAAGCACATGCCATTAATTGATTATGTTTTAGTTTACCCTAAAATTTGAAAAATAACCAGAAACAAAAACATGACTAAACTTGATTGAGAAGCCAGGAAGCAAATGCAGTTGCAACTGGGTGCTCAGAGTGCTGAAGCTTGGATGTTGGATGCTGCTGTGGTAGCATGGAGGCTCAGAACAGCCCTAGATGAAAACTTAGAAAGGAATGTCACCAACTGAGGGTGGCCAACACTCAGTGCCAAGGCTTAGTAGTGGCTGCAGCCAACCTAAGTATGCCTAGTATGCTAAGTTATATAAATTCTACTTTAGATAGCCTTTCCCATGGGTGGCCTAGATCCTTAGCTAAGCATTAATTAGTAGTGACAACATCCTCCCCTGATCATGCTAAGTCAAATCTGAGTGATTGCAGCCAGCTCCAAGCCACTTTTTCACCCAGTGCCTCTGAAATCTGATGCTGTTGAAGAGCTGATGCATGCTGAGAATACATAAAGTAGACAAAAATCATGACCAAGTCATGGCTGAGGGTTGCTTAGGCTGTGCCAAGCTTCTAAAAAGTAGAAGTCACCTAAGCCCCATCAGAAGTGCATCTGCTGAATCTTACTGTGCTTGCTGAGATAGATGCAGATGATGTAGCCCTGAGACTTTTCTTCACATCTTCAGGTCCTGCCAGGGGGAACAGTATAAGGACAAGGTCAGCTACATGGGCACTGCACTAAGAAGAACCATTACAATGTCCAGCATTAGCCATTACTTATGCTAAGTAACTAAAGTAATTAGTTAATACTTTAACTATTCTAAACCCCAACAACAACCAGCAGCAGTGCCAAAAAAAACTAGTTCAAAAAAACAATGGCAACAACAACAGAAACAGCAGCATTGACACATTTTCCCTGCCAGCTGTTTGCCATGGCTTGTGATGTTTCCAAAAAATAGGTAATATGTTAATTACCTAGGTTCATCGTCAAGCTAGTGTTCATCCTCAGGTATTACCTGAACCCTCTGGCTTCTCAATCCTTTGCTTCTTGCTGAGACCAGGAGGCTCAGAAACATCCTGGGCATCTTTCTGCATTTTCTGATGCAGCTCCAGCAAAGTCTGAGGGCTCAGACCAATAGCTGCCATCTGATGCAGAAGATCCTTAGCCTGCTGTTCTTTTAGCTTCCTCAGTTCCTCCTGAGCCTTTGCCATCTCTTCCTCCTCCTTCTTCTGAGCCAGGAAACCTTTCAGCTTCTCCTGAGCATCTAAGATGCCAAGCCTGAGCTGACATAAGACACCTTGCTCCTCAGCCATCTGCTGGGCATCTTTGAAGATCCTCTCCATAGTGGCATCCTGAGCAGCATAGGCTTCCTCAACAAGCAGAAGCTTCTGAGAGAGGATGGCTTCCAGCTGCTCCACATCTGAGACATCAGGACTAAGGTCCATCTCCTTCAGCTGATTGATAGCCTGGCTGATGCCATTCTCAGGGTCAATCTTAGCAAGCAATGACTTGCAGTACCCCTGAGAAAAGGTGGGGTCATCAGTCTGGGCAGCTATAGCAAAGGTAGCAGCTTCAGGTGGCTGAGAACGTGCAGCATCAGCTTCAGCTTGAGGTTGCTGACAAGAAGGAGGCTTAGGTGGCTTCAGTCTGTGCTTGAACTGAGCTGTCCAGTAAGGTTTTGAGGAGATTGACTTCTGCCAAGGCAATGGGGTCATGTTGAGAATCACCTGATAATACTGAGCAATGACTCTCTGAGGCCACCCATTGACATCCTGCAAGGTTCCAAAAGATGTGAAGAAAACTTTCAATCAGATATTAAAACTTAGTAAATAATTAATTAATTAATCAATTCATTGATGAAGGCCATGCACCCATGCTCAGAGACACAAAGAACAAATGCATGCACACATGTTCAAACCCATGTCCTTGCAGGAATTGCACCCATTCTGAAATGGGATCCTGCTGAGTTTCACCTTAGCATTGCACTTAGGACAAGCAACATCAGGCTCTCCCTCATAGCGAGGGTACCTGATGATCCTCTCAGTGCTTGATCCATGAGCAAAGAGGTCATCCACTGAGGGAAAGCTTTCTGGAATGAGCTTGAGCTGAGCATGGCCACCCTTGACAGTATATTCCATGCCAGATGGAACTAATTCTGAGTGATCCTTAGTGATCCTTGCCATGGCTCAGTTGCTGAGTGTCAGCTGGCTGAGTTGAAAGGCAAATAGGCTCACCATGTGCTTGAGTTCACTAATCAGCTGAGGAATCACATAAGCATGCATTGCTGAAGAAAACAGAGCACAAGTCCAAGACCATGGGCAAGCTGAGAGCCAACCCCACACCCCCAGAACCAACCCTGAGTCCTCTCTAAGCATTGCCATCATTCTGAGCATCTTCTAAGCCACATCTCTGATTGTTCTCTGTGAGCATTCTAAGCCACACCCTCAGGTCCTGCCAGGGGGAAAAATATAAGAACAAGGTCAACTACATGGGCACTGAACCAAGAAGAACCATCAATTAATTACAATGTATTAATTACAAATAGTTCTTGTGAAACTAGTTCAAAAATAAACAATGGCAACAACAACAGAACCAACTCAGCCCATCAAATGCATTTTTCCACTGCCAGCTGTTGTCATGGCATGTGATGACACAAATCAGTCTGAGCTGAGATATTGCAAAGCATGCCTAAGTCTTTTGCTCAGGCTTCAAATTAGTCAAACTCCTCCTCAACATAGACCTCCACCATCTCAGAAGAATGCTGAGGCTCTTCAAGTCTTGCCTTCTTGGTGGCTGGACCACAAGGTTCAGACTCAGCACTGGCAGCCTCAGAAGGAACTGCAGCTTCAGGCTGAGGAGGCTCAGAAACTTGATCTTCAGGAATTGGCTTCTGAGCATCTTTCTGCATTTTCTGATGCAGCTCCAGCAAAGTCTGAGGGCTCAGACCAATAGCTGCCATGTGATGCAGAATATCCTGAGCCTGATCTTCTTTTAGCTTCCTCAGTTCCTCCTGAGCCTTTGCCATCTCTTCTTCCTCCTTCTTCTCCTGAGCCACTCTAGCAACTCCAGCATCAACCCTTCCCTGAGCTTCAATGAATTCTTTCCTGAGCTCAGTCAAGACAGCTTGCTCCTTAGACATCTTCTCAGCATCTTGTAGGAGCATAGCCATAGTCTCATCCTGAGCTGCATAGGCTTTGTCAAGGAGCACAAGCCTCTCAGAGATGAGGACTCCCAGTCTCCCCAAATCTGAGAGATCAGAACCCTCGATGTCCACACCCTTCAGCTGAGACATGGCATCTGCCATGCTGTTCTCAGGGTCAATAGTGGCAAGAATTGACTTGCAGTACCCCTTAGCAAAGAAAAGCTGGGCCTTCTCAGCATCTGCAGCCTCAAGTGACTGCTCAGGTGACTGAGAATGTTCATCACCTTGAAGTTGCTGAGAAGAAGGATGCCCAGCAGGCTCAGCTGGCCTCTGCTTGTGCTGAAACTGAGCTGTCCCAAAAGATGCTGAGGTTAACCTCTGCCAAGGCAATGGGGCCATGTTGAGAATCATCTGGTAATACTGAGCAATGACTTTCTTAGGCCACCCATTGACATCCTGCAAGGTTCCAAAAGATGTGAAGAAAACTTTCAATCAGATATTAAAACTTAGTAATTAATTAATTAATTAAGCAATTCATTGATGAAGGCCATGCACCCATGCTCAGAGACACAAAGAACAAATGCATGCACACATGTTCAAACCCATGTCCTTGCAGTAAATGCACCCATTCTGAAATGGGATCCTGCTGAGTTTCACCTTAGCATTGCACCCAGGACAAGCAACATCAGGCTCTCCATGATAGCGAGGGTAGCTGATAACATGCTCAGGGTTTGATCCCTCACCAAAGAGGTCATCCACTGAGGGAAAGCTTTGAGGAGTGAGTTTGAGCTGAGCATGGCCACCTCTGATAGTATATTCCATGCCAAGTGGAACTGAGTCAGAGAGCTTTGCCATGGCTCAGTTGCTGAGTTGCAGATGGCTGAGCTGGAAGGCAAAAAGTTGACTATGTGCTGGAGTTCACTAAGCAGCTGAGGAATCACACAAGCATGCCTTCCTGCACAAATTTGAGCACAAGTCCAAGACCATGGGCAAGCTGAGAACCAACCCCATACCCCCAGAACCAACCCTGAGCTTTCCAGTAATCTTGTAAACTGCTGAAAGAGTCTTTGGCTGCCTTCATCTCCTCACAGTATTTCAGCTTAGTAGCAGCTGAGACTTCAACTCTTTTCATTTGTGAGCCTGGCACTTTTCTGTTTGTTGACTTAGGGCTGGCTGTTGGAGATCTCTGAGGCTCTCTTCTCATCAGCGTCCTCTTTTTTTGTGCTACCTCAACAAGCTCATTTTCAGTTGTGGCTACCTCAGCTTCTAACTCAGCATGCTTTCTGAGTGCATCATTCCTTTCCTGGAGAGCATCTTGCTGGAATCTGCTGAGCCTCTGCCTCTTGAAAGGCTGAGGTTGCAGATGTAATGGCACTGGCTGAGCTTCTTTCTTCTGGCCTGCTGAGCCAAAGAACTTGTTCAAGCCATACTGGACCTTTCCTGAGCTGGGTGGTGAAGACTCAGGGCTGCCAGTGGCATCCTTCTCACGTGTAGCTTCAGCTCCTCCACCTCTAGCTCTGGCTTGCTGAGTCACCTTAGTCAGCAAGAAAGAAGCCAACATGAAGGTAGCCCATGAGTGGCTGAGTTACTCAATAATATGAATGTTTGGATGGTACTCTATTGTGCCCAACAACTTTTTTGGGGTTGAAAAAAAAACCTTCTCCACCTTTCTTTGAGTAAAGCTGGTGCATTTACTTTAGAAAGCCATATTTGTGTTAAAAATCTAAATGCAAGGTTTTCCAAATAATTAGATGCCTTATTAAACCCTTATTAAAAAACAGCATCCAGACAATTTTCAAGGTGGTACCCCATGAGTGGCTGAGTTACTCAATAGTATGAATGTTTGGATGGTACTCTATTGTGCCCAACAACTTTGGGTGTTGAAAAAAAACAAAAACCCTTTCTCCACCTTTCCTTTAGTAAAGCTGGTCCATTTACTTTAGGAAACCATATTTGTGATAAAGTTCTAAAACTCTAAAATGCAAGGTTTTCCAAATAATTAGATGCCTTATTAAACCCTTATTAAAAAACAGCACCCAAACAATTTTTCAAGGTGGTACCCCATGAGTGGCTGAGTTACTCAATAGTATGAATGTTTGGATGGTACTCTATTGTGCCCAACAACTTTGGGTGTTGAAAAAAAACAAAAACCCTTTCTCCACCTTTCCTTTAGTAAAGCTGGTCCATTTACTTTAGGAAACCATATTTGTGATAAAGTTCTAAAACTCTAAAATGCAAGGTTTTCAAATAATTAGATGCCTTATTAAACCCTTATTAAAAAACAGCACCCAAACAATTTTTCAAGGTGGTACCCCATGAGTGGCTGAGCTACTCAATAATATGAATGTTTGGATGGTACTCTATTGTGCCCAACAACTTTGGGTGTTGAAAAAAAACAAAACCCTTTTCTCCACCTTTCTTTGAGTAAAGCTGGTCCATTTACTTTAGGAAACCATATTTGTAATAAAGTTCTAAAACTCTAAAATGCAAGGTTTTCCAAATAATTAGATGCCTTATTAAACCCTTATTAAAAAACAGCACCCAAACAATTTTTCAAGGTGGTACCCCATGAGTGGCTGAGCTACTCAATAATATGAATGTTTGGATGGTACTCTATTGTGCCCAACAACTTTGGGTGTTGAAAAAAAACAAAACCCTTTTCTCCACCTTTCTTTGAGTAAAGCTGGTCCATTTACTTTAGGAAACCATATTTGTGATAAAGTTCTAAAACTCTAAAATGCAAGGTTTTCCAAATAATTAGATGCCTTATTAAACCCTTATTAAAAAACAGCACCCAAACAATTTTTCAAGGTGGTACCCCATGAGTGGCTGAGTTACTCAATAATATGAATGTTTGGATGGTACTCTATTGTGCCCAACAACTTTGGGTGTTGAAAAAACACCAAAACACACTTTCTCCACCTTTCCTTTACTAAAGCTGATCCATTTGTTTTAGAAATAGATATTTGTGTTAAAGCTGAGCTTCTTCATCTCCTAGCTGGTTCAATGAAAGATCCCAAAAGATATAAACATAATTTAACTATATAATGAATTGTATAATGAGTTTACCTCAAGCAGCTCAGATGCACAAAATTATACTCAAGTGCCAACAAGCTTCATCCCTGAGCAGCTGCATCTTAGTGACCAGAGCACTCAAGTTACTGAGTGGCTTCAAAAGGATGCTCAGGGTGAAGAGGAGCAAAGAAGTGAATGCAAGCCATCCCTGAGTTTTGCAACATTGCATTCATGTTACAAGAGGCACATTTACCTACATAATAAAAAAATGTTGATAAAATAGAACATTGAAAACATGAAAATAGACAACACTAAGCTGTGCCTAAGGTCAAGTTCAGCTGAGGAAAAAATGAGATTGAGGTCCTTCAGCCTCACTGCCAGGTCAATAGCATTGCAACCTCAAGTGCAGGTTTGGTGCAAAACAAAAAATACACTAAGAAAAGAGCTAGTTGCCTAATTAATTAATTAAGTAATTAATTAATCAAGTAATTACATCAAATAATTACTAACTAATTAATTAATTACAGATGTTGAATACTGAGGCAGACTCTTTTTTCAAAAACGCTGCTCAGGTAAGCTGAGCTATTGTATTGTCTCAGCACTCAATCTGAGCCTGTAGATCACTGAGGTGCCATTGCACCTCAGTTTCAGTGTTCCACTGAGAAAGTAGGTCAGGCTCAGCCACATCTGAGAGGTCTATGCTGCTAAGCACATTGAGCCTCCCAGCCTTGGTTCTGAGTCCTGATTCCCTGCTAGAAGCACTGAGCCAATGGTGCTTAGCACAGCTGAAAGGATGTGCTGAGTCCACCACCTCTTCCATGCTTTTCTCAGTGTGGGCCCAAAGTCCTCTTAGCTCAGGTCGCTGAGTGTTCTCCACCACCAGTGTCTCCTGCCTGAGCTCTTCCTCTGAGGCAGTCCTGCTGTAGAGTGCCTGAGCTGGCTGAAAAGGTTTCAAGAAACCAACAGACCTCAACTAAAAACATCCAACAACATGATCCTCTTCACAAAAAAAGGAAACCAAATGAATTCAAGTACCCTGAGGAATCGATTGTACATGACACCCTCCCTGGTGGCTAAGATAGCAGTGCTCAGCAGCAAGTTCCACTCTGTGAACTGACCTTCTGGGTCCCAGTGGGAGACAGGTCCACTGAGAAGTGCCCAGCGCTTCTTCACTAAGAATTCTGTGAACAAAGCTGCACCACCTGCCTGAGGGTCAAACTCTTCAAAATGCTGCTTGAGGTGCCTCAGGGTGTCCCAGGTACTTCCCCCAGTCATATCCATCCTGAGCTCCATGGACCTGACCTTCTCTGAGATGAAGTCAAGCCTCTGCTGAGAATGGTCAGAAGCATACCAAAGGTCATCTCTGAGGTTCTGCAGAACCTGCACCAAGGTGCTGAGCTCAGTCTGGTGCACTGAAATTAACAAATCCTAAGCCTGCCCAGTGCAAAGCTGCAAATCACTGTCTCTCAGTAGAGCTTCAGGCAGGTGCAGCTGATGTTGATGAGGTAGGTGCAGCTGAGCTCGAAGAAATAGGTGCTGAAGATGAGCTTGCTGAGATTGGCAGGGTAGCTGACTTGAGCAGCTGCTCCAGATCCTCAGGGCCTGTGCTGAGATAAGGCAGCTTGTGAGCCTTAGCAGCCTCTGAGTGCAGGTGGTACCTGAGGCATTTGTAGGCATCACAGTTCAGGCAGCCTGACTGCCACCTGCACTTAGAACATTTGCCCGAGGAATCCTTCAGGAGCTTGACCTTGTGAACTGAGTCCTGAGAAAGGTTTTTCCAGGTGAATCTCACTGAGTTCTTGTCCAGCTGGTCCTTGGCAGTCTGGAGGTGATGTCAGTCAGCTTGCTCAGCCTTTTCTCAGCCTTGCTTTTTTGCTGAGCAATGCCTGCCATTTGAAACTCAAGCTTAGCATGTCTGACTTTGGCATCTTCAATGAGTGCATTTGCCTGAGCCACCAGCTTAGGCACAATAGTGGCCAACCTGAGTTTCCAATCTTTCCAGCCATTTTCAGGCCAGACTCAAGGCCACTCACCCCTGAAAAGCCTCAGCTCTTGCTCCATGTAATGGAGCACATAGCAGCCACAAGCATTGCTGCCCACAGGCTGAGTGGCAATGTTGCTGGGGGGTGGGAGATTGAAATCAGGGTCAAGCAAGGTTCCCATGAGGATCTGCTGAGGATGAGATTCTTCATGCTCTTTGCTGAGGGAGTCATACCTCCTCCAAGTGATGGGTTGCCCAGGCCCTGCCCTCTGAGCTGCCAGTAAAGTCCAGTGAAACTGAGAATACACTGGAACCAAAAGAAGCTTGCAGTGCTGAGACCAGTATTTCTTGATGCCTTCCTTGAAGCCCTCCAGCTGCTCAGGATTGCCATCATTTTCAAGGATCAGCTTGCTGAGGATTGGGTCCACACAGTGAACTCCTAAGACTTCTGGGAGAGCAACATTAGCCCTGTCAAAGCACCATCTGAGAAGGGCCCAGCCAAGCCAAAGGTGCTGATCCTCCACCCCAGGGATTTCCTTAGGGCATGGGAGCACTGTGTGGATACTCCACTCCTTTGGGCTCAAGCCAACCTCATCTTCAGGATTGCAGCTCAGAAGGCTCAGCATGAGGCTGAGATCTCTCTTGCTGAGCTGGGTCCACTTGGGCCACTTCACCCTCAGAACTTCAGCCTTAGAGCTCTTGAGCTCCACCCATTCAGGCTCAACATGATATGCACCTGAGTCAGTGACACAGATGTACATACCTGAGGTGCTGCCATAAGTTAGCTTGCCATGCTTGCCAAAGCTGAGCTTGCCTGCTGCTTCTGAAACAATCACAGCTTCCTGCTTGAGAAGGGGATCCTCAGGTGGTGCTTCCTCAGCAGGTGGTGCTTCCTCAGCAGGTGGTGCTTCCTCAGGTGGAGGCAATGGTGGTGCATCAGAAAGGTGCTGCTTGGAGCCAGCCTTGACTAAGGCTTTAGCTTCTGATGTTTTCTTATTTTTTCTTCAAGTTCTTAAGCTTAGCTGATGGCTTGTTCTTCATGGAAGCTTTGTTCTTGATGGAAGCTTTGAATGCTAGGGAGAATTTTTTTCTTAGGCTTGCCTTTCTGCCTGGCCTCAGGCTGGAGCTCAGCCAAAGCTTCATGTCTGCTCATGTCTGAGAGTTTCTGAGCATTTTTTTGCACAAGTTTGCTCTTATGCTTCCTCAGCAGCTTTCTGAGCTTCCTCTGCCTTTCCCTCTTAGCAACCCCTCTCTCTTTCTTGCTTTGGTACTCAGCAGTCCCCATTCTTCTGATTTGGGCTCTTCTGAGGGAAGGGTGAATCCTCAGGGACAAGGAGTTTTGAAGCTCTAGTTCCAAGTCCTCAGCAATGCCATCACAGATCTCTGGCTGGAGCTCTTCCTCAGTGAAGTCCTTCTCATCCTCAGGGTGGAAATAGTCCCAGACTTGGAGGTCTGAGATGTGCTTTGCTGTGCTGCTCAGATTCCAATCTGCCTTTACAGGCACTCCCTCAGCATCTCTCCACTTGAGCCTGTCTCTGAGCCACTCAGGACTGTACCTCTTGGTGCCAACCTCTAAGCCCATCTCCTTAGCCCAGCTCTGAGACAGGAGTTCTACAAGCCTCCCTGAGGCTGGATCAGGCCTGTAGACCAGGATCCCATTCCTCACTGCAGCTCTGAGAACCCATTCATCTTTGAGGTTCTTCTCAGCCATGGCTTCTTGAGCTGCCACAACTGCAGTGACAATTTGTAAGGGGCCAACTTTCCAAACTGAGTGCTCAGCTTTTCTTTGGGCCTGCCACTGGGCTCTGAGATCAATGAGCTTGTGTCTCACTAAGGCCTTGAACTGCTTAGCAAAATCAGTGTCAGTGATTTGCAACTTAGAGGTGCACTTCTCAGCCACAAGGCAGCTTAACTGATTTGCTAAGGCCATGGACTCAGTGGCTGAGTCACTGAACACTGAGGAGAAGCAATCCCTCATCCAAATGGATGCAGGGTACTGGGCAGCTTGAGCCTGGATGCTCCAGCTGAGGATAACTGAGTCCACATTGGCTGCAGGCTGCTGCATGATCTCAATCTTAGACATGAGCTCAGGGTGGCTCTGCCTCAGCCTCCTGTAGGGCAGCATGATTCTCCCAGCTGAGTTTCCCTGAGACCTGGTGATGACCTTCTCACCCACTTTGAAGGTTTCATCACTGAGCCATGTGCCACTCTCTGAGATGTTGCTCAGTCTGGCCCATTCACCTGGCACAACTAACAGCCCTTTGCCAACTGAGCCAATGATCTCCTGAGACTCATCAGCATAAACTGAGTGCAGGAGCTGCCTGGCTTCATAAGTGATCCTGTATCTATCCTCCCCTGAGATTCCAATGAGAGTTGTGGACCCTGGCTGAGGCAAAGCTGGCTTGGCTGCTGCTGCTGAGGGCTGAGTTGAGCTTGCTGCATCTTTCTGAGTGCTGGCTTCTGCATCTTGCTGAGGGCTGGCTGGGACCATTTGCTCAGCATCTCCTGGAGCAGGGCTGTCTGAGCCAAAGAGACATTCCTCAGCTGGTGGAGCTGAATCAAAGCTGGCCTGCTTCACCAAAGAATCTTGCTCAGGTTGGCTGGCTGGAGGGCTGCTGGCTGCTGATGCAAAGCTGAGCTGCCTCACTACTGACCCCTTGGGTGATGACTCAAAGCTCAGCTTTCTTTGTGGCTGAGGTGTGGCTGGTACAAGGGGCCCTGCCATCATGTCAGGCCCATGCTCTGAGTGCATGGCTTCACTGATGGCTAGCCTGACTGAAGAGTAGTCCTTGACATCAGCTGAGGCATGCAGTTCCTCCTCAGCAAAGACAGCTCTTCTACCTGTAGCCTTAGCCCACAAAGGCACCTGATCAGAGAATCCAATGGCCAACTGAGACCTTGCTGAAATGAACTGGGCTGGGCTGCTGAGCCTGTTGCTGTCAGCTAATGTCTGCTGAGATGCACATGTTGCTAGCCACAGTGTGTGGTCAAACTCTTGCCAGGTCAGCTTGGTCCTGGTTTGGGATTCTACCTGAGAGATGTTTGTAACTAGCTCAGTGGACATGTACTTAGCATCAAGCCATTTGACCAGCTGAGTCTTATTTTTTCTTGTAACCATCACTCTTCAAGATAGTGTCTTTCCTGACTTCTCTTTCCTTAGCATCTGCCAGAAGCTCAGCTCTATGTAGAGCAGAAATATCACTCAGCTGAGCTTGGTTTCTAAGCTCATTGGCTGTGAGCTGCAGCCTACCAAGAAACTCAGCAAGCAAATCTTGCTTAGATATGGTGTGACCACATGCTCTTTCAATGCTGAGCCACTGCTTCATTTTTGAGATGATGTCTGAGAATGGAACCTTTCTGCCACCTCCTGAAGCTCTTTTCCTCTTGGAGGTCTGATGCACAGGCTTGCATTTGAGGTCCTTCTCAGCTACAAGAACTTTCCAATGCTCTTCCTTAGCCAAGATGTTCTGAAGAGATCTCTTTGCAATGCCAAACTTCCCCACCTGAGCTTTCCAGTAATCTTGTAAACTGCTGAAAGAGTCTTTGGCTGCCTTCATCTCCTCACAGTATTTCAGCTTAGTAGCAGCTGAGACTTCAACTCTTTTCATTTGTGAGCCTGGCACTTTTCTGTTTGTTGACTTAGGGCTGGCTGTTGGAGATCTCTGAGGCTCTCTTCTCATCAGCTTCCTCTTTTTTTGTGCTACCTCAACAAGCTCATTTTCAGTTGTGGCTACCTCAGCTTCTAACTCAGCATGCTTTCTGAGTGCATCATTCCTTTCCTGGAGAGCATCTTGCTGGAATCTGCTGAGCCTCTGCCTCTTGAAAGGCTGAGGTTGCAGATGTAATGGCACTGGCTGAGCTTCTTTCTTCTGGCCTGCTGAGCCAAAGAACTTGTTCAAGCCATACTGGACCTTTCCTGAGCTGGGTGGTGAAGACTCAGGGCTGCCAGTGGCATCCTTCTCAGGTGTAGCTTCAGCTCCTCCACCTCTAGCTCTGGCTTGCTGAGTCACCTTAGTCAGCAAGAAGCCAACATGAAGGTAGCCCATGAGTGGCTGAGTTACTCAATAATATGAATGTTTGGATGGTACTCTATTGTGCCCAACAACTTTTTTGGGGTTGAAAAAAATAAAAAACCTTCTCCACCTTTCTTTGAGTAAAGCTGGTGCATTTACTTTAGAAAGCCATATTTGTGTTAAATCTAAATGCAAGGTTTTCCAAATAATTAGATGCCTTATTAAACCCTTATTAAAAAACAGCATCCAGACAATTTTTCAAGGTGGTACCCCATGAGTGGCTGAGTTACTCAATAGTATGAATGTTTGGATGGTACTCTATTGTGCCCAACAACTTTGGGTGTTGAAAAAAAACAAAAACCATTTCTCCACCTTTCCTTTAGTAAAGCTGGTCCATTTACTTTAGGAAACCATATTTGTGATAAAGTTCTAAAACTCTAAAATGCAAGGTTTTCCAAATAATTAGATGCCTTATTAAACCCTTATTAAAAAACAGCACCCAAACAATTTTTCAAGGTGGTACCCCATGAGTGGCTGAGTTACTCAATAGTATGAATGTTTGGATGGTACTCTATTGTGCCCAACAACTTTGGGTGTTGAAAAAAAACAAAAACCCTTTCTCCACCTTTCCTTTAGTAAAGCTGGTCCATTTACTTTAGGAAACCATATTTGTGATAAAGTTCTAAAACTCTAAAATGCAAGGTTTTCAAATAATTAGATGCCTTATTAAACCCGTATTAAAAAAACAGCACCCAAACAATTTTTCAAGGTGGTACCCCATGAGTGGCTGAGCTACTCAATAATATGAATGTTTGGATGGTACTCTATTGTGCCCAACAACTTTGGGTGTTGAAAAAAAACAAAACCCTTTTCTCCACCTTTCTTTGAGTAAAGCTGGTCCATTTACTTTAGGAAACCATATTTGTGATAAAGTTCTAAAACTCTAAAATGCAAGGTTTTCCAAATAATTAGATGCCTTATTAAACCCTTTTAAACAAAAACAGCACTGAGTTACCAAACAATTTTTCAAGGTGGTACCCCATGAGTGGCTGAGTTACTCAATAATATGAATGTTTGGATGGTACTCTATTGTGCCCAACAACTTTGGGTGTTGAAAAAAACAAAAACCCTTTCTCCACCTTTCCTTTACTAAAGCTGATCCACTTGTTTTAGAAATAGATATTTGTGTTAAAGCTGTAAAATGCAAGGTTTTCCAAATAATTAGATGCCTTATTAAACCATTATTAAAAACAGCACCCAAACAATTTTTCAAGGTGGTACTCCATGAGTGGCTGAGTTACTCAATAATATGAATGTTTGGATGGCACTCTATTGTGCCCAACAACTTTTAGGAGTGAAAAAAATATTTCTCCACCTTTCTTTGGGCAAAGGCTCCAGGATGTCTGAGATGTCCAAGCTCTCAAGGACATTGAGTTCCTCAGCCTTGTGGTGGAGAGCTTTCTGCCTGCTGAGAGCTCCTTTGAAGTAATGAACTGCTGAGCTGTAGTAATTCTGAGCCATTGCACCAAGCTTGTCCTCAAAGGATTTGCTGAGCTTCTTCATCTCCTAGCTGGTTCAATGAAAGATCCCAAAAGATATAAACATAATTTAACTATATAATGAATTGTATAATGAGTTTACCTCAAGCAGCTCAGATGCACAAAATTATACTCAAGTGCCAACAAGCTTCATCCCTGAGCAGCTGCATCTTAGTGACCAGAGCACTCAAGTTACTGAGTGGCTTCAAAAGGATGCTCAGGGTGAAGAGGAGCAAAGAAGTGAATGCAAGCCATCCCTGAGTTTTGCAACATTGCATTCATGTTACAAGAGGCACATTTACCTACATAATAAAAAAAAAATGTTGATAAAATAGAACATTGAAAACATGAAAATAGACAACACTAAGCTGTGCCTAAGGTCAAGTTCAGCTGAGGAAAAAATGAGATTGAGGTCCTTCAGCCTCACTGCCAGGTCAATAGCATTGCAACCTCAAGTGCAGGTTTGGTGCAAAACAAAAAATACACTAAGAAAAGAGCTAGTTGCCTAATTGATTAATTAATTAATTAAGTAATTAATTAATCAATTAATTACATCAAATAATTACTAACTAATTAATTAATTACAGATGTTGAATACTGAGGCAGACTCTTTTTTCAAAAACGCTGCTCAGGTAAGCTGAGCTATTGTATTGTCTCAGCACTCATTCTGAGCCTGTAGATCAGTGTTCCACTGAGAAAGTAGGTCAGGCTCAGCCACATCTGAGAGGTCTATGCTGCTAAGCACATTGAGCCTCCCAGCCTTGGTTCTGAGTCCTGATTCCCTGCTAGAAGCACTGAGCCAATGGTGCTTAGCACAGCTGAAAGGATGTGCTGAGTCCACCACCTCTTCCATGCTTTTCTCAGTGTGGGCCCAAAGTCCTCTTAGCTCAGGTCGCTGAGTGTTCTCCACCACCAGTGTCTCCTGCCTGAGCTCTTCCTCTGAGGCAGTCCTGCTGTAGAGTGCCTGAGCTGGCTGAAAAGGTTTCAAGAAACCAACAGACCTCAACTAAAAACATCCAACAACATGATCCTCTTCACAAAAAAAGGAAACCAAATGAATTCAAGTACCCTGAGGAATCGATTGTACATGACACCCTCCCTGGTGGCTAAGATAGCAGTGCTCAGCAGCAAGTTCCACTCTGTGAACTGAGCTTCTGGGTCCCAGTGGGAGACAGGTCCACTGAGAAGTGCCCAGCGCTTCTTCACTAAGAATTCTGTGAACAAAGCTGCACCACCTGCCTGAGGGTCAAACTCTTCAAAATGCTGCTTGAGGTGCCTCAGGGTGTCCCAGGTACTTCCCCCAGTCATATCCATCCTGAGCTCCATGGACCTGACCTTCTCTGAGATGAAGTCAAGCCTCTGCTGAGAATGGTCAGAAGCATACCAAAGGTCATCTCTGAGGTTCTGCAGAACCTGCACCAAGGTGCTGAGCTCAGTCTTAAGGCCCAGGAGGAAGATGAAGCAAAGAGCCAAGCCTGGTGTTGTTTTATGCTCCCAGGCAAAAACAAACAAGTAGTTTTTACCATTGGCCTAAGCAATTTTTAACAGCTGATCCAAGTATGGTACTGCTTGCTGCCAAGAAGCAAGCTGAGGTGCATGAATGACATCTGATAGCTGGCTGAGCCTAGCCTGTAGGTCCACTGAGGTACCACCTAGGGCTACCATCTGAGGAATGAACAAAAACATGTTGAACCATGCAATCCAAGGACCCAAAAACAAGTTGTTATGTAGCTGAGATGCTAGCCAAGCTGATGCCTGTGCTGCAAGCAAGAGCCATGATGCAAACCATCTTCAGCTGAGGTCCCATGGCTCCAAGAGAAGAACTGATGACTGAAGGCTGCTGATGTGCTGAGATCAGAAAAAGCTGCTGAGGCACATGGTGCTCAAGAGACTGAGATGCTGAAGACAGACTGGCTCAGAGGCTGACATGATATTTGTTCTACTGTGTCTAAGGCCAGGTTTACCTCCTGCAAAACCATTAATTAATTAATTATAAATAATTAATTAGCAATTGTTGAGGGGTGGGTTCCTCACACTAGACATTAAGGTGCAAGCTCAGAAACTTGAGAGGCTCAGCCCAGATGAAGCCACCAAGCTGAGGATCACAAAGGCCTTCAGCTGAAGATTCATGGCTGTAGCCTTGGCTGCCATGGAAGCACATGGAAGCACATGCCATTAATTGATTATGTTTTAGTTTACCCTAAAATTTGAAAAATAACCAGAAACAAACACATGACTAAACTTGATTGAGAAGCCAGGAAGCAAATGCAGTTGCAACTGGGTGCTCAGAGTGCTGAAGCTTGGATGTTGGATGCTGCTGTGGTAGCATGGAGGCTCAGAACAGCCCTAGATGAAAACTTAGAAAGGAATGTCACCAACTGAGGGTGGCCAACACTCAGTGCCAAGGCTTAGTAGTGGCTGCAGCCAACCTAAGTATGCCTAGTATGCTAAGTTATATAAATTCTACTTTAGATAGCCTTTCCCATGGGTGGCCTAGATCCTTAGCTAAGCATTAATTAGTAGTGACAACATCCTCCCCTGATCATGCTAAGTCAAATCTGAGTGATTGCAGCCAGCTCCAAGCCACTTTTTCACCCAGTGCCTCTGAAATCTGATGCTGTTGAAGAGCTGATGCATGCTGAGAATACATAAAGTAGACAAAAATCATGACCAAGTCATGGCTGAGGGTTGCTTAGGCTGTGCCAAGCTTCTAAAAAGTAGAAGTCACCTAAGCCCCATCAGAAGTGCATCTGCTGAATCTTACTGTGCTTGCTGAGATAGATGCTGATGATGTAGCCCTGAGACTTTTCTTCACATCTTCAGGTCCTGCCAGGGGGAACAGTATAAGGACAAGGTCAGCTACATGGGCACTGCACTAAGAAGAACCATTACAATGTCCAGCATTAGCCATTACTTATGCTAAGTAACTAAAGTAATTAGTTAATACTTTAACTATTCTAAACCCCAACAACAACCAGCAGCAGTGCCAAAAAAAACTAGTTCAAAAAAACAATGGCAACAACAACAGAAACAGCAGCATTGACACATTTTCCCTGCCAGCTGTTTGCCATGGCTTGTGATGTTTCCAAAAAAAGTAGGTAATATGTTAATTACCTAGGTTCATCGTCAAGCTAGTGTTCATCCTCAGGTATTACCTGAACCCTCTGGCTTCTCAATCCTTTGCTTCTTGCTGAGACCAGGAGGCTCAGAAACATCCTGGGCATCTTTCTGCATTTTCTGATGCAGCTCCAGCAAAGTCTGAGGGCTCAGACCAATAGCTGCCATCTGATGCAGAAGATCCTTAGCCTGCTGTTCTTTTAGCTTCCTCAGTTCCTCCTGAGCCTTTGCCATCTCTTCCTCCTCCTTCTTCTGAGCCAGGAAACCTTTCAGCTTCTCCTGAGCATCTAAGATGCCAAGCCTGAGCTGACATAAGACACCTTGCTCCTCAGCCATCTGCTGGGCATCTTTGAAGATCCTCTCCATAGTGGCATCCTGAGCAGCATAGGCTTCCTCAACAAGCAGAAGCTTCTGAGAGAGGATGGCTTCCAGCTGCTCCACATCTGAGACATCAGGACTAAGGTCCATCTCTTTCAGCTGATTGATAGCCTGGCTGATGCCATTCTCAGGGTCAATCTTAGCAAGCAATGACTTGCAGTACCCCTGAGAAAAGGTGGGGTCATCAGTCTGGGCAGCTATAGCAAAGGTAGCAGCTTCAGGTGGCTGAGAAGGTGCAGCATCAGCTTCAGCTTGAGGTTGCTGACAAGAAGGAGGCTTAGGTGGCTTCAGTCTGTGCTTGAACTGAGCTGTCCAGTAAGGTTTTGAGGAGATTGACTTCTGCCAAGGCAATGGGGTCATGTTGAGAATCACCTGATAATACTGAGCAATGACTCTCTGAGGCCACCCATTGACATCCTGCAAGGTTCCAAAAGATGTGAAGAAAACTTTCAATCAGATATTAAAACTTAGTAATTAATTAATTAATTAATTCATTGATGAAGGCCATGCACCCATGCTCAGAGACACAAAGAACAAATGCATGCACACATGTTCAAACCCATGTCCTTGCAGGAATTGCACCCATTCTGAAATGGGATCCTGCTGAGTTTCACCTTAGCATTGCACTTAGGACAAGCAACATCAGGCTCTCCCTCATAGCGAGGGTACCTGATGATCCTCTCAGTGCTTGATCCATGAGCAAAGAGGTCATCCACTGAGGGAAAGCTTTCTGGAATGAGCTTGAGCTGAGCATGGCCACCCTTGACAGTATATTCCATGCCAGATGGAACTAATTCTGAGTGATCCTTAGTGATCCTTGCCATGGCTCAGTTGCTGAGTGTCAGCTGGCTGAGTTGAAAGGCAAATAGGCTCACCATGTGCTTGAGTTCACTAATCAGCTGAGGAATCACATAAGCATGCATTGCGGAAGAAAACAGAGCACAAGTCCAAGACCATGGGCAAGCTGAGAGCCAACCTCACACCCCCAGAACCAACCCTGAGTCCTCTCTAAGCATTGCCATCATTCTGAGCATCTTCTAAGCCACATCTCTGATTGTTCTCTGTGAGCATTCTAAGCCACACCCTCAGGTCCTGCCAGGGGGAAAAATATAAGAACAAGGTCAACTACATGGGCACTGAACCAAGAAGAGCCATCAATTAATTACAATGTATTAATTACAAATAGTTCTTGTGAAACTAGTTCAAAAATAAACAATGGCAACAACAACAGAACCAACTCAGCCCATCAAATGCATTTTTCCACTGCCAGCTGTTGTCATGGCATGTGATGACACAAATCAGTCTGAGCTGAGATATTGCAAAGCATGCCTAAGTCTTTTGCTCAGGCTTCAAATTAGTCAAACTCCTCCTCAACATAGACCTCCACCATCTCAGAAGAATGCTGAGGCTCTTCAAGTCTTGCCTTCTTGGTGGCTGGACCACAAGGTTCAGACTCAGCACTGGCAGCCTCAGAAGGAACTGCAGCTTCAGGCTGAGGAGGCTCAGAAACTTGATCTTCAGGAATTGGCTTCTGAGCATCTTTCTGCATTTTCTGATGCAGCTCCAGCAAAGTCTGAGGGCTCAGACCAATAGCTGCCATGTGATGCAGAATATCCTGAGCCTGATCTTCTTTTAGCTTCCTCAGTTCCTCCTGAGCCTTTGCCATCTTCTCTTCTTCCAGCATCAACCCTTCCTCAATGAATTCTTTCCTCCTGAGCCTCCTTAGACATCTTCTCAGCATAGGAGCAAGCCATAGTCTTCCTGAGCTGCATAGGCTTTGTCAAGGAGCACAAGCCTCTCAGAGATGAGGACTCCCAGTCTCCCCAAATCTGAGAGATCAGAACCCTCGAGTCCACACCCTTCAGCTGAGACATGGCATCTGCCATGCTGTTCTCAGGGTCAATAGTGGCAAGAATTGACTTGCAGTACCCCTTAGCAAAGAAAAGCTGGGCCTTCTCAGCATCTGCAGCCTCAAGTGACTGCTCAGGTCTGAGAATGTTCATCACCTTGAAGTTGCTGAGAAGAAGGATGCCCAGCAGGCTCAGCTGAAACAGCTGTCCCAAAAGATGCAGGTTAACCTCTGCCAAGGCAATGGGGCCATGTTGAGAATCATCTGGTAATACTGAGCAATGACTTTCTTAGGCCACCCAGCATCCTGCAAGGTTCCAAAAGATGTGAAGGAGCATTGATGAAGCCAAGCTCAGAGACACAAAGAACTCATGCACCATGAGCAGGAATTGCACCCATTCTGAAAGGCTCACCTTAGTCACTTAGGACAAGCAACAAGCCTCTGATAGAGCGAGGGTACTCCCTGATGTCTCTCTCATTGATCCATGAGCAAAGATCATCCACTGAGGGAAACTGGAATGAGCTTGAGCTGAGCATGGCCACCCTTGACATCTGCCATGCTGTTCTCTTGGGTCTGAGTTGAAAGGCAAAAGCTCACCATGTGCTTGAGTTCACTCAGCTGAGGAATCACATAAGCATGCATTGCGGAAGAAAACAGAGCACAAGTCCAAGACCATGGGCAAGCTGAGAGCCAACCTCACACCCCCAGCAAGCCATCATTCTGAATCTTCTTGATTGTTCTCTGTGAGCATTCTGCAGAACAAGGTCAACTCATGGGCACTGAACCAAGAAGAGCCATCAATTCAATGTATTAATTACAAATAGTTCTTGTGAAACTAGTTCTAAACAATGGCAACAACAACAGAACCAACTCAGATCAAAGCTGCCAGGGTCATGGCTGACACAAATCAGTCTGAGCATGCAAAGCTGCCAGCTCAGGCTTCAAATTGACTCCTCCTCAACATAGACCTCCACCATCTCAGAAGAATGCTGAGGCTCTTCAAAGGTTCATCAGCACTGGCAGCCTCAGAAGGAAAGCTTTGCTGAGATCTTCAGGAAGCATCTTTCTGATGCTCCAGCCTGAGGGCTCAGACCAATAGCTGCCATGTGCTCCAGCCTGATCTTCTTTTAGCTTCCTCAGTTCCTCCTGGCCTATCTCTTCTTCCTCCTGCTTGTGCTGAAACCCTTCCCTGAGCTTCTGTCCAGTCAAGAAGCTTGCTCCTTAGACATCTTCTGCTTGTGAGCCATAGTTCAAGCTGCTAGGCTGCCTCTCAAGGTCTCTCCAATCTGAGAGATCAGAACCCTCGATGTTGAGACATGGCATGCCATGCTGTTCTCAGGGTCAATAGTGGCAAGAATTACTTGTACCCCTTAGCAAAGAAAAGCTGGGCCTTCTCAGCACTGCAGCCTCAAGTGACTGCTCAGGGACTGAGAATGTTCATCACCAGTTGCTGAGAAGAAGGATGCAGGCTCAGCTGGCCTCCTGCTGAAACTGAGCTGTCCCAAAAGATGCTGAGGTTAACCTCTGCCAAGGCAATGGGGCCATGTTGAGAATCATCTGGTAATACTGAGCAATGACTTTCTTAGGCCACCCATTTCTGCAAGGTTCCAAAAGATGTGAAGAAAACTTTCAATCAGATATTAAAACTTAGTAATTAATTAATTAATTAATCAATTCATTGATGAAGGCCATGCACCCATGCTCAGAGACACAAAGAACAAATGCATGCACACATGTTCAAACCCATGTCCTTGCAGTAAATGCACCCATTCTGAAATGGGATCCTGCTGAGTTTCACCTTAGCATTGCACCCAGGACAAGCAACATCAGGCTCTCCATGATAGCGAGGGTAGCTGATAACATGCTCAGGGTTTGATCCCTCACCAAAGAGGTCATCCACTGAGGGAAAGCTTTGAGGAGTGAGTTTGAGCTGAGCATGGCCACCTCTGATAGTATATTCCATGCCAAGTGGAACTGAGTCAGAGAGCTTTGCCATGGCTCAGTTGCTGAGTTGCAGATGGCTGAGCTGGAAGGCAAAAAGTTGACTATGTGCTTGAGTTCACTCAGCAGCTGAGGAATCACACAAGCATGCCTTCCTGCACAAATTTGAGCACAAGTCCAAGACCATAGGCAAGCTGAGAACCAACCCCATACCCCCAGAACCAACCCTGAGTCCTCTGTCAGCATTGCCACCCTTCTGATGCTTCTCCTTCTCAGAGTCTTCCTTATCCTTCTTCTTCTTCTCAGTGTACTCCCTCAGGAATTCAATGGCCCACTCTATATCGAAGCCATTCTCTTCAATGAATCTGAGTACTCTTTCATGAAACTCCTCAGGTGTCTCATCTGCCATGGCTCAGAAAGCTTCTTAAACTAGGAATTGAGCCCACACAAGCTGAGAAATGCACCCTTGCTGATGTGAACAGCATTTTTTCAAGGAGATACCTCATGATTGGCTCAGTTACTCAATAATATGAATGTTTGGATGGTACTCTATTGTGCCCAACAGCTTCTTGGTGTTGAAAAAAATCAAAAAACCTTTCTCCACCTTTCTTTGAGTAAAGCTGGTCCATTTACTTTATAATATTTGTGATAAAGCTTTAAAATGCAAGGTTTTCCAAATAATTAGATGCCTTATTAAACCCTTATTAAAAAACAGCACCCAAACAATTTTTCAAGGTGGTACCCCATGAGTGGCTGAGTTACTCAATAATATGAATGTTTGGATGGTACTCTATTGTGCCCAACAATTTTTGGGGTTGAAAAAAAACAAAAACCTTTTCTCCACCTTTCTTTGAGTAAAGCTGGTCCATTTACTTTAGAAAGCAATATTTGTGATAAAGTTTTAAAATGCAAGGTTTTCCAAATAATTAGATGCCTTATTAAACCCTTATTAAAAAAAACAGCATCCAGACAATTTTTCAAGGTGGTACCCCATGAGTGGCTGAGTTACTCAATAATATGAATGTTTGGATGGTACTCTATTGTTCCCAACAACTTTTTGGGTTGAAAAAAATAAAAACCCTTTCTCCACCTTTCTTTGAGTAAAGCTGGTCCATTTACTTTAGAAAGCCATATTTGTGTTAAAGCTTGAAGATCCAACCTTTTTCAAATAATTAGTTGTCTGAAAAAACCATGAATGGCTGAGTTACTCAATAATATGAATGTTTGGATGGTACTCTATTGTGCCCAACAATTTTTGGGGTTGAAAAAAACAAAAAACCTTTCTCCACCTTTCTTTGAGTAAAGCTGGTCCATTTACTTTAGAAAGCAATATTTGTGATAAAGCTTTAAAATGCAAAGTTTTCCAAATAATTAGATGCCTTATTAAACCCTTATTAAAAAACAGCATCCAGACAATTTTTCAAGGTGGTACCCCATGAGTGGCTGAGTTACTCAATAATATGAATGTTTGGATGGTACTCTATTGTGCCCAACAACTTTTGGGGTTGAAAAAATAAAAACCCTTTCTCCACCTTTCTTTGAGTAAAGCTGGTCCATTTACTTTAGGAAACCATATTTGTGATAAAGCTTTAAAATGCAAGGTTTTCCAAATAATTAGATGCCTTATTAAACCCTTATTAAAAAACAGCACCCAAACAATTTTTCAAGGTGGTACCCTATGAGTGGCTGAGTTACTCAATAATATGAATGTTTGGATGGTACCCTATTGTGCCCAACAAGTTTTGGGGTTGAAAAAAATCCAAAACCATTACTCAACCTTTCTTTGAGTAAAGCTGGTCCATTTACTTTAGAAAGCCATATTTGTGTTAAAGCTTGAAGATCCAACCTTTTGCAAATAATTAGATGTCTGAAAAAACCATGAATGGCTGAGTTACTCAATAATATGAATGTTTGGCTGGTGCTCTATTGTGCCCAACAATTTTTGGGGTTGAAAAAAAACAAAAACCCTTTCCCCACCTTTCTTTGAGTAAAGCTGGTCCATTTACTTTAGAAAGCACTATTTGTGATAAAGTTTTAAAATGCAAGGTTTTCCAAATAATTAGATGCCTTATTAAACCCTTATTAAAAAACAGCATCCAGACAATTTTTCAAGGTGGTACCCCATGAGTGGCTGAGTTACTCAATAATATGAATGTTTGGATGGTACTCTATTGTGCCCAACAACTTTTTGGGTTGAAAAAAATCCAAAACCATTACTCAACCTTTCTTTGAGTAAAGCTGGTCCATTTACTTTAGAAAGCCATATTTGTGTTAAAGCTTGAAGATCCAACCTTTTCCAAATAATTAGATGTCTGAAAAAACCATGAATGGCTGAGTTACTCAATAATATGAATGTTTGGATGGTACTCTATTGTGCCCAACAATTTTTGGGGTTGAAAAAAAACAAAAACCCTTTCTCCACCTTTCTTTGAGTAAAGCTGGTCCATTTACTTTAGAAAGCAATATTTGTGATAAAGTTTTAAAATGCAAGGTTTTCCAAATAATTAGATGCCTTATTAAACCCTTATTAAAAAACAGCATCCAGACAATTTTTCAAGGTGGTACCCCATGAGTGGCTGAGTTACTCAATAATATGAATGTTTGGATGGTGCTCTATTGTGCCCAACAACTTTTTGGGTTGAAAAAAATAAAAACCCTTTCTCCACCTTTCTTTGAGTAAAGCTGGTCCATTTACTTTAGAAAGCCATATTTGTGTTAAAGCTTGAAGATCCAACCTTTTCCAAATAATTAGATGTCTGAAAAAACCATGAATGGCTGAGTTACTCAATAATATGAATGTTTGGATGGTACTCTATTGTGCCCAACAATTTTTGGGGTTGAAAAAAAAACAAAAACCCTTTCTCCACCTTTCTTTGAATAAAGCTGGTCCATTTACTTTAGAAAGCAATATTTGTGATAAAGCTTTAAAATGCAAGGTTTTCCCAAATAATTAGATGCCTTATTAAACCCTTATTTAAAAACAGCACCCAAACAATTTTTCAAGGAGATACCTCACGATTGGCTCAGTTACTCAATAATATGAATGTTTGGATGGTACTCTATTGTGCCCAACAGCTTCTTGGTGTTGAAAAAAATCAAAAAACCTTTCTCCACCTTTCTTTGAGTAAAGCTGGTCCATTTACTTTATAATATTTGTGATAAAGCTTTAAAATGCAAGGTTTTCCAAATAATTAGATGCCTTATTAAACCCTTATTAAAAAACAGCACCCAAACAATTTTTCAAGGTGGTACCCCATGAGTGGCTGAGTTACTCAATAATATGAATGTTTGGATGGTACTCTATTGTGCCCAACAATTTTTGGGGTTGAAAAAAAACAAAAACCTTTTCTCCACCTTTCTTTGAGTAAAGCTGGTCCATTTACTTTAGAAAGCAATATTTGTGATAAAGTTTTAAAATGCAAGGTTTTCCAAATAATTAGATGCCTTATTAAACCCTTATTAAAAAACAGCATCCAGACAATTTTTCAAGGTGGTACCTCATGAGTGGCTGAGTTACTCAATAATATGAATGTTTGGATGGTACTCTATTGTTCCCAACAACTTTTTGGGTTGAAAAAAATAAAAACCCTTTCTCCACCTTTCTTTGAGTAAAGCTGGTCCATTTACTTTAGAAAGCCATATTTGTGTTAAAGCTTGAAGATCCAACCTTTTCCAAATAATTAGTTGTCTGAAAAAACCTTGAATGGCTGAGTTACTCAATAATATGAATGTTTGGATGGTACTCTATTGTGCCCAACAATTTTTGGGGTTGAAAAAAAACAAAAAACCTTTCTCCACCTTTCTTTGAGTAAAGCTGGTCCATTTACTTTAGAAAGCAATATTTGTGATAAAGCTTTAAAATGCAAGGTTTTCCAAATAATTAGATGCCTTATTAAACCCTTATTAAAAAACAGCATCCAGACAATTTTTCAAGGTGGTACCCCATGAGTGGCTGAGTTACTCAATAATATGAATGTTTGGATGGTACTCTATTGTGCCCAACAACTTTTGGGGTTGAAAAAAATAAAAACCCTTTCTCCACCTTTCTTTGAGTAAAGCTGGTCCATTTACTTTAGAAAGCAAAAAGTTTTAAAATGCAAGGTTTTCCAAATAATTAGATGCCTTATTAAACCCTTATTAAAAAACAGCATCCAGACAATTTTTCAAGGTGGTACCCTATGAGTGGCTGAGTTACTCAATAATATGAATGTTTGGATGGTACCCTATTGTGCCCAAAAGTTTTTTGAAAAAAATCCAAAACCATACTCAACCTTTAGAAAGCCATATTTGTGTTAAAGCTTGAAGATCCAACCCAAATAATTAGATGTCTGAAAAAACCATGAATGGCTGAGTTACTCAATAATATGAATGTTTGGATGGTACTCTATTGTGCCCAACAATTTTTGGGGTTGAAAAAAAACAAAAACCCTTTCCCCACCTTTCTTTGAGTAAAGCTGGTCCATTTACTTTAGAAAGCATATTTGTGATAAAGTTTTAAAATGCAAGGTTTTCCAAATAATTAGATGCCTTATTAAACCCTTATTAAAAAACAGCATCCAGACAATTTTTCAAGGTGGTACCCCATGAGTGGCTGAGTTACTCAATAATATGAATGTTTGGATGGTACTCTATTGTGCCCAACAACTTTTTGGGTTGAAAAAAATCCAAAACCATTACTCAACCTTTCTTTGAGTAAAGCTGGTCCATTTACTTTAGAAAGCCATATTTGTGTTAAAGCTTGAAGATCCAACCTTTTCCAAATAATTAGATGTCTGAAAAAACCATGAATGGCTGAGTTACTCAATAATATGAATGTTTGGATGGTACTCTATTGTGCCCAACAATTTTTGGGGTTGAAAAAAAACAAAAACCCTTTCTCCACCTTTCTTTGAGTAAAGCTGGTCCATTTACTTTAGAAAGCAATATTTGTGATAAAGTTTTAAAATGCAAGGTTTTCCAAATAATTAGATGCCTTATTAAACCCTTATTAAAAAACAGCATCCAGACAATTTTTCAAGGTGGTACCCCATGAGTGGCTGAGTTACTCAATAATATGAATGTTTGGATGGTGCTCTATTGTGCCCAACAACTTTTTGGGTTGAAAAAAATAAAAACCCTTTCTCCACCTTTCTTTGAGTAAAGCTGGTCCATTTACTTTAGAAAGCCATATTTGTGTTAAAGCTTGAAGATCCAACCTTTTCCAAATAATTAGATGTCTGAAAAAACCATGAATGGCTGAGTTACTCAATAATATGAATGTTTGGATGGTACTCTATTGTGCCCAACAATTTTTGGGGTTGAAAAAAAAACAAAAACCCTTTCTCCACCTTTCTTTGAATAAAGCTGGTCCATTTACTTTAGAAAGCAATATTTGTGATAAAGCTTTAAAATGCAAGGTTTTCCCAAATAATTAGATGCCTTATTAAACCCTTATTTAAAAACAGCACCCAAACAATTTTTCAAGGAGATACCTCACGATTGGCTCAGTTACTCAATAATATGAATGTTTGGATGGTACTCTATTGTGCCCAACAGCTTCTTGGTGTTGAAAAAAAATCAAAAAACCTTTCTCCACCTTTCTTTGAGTAAAGCTGGTCCATTTACTTTATAATATTTGTGATAAAGCTTTAAAATGCAAGGTTTTCCAAATAATTAGATGCCTTATTAAACCCTTATTAAAAAACAGCACCCAAACAATTTTTCAAGGTGGTACCCCATGAGTGGCTGAGTTACTCAATAATATGAATGTTTGGATGGTACTCTATTGTGCCCAACAATTTTTGGGGTTGAAAAAAAACAAAAACCTTTTCTCCACCTTTCTTTGAGTAAAGCTGGTCCATTTACTTTAGAAAGCAATATTTGTGATAAAGTTTTAAAATGCAAGGTTTTCCAAATAATTAGATGCCTTATTAAACCCTTATTAAAAAACAGCATCCAGACAATTTTTCAAGGTGGTACCTCATGAGTGGCTGAGTTACTCAATAATATGAATGTTTGGATGGTACTCTATTGTTCCCAACAACTTTTTGGGTTGAAAAAATAAAAACCCTTTCTCCACCTTTCTTTGAGTAAAGCTGGTCCATTTACTTTAGAAAGCCATATTTGTGTTAAAGCTTGAAGATCCAACCTTTTCCAAATAATTAGTTGTCTGAAAAAACCTTGAATGGCTGAGTTACTCAATAATATGAATGTTTGGATGGTACTCTATTGTGCCCAACAATTTTTGGGGTTGAAAAAAAACAAAAAACCTTTCTCCACCTTTCTTTGAGTAAAGCTGGTCCATTTACTTTAGAAAGCAATATTTGTGATAAAGCTTTAAAATGCAAGGTTTTCCAAATAATTAGATGCCTTATTAAACCCTTATTAAAAAAACAGCATCCAGACAATTTTTCAAGGTGGTACCCCATGAGTGGCTGAGTTACTCAATAATATGAATGTTTGGATGGTACTCTATTGTGCCCAACAACTTTTGGGGTTGAAAAAAATAAAAACCCTTTCTCCACCTTTCTTTGAGTAAAGCTGGTCCATTTACTTTAGAAAGCCATATTTGTGTTAAAGCTTGAAGATCCAACCTTTTCCAAATAATTAGATGTCTGAAAAAACCATGAATGGCTGAGTTACTCAATAATATGAATGTTTGGATGGTACTCTATTGTGCCCAACAATTTTTGGGGTTGAAAAAATAAAAACCCTTTCTCCACCTTTCTTTGAGTAAAGCTGGTCCATTTACTTTAGGAAACCATATTTGTGATAAAGCTTTAAAATGCAAGGTTTTCCAAATAATTAGATGCCTTATTAAACCCTTATTAAAAAAACAGCACCCAAACAATTTTTCAAGGTGGTACCCCATGAGTGGCTGAGTTACTCAATAATATGAATGTTTGGATGGTACCCTATTGTGCCCAACAAGTTTTGGGGTTGAAAAAAATCCAAAACCATTACTCAACCTTTCTTTGAGTAAAGCTGGTCCATTTACTTTAGAAAGCCATATTTGTGTTAAAGCTTGAAGATCCAACCTTTTGCAAATAATTAGATGTCTGAAAAAACCATGAATGGCTGAGTTACTCAATAATATGAATGTTTGGATGGTGCTCTATTGTGCCCAACAATTTTTGGGGTTGAAAAAAAACAAAAACCATTTCCCCACCTTTCTTTGAGTAAAGCTGGTCCATTTACTTTAGAAAGCAATATTTGTGATAAAGTTTTAAAATGCAAGGTTTTCCAAATAATTAGATGCCTTATTAAACCCTTATTAAAAAACAGCATCCAGACAATTTTTCAAGGTGGTACCCCATGAGTGGCTGAGTTACTCAATAATATGAATGTTTGGATGGTACTCTATTGTGCCCAACAACTTTTTGGGTTGAAAAAAATCCAAAACCATTACTCAACCTTTCTTTGAGTAAAGCTGGTCCATTTACTTTAGAAAGCCATATTTGTGTTAAAGCTTGAAGATCCAACCTTTTCCAAATAATTAGATGTCTGAAAAAACCATGAATGGCTGAGTTACTCAATAATATGAATGTTTGGATGGTACTCTATTGTGCCCAACAATTTTTGGGGTTGAAAAAAAAAAACAAAAACCCTTTCTCCACCTTTCTTTGAGTAAAGCTGGTCCATTTACTTTAGAAAGCAATATTTGTGATAAAGTTTTAAAACGCATGGTTTTCCAAATAATTAGATGCCTTATTAAACCCTTATTAAAAAACAGCATCCAGACAATTTTTCAAGGTGGTACCCCATGAGTGGCTGAGTTACTCAATAATATGAATGTTTGGATGGTACTCTATTGTGCACAACAACTTTTGGGGTTGAAACAAATAAAAATCCTTTCTCCACCTTTCTTTGAGTAAAGCTGGTCCATTTACTTTAGGAAACCATATTTGTATTAAAGCTTTAAAATGCAAGGTTTTCCAAATAATTAGATGCCTTATTAAACCCTTATTAAAAAACAGCACCCAAACAATTTTTCAAGGTGGTACCCCATGAGTGGCTGAGTTACTCAATAATATGAGTGTTTGGATGGCACCCTATTGTGCCCAACAGCTTTTGGGGTTGAAAAAAATCCAAAACCATTTCTCCACCTTTCTTTGAGTAAAGCTGGTCCATTTACTTTAGAAAGCCATATTTGTGCTAAAGCTTGAAGATCCAACCTTGTCCAAATAACTAGATGTCTGAAAAAACCATGAATGGCTGAGTTACTCAATAATATGAATGTTTGGATGGTACTCTATTGTGCCCAACAATTTTTGGGGTTGAAAAAAAAACAAAAACCCTTTCTCCACCTTTCTTTGAATAAAGCTGGTCCATTTACTTTAGAAAGCAATATTTGTGATAAAGCTTTAAAATGCAAGGTTTTCCAAATAATTAGATGCCTTATTAAACCCTTATTTAAAAACAGCACCCAAACAATTTTTCAAGGTGGTACCCCATGAGTGGCTGAGTTACTCAATAATATGAATGTTTGGATGGTACTCTATTGTGCCCAACAACTGTTGGGGTTGAAAAAAATAAAAATCCTTTCTCCACCTTTCTTTGAGTAAAGCTGGTCCATTTCCTTTAGGAAACCATATTTGTATTAAAGCTTTAAAATGCAAGGTTTTCCAAATAATTAGATGCCTTATTAAACCCTTATTAAAAAACAGCATCCAGACAATTTTTCAAGGTGGTACCCCATGAGTGGCTGAGTTACTCAATAATATGAATGTTTGGATGGTACTCTATTGTTCCCAACAACTTTTTGGGTTGAAAAAAATAAAAACCCTTTCTCCACCTTTCTTTGAGTAAAGCTGGTCCATTTACTTTAGAAAGCCATATTTGTGTTAAAGCTTGAAGATCCAACCTTTTCCAAATAATTAGTTGTCTGAAAAAACATGAATGGCTGAGTTACTCAATAATATGAATGTTTGGATGGTACTCTATTGTGCCCAACAATTTTTGGGGTTGAAAAAAAACAAAAAACCTTTCTCCACCTTTCTTTGAGTAAAGCTGGTCCATTTACTTTAGAAAGCAATATTTGTGATAAAGCTTTAAAATGCAAGGTTTTCCAAATAATTAGATGCCTTATTAAACCCTTATTAAAAAACAGCATCCAGACAATTTTTCAAGGTGGTACCCCATGAGTGGCTGAGTTACTCAATAATATGAATGTTTGGATGGTACTCTATTGTGCCCAACAACTTTTGGGGTTGAAAAAAACAAAAACCCTTTCTCCACCTTTCCTTTACTAAAGCTGATCCATTTGTTTTAGAAATAGATATTTGTGTTAAAGCTGTAAAATGCAAGGTTTTCCAAATAATTAGATGCCTTATTAAACCCTTATTTAAAAACAGCACCCAAGCAATTTTTCAAGGTGGTACCCCATGAGTGGCTGAGTTACTCAATAATATGAATGTTTGGATGGTACCCTATTGTGCCCAACAACTTTTTGGGGTTGAAAAAAATCCAAAACCATTACTCAACCTTTCTTTGAGTAAAGCTGGTCCATTTACTTTAGGAAACCATATTTGTGATAAAGCTTGAAGATCCAACCTTTTCCAAATAATTAGATGTCTGAAAAAACCATGAATGGTTGAGTTACTCAATAATATGAATGTTTGGATGGTACTCTATTGTGCCCAACAATTTTTGGGGTTGAAAAAAAAACAAAAACCCTTTCTCCACCTTTCTTTGAGTAAAGCTGGTCCATTTACTTTAGAAAGCAATATTTGTGATAAAGTTTTAAAATGCAAGGTTTTCCAAATAATTAGATGCCTTATTAAACCCTTATTAAAAAACAGCATCCAGACAATTTTTCAAGGTGGTACCCCATGAGTGGCTGAGTTACTCAATAATATGAATGTTTGGATGGTACTCTATTGTGCCCAACAACTTTTTGGGTTGAAAAAAATCCAAAACCATTACTCAACCTTTCTTTGAGTAAAGCTGGTCCATTTACTTTAGAAAGCCATATTTGTGTTAAAGCTTGAAGATCCAACCTTTTCCAAATAATTAGATGTCTGAAAAAACCATGAATGGCTGAGTTACTCAATAATATGAATGTTTGGATGGTGCTCTATTGTGCCCAACATTTTTTGGGGTTGAAAAAAACAAAAACCCTTTCTCCACCTTTCTTTGAGTAAAGCTGGTCCATTTACTTTAGAAAGCAATATTTGTGATAAAGTTTTAAAATGCAAGGTTTTCCAAATAATTAGATGCCTTATTAAACCCTTATTAAAAAACAGCATCCAGACAATTTTTCAAGGTGGTACCCCATGAGTGGCTGAGTTACTCAATAATATGAATGTTTGGATGGTACTCTATTGTGCCCAACAACTTTTTGGGTTGAAAAAAATAAAAACCCTTTCTCCACCGTTCTTTGAGTAAAGCTGGTCCATTTACTTTAGAAAGCCATATTTGTGTTGAAGCTTGAAGATCCAACCTTTTCCAAATAATTAGATGTCTGAAAAAACCATGAATGGCTGAGTTACTCAATAATATGAATGTTTGGATGGTACTCTATTGTGCCCAACAACTTTTTTGGGGTTGAAAAAAATAAAAAACCTTCTCCACCTTTCTTTGAGTAAAGCTGGTCCATTTACTTTAGAAAGCCATATTTGTGTTAAATCTAAATGCAAGGTTTTCCAAATAATTAGATGCCTTATTAAACCCTTATTAAAAAACAGCATCCAGACAATTTTTCAAGATGGTACCCCATGAGTGGCTGAGTTACTCAATAGTATGAATGTTTGGATGGTACTCTATTGTGCCCAACAACTTTGGGTGTTGAAAAAAACAAAAACCCTTTCTCCACCTTTCCTTTAGTAAAGCTGGTCCATTTACTTTAGGAAACCATATTTGTGATAAAGTTCTAAAACTCTAAAATGCAAGGTTTTCCAAATAATTAGATGCCTTATTAAACCCTTATTAAAAAACAGCACCCAAACAATTTTTCAAGGTGGTACCCCATGAGTGGCTGAGTTACTCAATAGTATGAATGTTTGGATGGTACTCTATTGTGCCCAACAACTTTGGGTGTTGAAAAAAAACAAAAACCCTTTCCCCACCTTTCCTTTAGTAAAGCTGGTCCATTTACTTTAGGAAACCATATTTGTGATAAAGTTCTAAAACTCTAAAATGCAAGGTTTTCCAAATAATTAGATGCCTTATTAAACCCTTATTAAAAAACAGCATCCAGACAATTTTTCAAGGTGGTACCCCATGAGTGGCTGAGTTACTCAATAATATGAATGTTTGGATGGTACTCTATTGTGCCCAACAACTTTTGGGGTTGAAAAAATAAAAACCCTTTCTCCACCTTTCTTTGAGTAAAGCTGGTCCATTTACTTTAGGAAACCATATTTGTGATAAAGCTTTAAAATGCAAGGTTTTCCAAATAATTAGATGCCTTATTAAACCCTTATTAAAAAACAGCACCCAAACAATTTTTCAAGGTGGTACCCTATGAGTGGCTGAGTTACTCAATAATATGAATGTTTGGATGGTACCCTATTGTGCCCAACAAGTTTTGGGGTTGAAAAAAATCCAAAACCATTACTCAACCTTTCTTTGAGTAAAGCTGGTCCATTTACTTTAGAAAGCCATATTTGTGTTAAAGCTTGAAGATCCAACCTTTTGCAAATAATTAGATGTCTGAAAAAACCATGAATGGCTGAGTTACTCAATAATATGAATGTTTGGCTGGTGCTC
>CBDDTI010000314.1:0-8070 GCA_965233585.1 bacterium
AATATGGTTTTTTGACCTTTAGAGTTCACAGCTTTTGCCGATGGCATATCAAACCATACGGGGGTTTCGTCCATGTTTCCGATGTGGACCAAGTCATAATTCATCTCCCTGTGGCGTTTGATGATAAATCGGTGGAAACTAGTGATCTTTTCCTCCAAATCTTCCGGTAGCTTCTGTGCAATTTTAGTTTTCTGTCGCAAGACAAAGTTCTTCCTTCGGAGGAATCTTGTACACCAGCTGTTTGTCGCTTTAAAGTTCCTTAAATTCTTCTCACATGCTATTGCTGTCGCCTTGATCCTGATTAAATTTCTTGTTATAATGTAACCACTTCATCGCTGGTCTTGGATCCACGTTCCGAGGCTATCCTCTAGCTCAGGCCACTGACACTGCTTTCCTCGGTTTTCGCACTTCTTCCTCGGCATACATTTCAGCTTCTCAACTTGTCCTCTCCAGTCGCGTACAAGTTTCTCATTTACAGAGAACTCTCGACTCTCGGCGCAGTTGTTTGAGTCTTTGGCAAACTTCACCACTTGTAGTTTAAACTTTGCGCTATACTTCATACGTTTGGAAGACATCTTTTTTCGTAACAGGTAGAACAAGATCTTGTTTGAGACAATGATAGCCGAGAAATGATTAATTTTATCGTGTTAAAGACTCTTAACTCAATGGTTGCTAGGTGATGCGTCCTTGTATTGTAAATCAGTATGTTGATTGGTGCTCTTTGTTAAATCTCGCAAGTAAAATAACAATCCATTGGGGCACTCGCACAATTTTTTGATAGGCTTAATGGCCAGGCTACAAAACTTGATGAGAGGTTACCAAGCCAATGACATGCTCTGAATCGTGCTCGATCTTGCTCGATTGCAAAAGCAGAAACAGGATGGTTTTGCTCATGTTTATTGAAGAATTTCTCAATCAAATAACATCACGAAGTAAACCCAATGGACTCGCAGGAAATGTGCTGACTTTTGTGAGATATCAAGGTTGAATTAGGGTATGTGAACCAACGAACAGGTTAAGTGTAATGTCAATGAATGCTGAACGTATCGTACGAGGCAAATCATGGAACAAACTGTGTACTGCTAAACATTTTCTTTATTCAATACTGTACTACTTACTATTAAATATTCTTTTTTAAACTAATTGCGTAGTTGGTGTAGTTGCTAGTTGCCTTTTGGTGCTTCACTTTGTATTCTATTGTTATGCGAATGAAGTGTTATTTTTTCCACTCGCTGAACGACCGTTGAGTTTAGGTCGGTGTATAAGTCGAGGGCGATTTTTTGGAGCGATTTTTAAGACTTGAAAGGTCGAAAATACGGTATGTTTCAAGCTGGACAAAATGCCCAAAGGAGGCCTAGAAAACTGACTATGCATAAATGTTGACTTCGAAGGATAAAATGATATTAACATACAACATAATTTCTATTCTACATGCACTTTAGTGGCTAACACATGAGAAAAACTAATTTGAAAACAGAAATTAAATAACTTCTTCGCCATGTGACAAAATAATGCAATGCAGCAAAAGAAAGTCTGTAAGGGTGCGTCAAATAGAAAACAAAAACAAGCCAATGTTTCAAAATCAATCATACTGTGTTAAGTTAGTCGCCACTTGATGCACTTGGAGTCAGAAACTCTGTTGTTGTGCTGGAAGAACAGAAAGTCTTAATCAATTTTAAGTGTCCTTACATGATTCCATATGATTATAGTGTATGCCCAGACGACGATCGAATAGTATCCCATGATGCAATTTTCTACGTACTTGACGCAACATCGAAGTTATCAGTTATTTCATCGTGAAATAACGTAGTTTTCAACGCGGTCCATTTCTTATTTGTATTGTAGTAAAAGGTAAGGAAAGGGCATTATTTAATTCTTTGACACTATTGTAATGATTTGTAAGTGTTGAAGAGGGCGGCTTTATTATAATATTCTTGTCTTTGATTGTGTTTTGTGACTATTCGCATCACAAAGTATTCATTGACCCGTAACAAGGTCATGAACATTCCTTTTTTTCTGCTCAGTATGTTGGTGTCTTCCGTTTTTGAGCATCACGCCACAAAATATAGATATATTAGTGAGTTTTGGCCAAGAAGTACCGAGAAGTACCCACATTTTATTGACCTTTTAAGCGATTGAAGTCGACTGAAATTTCGTAACATACCAGTGTTGCGTGTGTGAATGTTTGTATATATCTCAGTTCGCTTGGCGCTTTATTCCCGTGCATCATCATAGTATAGAGTCAGAATGATTATTTTCGAAGGTGTTTTTTGTTATAATTCATTGCCACTAAGTAGTAAGAGGTCAAAGTAGAATAGTTACAATCGTATTCGTCGCCAGTTCCACTGGTGATAAAAGATTGTCAAGCGGAGAGTATCATAGGCGGTCTCACATATTGCATGTGCGGTGGGAGACAGATATTAATTCGAAAGACCGAAGCAATAATCTGATCAGTCCATCTCCTGTGAGATCATTTGGGCCGAGACACTGAAAAAAGAAACAAGTGGGATGTCTTCTACGGGGTCTTCTAGCTGATTTAAAATAAGCTCACTGTTTCACAACAAACTTCACACTGACCTCTGCGATGCCGCATAGGTAAAACACAAAAGCAACTCCGGAGATCACTTTTTTCGGTTAACAAGCCCGAAACAATTGCAGAATCTTGAGATGCTTTATACCGTGATATCACAAAAAGAACTTTAATATTCGTATCAGCTCAGGGCTTCTTAACCCAGCGAATAATTCGTCCGCAGACAAATTTGCAACAACTGCAGGGATGAGAGATCTTCTTCGTTTGCATATGTTTTCCACATAGCTTATACGTACTTCTCGACAGACCAACGAAACGAAAGTAAAACCCTTCACTGTAACGGCGAAATTCTCATTGGAAACGCAGTGATTACAAATTAAATCGGTACCCTTGAAAGCAAAGCCACGCAATTCAGACGGCAATTCATTCATACAAGCGTGAAAGCACGCCATGGTTTCATCCCAAGAGCGTGAAATAAATGATCACGTCACGTACGCAGTGATAATATAAGCCTAAACGAGATGCATCATGGGATACTATTCGATCGTCGTCTGTAGATACAGTACAAACAAGTGTTTGTCTTGATAGTGGTTGTATTATAAGGTAAGGTTGGTATGTAAAGTTATGCTACACCTAATAATTTGCTATAAGGTAATAAAAAATTCTCTTGTCCAAAAGGTCAGTTTAGTGTTCCTCCTGCTGGACCGCCTGGAATGGGCAGAGGTTATGGAGGTTACAGTGCAATGGCTCAGGCATATCCCGGTACAACACCTATGGTTGGATCAGCATATGGTTATGGTAAGATCACTCTATGCTTCTAACATTTCTTCTTTATTCAATACATATATCTTATTCACTTGACGGGAAAAAAGGTTGCAAAAGTGTGGCATTGTCAGATAAGCTTATCAGTAAAGTAGGAATTCACCTTGTCACAGTTTTGGAAGCCATTTTGATGGGTATAGCAAAGTGGTCATAAATTACAGTGTTTGTATGGGAATCCAATGGCAAAGAATTTTTTATTTTAATTCAATTTTATGAATAGCAAACTTAGGGTCCAGTTGGCCCCAAGTTTTTTTTTCTGAAAGTAAAGCCCTGGCTACTGTCATTGCTGAGCTAAGGTATTTCTTCCAACTATAAACTCGGGGGCTTAGCTGATCAAACAGTTTTATTTTGGTGTAAGTTGGCTCTCTTGCTGAATGTTAACAAAGACCATTTCAGAGATTTTTTTAGTGTCTTTAATCAAATGATTTGATTTTTGTTGTAGGAGGATATGTTGATCAGAGTGCTATGTATGGTGCACAAGCTGCCCCCGCTGCCTCTGCTGGTAAGAAAAAAGATGACAACAGTTCATAAAAATTACAATGCAAGAGCTTTTTATTACAATATGAGAATCAGTATTAACCCAAAGAGCTAGACATCTGACTAATTACTAAGTTTCGCACGCTCTTTTAATGTGTGCAGTCAATTTGTATTTGATGTAGAACAACCGCTTTGTCTTGCATGGCCAGTAAATTTCTCCACTGAAAATGCCAACTTTGTCTGGATGCACTGCAAACTTCTGCAAGTTCTGTCTATTTAAATCTAGCTAGCCAAATGTCCTATTTGAGCATACTTTGTTTGAGTGCTGAAAAGAATGTTATCGGTGGATGGAAGAAGTCTTCAACTCAAGTTGAAAAATATTTTAATGAGAATGTATGAACCCAAGGTAGCTTTAGTTGTCATTTGCTGCGTACATATAGCTCCCATGGTTTTAGAACCAGCTGTTTCCAAATACCTATCCATTTGGCTTCATATAAGTGAGACATTATGCGTGCCACCAACGGTTGCATAAAGAGAATTGTTCTCCTTTGATGTTCCTAACCTATTCCGTTGATTTTCACAGCTTATGGAGCAAGTTATGGCGCTGTGCCGACATCAGCAACATCTATGGCTGCAACATCAGGAGGGTATCCTGACTACAGTCAGATGACGGCTGCCTCACAAGGCATTCCTGCCACTGCTCCTGGATCCCAGCCTCGATTGGAAACCCCCGCTGCTACAGATTTTTCAGCATATGGTGAGAAAGCGTGCATGCGCATTTCACTGCAGCTTTCGCAGTTGTTAACATTTCCTTGGCTGTGGGTATGACTATGCACCCAAAGACAAACTTGAGAGATGATTGTACTAATGATACACAAGGCCATAGCCAGAAAAAACTTATGACTGAGGCAATGTCCATGAAAAATGTCTGACTGAAGCAATCAGTCCATGATTGAGTTCTCTTCCTAAGTATTAAAAGGGTTTATGATGACTATAAACAACAAAGGCAAAAGAAATGACTGAGGCAAGTGCCTCGGTTGGCCTGTTAGTAGCTATGGCCCTGAAACAAGGGCCAAGTTCCTTCAAGACCAGTTTTGGATGGTTAAGGAGTCAGTGGGTAAAATACAACAGTAGTCCAGTTTCAAGTTATCCAGAACCTTCAGTTAAATTGTTGTGTATCCAATGTATTCTGGAAATGTGGGGTAAGCCAAAACTGGACTGTTCAAATAAAATGAAACTCTAACATCATTGAGGTTACACAAACATAGAAGGGTCATGTTTGACTGTACATATATCAAACTCTGGGGGTTTTATGCGGACAAAATTTCGAACGTGAGTACGTTGATGTTTTGTTAAAGAAAATATTGTTATGCGTAATAATACAAATTCAAAAATAACACAAATCAATGTCGTCCGGGATACATCAACTTTGAGTGACATACATCGATGTTGTATAGCATACATCGCTTTCCTGAATCATTTGTGCGTGACCGTTTGCAACTAAAAGATGTTTGATAAAACTAAAAGATAAGGAAGCGGAAATAAAACTGACCAGAAGTTGGCTAGAAGAAGAGGTCAATGTGGTGGAAATAGAAGAGGGGTAGTGAGATGCTCGGATTCAACAGATTTTTTATTCCTTTGGTAGACTACTGAAATGGCGCAGAAGGACAAAGGAACACTGCGTCCTGCGAGTGGCTGTTTTAGGAGAAAACGTACGAAATACCCCTCTTGAATAAAGTGGAGATGTCAGGTTTTAACACTTATGAACAACCCTGGCGTTTAATTTGATTTTAGGTATCTCGATTTTTCTTTGCTTTACAGACGTTACACGTGTTTCTGAAGGACATGGTTATTCAAGTTATTAGGACGAATTTCCACTGAAAGATTCTTTCAAACTCCTTGATAGTATTTGATATTTCTTCAGAAATGTAGAGCGCTTATAAAAATTTAATTATGTTTGTTTGCAAGATGATGAAATATCCGAACTTGGACATACTATAAAATTGGTATGTGCTTTACACTTACAAAGTTTATGCTTACATCGGCAGTTAGAGATATTTATCAAATTACGACAAAAAGCTTCTTTCAAACCTAATAAAAAGATGCAATGTTTCTTTGGAATAGCCAAGCGACTCTAAAATTATTGTGGATTTTTAGGGGACGATTTTTCCAGGCTTGTGCATACTAAAATTTGCAAGGTTTTCCTTTTATGCAACTGCCGGTCACAGTCTCAAAAAGATAAAATTAATGCCCGGCAGTCAAAATTTTTCACTGAATGCCCACAGAAAGTCTAGTCGAAACGTATTGGGGGGTATTCAATTAGAAAAATGCAAAGCGATTGTTCAAATTATTCTGGATCTGTGGTAGAGGAATTCTCACTTTTGATAACCTGCGATCAGGCATTTTTTTTCTTTCTTAAAAAAACTGTCGGCATTTTTTTTTTTTACTTGAGACCATGACCGGCAGTCTGATCACGCAATAATCAAGAACGTGGTAATTTCGGTATTTACAGCCTCTGAGAATTTGTCCACAAGAAATCCAAAGCAACTTTTACAATCTTTTTTTGGTTCCGAACAAACATCAAATATTCTCAGTACGTTTCGACGACACTTTCTGTGGGAATTCGGTGAACAATTCGGACGTCTGCCGGGCATTTAGTCTATTTGATCGAGACCTTGACCGGCAGGCGAATTCGTCCACAGCAAATTCACAACAATTTATAGAATTGCTTGGCTATTCTAAAGATATATCGCTTTTTCTCATTAAATTTGAAAGAAGCTGTTGGTTTTCAAGCGCATGCCAATTTCATAGTATGCCCAAGCTCGGATATTTCATCATCTTGCAAACGAACAAAACTTTTGCACTCGCTCTACATTTCTCAAGAACCATCAAATACTATCAAGAAGATTGAAAGAATCTTTCAGTGGAAATTCTGTGAAAATTTCTGACTGCTGGGCTGCCGCCGGGCATATAGCCACAGTCATGGTATTACTGGATAGCATGTGAGACCGAAATTTCTCGATGGGAATTTCTGTATTTTTTCTCAAGACTGACTTCTTATATAAATAAAACATTAAAAACATGGGTAAGGGCCTCTTCATATGACCCCGGTAACCTACTGGCTCGGTTACCGGGACAAATTCTGTGGTGTGTTTATATGAGAAATTTCAGCCCGGTCGACCAGGATGAATTCAAGAAACACAACCAAAATGCTTATACTATTCGCAACTGTCAGAACTTCATGGACCCATGTAACTTTATTAATAAAGCCATTTCGCGTACTCCTGAAGTGGAAATACATACAAGACCAAAATTATACCATTTTGGCCGCTATCTGGTGAAAGCGAAGCTATTTTGTTGAAAATGTTTCGTCCCGGTCACCAGGCTGGATTGTTCATATGGGAAAATTTTCATCCCGGTAACCGGACCAGCCCGGCCCCTCATATGAACACGGCGAGGCGAGATCTCGGAAACCGAGTCAGCCCGGTTGACCGGGCTCATATGAAGAGGCCCTAAAAGTCTCTTCAGTTACCATATGCTAATGTGACAAAATTGTCAAAAGCCGCAGGAATCGTTCATAAAAAGTGCACTTAAAAAATCCGTCGATCCATCCTCTTCTATTTCCGCCATATTGGCCTCTTCTTCTAGCCGACTTCCGGTCAGTTCCATTTCTGCTTCCTCATCGTTTAGTTTTATCGAACATCTTTTAGTTGCAAACGGTCACGCACAAATGATTCAGGAAAGCAATGTATGCTATACAACATCAATGTATGTCACTCAAAGTTGATGTATCCCGGACGAAACTGATTTACGTTATTTTCGAATTTGTATTATTATGCATAACAATAATTTATTTAACAAAACATCGTTGTACTCACGTTCGAAAGTTTGTCCGCAAAAAACCCCCATATCAAACACAGTTGTAATAATATGATATCACTGGAGTTGATATTTTTTGCTGTTTGTTGTTGTTTTGCAGGCCTGGGTAACTATCAGCAACAAGAGTCCAGTTATGGTCCTGCAAGAACATCCTTCGCTTCAGATGCTAGCGGCTACGGTAATTATGGTACTAATGCCGACCAAACAGGCTATGGACCAAGTGCCTATGGGGCTGGAGAGAATTTTGGACGAGGGACCCCGAATGTTTCTCGTGGATTCCATCCATACGGACGCTAGAGAACTTTGGCAACGTTTTATCCAAAAATGCATCTGCTCCGGGTTAAAGTTACAAAATTGTTTAT
>CBDDTI010000315.1:0-30190 GCA_965233585.1 bacterium
GTAGACGCAAACAATAAATACATGAATGAAGATTATGATAAATCCAAACCTTCATCATACATAAGTTATTTAGATGCTAATAACCTTTACGGATTAGCAATATGTAAGAAACTGCCATATGGTGATTTTAAATGGTATTACGGCAGAATGGATGAGAAGAGGGTAATGAAATATAGTGATGATGATGACATAGGATACATATTAGAAGTTGATTTAGATTACCCAAAAGAACTACATGATTTACATAAAGACTATCCATTAGCACCTGAAATCATGTGTATCAATGAGAGTATGCTTTCACAAGTCCAAAAGGATATACACAAATACTATTACGGAAAGGATGCCAGTGATGAAAAGGCAAATAAATTAGTATTAAATGTTATGGGTAAAAAGAAGTATGTTTTACATATATCAGCATTGAAGTTCTATTTACAACATGGATTACGTCTTAGAAAAGTCCATAGAGCGATGAGTTTTAAAGCAAGCAAATTTCTTAAAACCATTCATTGAATTCAACACCGAAAAGAGAAAGAATGCCAAAAATGATTTTGAAAAAGATTTGTTTAAGCTAATGAACAACAGTGTATATGGCAAGACCATGGAGAATGTAAGAAAGCATGGTGATTATGAGATAGTCAATACGCCTGAACGCTTCCAAAAACTGGTAAATAAACCGCTATTCAAGCACATGTATATCATAAATGAAGGCCTTGTAATTGTTGAAAAAGATAAACACACAGTGGAACTAAACAAACCTATCTACATGGGTATGTCTATTTTAGACTATTCTAAAATTCACATGTATTCGTTTTACTATGATGTTTTGAAACCAAAATATCAAGATAATATCAAGTTGGTATATACTGATACTGATAGTTATGTAATAAAAGTTGAGACTGATGACTTATATGAAGACTTTAAGGAGATTAATGAATACATGGATTTTAGTGATTATCCACCAGAGCATCCAAACTATGATAAAACAAATAAGAAGGTATTAGGCAAGTTCAAGGATGAAATGAACAGTAAAATAATTACTCACTTTATAGGATTGAAACCAAAGGCATATTGCTATAAAGTATATGGTGATGATAAAGAACATAAGAAGAGTAAAGGAGTAGTAAAGCATAAAGTGAGTAATCAGTTAAGTTATAAAACTTATGAAGAGACATTGAATAGAAACTGTAAAGAAGAAGTCAGTTTTAACACTATCAGAAGCAAGAACCATCAAATCTATAGCATTAATCAGACTAAGTATGCTTTGAGCCACTACGATAATAAACGCTACTGGTTTTCAGATTTTGAAAGTCTCCCGTTTGGACATTATGCCATAAAATAGCTACACAACGAAAAGATGGTTTAAGATGTATGGATATAAAAAAGATGTAAACAGATATGAAACGGACAAATCCATAAGATAGTTTATTGGTTAAAATAGTTGCTACATCGGTTCAACAACTGAAAAACTGAGTCAAAGAATGGCAAGACATAGAAGAGATTATGAATCTTATCTATATACACAATACAAATCCCCAAAAACACCATATTAACTCTATGAAATCGTTTGATGAGTTCGGTGTTGAAAACTGTAAAATGGTTCTTATGGAAGAACGCCCATGCCAAAACAGAAAGCAACTCAAAAACAGAGAAGGTGAATATATTGAAAATGATAAGAGCCGTCTTAGCGGATGTTTTGTTGGTCGGACTTGAATGGAATATTACGATGCCACAGGAGAGCATCACCTTGAAGAAACGAAAGGACGCCACGTATTCAAATAGAGAATATTGAAAAATACAAAGAAAAAGACAAACAGCATCATGAGAACAAAAAACAAAATATAAGAACACTAGAAAAATAAAGATAGATATAATGAGAAGAATTTAAGTATAGAGAAGAAAACAGAGAAGCAATGAGGCAAACACAAAGAAAAAGATACCAAAGGGAGAAAAATAGAAGTAATGCCCAAAACAAGAGAAAGGCCAAAACAGAAGAAAGAAGAACAGTTACTAATCAACCAATAGTAATTCATGCCTATTATATCTTTTACTCATTCCATCCAATTTATAATATCTATTATTCATCATATCACGACCAACTAATATCAATTTGTATTTCCTTTCACTCCATTGACTTCTAGTTTCTTTCCTTGATACATAGTTGCCCTTTCCTTTATCAAATATCTTAACATAATCTCCTTCACTTATGTTTGGATATTTTCTCTTGTGCTTTTCTTTCAGTATCAGATTTGTTCTGACCTGAATTACGTTATCAAGATTGTGCGCATTATTAGGTGTTGTCTTGGTGCTACCGTGGATTTGGTTGTTGTATCTATTCAACGAGGGCTTTAGCACTTCCACCCATGTTTTGGTTTTGTAATGCCTCAATCTGTCCCCAATCATTTTTTTGACCGTGCGTATCATCCTTTCTGCCTGATTTGCATGCGTCTTTGTTATTACGTGTGTTATACCTTCCTCCTTAAAGAATGTTTTCAGTTTCTTGCTGTTCAACGCTCCTTCGTCGTCGCTGTAAATCGACAAAGGCTGGCCTAATACCTTGAAACACTCCATGACTGCTTTATAAACGTCATCACCATCTTTATTCTCGGTAGGGACTATGTGACATTTTTTGCTGAATATATCTATGCAAGCCAAACCATATCTTAGTTGACTTTTGATTTCAGAACCTACGTCTCGCAGCAAACTGGTGACATCCATCAAGTCAATTTGGAATTCATACTTGGGAAACGGTGCAGTGTAGGAATTGTAGTTCTTGTAGTTTCTTGTTTGCTTGTTCGGTTGCGCCCTCATCCATGCAGATACCATATCCAAAGTTATGCCCACATCGACTTTCCTCGCCTTTTCGTATAAGTCCCTCACCGAACCGAAGCCCTCCTCCACGTCGTAATATTTTTTCCAATACCTTTTCTTTTTCCAATCTTGTCATTAGAAATACTTAGATTATAATTTTATGATGTTTTCTTGCATCATAAAATCATAACGAACTTACACTCAGCACCTTTGGCACTTTTTGGTTTTCTTGTGCTTTGCCAAGTTTGATTTACAACTTAAGTCAGAACCGCATATATCGCATACGCACGGTTGTTTCGTTTTCTCTTGGTAATATCTTTGGAAATACGTTTCGTCGTTCGGTTTTCTGTTGTAGTATCCGTCGTCCTGCTTTCTCCATTCAGCATTTCTAGCCTTTTCACCAAATGAACCTGTTTTATCACCTTCTTCAGACGAAGAAGACGTTTCGCTGTCAGTCAGTTCTTTGTTTCCAAAACCGTTCCAAATAACGTCGAAGGTTTGATTAGTCGTTGACATTTCAACTCCGTTGCTTACAAAGTAACAAGGCATACTGCAAATATAGTTAACTATATATCTAAATATTTGTTTAAGTATTTTTCATCAGAAACATTAGATTTGTCCTGATGTCATCTCTGCGTGCCTTTTCGCGCAAGACTTTAATTAACAGAACAAGACCCAATTTTCAACATCAAAGTTTATAGGTTTGAGCAGTTTACCTTTCCAACTTCCCACCGGTTGACTTATTTTTAGAGACGCCCCGTCCTAAAACCTCAAAAATCCAAACCCAAACATGCTTTGCGTTCAAAACAGTGAGACTTGAGCTTTGTCCCAAGCCAATCCAAAAACCAAGCCAATTTCCCCGCAAATCGAAACCGTTTTTCCCAAAAAACGGAGCCTGTTCTTCCCAAAAACGGAGCATGTTTTTTCCCAAAAAAGGAACATGTTTTTCCCAAAAACGGAGCTTGTTCGTCCCCAAAACGGAGCATGTTTTTCCCAAAAACGGAGCATGTTTTTCCCAAAAACGGAGCCTGTTTTTCCCAAAAAAGGCACATGTTTTTCCCCAAAATCGGTGACGCATTTCCCCAAAATTGGAACGGATTTCCCCAAAATCGGTGACAGATTTCCCCAAAGTCGGTGACGGATTCGGTGACAGATTTCCTCAAAGTCAGTGGCTGATTTCCTGAGAGCCCAGCCTCGTTAGCCGGAACCCCAACTCCCAAAGCCAAAAAATACCAAACGCATTTTTAAGTATGTACATACTTGCTCAAAACACAAAAACAATGAGGGATTTCCAGCCCGCAACCACTCATGGAGCTTGCAGGAAAACGCAAACGAGGGTGAACCTGTGGATTTCTTGCGTCAGCACGTTGAAATGTATTTGCAAACATGGCATGCTTCCATGCGCGTCTGGGTTTGATGTTTAGTTTCAAGCTTTCGGCTCAGCGTTTGCAGATGAATTCCGGGGCAACAGCCCCTTCCGTGCAGCTCAGTCTTAGAAGGCTCAATTCAGAACGCATCGAACAAACAGTGTTGGGTAGCCAGAACAAAGAACTATTCCAGAACGGGTCGAAACTCAGTTTTGATTGCTTGATTGCGACCCTTTTTTCAGTGCAATGGCTTCCAAGAGAAGCGCTTCAGCTTCTTGTCTGCGTCTTGCTGCAATTAGTTGTTTTTTGGTCGGCGCCTTCCAAAATTTGACCTTCAGCATCCCAAAGCAGATAGAGGAAAGCGCCCAAAACAAAGGCATCAGTCCCGCCCAATACCTGAAAGATGTGAGCAACAGAGCAGAGCTTTACCAAAAGAGCAACGCGGTTGCTGGGCGAGAGGAGTTTGTGAAGACATTGAATGAGGCAGTGCGGTTGAGCTATCCGTTGTTTCTCATGAACTTGTTTTAATTCTGTTTGGAGTTTAGAGGTTCAGTATGGTTAAGGAAGTTTATGCGGTTATTAGACGGTTTTTCCTGTCCATTTTTGAAAAGACTTCAGCTCAGCTAAATTGTGATACAGTTCAAGATGTCACGCAACTTCGTCAGGCTATGGGAAAGTCTGGTTTGCACCTTGTCATTGGGGGCAAGTCCCTCGGAGAGACCAAAATTGTGCAGACCGTTGTTGACAATGCTGGCGATGAAGCTCCTTTGCTCTACGTCAATATGCGTCTCCCTAGCAAAGCCCAGTCAACGGATGCATTGGAATGTTTGCAAGAAGAAGCTAAGCGAAGATGGACCGCAAAGAATTTGCCATTCGGGGCAGAGCGGCTGGTTGCCGCCGGTTCTGCGGTTCTTGGAGCACTTGGCAAAGCGAACTTAAAGAAGAGTGACGATGAGGAGATAGGAGAGGGTGCAGTGGAAACTCTTCTCTCTTTGTTTCTCAACATCACCAAGCCCGAGGAGTTCATCAAGGCTTTTGTTGCGGCAACAATGGCTGCAGAGACGGTTCCAGTCATGATTGTTGATGAAGCCAACATCGCCTTTCCCAATGGTAACGGTGGGAATGGGAATGGCAGAAGAGAAGCAGCTTACAGAGCGCTCGCAACCTTTGTGGCGCTGACAAAGGAGCAGGGGAAAGCGTCTATTATTCTGGTTGCCTCTGACTATGATTTCCCATTGGGACTACAAGCTCTTGGCTTCAACAAGTATGATGCCCTCAATACGATTGTAGCTCCGGAGGCTGAAGAGAAGCCTATGCTTTCTTTGCTGCAAGAGTGGGGTTTGTCTCAAGACTTGGCACAGGAGCTATGAGCAACTTTGCGCAGTGCTTTTCTAAAGCTTGCTTTTGTTAGCTCATGCTCGTGTAAAACAGGGTCGAATTTTGGTGTTCTTTGTTTTGTTGAATTTCTTGTAATCAGTTTATCACGGGATGCATGGGTCGGAACTGTTTGCGTGCAATACCATGTGAAATCGGAATATGGCAAATGCTTTTGTGTTGTGGGCTGGCAGGAGTTCTATGAGACCTTCGGTGGAAACGTTTTTTTGTGCCACCAGGCGGTCGACAAGCTCCGTGAGCAATTCGAGTTGGGTCAGGAGAGGCTCTTCGACCCCTTCAACGTCCGAGGCAATGCCGGCTTAGATGACCTCGTTGGTGACCCGCTCACTCGGAAGCACATGGAGAACTTGGCTCAGAAAGGATGGTCGCAAGTAGAGGGTGGCGCTGCAGAAGCGGAGACGGAGAGCCAGAAGGGTGCTCGCATCATCGCCAAGAAGAACTTCGGCGCCATCATCGAGAGACAGACCACTACTTTCTTTGACCAAGCCTTGAAGGAAGATATGTTCAGAGACCCAGATGCTGTGCGGGTTTTAATTCCACCAACTACATATGCACGCAAGTGCATCCAGCGGATGGTGGACACGGTGAAACCAAGCAACTTGGACTTCAAAGAAAGACTTTTCTTTTGGAGCAACCTCTCGTCACTATGAGCCCCATTCATTTTGCAGTTTGTTTCTCAATCTTTCAGGAGCATTTATCGGATACGCGAACCATTTTTTCTCCATCCGTTCTCGGTTGAACATGTTGAACGTAAGGCATCACCAGACCACAAGCTGGAGCAGTGTGGGTGAGGCAACTAAAGGCGGACAGGAGTGACCGGTGCCAGTCAGTTGCTTCACCAAGGAAGCACTATTGTATTGGGTTCTACGATAAATTTAAACAATCATGTCTATGCCAACTCAGCAGCAAACTGCATGGATTGATGGTGGTAATGCAACTTTCCTCCCAAGCCAAACATGTGATTATGTGTAAGCCCGCTATGCAAAATAATACTGTGTCATTTTATGTTCTTGAGACAGCTCAGCACTATTTGGGGAGAAGATTGCAGGGTTGTTCATTCCTCAGGATTTGTTTAAACATATGTTCCAATAATCTTCCTGCGATTGATAGAGAGGATTTAGACTGAAGACTTTGTATGTTTTTCTGCCACGCCCTTGTTCCTTTGCTGTGCCCTTTTGTCAGGTGTAGGAAGAACTTTTATTATCGAAAAGCCATGCCCCAAACTAAAAGCGTGATTAAGGGTAAGTCCACTGTGCAAGAAAATACACTGTCATGCTACGAACTTGGTAGGGTGCAGGGCGTCTTAAGGGAGAAGATAATGGGTTTTTTCCTTCAGGATTTGTTGAATGATATCTTCCCAACATTTGCCTTAAATTGGTAGAGAGGATAGACTAAAGACGTTTGTGCGATTTTCTGCCATGCCCTTGTTCCTTTGCCGTGCCCTTTTGTCTGTTCCCACCTCAACATCTCACCTTTTGAATGATACAGCAAGTGTTGAACAAGCAGCCTTGTCATTCCTATATGTTCCTCTCATGTGTTGCTTTGAATGGTTCGTGTGCCAAAAACGGTGTTGATTGGTCGTGTGGATGAAAGTAGGCTTGAGCTCCATCAATTCTCCCACTCAAGCGTCAAAAGCATTGTTATTTACAAGAGCCACTGCAACAGTTGATGCCATTGTTCCCTTCAAAGTTCCTCTGACTAGTGTTAGGTTAAATACAAGTGATTTGTTCAGTCGACGCTTCAAGAGATTTCCCACTGCCATGTTGCCATGTTGCCAAATGTTTTGCAAGGTGCGTTGCGTTGCTTGTCATGCGCGTTAAGTGTTTGCTATGTGTTTTTTTGAGCACGGCCGGACATTGGTTGAAAGGGTGGCGCTGGAATCAAGATATCTTTCAAACGTTTCCCTCAATTTGATAGAGAGGATTTCGACGAAAGACTTGGCATGTTTTCTGGAATGCCACTGTTTCTTTCCCATGTTCATTTTGACTCTTCCTACTCAACACCTCATCTTTTGAGAAACACTGCAAGTGTTGAACGAGCGGCTTTGTCGTCCCTATGTGTTCCTTTCATGTGTTCCTTTTTGTGGTTCTTGTGCTAAAAGCCGGTGTTAATTGGTCATGTTAACACAGGTAGGGTTGTGTTCCATCATTTCTCCTAGTCGAGCATCAAAGGCTTTGTAATTTGCAAAAGTCAATGGAACAGTTTATGCCTTTGTCCCTTTTCGTTTTGACTAGTGTTAGGTTAAGATTTAAGTGGTTTGTTCAGCCAAAACTTTATCAAGAGATTTCCTTCAGCCATGCGTTCATGTCTTCCTCGCCAGTCAAGAGATTGGTTGCGGGCAAGCGGCTTGTGCAACACGGGTTTGGGTTTGAATGTCTTGGCTGTTGACCTTGCAGGACGGCAAAGGTGGCTTCGAGTTCGTTGGCAATGGATTTCAAGTCAAGGATAAGGACGCTAGAAAAGTGATGCGAAATGCCAGCAGTTTCAACTCACCTAAGTTTGATTCGCTTTTGTCAGTTTTTTCTTTTCAGGACATCCAGAATATGGATGACTTGAAAAAAGTGTAGACCTCAAGCGAAATTTTGTTTGTCTCTTGTTCTGGGAACATTTTTCAGAAGAGACGTGACAAAGATTGAGCAGAGCAAACATTTTTGCAATCTGTGCTGTGAGTTCATGGTTTGCATTCATGTCAAAAACTGTGCCGTAACGTTCAAACTTGGTGCATTGACTAAACCAATTTAGCGTTTGGTTTCCGGCAATGCGTGAGGCTTAGTGAGCGTTGAGACGACAAAGTCGACAGTGAAAATCAGAGCATGTTTGTCTTTGAAAGAGTGTAAAAGTGGGTCGTTTTTCTGTGAGGCGATTGAGAAGGAGATGAAATTGTCAATCGCAGCTCCCTTGATTGACATCTACAGCCTGAAGGACAGCTTCGCTATTTTCTTCCACCATCCACCGCACTATCTAACCTGACCTTTCGAAACAGTGCTTCAAGTTGTCGTTTGAGTATTGTGATATGCCAGTTTGCTCATCGTGGATTTGCAGGGTGGAAGTTGGACGCGGGAAGATGAAGAAGCACCAGTCAATCGTGGCAAGTCCAAGCCCATCACTTGGTGTTTCGTTTTGAGCAGCTTTTGCAATGCTTCGGTTCAGATTGATGTCATTGTTTACAACTTTCTGATGTATTTTTGTTGCCGCCTCTGAGCATTCAGGACAGACTGCTATGGTTTCACGATACCATCAGCGTGAGTGTGTGTCTCAGCTTTCTCAGCAACCTGCTGTAGCTTGACGGTAATGGAGTTCCGTGGTCACCGCAACAAATTTGGCTCTCATGAGGGTCTGTTTGTTGCTCTGTCGGCTGAGGCTGTCGAAATCCAATGAGAGCACGCATGTGAGCGTGTATGTAGTCTATTAATGTTTCACTTCGTATCACAGAATCAGCACAGTTGGTTCGTTGTGGTATGACCTTGCGTCAATGATAGAGTATGCGTTGCAGTTGGACAATTCCAACTTGGACTGAAGGGTTGACTTTTCCTGACAAACAGGTCATGCATGCAACGGGTGCAGGAGCAATGACCCAAGAGCTGGTCATAGCATGTTTCATTCAGGCGTTGCACATAGCGCCCAAGCACAGACCAAGCAACATACAGTTTCCTAAAAAAAGACTTGCGCTTAATTTTGGACAGGCTTTCCTGGGAGTCGGAGCTTTGAATGGACAACTAGAAGAAAATTTAAGGAAAATCGGTGGAAAACTAGTGGACAAAGTTTTGGCAACTAAGGGTGCCTTTTCAACATGCTAAACTCCTTGTAGTCACGAAAAGCATGCCACCGACTTATATGAGACGGCGTAAAGATATTATACACAAAACCCCCATCGGGCAAAAAGTACTTAAACAAATATTAAGATATATAACTGACTATATATACACAGTATGCCTTGTTACTTTGTAAGCAACGGTTTGTAAGCAACGGAGTTGAAATGTCAATGACTAATCAATCCTTTGACTTTATTTGGAACGGTTTCGGAAACAAAGAACTGACTGACAGCGAAACGTCTTCTTCGTCTGAAGAAGGTGATAAAACAGGTTCTTTTGGTGAAAAGGCTAGAAATCCTGAATGGAGAAAGCAGGACGACGGATACTACAACAGAAAACCGAATGACGAAACGTATTTCCAAAGATATTACCAAGAGAAAACGAAACAACCGTGCGTATGCGATATATGCGGTTCTGACTTAAGTTGTAAATCAAACTTGGCAAAGCACAAGAAAACCAAAAAGTGCCAAAGGTGCTTAGTGTAAGTTCGTTATGATTTTATGATGCAAGAAAACATCATAAAATTATAATCTAAGTATTTCTAATGACAAGATTGGAAAAAGAAAAGGTATTGGAAAAAAATATTACGACGTGGAGGAGGGCTTCGGTTCGGTGAGGGACTTATACGAAAAGGCGAGGAAAGTCGATGTGGGCATAACTTTGGATATGGTATCTGCATGGATGAGGGCGCAACCGAACAAGCAAACAAGAAACTACAAGAACTACAATTCCTACACTGCACCGTTTCCCAAGTATGAATTCCAAATTGACTTGATGGATGTCACCAGTTTGCTGCGAGACGTAGGTTCTGAAATCAAAAGTCAACTAAGATATGGTTTGGCTTGCATAGATATATTCAGTAAAAAATGTCACATAGTCCCTACCGAGAATAAAGATGGTGATGACGTTTATAAAGCAGTCATGGAGTGTTTCAAGGTATTAGGCCAGCCTTTGTCGATTTACAGCGACGACAAAGGAGCGTTGAACAGCAAGAAACTGCAAACATTCTTTAAGGAGGAAGGTATAACACACGTAATAACAAAGACGCATGCAAATCAGGCAGAAAGGATGATACGCACGGTCAAAAAAATGATTGGGGACAGATTGAGGCATTACAAAACCAAAACATGGGTGGAAGTGCTAAAGCCCTCGTTGAATAGATACAACAACCAAATCCACGGTAGCACCAAGACAACACCTAATAATGCGCACAATCTTGATAACGTAATTCAGGTCAGAACAAATCTGATACTGAAAGAAAAGCACAACAGAAAATATCCAAACATAAGTGAAGGAGATTATGTTAAGATATTTGATAAAGGAAAGGGCAACTATGTATCAAGGAAAGAAACTAGAAGTCAATGGAGTGAAAGGAAATACAAATTGATATTAGTTGGTCGTGATATGATGAATAATAGATATTATAAATTGGATGGAATGAGTAAAAGATATAATAGGCATGAATTACTATTGGTTGATTAGTAACTGTTCTTCTTTCTTCTGTTTTGGCCTTTCTCTTGTTTTGGGCATTAATTCTATTTTTCTCTCTTTGGTATCTTTTTCTTTGTGTTTGCCTCATTGCTTCTCTGTTTTCTTCTCTATACTTAAATTCTTCTCATTATATCTATCTTTATTTTTCTAGCGTTCTTATATTTTGTTTTTTGTTCTCATGATGCTGTTTGTCTTTTTCTTTGTATTTTTCAATATTCTACAATTTGAATATTTGGCGTCCTTTCGTTTCTTCAAGGTGATGCTCTCCTGTGGCATCGTAATATTCCATTCAAGTCCGACCAACAAAACATCCGCTAAGACGGCTCTTATCATTTTCAATATATTCACCTTCTCTGTTTTTGAGTTGCTTTCTGTTTTGGCATGGGCGTTCTTCCATAAGAACCATTTTACAGTTTTCAACACCGAACTCATCAAACGATTTCATAGAGTTAATATGGTGTTTTTGGGGATTTGTATTGTGTATATAGATAAGATTCATAATCTCTTCTATGTCTTGCCATTCTTTGACTCAGTTTTTCAGTTGTTGAACCGATGTAGCAACTATTTTAACCAACATAAACTATCTTATGGATTTGTCCGTTTCATATCTGTTTACACCTTTTTTTATATCCATACATCTTAAACCATCTTTTCGTTGTGTAGCTATTTTATGGCATAATGTCCAAACGGGAGACTTTCAAAATCTGAAAACCAGTAGCGTTTATTATCGTAGTTGCTTAAAGCATACTTAGTCTGATTAATGCTATAGATTTGATGGTTCTTGCTTCTGATAGTGTTAAAACTGACTTCTTCTTTACAGTTTCTATTCAATGTCTCTTCATAAGTTTTATAACTTAACTGATTACTCACTTTATGCTTTACTACTCCTTTACTCTTCTTATGTTCTTTATCATCACCATATACTTTATAGCAATATGCCTTTGGTTTCAATCCTATAAAGTGAGTAATTATTTTACCGTTCATTTCATCCTTGAACTTGCCTAATACCTTCTTATTTGTTTTATCATAGTTTGGATGCTCTGGTAGATAATCACTAAAATCCATGTATTCATTAATCTCCTTAAAGTCTTCATATAAGTCATCAGTCTCAACTTTTATTACCTAACTATCAGTATCAGTATATACCAACTTGATATTATCTTGATATTTTGGTTTCAAAACATCATAGTAAAACGAATACATGTGAATTTTAGAATAGTCTAAAATAGACATACCCATGTAGATAGGTTTGTTTAGTTCCACTGTGTGTTTATCTTTTTCAACAATTACAAGGCCTTCATTTATGATATACCTGTGCTTGAATAGCGGTTTATTTACCAGTTTTTGGAAGCGTTCAGGCGTATTGACTATCTCATAATCACCATGCTTTCTTACATTCTCCATGGTCTTGCCATATACACTGTTGTTCATTAGCTTAAACAAATCTTTTTCAAAATCATTTTTGGCATTCTTTCTCTTTTCGGTGTTGAATTCAACGAATGGTTTTAAGAAATTTGCTTGCTTAAAACTCATTGCTCTATGGACTTTTCTAAGACGTAATCCATTTTGCAAATAGAACTTCAATGCTGATACATGTAAAACATACTTCTTTTTATCCATAACATTTAATACTAATTTATTTGCCTTTTCATCACTGGCATCCTTTCCGTAATAGTATTTGTGTATATCCTTTGGACTTGTGAAAGCATACTCTCATTGATACACATGATTTCAGGTGCTAATGGATAGCCTTTATGTAAATCATGTAGTTCTTTTGGGTAATCTAAATCAACTTCTAATATGTATCCTATGTCATCATCATCACTATATTTCATTACCCTCTTCTCATCCATTCTGCCGTAATACCATTTAAAATCACCATATGGCAGTTTCTTACACATTGCTAATCCGTAAAGGTTATTAGCATCTAAATAGCTTATGTATGATGAAGGTTTGGATTTATCATAATCTTCATTCATGTATTTATTGTTTGCTTCTACTTTCTTAAAGGAGCACTGCGTCATTCCTCCTCTTAATCCATGTTCAATCATCTCATACATTTCTTTTATGTGTACTTGTTGTAGTCTAACTCCTGTCAATGATAAAAACGCATTCCAAGAATAGTTAGGTAAAGTGATATAATATGCTGGGTCTAAACCATAATAGTTTAAGCACATGTCCCTAAAATTTTCAAATACATCGGTTAGTAAATATACATCAGTCATCAAATATAAATCATGATATTCACCAAGGTTTTTAATGTTAAAATGTTTCCATACAATATTTGCTCTGGCGTAGTCTTTGTCAGTTATGTTTTCTTCATATAATTGACTGTAAAAGTCTTCTTTCTTTGGTAGTTTTGTTTCATCAAATTTATCCCATGAATTCATATAGTCGTATGGATAGACACCCTTATCAGTCAGTAAATTCAAATCAGTTTTAGATTTAATGTATGGGTTGGTGCTTGTATATCTGAAACGAGTTTCCCAATCTTTAATCTTTTCGTTTCCCTCATATTTGTTTAATCTAACTAGTTTATCCAATGACGCAGTTAAGAAAGCAAAACTATCTTTAAACTGACAGGCACCAAATGAAAAGGTTATGAACTTTTCGCTGTTGTGTGCTATTACCTCTATTCTTTTGTTTTGGTTTAGTTCTATGTTTAGTTCATTTGCTCTGGCAATGATTAAGTGAGCGTCATAGTTTTTAAGATTATGAAAGAAGATAGGGATCTTAAAATATCTAAATGAATAATCCAGATTACATTTTACATGCGCTGCGCCTCTGTATTTGCCTGTGAAGTGGCAGTGGTCGCGGACTTTCTCATCATCAGGTTCAAATTTCTTACCGCAGATGGAACAATGAGACGATAATTTAAACTCTAATTTTTGTTCGTTTGTTAATTCATCCATTGGTTTATTAACATTCATTTTTTCAAAAATATCTTTCTTAATTTCGGTCAGTTGTTCTACAAACTGTTTCATACAATCCTCACCTCTGTATAAATACGGTTTGCAAGTATTATCAATCCTGCTTACAACATTCAACATATAACCGCAAGGTTTATGTTCTTGGTAAGTTCCTCTGGGAGCACTGCTTCCAGAGCAACTTAGGGCACCTTCGGTGCCGTAAGTTCCCTTTATTTCAGTATTAGAGTTAGTGGTTAGACATTCAGAATCACCATAGATTACAAAAGGACAAGGCAATTTAGTATTATGCTTTTCAAATTCTATATACGTGTCTTTATTTGGCATCTTTGTTTGTTGTCCTTCTGATGCCATACATCCTTTTCAAGCTGGTTCTTATATGCCTTTTCTGATTGAAATGGATTTAAGCAATGGTGACAGTAGTGTTTTTGCTTTGTATTAGTGTTGCTTTGACAGTTAAGTAATCTACTTTTTTTAAAACTAAAACATAGTGATAATTATTGTCTTCATCATAGACCTTTAATAAATCAATCTCATATTTGGCATTTGTATTTTTAGTGCCTCTATGTAATATGATTTTATTATCATTCAAGCAGTCATCAGGTTCAAAAACATTTATTGACACTAATTTATTGTTCTCTTCAAATCTGTCTATGTCCCTATTACCAGTCGGAAAATTTACACCATCCCAGTTCAAAATATCATCTTTTAGTTTATTGTAGTGGAACATTTCTTCTGGGTGATGTTTGCTTATTTTGTCATAGACTACCGATTGAATACAATATCTAAAACATTTTTGGTCTTTGTTTTTAATGTTGATACATGCCTTTTTTAATTTAATCCATTCTGCTAGTTCTATGTATCTCCCTGCCCTTGTTGGGTCATATCTGTCATAATGAATGGTTATTGACAAAATCTTTTTGAAGTGTAAATTAGATGCTGATGCTTCTAAATTTTGTATTTGTAATAAGATTTGTATAAACTGTCTTCTAATGCTTGTGTCAGTTCATCCTCATTACTGATATTGAAGCGGGTTGAAGGTAAAGCATATACAAGTTCTTGACTGCCGATGTCATTTCCTCCATCATCATATTCAGGTTTTTCAAAGAGTGCTTCTGTTCTTATGTTAAGTTTCACGCTTCTATTCTTTCTAAAAATTCTACTAGTCTTGGTTTTTGGTGTGCAATCATGTCCAGTCCTCTTTCTCCTTCAAAGTGTCTATTTTCTAAAACTATTGAATTAGCATATCTTCTGAATGCTGATTGAATATCTCTGACCCTAAATTTGTTTCTGATTGCGTGTTTGGTCAGTATTTGTCTCACTCTTCCTTCACTGAACGAATCTTTTGCCTTGTTTAAAGCATAACTTCTGTATTCATTAGTTTTCTTTACTGTTAATAGTTTCTTTGTTAAAACAGTAGATATTGGTTTGTCTTTGTTGTATCTAAATCTTTTATCATCTATTATTCTTGACTTTAATTCTCTCCTTCCTCGTTTTGGTATTTCTGCTAAATCATTACTTAGTAGATAGTCTATAACTTTTTTCATCATATAATAGTATATATTTTATCTAGTTAATTTATCTTTAAGTAGGTTTTTAAAGAATGATATATTTTAATCTGAGAATATTTGCGGAAAGAATAGTTATTTAAGTATATATTATTAGGATGAATTTTATGAAGGATTTGCCTGTTGATGTACTGAGTAATATTGTATCATATACTCATGGAGATCCTGAATATGTGAAAATGAAATATAGACATAGTGAAGCATTGGAAGAGTAGAGGATACATATAGAGTATCAAAACTTGGTCCGAAAAAGGACAGAACGATAAGACAAAGAGACAAGATGTATATAGAGTATTGTATTTTGAGAAAGGGAGTACCATTTAGTTTGAAAAGTATAAGAAACATCATAACAGAAGAAAGAAAGAATTACTATTTTTAATTTATGAAGAAGTAGAAGATGATTTAGATTATAGAGTTAAACTTGATATTGAGGTTCAATTAGTGGCAAAACTCCCAGAAAAGGAATATGGAGAAAATGAATTTAGTTATACAGAGATTTATTTTATGAATGGCTTTGATGAATATTTAGATGAAGATAGTATAGATACAATATTAGAGAAAGCAGTTGAAGAAATACAGGAAGATATAGATGAAGACCGACATAAAGATAGTATCATAGGAATACAAGCATTTCATTTTAAATTAATAATTATTGAAGACATTTACTACTATTTGATTTATGAATTATTAAGATAGGATTATTAAAGGTGAGGAAATTGTCTTTATTATGGTTTGTTGTTTTGTTTTTTTATTTTGATGTTTTTTTTGTTTTTGTTTTGGGTATGGAATGGATGAGGTCATGATGTGATTTTCTATGCACGAAAAATATCAAAAAAATCTGAAAACAGATTTAAGAAAATGACTGTTTTAAGATATATGGATGATAAAACCTGTAAAACTTGTGAAAGAACTATGGACATTGATAATTTTGATGAAGGGTTAAAAACTTGTAAAATGTGCTTGTCAGATAAAAGAACCAGTTATCACAAACATAAACATAAACGAAATGAGGTTCAAAGAAAAAGATATGAAGAAGATGAGGAATATAGAAAAATGAAGCAGGACTATAATAACACATTTCAATCTAAAATTGTTAGTTGTTCTGTTTGTAATTGTTCAATGACCCAAGCAAATTACTATAAGCATAAGAAAACAGAGAAGCATCAAAGAAACTTAAATAATAGTCAGTAGTTAGGTTTCAATAAAATGAATGAGGTAATTAGGTATTGACTTTTATGATTTATAGAAATGAAAGAGGTAATACATGGTTAGTAGTGATGATTTTGAAAAAATGAATGAGGTAATTATGCCTTGACTGTTTTTATTTTCATTACAGTTTTAATATTGTTGAACAAATGAAGTAATCAACAATATTAAAAATCTGTGTTTAGACGGTTATAATTGAAATTAAAAACTTCTATGAACTGTGGTTTTTTACATTTTTTCTCCAACCCCACCCCAAACCCGTAAGCCATCCTTGGTTTGCCCGTGTGAGCGAACGTTAACATCCCAACCCCACCCCACCCCAACCCCACCCCAACCCCGTGGGCCTAAAAGGTAGAACCATTGCTAAATGTAAGACAATTGTATTGTAAGTTGGCTCATAGTATCGTTTTATGGACTGCTTTGCACGTAATCAGCTTGTAATTCATAGGGTTTCACAGAAATTTCGGCGCAACTGATCGGCAAAAAAGTAGGGCCACAGTTTCGTCGCAAGTGATCGGCGAAATTTCGTCGTAAGATGTCGTAAGTGAATGGCAGACCAGTTCAACCCAAACAATTGCAAGGAGAGAACATAAAGTGATAATGGGTGATTATCATGTTGAGTAGAAAGGTGATGGGAGTAATCGGGGGGTACATGCAATATCATGCAATCATTTCGGGGGATGTATGAGAGATACCAGAATTATACATAATTACATAAATCAGATATAATTTATGATATAATCATATAATTATATGTTTGTATAAATATAAATATATACGGTATACACACTATGTTTATTGGATTTATCCAAGAATTGGGGCATGTAGCTCAAAAAAGTTCGGTTTTTCAATGGGGGTCCCACGTCTGTTCTACATCGCCAAGGAAGAAGCGATACACCGTCGCCCAGTACGCCGCTGTTGGCCTACTTACCGCTGGTGCCTACCACTGGGGCTGCCTGACATTTCCTGTCAGCCGTTGAGATGAACAGTGATGAACAGTGACTAATAGATATATCCACTTGTTTATAACAGTGACTAACGGTTCACTATTAATGTGTTTATAATAGTGATATATCCACTATTAGTCCTGTTTATATTGAGATGACTAATAGTGGATACAATATATCCACTGGTTTTTATAAGATTTGCGCAAGGTTCTGTTGCTGCTCACTTGCTGATGTTTGAAAGGATATTTGTGGAGTGTAGCTGGCTCATTCCAGGAATGCTTTAGCGGATCCCAAGCTTTAGCGGCACTTCTCCTTGTTATTTTCTCTAACTTGTGGGGTAATTCTTATCCCTTTGCCCCTTCGATGAATTTATTTTGTGAGCTTTGCTCATTGGCTCATTCACCCGCCTTAGCTTCAAATCATTCCCCTTTGCACATGCATTTCCTTGTTTCTCATTGGGGATGGATCCAGCACCTAGACCATATTTTCCCGAGAGCGTCTGAGCGCAGGGTTCTTCCAATAGTGGGGGTCTGTATCTCATCTTCTCATCTTCACACCTTCTCATCTTCACACCTTCTCTCACACCTTCTCATCTTCACATCTGCTCATCTTCACATCTGCTCATCTTCAAATCTGCTCATCTTCACATCTGCTCATCTTCACATCTGCTCATCTTCACATCTTCACATACTCACATCACCTTCTCATCTTCACATCTGCTCATCTTCACACCTTTTCATCTTCACATCTGCTCATCTTCACATCTGCTCATCTTCACATCTGCTCATCTTCACATCTTCTCATCTTCACATCTGCTCATCTTCACATCTGCTCATCTTCACATCTGCTCATCTTCACATCTTCACATACTCACATCTTCACTTTCTCTCTCTCGCACTCACATCTTCACATACTCACATCTTCTCTCTCTCCCTCTCTCTATCTCTCTCTCTCTCTCCCTCCTCTTTCCTCTCTCCTTTCTCTCCCTCTCTCCTTTCTCTCCTTTTTCTCTCTCTCGCCTTCTTTATCTTTCTCTCTTTAGGCCGAGGGTGGTGCCGGCGGGGAGTCACGAAACGTCAACCCTTTCGCACGAAATGAGGGTCGATCGTCAAAAACTGAGGAAAAATTGCGATTTTACTTGTGCCGGAGCAACCCTTTCGCACGAAATGAGGGTCGATGCGCAAAAACTGAGGAAAAATTGCGATTTTACTTGTCCCCGAGCAACCCTTTTGCACGAAATGATGGTCGATGCGCAAAAACTGAGGAAAAATTGCGATTTTACTTGTGCCGGAGCAACTCTTTCGCACGAAATGAGGGTCGGTGCGCAAAAACTGAGGAAAAATTGCGATTTTACTTGTCCTGGAGCAACCCTTTCGCACGAAATGAGGGTCGATGCGCAAAAACTGAGGAAAAATTGCGATTTTACTTGTGCCGGAGCAACCCTTTCGCACGAAATGAGGGTCGATGCGCAAAAACTGAGGAAAAATTGCGATTTTACTTGTCCTGGAGCAACCCTTTCGCACGAAATGAGGGTCGATGCGCAAAAACTGAGGAAAAATTGCGATTTTACTTGTGCCGGAGCAACTCTTTCGCACGAAATGAGGGTCGATGCGCAAAAACTGAGGAAAAATTGCGATTTTACTTGTCCTGGAGCAACCCTTTCGCACGAAATGAGGGTCGATGCGCAAAAACTGAGGAAAAATTGCGATTTTACTTGTCCTGGAGCAACCCTTTCACACGAAATGAGGGTCGATCCGCAAAAACTGAGGAAAAATTGCGATTTTACTTGTGTCGGAGCAACCCTTTCGCACGAAATGAAGGTCAATGCGCAAAAACTGAGGAAAAATTGCGATTTTACTTGTCCTGGAGCAACCGTTTCGCACGAAATGATGGTCGATGCGCAAAAACTGAGGAAAAATTGCGATTTTACTTGTCCCCGAGCAACCCTTTTGCACGAAATGAGGGTCGATGCGCAAAAACTGAGGAAAAATTGCGATTTTACTTGTGCCGGAGCAACCCTTTCGCACGAAATGAGGGTCGGTGCGCAAAAACTGAGGAAAAATTGCGATTTTACTTGTCCTGGAGCAACCCTTTCGCACGCAATGAGGGTCGATGCGCAAAAACTGAGGAAAAATTGCGATTTTACTTGTCCTGGAGCAACCCTTTCGCACGAAATGAGGGTCGATGCGCAAAAACTGAGGAAAAATTGCGATTTTACTTGTGCCGGAGCAACTCTTTCGCACGAAATGAGGGTCGATGCGCAAAAACTGAGGAAAAATTGCGATTTTACTTGTCCTGGAGCAACCCTTTCGCACGAAATGAGGGTCGATGCGCAAAAACTGAGGAAAAATTGCGATTTTACTTGTCCTGGAGCAACCCTTTCACACGAAATGAGGGTCGATCCGCAAAAACTGAGGAAAAATTGCGATTTTACTTGTGTCGGAGCAACCCTTTCGCACGAAATGAAGGTCAATGCGCAAAAACTGAGGAAAAATTGCGATTTTACTTGTCCTGGAGCAACCGTTTCGCACGAAATGATGGTCGATGCGCAAAAACTGAGGAAAAATTGCGATTTTACTTGTGCCGGAGCAACCCTTTTGCACGAAATGAGGGTCGATGCGCAAAAACTGAGGAAAAATTGCGATTTTACTTGTGCCGGAGCAACCCTTTCGCACGAAATGAGGGTCGGTGCGCAAAAACTGAGGAAAAATTGCGATTTTACTTGTCCTGGAGCAACCCTTTCACACGAAATGAGGGTCGATCCGCAAAAACTGAGGAAAAATTGCGATTTTACTTGTGCCGGACTTGTCTGTGTGTAAAAGCGTCTGTGTGTAAGAGTCTCTGTGTGTAAAAGTGTTTGTGTGTAAAAGTGTTTGTGTGTAAAAGTGTTTGTGTGTAAAAGCTTCTGTGTGTAAAAGCTTCTGTGTGTAAAAGCGTCTGTGTGTAAAAGACTGTGTGCAAAAGCGTCTGTGTGTAAAAGCGTCTGTGTGTAAAAGCGTCTGTGTGTAAAAGCGTCTGTGTGTAAAAGTGTTTGTGTGTAAAAGTGTGTGTGTAAAAGCCTCCGTGTGTGTAAAAGCGTCTGTGTGTAAAAGCGTCTGTGTGTAAAAGCGTCTGTGTGTAAAAGCGCCTGTGTGTAAAAACATCTGTGTGTAAAAGCGTCTGTGTGTAAAAGTGTTTGTGTGTAAAAGTGTTTGTGTGTAAAAGTGTCTGTGTGTAAAAGCGTCTGTGTGTAAAAGCGTCTGTGTGTAAAAGCGTCTGTGTGTAAAAGCGTCTGTGTGTAAATGCGTCTGTGTGTAAAAGCGTCTGTGTGTAAAAACATCTGTGTGTAAAAGCGTCTGTGTGTAAAAGCGTCTGTGTGTAAAAGCTTCTGTGTGTAAAAGTGTTTGTATGTACAAGTGTTTGTGTGTAAAAGCGTCTGTGTGCAAAAGCGTCTGTGTGTGTGTAAAAGCTTCTGTGTGTAAAAGCTTCTGTGTGTAAAAGCGTCTGTGTGTAAAAGTCTCTCTGTGTAAAAGTGTTTGTGTGTAAAAGTGGTTGTGTGTAAAATCGTCTGTGTAAGAGCGTCTGTGTGTAAAAATCTCTGTGTAAAAGTCTCTGTGTGTAAAAGTCTCTGTGTGTAAAAGTGTTTGTGTGTAAAATCGTCTGCGGGTAAAAGCCTCTGTGTGTAAAAGTCTCTGTGTGTAAAAGCGTCTGTGTGTAAAAGCGTCTGTGTGTAAAAACGTCTGTGTGTAAAAGCGTCTGTGTGTAAAAGCGTCTGTGTGTAAAAGTGTCTGTGTGTAAAAGCGTCTGTGTGTAAAAGCGTCTGTGTGTAAAAGCGTCTGTGTGTAAAAGCATCTGTGTGTAGAAACATCTGTGTGTAAAAGCGTCTGTGTGTAAAAGTGTTTGTGTGTAAAAGCGTCTGTGTGTAAAAGCGTCTGTGTGTAAAAGCGTCTGTGTGTAAATGCGTCTGTGTGTATAAGCGTCTGTGTGTAAAAACATTTGTGTGTAAAAGCGTCTGTGTGTAAAAGCGTCTGTGTGTAAAAGCTTCTGTGTGTAAAAGTGTTTGTATGTAAAAGTGTTTGTGTGTACAAGCTTCTGTGTGTAAAAGCTTCTGTGTGTAAAAGCGTCTGCGTGTAAAAGCGTCTGTGTGTAAAAGCGTCTGTGTGCAAAAGCGTCTGTGTGTAAAAGCTTCTGTGTGTAAAAGCTTCTGTGTGTAAAAGCGTCTGTGTGTAAAGGTCTCTCTGTGTAAAAGTGTTTGTGTGTAAAAGTGTTTGTCTGTAAAAAGTTCTGTGTATGAAAAACTTTACAAAAACACGATGCAAACTATTGTCTTGTACTAGTCATATATTGTCTTGATACTACTCTTCTCGTCTGCCTATAATACATCTTTAATATATTATCTTGTAATATAGTGTCTCCATACTAACAACAGAAGACTCTGCTCCTCTACGCTCTCGCTCCGTCGTCTAGTTTTTTTGGGATGAACATCCATAAATCCCCAAGCTGGGGGGTTCACAGGGTACTCTGCCAGGTGTGGTGGTCTTCACCCTTGGGGACGCCAAAGGCAGATGAACATCCGGCCAGCTGTAGCTTCACCATTGGTCCGACCAGTAACCACATCATGAAATCCAACCATGGATTAACCTTTCGAAATCAAACCAACAAAAACCGTCATGATCAACCATGATCTCCCATAAAACATTCCCATCTAAAACATATTTGCATTGTGGTTTCATCAGTTTCATCCCCATTTCGGGTGAAAATCCTGTGGCTTTCATCACCATTTTGGCTGTTCAAAAAATCCCTATGAAAACCATCCCATCATCCCAGTTCCATCAGTTTCATCCACATTTTGGGTGAAAATCCCATGAAAACCATCCTGGGTTCTGGAGGCCGCGCCTTCTTCAACCCCGTGGGCATCGCCTTCATTGTGGCCGGCTCGCTGTCGGACGCCATGGCGGCGAACTACGAGGAGAAGGTCTTCTTCTCCAGGCGGGGCGCCTGTTATGGGGGGTTTGGGTGATTTTCTGGGATGTTATGAGGATTTCTTGGTTTTTTTTGGTGGTTGGACTTGGTGGAATAAACGGGATATGAGGGGATAAGCAATAGTACTAGGATATACTAGGAGATTACCGGGATAACCATATGTGGTTTATATACACTTCGTACATAGCCAGTGTTTTGTAAACTACTTAGTCAGTACCCAATCAGTTAATAACCATAGTAGAAGGTAGTTATATGGAATGTCCCCTAAGATGAAGAGATTTTGGGCTCAACACTTGGGATGCCTGGGATGCACCTGCTGCAGGTGACAGTTGCTCCTTTAAAATCACCATAAAATCCTATGAACCCCCAGACATGGGAATTTGACATGAGACTCTAATGAGACTGGGTCAAACTTTCGAGCCCAATGTGGGCCGCTTGACCCAGTGCGTTCTGGTCCCAAAGTGGGGGATAGAACCAATGATGGATTCCCATCTGGTAATTTAACATAACTATGGAAAATCACCATTTTTAATGGGAAAATCCACTATAAATGGTCATTTTCAATAGCTATGTTAAATTACCAATGGTCTACCATCTGGTAATGAAACGCGGCAATGGAAAATCCAAGATATTCATGGAGGCTTTAGGAAAATCCATTGCCATGTCAGATTACCGGAGGGCAGCAATAAAATCCACCGTGCATCTGGGTAGGTGCTGAACCTTGGTGCGATACAGGGAGAACTGAACCACCATAGAAACATCACAAACTGAGAGTTAATACCCTCTGGTGAACTAACATAGCAATTGAAAATGGCCATTTATAGTGGATTTTCCCATTAAAAATGGTGATTTTCCATTGCTATGTTAGTTCACCAGAGGGTAAACACATGACATATCCGGCATTTTTCAGTGTTCAAGGTCTGTGTTTTTGTTGCTCAACTTCCCAACGAGTGAGTGCAATTTTTGTTGCCCAGTTGATTTGCGATGGTCCTGGATTTCTGGCTCAAATGAGAATCAATATCCTCCAGATATTTTTGAATCGAACGCACGCAAACTCGCAAACTTTCTGAAACATCAACCAACCCACCATATCCCCGCTGGACAATTAAGCTGCATAAGCAGCTTTTCAACTGCTGAAGAAAATGATGGTGCTGAGCTGCAGAGCCTCTGAAACTTGGACTGTCCTGTCAATCATACGTAGCCATAGCAACCTCGCATACATCCTTTGACTTAAGTAGCTTGCGTACCCCTCCAGTCGGTCCAATGGAGATCAGTTTGGCTTGCAATTTGCGGGTCGTTCTTCCCAGCGGTCGCTGCGAAATTGTGGCAGTTCCACAGGATTCACGCGTTTTTGCCTTGAAAGAGGCTGCTCAACGAGCTCTTCAACAGGGATTCCTGAGATTGGTCGCTGGTGACGTGCGACTAGATGGGATGCAAACTTTGGAGGCCTGTGGCTTAAGGGATGGAGACAGTCTCACAGCAGTAGCACTTCCAACCAGGGTTGCGGCAACTGAACGAGCCTTTGCCATGTGGTGCCCAGGAGGGGACCGGATCGTCACATGGGGCGATCCTGCGTACGGAGGTGGAAGCTTTGAAGCGCATGAGAGGTTCCGAACAGTGCAATACGTGCAAGCGACACATCGTGCCTTTGCTGCCATCCTTGGTGATGGACGCGTCATTGCTAAGGGCAACGCTGGTTATGGTGGGGACAGCTCGAGAGTCCAAGATCGCTTAAGGAACGTTCAGCAGCTGGTCTCTACACTACGTGCCTTTGCTGCGATTCTGGAAAATGGAAGTGTTGTGACCTGGGGCCACGACGAATATGGTGGCGATAGCTCCAATATCCAGCACCAACTGCAAGAGGTACGACACGTCCACAGCACGGATCAAGCCTTTGCAGCGATTCTGTCCACTGGACGAGTTGTTGCTTGGGGCCTGCATCAGTGGGGCGGCGACTGCCCCACGGTCCAAGGGCTGCGAGACGTGCAGAGATTGGAGGCCACGGGTGGTGCTTTTGCTGCACTACTCTCAGATGGAAGGGTCGCGACCTGGGGACATGCTGACTTCGGAGGTGACAGCATTTAAGACCTGTTGAGACGAAGTTTTGAAATCCTAACCTTTTAAGTTTCATTTGAAATCTTGGAATGGAATCTCTTTGACCATAAACATACCTTTCCCACAGGGAAGACATCCAAGCTGAGGCGCTTCGGTGGCCAATCTCTTGACGGATGTGAAAGAAGTGAAGGCCAACATGCGCGCTTTTACTGCTTTGTTGTCTACTGGCTCTGTGATCACCTGGGGCCATCCGCGCTACGGGGGTGACAGCTCTGAGGTTCAACATCTGTTGATTGATGTCGAACGGATCCATCCCAGTAAGGGCGGGGCCTTCGCAGCCGTCTTGGCAAATGGTACGGTGGTGACCTGGGGGCTTCCAGCCTATGGAGGCGACAGTTCGGCAGTGCAACCTCTGCGAAATGTGCGGCAGGCGGGGGAAACGAGTGGGTGATGGGTTGGACTTTGGACCCATCAACTAAGATGTATATATATATATTTATACAGTATAATTATATATATATAGGTCTGTGTAAAAAGAAAAGATACCCCCAAATCCAAGGTTATGAATGTAATGAATTGTAATGATCATTTTTCCTGCTCAGTGCTGCACATGTCTAGTTGGGATTCGTTGTTTGGCCATCCAAGAATGTTTTTTTTTGGTACTGTCTGGCAATCTCAGATAAATCAGATAACTTTTTCGTAGATGGCCAATGTTGCGATGATTTAACAAACACTGGTCTTTACAATCGGTATGTTACATTACCATGTCGGACATCCGTTCCAAAGACCTGGAAGTTGCGGCAAAAAAAGTGCCAGGTTCAAGCCACCTCCGGAGCCTTTGCAGCGACTGTCTCCGATGGTTCGATCGTCACTTGGGGCGATTCCAGGTATGGAGGGGACAGCTCTGGGGTCCATGATCGGCTGAGGAATGTGCAGCAGATCCACTCGACGTCGCGTGCGTTTGCTGCCATTCTGATGGATGGACAAGTAGTGACCTGGGGCGATTTTGGCTTTGGGGGCAACTGCAACAGGGTCAGGGAGCAGTTCACGTTGATGTCGTGACGGCCAAAGTGCTGCGTCTCCGCTTGTTTGAAAAGCTGCCCAAAGTGGCAGCACTTCAGGATCAAGGCAGTGGTCAAGTTGACCTTGGCGCTCCAAGGGGTTGCGACTTGAGACATGGAGATTGTGAGTCTGCTAGTGACTGCTAGTTGTATCTTGGAAGTGAAGAGTATCTGGTAGAATCTGGAGTGACAATGAGGGGAATTTGACCACAGCTTTGGCTTCAGCAATGTTTCAAGAGCCAAAGAAATTTGCTCCTTAATCGAGACTTGCCTAGACAGTCAAAGTGCAAGGAAATATGTTTCTGGGTAAATTATGATGGCAAAAAAAGAGATCATCCCACAATAGCCTTAATTCAGGTTAGCGAATTATTATGATTTACCCAGATGTTTGAGTGGGGGTGCCTTTTACACGTCTAGTATCTTGCAGTTGTTCCACAAATAATTGAACGTAAATCGGCAGGATGATGGACAGGGCTCATGCTGCAGGTGGCTGCAGCAGCAGCGGCGATGATGAGGATGAGGATGAGGATGAGGATGATGATGATGATGATGACGACGACGACGACGATGATGATGATGATATTGATGATGATTGATGATGATGGAATAATATGAACATGTTGTTCCATGATATTAACAGATATGATAAACATCCGAGTTAGTTTAATATAATCGTTATATCATTTATGTAAACCCTTTTTGATATCTATATAATATATCATGGTATATCCCATAATATCCCATATATGAATATCTATATATCATTATATATCCCATAATATCCCATATGTCTCCAGACTCTCCGACAGCCAGGATGGGCTGCTCGGCCAGTGAGGTGGTCTTGTACAGCAGTGCGCTGGGAAGTGTGCCTGGTTCCGCGGGACGTTGAGTGTTTTTTTGGTTGAAGAAAGCATCAAAAACCAAGAAGACCTGGAGATTTTCATGGGATTTATATGGTGTTCTGGTGATTCTATGGAGATTTTCATGGGATTTTTCATGGTGATGTTGTTTTTGTTTGATTTGATGATGATTTTTGATGTCGATGTCACTGGGATTTAATGGTAATTTCATGCTGATCGAATGGCGAATTCGACCAGCACGGTTCCAACACACCTACTGTGGTGATGGTGAAAAGGACATCCACCATGGCATGGTCACTAAGTAAGTAGCCTCCAGTTTAGACTCTAGTTTTATGAAACCTGGTGCTTCGGGGGTCGGAAAATCACTTGTAGATGAAGAATAATGAGTCAATGAGGGATCACTCCAAGGTGGAGATTACGCAGCATGTCTATTTGATTGTCTAATGTAAATGGATGCACATGGAATATTCTCGAGTCACATTTGAATCCCATTTCCGGAAACCATTCAATGTGTTCTTTATTCCCATCCGAAAATACTGTAAATGAATGTTTTCATGGCATGACACATCCCCTTAAAATGACTTTGATCAGGTGGCTGAAGCACCAACTATACACCAGTCAGCTTGACTGGTGGTTCGGGTTTTGGTCGGTGATACACCAAGCTGACCTTTATTTCCAGGGAATTCCAGGTACCAAATTTCCTACCAATCAACCCCTTAGGGTGTACCAAACTGACGATAAGTTGGTCCATTCTGAGCCATCCTTGGTGTTTTGGGGCCAAGCAATGAAAATATCTCCATTTTGCTCGTGAAATTCCGATGTTTGCTGGGGACATGGGATACAGGATACATAATCTATCATAATATATCATAATATTATGTATAAATAAGATTAAATAAGTTAAGCAAATAAGGTAGATAAAAACTAAATAGCTATGTATATATATATATATAGATCCAGATCCATACCTATCCTCATATCCTCACTTGAAAAACATAGTGACATGGAACATAGTCAAATTTAGTTGCGGACCGAATATCCTCATATCCCATACCCTCTGCTAATCAAACATGGCAATCGGAAATCCCCATTGGTATTCATGTTTTTCCGAGCCATAAACATCCATCTCTACCAGGTTTTCCAGCAAGCCACGTTTAATTATTGAAGGGTAAATAGGGATAAATCTCTGTTCTATTTCAAAACATTATTCATACCATATTAATTACACATATCATATCGACATAAATATATGTCGTTTGTGAATATGATAACTATAATATTTTTGTTGTGCCCATTCTCATATTTATAACACTATTATTCAATACGCACTATATTATCATATTAATTATATGGTCATGAATGATAAATTTAGTTACCATTAAACATCCCAATTAGTCAATAGTTTTATTAAAACATAACAGGTATACATAGTCCCATCGTATAGTATCCCATATTAATCCATATCATCATCCTATAGTTAAATTTAATTATATAATACTGTCTTAATCCAGTTATTCTTATTAATTATAATCAAAAATAGTATCCCATATGTATCCCATAGTATAGTTATTCATATCCCATACCGGGTTCCCGGTATCAACATCGTTTTGCCGAAGACTGGGCCCTCCCCAGGTCTGGGCTCTGCTGGCGGAGGCCTTCACCGGTGAGCTGCTCCCCGCGCTGCGCCATTCCTGGGACCACCTGGAAGCGGCGCCGCGACACAAACATGGCGAGATCATGGGGATTTTTGAAGCACCAAACATGTCACAATAACCATGAAATATAGCTTATGGGCTTATGAGAGGGGATTTTGAACTACCAAACATGTCAAAACATGGTCGTTTTAGCAATGGAACATATCAAAAATGCTGGTAGAATGGGTATTTTCAACCACCAAAGCATGGGGAATTTCACCATGGACATGTCAAACATGGGATGTGTTATAAGGGGATTTTTATGGGAGGGTGATAGAATGGGGATTTTGAAGCCCCAAACATATCAAAACATGGTGGTTTCAAGTATGAAATAGAGCTTATGAATGGGATTTAACCACCAACCATATCAAGCATGGTGGTGGAATGGGGATTTAACCCTAAAATTGCATTTAATGGGGATATAATTTTTCATGGAATACGTGAACCAGCAAACATTGATGATCTGCCGAAACCTATCTAAGTGACATTCAGAAAACGGGACGCACAATTGTCATGGGGATGGTGAAGGGAGAACCAGCCGCAGATTTGCCATGGCCATATGAAGCTTTCAATTGACGGCTGCTTTTCCTAGCTTCTAGTTTGGTCAAGACCATAACAGAAAAAACTGTGGTTAAAGCATGAGTGGGCACGGGCCGAAAGTCCGCCACCCCCAAATAGGTTGGGGAACATTCTCCAAAAATCAACTCTGTTCATGTTTGATATCACCAAAGCAAACCACCAGGGTGAAAGGAGCCCCTAAACGATAGACATGGTATTAGAGCATCGGGCTGGCCACAGTTTTCGGTCACTTTGAATGGTAAATGACCCAAATTTTGATCCTTGAGGTGCCACTGATGCTTTTCGTGCCAAGCTCAGACATGACCTGCGGCAGGAATCCCAATGGGCTACGCGCCTGGCAGATTTCACACCCATGCAGACAATAAGATTCCTTGCAGACCAGTGTAGCAATCCCCAAAAAGATAGAACAGTAAAGTCAAATCCTAGAAAAAAGTGGGAAGTAAGTTTTCTATCTTGTTTTTTCCTGGTGTATATATAATATATTTACTATTCCTTAAGAACTCTGCAGCTCCTGGTGAGGCGTCAGTCTTTGGTTATATCGCCCAGAGCGGGGTGCAGCTCGGCGGCAGCCAAGAAAGCGCCGTAGCATCAATGGCAAGGTGGAAGTGACCATCTTGGGGAAACTCAGATGTGGAAAATGGATGAACATTGCCCATTTATAGATGATTACCCTCTGGTAAACATACAAAAAGCTATTGAAAATGGCCATTTATAGTGGATTTACCCATTAAGAAATGGTGATTTTCCATAGTTATGTTGGTTTACCAGAGGGTACCTATAAAACATGGTGATTTGAAGCCAGAGCTGTGTTAGTTTACAGGAGGGTCGATGTCATGATGTCATGAAAATGATTTCAGCACACGATGCTTAGACTTGGCATTGATGATATATATATATATATACATATATATATGTATATATATATATGTATATATATATGTATATATATACATATATCTGGGTAAATTATAACGACCTCACTGTTCTCCCTCACTGGAATCATGGTTAGTAAGGGAAATCATCCCCTTTTATGGCCCAACAATTCAGGTTAGTGAATTATTATATTTTACCCATATATATATATATACATACATATATACATATATAGATATATTTGTTGGGGAGGTTTGATTCGGACTTCTCATCCAGCTGGAAATAGTTGGAGCTTAACAGGTATCCACTGGCTTTTTGTGGGTTAAGATTCGGCCTCACTGTTTAGCCAACCATTATTCCGGGGGGTTAAGATTGGCCTGGGGTTGAGTTGAATCCACATGATGTCTACAAGATCTCTTCAAGTCTTCACTGAAAAATCTGCCAGGGCTGCTCCCAAGGTTGCTTCTCATCAAACACTTTGGCGCCACGGCTGCGGAGATTGTGAAGAGTTGTCGCCCTTTGGCTCGAATGGCAAGGAGATTTACCGGTCCCCAGAGGTGGAATCTCTAATGGGAGAATGAGGGG
>CBDDTI010000316.1:0-10682 GCA_965233585.1 bacterium
ATAGTTTGTATATTTTTCCTAAAGACTTAATATTTCAAAAAGAATGTAATTATTTTTATTTTGATAGTTTGTTTATTTTGCTAAAGACTTGATATTTCAAAAAGAATGTAATTATAGTTCAGTTTCATATGCTAACCATGACTTGCTTTCTGTTTAGCCAGGCGTGCGTGCTCCACGAAAGACTCCATGCGCACCTAGGGAAAAACACAGAGCTAAAAAGGTGCCCCTTCTGCCCTTTTGTCCTGATTGGCCTCGTTTTGTCCCTTTTGGCCCTCAAAAGTCCTTTTTGGCCTGTGTTGTGGCCTTTTTGTCCTGTGTTGTGTCCTTTTTGACCTTCGCATAAAAGGTTAAAATTCGCTGGAACTGTTTTATTTTTTGCCGAGATCTCGAACTGTTAACATGACTAAACGCGTGTGCCGCGATTGCCCGATTCCGAATTGTGGAGCAAAATATCTCGTTAGATTGTCTAATCATCTCACAGATGTACATGGATTAGATTACATAAATCGAAGGAAGTGGTTACAAGAAGCGAAATTACAACCTAAGGTTAGAGTGATGATCTATCCAGCAAAGAGGAGCCAGGGATTAAGACCTACAACAAGTGAAACACCTCTATCAGTGCACGAAGAGGAAAAAGATACAATAGTCCATCATTTATCAACACCAAGAGGAGTAAAGAAATCCCTGAAACCTCTACCAAAAGGACTAAAGAAATCACTGAAATCTCTACCAAGAGGCGTTAGAAAAGCAGCCAATAACATCAAACATTATAAAACAACAGCAGATTCAGTTCCTGAGTGGCTCACTTTGTATGGAGACGATGAGGGGCCAAACCCAGAGAAGAGATCTTAGTAACCCCGCCTGCAGTATCAGTAGCTTGTGACACTAAGCCGCGTCCCATAAGCTTCACATTTTCACTGCTTTTTTTAAAGACGGCGCTCCACTTGCCGTTCAGTTTGCTGTGAAAGCTCATGCTGTTTAAACGAAAAGAAAATGTCTTGGAGCAACGGTTATAATTACTGCCTTCTTCAACGAGGTAATGGATATTACGAAGACAGTGAAGACTCTCAATCTAGCCAAGAAACAGATTCTTCCCAATCTAGTCATGAAACGGATTCTTCCCAAGAAGTGACAGAGCACTTAAACCCTTGGTCGCGCATATTAGATGAAGCTCAGGAACGCCACGAGGTTCAGCTCAATGCTTTGGTCGACGAGTACCAAAGAAACGGAGATTCGGAAAATGTAACTCACCTTAAAACGCAGAACGCTCTCCTTCCTCTCTACAGAAAAGGACTGAGAAAAGTACTGTTAGAGTATCTGCAGTGGATGCGAGCGATGAAGAAAGATTACACCTTTCAAAAAGTGATGGAAACGCAGAAAGATCTCAAAGATACAGATGGATTTGATTGGTTAGAATCGACAGAACTAGCCATCGATAAGCGGAAATTCTTGCTTAATCGATTGTTTGTGAAGCAACCGATTCCACAAGATGAAGACTAAGGCCATTTTGTTTTGCTCTCAATAAAAAAATGTACTTCAAACCGATATCTAGTGTGTTGTTCTATTGGAGTTTATTTCTTTGTCAAGGGGACTTCAGTGTTATTGTTCATTGCATCCTAATTTCCTGATTTACTTTGTGTTAAATACTTCATAGTTGTTGGAGCTTTGGTTGCCAATAAATGTGTTTTTAATTGATTTCAAATCTCTGTGTATTTGAATCATTTCGCTAATAAAAGTAATATTCACGAAACGTGTGTTGCGTTGACAATTAATTAGCGCTCCGAACTTCTATTGTTGTAATTTCAATGGTAGAGCTGTCCGTTCGAGTTTGTCATTATGCAAATCTAGGGTTGAAAGTAGAGTTCAGTGCATGACTAACGGAGCGGAAAACTCGAGCAGTACATTAGCTAAGAATTAATTCTCTCTCTCGTCAGCAAAACTGAGAGTTCAGATAAAAACATTAGAAAAAACAGTAGATTTTTCATAAGTCAATCAGGCTTAACTATAAGCCGGCAAGTTTCGAAAATCGAAGTACGTTTTCAAAGAAAGCTAGAGAACCTCAGAAATTATTACGCGTTCAAAAATTTGCGCTTGTCAACGTTTCCGAATCACGGACGGTTAAACAAGCGTTCAAAACAGTTTGAAATTCGCGAGCATCGGTAACGAAAGCCATCTTCACGATAATCGTTTCGAAATCGAACAAAGTTTTCAAGTTTCCTGCGAGTTCAAGTTGAATGAAGGAATGACGCTTTCGCTGAAATTGGCGCTTTTATTTTGAATACGTAAAAGAGTTCTCATGAGCCAATCAGGGTTAATTATTAACGGGCAAGACCGGGCAAGCTAATTGTTTTTACTGTTTTAGAGCGACGCTGATTAGTAAACCTAGACACTACATTAGTATGGAGGAACCCATTTTTACCTAGACAGTTTGAATATTAATGATTGACCTAGGCACTTCATTAGTATGGAGGAAGGCAGGGAAGGTAGGGGAAGGCAAGGGAAGGCCGTGATGGGGCTTAATTCCCAACATACAAGACTACTAACACGATCCAATATAGCCCGCCACAGAAGTAAGTGATCATTAATGTGGAATTTGCATTAGGGAATTGTAAGTTATTATGTAGGTCAAGAGATTTAGCACTGATCCCAACGGCAGATATGACCAAAATTACAAAAAAACTATTACAAAAAAACTATTTTAACTATTTTTTTGTGAAAATAGTTTAGTCCATTATTCCGTTTTATTTAATTCTGGTCATATCCGCCGTTGGGATCAGTGTGCCGTCTATATTTTGTATTCTAAAATTTCTACTGATCCAGGTCTACTAAAGATTTGGCACTCTCATCGGTTTGTTGCTGTGGTTATACAGATTTTGATTCCATTTGTTGTACAACTCTTCACCACCGGTCCTGGAACACGGATCCAAACCACGGATCCAAAAGTTATTTTCTAATATGGGGATTGACCTTTGCTTATGGAGACTACGCGTTGGTTCTTTTAATTCCTCGAGACACCATAACAGTTCAGTTCAGTTCATTTCATTTATTTGCCTTAACAAATTATGATTATAATAATTACAATAATAATTATCCATTTGGTAGGCAGTCCAGGAAGCTATTTTGCTTATTTAAAGGACTGCCTTGAAGAATGGAGTAAAAATAAAAAACTAGAATGTACACTGTCCATGGCGGAACAAAAATATTGAGACTGAAACTAAATATATATTACAAAAATTTATAATGAACCATGCGTTTAAGATAAAATAAAAAACAGCGCAGCAACAACAAAAGCAAAGTAACAACAACAAGAGCAAAACCACTGCAGCAACACTGCGTTCTCGAAAATCAACGAACGCTTCCTTCAGCAAAAGGAAAACCCGTCAACACGATATTTTACACGTTCTTTTTCTCTTGCATTGGTTCCTCTTGTTTATTTACGCTACATCCACAAATAACTCAAACGGAGCTTCAACTCAGTTGTTTAACATCTCCCTCGACAACACTATTGTCACGCCAGAAAATACAGCTTCTAAATGTATCTACTGTCCGCGTGCCTACCATCTACTGCTCTGCATGGACGTCGAACGAAATCCCAGATTTCAAAATATCAAATAAATCAAGCACTGTAGTTAGAGTTTTTTGGTTAAATAACAATTTCATTTGGCGCTGATGATGAAAACAGACAAATTAAAATTAGATTAAGAATCATATAAACCTATACAAGAAAACTATATTACACTAGCTCCGGCCTATTACATCCGCGATTATCGACAAAGGTGAGACTATATTACAAAGTCTAACTGAGTTGGAGTGGGCAAATAAAGAAAACCCCGTTAAATTAGTCCTAAGGTAATGCAGTAATGTATGACGCAGCACTGATTTCTCCCTTCGGGTTACGACATTAGTGTATACAGTCAAACTTGTATTAGGCGGACATCCTCAGGCTCGGGACCCGTGCTGGTGTCCGCTTAAAACAGGGTGTTTGTTGTAAGCAGCTTCCCCCAGAATTCGTCTTAAAAGGGTCATTAATTATCAAAAAGCCTTGAAAGGGTCAAATATCATTCTCTTGAATGGTCCACAACTCTGAAATACCGTATTGCCATAAACAATGACAAGCATACGAGGCAAAACGATTTAAGGATCTAGTAACAGGATCTATACTGATCGAATAATGTGCTGGTTCACAAAATCAAACAAGAGCAAACGTTCTGTAAAAACAAAGCCGAACAAATAAGATTTGCATTTCTGTGACAGCTCTTTGTCGGCAAACTTAAATGACCGATCTATTAAAAGGTGGACGAAATAACATGCAGTCTCTTTTGCAGTGTCTGTTTGATACAGGTTTCTAGCAATAGAAATGACCATAAAAGTCAAGTTTAAGTTGTCCGCGTCCGCTTCATAGAGGTTTTCGTTTGAATACAGGTATATTTTACAGTGAATGTAGAAAAAGAAAAATAATTGACTTGCTCTGTTGTCCGCTTATGGAGGGTGTCCACTTAACATGGGGCCCGCTTAATACAGGTTTGACTGCAAATGGGACATAACAAATGTCGATGCTAGACTTACAAAACGATACATTGATTATCTTACACAAAAGCAAAGAGGTAAGCTAGATAGTCTGGATACATTTCTAGCCATTACATAAATATGAAAATTCAGATAGTGGTTGCTGGGTCGCATATAGCGATATCTTCCCTGGCTCAAGAAGTTCTCTCTTTTCTGTTCCTCAGTTAGGATCGACCAGAGAACTCCATATCATATGAAAAAGAAACAGCCGACCAAATTATAGAATTGTTCTTTCTTCTTTCTTAAGAGTAGACTGTAATTTCATCTTGGTCTCTTTTGAAGCTCGTTATGTACAATTAATTATCAGCAACAGGAAACTTTCCTCAAACTTGGTCAATGGCGGAAGTGTGTCCCTTTAAGTAAAAGCTTTAAAAATGAATACAATACCTTTCGTAAGTTGCTATCTTAATCTTAATTCTTGCTTTTTCTTACGTTACAATGACATCTATCCAACAAAGCCGTGTTTGTGATGCTACTTAATATAATTCACATCCTGATCGCTATTAAAATACGCATCGAAATCGCAAGCTGACGGCGAACAGTGTTAAGTTGTTAATGTTACTAAAACGCCAAGTTTGTTTCTCTACCGCTAACTAATAATTCCAGCTTCTTGACTTATTTCTGTAAAGACATCTCTTTCCCAAAAATAAGTGAAGTAAACACCTTGATTAACTAGCTCTTCATGATATTTGAGCCACATGCTCCCCTCATCTCTGTCCAAGGTGGACAATAGCAATTGCACTAACAGCTGATCCCGTTCTCAAAGTGGACTCAGGTTGAAGCTGACGGTAGAGTAGTACGTTATAGATAGATTGCAAGCTCGTCATTGAACACAGAAGTCGAACTATGTCTAGGGCTGCAACGATACATTTTCTAAGGATACGATACAGATCTCGATACAAGTGCCACGATACGATACACGATACGTATCTTAGTTCCGAGTAACAATGGCGACAAATTACGATTTCTTTTACAACGTTCCTTACCCCTTGGGCATCGTAAAGTACTTTAAATCCAAAGTCTTTCCACACCTTTGGTTTAAACGAGGACGGTGCCGGTTGTAACTCAACGGAGGAAGACATTTTGATGAACGAACTGTATGCATGCGTTCATGCCGCCATCTTGAAAAGTACGTGATCGAAAGCATGCGAAGCGACACTAAGCAAGGACGAAGCCCTGTGGCTAAAAAAGGCTTGTACTTGGGTAAGGAGTCAATAAACTGATTAAAACAGTAATTTCTGAATGTTGGTAAAGTAATTTCTGATTTTTGATGAGGAATATTTTTTTGTTTTGCGATACAGCGACATCCCATTCAAATATCGATATTCGTATCGTGGCAAAAAATATCGCGGTTCACCGATGCACCGGTGTATCGCTGCAGCCCTAACTATGTCTAGTCAACTGCATGGAGCTTTTGGCTTTGTGCATGGGTCTTGACCAAAATGTGATCACATGACAAGATGCTGGACGAGAGTGCTAACAATCTTGAGGCTTCACTCTAGAGACAAATAAAAATACAAGGAAGACGCTTTCAAAATCTCTATATAACTTGGTCCGAATAGAAATATGAGTTATCCACAGAGCTATAGAAAGCATTCAGTTGAAATTTATTTTGAGATTCCATCACACCCTATAAAGCTAGCAGCCGTAATCGTTATCAGTATTAAAGTCTACCAAAGATATACATTTAGCGGAGATGCTGTAATTATACGTCCTCTGGAAATGCTGGCTTTTGGGACAAACATTCGGTCAACTCCCTTTGCCTATTGGTGCACATATGTTGGGGGAAGGGAGGCTTTCGCACTTAACTTAGAGGGGCTAGGTCACGCTATTTTGGGCAATTTCAGCACGGATCAAACGGTCATAGAATTAACTTAAATATCAAAATAACGACTCAAAACAATAGTAGAACTCTAACAAAACACAGCCAAGCCAAGAAGAGACATGGATGAACAAAACTGGAGAGGATTAAGCTAAATTGCTTTTGGGTAATTTGAAAAACGGCAGCCCTCCTTTTTTCAAATTCATATCAGTTTATATCAAAATCATTATTTACACAGCTGGAAAATCATTCTCAGCTGTTATGTGGTCGTGATTTTGCAAATAATAGACTATTGCTCTGCCAATTTGACGTTTAGAGCTCATAATTGACAAAATTAAACAAAATTACCTAAAATAGCGTGACCTAGCCCCTTTAAACAACACATTTGTAACGTAAACGCCCTTCCACCAACCCCTTTTAACCGCAGTTGAGAGCCAGTCAGTATCTCTCCACCTTCGTTCCGGAGGCTTTCTGGTCGAAGCTGGTCTTCCATACATCATTAATAGAAATAACAGGACAGAATAAGACAGAATTATACGACTGGTGTGTGTATCGAATCTATAAAAGTAAGTTAAGAACACAATAAATATGGAATACCTGTTGTAAGAAGTTGACTGATTGTTGAAGATTTTGTGGTGTGTGGAAGCAGAAACGAGTAAGTGTGAAATGTCCAAATCTTTACCTCATACAAGCCTGAGAATGCTTAAAGAACTGCTGAATAAAGAAATTACCTTAATAGCTTTTGCAAATGATCTTACTTCTTCTTCTCCTCCACCATCTTTGTCTTGGTCTTCTTCATCATTTCTTCACACATGAACGTGATAGATCTTTCTTTTCCCTCACTGAGTCCCTGCATACCTCGCGCGATATCCAAAGGATTCTTTCCATCTTTATTGCGCATCTTTTTCCATTTCAGTGGCTTATAAAGAGGAAACAGCTTCCGGAAGGAAAATTTGGACATTGAAAGAACGCAATGATGCAGAGCTGTATTCCCATCATCGTCCACACTTTGAACAGAAATTGCGCTACCACGTCTTGTGAAAGTGGGGACTAATTTTACATTTCCACTTTTTATTGCCACAGACAAAGCGGACATTCCTGGAATCAGTCCTTTTGTGGCGTAGGGGTTTCTGTCGAAGTTTTGAGGCAGCTCACAATTGATATCCACCTTTCTTGTGGTGATTAAGTACTGGAGCACATGAGGGCTCATGGAGGGCAAGGAGCAAGCTTTCAGGATTGCATTGAAACCTTTCTCGTCCTTCGCCTGTAGCTGATCAGTGGTGAAACGCGCAAGCTTCTCTGCTACGTACTTCATTGTGAGGTCGCTACTGCCTGTTGTCTCCCCGTCTTTTCTACTACTGGTCTGCAGATTCCTAAATTCCCCCCAAAGACTGACGATATCTTTTGTGACGTCGTTGGTTCCTTCCGTATATCTGGGATCGTCATTTCTTGCAACTCGTTTTCTTCCCAAGGTCTCTTTATCCTCGCTAACAATGCTGACCTGGCATTTACGGTGAACTTCCTCAGATCTGTCTTGTACAGAACTGGAAACATTCATTTTCTCTGAAGCCATCTCTTCTTCTATATGTACCGAATCCATAGAATCTATTCTAATTAAATCGATCGCTTTGCTCTTGTTTTCGAATTGGCTTGCGACGGCCTTAGCTGGTTTGCTCTTTGTTCCAAAATTTTGGAAGTGCTTAGGGCTGCTTTGCAATGGAGAAAATCCTTCCTCTATTATGATTACTTCGTCGCATCTCTCTGGCAATAAACTTTCCATTCGTTGATTGCAGTCGTCATTGGTTTTACGTCGCTTCATCTCGACACTGTCATCAAGTGATTCTCGAAGGGATCTCTTCATGCTTTTCTTTTCTTTGCTAATGAATTGCGTGTTATTGGGCAACGAAATTCTGTCCATTCTTGGCTCGTTCGTGATATTCAATAGACTGTTCTCAACTGTACTGGTAATATCCGCTTGATAATCCTTATCCTCTTGCGGGAAGGAAGCCTGGATTAGAATGTATCGCAAACGATGTCTCTTTGGGTCAGCGGCGGACAGAATGGTATATTTGGAGTTTCTGTCTCTCATTTCGCGGGAGAAAAATATTGCTTTTGGTATGGTAGATTTAGTTAACTTCATTTCAGGCCACTCTTCAAGTACCTCCTTAGTACTTGTCACGGTAACAATTTTCTCCTTGGTGCTGCAAAATCTTGATGTTAAAAGCTCAATGTCGTTAGTTGTGAGATTTCCAACAGAAAACGAAAGAATGAAAACCGAAGTTCCTTTGGCAGCAGGCTCCTGCTTTGCTTCGACTTCTTGAACTATTCTAGCGGGAGAGACTGTGTCTTTAAACCTTTCTTCTTGAGCATATCCAATGCATCCCTTGAAACACTTCTCAGGACCCTGAGTGTTGACAAAGTTACGAAGGTGTTCCAGGATTATACTCTCTTCAAACTCTTTGGGTAGCTCGCTCACAAGTGGTCGTTCCGCAAGAATGCTATCATCTCTCCATTCAAAGATCTTTGGTGGTGCAAGGCTGTTGATCCAATCTTTGTACTGAACTTTGAGAAAACTGTAACGGTTGCATTTCACTACCCAGAGACCAGCTTTATCGCAATCGTCATTGAACCGTAGGTCTTCCCAACAAGGCCATGGACGATAGAAAACACTCTTTTCGACGGTACTCTTGACATTCACCAAAACAGCAGCGTACACTTGGGTTCTTGAAAATGGAGTTACTGCGACTGGAACACTTCTGATAAGACCTAGTACTCCGTAGCTCTCATGTTGCTTGTTTCTAAACAGCTTGGCAGGACCGGTGTAGCTATACAGTGGAAACTCTTGAGATTCAAAGTGGTCGGTTAAAGGATGGGGCTCATATTGTGTCTTATCGATTGGTGGAATTTCCTTTCCCTCCGCGATTTTCTGAAGATGGCTGAGTGGCTTGAGGAACGAACAGCGTTGCATCTTCATCGCACCCTTCTCGTCCCTTAGAACTCTTTCGGTGGGCGAAGACGGGTCTTTCCTGAATACTGCTTCGGACATCACTACCACGTTGTCATCTATTACAAAGATGTATTCCAGATTTAAGGCAAATGACATCTTCTGAATGAAAAGCCTTGCATACCCCACTCCTCCTTCATTTGGTCCAAGCTCACAGTTGGGCAACGCATCTGGCAGTTGGACAATGTTAAGAACCTTTCCCCAAGTGGATCTGTAAGCATCGAATTTTTCTTTGCGAACAACAGTTACTTGTGCGTAGGCGGGGACTTGTCCCTTCTCTTGCATTACATGGTGGTAATTCAAGGTGCACTTGCGAGGATCGTCCCTGTGTGAAGCATGAAAGATCCAGAAAGGTGACGATAAAGGATTGAGCTCTTTAGTAGCCTCCTCTGTTAAACTTGTGCTCTTCAGCTGTTCCAGCAAGTGTTTAAACGATTGGCTGCTGCTTGGGACGGAACATTTAACACTAACTGGTATACCATCGATGCTAACTTTGAAGGTCTCCAAAGCTGGGCCTTTTCCTTGAAGAAGTCGTCCACAATCGACACATTTTTCGAAGTGGTACCAATGCCAAGCTCGTAAACCCTCTGCACATTCTGTTTCCTGGTAATGGTGATCAATCGCCTTCTTATCCTGTTCTGGGTTCACAAGGGTGTTAGGACATTCCTCCACATCATGTGTATAGAAGCATCCCTCAATTGAGTATTTTACCGATGCTACTGGTTCATCATACAGGCTTGGAGAATCTTTGATCGTCTTCCAATAAGGAAATTCCCAGTCGTGCTTTTCACCTGTGTCACGGACCAGAAATTCTTGGGAAAAGCGGTTCTCTTTGTGGCAGTAAAAGATACCATCTTCAAATGCAGGTGTTGCGGAAAGGGGAACTTTTCCACAGATATCCCGTCGCAGTTCTCTTATGAGGCAAAGGTACGCACCCGTCTTGCCTATCTGGGGCTCTGCGTGGAGAAGGATTCTGTTGCAATGCTTCTTTACGTTTTGATAATCGTAGCTATCCTTTTGAGCTTCATAGTCTAGCCAACGCAAGGAAGAGCACTTCTGGTCTTTGCGTCTTCTGCTCTTTGTCATGTATCGATCCGCTTTCTGACAAGAAATGGCATTCATCGAAGGAGATGTTTTCAGTGACGTTTGAAGCGTCTTGAACAGCACTCGCCCAACCAGTACATAAGGCGTCTCACTGGCAGAGGACTTAGAGTAACGACACATTCTTCCCAACTCTTGAATGATGGTTGAAAGATGGAGTGACGAGCCTTCTTTGAACTCGCAACTGCT
>CBDDTI010000318.1:0-9057 GCA_965233585.1 bacterium
TTTCATGAATCTAAAAAGTGTATAAAAAGGCCAGTTTTAAGCCGTCTTTCAAAAATGTCAATTGATCCAGCATCCCTAATATGCTGAGGAAGACTGTTCCAGAGAAGCGGCGCAAAAACAGAAAAAGCCCGACGGCCATAACTATTTGTGTTAAAGGCAGGGACAACTAGGTTCTTCTTTGAAGACCTACATTGTAAGGCCGTGTAGTGGATGGTAGTTTTTGAGAAGATCTTTAATGTAGGTAGGAGCGAGACCATGAAGAGCATTGTAGGTAATGGTAATTATTTGAGTATGAAAAAGAACCTGTTGGTGGAACTCACGTTCATATGAATGGTTTCCCACGAAGACTCGTACTGACACAGAGGCGAAAGGCATCTGGGAAATGGCCTATTTTACGTAGTTCTACCACACCGTTTACTAACTATTGTACAACTGCCGATTCACGAGAAGTCTCATTATCAGATTATCACTCACCGGTAACGGAGACAGGATGATCACTGCCATTCTCTGTAGGGGTGGAGTGGGGTTCCGCGTTTTTCTCTTCTTTTATTTCGGGTTTGGTGGCGACTTCCGCTTCAGTGGCTTGCGTTCTTTCGTTGCCCTCCACAGACGAAAGGTCACGAGGAGAACTTTCGTTATTAGAACTGGCTGTCAGCGGAACGTTTGTAGTAGGTTCTGAAACTAAAGCAAAAACCACAAAAAGAAATCTTTGTGCAAACTGGCACTGAGGAAAGCAACACAAACTCGACATTAACACCAAGTTCTTCTTCCTTACTCTCAAAGGATAACTGCGATTATGAAAGCGTTAACGGGTACATGTATCTATAAAAGTGTTTCAGTTATATGAAAGTTAAATGTTGAATGTTTATAGTGGCCAAAACGTTTAGGTACACCTAGCTAGTTCACAGGCATCCACTGCACCACATAAAATGAAAGAAACAAATATCTGAAATAAACATAATACGCTTAAAAATCCCAACTAGTGGAAGACCAGATGGCCATTTACAAGACATGACCGTTCAGCTGAACCAGGGTCTTATAAATAATAATAATAAATAATAATAACTTTATTTGAGTCTCAAATCATTCTAGCCGAGCACGAGTGCTGTACTAATTGGGGAGACTGTAAATCAAATAAATCAAATCAAATCAAATGTTGGTTTTTGACAAGAGGGGAAAACCGGAGTTCCCGGAGAAAAACCTCTCGGAGCAGAGTAGAGAACCAACAAACTCAGCCCACATATGACGCCGGGTCCGGGAATCGAACCCGAGACACATTGGTGGAAGGCGAGCGCTCTCACCACTACACCAACCCTGCTCTTCCAAGAAACAACTCCAGCTACATTGTACAGTTGTATAGGTACTGTAAGTGGTCAGCGTGGGACTAGAACTCGCGACCTCTCGATTTCAAGTCTGGTCCACAAACCACTCAGCCACGTGGCCGACAGGTTACCGACAAGCTTCCGATGGGCTACCGACAGGGAAAAAAAAAATTGCTGTAGAATGGACAGGAATGGTGTATCATACCTGATCAACAAATTGGTTTCAAAACCCCGAAAACAACTACTAATATATCTAGTAACTTACTGATCGTGAAAAACGGAACAAGAACGCCTTTATTGTTTTACAGTATGAATCAGATCACTCAATAGATGTTATGCGTGATTACGTAACCTGCCCAAAATTCACCACCAAGCCTCGTTTGCCCGACATTTTTTCAACTGACTTTCGTTGCCTCCGAGTTGTTTTCATGTGGGTATTCCTTTCATCTTTGCTGCTTTGGGAATTAGTTCATGATAAAATCCACAATCTGCACTCTCAAACCGAGGCTTGGTGGTGATTTTAGCTAGTCTGATGTCATCACTCACCTGCTCCAGTAACTCGAAACAAAGACTTAAACTGTGTGTAAAGCTGACTCGCTTTCTCTCGCACTTTAGAATTCTGTTTGTAATTTCTTATCTGGAAGACGAAAAGTAAGTGCACAGAATTTTTTCAGACATTGCTAAAAATGAAAAACAAAATTTATCAAAAGGGATTAATCCACGTATGGCACACTACATTACCTACCCTTTTGATGGTCTGGACTATTTCAGGGTTCTTTTTTATAATATCTGGGTTGATTTCCATCTCTGAGATCTGAGTGATAATTTTTAAACATCTTGGAACGTCCTGTGACAGGGTAAAACAAAAACAGTGAGGATCCAGAAGTGAGGAAATGAATGGAAGCAGTGTTAAACAAAACAACAACAGTAGCCTGATCTGTAAGGTGGCCCTTGCAAATTTCCAAGTGTTGGCCACTACATGTATCTCTACTTACATAGGTCTTAATTATTACATCTTTATCATTACATATCTATATAGCCCTCCTCAACATCCATGTACGTGCTTTTTATTGTGACCTCTGTCTGAAGTTATAACGAACTAAATTGAGTCGTACTTACTGGAGCCTCGACCGTGAGGGACATCACAAGTTCATAATTCATTTTGTCCAATATCTCTTCCACAGTGGGTGGTGTAGCTATAAAAGGCAAAAAAATTGTATAAAATCCATCATTCTTGGTACACTGTATCTACACACAGTAAAAGATCAAATATAGATGGACTTCACCTAACCAGAACAACACAACAGTCCTGATTATGATCATTACATGTATGTGACTAACACGAAACAATTCTTGCAACATTTACATGTACAGGAGTAAATAAGTCATCCAGACACATTATAGCGCTCTACAATTTGAAACCCTTGTTTCCTACTCACACTTTCTTCTCTCCCTTTCCTTTTTTTCTTCCTCCCTCTGCTTTTCACGTTCTGCTCTTTCTCTTGCTTTTTCTCGCTCTCGTTCTTGTCTGGCTCTTAACTTTTCCTTTTCTTTTTCTCGCTCTTGCTTTTCTCGTTTTTCATTTTCTTTCTCCTGCTGTCTAGCTTTCTCAGCGGCGAGTTTTTCAGCTTTCCTCTGCTCAAGTTTCTCTTTTTTCTTCTTCTCCTTCAACATTGCTCTGAAACAAGGACAACAAGATGGTCATGCACATGAAATGAATAAAATTGTGTGCAATGTTGACATGCTGAACACAGATTGAAACCAAACTTTGGATTAACTTCTTTATATGACTGTATTTGGCTGAGTTTTAGGCCCCGTCCACACTACGCCGGAGGAATTTGAAGGGAAGTTTCACTCTGAAAACGCATCAATTTTTTTTTCGTTCACACTAGAAAACGGATAAAATGTTTTCCGTCCACACTACGCCAGGGAAATTTGAAAACACAACAATCACAGGCAGCAGAAACGCTTTAATGCACCCGTGAGCATGCGCATAGCAAGGTTTTAGTTGCACCCACGTGGCGGTCAGAACTTCATGCTAGCCCACATATCCATATATGGTCACGACGTTCTATATATGGATATATATGGATAAGACAATATGGGAATGTGCTCTAAATGTGGGCTAGCATGAAGTTCTTGCCCACGTGGCGAAATCAACATGGCAATCACCATTTCGGCCGCCATTTTGGATTTGTGTTTGAGGAAGACTCGGGCAGACAAATCACGTGATTATCGTGACGTCATCGTTTTTCGAAAAGCTCCGTTTTCGAAATGTTTTCCGTCCACACTTAAACGCAAAGCTCCGTTTCCAATTTCTCCGTTTTCAAGAGCATTTTTGTAAAGCTTCGTTTTCGGTGGACAATTTCTCTGGTTTAGTCTGGACGGCAGGCCTCACCAGAGAAATAAAGCTCCGTTTTCAAATTCCTCCGGCGTAGTGTGGACGGGGCCTTACGTGCACATCATGCAAGTAAAACTTAAAGAAATGTTCAGTATGCTGGATTTAAGAGGCCTGGTATCATCTTCGCCTACAGCTGTGGGTCACTGTGTTGTGTTCTTGTACGGTGATACAGTGAATCTCCACTAAGGAGGATACATGTACATTGTAAATGGCACCAGCAAATTGCTAATACGAAGTGGAAGGCACAGAGTTGTATAACATGGAACTACAGTTCTGTACAGAATGCATAGGTTTTCTATGGAGATATCCTGGCGTCCCGTGGACTGCCACAAAATTGTTTTTTGTTGCATATGTTGCCTTTTAAATTGCTCATTTGAACAGGCCCTGTGACATATTTTGGATTCCTACTTTTCAAATTCTGGCTAAAAGCCTGGAGACATCAATATTCCTGCTCCCTTCATGCTATAGACTGAAACAAGAGTTAAATACTAGCTAGTCCCCTGGCAGCCGGCTTTTTCTCTAAGGGTCATTAGGACGAGCGTTTAGTCATCGCGAACGCCATTCTCCTTTAGGCTAAGTAGTCTCTCCTCATAATCCCTGTTGAAATTTCGAGAGAAAAACAGACTGCCAGGAGTCTAAATACTAGGACTTCTACACTTCTAGTGCTGCTGGCTCATACATTCCACACTTGTCTGAACACAAAATTAAAGCACATTTTTACAAAGTAAGAACCCAAACGTACTTTTTTTCTTCTAGTTTTTGTAGCTTTTCTTGTTTTTTCCTTTCAGCTTCATCTCTCTTCTTTCTTTTTTCTTCATCTTTCATTTTTTTCTTTTCTTCCTCTACCTTCTTTTTTCTTTCTTCTTTTGGCTGCTGAGTCTTTACCTGTTCTTCTGATTCCTCTTTTACTTTTGCTCTCTTGTTTTTTGGCTCATCACTGACATCCTTTTACGAACAATTGACACATTATTTAAATAATTATAAAACATAAATATATAACAATAAAAATGTCTATGACATGTTCTGTGGTGTTTACGATATGACCAAAAATCTGGGCAATTCCAGTCAAAAAGCAAAAGAAACTGTATTTTTTTCAGAACATCAGTCTACATCTTCTAAATCGTTAAGTGTCCATTTAATCTTGGGTGGCTGGTACCGTAGGAATGCCTGAAAAAGTCTATTCATTCTTTTCTCCCATTATTGATCTTTGAACTTGAGAAGGAAAACAATAACTACACGTACAGTTTGATTCTTTTGGTTGTTCATTGATTTGAGTCAAACAACCACCGTTACTGTATTCAAACAACATTCCAACTTGTTCTTTTTAGTCTAATGATACTGTATGCACCTCCAATGTTTGGTTAACAAAATCTTTGTGGTAACAGGACAGTAAATACTGTCAGGCTTATAAATATTTTAGGCTGGGGTACTTTTAATCTAACCTGATCTTCACCACTACTGCTGCTGCTGTCACTAACAGCCTTTGATGACCTCCTTTTCTTTCCTGATTCTTTAGAAGAGAGTCTCTTCTTAGGAACAGGTTTGTATTCCTATCGTGAAAGCAGAGGATTAACCATTAATTTTTGGAAAGTATCATTGAAGAGTTTTGGAATACAAACACACTAGCCTTCACTCGTCAATTTATCAAAGACAGCAAACAGCACTTTCTCTGCAGGATTGTGCAATTTCGCTAGCCTTTGAAAAATTTCTTGTGCTTATTCATTCTGAAATGCATGAGAATAATCGTGTGATTACCTATACTTGTAACTATTATAACAAACACTATAGTTCATATGTATTATTCTGTCAATAAAACAGACCAGACACCAATGCATTTACAAAATGATGGCCTGACTGAAAATGAAACAGACTCAATGCCAATTTGACTTACACTGTATATTTACAAATGATGTTTACCGAATGGTTGCAAATTTTGTAGGTTGAGGTGTTACATTGTAACATGAAATATATTTTATATTTGAAATGACAACAATATTAAAGACAAAATGGACTAAATATCAGTATTTGGACTCAACCATGGAAACCATGAGGGGCTTAATAAAATATACATTGTATAACTTGGAGTTCATCACTGAACTGTTCTAAAATGTATCACTAGCTGTAGCAGTTAAAACCACACAGCAGTAAGTTTACATGTACATTATAATAATGATAATATAATAACATTAACATTTTTTACATTGCAAAGGTTGCCCATCCTGCCACGTAATATTGTTGGTTTACAGTACATGAATGTGTATTCACTTACTTCTTCTTTGTCATCCTCTGAGGTTTCTTCATCTGGTGTTTCCTCAAAAGAACTTTCCTGCAAGAGACAACATTATACTTTCTTAGGGCTAATAAACAAGTCCAAGTTAACTACAGGTACGTTTCATGAAGAAACAAATAATTTTTATAACAGAAACGCAGCAAAATTAACTGTCACTCAAAGGAAATCAGGGGCTGTTGCCTAACTGTTTTACTATGGAGATGTTGCAAAGGCTACAAGATGCTAAATAGTCACTATTTGCTGGGGAGCAGGGATGGTGTAGTGGTGAGAGCACTTGCCTCCCACCAATGTGGCCCGGGCTCGATTCCTGGACCCGGTATCATACATGTATGTGGGTTGAGTTTGTTGTTGGTTCTCTACTCTGCTCTAAGAGGTTTTTCTCCGTGTATTCCGCTTTTTCCCTATCCTTAGCAAACCAACATTTCCAAATTCCAATTCGATCCTGGAATGCACAGACATTTCTGAACGAGTTCTTCTGAACTCCTTGGTGCTCTGTGGGTAAACAAATTACACATGTACATTTCTTTGATAGTATTAAACAAAAGAAGTAAATTGAAATAAGTTGCAGCATCTGTGACTTAGTAACAATGACCTGATCTGGAGACTCAGACTTGGCTGTTTTTTTGCATTGTGTTTGTTTCTTCTTTCCCTCTTTTGTTCCTGATTCCTTCGGTTGAACAACATACATGTACATGTATTAATAAGTTCACTTACATAAAGGTGTTAATAATTATTTTAATAATTATTATTATTAATTACATTAGCAGCTATGTCTTAGCATAGGTAACCCAGGCTCACTGTGTGTGACACCTGACATAACACAGGTAAATTATAGAGAACATATGAGGCAGAGTTTACATCTGAAAATTTGCTGGAAAATGGAATTAAAAATTGTTGAAACTTACTATGTGGCGAGTTTTTGTTGTCCTTAATACGTACACGTAGTTTTTGGGAAAAGTAGTCTTCATCATCTTTCCTTCATAGTAAAGTGGCAAGGTAGGAGACTGACAGCAAACTCGGCTCCGATTGACCCAAAAAAGCACGATTTTTTTTGCCAAAATCGAATCCAGTCGCTAAATAAACACACCAGGCTCGTAGAACATGAATTTCTCTAAACCATGAATCCACTGAAGCATCTGCAGCTAGCAACACGAAGCCACCAGGCTCCGTAGAACTTGTAAGTTAACCCACTAGAATGGCGGCTCGAAACCGTTAAGATCAAAAGTTGCACAGTTCAAAATGGCGCTGGGCTCGGGGCGCTTGGTGATGAGTATAATAAGTCCCCGTGCAGGGAAGGGAGCCCCAGATTGCTCAAAGACAAAACTCACCTTCCGACCTCACCCTTGGGAATCCAAGAGTTAATCGCGCATGAGCATCGAGATGCATAAAACATGGGAAAATTTTCCTGAGGGTGAGGTCTGAAGGTGAGTTTTGTCTTTGAGCAATCTGGGGCTCCCTTCCCTGCACGGGGACTTATTATACTCGTCACCAAGCGCCCCGAGCCCAGCGCCATTTTGAACTGTGCAACTTTTGATCTTAACGGTTTCAAACCACCATTCTAGTGGGTTAACTTACAAGTTCTACGGAGCCTGGTGGCTTCGCGTTGCTAGCTGGAGATGCTTCAGTGGATTCATGGTTTAGAGAAATTCATGTTCTATGAGCCTGGCGTGTTTATTTAGCGACTGGATTCGATTTTGGCAAAAAAAATCGTGCTTTTTTTGGGTCGATCGGAGCCCGAGTTTGCTGCCACCTTACTATGAAGGAAAGGTGATGAAGACTACTTTTCCCAAAAACTACGTGTACGTATTAAGGACAACAAAAACTCGCCACATAGTAAGTTTCAACGATTTTTAATTCCATTTTCCAACAAATTTTCAGACGTAAACTTCGTCTCATATGTTCTCTATAATTTACCTGTGTTATGTCACATGTCACACACAGTGAGCCTGGGTTACCTATGGTCTTAGTACCTTCAAAAATGCATTTTACATGTACATGTATATTACCAGGTCTAAATGTATAAGTGGTGCAAAAAGAGTTTTATATTAAATACCAACTACTGTACAAATGCATTAAAAGGTGCTGACAGACGTAACATAATTCCTACATGTACTTGTGCATGATTGCTGGGACCTTCACAGTTTAGTTCTGACCAAATGGAACTTACATGTATTGGGATGGATACTACATACAGGTGATTGAATGAAAGACGCAATAATCAGAGTGCTAATCAAGTACTAGTTGTTGAGAATCAGAACAGGGAAAAAGAACTTATATGTAACAAATTTTGATAGGCAAGGCTGCAGATGTCCATGGGAAATGATTCACAGCTCTGTGTCGTTAACAAGGTAATGGAAACAATTAATAACAAGAATTTGCAGGGCTTGAAGAACAACCTAAGAAAATCAGTTGATAAGCAAAGTTTGGCCTCTGCACCTGTTTAGAAGGTTTGCCAACTTCCTCATCCTCACTCTCTTTATTTGATCCTTCATCTCCTGACTTCTCTTCTTCTTCAGCTGAATCGTCCTCATCCTCATCTTCGTCTTCGTCCTCATCCTCTTCTTGACCTCTCATCCCCCATTTAACTTTTGGATTCTCCACAATTTCCACTAAGGCTTCTTTGAAACCTCTTCTTGAACGATTTGAGTTTTTCAAAAATTTCTCTTTATTTTTTTCATATGGAAACAGATCTTTGGCTTGCATAACAGCTCTAAAAGAAAGCGATTATGGAAAAGACTTTCTTAATCTTTAATACTCTGCAACAGGATTACTTACATGTACATGTATTGTAATCGATCAACAAGATGAACAGTACATTGTGTAGAACTTGCTCAATTAATGCATTTATGTGAGGTATATACATGCTTAGTATAAAGCTACTAGTGTTCTATCATGAATGGTATTTTCTGATTGGCTACACTACTCACAATCTATTCTGTGATAGATAGCAAGTAGTGTAGCAGTGTGTACTTGTTAATTAAATGACAGCCGCTTCTTGGCATATTTGAAGTGTCTGTGAGGGAGTTAGATAAAGTTTTGAACGA
>CBDDTI010000319.1:5000-9510 GCA_965233585.1 bacterium
ACAGAAATCCCACTTGCCTTCTCTTCCTTGCTCATCTTTTTACTGAACTTTTTTCGGCGAAGGTTCCACCGCTCTCGCACAGCCTTTTTATCCTTCAGTTGGAATTTTGGAGAGTGAATTTCATTCAGACTGTCGACTATCGCTTCCCAAGCCAGTCCACGAGCGGGACTTCCTTTCTTTGTTCCGAAAACATTTCTTGCTAGCATTTCTCTCAGAAAAAGCACATCATGTTCTTCGCTCCACTCCATCGGCCTAGAGTGAAACAACGGGAAACGATAGGTAAAACATAATGCATAATTTTGATAAGAATGAAGAATCAAAGCAGTTAAAACCTTGGCTAAGTAGTTTAATTTCCTCACTTGGATTTTTCCACTTCAGATGCCGCCATATTCAGCCAGTCTATAATCAGCTTACAGCTGTCCTCTTGAAATACGATGAATAAAATGCGTTTTATGCCAAAAGCTATTTACGCAAATTACGAGAAGATGTTCTGTTAAGTTGCGAAAACTAAATGGCCAGAAAAAAGACGAGTATAAGCGGCCAAAAGACTCATATATACTCACGTTTTCTACACACCGTGAAAACAAGCCTTTTGAGGTCGGTGCCGAGCCTCGACGACTTCGCGCCAAATGTACGACCTCAAACGGAAATAAAACTTCACTTCCGGGCGCCGTCGCCGTCCTGTAAAGTCTCTTTGCTAAAGGTCCCTATTATCTTTACAAAACGCTTTCTTCAAGAGTTTAGCTGTAGCTAGCATTTATCGACATATAAGTAGAAAGGTTCTAAAGTGTTTCTTTTCTTGAATGCGCGTCATCCTTGCATGAGATGTCCAACTCGCTGTAATCGCGGCCAAAAGAACCAGCTACCGCTGAGTAGAAAATTGGGAATTTACATAAATTCCGAAAAAGAGGCCAACCTCGTGAGGTATACCGAAATTGTTAAAAAAAAATTTTCCCGGAAAATTTCGTTCCATTGGACTTTCATACCGGAAATTCCGGAATTTTCGGTTGAATGGTTCGCTTTTCGAAAATTCAACAATTGCGTATTTTCTAGAACTTTTTCCAGGAAATTTCCGTACCATTTTGCGTCCGTTTCGAAAATTTCGAAATTTTTGGTCTATTGGTAAGCACCCATGTTTACACAGATACAGAAAAATTTCGTCCTTCACTCCTTTCGAAATGTGCTTTAACCCCAGACTAGGCAACCTGCGCGCATTGCACTTAATTTCCCTCCAAACCTGTATATCAGGTGGGATTCCATTTTGCTGGAAGATTTATTCTTCGAGTAGCAAACTTATCCCTGGAATAGCTATTCCAAGGATAAATAGTGCTTACGGGAACCCAATTTTATTCCTGGTATAGTTATTCCTAGAATAGCAGATTTATCCCTGGAATAACTGTTATACCTGGTATAACTTACTCCTCTTTTTAGGAACCGGCCCCAGGAAGATTGGAGTTAACTGCGTGGTCTGATATGCACCATCGAGTTCTCCCACACTCTGCCATTTGCACAGGATGTAGGGGGTTAAATTTGTGGAGAGGCGAAGGGATAGTTCAGCAATTCAGTAACGTACTATCCTAGGGTTGAAAATGACAAATCACATGGGCCTATTTCGACCTCATTTTAAGTAATCTTGAATGTGTAATTACACTTTGAGGCGTAGAAGCTTCTGACACACAGGAAGCGTGTTTCACTTGGATTGTCAGTGAATGTAAATTAAGATCAAAACAAATGTTGTAGTCTGTGTCATCTGCGCATCATTTATTTGCACGCAAAGTTTTCAAAAAGGAATTTTTATATGCCAGAGCGACAACAAAGACAGGAAGTGTGTCATGCATTTCATTTTAAATGACAAAGAGACTGCAAAGTTGGGAAAAATTTGCCTTCGATAACATAAACAACAGCTTGTATTCAGTGCTTTAAATTGTGCTGGCAGAATCAATGGATTTTGTGCAAAGTTTTCATTCTCTGAGGCATGCATAGTCAACTGTTGCATGTTCACTCATTTTACAACAAATTTTGTAAATGTTTTTCAGAAAATAATTTCTCTTCTAGTCCGTTTCTGTGAATCACTTATATATTATATTAAATGTCACTCAAACTAAAAATTATGTCTTCTAGAAGATTACATGCCCCCCCCCCCCCCCCCCCCCCCCCCCAGGCATAGCTGGCAACATGTCAACATGGTCATATTCATTCAGGGGAACAAGTGACATTTCTGTATTTTGGCGATCGATTTCTCGCTTGTGATCTTCATCAATGAAGGAAACGCATCTGTGGAGAACAACCTAAGAACTGAACAGGAGAGAAAATGCAAAATTATAAAGGCATCATTGAAAATGTAGCCTTTCTCCCTGATAAGCAGTCATAAATAATAAACTGAGCTTGAGAGTATTCACAGACTACATGAATAGAACTGCTTGAATGAATCTTAAACTTTCCCTTGACTACAAAAAGTTATTTAAAAGTTTTATTGCTGCCTGCCACAGAGTTGCTCCTTCCATTTTATCAAATTTATTATCAAATATAGAATGGCGTTTTCCAGGGAGATTGGAGGTAACTGAGAGATCTGATAAGCACCATCGAGTTCTCCCACACTCTGGCATTTGCGTAGGATGTAGACATTTGTGGAGAGGCGTAGGATAGTTCAGCAATTCAATGATATGCTTAACGGGTAGGTCCAAAACAAATTCTACTTACATCGCCGTATACCCTGGGTTCTACAGGATATTTTTTTCTGATCGATATTTCGCGGCGAAGCCGCGTTAACGAGGCGCAAAGCGCCGAGGAGAAAAAAATAACCTCTGGTCACAGGAGCATGCAACCTCATTTCCATGCGTGAAATCAGTTCAGAAATTGAACTGGGTCACCGATTGGATACTGCCATGTCCGCAGGGAATTAATAATATAACAATGGCCCTGATCGGCTACATCGAACAACTTCACATGGAAGTATCCAATCGGTGACCCAGTTCAATTTCTGAATTGATTTCTCGCATGGAAATGAGGTTGCATGCTCCTGTGACCAGAGGTTATTTTTTTCTCCTCGGCGCTTTGCGCCTCGTTAACGCGGTTTCGCCGCGAAATATCGATCAGAAAAAAATATCCTCTGGAACCCAGGGTAATCGCCGTACTGTGAAATTAAAGACCTGAAACAAACCATTTTCCTTGGGTTGAAAATAAGAAATCACATGGGACTATTTCGATCATGATCTCGTTTTACGTAATCTTGAATGTGTAAATACACTTTGAGGCGTAGAACAAAAGCAAATATAACATCACAAGCTTCTGGCAGACAGGAAGCGTGTTTCACTTGGATTGTCAGTGTATGTCAATTGAGATCAAAACAAATGTTGCATTCTGTGTTTTCTCTGCATCATTCATTTGCATGCGAAGTTTTAAGTGGCGACTTCTTTATCAGCCAGAACGACAACAAAGACAGAGAGCTTGTTTTGTATTTTATTTTAAATGACAAAGAAATTGTAAAGCTGAAAACATTTTGTCTCGATAACATAAACAGCAGGTTGTACGGAATACTTTAATTTGTGTTGGCAGAAATACAGGATCTCATCTCATTCTCTGAGACAAAGCCTTGGACAGGTACCAAGGCCTTCAATCTATATTAAAGACAGACGGGTTAACTTGAAGCAACGATGTCTGCATCAGGAACGGTTGCCTCTTAAAGACAATGTGAGAAGTTTAACAAGGATACTCGCCTCGCTGTCAATTTACTCTAGAGACAAGATATAACCAAATTCTAAACTGACCAATGTTAAGGAAAAGCTTCGCAATTTTTTTTGTTTATTGTAAATTACTACTTCACATAATGTTTTTTTTCTTGACACGTTAGTAATTGATCGCTATTTTGCCCTCGCAGCTGCACAACTCAGTATTCGTCCTATGTAAATACAAATTATAATTTCAAAATTTTGATGTTAAGAAAACCTTTTAGCGCGTATATGCGAATCAACTCTGCATAAGTTTGTAAGAACTACTTTCTTCATACCGTTTACCCTTGGGCATGTCTCGCGTCCAAGTGATGTAGCGCGTCCGGTTTAAACTGTAGATACCTTAACCCCTATACCAAATTAAAACTTATGGCACTGGCTATAAAACTCTACCAATAATTTTAAAATACCACCTTACGACCACTTAAATGACTTGTAACACGACCATCTTAGAGCCAATTGCATTTCCTGTATATTCTCATAAATGTATAGTAAATCATCTTTTAGTGATAATACTTTGGAACATTTTGGAAAATTCCTCAGTGTATCATTCTGTAAACGACTGTGCGTAAAATATGTATTCATTATTATAGGTGACTGAAACGTTTGCTCAACTATCTCATAAGAAGTTTCTTCCCGTGTTATGAACTAAAACAAAAACAAAAAATTAAAACCCTCAAAACTGCTTATCTTAATCAGAGCGTCTTTAGGTACTGTGTGCTGTAGTCCACAGCAGCATATTTTTCTCTTTATTAACAGCTGTATAATTGCCAGTTGTAATT
>CBDDTI010000320.1:0-3402 GCA_965233585.1 bacterium
AATTAGGCCTTTATTCTCTCTTGCTTCTTCTGATTGTAGGACCACATATCAAGACCTCAGAAGAAACAGCAAGGAGGAAACCCGTGAGTTTGTACCTGTTCCGGCAAACGCCATGGGTTTTGTGATCGGCAAGAAAGGAAATACAATTAAAGATATAAAAGAGAAGACAGGTACAAGGATCAACCAGACTGATAACAAAGCCACTCAGAGCGGATTTCATGTTTGGGGTAACGAAAGTCAACGAACGCAAGCCAGGGAACTGATTAATCAAAAAGTGGTATGTGATGGTTAAAGGACCCTAGTCAGCCTCCACCGTTTTCCATGTCATCGAAATTATTGACATTGTATGGTGAAGTGAAATCTTATTGCTTTACTGTAAAGTTGTGTTTCTGAAATTATGTTTAATTATCTTTTGTAGTTTCACAGTGATTTCCTTCGTTTTGACGTGCTCTGAATAAAATATAATAGCCAAACTCTCGCGCGTAAACCGCAAAAACAAAGGTGCGGCTGACTAGGGTCCTTAGAGAAACGTTAATGAGATATATTGTGGTAAATCAGTGAGGAGAGGTTAGAGTTAATGCCATATCTCGGAGTCATTTCTAGCTCATTCTTCAGTATTGTGTTCTACGAAAATTCCGAGTCTTCTAAATCATGCCAACTTAAGATGATCGGATACTTTGAATTTAAAAGTAGTTGTTCTTATATTTAATGTTACTTACCCTTTGGGTGTATTTCAAGGCGGTACGACGACCAATCAAGCAATCAACCAATATTTCAGTGTATCAATCAGCTATTCAGTCGTTCAGTCCGTCGGTCGTCCGGTCAATCGATTAGTCAAGCATTCAGCCTGTCATCTGTCTGTCTGTCTGTCTGTCTGTGAGGCGGTCGGTTGTTCAGTCAGCTAGACTTATTTCATGGCTATCAATTCGTCTTTCAGTTAGTCATGCAGTACGTCGAGGCTAGCTGGTCAGTCAGACGGTCAGTCTATTTGTCTGTCTGTGTTTTTGACAGTAAAACATCTTTTACCCACTTCACTCAATTTGCTCTCAGCTGTCTGCACATCTGTCTCGTCAGAGAGTCTGCTTTTCTACACAGTAAAATTATTAACTGGATCATTGAATAATGCAATACAAGAGAGTTTTCTTTGGCTTAGCTATCATGGTGTGTGGTCAATCAAACCATGCTCTGCAAATGTGCCAAGCGAGCGCGTCATTTTTTGGGGCGTTATTATTTTATTTTAGTTTCTATATTTGGGGGGCTTTTTTCAGGAAAACGAATATTTCACTTACGCTAGTTGGATATTTTAACAATTGCCTCCATTTGGCCCGGAAACATGCCCACATATTTAGTCCTCGGACATATCTCTGTTCCGAGAAGCAAACAGCTTTCCGAAAGCGTAGCTCGAAGAAAACTGTGGGCTTAGAGGAACAGATAATGTCCAAGGGCAAATATCCGAGCATACTGTCGCCCTAAATGGAGGTTATTGCGTTGACTACTCTCTTCAAATGTTTTTTACAACACGCGCGGTTTTGAAAATTGGTGAATGTCAGTCGGATATATTCCACAGTTACTCAGTCACGTGACGCGTTTAAACCAATCGAGCGCGAGCGAAATTTCATGGATCATAAGAGATCATAGATAGCCAAAGAGCCGGACATCTAACAAGTAGAATAATTCTTAAATATATTTTGCATTCCCTAAGGCGAATATGCCAACTGTGAATACTAAAGGTCTGCACGCCTCCCCCGGTCAACTTGTAAAAATTCCAGATCAATTCAAGAAACACGTAAGAGGTCCGGGTGGAGACAATCTTCGAAACGTGAGCACTCTAAGCGGCGCAAAAGTGAGTCAACTGGAAGATCAAGAGCTGTATGTGAGAGGAGAAAAGAAAAAAGTGCAGCATGCCGAGTATCTTCTAAGAACCAGAGTGGTAAGTTCTTTACATATGAATTGCCAACCTTAGGGAAAGTTATGAGTCTCGGGCAAATGTCTGTTCCAATGGTTTGTTTAAGCTCCCTTCAAGATAACGACCCATCGAAATGAGTCAGTAAGTGAAATAAAATCCGCAGCTGCAAACAAGCAACTTGAACACGTTTATCTAATACAAAGGCTATATATGTAACTGCATATCAATAAGTTTGTTCCTCCTTGTTTAATTGCTTTCCTTTCTTAGAAACATTCTCCCTGGTTATATTACTAATTCACTCAGAGGCCCTGCAGAGCTATTGATCTCTTTAAGTAACGATAATACTGCCAGCTTGAGGCTTGATCGGCGATAGTCGATAAAGTGTACAGGACCATGATAAGTCAGCTATAAGCCAATATAAACCAAAAAAGAGCAGTTCGTGTTTTTACACAACCAAATGAGTGCATAATCTGTCTTTACAAAGATTATCGATAAAATTACAATATAACGACCAGACGACAGTCTTGCTGAACACATTTAGTCTAAATTTTAGCCACAACGCTTCCAAGATCGCGTTCACGCTTCTAGGGCCTTCAGTACTCCGCGATAAAGTAACTGGGTAGGCAATCAAATTGAAAGCTTACCTCAAGGATTTTTAATTGGAAGCTCGGACGCCCTCTGTTCATAAGCAAACTCCTTGTTTTCTTTTTTTCCAAGGCCGCAGCGAGAGTCGGGCCTAACAGGATTTGTGTTTTTATTGACGAGCGACACCTTTGGCATGAATGCGAACTTAAACTTGTGCCTGTGAAAGAAGGAGAGCGCATGATATTGCCGGGAGCACAGTCACAGTATCGTTTGAAGACTGTTGACGAATACGAATCACAGGTTTGTATAAATAAGGAATTTTGAAGAAGTCTTAACCTTTTCTATATTTGTATGAATGATGACTAAAAGTCCCTTCTGTTGCTCCGTCATCAAAGAGATAATTTGAAAGTCCATATGACCAAAACTATACAGACTAATATTTGACCAATCAATTTGCAGGGACCGTGCGCACTCAATCACACAGTAAGTGATTACGATGCCAGCCTGACTGAAAGTGTTTTATCTTCTCTGCGTTTCATTAGACTGGAATCTGATTTGACATGTGGAGCTGATATGTGGAGCCATTTTGGCAAAGTCATCATCCGGGATCCTGATGAAGGTGAGACGTAATTACTTAATAATTTGAGGTTTGAAATGCAGTAGAAGTGCCATCAAGTTATATGAAATGGGGGGAGATGAATAAGACAGTATGCTGTTTCTCTTTTGGAATTGTTTAATCCGTTTCACGGCCGTGAAAACAAACCATTTGATGAGCTAGCTCTTTCTTTTATGTATTGTACAGTAATTTACTGATGTTATTTTATTAGTGGGCTTCGCGTGAAGTAGCTTTTAAGCCCAGCGGAGTTTTACACTCTAAATAAAGAAGTACCATACCTTATTAGCTCATATTA
>CBDDTI010000321.1:0-3441 GCA_965233585.1 bacterium
TGACAAACAAAACTTACCAGCTTGATTTTGTAGCATCATGACCCTGTATTCAATATGGTGGGGCAAACCTCGAAATCGTAATAATTTAAAAATACGAATTAATTTAAAAATGAAAAAATTACAATATAAAACCCTCTGGTGCCGCCGATCTATTTTTTTGCGGGTTATGGGACTTACAGCCCGAGCGCTGGTGAAGAATCCGAAAGCTTGAGGTCCAGGGTCCCTCAAATTCTTATTTTTAAATACAGGCAAATTTACACTACAACAGGCCGAGGGTCCCTTAAATTCTTAAGGCATTCTTAGCATTGTATTGCAGGCATCTGCACAATTTGGAGCAAGATTAAACAAGGTAACGAGGTGGAGTTGGTAGATTTGATTCTTCATACGAAAATATGTCTTTAAAATCGAGCTACAGTACGATTTTGGGTTATACCAAGTTTTTGGCCGCCCGGGACTCTGTCGTGGCAGGAATCCGGCGCCGACTGGAGAGGCCATAAAGGCTCGGAACCGCCGGGCAATACCGGCGACGGCGGCTTAGCGGTTTATCTAGCGGACCAGAGTTTAGCGCGCGGTTGCCGCGCCGAGGCTCGATTCTTCGCCGGCGCGCCTTTCACAGGCTTAGGCTTGGCGTTTTTTTGCTTGAAGGACGCGAGTGATTACACGGTCCGTGTAGTAAGTTACGCTCGTGGTCATGCTTGGCATTCGTTTACTATTTGATATTTTCTATTCTTGCAATGCGCTTGCCAAGCAGATTTGATAAGAGGCATACGAAAATATGCTTTTGTAGATAAAAAAGATGATTTTTTTTTTCGCTGAGTTAGGCTTGTCTGAGTTTCGTGCGGTTAGTGCGCAAAAAAGAACGTTTTGGTTTCCAGTATAAGGGCTTATGCCGAAACAATAATTTAGGAATTTGGCAATCCTATTCCAGGGTCCCTTAAATTCTTAACGTACTATGTGTTTGGTATAGCTGAAAATATGTTATCCGTCTTGGAATCGAGCCCCTTAAATTCTTATACAGTTAATTCTTGTACAATACTTAAGCTGTAGCATAACTAAAACTACTATACGGTAACTCCGAAATTTTTAAAAAATAGATTATTTACCAGCATGTGTAGCTGGAAATCTTAAGAAAATAGGACAAATAGGACTTATGATAGCATTAAGAATATTAAAAGACAGCTTCGAATTTTTATTTCTCAAAAATTATTTAATAAGAAAATTTTGGAAAATGAAATAAATTACTATTAATATTACGATCTAGCCGTACATAGAGCGCGCGCGCGCAGTTTCCCGAGGTCAATTTTCGCAAAAATCTGCTACTTTTTTGGGAAAATTGGCGAATATAAACTTAGTCTGTGCGAATACAAATTAAGTCTGTGTTTCTTGAGCCCCCTGCTCGGAGGTCGAAATTTTACTACTAAAGTGATACTTTTTTGGGGAAATTTCTCTTTTCCCCAGTCAGTGTCCTACTAAGCAAATGTTGTAGGGTCGGTCGGGGTTCGATTTCCCCTGGTCCAGTGTCAGTTTTTCAGTTGTGTTTGAGCATGTATCTCCTGAATTTGGCGCGCGCGCGGAGTTCGCCACAATTTTGGCACTTTAACCCCGAGCCCAATTTTCCCAAAATTCTGCCACTATTTTGGGACTTTCACCCCGAGCCGAATTTTCCCAAGAATCTGCCACAATTTGGGACTTTTCACGAATACTAACTTTGGGAACTTTCGTTTTGCGTTTCCGTTATTTTGAATTTACGACATGCAACTGTCACTTTCTTGAATTCACTATAGGGCCCACAAATATTTCAGGCTTGCTGGTCGTGGGTACGAGTGTCTTTTTGGTGCCGCTGACTTTGCATTGGAAAAAGGCCGCTGATATAGTGTCGCCAAGCTAGCGGAATGAAGGTACATATTACAACCAGTCGCATATTTTCATATGGCTACACATTTAGTCATGTTAACCCTGTGGCTGTGCCCTCGTTGTAGACCGCATGGCTGTTCACTGTTGCGCCCCAAGAATTGCAAGCCGTAATCTATAACGACATGTCCTCAATTTATTGCCTGTACACAAACCGCTTCGGGAAGCAGTTTTTAGTAGCATTTTTCGGGAGCAGCTTTCGGGAGCCGCTTTGCAGAATAGCTTTGGGGAAAAGTTTTAGGGTGTATATTTGAAGAATTGCTTTGAAAAAATAGCATCTTTCGGGGGCAGCATTACAAACAACTTCGGGAGCCAGCTTTCAGTGGCAACTTTCGGGAGTCGCTTTGCAGAATAGCTTTGGGGAGCCGTTTGGTGTATAGGTTTGAAAGAATGCAGCTTTGGGGCAATAGCTTTGGACGGCAGCTTCTGGTAGCAACGTTGAGGCGAAGCTTTCGGGAGCCGCTGTGCAGAATGGCTTTGGGGAGCCATTTTGGTGAACAGGTTTGCAAAATCGCAACTTTGGGGCAACAGCTTTGGAGAACAGCTCTGGGGCGCAACTTTGGGAGAAGCGCCGGGGAACAGCTTTGAGTCGCAGCTTTGGGGGCAACTTCGGACAGCTTTCCAGACCAGCTGACAGCTTCAGGCAGCAGCAACTTTTGGGAAAAGCTTTCCGCAGCTTTCGGTCAACAGCTTTGGAGAACAGCTTTGGGCACAACTTTGTGGAGAAGCGCAGGAGAACAGCTTTGGGAGCAGCTTTAGGGGGGGCTTTGAGGAGCAGCTTTGCCGGCAGCTTTGAAAAATTTCAAGCTTTGGGGAGCACCTTGGTGAACGCAACTTTGGGGGAGAAGCATTGGGGAGCAACTTTGGGGAGCAGCTTTCGGGAGTCGCTTTGCAGAATAGCTTTGGGGAACAAGTTTGAAGCATAGCTGGTTTGGGGCAGCCACTTTGCAGAGGTGGTTTGGAGAACGGCTTTGGGAAGCAGCTTCGGGGAACCGCTGTGGGGAGCAGCTTTGGCAAGCTGTCCGGAGCAACTTTCAGGAACAATTGCTTTGAAGAACAGCAGCTTTCGGGGGCAATTTTACAAACAACTTCGGGGAGCAGCTTTTAGTAGCAACTACTGGGGGCAGGTTCGGGAGCCGCGCTGCAGAATAGCTTCGGGGAGCTGTTTTGGTGAACAGGTTAGCAGAATCGAAGCTTTAGGGCAACAGCTCGTGAGAAAACTTTGGGGCACAACTTTGGGGAGCAGCGCCGGGGAACAGCAATGGGGAGCAACTTTGGACAACTTTCCAGACCAGCTTTGAGGCAGTTCGGGTAACAGCAGTCGAGTTTTGGGAGCGTTTTGGGACACGGCTTTCAGTAGCAACTTTGAAGAGCAGCTTTGGGGGGCATCTTTAAAACAGCATTGACGGACAGTTGTTTTGAAAACGGTAGCTTTGGGGAATAGCTTTAGAAAGCAACTTTGGGAAACCGCTTTGGAAACAACTTTTCGGGGCAAGCTTAGCAGCTGTTCGGAGCAGCTTTGCGGCAGAG
>CBDDTI010000322.1:0-28619 GCA_965233585.1 bacterium
ATTTGAGAGCAAGCCTCGCACATATAAGTTTCAATGCAAGGAAATACGAGACGGATTGCAACAAGTCGATGGGAAGAACGCAAGAGTCTTCACAAAGAAGGGAGACCCCTGCATTGATGGTATCCGCTGCATAAAGGATGGTGTCATGTATCACGCGCTTTCAGAAGGTGGCACGGCTGGCACGCACAAAGGCTTCGACATTTGGTTCAAGACCGAAGCAGATGAATTAGTCCTGAGCTCAGTTGGAAGGCTGAATGTGTTGCAAACAAACAGTATTCCGTCATTTCAGTCTTTGTTTGCATGTGTTTGTATGTTTTGTAACTTGGCAGGTGCTCTTGGATGTGACTGGAGCTACGAACGCAGAAACCTGCAAGAAAAAGGCTTCAAATTTTGCCCAGAATGTGAACGCAGTGAAGCACACGGTGCAGAACGCGGAATCGCCGGTAAAATCAGTAATTGGCGTTCTTCTTGCTCCAAATTGCAACAGTCCCATTGTGGATGCACGAGTAGCTCAAGTAGTGGCAGGAGGCAGCAAGAGACATGTTAGGCGGCTTGCAACAACTCCTAACTTGGCTTGGTGATGATGTCGACTAAGCACCTTGAGGACAGGGTTGGAGTGGAGCGCTTCCCACCCCATTTTCCCATGAACTTCAAGAATTTTCCCACTGGGAAACTTCATTTTTCCCAAACTTCAACTTTCCCCGAGTGCCGTATGGAAACTTGACTTTTCCTGCAGGAGCAGCGGGATGTTCTGACCAACCGTGCCGAATGCTTGATTGACCTCGTCACTGAATGACTTTCTGACTGGGGCAAAAAAGCGGTGTGGTGCTCTGAAGTCAATGTTGCATAAGAAGTGTCCTGACAAAGCCGAAGACAGTGATGCCATGTTCACCCTTTTTGATTTGCCGGTGTTGCGTTGCCAAATGAACAGGGCATCAACACATTCAGAGACCTTCGTAGGATGGAAAAAGGGTGTTTGGCTTCGCTGTGGACAGTTTTTGAACCGATACATTGAGACAACCAGCACTTGACAAGGATGACAAACACAACCATACACAACGAGAACTCTTCATTTTATGTTTTTGGTCTCCCATTTTCAAAGCGCAACTCAATATCCCACAAGCCCATCTGAGGTCATGAAGTCATCATCGGCTCTGATTTCCAAAAGGATCCAAAAGGTGTGTTGCGAGAACTCTGAAGGGTAGAAGTGGAGAAGGATTGAGATAGAACTTTTAAGTTTGAAGTGGAGATGGGGGTTTCACACAAAGACCACATATACAATGTTATAGCTATTTTACAATACGTAATTTCACACAACAATACATCTATTTACCTATACCATGATGATATACATGCATCCAGTCGCTTGCATTCACCCTGTCAGAAAACGTGCGGAGGAGCGGAGTGTTGACCTCCTCGGGGATTCAAAAAGGTTATGTGTTATTTGTTTGGAGGAAATTGGATTTTCTCTTGTCTTGGTTTTACATAGATACAAAAGTTAGTTTTTTGGGCGGGGAACGAAGGGGTTGTGATAGAAAGCACACCGTCCATCTTAAAATATAAGGTCACACATGATTATCCACTATGAATAGCATACAAGACGACTGGGATGCTAAAGGCTCAAGTCTGATGAGGACAAAACGACAATTTATGACGACTTGACAACAAAAAACATTTTTCAACAAGTGTCCTGAGACCATTTTTTTTTAATCTCAAATACGCTACATTCAGGACACGTGTTATTTTAAGCCAAAACGACTACCCGAAGCAAAAAGCAAAGACGCTTAAAGAAATGTCGCCTTATATAAAAAGTAAATTATGCCCGGCTATATGGTAATTGATGGAAAGAAGCAAAAAATGGACGAAGACGTCTTTGACCAAATGGTTGAAGCACTCCACCAATCCAACAACCCCCACAACCCACCAGCCCAAGCAACCACACGATGGAAACCTGACGGAAATTATGACAAGAAACCATTAGACCCAGACTATTTTTCAAAATGCTATCAGAAGAAACTATCAAAACCCTTCCAATGCCCAGACTGCGGACAGGTAATCAGTAGTAAATCCAATCTTTCAAAACACCGTCAAACCAAAAGATGTATGAGCAAACAAACCCACTGTTTAAATCCGAAACCTTCTCAATAACAACGATTCTGTTTATTGAGAACGTTTTATTCACTATTCATTTTTGTCTGTTTGACACAGTTTTTTGACCCTTGATGTATTGGAACATAGTATTGAGACATTACATGCTTACAAAAAGGACATTCCATTTTTTCAAGGTGTTTCTCTAATATCTTTTCTTTATTTTTGTAGTAGTATTCCCGCGCCACCTCCTTTCTCTCTTCTTCCATCCTATGTGGAATGACATTATTGACACAATCAATGCTTTTGATGTAGTGCCCTTCTCGTCTCAATAGTTCTTCCTTACAATTGCAGGGATAGTTTTCAATCAACTCAATCTTACAATCTTCAATACCAAACTCATCAAATATTTCAATCGCTGACACATTCTTATTTGTTTTTCCTGTTTTGTAAGAACTGTATTTTGCTCTATGCCTCTCAATTCTTTTACTCAAACTTTCGCAAGTGCTCCCTACATAGGCTTTGTTGTGTCCAGTGTTATTTTCTAAATCTTTCCGTTTTCATACCTATATTTACACCTATATTTACCATAAGTTGCCATTTCTTTAAACCATTTTTCCCAAATTCAATTCTGGTGTTCTCACGTTGGACTTCAACCCAGAACCCAATGACCCAAAAAGTGAACGAGAACCCACAATTGCTTAAAAAAATAACTATATATTACTTCATATTTTAAGGAGAAAATGGCAGAGGATACAAGGTTGAAACATTCAACAGAAAATTTTTATTTTGAAAATCAATCTGACAACCAATCCAATCAACCGCAACATCCTCAACAAACAATGGAAACTGAAAAACTACTTAAAGAAACAGAAGATTATAATGATATAGATTATACTATAATGGACACTTCACAGCAGATTGTTTTAGATTATCTTTTATCATCCGAACAGGGTGAGATATTGAAACGGAATGGACAGGAACTCAAGAAACTCAAGATTGGAGACAAGACCTGCAACTTTGAAAGGGGCAAACCCATATCAAAGAGGTTAATAACAAAATTCAACAAGATTAAGCAGACTATGGACTACAAAAAGTATGAACTGAAGGAAAAGAAAGGCATTAGGTGGGTCAATCTTGACAAGAACAAAGCACTCACAGGTATTCAAATGAGATACAAAGCAACCACCACCAACGAACAGTCTGCTTTCAAAGGTTATGCCAATTCATATGCCATCACAAACATCAGGGTAAGAGGCATCAAAGCACTACAATATCTAAAATACCAAGGTTTGAGGTTAAAAGAGTATTTGAGGAAACATAATGGAATGAAGGTTATGCTATAAGTCTTCGCCACTTTGAAGAGCAAAAAGACCAACGAAGATGTAAGACAAGTCATCAAGAGTAGAAGATACAACATCACCAACGAAGGTGAAATACCTAACGTATTGAGCCAGATGGCAAGTGATGTAGAGCACCAAGCGGAGGTGATGGAAGTGTCGGAGAGTGGATTAGTCATAACCCAGATTGACAAAATAAAGTTTAACTATGACAAATACAATCCAACTCGTGGGGGTAAGTTCATTCCATTACCTAAATGGGTTTCAAACAAAAAAGCGTGTATCAACATCAAAAATCAAGATGAACTATGTTTCAAGTATTCCGTTCAATGCGGTATATGAAAGGTTTATGAAAAAGACCATCCCGAAAGAGTTTCTCACTACAAAAATCTCAATGATGAGTTGAAGTGGGATAATGTCAATTTTCCGTCATCAGATGTTGATATAGATACATTTGAAGAAAACAATGGAGGGAAAGTAGCAGTCAATGTTTATTTTATTGACCCCGAAGAAGGGAAACAATACATCCTACTTTACAGACAGACCAAGGTTCAAAGAGCAACTCATCAAATCAGTCTTCTGAAACTGGAGGATGGGGATGATTACCATTATGTATTCATCAAAGATTATGACAAGTTGATAGGATGCCAAACCAACAAACACAAAGCAAAAGTTTATCATTGTTTTCACTGCCGACACGGTTTTCAATCACAGGAACTTTTAGATGAACACAATGAAAAGGGATGTATGGCAGTTGAAGGGCAACAGATAGAAATGCCTAATGAAGACGACATTATGGTTTTCAAGAACCACTATAAAAAGTTGAAAGCACCTTTTGTCATCTATGCTGACTTTGAATGTTTAACCACAAGGACGGGGACAGTTTCAACTAAAGAAGTTAAGACTGATAAATACCAACATCACAGACCCTGCGGTTTTATGATAAATGTTGTCAATTCAATTGATGGTTCATCAAAGCCTTTCCTTCACAGAGGGGAGGATTGTATGGATGTTTTTATCCAAAAGATTATTGAAGTCAAAAATGAGATAATGGAAAAAATGAAGGAAAACAAGGAAATCATTATGAGGGCAGATGACTGGAGGGACTTTAAAACCGCAAAGAAATGCTTTATATGTGGTAAAGACTTCAAAGAAGGTGATAAGGTTAGAGACCATTGTCATTTTACAGGTAAGTATAGGGGTTGTGCCCACGATGATTGTAATTTACAGTTTTCAATGAGATATTATAAAATCCCCGTTTTCCTTCATAACCTCAAGAACTATGACAGTCATTTAATCATTGAGAGGGCAAATAAACTATCAGAAAGGGGTAAGATAGATGTAATAGCACAGAATAGTGAGAAGTTCATAACATTCGCATTTAAAATCTTTGTTTCAAAGACAGTTTTTCTTTCATAAGTTGGTGAAGTTGAGTAAGTATGAAGACGGAGAGAAGAAACAAAACTGGCAAAACAACTTCAAATTTAGCAAAAGAAACCCTTATGTGAGTAATGATGAGGATTTAGATTTACTAACTGATAAAGGTGTTTATCCTTATGATTACTTCACTTCATTTGACAAATTTAGGGAAAAACAACTACCACCAAAAGAAAGTTTTTACAGCAATCTTACCGAAAGTCATATTGAAGATGATGAGTATGAAAGGGCACAAAGGATATGGGAACACTTCGGTATAAGAAATCTTGGTCAATACCACGACTTGTATTTGAGAACCGATGTTCTTTTACTCACTGATGTCTTTGAAAATTTTAGAGACCTTTGTTTGGAATACTACGGTTTAGACCCAGCACATTATTTCACCCTTCCTAACTTTGCTTGGGACGCTATGCTTCTAAAAACTGGTGTTGAAATAGACCCTTTAACTGACCAAGAGATGTATGAGATGATTGAGAAGGGTTTGAGAGGTGGTATGTGTCAAGTAAGTCATAAGGAAGCAAAAGCAAATAATAAGTATATGATGGACGACTGATAAAAACAGACCATCTAATTATATCAATTATTTAGATGCTAATAACCTCTATGGACTGGCAATGTCAATGAAACTGCCCATAGGAAAACTGAAGTGGATAAAGAAGATACTGACAGAAAAGATGATAATGGACTGGAATGAAAACGATGACAATGCCTACATACTGGAAGTTGATTTAGAGTATCCAAAGGAGATACAGGACGAACAAGCGGATTACCTATTAGCACCTGAAAATATGAAGGTTGAAGAGAAACTACGTTCAAAGCACCAAAGGGAACTACATAGAAATTACTATAATGGCAAGGAGGCACGGGATGAGAAACAACCAAAACTTATCCTAAACCAAATGGATAAAACCAACTATGTAGTCCATATCAAGGCATTACAGTTTTACCTTCAAAAGGGTATGAAAATCAAACAAGTTCATCGTGGGGTGAAGTTCAAACAGAGATGTTGGTTGAAACCTTGGATAGATTTTAACACTGAAAAAAGAAAAGTAGCGAAGAGCGACTTTGAGAAGGATATGTTCAAATTGATGAACAACGCCGTTTATGGCAAAACGATGGAGAATGTCAGAAACCACATTGACTTTGAATTAGTATCAACGCAGGAGAGGATACAAAAATGTATCAACAATCCTAACTACAAAGGATGTCATATTATAAATGAAGAACTGGCAGGAGTGGAAAAAACAAAAACTGTATTGAAGTTGGATAAACCTATCTATTTGGGAATGTTAATTTTAGACCTTTCAAAGGTTCATATGTATTCTTTCTACTATGATGTCTTAAAAGCAAGGTATAAGGATGATGTAAGACTGATATATACTGACACCGACAGTTATGTTATACAAACTTTCACCGAAGACATCTATGAAGATTGGAAAGGAATAAAGGATTATATGGACTTCAGCGGTTATGATAAGAACCACCCTTGCTATGATGCCACTAATAAAAAAGTCCTTGGCAAGTTCAAGGACGAGATGGATGGAAAAATCATCACAAACTTCATTGCTTTACGTCCTAAAATGTATTGTCTAAAAGTCTTCAACGAACAGAAAGCAGAAAAGAAAGCAAAGGGTGTTCCAAAACTGAAAGTCAAAAGGGATTTAGATATGAAAGACTATGAGGCAACACTCCACGAACACATACCAAAGAATGTAAATTTCAATGCCATCAGAAGTAAGAACCACCAAATCTACAGTATAAACCAAAGCAAGGTCGGTTTAACATCTTATGACAACAAAAGGTATTGGTTCAACGATACTGACAGTCTGCCCTATGGGCACTACTCATTATCCAATTAATAATATTATTTAACAATAATATTATCAATTGTTCATATCAAACTCCAGTTACAGAGTTGTAGTTTCGGTAGTTGATATATCAGTTTGTTTTGTTTCTCCTTTTCCAGTTTCTCCACTCTTCCCACCAACTCTTTTACGCTCTTGATGAGTAAAACATCTGTTCGGGTCTTTTCGTCTTCGTCTATCTTTTTGATTTGTTCAAGGTAGTCGTTTTCAACACTGCTGTTTGAATTGCCCATTGTGTATATATGATTTTAGATTTTTAATTCTTTGATTTGGATTTCGCCTTTGCTTTAGGCTTGACAAAATCTTTGATGAAGTTTTCAACTTCAAATAAGCGGGTTTCTAAATGCTCAACTTTGTTTTTCAAGTCTTCATTTTCTTTGATTATTTCTCTGACTGCTCCCCAAGTGATACTTCCCATTTTAATATAACTTAATTTCTTAATACCATCAACTTCAACAAGTATATTTTCAACTTTTTCTGGTATATTTTCTTCTACCTCCTCTGCTATAAAACCTATATGACTTTTAGTTATTCCCATTTCTTTTTCTTCTTTCATTTTGAAAGTATGAGGTTTAATGCTATTTACTATTTTTGTAAAATTGAAATTTGCTTCTTCAATATCATATTTCTTATCTTTTTGTGATGTATCTACAAGGTCTCCCTCTAATGTATAAGGTGCTGGAACAGAAACTTTTGATGGTGTAATAAAAAGTCTTATACTGCTATTAGCATAAAATCTTATGTCCCCGTTAGGGTCTTCATTGATTAACTTGAAATGATTAACACCTGCGGTATTTTCATTAACTATATAACTATTCTTGCTTGTTTCTTTATGAAAATATGCCTTTTTGTCTTGATTGACATATACGTCTTTTGAAAAATTAACATCTTCAGTTGCTTTTCTGTATCTCATATATTCTACTAAACCGTCATCTGTTGTATTACTACCTTGAAAAACCATATCAGCACCATAATTTCTATTGTAAAAATAATCTCCATAAATATATTGAGATGACAACGCCCTACCTGTTGAAACATTAATAATACTGTTAGCACCATCTAATGTAAAGAAATTTACACCACCTCTTTTAAAGACTACATCGGTAGGTGTGGCACTATCAATTACATCAAATTTAGCACTTTCAGCAAGTAATGATAAACCCGTATTTACTTCTACATTACCGTTTCTAAAATACATAAAGTCTATTGTGTTCCTTCTAAATTTAACATCAGCATTACCTATACTATCATAAGTGTTTGCTTTAGCACCTTTTGTTAGTTCCACTGCTTGTAGCGTTCCTTCAAACTTCATATATGCAACATCGCCTCTTTTGAAGACTAAATCAACATCAGTAGCGTTTTTTGTATTGATGACATCGGTTTGTAATTCAGTATGGCACACGACATCAACATTAAAATATGCCTGTGTTAATGACAATTGAAATTTTAAGTGTTGAGGAAACGGACGACCACCAACATAAAACCGATGTACTCCACCAGAAGCAAAAATACAATAATCATAATCAGGATTACCACTTCCTATATTGATAGAACGGATATAACCTTTACCAGTTCCTAAAACAATTGAACCTCCTAATGGAAATTCTATGGTTGAATTATAATAAGCAGAACCATTAACCGTTAAGTCAAAACTTCCAAATTGAACACCGCCACATAAAACTAAATCGCCTTCTATTGTTTGTAATGTTTCACCTGTATATTTTACTAAATTAGTGTCATCAACACCACCACCTCCAATAGCGGGTGATGTTGTTTTATGAAATGTGATTAAATCATTTGCTAATGTCATAACTAAATTAGAAGCAGTAGCGGGGTCGCCTACATAAAAGTCAATTTGACCTGTCTGTTCTTTCATTACAAAATTCAAAAAGTTTCCAGCGTTTAAAGTTTCATTTATATAACTGTCGGTATGTTGAAAAAGTAATTTACTATTCAATGGTATATCTAAACTTGATGCTAATGCCAATGGTTTTCCTAAAACTAAACCACCGTTAGTATCGTAATCATAATCATATTCCAAATAAATAGCATTGTTATGTTTAAACAATATGTTAGACAGACTGTTTTTACTATCAAAGTCATTGCTCTTCAAAACGCCTGTTATTTCGGGATTGCTGACATTCAATTTATTGTTTAATAAACCATCGGTTTCAGTCTGTGTATAGTAAGGGGTAAATAAACCGTCGGTTTCAACTCTTGTATAGTAAGGGGTGAATAAACCATCGGTTTCAACTTTTGTATAGTAAGGGGTGAATAAACCATCGGTCTCAACTTTTGTGTAATAACTTGTGAATAAACCATCAACTTCACCACTATCATAATAAGGGGTGAAAAGATTGTTTGTTTCCGCTTTTGTATAGTAATTGGTTAAATCAACACTACCACCTCCTCCACCACCACTTCCTGCGATGTCAAGGATGTTCCTTAACTGTCCGTTATTTGGGTCTATTGTTCTAAACTCGTATGCCTCCACGCTCCTATTTATATTATAATAATTTGCCATATATTATTAGATGATAAAATAATTTTGTAGCATCATTCCACTTGAATTCTTTGATTGAGGTTTTTGTAAAACATTTTCTTCTTGTCGCTTTCCATCAAATCTATGTATAAAAAACCGTGCCTGTCATTCGTGGCAACTCGGTATATCTTGTCTAAAGTTTTCTTGTCATACAACCCGCTCAATTCTTCCAAAATGGCATCTAAATCTTTTTGATTACGAAGCCTGAAGATGAAAAGTTGGGTGGCATTCTTCCTAACGACTGGCGATATTTGTGTGTAGGATTGTGATGTGATAAAAGTTGAGATATACCAATGCCTACCTTTGGTGAAGAGTTTGATTAACTCCTTGTTCTTCCTGACAACCTTTTCGTTGTCAGCCCAGTCGTCTATGATGATACAGATGTTGTATAGGTGTTTGTAATCCTTCTCCTTCATATACTTTATTATTCCTTCCTGCGTGTCTATCACGTTCTTCAAGTCCTTCTCCTCAAAGGTGTCAAAGTAAATGGGGTCTTCATCCGTGTGTTTGATGTCCATTTCTTTGTCAATGTATTTTTTCACAACCGTCCAGTTGTCATCAATGAAGATGGTTGGCGAAAAAATGTAGATTTTCTCAAAGCAACCCTTGTAGATGTCCAACACCAAGTTTGTCAAAGCAACCGTTTTACCCGTTCCCGACGGAGCGTTCAGTAAAATCCTTGCTGGAAGACAAACCATATACCCGTAGGATGACTGCTTACAATTATATATTCTTTATGTTTGTAAGGCTTTATATTTATCATATTAAAAGTATTTAGAAATAAATTTCTGATATAAAATATTCAAAAGGAAACCTTTTTTACCTTGAAAGGGCGTCGGGTGAAAATGGGACAGTTGCTTTTCAGTCCGCATAAGACGTTAATTAGTTTTGAACTCTGCGTCCCTTTGACTGACAAAACGAAGCAATAGAAGATGAATTCGTTTGTGCTTTGCTTTTGATTACACCCCGACATTTTCGTTCTACCCACCCCAGTAGAAATCTTCGTGTCGCAAAAGAAAAGTCCTGTATAGTATAATTAGAATGTATGTTGATGATATTTTCTAATTACATATAATCAGGATGAACGAGTATGAAACCTACATTGATACAATAGGTGAGATTGAAAATAGGATTGTTGATGACACGAAGTATCCAGTCATCACCGACAACAGGGTGAAAAGATGTTGTAAGCACACATTGGAACTAATTAAAATTGTTTAAAATTTTCTCAAATATAAAATAGATGCCGAAAAAGAAAACTAACACAATCAAAAAACAACCAATCCCCGAGGATTTTGAACTTTCAGATGAAGAACCCGCTGTTGTCAATCTGAACGAGGAACAAAAACTGTCAAGTAAATTCATTACCTTTGATTGTCCCATTTGTAGGGGTAAATTACAATTGAGAAACGAAATTCTTATCAACCCGAAGGGCATAAAGTGTTCTTGTAATCCTTGCTCCTTCAAAATTACCAAAAACGACAAAACGATGAATGTAAGTAGAGATGACAACGGGGATATAAAGTTGGACAGCGAAGACCACAGTATCTCGTTCAGTTGGAACAGACAAATCACACCCGAAGATAAGAAAGTAGAGAGCACGAAAAAGATGATAAGCGATGTAATGAGCACTCCAAGAAGTAGCGGTAGAAAGTCAATGAATGATATGGATTAAAAAGTTTCTCACAAAATGGTGAAAAGAGTAGATTTTGCGTGAAAGCAAATTGATAAATAAATATCTAAATAAATATATATCTAAATAAATAATTATATATATAAATATATAATAGTATGGTGGATGTTGAGAGCGATGACCCCGTAAAGCAATCAGAACTGGAAGAACTGAAGAACAAGGTGAGCAAAATGAATAAGAACCTCATAACCATAATGAACACTGTTAAGAACATAGAATATAACCTGAACAACAAGAAGGAAGAGAACAAAGAAAATACCAACGACAAAGACAAAGAAAGAATAAACAAAGCCTTTGAAAAGAAGCAGATAGGCAGACCCGTCGGTTCGTGGGAAGATAAAAGGAAACAATACTTTGAGTGGATTACATCGGGTAAAATCACACAACCCAAAGAAGAAACTTTAGCATACTACCAAATCAATAAAGACCCGTCAAACAACTCCTATGTGTTGCTGTCATAGTTTCATATTTTAAATATATAGTTTTATAATATGAAATTACTTGAACTGTTTTCTGGAACGGGAAGTGTAGGCAAAGTCGCCAAAGAGTTAGGTTATGATGTTGTCTCGTTGGACTTGAAGGATGCCAACATCAACACTGACATACTCAATTGGGATTACAAACAATTCAACAGAAACAATTTTCAAATCATTGGGGCTTCTCCCCCTTGTGTTGAATATAGCATTGCCAAAACCACTGGTGTTAGAAAAATAGATTATGCCAACAGCATCGTTCAAGAGACCATTGAAATAATCACATACTTCAATCCATCAGTATGGTTCATAGAAAACCCACAGACTGGATTGTTGAAACATCAGGACTTTATGAAAGACTTTGATTACTTTGACATTGATTATTGTAAATACGGCTTTCCATACAGAAAAAGGACAAGGATATGGACGAACCTAACCAGTTGGAAACCAAGACCATTATGTAAAAAAGATTGTGGAAACATCATTAACAATAAACATAAAGAAACAGCCCAACGGATGCCATCAGGCAAAAAGAGCGACTGGGGTAATGATTACATAATACATCGTCAAGATGAATTATATAGAATACCCAGTGAGTTAATCAATGAAATTTTTACATCAATCGTCCTCAATGAAGGTCAGGGAGAATGAACAATTCACATTGTTCAAATCAACAACATTACCATAACTATTGACCAATTTGAAGTGTAGTGTTCTCAACACTCTATTTGAAACATTGATGTAATCAACACTGATGATTTCATTGTCATAGATGACTGAACCGAAGGGGGCATTAATCGGGATTTTCTTAACGATGTTGTAAGCACCCGTAGAACCTAATTGTTTAGCGTCGCTCAATTCACTACAAGTAAGGTATAAATTTCTCAACGCTAATAATGTCAAATACCCGCTTTTCCAATCTGGATAGTTCAACGATGAGGTGTAGTTTCCTAAAACCTGATTGATGGATTTTAAGTTATTTCTGTCATAAGATGTTCCCGTCCATTGGATGGTGTTATACTCCATCTCATAGTCGGTCATTATCTTGAACGAAAAATCCACATAGTTTAAAGTGATGGTTATTTTGTTGGTGTCATAGTCGTAAGATACACTGAAATAATCGTTGTTTGCTTGAAACCCGTTTGTTGCTTCGTTCATCTTTGTTTGAAGGTTTGATGCCAATGTAGCACCTACATAGGAAGCACTCAACAGTTCAATTATAACATCCGTAGTGTTTGAAAAATCCGTCAGTCTTAAGTAAAGGTTGCTGTTCAACCCCGCTTAGACTGGATAAATGGAATTCGGTATGGTGATTTCGTGGATGTAGAGTTTGGTGTCGTTCCCGCATTCTTGACTTTCGGGTAAATAGATTTCAAAATCACTGCTACTGTTACAGTTCTGGGTTCGGTGGTGGCTGTCTATGTATATCTTTTTAAATCTACTCATTTATTATGATATAATAACTTTAGAAATTATATTTTTCTATACATTATTATATATGCTTCAAAAAAGGTTGATGGATGATATGAAAACACAGGGACGACTACAAAGAATAAACCCCTTTGAAGAGATTGACGGTAAAGAATACAACAAAAAACACAACAACAAACAAAAGGAATTGTTGGAGAAATTCAGTAAGGAGATACAACGGGGAAACAAATACTTGGAGGAGTTCAGCAACATCAACGACGAGACCGGACTAAAGAGGGCATACAATAACAGAACAAATTTAGGACTATACCACCACCCAGAGAATAAAACGCTTTACATAGCGGGGACGAAAGATTTTCCGCGAGACATTTTGGACGACACACTCATTCCTTTTCATATGGTTCATAGGTCAAAGCGGTATAAGACCGCAAACGACTTCATCAGAAACAACATTGATAATGTTGATACAATTGTCAGTCATTCCTTGGGTTCAGCAACAACGATGAAACTGAACCAAGACTATAACAAAAGATTTACCACCAGAACCTATGGAACACCAACCGTAAGTTTTAATGACAACACTGACAGTAAGAACACGAGGTTCAGGGCAGTAGGCGACCCAGTCAGTATGTTTGACAGAGGCGTGGATATAACAGTCAATAAGAACAGTTATAATCCTTTATACAATCACGGCTTTCACGCCGTCCATTTTGGAGATATGGGAAAGTCAGAAAAGAATGTGGCAGAACCAATCAACAAGATAATGTGATTTTACTTTATATAAGTCATATTATATGGAAGACATCGTAAGGGAATATTTGAAGAACAACAGACAGGAAATGAAGAAGTTGAAGAACGAGAATACCAAAAAGAAAAAACATCTAACATACAATGAAATCAAGAAGGTCATAGAGAGCGGAAAAGATATAAAGAACAACGAAAATCAACCTATAGAAAACAAACCCCAAAACAAAGGGAAGAAAACCAAAAATACATTTAAAAAATATATCTTCGACATAACTTAATTTAATATAACCTAATCATCAAAAATTTTCTGTATAGAATATATACAAGTATGGAAGCATTAGAAATTACAGATGTTCTCAATGAAAATGTCCTTCGGTATAGACTAAAAGGTGGAGCGTCCTACATTAGAGACAAACGTATCAAAACATTCTACCCTTCTTCGGTCTCTACTTACTCATCCAACTCAAACAGTGTCATCCGTTTTAATCTAACTGGTGGAGCAAATGAATGGATAAATCTGCGAAGTCTTTTGATAGGTTTTACCCTCATCAATGCCGACAATGACGGAACAAAAGAGTTGAGACCTGCCTATAAACCATCCTCATTTTTTCAAAGAATGCGAGTGATGGCGGGTTCAAATGTTATTGCTGAAATTCCTGACTTAAACCGTTATGAAGCAATGATGGATATTTTACAAGATGACGGTTCAAGAAACTATACTGACAATTTAGGTTTTGGTGAGACCTTCTATAATGAAGGAAATAGATTTTTGACATATACGCAGTTGGCAACGAACCCAGGTTCAAACACAGTCCAGAATGTCATTGACCAAGCGAAACCTGACAATTTCGGAGGGTTTAAAAACAAAAAGACCGTTTATTACCGACCTTCTTGTCCCTTCTTCAATGTATCAAACTTCATTCCTTTATCATACTGTCCGATTGTCATTGAACTAACTTTGGTCAGTGATGCTAATGAACCCCTCATTAATTTAAGTGGTGATTTTACCACAACGAATACTTCGTTCTTATGGAACATAGAGCAACCCATCATCACCTGTGATATTCACCGACTTGATGATGGTTTATTTGCGGAGTATGCTGAAATTTTGGAAAAGCAATCTTTACCTATAACCTTCAACAGTGTTTCCGTCCAAACCCAAACAACAAGTAGAAGCGCCGACATCTTCACGACAATAGTTAGAAATGTCAGTAAAGCAGACAACATATTCATATCTTTCTATTCAAATTTGGGTTATAAGGGCGGTTTCCAAGAAGTGTTGAAACCTCATAACCTTCTTTATCATCCCCTTTCGTGGGAAAGCGGAACATCAATTGCTCAAAGATACTATGAAAATATTGATTTATCCTTTCAGTTAAGTATTGGTAATACTGTCATACCCGAAATGCCAACGATGGGGGTTGCTGACAACTACAAGCATCTTCAAGAAACACGAAACAATCACGTTTCAATCAAACCTCATATGTATAGGACGAATTCCTTTTTAGCGGGGTTCAACCTCAAGAAACTCAACAGTGCCAATTACACTGGACTGAATTTGAAGAACAATTCAAATATGGTTGTCCGTGTTAAGCCATTGTATGGAACAGACCTATATACAACAGACAACGGGACTGATACTGGACTGATGCCTGACAACATGTATATCGTTATTGAACACGAATGTATCTTGGAGATAAAAGCCCAATCTGTCATTTTCTATGACTAAAAATGATAGTGGATAATTAATAAAATTATAATGAATAATCTTATTAATTATTTTGATTTTAATTTTGGATAGATGATTGACTTGTAAAGTTCCTTCGCTTCCTTTAGATGCTGTTTCTTATCCTCTCCCTTGCTTGATTTCCATTTACCATATACCTCTTGAAACCTTTGATAGTCTCCTGTGTCTATGCTTTTGCTGTTGTTCATCTCTTCAAACTTCTCTCTTATCACTTGTATTCCTACCTTGCTTGGCGATATTGCTTTGTTCATTGTTGGTTTCCTGACTGGTGCTTTTGATGAAGATGACGCCCCTGTTTCTTCCTGTGCTGTCTCTGCTTCATCTACATTGGGTGTCTTGTTGTCTTTGGGGATGTTGATTGTTGCTCCTAATGCTTGTGGTTGGGGTTGCTTTCCTCTTACTCTTCTTGCTTTGGGTGGTTTGGTGGTTGTGGATGGGTCTTCATGAAATTCTCTCTTCTCCTGCGTTGGCGGTTTTGGTTTCTGCCTCTTTGCTTTGGACTGTCTCACGCTTAAGGGCTTCCTTTTTTCTGCTGTTGGTATTGCTGTTGTATCCGTTGGTTCGTTGACATCGGGCACTACATCCACGTTCATCTTTGATTTTTCCTCCTTTAACTTCTTTTGGTGATTTACCTTTTTGACTTGTTTGTTGATTAGTTTTTGTGTTGGTTTTATCTTGGACGGTTTCTCTTCCTCGTCTTCGTCGGGTATGATGGCGTCTGTCAGTTTTGATGCTATTAGTCCTCCTATTGACCCTCCCTTTGCTGTTCCTCCTGCTGTGGCGACTGCTTTGATGACTGGTTTGGATGATTTAAGGAATTTCTTTAAGATGCTTCTACTGCTTGAAGGCGGTTCTTCGTCTTCTTGTATCCCTGCCGATGCCGTTGCTCCAACGGCGTCGTATGCCCCTTTGTTTGCCATATAGTGGTCTTGTGAATGACTTAAGTTTGCTTGTTCTGCTACTCTCCTTTCGTTCTCTTCCCTCAACTCTGCCTCTCTGTCAAAGGACATTTCGAAGTCGCTGATGGCGTCGTCCCTCAAGTCTGTCATACCTTCAAAGTCAAGGTTGGGTGTTTCTTCTTCCTTCCTTGCGGTCGCTTCCTCTGCCATCTGTTTGAAGTTCATTTGCTGTAAGTCTGCTGGGTGGATGTTGTTTGTGTTCAGTGCTTGACCCTGCGGACTTTCGTGAAAATACCAAGCGTTCCTATCAAAGATTTTTCTGATGTCATTGGTTTTGAACTTTTCCCTGTCTATTTCCTTGATGAGTTCTGCGTAAGTGGGTATTCGTGTCAATCCCTGTTTTGCGTTGATTACTTCTGCTGTCATTGCTATATATTAATAGTTGAGATTTTTATATTAATCTTGTGTATCGCCTCTCAACCACTGTTTATACTCATCAATTCTCTGTTTCATATTCTGGACGTTCGCCCCGTAATCTTCCAATCTGTGATTTTTCCTCACCTCCCTCAACCTTGTCATTTCGTTCTGTAGCATCTCATTCTCTTCCTTCATCCTCTGCTTTACTTGTAAGACTTTGTAATCGTGCTCGGTGTTGTGATATTCAAGAAGGCGCTTTAGGTAAAGATGATGGTTGTGAGTTGGCATCCTTGCCGTGTTGCTGTCGTTGTGGTAGTAGTGGTCATAACTACTATACACTTTTTTTCTTCTGTCTGGCATTTCGGGCGTTCCGCTCCGGTAGTTGGCACTTTTGTTTGAATGGACGGTTTGTCTTCTGTTGATGTCCTTGCGGACGTTTTCGTAGATGCCTGTTTTGTTGAGTTCTATTTTCTGTTCCTTGATGTTCATTTTTATATATAATACTTTACAAACTTTTTGATGCTAAAGATTTCAAGTTCTCTCTCGTCGCTTTGTTCTTTTCCTCTTTGGCTTTGTTGTAGGTGTCTCTGGCGGACATCGCACTTTGTAGTTCTTCCTTTATTTGTTTTACAAGGTCGCTTTTGAATGCTTCTGGGTCAAAAGGTGGTTTCGCCCTTGACGGTCTTACCCTTTTGGGCTTTGGGGCTGGTTGCGGTTTCTCTTCAACGGATGGTTCAATTATTTCTTCTGGTTTCTCCTCTTCTTTCGGTGCTTCTTCCTGTGTTGGCTCTGGTATTGTTTCTTCCTTGGGTTCTTCATTATCAATCTCTTTTACGACTACCTCTGTCATATATTAATATTATAGATAATTTTTTATACTTTCAAAATCTCGTGCCTCAAATACGGTTTGTTCAATCCTTCCAGTTTGAAGGTTCTGTTTCCGACATCATCGTATTCTATCTTGACGATTTTGTAGGATTGATTGCTCCACTTTGAGTTATACTCCTTCCTCTCGGTGTAGTTGTCTTTTTTCTTCTCAAAGACCTTGACCATATCATTCACTTTGACCTCTGGATATTTGCGAGTGTTCTTTTCCCTCCTTGTCAAATTTACCCTGACGTCCATATGGTTTTTGTCGTCGTGGGCATCCTTGGGTTTCATTTTGGTGGATGAATGGACGGTGTCGTTGTATTTATCTAACGCTTTGGACAACATCACAGTCCAACTGCCCCGATTAAACCTGACCCTGTCGTGTATCATATTTTTCATTGTCCTTATGAAACGTTCCACAACATTAGCGTGTGTTAGGGTGACGACGTGAGTGATGCCTTCTTTCTCAAAAAAATCTTTTACACCCGCTTGGAAGGCACGGTCATTATCGCTATAAACGGACATCGGAAAACCCATTTTGTTGAAACTATCTTTCATCGCCGATAATGTGATTGGTCCGGATTTTCTTTCATAGGGACGACGTTTGCCAACTTGCTGAAGATGTCAATGACCACCAACCCATATCTCGGTTCGTCGTTCTTGATGGGAATTTTTGTCTCTGGTTCTTTAGTTAGGGGTTTCATATCCATTATGTCAATTTGATGCTCAAACCTTGCGAATGGTGCGGTGTAGGAGTTTGAACCCCTGTATTTTCTAATCTGTTTGTTGGGCTGTTTCCTCATAAAGTTTTCCACATCCACCCTGTTGATGGTCTGGTCTTGTTCCTTGGCTTTCTTGAGGGTCTCATTGATTGAACCGAAGCCCGTTTCAAGATTGTAATAGACATTGCTTATGATGTCATCTCTTGATAGTCTCCTTGCCATATATTATAATATTAGATTTTAAAATTATCAGCAATAAAAAAATATACTTAAAGAAAAAACACCTATATATAGTAAGAGTAAATAAGATGACTAAATTTGACTGTGGATGTCGTATTATGAGTGAGTGTATCACCTTAAACAATGGTGATTACAAAAAACCTAGTTGGAATTATTTGTTAAAAACCTTCGTGAATGTTTGTGGAAAGTGTGGCAAGAAACAAATGAAATTCCAACAGATGGAAAACAAACTTCTGGAAATGGAAAAGCAACGAATGGAAATGTTTTTGGAAAATGAGGATGAAGAACACGACACATACTTTGACCTGACAGAGTTGAAGGAACATCTCCAAACCCTCCCACCCAACGAAAGACACAAAGTGAAGGATTTTGAGAGGTTAAGAAACCTTGCCAATGGACAAGACCCCAACGAAGGAATGAGTGAAATAGATATGGTTATAAAGGAACTGGAAGAGGAGGAAAGGGAAAATAAAAACCAACCCGAACCCGAAAACTGAACGAGCCCCCAAAAACTACTTAAAGAAAAAATATCTATATATAGTAAGAGGATGCTATTTACTTATAAAAACTGTGGATGTTGTAAGAAAGAAATGACTAACCTAAAGGTTTTATTGAACAATATTTTTCCCGCTGGAATTTGTGATGAGATATGTCATTACAACCTTCACTGTGAAAAATGTAAAGACTTAAACGATAGGGAGCGTAGATACATAGATTTCAATTATCATTTTGACTATTTTAATGATAAAAAACTGACAAGAGTTGAAAAGATAATCTATTTCTTTAAAACAAGGATGGAGAAATCACCTATTTATTTATCCAACACGAACCGAACAAACACTCGGCAAATGAAAAGAGAAATTTATGTTTTAATGGATACATTCAAACTCAAGCAAGAATTCAAACACGACAAACTGTTCTTAATGGCGATTAAGTCTTTTGTGAAAAGGGAGTGGAAAACTACCTATCACTTCCTTAAAAACTTTCACGACCTTACATATATGAAGTATTGTAAGAACAAACGGGAGTGTTGGTTTCCTCAAAACGATTGGACTTATACATTCAGAAATAGGGAGTTTAAGGTAAAAGACATTTTGGAAAGGAGGGCTGATTATTTTAGGATTTTTTTTTGATCAGGTTTAGGAATTATTTTTGGATTCCTGCTTCTCTGCTTTTCCTGCTTTTCCTGCTTCTCTGCTTTCCTGCTTTTCCTGCTTTTCCTGCTTCTCCTGCTTTTCCTGCTTCTCTGCTTTTTTGCTTCTCCTGCTTCTCTGCTTCTCTGCTTTTCTGCTTTTTTGCTTTTCTGCTTCTCCTGCTTCTCTGCTTCTCTGCTTTTCTGCTTTTTTGCTTTTCTGTTTTTCCTGTTTCTTTGCTTCTCTGCTTTTCCTGCTTTTCCTGCTTCTCTGCTTTTCTGCTTTTCCTGCTTCTTTGCCTTTCTGCTGTTTTGCTTTTGTGCGTTTCCTGTTTCTTTGCTTCTCTGCTTTTTTGCTTCTCTGCTTTTTTTTGCTTTGCCTGCTTTAAATACTTGATTTTCATGTAAGATGCATTTTGCACAGTATTTACATCCCTGAGTATCACATGACCAACCTTCTCTTGAAAACTAGCAACGTAACATGTGAGAAGAGGTGCTTGCATTCTGCTTTGGGGGGAGGCGCTGCGCCCTCCCCCAATCCCCCCCTCCCGCTTTTTTTAATTTAAACTTAAACCCAAGTTACATTAGTTGGTTTTTGCGAACTAACCTTCTCTGGAAAGCTGACAGGATTACATGTGATAGATAGATAGATAGATAAATAGATAGATAGATAGCTGATAGATAGCTGATAGATAGCTTGGTAGATAGCTAGATAGATAGCCAGCTAGATAGAGAGATAGATAGCTAGATACCTCGATAGATAGATGGCTAGATAGATAGCTAGATAGATAGATGGCTAGATAGATAGCTAGATAGATAGATAGCTAGCTAGATAGATAAAGAGGTAGCTAGATAGATAGATAGATAGCTAAATGGATAGGTAGATAGTTAGCTAGATCGATAGATAGCTAGATAGATAGCTCGATAGCTAGATAGCTGGATAGACAGCTGGATGGCTAGATAGATAGATAGCTAGATAGATAGAAAGCTAGATAGCTAGATAGCTAGATAGATAGTTAGCTAGATAGCTCGATAGCTAGATAGCTCGATAGACAGCTGGATGGCTAGATAGATAGATAGCTAGATAGATAGAAAGCTAGATACCTAGATAGCTAGATAGATAGTTAGCTAGATAGCTAGATAGGTAGATAGATAGCTAGCAAGATAGCTAGCTAGATAGGTAGATAGATAGCTAGATAGATAGATAGCTTGCTAGATAGATAGCTAGCTTGCTAGATAGCTAGCTAGCTAGATAGCTAGCTAGCTGGATAGATAGCTAGCGCCCTCCCTCAATCCCCCCCACCCGCTTTTTATCTAATCCCAAGCTTCCGCATCTGTAAATATTTGGGTGAACATGCTCACATGTAGAACATCCCATGCAAAATGGAAGGTGAACATGCCAAAATGTGGCAAATACCATACAAAATGGAAGGTGAACATGCCCACATGTAGGAAATCCCATGCAAAATGGAAGGTGAACATGCCAAAATTTGGCAAATACCATACAAAATGGAAGGTGAACATGCCCACATGTAGTAAATCCCATGCAAAATGGAAGGTGAACATGCCCAAATGTGGCAAATACCATGCAAAATGACAAATTCAAGTTCCAAACCGTTGCAAACACTAGGCAAATGGTACCAGCCAAGGAATCCAAAAAAAATTCCCAAACCTGCTCAAAAAAAAATCCTAAAACTATTTCACACCCTTTTGGAAATATTTTTGCGTGAATACACTGAAGAACTTTTCAATGGTTATGAAAAATATTTTAATGTAGAAGAAATAAAAGAGTATCTACAAAAAGTGGTAAATACTTAAAGAAAAAATAACTATATATAATAAGAGAAAATGAGTAGAGCAAAAATTGAGGTTATAGATATAGGTAATATCGGTTTATATGCTGACTTTGGTAGTGAAAGCGAGGACGATGACTGGGAAAGAAAAGCAATAGAAAAAGAAGATGAAGAGATTAGAGACTTTGTAAGGTGTCATCCCTTACCATCTCGTGAAGACTTTGATTTTTGGAAATCTGTCCTTGATAGATTTAAGGAAAGTAATGTAGAACGGTTTAAGATATGGAAACAAAAAGAACCTGACATCATCAAACGAATGTATGAAAACCTAACTAATAAAGATATAATCATACAATGTGGAAAAGAATTCAATAAAAGAGGTGGTTATTACGCTATGGTTATTAATATAATTCTTTTATCAATAGCGATGGATGAACTAAACGATACAAACAAACCGTGCTTAACACAAATGAGAGTAATTGAAAACTGGTGGGATGGAATAGGAAAGTGGAAAGCATAAAATATTAATTCATAATATCTTAACCAAACATATTATGAAGTAATCACCCGCCCAAACACAAACACAAAACCCCAACAGTCTAAACAATTATCCCCCTCATCTTAAACCAAACCATCAAGTGAAAGTTAGGGGTAAAATAGTCCCAAAACCCCCACCACATAAAACATCAAAGATAAGGAAGAAACATTGAACAATAACATAAAAACCATAACAACCAACAATAAACGCTGGGATGTCCTAGCATCCCCCTTTTACCATTTTTTTTATGGGACCCTCATCATGACAGCATCAGGAAGACCTGGGAAATATGGCATTTTCATGGCAATTTGAAAGATGTTTCAAAGGGAATATGGATGTTTCCTGTCATAGGGGTACCCCCAGTCATCATCCATTTTATTTTTGGATTTTCCATATGAACCATCCAGCTATCCCATGACTTAGGAAACCCCATATGATGATAACTTGGATAAACCATGATAGTTTGATGTTGCAAGTTTTAAGACAATGCAAACTGGCTGTGGCGACGGACCATATATTCGGATATTTTATTTGGTTGATGTTTTTTGATGCCAACAATTGGGCAGATTAATGAGGAGTGAGTTCAGTATGAAAAACATTGAATCATAATCTTTGAGACACTTTTACAGTTTTGGACACACCTGGGTGTCAAGTCATTTGCCTGCATTGTACATATCATCTATTTCACATGTTTGCATTGGCATTGCACTGTCATGGCAGACACTGTTTTCTTTTCATGACAACTGCATGGTGGATGTTCAGGCGCAAACAAATAAACATCTATTGTAGTGGAGGATGCGGGTTTGTATCTTTTGTCAATTGGAAAAGGCTTCAGATGCTGGAATTTTTCATTCAAACTTCCGAGCTTGGAAGGAACCTGGAGGAACCTCTGGAAGAAATCTATGGTATGAATCATCCCAATTGTTGTTCCTCTTGGGATGGCCTATGATGGCCTGAAAACACCTGGCGGCCTAGGCACCTCCAACTTCCAGCTTTTGGAACTGCATGTTGGTGACCTCAACGACACCGATCGCCAGATGGCTGTGGGCGATGACATGTGGCCCTCTCGGCGCTTCTATATGAACCAGGTGCGACATGTTGATCCAAATCAAACCCTCCATTTTGACCAACGACATCAAAAAGACATACGAAAAGATCATAACAAATAGCTCTATGAGGAAAGGCCGTGAAATTGTGTAAGGGGCCGCAAGTCCTGGTTTTTCTGAGTTTCTCTAAACTGCAAGAGTTTGCGGACTCAGGAGGTCTCGGAGTTTGATCCTGAGGATCCAACCTCCCCCGTGTCTTGGTTTCGCACTGTTTCGCAGTGTCCTGTTTTGCGAATTTACCGGGGCTAGCCTGGGGCTAATGGAAAGACTTGGGAAGTGGGAAGTGGATTGGTTGGCTTTGTAGACTCCAGGCTTGTCAGTGCACAAACACGCACACACACACAATCAACAGCAACGTGGGTTTTCCTATGCATATAGGGTACTCCCAAAATCCTATAGATGATTACCGTTTTCCTATTGAAGTAGCCATAGAGTGGGGGTATACCGCATGGTATCAGACACAGCTCCTGAGACCGGTGAAGTTTACACTTACACGCTGATTTCCAATGGCATCGGTGTGGGCCGTCGCTTCTCTGGTGCCTACGCTGGCTTGACGACCTATGTGGGCGAGTCTGGCACCGCGTCCCTTCAGTTTCAGGTGGGCTCTGGAAGTTGCAGCTGAGATGAAAAATATGACCTCACGGGGTTTTCAGCAGCCCAGGGAAACCTGAAGGCCATTGAGATGCTGTGGTTGGTAAATGTGTCATTTTGTTGGAATCACCTCAAGGGCTGTTTGTAGTGACTTTTTACTGATGGTCTTGGCAGATTTTCTGCAGCCGCTGTGAATCAAGAAAACGTCCTGTTTCTTGGGAAAGCAACTGCTTTTCCGATGGTCTTAACAACGCTCCTGCTCCTGGAATCAATCTGCCTCGGTGCATCTCTAAGCGTTCCAGAAGTTGCAGCACCTGTGGGACGCATTCGGGGCATCAGTGAGGGCCAGGTTCATGTCTTCCGTGGGATCCCATATGCAGAAGCTCCCGGGGAACTATGGTATGCAAGATCAGCGTATGGCCCTTCGCTGGGTTCAAGAGAACATTGCTGCTTTTGGCGGTAATCCGAATAAGGTCGGGGCAGCATCATGGTTACAGTATACATATATTGTATATATATATATATATAGCAAGTGGCTAATTCACATGAGTAATAAGCCAATGATCAATGAATATCCCTGCTCATCCAGTTTTACGTGGGAGGTGGACTATAAACCAATTACTATCTGGGATGCATGTCCAATCACGAGTTTTCATGGCTTTTAAGTGGGGAAACTGGTTGGTCTTGTGGCGATCATACCTGATCATCTATAGATTATCCATGACTGGAATTTCTGCGAAACAATCCATCGCAAGATGTTCTCGCAATGGATTACTAAATATAATCTAAAGCTAGTAGCATACAACTTCAACCTTGTTTTTTGCAAGCCAAGGTAGAAAGATTGGAATGATTTACTCTACCTGGTCTAATGGGAATGATAGTTTGTACAGAATCTATGATCGGAATATCTATGAACCAAAAATACTAGTAATAGTAGTAATAATAATATTACTACTAATAATAATATTATGTAATCACAATCATCACAAAAACATCACCAACCAGATATAATTATATATATATACAGGATGTATGTTTGAACTGATCACATTGGAACTGCTCTATTGCCAATCAATGCCATCGAAAAAAAGGTATGGACAGGACGTCCAAATTGTCCAACTCTTCGGTCAGCGGATCAGGTGATGCTCTTCGGTCAGTCCGCGGGTGCAGGCAGCGTCTCCTGCCATCTGGCCATGCCTTTGTCCAATGGTCTCTACAGTGGAGCCCTGATGGAGTCGGGTGGATTTGCCGGGTGGTCAGCACAGAACATGCAGCACAAGGAGTGGGGATGGAGTCAACCGATGGGTGAAGGATTTTTTTTTCAGGTGAGTTTTTCATAGTTCCCCAACAGCAGAATGCTTTGGGGTCTTCAGCCATAGTAAAGGTTTCGGAGCAGACCGAAGCAGCTCCAAAACCGATTCCCCCAAGGTTCCCAGGTTCCAAGTACAGGTTCCCAGTACAGGTTCCCAAGTAAAGGTTCCCAGGTTCCCAAGTAAAGGTTGCCAAGTAAAGGTTCCCAATTAAAGGTTCCCAAGTAAAGGTTCCCAAGTAAAGGTTCCCAAGAAAAGGTTCCCAAGTAAAGGTTCTCAAGTAAAGGTTCGCAAGGTTCCGAAGGTTCCCAAGGTTCCCTCAAGGTTCCCTCAAGGTTCCCCAGGTTCCCAAGGTTCCTCAAGGTTCCCTCAAGGTTCCCAAAAGGTTCCCAAAAGGTTCCCTCAAGGTTCCTTCAAGGTTCCCTGCAAGGTTCCCAAGTTTTCCAAGTAAAGGTTGTCAAGGTTCCCAAGATTATGATGTAAAGGTTCCCGAGTAAACGTGGTCCAGGTTGCCAAGGTGACATTGTAAAGGTTTCTATAAGATTCCCAAGGTTAGATTGTCAAGGTTCCCTCAAGGTTCCCAAAAGGTACCCTCAAGGTTCCTTCAAGGTTTCTTCAAGGTTCCCTGAAGGTTCCCAAGTTTTCCAAGGTTCCCAAGGTTGTATTGTAAAGGTTCCCTCAAGGTTCCCAAGGTTACATTGTAAAAGGTTCTCAAGGGTTCCAAGGTTATATTGTCAAGGTTTCCTCAAGCTTTCCAAGGTTACATTGTAAAGGTTCTCAAGGGTTCCAAGGTTATATTGTCAAGGTTTCCTCAAGCTTTCCGAGGTTGCATTGTAAAGGTTCCCTCAAGATTCCCAAGTTTCCCAAGTAAAGGTTGTCAAGGTTCCCAATTTTGTATTGAAAGGTTCCCTCAAGGTTCCCAAGTTTTCCACGTAATTGTTCTCAAGGTCCCCAAGGTTATTATGTAAAGGTTCCCAAGTAGTAATATTCGTCGTAATATATTAATTTCTTTAAGAAATTTGAATGCGGCTACACGCGCGGAACCCGCGCAGAACAACACGCGCGGAACCCGCGCAAAACGCACGTAGACGCGCGGAACCCGCGAGTAGTAGTAGTAGCAGCAGCAGCAGTAGTAGTTATAATAAAAATATCGTAGATGTATTAAAAATAATACTAATCGTAATATTGGTTAAATTACAATTAGTAGAAGTAGTACTAAGATTCGTCGTAATATTTTAAGTTCTTTAAGAAATTTGAATGCGACCACGCGCGCGGAACCCGCGCAGAACAACACGGGCGGAACCCGCGCGAAACGCAGACGCGCATAACGTGCGGAACCCAAGCGTACTATTAATACTAGTAGTAGTAGTAGTAGGAGGAGTAGTAGTAGTAGGAGTAGCAGTAGCAGTAGCAGCAGCAGCAGGAGTAGTAGTAGTAATAATAATATCGTACTCATCACCCATATCGGCCTGCCAGACAAAACCGACACATGCCAAACGTTTGGTTGCTCTGTTGGACGGAGGCGAACAGAGCAACTCGGAGTCGAACAAAGCAACTAGCACCCGAAAACCACTCTTTTCCAAGCTATTTGCTCTATGAAACGATTGGTTGCTCTGTTTGACGCAGGCGAACAGAGCAACTAAGACCCCACCTGTCAGGTGAGATTTGTTAGATCATATGTTATCTCTTCTCTTTCTCCTTCTTCCACCGGACCTCAACTTCTAAAGAGATCGGTCAAGATGGGGATCGCACGAATCATTGTTGTTTCTGGAAGATTTGGAGCATAAAGTTTGCATGCTCCCACTGTAACTTCCCAACGTTCACGGCGCGCACTGGAAGGAGAAGCTGGCAGCAATGTTCCAATCAGAAGGGTGGCTTGGCCCGATGAAGGTCGTGCGGCAGGGTGACAGCGACACCTTCACCTATGTGTCTGGCCACACCAGGACGTGCATGCGGTCTATGGCCCAGTCTGTGCCTGTCATGGTCGTGAAGGAGCCGGTGTCAGTTGCAGATCGGCAGAAAAAGATTGTAAATACAAAAACAGATGTAAATACAAAACGCAAAAAAACATTTGAAAAAAACAAGGCAATATTTTTCGAACGCTGATTCATTGCTACTGGTGCATAATCCGCCTTCTTACTCTTTTAAACGCTTTTATACTGGAGAAAACAAACCTAGAAGAACACAATTTTCAAACCTTACGCAAAGCGCACCGGGTCTTCAAAAGGACGTAAGTAAAGAACAATAATACACAAAATATCGACCAACTTTAAGCCTATTGTTTAGATGTCAGAATGTATGCGAGATGCAATGCCAGAACGCAATTCAAATAAAATCACATGGAACACTTTATGAACACTTCAAGCAAACGCACTTGAAAAACCAGCGACAAAAGCGAAGCGCCATTTAAAAAAAGCGGCATAGCATGAAAACATGAGGTAAAAAGTCACGTAAGTGTAGTTGCACCTGAGTGCCATGCGTACAAGAGACATGTACCTGGTGACAATATACATATCATTATCCATGCCAAGACATGCAGGATATTTTTTCCATCATCGATTACCTGTGTCTTCATGTATTTTTTTTTGAAAAAGAACATATTTCAAAAATACATCCGTGTAGACAAGCGAGAAATGTACAACTCATACCAAAACTATTTACATCTATAAGGTCTGATCTAAAGAAAGTCCAGAGACGAAACAAATCTGTATAGCTTTTCAAACCTTGATTTCTACCTAGAATGGACAGGTGGATTCTGGAATCCGGGACCCGGGATTCGGGACCCGGGGTCCGCGACCCGGGGTCCGGGGCCCGGATGCAGGAATCTAAATCCGCGATTATTTTTATCCAAAAATAAACATATATAGCTAAATTCAAGACATGAAAACCTAGAATCTGACAAATATCTAATCGTGGTTTGATTTTTTATTGAACGCGGTCATTGCTAGTAGTGAACAATCTATCTTATTGCTTTGTTGAACACTATCTATACGAACCAAGAAGAACACAATTTTCAAACCTTACGCAAAGCGCACCGGGTCTTCAAAAGGACGTAAGTAAAGAACAATAATACACAAAATATCGACCAACTTTAAGCCTATTGTTTAGATGTCAGAATGTATGCGAGATGCAATGCCAGAACGCAATTCAAATAAAATCATATGGAACACTTTATGAACACTTCAAGCAAACGCATTTGAAACACCAGCGACAAAAGCGAAGCGCCATAAAAAAAGGCATAGCATGAAAACATGAGGTAAAAAACACGTAAGTGTAGTTGCACCTGAGTGCCATGCGTACAAGAGACACGTACCTGGTGACAATATACATATCATTATCCATGCCAAGACATGCAGAATATTTTTTCCATCATCGATTACCTGTGTCTTCATGTAATTATTTTTTTTTAAAAAGAACATATTTCAAAAATACATCCGTGTATAGACAAGCGAGAAATGTACAACTCATACCAAAACTATTTACATCTATAAGGTCTGATCTAAAGAAAGTCCAGGGACGAAACAAATCTGTATAGTTTTTCAAACCTTGATTTCTACCTAGAATGGACAGGTGGATTCTGGAATCCGGGACCCGGGATTCGGGACCTGGGGTCCGGGACCCGGGGTCCGGGGCACGGA
>CBDDTI010000323.1:0-5463 GCA_965233585.1 bacterium
GCAGGCAAACACTCGGACTGACTGACCTAGAATGACTTATATCTCCCGCCAAAAACCTTAAATAGTCCTTAAGCAACCCAAGATGCACCGCAAGTCTCTCCAACATGCCATCAGACTAATTCGTCCCTCAAACGTCAGAAATTATATTTTTTGACCAATCAGAGCATGCACAGGGTCCTAGCTATATTTTAAAAGCAGATGAATTAGGAACAAGTGTTTCATGGCATGCTTAAGTATGAGAAGCTGAGCTGGATAGCAACATTAAACCTATGGGTAGCAAATAATCCTCTCAAAATTGTCTAAAAATGGTTTGTCATTCTTCTCTAGCATGGCCCCTTAGAGCTTAAAATGGCCACATTCTTTGATGTTTCAGTACTAATTACATGTAACTTTTGCAAATGGAACTATTTAATAACGCTAGGCAAACAGGAGCAATATACAATTATATGTTGCAGTTAATTTTTGGTTTCAGTTAATTTTATTATTTAACTAGTTAGTTTTTTCTAACTAGGTGATTATATTTTTAACTACTGGTGGTTAGTTTTTTTTATAACCAGGTGATTTTAATTTTTCTAACTACTAGTAGGTGATTTTATTTTTAACTACTTAGTTTTTGTCTAACTAGGTGATTTTATTTTTAAATGGTTCATATTTTTCAAACTGGGTTGAAATTTTCACAGGTTAATTTGTGTCAAAGGGAAAGGGTGAGTCTGGGACCAATAACTTATTCGACCAACAAATATAAGCAAATTTAAAATAAATAAAATAATAAATAAATTAATTATTATAATTAACTTTGTTTAACGAGGGTGGCGTAGTGGAGATGAAGATGGACTTCAAAGTCAGAGGTCTGGAGTGAAAATCCAGGTGAAAGCAAAATATTAAAAAAACTGGGGGGGTTAGGTCTAGGGATAGGGTTGGTGTTAGGGGGGTCAATAGGGTTAGGGATATAGATAGGGTTATGGCTGGTGGTGAGGGTGTTATTCTTTATGAGAAACACACCCACCCTACCCCACCGCCCCCCCGGAAAAAAAAAGAAAAAAAGTGTTAGAAAACTTGTAACTAACTAGTAAAATTCAAAAATTAACTGAGACCAAAAATTAACTGCAACACATATATAAAAAACTAATTTAAAACTTTAAACCCTGGAGACCAATGCAAGTTGATCAAGTTTCTTGGGCCAATTTTTATACACTTTATCTGTGTGTATTGTGTTGTCCCATTTGTATACATTTCTGACAGAAGTAAATCATTATCTGACCATATTATAGGTTGTAAAAAATGCAAAATGTTATCTGAAAGTTTCTTGTAAACGTCCTTAAATTTTAGCAGTGTTGACCTTAAATTTTCAGGGCTCCTCCATCATTCGCATGCTGGAAGGCTTTGTTGGTAGAGAAAAATTTAAGGAAGGACTAAGTGTAAGTAATTAATTCAGATTGTGGTGATTATCTTTGAGTCTTTTGACAGACCCTTAAATGTTATAAGCAGTTTTACATCACTACAAATTATGTATTAACTATTAAAATAAAAAATTTATCTCCGTCTTTTAGACATTGTTAATTTGTGTGTCAAAACAATAATTATTTTACGTGATAATTTCTGGTTTAACTGCAGTATTACTTGAGAAAGTATGCATTCAGAAATGCTGAGACCAGTGACCTTTGGAATGCTTTAGGAGAGGTAACTATTTCTATTTTTAATGTCTCTGTAGAATTAGCCCATTAGCAATTCTTACATGCCTTTTTTGTTCCATGAGTAGTATCTATCATTGTAATTTATAATCGTTATGGTGTTTTAGAAATTCACCGGTAAGTAGAAACTAGTGATAGAATATTCAGACAGTTTGGTAACCTGACATGCTGCCATTATCAAGGAATGAATAAAGACAGTGAGTTCAATAGAGTTAAGACCTGCAGATTTACCTATTAATTGAAGTTAAATTGAATAAATACTTTACCACAGATTGAATCTGTTTGTTCATTGGTGAAGTCGCTGAAACTTCAGAACATTCTATCATTAGTTTTTGCTTGCCAGCATGTGTATTTGTAATTACGTAGTTAAAATTTTCTAGTTGACTTGCTGGCTGATACAGGGGTTTCAATAAAATTTTCAGTCAGAGGGCAACTGGTTTTCTTAGGCGGACCAAAGATTTTGAACTGATCTTCTTTACAAGACAATCTTTCGTCCAGGTGGTCAAACGAGGCAGGCAAAGTTATCGTCACAGTCACTTAAGGTGGCTGGACACAGTTTTCGCGCACGCTTTTGCTGATGCAACTCAGCACATGCACAAGGATTTCAAAAAAACAAACATGTCATCAAGAGAGCGATCATTTTAGTCAGTACTCAACACCTGCACTATCTATGTTGTTTTTCCCTATAATTGAACAAAGTGTTTTTGATAACGGCCAAGATGGGATAACACTGACACACGCATAAATTACAGATGACTTAAATATGTACAATCACGTACATACCATGCGGAGTATTCACACGCACCAAATGTTAACTAAATATGCTAATAGATATCGACACATCTTCCCCGTTAACGAATGAAAAATAAATGAAGAAATAAATGAAAAAAATAATGCTGGACCAAATCATTGTGATTTCACTGTGACAATGTCCATATGGCACACGTCTTTACAATGGCTTAAGATGTTCTTATATGAATGAAACAGTCACGACATGATAAAATCCTGGAAACACACAGGAGGTCTTCTTTGTCTCGTGGATCTCCTAAGCAGCTGGGCTGTATCTTCAGGTACAGAAGATGGTGGTGTCACAGGAGATGGTGATGCGGATTCACCCACACAATCAGCCTCAATGGGTGACAACGCAGGGCCAACCAAAGGAATTTCAGGAACAGAACCTGGCGACGCAGCAGGAGCCCATTGAACTTCGGCAAAGGGTTCAATTTCCTCAGAAGTCTGTGTATTCTGTGGTTTCGCAGTTCGCCATATGTCTTTTCGATTTTGACAACGGACCTCTCCATCAACTAGGACCTCGTACAATCAGGGAGCAACTTCTCTGAGGCATTCAGCTGGTCTCCATGTTCCCGAAGGTGAACGAATGCGGATAGTTTCGCCAGTCTTCACAGGGGAAAGGACGCACTTGCCACGATTGAAGTACCTGTGCTGATGCTCTTTCCGAGCACACAGTTTAGCAGCATCATTGACGAGGCTAAATTCAGGCGTTAGAAGAGTTTCTGAAGTTGGCAGTAAAGTCTTACAGTGGCAGCCCAGAAGACATTAAGCGGGGCTAGTATCTATCCCCTCACTCTGAGTATTGTGCAATCCAGGAGAGCTTGGAATTCACTGACACCAGCGGCTCAACACTTCATGACTGGAGGTTCAACAGTAGGAACGGCATTCTTGGCCTTGCCATTACTTTGCAGGTAAACGGCACTCGAAGTAACATGCTGAAAGTTCCACTGGTCTACAAATTTTGTGAACTCAGACGAGGCAAAGCAAGGCCCATTATTGGTGACCAGCACATCTGGCACTCCAAATCGGCTAAAGGTGGCCATTAGACTTCTGATCACCGACTTGGAGGTCACAGACGAAAGGGAATCAACCTCTATGAAGTTACTGAAACAGTCGACAACAACCAACAGAGTTCGGCCTGAGTGAAAACAGATGTCCGCAGCAACCTTGGCCCAAGGACGAGGCGGAACTTCATGCTCAAGTAATGGTTCCTGAACTTGTGAGTCGCAATGTGTAAGGCAAATGTCACACTGACCCACAAAGGCACCTCCTAGGCGAGTGTGACTTGATTGGGCTAGGGACATAAACTCCTTTCTGAGGGTACTGGGGACAAACAGGCGAGGTCCGCAGAAAACCAGGTTCCCTTGAACAATCAGCGCATCACAAAACTGGAAAAAAGGGCGCAAGACCAGATCACACTCGTGAATGTTGCCAGGCCAACCTTCTAGGATGACTTGTTGAAGATCAGCACAAATGGGACCAAGGGCTGATTCCTGCTCAATCTGCGTTAGTCGAGACAGAGAAACTTGCAAGTTCTCAAGAGATTTCACTTCCTCTGAAGGCAACATTTTCCTGAGATATGCACGGCTGAGCGTATCCGTGATGAACATGAGGGAATCTTTCTTGTACTTGACCTCGAGATTGTAGCGTTGAAGTTGCAATAGGATCCGCTGAAGCCTTGCCAGAGCATCGCAAAGGCTCTTCTTAAAGATTTCTTCCAGAGGCTTATGGTCGTTCTCCACATGTACAACATCATGCCCAAAGATGTACTCATCAAACTTCTCGCACGCAAACACAATGGCCAGGAGCTCCTCGATTTGAGCGTACCTGGTCTCAGTTTGAGTAAGGGCCCTGGATGCAAAACTCACTGGCTGCTGAAGCTGAAGTAAAGCGGCTCCGAGCCCTGTGTCAGAAGCATCGCATTGGAGGGTAACCTCATATCGCAGGCTGTAAAAGCACAGAACAGGGGCTTGTGAGATGACAGTGTTGATATCAATCCATGTTTTCTCCTGGGTTTCAGACCAGACCTACCAGGCCTCCCAGTTACTTTTGTGCTTCCTACCACAGAAACGACAAGGATAACGAAGTTGATTTGTAGGAGACGGCTGTCCACCAGGTAACTTTCTCTCTGAGGCCTTCTTGAACTTGGATGAGTTGAACTCGCTCACTGTATTAATCTGTGCTTGAGACACCTCCGAAGCCCAACAAACATCCAGTGTCTTTGAAAGGTTAAGTTCGGGTTCATGCAGGAGCCTTTCCCTAACTTTATTGTCGGCAATGCCAAAGATAATTTTATCTCCTAGAAGATCATCGGGCATGATGGCACCAAAAGCACACTTATCAGCGATTTGTCAAAGTGCAGTCACATAGCGATCAAACGATTCACCAGGCTCTTGCTGTCGTGAATTGAAAAGATCGTGCTCGAAGTGAATTTTCTTCCTTGGATTACAGTAGTTGTCGAAACGCTTGATGACTCCTTTAATATCCTTCCTCTAGGTAGCCGATGGCTTCCAAGTTTTGAAGACTTTCCTTGCTTCAGATCCAATCGCAATTAGAAACGCAGCTACTTGAACGTCTCCGTCTTCTTTGTTAACATTTGAAACGATGCTGTAATGCTCCCACATCTCCTTCCACTCGCTCCATTTTTCAACGACATTGGAGTCAATGATTTCGAGAGAGTGAGGTGCCGGTAGTGAGTGAAGAAAAGCCATGGATTGAAGCCACTCCTGACACCATGTAACATTATGTACCTTAAATTGAACTTCTTGAAGACATCTTGATAACAGCCAAGATGGGATAACACTGACACAAACATAAGTTATAGACGACTTAAATATGCGCAATCGGGTACATACCACGCGGAGTATTCGCATGCACCAAATGTTAACTAAATATGCTGATAGATATTGACACACAATAAGAACCCAGTAATTCTCAGCTTTTGTTTGTCACTGAAAGAACCAGTTAAATGCAGTGTATG
>CBDDTI010000324.1:0-7500 GCA_965233585.1 bacterium
GGCGACCAAAATAGCGGAAGTTATGCGCGGACCTCCCAAGTTGATTAGTTTGCTGTCGTCACGGCTCGGCCGAAACTGGTATTGTGGTCAATTGTCACCTCTCGTTTACGTGAGCTGACAGTGACATTGGCTCTTGACACCCTTAAGACACCAAATGCTGTAAAAAAAAACTGCATTCCTATAAGAAAGAGGGTAAATCGAAATCAATGTATTATAATGCAAAACGAAACCTACCGCTAGCATTCAAGCTCAACAAGGCTCTAATTGCCTAATAACAGAGTTTTATTTCTTACAAAGGGCTGAAGACAAACAAAGGTGACGTAAGCTGGAAATGGTAGCTGGTGCAATAGAATTCACAGAAGAACAATTGAACTACTACAGGACTTGTTACGTTGTGACTGATATAATAAGTGAGGATCTCCGTTCAATTTTCAAGCAAGAATGGGACAATCGCTACAAGTCAACGTTAGGAGAATGGAAAGATGAGCCTGCGAATGGATTGGACTTCAGAAAAGGGGAGTCTCTCCGAAACCAGCGAAGAAATGCTAAACTCCTAGCTACCATGACTAATGGCAACAGAGCAGAATGGGATTGTACTATGCTTTTTTACGCCATTCTTTACTCCGATTCTATCGGCCGCGGTCTCAGTCCAGTAGTCAAATCAAATATAGATGATCTCAGAAAGTTTCGGAATGAGGAGTTTGCGCACATGCCAAAAGGTCACCTCGCGTCTCCAGAGTTTCAAATCGCCGTAGGTAAAGTTCATACTGCATTTCAAGGGCTTGGTCTCCCTACCTGGAAAATTCAAGACATAAGAAATCAGGATATGTTTCCAACAGAGGAGTTAAGAAGGGTCTTGGAAAAAGTTGATAACCTGAGAGAGGAACTTCAAGAAAAGGAAAAGAAACTTCAAGAAAAAGAAGAAGAACGACAGGTCCTTCAGGATCAGTTACACAACGAAATTTCCTCCTTTTGTATTCTACCTCCTAAACCTTCACACGACGTCGCAAGTCGCGATTTTGAGGTGGCTGGAATTACGCAACAGCTCGAGCAGCTCAAAAGCAATAATGACAACAAACCGAGTTACTTTTACATCTCAGGAAATCCTGGAAGCGGAAAGTCTCAGCTCGCGGGCCTTGTAGCTGAGCGTTTCTTTAAAGAAAGTAAAGAAAGTTCTTGCGCTACTTCATTTGTAATGACACTGAATGCTGAAAGCCAAGATACACTTTTGGAATCGTACGTGTCTTTCGCCCGGCGACTTAAATGTCCAGAATTTGTCGTTACAAACACCCTTAACTGCAAGGATTTGGCAACGGGAGAGAAGATCACTAATCTGAAGACGTTAATTAGCACAAAAATCGAGCTTTATACGTCGTGGCTACTGGTGGTAGACAACGTTACTAGCATATCACGTGTGCATGTTTATTTACCGGAGTCTGGAAATGAGCAGTGGGCAAACGGCCAGTTGTTAATTACAACCCAGGACACTGCGTCTATCCCTTTCCCAAATTCTTTTATCAATCACATCTCAGTTAGTAAAGGTATGAAGCCTGACGATGCCACTTGTTTGTTGGCAAAGCTCTCAGGTATGGATGAGAGCGAGATGGGAAAAGAAGTTGCTCAGGCACTGGACTACCAGCCTCTTGCCTTGGCAAGCGCCGCCACCTATGTCAGGCAGGTGCGGCAGAACAAGACAACGTCACGATTTAGCTGGAACGACTACCTGGAGAAGCTTAATAAGGGCCAAAGAGGTAGCACTGAGACCATCCTTGCTGAAACTAATCCAAGCTACCAAGAATCCATGACCACAGCAACAGCCTTGGCTGTTGAAAAGGCAATGACGTGCGACAAAATCATACATCACACATTCAGTCTCCTCTCTGTGTGTGCGCCACAACCTGTAACTCAAGACATCGTGATCAATTACATTCTCAATGTAGATAAAGAAATTCAAGATAAAGAGATGATTGCTATGAGAATCCAAAGATGTTCATTGATATTAAATGGTGAAGACGAGAGCGGAGCCTACATTCGGGTACACCAGGTTGTTTATGATGTCATTAACTCTTTGACTAGCGATTTTCCGGAGATCCAACAACTTCAAACTGTAGATACAACCGTTAGATCATTCATTCAGTTCCTAGAAAGCAACCCATCGGTGAACTGGAACGACAAAGATTCTATTGTCTACAGCAAGCCTGTCATACCTCATTTAAAGACGTTGTTTAAAAATACTGAACATTTGTTTCATAAACGAGATACTTTTCAAGAAACCCAACGCAATATGATAAATCTTCAGCATTATCCATCTTCCTTTCAAAAACTTGGAAAAGTTTGTCAAATGCACTGTTTATTCGACGTAGCAATGAAGTACTTCAGCCAAGCATTACAGCTTGTTCAGCGTAGTGAAGAGCATATCGACGAAGATGTAGCAGTATGTTACGTTTTCCTCGGTAGTGTAAACCACGACCTGGGTGAGCTAGAGCAGGCCAAAGAGTATCATGAACGCGCACTTACCATTCGTCTCAATAAGCTCGGCCCTGACCATCTTGGTGTGGCAATGTGTTACGATAACTTGGGTAGTGTTCACCACCACCTGGGTGACCTGGAGAAGGCCAAAGAGTATCATGAACGTGCACTTACCATTTATTTGAAAAAACTTGGCCCGGACCATCTTGATCTGGCAAGGTGTTACAATAACCTAGTTATTGTTCTTCGCGATCTCAGTGACCTGGAGCAGGCCAAAGAGTATCACCAACGGGCACTAACCATTTATCTGAAAAAGTTCGGCCCTGAGCATCCGGATGTGGCAACGTGTTACAATCACCTTGGTACTGTTCATCGCGACCTGGGTGAACTGGAACAGGCCAAAGAGCATCATGAACGTGCACTAACCATTTGTCTGAAAAAGCTCGACCCTGACCATCTTGATGTGGCAAGATGTTACAATAACCTTGGAACTGTTCACCACGGCCTGGGTGACCTGGAGCAGGCCAAAGAGTATCGTGAATGTGCACTTGCCATTTATCTGAAAAAGCTCGGCCCTGGCCATCTTAATGTGGCAATGTGCTACAATAACCTTGGTACTGTTTACCACGACCTGGGTGACCTTGTGCAGGCCAAAGAATATCATAAACGTGCACTTACTATTCGTCTGAAAATGCTCGGCCCTGACCACCTTGATGTGGCAAGGTGCTACAATAACCTTGGTACTGTTCACCACGACCTGGGTGATCTGGAGCAGGCCAAAGACTATCATGAACGTGCACTTACCGTTGGTGTAAAACAGTGCGATCCTGACCATGTCGGCGTGGCAACGTGTAACAATACCCTTGGCACTGTTCACCACGACCTGAGTGACCTGGAACAGGCCAAAGAGTATTTTGAAGGTGCACTTACCATTTATCTGAAAAAGCTCGACCAAGACCATCTTAATGTGGCAACGTGTTACAATAATCTTGGTACTGTTCACAACGACCTGGGTTACCTGGAGCAAGCCAGAGAGTATCATGAACGGGCGCTTACCATTTATCTGAAAAAGCTCGACCCTGACCATCTCGATGTGGCAACGTGTTACAGTAACCTTGGTACTGTTCACCGCGACCTGGGTGACCTTGTGCAGGCCAAAGAGTATCTTGAACGTGCACTTACCGTTCGTTCGAAAAAGCTCGACCCAGACCATGTTGATGTACTAGCTGTTCAGCATGAGTTAAGTCAGCTTCAACAGATGAAGGAGAGTATGTCCCGAAAGAAGCATGTTGATCATATTTGTAACGTATGTTGCACCATACTTTGAATGCATTGGCTCTTGCTAGGTTAGTGTTACAGATGATGTCTGGTAAAGTTCTTGTCTACATTTTGAATAAATGTCTCGATAATTTAAGACTCTCTGGCAATTAAAAGCAACCCGGGAATACAGCAATTGCAGACAAAGTAAGATAAAATTGAAAAAAATAAAGTAAAATTTAGCACGCTGACGTTTCTGTGGTTTACCTGAATGAAATCTGTTTTAATCTTCTTTTCTTTAGTTTTTCCCATCCATGCCCCTTTTTGATTTCTAGGCATTTCTGCAGTTCGTCTGCAGTTTTACCCTGCTAGGACCATTTGATCACTCGCTAAAATTGCCTAAATTTTAAAGGCTTGTCATAGCTTAAGCCTTTTCTGTTATACGTTTCTTTTGAACTAAGACTAGAAGAGTTCATATATTTTTATTGTTCCTGGCCTACCTCAATTTGCTTCTGCTACCTGCGGTGCCAGGTCTGTCATCATTGTATCGCGCAAAAATGCAATAAAGTTGTCTTTGTCTTTGTCTTTTGTCGTTGATTAGTATTCGCATAGTTTCCATGGTGTCGGGAAACGGGGTCATTGAGTGTCTACCCCTTAACATTGAAACAGAGACGAACTGCTATAGTTTTTGTTTAACTAATCAAGGTGTCTTGGTCAGTAGTGTCCCAGTCAAGTTATTTTACCACCAAGACCTGCGAGGGGGTGTTTCAAAGTCCGATTAACTAGATATAACCCAGAATTAGCGAGAAGTTTAAATTCATGTTTTTTGTCCCTCGGTTTTAAGTCTGAATAATCTCAAACTACTGAAAACCTAAGCAGTGAAAGACATTTTCATGCAAGAAAATTTATAACTTCGGTTGACTTTTAATCCTGGATTAGAGTTACCCGGCTTTCGAACAACCCTGTCCCGGTGGGTAGGCAGTCGGCCTGGGTGCTGGAGTAAAAGTTTGCGGTGGGAAAACACATGAAAAGTGCAAGCTTTCCTTCCCTGAGCGAATGTTTGTAACATCTACTCACGAAGCTATTCTTGGTTAATTATTGTAAACTTTAACCATGCAAAAGTAGCCTTTAAAGACTCTGTATTAGTCTCGCTCGACTGTCGACTGACACGACTGAGACGGCTCGAGCATTTTTGCTGAGGCAGTTTTTAAAAACGAAACGACTTTATCTTTCTTCTTCCTGTTTCTCGTACTCTTCAGTGCCTCGAAGAGACTTTTTGTACCTTATCTTTTGCCCATGCAGTCACGTAAAATATTATCTAAATTCTCAAAACTTTCCGCCATTTTAAAACACTAAGGGAAAAACTTTCTAACGATGACGTTAATCGTGTGTCTGTCCTCTAACAGATCATAGGCAAGAACCAATCAAAATACGAGAATAACTTGGATTATTGTAGAAAATACTGTGAAAACCATAACAGTAAACGTCTTTTTGTCTTTTCAACCAATAGTGAAGCATTTAGGGGTCCCACTTGCTCGTTCTCCTTCGTTAACTGACGTAATTAGTAACATGCAAATCACTCTTTTAGAAAGTTTTTTTCGAAGCAATTGCCCTTACAGATTAACGTCACACCATCCACAAAACTGTTGCTCAGCCAACTGCTTTAAGTTTTCTCCAAAAATGGCTTAGACTGGACACATTTTTAAGCTCTAATACTCAGCTACCCTAAAACCGCGACACTTTTGGGTATAACTGGATCGATATGATGAAAAAGGTTCCTTTCAACTGCCTTTCCGTGACTTCTTTAAGCTTGGGCCCCCTTTGACAGCTGAAAACCAGGACAGACTTAAATGTCAGCTGAAACAGATACTTTATGGATACATCTACACTTATGATTTCTCAAAACAAAAACACACTCTTAGCAAAGAGGAATGGGAAGCGCTGACTGATTTGCGAAAAGATAATAGCATTACAATCACAAAATGTGATAAAGGAACGAGGGTTCTTCTGTGAATACTTACATTTACAACTACAATTTGACATCATTTCTTGTACGCATACACTACGCCATGGACGGTCCTAAGCCCGGTTAGAAAGGAGGAAGGTTGGGCGTAGGGCTAGCAACCCTACCCCTGTAAAAATCATGTTGCTACAAAAACACCAATGATAAATCAACAAGCTCTACAAGTTCTGGAAGAAGAAGTGCTTTCCTTGCGAAGGTGTATGACGAGTTGCAGAGAAAGCCGAGAGGAAGCTGCAACGCTGACTACCCTTCTGACTACCAGAAAAACCTTAAACATCGGCGAAATTGGCGATTTTTATGCAAATTACATCACCAGAGATAGGCTAACGTGTTGGCGAATTTGACGATTTGGGCGATTTCTATTACATCATGAGTGGAGGCCGAGCAGAAAGATATATATTTTCTTCGTTCATTAAGCGTCTTGCCCAAGCGAAATACTTCCTGTACAATGCGTGTTGCCCGCAAGGGGAACGGAATGCAATTTCCCTAGCTTTTTATTTCCTTCGTTCTGTAAGCGCGTTGCCAACAGAATACTTGTTTTAAAGCGTGTTACCCGTGTGTAACTGAAAGCCAAATATATCTAGCTCCCTTGTTCTAAAGCGTGTTTCTCGAGTGGAACAGAAAGCAATGTATCATTTCGGTCGTTCTAAAATCGTTCCACCCGAGCGCAATGGAAAACCATATATATTTCCTTTGTTCTTTAAGCGTGTTGCCCAAGTGAAATCTTTCCTCTAGAATCACATAACTGAATAAAATTTTCCATTCTGATTGGTTTACGAAGCGAGGTATTTAGCGTGGAATTGCGAGTTGAAAACGAGGCTTAGTGATAATGTTTCGCATCTACGTAACGACTGTCGTCAAATTTTAACACAACAACTGCAAAAAAGTTTTTCTACAATGCCAACAGCTTGTAAATTCAGTGAAATGCCACTATTTATTTATTTATCCTTAACATTACTGCGAAGCTTGTTTAAAAAGTTTGAAAACAAATGTAAAAGCGAGCACGAGGTACACGTGTACGACCGACCTTGACCTTGCTTATTTGCTAACGCAATCACAGTTTTGACAGTTGACTTTCAAATGGCTTTCTGGAGCGCGCGCTCAGGATAAAACCAAACAATATTATTGCTTTTTTCTTTTTTTCTTATTTTATTCAGTTATGCGATTCAAGGAAAATTCATTACCTTACTCGAGGATTCCACGTTAAATTGCACTTGAAAACCGATATCGCACTCATCGGTTCGCGATTCGTGCGATATCGGTTTTCGTGTGCAATTAAACGCGGAATTCCCTCGTCAGGTAATGAATTTTCCTATATAATGCGTGTTGGACCGCGGGGGGGGGGGGGGGGGGGGGGGGGGGGGGAGGGGGACGGAAATCAATACTAATATCAATAATATATATATCTCCCACTTGCTCTTTATTTCCTTCGTTCTGTAAGCGTGTTGCCCAATAGAATACCTCGTTATGAAGCGTGTAAAGTTCCTTCGCTCTGTAAGCGTGTTGCCCAACAGAATACTTTTTTTTTTGCTGTTGCCATGACAACAGTTTTTTTCTTTATTATTGCAAACACACATAATTACTTACAGTGCACTTAATCTACTTACAAAACCGTACGATACTTACTCCACTGACGAATACAAAAAAAAACCACAATATTTTAGTCAACTACTTACACTATTTACTATGCGTTGCTTACATTACATAGATAAGGTTACGCTTACGCTATAAATAATACAACTTGCATTACT
>CBDDTI010000324.1:12500-15402 GCA_965233585.1 bacterium
TTGTTTCCTTGATCAGATTTACATATTCGCTTTCTAACTAAAAGGAGGTGTTAAGTTTCCAGAAACCTGGACCCCTGGGATTTGTATTGTTTGTGAGGTGCAGTGTTATTAGGGAATGGTCAGTTTTGAAGCCAGGCAAAATGTCTGCTTTTGCTATTGTTGTACTTAGGCTAGGCCTAGTCAAAAAGAAATCTAGGCGGCAGTGTATATCAGGTTTCCTCCTCTTCCAGGTGAATCTTTTAGCATCTGGATTAAGAATACGCCAAATATCTACTAGATCTAATAAATTGGCGATGTGCAAGACTTCTTTTAGCGAATTTTTATGAGTTGCCGGGTTTCCTCCTATTTTAATTTGTCTTTTTCGACATCCAGAATTAAGTTATAATCACCTCCAAGAACTATCTCACCGCAGTCGAAAGAAATAAGCTGATTTAGCACATTCTTAAAGAAAGTGGGATTGTCTTCATTTGGCGCATAAATATTTGCTAAAGTCAAGATTTTCCCCTCTGTTTTAACGTCTGCTATAACGAATCTTCCCTCTGGATCGGAAAGTTGTTTAAGAATTTGGAATTCGAAATTATTATTAAAAAGAATACATGTTCCAGCACTTGCACTTGAAAAGCTGCTAAAAATAGCCGAGAAACCCCATTCTGAAGTCCACCAGTTCTCTTTCTCTTGCGTACAGTGGACTTCTTGAAGAAAATAGATTGCAAAGTTTTTTAGTTTGAGCCACCGAAAGATTTCACGCCTTTTGACGGTGTTCGACAGCCCTCTCACATTTAACGAGCAGATCACAAAATCTTCAGCAGATGTGTTGATTGTAATACTTTACGGATAAATACTATTGGTGGAATTATTGGAGCGGTAAAGATATGCATGAGTGCTAGCACCTTGTATAGCGAAGCGATAGTTTTAGTCACGAATAAAAAAATAAATACAGAAAAGTAAACAGAAAATACATTCACAAACAAAACACGAAAATACTGATAGCGTACTATATAAAAACCATACTGGGTTGGGAAGTACATATCCAAAAGAGATAATATGTATTCAGCTAAGTATTGATCTTAGAGAGTAATTACTTAGCGTAAAGCACGCGTACCCCGGTAAGCGTTCCTATTTTACTCGGTGTGATAGCAAGAGCAAAAGGTCATTTATCAATAATTTAACTTGATTAAGATGGTTTAAGATTCGACGGGATGTTGTCAACGTGATAAACTGAATTTTCAACTATTAAGTTTCTATTTACTACTTTTGCCTTCAAACCTCTTTCCTTGGCCTTGAACATCGCTTTGATTAAAATTTTTCTTTCCATCTGAATCGCTCTTGCATAGTCGTTTGTAATATACACATCCTTGTACTTCTCTGAGTTCTTCAGTTTGTTCTTTGCACTCATTACCTTGTCTTTATCTCCTCTAAGGAGGAAGCGAACGATCACTGGCCGTGGGGTGGCTTTTTTTCCGTCGCCAGTTGCAGGTCGAGCTTTTCCAACTCTATTGACCGCATGAAAGTGCATGTTTGCCACGTTGATGTTCAGTCCGTTCTGAATTATGTCATAAACAATATCACTGCAGTTCTCGTCGGGTTCTTCTGGGATGTTCATGATTCGAAGGTTCTCTCTTCTGGAATAGGTTTCAAGAGCAGTGACTTTCTCTTGCTCCTCCGCTAATCTTGCTTTAAATCTTCGATTTCGTCGCGGTAGTCGTCGAGTTGTGGCTGTTTGTTCCTGATTTTAACAATTTCGGCTTTGTGACTATCCAAATCTCTTTGCAACCGTTTTCTTACTTCGCTGTTAGCCTTCATTTCTTCTTGAATGTCCCCGATTGTATCCCACGCTGCCTCAATCGACTTCTCCATATCCTTTATTGCGTTTTTGACACCTTCAATTTCGCTTTTTAATTCAAACCTTAAGGTGACTCGACCCAGTTTTTTCTGGGGGGTACCATCCTACTTTGAAGCTCTCTGGTATCCCCACCTTTACTTTTATCGTAAGTCTAACACATAGAATGGATCACATATAGATCAATCTACAATATAACATAAAATTTTTGGCGATCGGAGTAAATGTCATGTGGTTATAATGCCACGCCCCTTTGAGGTCTGAGTCGAAAATCTGCTGATGCTGGCATTTTTTCGTAAAAATCTCTTGGCTACACATAGTGCGCATTAGTGCCTTGCGCTGAACAGAGTCTCACCAAAATCGCAAAGACCCAATTCGAGAAATTCAGCAGTTTCTAAATTTAGGTCATAATTTATGCGAGAATGGTAAGCGAACTTTACACGATTATATCTTTTAAACTATGAAGTTGATCTTTTTATTTTGGGGATCGTTATAACAAATGGGTCCTTGCAAGTCAGCAAAAAGCTTTAGGGCCTTGTAAATGCGCGCGATTTCGAGCAAAGCAAACATATAGAAATTATAGTTTTAGCTATTTGTTGACGTTTGTCAGTGTTTAAGAGTCCTTCTCACAAAAAAAGCATTTTCTTAAAAATTCGTAGTTTTTTTCCCTTCAAATTTTTTCAGGGCCACAATTGATTAACCAACTACCTGGATTTTAAATTTCATGGTCATTGAAAAACTATGACATTACTTTCTATAAGCCCAAACGCGAGTAAACATTGAAGATTTTTTAGCGTTTTGGCTGAGTTTGTGCTTTGGGAATTGTCTATTGTTTCTAGTCTGTCATTGTACGGCATTCTTGCTCAGCACGCGTACAGTGACCACGCTTGGCTGACTTCCGAATGCTCTCCGAGATAGGGTAATTTTGGTACGACCTGAGACAGGCGATTGCGTGAACCTCCTTTCTCTCCCGAATAGCATTCAATACCCCGGCCATTTTCTTTTTAGAGTTTTTAATTCTCGGCATGATGTACACTCAGCTAGCTGGAGACCTTACGTGAC
>CBDDTI010000325.1:0-2500 GCA_965233585.1 bacterium
CATCTTAGTTAACTGACTTGGCAAAACGTCGGGTGGCGTGAGAACGAACCAAAAGTAAAGGATGTTCGCTCGCTAACACCTGTTCAGCCGCTTGCTCGCTGCTCAACTGACGAAAAGAGATACTTCCACCAGTCTAGACATTAGAATTTCGATTAATATCAATAATTAACTTTTTGTTTCTTCATAATTCACCAGCTAACACGATTGCAGATATTCTTGTGAGCAACAAGGTTCATGGCAAAGCTCATTTGTTTACACTTATTACTGTTACAATAAAATGTTTTTACTTAGCAGCTGTTGAAATGAATCGTTTAATTTAATAATCAAACAATTAGAGACTTGTCAAAAAGTATCGAGAGGGGTGGACCGGAGCAGAGAGGAGGTGGTTCATCGGTTTTGTGAGCGCTTAGAAAGAGGTAGGTCTTTCGATTTTTAGCGACAAGTGAAGGGTGGGTCATCCTATTTTAAAACAGGAATAGGCACTTACTTAAAGCACTGTTTTCAAGAATGGAAATCTTTATTCTGCTGCAAGGTATTGCAGCGTTGCCGATATTTAATTTACTTTTCAAGCTCGTCAACGACACAGCTACTTTTATAGGAAGAAGAAATGCTTGCAAGATTTGTTGGGTTCCTGTTTTTAAATTTTCCTTGCCCTAAAAAAACCAAAGCATCATTCAAGCGTTCTCTGAGAGGTATGCTGTAGATCAAGACTTAGTGTTGAAGCACATCCATCATCTGGCATACCTCCAAATGATAAAACAGAAGAGAGAAAGAGAAAGGCAGGAGAAATCAGAAAGGGAAAATAAACCAGGATATAAGGATGTGGAACGGGAGAAGTTCATTTCCTAAACATGTACAATAAATGTCTCACAACTGAAAAGAAGTTGGCAAAAAAAAAAAGAAGAAGCTTGACTTATTGTCAGCTGACATTGAATTGTCACGAGCCTTAGGCAGCGTATCCACGATAAAAGAATCAACTGAATGTCAATCAAACTTTGCAGGAAGTAGGAAGTAATACGTCTGAAGAAGACAACATCCCTCTAGCACATCTTACTTCCAACAGTTGGAGGGGACAGTGACAGTGATGAAGCAAACTTAGCAATAAAAGCTAAACGAGTAGTTTAATGCTTTGTTATATGAGCTAAAAGGGAGTTTTTACATGCTTTTGTGTCTGGTTAAGAAATAAATCGAGATGTACGGACAACTTCCTACAAAAATGTTGTTATCATTGATATATGCAAACCAAATTACTTTGTGTTATACGGGGGGTGGATCAAGTAATTATCAACATTCATTTAGGGGTGGGTCAGTTAGTTTTGTGCCAAAAGGAAGGGGTTAGCCATGTGTTTCTTATCTACCACATTACTAATAGGGAGGAGCCATAATGGGGGACGGAGACCGGAAGTCTTGGAATGCGCGCGGTCCCATGATATGGGACAATTTTTCTATTTTTAGAGCAAATTGCGCCATCCTAACGTCATATATCCGCGGTAATCCACGTACGTGTCGTGGGTTCTCGCGTGGATGTTGTCACGTTGCGGAATCAAATGTTGAGAGTTCTAGATTCTCTTGCGGATTTTTCACAGCGATGGCAGGGAATAAGGAACCAGGACTCTTCTATGTATTTTTATGCCCGTAGTTAATGGAAAGGTGAATTTTCAGGGTCGAACATTTCTTTAATTTCGCGCTGTGAATGAATAATATCTGCTCGCTCCCGTTGTACGCGTAACCTTTTGCGTTTGTTCTGTAGAGAAAAGGTATGTAAGAAAACTCTTTACTCCAGGCTGGTATCGAGTTAATTTGTGACTTTCCCAGACAATGCTTAATCATAACCAAGACCTGTTTTTGATAGTTTCTGCTTGTTTGGCAAGTTTGCAAAAGTTTTTGAAAGGCAAGTCTGACGCGTACGCGCTTGTGCCCCAGGCGATGGCGCAATTTGTTCTAAAAATAGAAAAATTGTCCCATATCATGGGGCCAACCCCAATACTAGAAATGGTGCGCTTACGGTTTCCGTCCCCGATTATGGCTCCTGTAATAGGCCATTACCGAGTTCCCTTGTCCCTCTGTTTCAAAGCGAGTCTAAGTGCGAAACCATTCTTATGAAAATGACTTTGATTTGCATGAAAATGAACCTGCATGGAGAACTCATTTTCATATGAAAGGTTTCGCACTTAGCCTCGTTTTGAAACAGAGGCACTTGAGAACTCGGAAATGGCCTATTGCTACCGCCCACCCTCCTCCCTCCCCTATTCTTTTTGACCAGTCCGTTACTAGAAAATTATATTCGCAGAGCTTTGTGTTCTGAATGGAGCTTTCTGGAGCAAGGTAAGAGTTGAACGCAGAAGAGGAACTTCTTACCTTCGCAGTCATGCCCTCTCTTTTCCGCAGGGCACATACAGCTGTAACTTCCTGGATGATTCTTGCATGTTCCATCCCCACAAGGTCTTCCTGAACACTCATCTTTGTCTAAAGCAATGAATAGACCATTAACTTGTGTTAT
>CBDDTI010000326.1:0-5301 GCA_965233585.1 bacterium
GTTTATTACATTTAAGATAAACAAAGTATTAAATATCAGCTAAGTAATCATGGTTTTGTGTTTAGCAGCAGTCCTAAAAGCTCGACAAAAAAGAGGTAAGCACTTGAGTTTTGGAATGTTTCAATTCAGTGGCTTTTATGATTCTTGGAATACTACTGTAATAGGGTTTTACCATTTCACCACTACTACTACTGTACGTTTTATTTGTCGATATCAGTAAATGTTGGTCAGTTTTGCTGTTCGACCACAAATATAAGTACTATCTAGTACTGTATGTGGATAATATTCGGCAAATACACTACTTGTCATTAGGTCATGATTAGGTGGCATGCATTTGATCTTTGACACGAAGTGCTACAAACAGAGCATATTTTAATTTTAGCGACCGTATCGCGTATTGTATAATAAATGGATGGAAAATTCTGCAATTTTAGGTCTTAGGATGTGGCGTAAGATTTCTAATCTCGATTGTAATAGACGGTGTAGACCTTGTCAAGGTTTTGTTTGATGAAAAGTATCGATGAGCCACTGAATCGAAACATTCCAAACCTAAATTGCTTACCTCTTTTTTTACCAGGCTATTAGGACTGCTGCTAAACACAAAACAGTGATTACTTAGCTGATATTTAATACTTTGTTTAGCTTAAATGTAATAAACGAAAAGAAACGAGTATTAAATACAGAACGTAACAACACTTACCTCGCATGCAGAAGCGTCCATTTCCCCACACTTTACCACTACATGTGACATCGCCAAATATTAGATGTTTCTTAAAACACATTACAACCATAAGTTGAAGATAAATACCACCGTACAACGTTCTTACCATCAAAGATAATCATGTTTTTTTTGGTAGACGGGGTTGGGAATGGAAGGGCTGAGATACTGGGGGAATTTTCCTGTTGAATTGAAGTATGTTATGGTTTTAATTGATTAATTCATTTATTTATTTTTTAATTTCTTTATTTTTCATGCGTTCCGGGTTTTAGTAAGTTTGTGTTCCGGGTTTTAGTATTCCGGCGTTCCGGCATTCCGGCATTCCGGCGTTCCATATTTTAGTACAAGCCGCCTGCTGGTCTCTAGAGGTCACCTCGCCATACATTGAAACACTTGTAATAATTAATATATTAACTAAAAGGAAAATAAACTGAACCTTGAATCTTGAATCTAGCGTAAGGTTTGTGTTAAATTATCTTCATTCTTTTATTGTTTTTATTGTGTTCAATACAAGCTTCGAAGCCCGAGCGTAAAGATCGGTAAATACTTCATGAATAGTACACAAATTATTTGTTTACTACTTTGTTGACAGTGCTTGGCGTGGTTGTTGACAAAGTATTTGGGTTGTAGACAGCATTCGCGGCTTGACCTTGAATGATCACGTTGTTGAAACGTGACAGGGAATTTGGGGTTGATATGAAACGAAGCGTGAAACTGAGATAAATTTTTCTTGAAAGTGACGACGTTATTTTGTTGAGCTTGACTCAAATATCTCCTGCCCTTGAAAGGTAATTTCTTGAAAGTGACGACGTTATTTTGTTGAGCTTGATTCTAAATGTCTTGACCTTGAGAGAAAATTGGTTGAACGTGAATTGATTTTGTTGAGCTTGATTGAAATCTGCCTTGACCTTGATAACAAATTTGTTGAACATGAAGCCAATTTTGTTTCTTGAATTTTGCACCATTTGGCTTTCCATATACAAGCAGCTCATTTGTATAATGCAGCGCATGCACTCTCAAGTCCGAGTCAGTGTTTTCAGTTGTGAAGAGAAATATTTATTTCATTATCTTTGATATTGTGGTAAAAAAACAAATCAAAGGTGGTTCAGTGTGGTCTGTACTCTTGTCGACAACGATACGCGTCATTTCAGTGGTCATTAATATTGTGCAACAAATTGAGCAACATCACAAAGTGCGCGCTTTGCTTTAGTTATTGAGTGCGTCAGCAGCACACACCCATGGGCCAATAGTAGATGCTGAATTAGCCAATCAGAGCGTGCGCTTTGCTTTAGTTATGCTACAAAGTAAGTTGACAGTCCCTCAAGCCTCGATCCTCGAGACTCGATACTCAATAGTTTCGAGTCTTGAGTCTCAAGTATCAAGTTACGAGTCAAGAAAGTTAATGAGCTTGTCACTTGACTGATCTCTCAAGAAATTAATTGCACAAACTGGCTGCAAACCAAATACGTGTACATGCAGACTACCAGCCTTGTGAGCAATCGTTCCGCTCACTTTGGAATCTGAAAACAAATAATTACCAAGATACATGCGACCGATTCAATTGTAAACACAGATAAGGGCATGCGGGTGTTTAGATGCAATTGGTTATGCTAACGAATGAATGAATCTCTGAGCACCAAAATAAAATATGTTGGTGAGGTTTCTCGATTGAATTACATTCGCTTGCATTGCAGCGTGATAAAAAGAACATGTTCTAATTGGCCGTCAAACGTTGCAGTTTGTATGTTGGAATACACTGTAACCGATCACGAAAGTATTCTGGCAGTAAATGAATTTGATGCTTCCACAAATTTGGTCAAATTTAGTTTTAAAAGTTTTGTGAGCTGCAATCTTCAATTTCAGCCCTTCTACGTTCAAAACAGCACAGTTTACAGATCTATATTGAAAAATTAACTTACCAAAAAGTTGAGACAGCCAGACTTTTGGCACCACATGTTTACGGCTTGTTGAACTTGAACATACATTTTGCGCCTTTTGTTTTCACGATGTTTTATTGTTAACTTTGCACAGTGCTCAGAAGTTTTATTTATTAATTCATGTTGGCCATTGACTTTTATTTGACAACTATTTGCCACAAGTTTTTCCTTGGTGGGCGACAACTATCGGTCATGAACTTTTTTTGTATTTGTATTATATTTTGTGACCCAGGCCGGTAGACTTACAAGGTGTGAAGCTGAACCTCGCTGTGAGCAGAAAACAGGTGGACTAGCTATTTTTGCTTACTGTATATATTATTGTTAAACTTTTATTAAAAAATCATGCTGGAAATCAAATTACAATTTGGGAGTCCTTTCAAGTTATGCTCCATGGGGGAGGGGCAGTGGTAGCTTTTTGTGGAGGAATATTGGCCCTGGGTAGGTGGAATTTGCAAATGTCTTGGTGCAAATGCCCAGGGTTCCCCAGGGTAAACCCCAGGGATGGCTGCTGATAAGTGCCATGACAGGACAGAAAAATCATGCACTGCAAATACCTCCCGTTGTCCCATACAAAGCCTTAGGAAACTTTTCTGAGGCTTTGTATGGGACAACTAGAGGTACTTGCAGTGCACAATTTTTCCGTTCTGTCATGTTACAAGCTTACACTCGATCCCGCAGGCATTTGTGTTGCCAACAATACATTTTGGCGGGGTTCGTTTCGGCCTTTAGGAGAAACAAAGCTAGAGATAAAAATGGAAAAAAGGCTCCGTGTTACACATCAATTTAACTACAGTGTAGTTCACAATCTGATAGGCAAAGTCAACAAACAGGTTGCGCTTCGATTGCAGCTAGACTCCATGGCGCTGCGCATGCTGCTGTCGGCTACGGTACTAGAAGTATCTTTACTTAAGGAGCTTTTATTTCAGCAATTATGCAAATGGCTCTGGACGTAAAAGGTTATCCGCATTTACCGGTAAGTTTCCATTGTCGACTGAAGGTCTACATTTAATCATGCTTAGTCCACTAATGGTCAAATGCTTTCATGTGTTAACGATGGACGGGAAACTCTTGAACTTTAGTTGTGAGCAGTACTGTATTATTCTTCCTTTGAGAAATAAATCATTTCCTTAAAACCCTTTCAAGTTTTTGCATAAGTTATTTGAGAAAGCCTAGTTTCTCGATCCTCGGAACTTGATCCTCGAGACTCAATCCTCAAACGTTTCGAGCATCAAGGCTCAGAATCGAGTCTCAGGGTTCGAGTTTCGAGTGTCAACTTACTTTTGAGCAGTCCTGCCAATACCTGGCCGTTTTGACCTAAAGCTCAAGGTCAACAACCCATATTTATCACTAACTGTTATAACATTCTTAACTTCCTGACCTTGTGCCTGATGAGTTTGCGTACTTGTCCATAAAAGCACTTGATAATGACATCACGTTGCTTCTTTGTTCTGCATGACAAGGTTAGTTTTTGTTACATTTTTAATTTCATGTATTAGATTATATTAATTGATTGGCACTGTTTCATTTTCCTGTAATACTTTAATAATTATTAAAAATGTTCATTTCTAACAAGTCCTCTGGTAACTGTATGTCGTTGGAGGGCAAGACAAATCAAACACTTTATTGCTATCAGTAACTGTTTTGCACGAAATTATTTCAAGTCCCTGCGTAGTTACGTAACGTCCCTGGGGGCATATCTTTATAAAAGAGAACACGCGCTTCGTAAGTGGCGAGGAGACACAACTTTGTTTAAAGACTCTAGGAACAGAGTAAGAATCGCAACTTAAATACAAGGTTTACTTCGGGAAAGGATACAAGATTTGTAAGTAAAATTTAAGCATGTTTTCAGTTTAGATTAGTTCAGGGACATTACGGAATCAGAGCCTCAAAATGATTGTAATTTCTCTTTTTTTAGTTTGACTCTATATGCTTCAAGAGAGAAGAAGTACAAAAATAAATCCTCAGATTTCCCAAGCTGTTGTGGTCTAATACAAGTTCAAAAATTAGTCAAAAAATCTTCGACAATGTTGGCTTGGCGGACCGTGAATCGTGGACCTTGTGGACAGATTGACAGTTTGGCGTTGCCGTGGATTATCAGCCGACGAGGAAACTTCTTGTTACAAAGAGAAGGTCAATGAGAATCCAAACACTGGTAAAAGCCTACTACAGACGAAAACTGAATTAGTAAATTTGCCGGGACAAAAGGTAGCATTTCATTTACTACGAATTAAACGAAGCCGTAAAGCAAGATCAAGTTCAAGAAAGAAGAACTTACAGCCGAGTTGCTTTAAATCAGATTAAGTAATTTAGTTTATTTTAGTAAGTATGCCACCTAAAGTAGAGAACGTTACGACACTCATCGCCAAAAGAGACATTGCGATAGCATCTTTAGATGAACTTTACGAAGAATTTAACATACTTTACCAAGTTGAACCCGAATTAATTGTGCTAGAGAATCTACACAAAGAAATAGCAACCAAATACCGAAGTGTGAAAAAGCAACAATTAACAATAGCAGAAAGGCTAATTGAGTCCGGAGAGACCGAAACTGACGAAATGAGTGCAAACAAGCAAATTGGTGACAAAGTCAAGTCTGATTATTTGAAATGCACCGAAATGTTCGTTGTTTATCAAAAGAAGTGTAAC
>CBDDTI010000327.1:0-15000 GCA_965233585.1 bacterium
ATCTTTTTATGAGCGAACATTTATGAGTGAACCTTTCATCGAGAAACATGCTATATCAACTGAGTTATGTAATGTTAATCGAGAGAAGCATAAACTTAAGTCTCATCGTGTATGTAGACGCGATCGTGAACCAAGTAGAATACCAATAATAAGTTTGAAAAGGTTAGAGAATTTGTCTATGCACGTATTCTTTCGTGTTTTCCCAAGTCATCTACATTGTACTGTTATGTAAATGCTAAAACTAGTGTATCTAAAAGATAGTAATGCCGCGTCACATTTTGTTTAATAGTCTGATATTATTTGCATTCAGCAGAACAGCATAGAGGCACTTTTTTTGCACATGCTACGCAGAAAAATGTGAGTAACCGCTGGTATGCGTCGGCTTTGCGTGTACGCAAATCGCAAAATGGCAGTGCTTTTAACAAATTTTTCGACGATGTTTCCCTTTCCCTTTGTAACTTGTGTAAAAGAATCAGAAAATCAACCAAATGGTTTTGTGGAGTCTCATAGAAAGTCCCAACCAAGTCCGTTTCAGAAGGTCAAGGCCTGAACAAACGCTTAGAACTAGACTTGATAATTTGGTTTCATCAACTGAGTTATAATGTGAATTGGCCACCGTAAAGAGATTGAATGGAATTGTTAGAACACGGATGAAGGAATGTTTGTGAAGGATGCGTAATATTCGAGGTTTTTCCTGGGTTATAAACATTTCTTATCGCTTCCACTATTGGTGCAATTATTGATCCTCGGGCAATTGTGTCAAATTGAATCAGAAAATAAAATATTGCACAAGTTTATTGACATGACCACAGAAAACTTCAATGTCGAGTTAAGAAAAGTCATAACGTAGCAGAACGATGTATTAAACCCATGGAGAGCTTTTAGAGATGGGAAATTAAAGATTTTATCAGGGAGCAAGTGTTTCACCTGTGAAAGTAACATTTGATATGGAGGCTACAGTCAAATTGGCAGTAGTCAAACACTAGACAAACACACTTTGAAAAGGATGTTGCGACAGAGCTATTAAAATTCAAATGATCCATTCTTGTGAAACCAAACCATACCTCAAAAGATGCACCATGTGTTTTGGGTACAGAGGAGAAATACAGTAGCCCAGTGAAATGACACAGCCTCTTTCAGCTGCATCCCTTCAAACTTCAGCTGGACTTTTGGTCTCTAGACTTAGCTTTGTACTTCTACGAATTCTCTCATTTTTTCAGTGCTGGGGCCCGTTTCAAGTCTCGAAGCTCCCGGTAATTGCCGGGCCCGTTAAGATGGTTTGTTTTCCATTCCAGACGGGAGTTTCAAAACGTTTGAAAGTTGTACAGTAAAGTGATCAGCTAAAGAAACAAAATGGTCTTCATTAGAGCTCAGAACACACCCTACTTTTCTTGAGACTTTGATTTCAAAATATGATTTCGGGCCCGCTAAGTTAACGGGTCTTTCGAGAAACGGGCCCCAGATCACCATTCCAAAATATAAGGAAATTCCGGGCCAGTTTTACTCCCTCCTCCAATGGGCTAAACATATCAACAAAACATACATGTATTTCAATTTGCTGTTGATAATTTCAGCTGCTGATAAAAAAAATAACAACAACAAAAAAAATACACATTTTTCACGTTACGTTTTCATGTTTATTCTGTTAAGATAATTGGCATGTGGCCTGATAGGTAGGCACTTATTACAGGCCAATTACAATTAACAACATTTGCTACCATATTGATTGTCCCACCAGTCAAGTTACTGGTCTTATGCTTTAACCAAACAAGGATTTGTCTCTTTGAAAGCCACACACATGGTCTCCAAAGTAGCATTGTTGTAACCAACTCAACTGGAAATAACAGCAACTTCTTCACATTAATATCTTGGAAGGATGGTTATGCAAGACAAGGAGACTCACTTGAAGGTTCAAATGTGGCAGTTTAAGGTCTGAAATAGATAACATCAAGATTACATTAGAAGTCAGGGAGAGTGCAGTTGTGGGCTTTATTTAGTATAGTAAACCCCTCGCCATCCTCTTGCCTTTCATTTTGTATCTTAATTTATCTGTGAAAAGGTGAATAACTATTAAGATGATTTCCGCACAACATTCGAGCAATAATGGCAAAAATTAAGTTACTAGAAAAAACCCGGTGGCATGTTATTGTTTTGAATGCAGTTAATAAGAACTTATCGAGATTTAAGCTCTCAAGCTGACCCCGCGAGAGAAAATTGAACTTGAAGTTGTCCATATTTCACTTAAAAGAGACGTTTCGCTTCAGTTAAAAACCCAAGAACACACGCTTTAAGCATTTTCACGATGTTTGGCATTAAGTTTCTCGAGAATGTTTGAGAATTTAATCGCGGGGTCACTCGGAGAAATGAACTACAGTGAGTTGTTTTAGATAGTATTCCAAAAGTTGCCGTACTATGAGTAGATTTTTAGTAATTAATTTTTGCATTTATTGCTCGAACTTTGAGCGGAATCCGTCTTAATTTTCATTCTTAATTAGACTGACTTGATTACACCACATGGTGTATATTCTGTCATGCTGAAGAGTTATATTGAGTAATAGCATATTTCATTTGCAAGCCAACAGTTTGAGACTGATTACATGATTTTATGTCAAAGGATGATCATTAGCTATCACAATAGCATTTACGTTCCAACATAAATATTTCATAACCATACTGTACAGAACATGAAGTTGTTGCAAGAGCTAGTACATTACAAATGGCTAAACATTGAGAAGAATTGTAAAGAAGAAATAATCTGCTTCATCAATCTACTGTGTCTTTTTCAATGGCTGCATGTGCAGCAAATAATAGAAACCAGTTACAACATGTTGTTTTAATTTTGTTTGAACAACTGTCTTTCTCTGAATCTTCAGAGCATGGTGAATAACATCAAAACAATAGTCTTTTGGAAGTTAGTCTGCCGGTATATTTTGTTACATTGATGCAAAAAAAAATCAGCTCGAAGGGCAGAGAAATTCTTACAAAATAAACACTGCACGAAAGCAAAGGCTCACGTCCTTCGGTCCCCGTGTGCCGTTCGAAAGCTAAATGTACATGAAATGTGAAAACTTCGACAGAAACGGTACCAGTTTTTCTTCTCAAAATAAGACCACGCATTTTGGGGGAGAAATAAACTGGATAGAGCAAAGGACAAGTAAACCGGCAAACAATGCAATGAACTGTTTGGACATAAAACGATACACATCAACCTCCTCTTTACCAAAACCAAATAAACGAAAGATGTGGAAATTGTAAGAGTAGAAAGCCGACTTATAAATCCTTAACTGGTACGCACGTCTCTAGAATCGAATGTTGACAGATTCTGACGAGTTCGCGTCGGGTTTTACTAAAAACAGGCCCGCGGCCCAGCGGCCCGCGGCCCACGGCCCGCGACGGCCCAGCGGCCCGGTGGCCCGCGGCCCATGATGGCCCGGTGGCCCGGTCCAGATTTTCCACCGTTTTTTGTCCTAGCGGTTAATCCATGCGTATGCACAGGTCTGCGTCGAGTTTGGGTGTGCAAAATGGACGACGGCGAGTTTGAATTCGTTTACCATTATAATATTATCATTTCGATCCTTTCATTCGTTGCATGTTGCTACGTGAAAAATGTTTTCATTCTCTGTTTATTCGTCCGTTTACAAAACCCGAAAGAGAGGAAGTCCATTCTCAACGATGTAAGTTATTTTCAAACCAAAGTTTGAGATTGAAATTTCATATTAAGCTAAGTAATGAGATATGTGAACTGCGAATTGTCACTAAATTAATGATATTTTCACTTTCAAAGTATGGTTTGAAAATAACTTACATCGTTCGATAATGAAAGTCCTCTATCGGGAAGGTATTTATTTACAAATGTTGTTTTTGTTATTTAAGGTGGCTCAAAACAGTAATATTTCCGTAAGAAGCCTGGGCTCTAACGCGCCCTTTAGCGCGGGCAATCACGCAATCACTCGAGGGTTCGTGAGATAGCGCGCGAGACTTAAGTTTGCAAACCTCACAACAAACATGGCGGCGCGAGGCTTTATTCGTAAAACTATGTTTCTGCCAAATTTAGTGAGCCGTTTACAATATCGCTTGTTTTTACCTTCGAAAATATCCATGCCTCTGGCATTTTCAAATGGAAAATCATTCTTTTAAACCGCTGAGCTAGAAGGTGAACGAAAATTGTGATGTTGATGTTGCGATCGATCGTGCCGGCTATCAATCTTGAAAACGGCAGCAAACAACTACTCTTCAAGTTTTTTTCGTTCTTTTTACTAGGCCAGCTTCACCTTCGGGTATTTATGGCAGTCTTCCTCTACCGCTTGTGCTGCTAACAACAACAGCGAGAAAGAAAACACTATTCGCGGGTATTCACGTTTCCTTGCGTGGAATTGCGGGCTTTACTGATCAGCGGACCGCTTTCACGCGTGCGCAAAGTGCGATCTTGCAAGGTCCAGATTTTAATTTGCGCGTAGAACGCGCGCGAAAAATCCCTTATTCACGAAGCTAATATCTCAAAAACGGATCCGGTGACCCTACTTTTTTAATGCAAACACTTATTCAACAGCAAGAGCGGAATGCATGTGCGAAATTTAAAAAAATTCTGCGGAGTGGAAATTTTTAAACTTGGAAATTTCTATTTTTTTTAATTTCAGCAAAATCTACCCCGCAGAATTTTTTCTAATTTTCCCTGTTTCTTCTTCTGTGTGTAATAAAAAGATTTTTATCAAAAAAATATGGGGTCACCGGCTTAGTTTTTAAGATAGATGCAATTAACGGTAAAAAGTGGATCAACTTTGTTGCTATGCAACAGGACAGTGCTACCTTAATTCATGACTTGAACGCCATGAAAGGAACAATGGAGAGTTATCTTAAAAAAATAGAATAGGCATTCAAAACAGAATACTTCCAAGCCTGAAAAATCGCGCCTAGTTCTGTAAGTCTCAAGAAATCAGAAAACTGTTTTGAGCCACCTTAAATGTTCAAAACGTTAAACAAAAGAATTCTTTCTTTCACGAGCTAATAGTTCCCTGGTTCACAATAGGTGACGTCAGTGTCACTGATATCTTTGCTATTGAGCTATCGGTTTCTGTAAAGAGACGAATGGACAGAGAATGAAAACGGTTTTACCTCAACAACAAGAAACAACCAGAAACAAGAATTCAAATGATTAAATGATAAACGACCTCAAACTCGCCGTCGTCCATTTTACACACCAAAACCCGATGCAGATCTGTGCATACGCGTGGATTTACCGCTGGACAAAAAGCTATGGAAAATCAGGATTGGGCCACCGGGCCTCTGGGCCGCCAGGCCGTAGCGGGCCGCGGGCCGGGGGCCGCTGGGCCGTCGTGGGCCGTGGGCCGCGGGCCGGTGGGCCTTCGGGCCGCCGGGCCGCTGGGCCATCGCGGGCCGTGGGCCGCGGGCCGCTGGGCCGCGGGCCTGTTTTTAGCAAAACCCGTTCGCGTCTATTGCGATGTGTGAAAATGCTGAAGTTTTAGCTTAAATTTATGTTTGGAGGTAAATAAAGCGATCGCAGCAGATATATAATTCGTATGTTCTACGCCCTAAACTCACCTTGCACAAATGGCGGCAAATAGAGATTTCCAAATAATTGTTAGCAAGAAATCAACAACGACAGAAACGTAACTTAATACATAAATGACGCATCGCTGGTGATCGTGACAAAAGCACATGGTGACCATAAAACGAGACACATCACCCTCTTCTTTACCAAATCCAAATAAACGAAAGATGTGGAAATTGTAAGAGTAGAAAGCCGACTTATAAATTCTTAACTGGTACGCACATGTCTCTAGAATCGAATGTTGACAGACTCTGACGAGTTCGCGTCCATAGCGATGTGTGAAAATGCAAAAGTTTTAGCTTAAATTTCATGATGTTTGGATGTAAAAAATATCGATCGCAGCAGATATAAAATTCGCGTGTTCTACGCTCTAAACTCACCTTGCACTAAATGGCAGTAAATTGAGATTTCCAAACTGTCTGCAAGAAAACAATGTCGACAGATTAATACGTACATGTATGACGCATCGCTGTTGATCGTGACTAAAGCACTTTTGAATTAGGACGTCACAATTAATCGTCCAGATTTCCAAACTTTCAAATTCTGCAATGACGACAACAGCAAGGGTTGTGAAAGCCAAGCACGATCTCGCTCACATCGTTTTACAGGCAAATCAAAGCAAACCATAACCACTAACCTGTCTCAACTGCAATCCACGCAAAAAAAAGACGTCATCATAACAGTGCCACAACCTCGTGTTGTTCGTGGCGCAATGCACTCTGGTAGAAGGCGTAATGCATTCTGGTAAAAAGCCGCAAAGCATTCTGGTAAAAAGTGATGATTTCGAGAATTCGTTCTCCCTTTTATTGCTGCGGAGCGAGCGTAGCGAGCGAGCAGCAACATAAACAGGATTTAAGAAGAATATACTAGTGTATCTAAAAGATAGTAATGCTGCGTCATATTGTTAATAGCCTGATACTATTCGCATTGAGCAGAACAGCGTAGAGGCATTTTTTTGCACATCCTACGCAGGAAAATGTGAGTAACCGCTGGTATGCGTCTGCTTTGCGTGTACGCAAATCGCAAAATGGCAGTGCTTTTAACAATTTTTTCGGCGATGTTTCCCTTTGTAACTTGTGTAAAAGAGTCAGAAAATCAACCAAATGGTTTTGTGGAGTCTCATGGAAAATCCCAACAAAGTCCGTTTCAGAAGGTCAAGGCCTAAACAAACACTTCTAGACTTGATAATTTGGTTTTATCAACTGAGTTGTGATGTAAATTGGCCATCGTAAAGAGATTGAATGGAATTGTTAGAACACGGATGAAGGAATATTTGTGAAGGATGCGTAATATTCGAGGTTTTTCCTAGGTTATAAACGTTTCTTATCGCTTCCACTATTAGCCCTTCAAACTTCAGCTGGACTTTTTGTCTCTGGACGTAGCTTTGTATTTCTACGAATTCTCTCATTTTTTCAGCCTTAGCAGTGCAGATCACCATTCCAAAATATAAGGAAATTCCGGGCCAGTTTTACCCCCTCCTCCAATGGGCTAAACATATCAACAAAACACACATGTATTTCAATTTGCTGTTGATAATTTCAGCTGCAGATAAAAAAATAACAACAACGAATAAAATACACATTTTTCACGTTAAGTTTTCATGTTTATTCTGTTAAGATAATTGGCATGTGGTCTGATAGGTAGGCTCTTATTACAGGCCAATTACAATTAACAACATCATGATTTGTTGCAATATTGATTGTTCCACCAGTCAAGTTACTGGTCTTATGCTTCAACCAAACAAGGATTTGTCTCTTTGAAAGCCACACACATGGTCTCCAAAGTAGCATTGTTGTAACCAATTCAACTGGAAATAATAGCAACTTCTTCACATTAATATCTTGGAAGGATGGTTATGCAAGACAAGGGGGCTCACTTGAAGGCTCAAATGTCGCAGTTTAAGGTCTGAAATAGATAACATAAACAAGATTACATAAGAAGTCAGGTAGAGTGCAGTTGTCGGCTTTATTTAGTATAGTAAACCCCTCACCATCCTCTTGCCTTTCATTTTGTATCTTAATTTATCTGTGAAAAGGTGAATAACTATTAATTTTCATTCTGTCATGCTGAAGAGGTATATTGAGTAAAAGCAAATTTCATTTGCAAGCCAACAGTTTAAGACTGATTACATGATTTCATGTCAAAGGATGATCATTAGCTATCACAATAGCATTTACGTTCCAACATAAATATTTCATAACCATACTGTACAGAACATGAAGTTGTTGCAAGAGCTAGTAAATTACAAATGGCTAAACATTGAGAAGAATTGTAAAGAAGAAATAATCTGCTTCATCAGTCTACTGTGTCTTTTTACTGTGTCTTCTGTGTCTGGTCGTTGGCGAGCTGACTCGTTGGCGAAACGACCGGTTACCAGAAATAAACTGGATAGAACAAAGGACAAGTAAACCGGCAAACAATGCAATGAACTGTTTGGACATAAAACGATACACATCAACCTCCTCTTTACCAAATCCAAATAAACGAAAAATGTGGAAATTGTAAGTGTAGAAAGCCGACTTATAAATCCTTAACTGGTACGCATATGTCTCTAGCTAGAATCGAATGTTGACAGATTCTGACGAGTTCGCGTCTATTGCGATGTGTGAAAATGCTGAAGTTTTAGCTTAAATTTATGTTTGGAGGTAAATAAAGCGATCGCAGCAGATATATAATTCGTGTGTTCTACGATCTAAACTCACCTTGCACAAATGGCGGCAAATAGAGATGTCCAAATAATTGTTTGCAAGAAATCATCAACGACAGAAACGTAACTTAATACATACATGACGCACCGCTGGTGAGGTTTATACCGGTTTCGCCCCATGGCGAGTTCCACCGAGTTCGCCCCCATAAACTCATCCTAAAGTTTCTATTTCGAGTTCGTCAGTCACCTTCAATGGATTAAAGAACGAGAAATAAACATGTTTTGTTTCATCGTGCGCACACTATGTCTTTTTTTCTCGGTATGAGAACGATAAATTTGAAGCAGTTGATCGCTAGATGAGTCGATGTGGGGGCGAACTCGCCATGGGGCGAAACCGGCAGGCACCGCTGGTGATCGTGACAAGCACATGGTGATCATAAAATGATACACATCACCCTCTTCTTTACCAAATCCAAATAAACGAAAGATGTGGAAATTGTAAGAGTAGAAAGCCGACTTATAAATTCTTAACTGGTGCGCACGTCTCTAGAATCGAATGTTGACAGACTCTGACGAGTTAACGTCCATTGCGATGTGTGAAAATGCTGAAGTTTTAGCTTAAATTTCATGATGTTTGGATGTAAATAAATCGATCGCAGCAGATATAAAATTCGCGTGTTCTACGCTCTAAACTCACCTTGCACCGAATGGCAGCAAATTGAAATGTCTGCAAGAAAACAATATTGACAGATTAATACATACATGTATGACGCATCGCTGGTGATCGTGACTAAAGCACTTTTAAATTAGAACGTCACAATTAATCGTCCAGATTTCCAAACTTTCAAATTCTGCATTGACGCCAACAGCAAGGGTTGTGAAAGCCAAGCACGATCTCGCTCACATCGTTTTACAGGTAAATCAAAGCAAATCATAATCACTAACCTGTCTCAACCGCAATCCACGCAAAAACAGGACGCCATCACAACAGTGTCACAACCTCGTGTTGTTCGTGGCGCAATGCACTCTGGTAGAAGGCGCAATGCATTCTGGTAAAAAGCTGCAAAGCATTCTGGTAAAAAGTGATGATTTCGAGAATTCGTTCTCCCTTTTATTGCTGCGGAGCGAGCGTAGCGAGCGAGCAGCAACATAAACAGGATTTAAGAAGAATATATAAAAGGGAGAACGAATTCTCAAAATCATCACTTTTTACCAGAATGCTGTTCGGCTTTTTACCAGACTGCTTTGCGGCTTTTTACCAGAATGCATTGCGCCTTCTGCCAGAGTGCATTGCGTCACGAACAACGCGAGGTTGTGACACTGTCGACACTGTTGTGACGGCGTCCTTTTGTTGCGTGGATTGCAGTTGAGACAGGTTAGTGGTTATGGTTTGCTTTGATTTACCTGTAAAGCGATGTGAGCGAGATCGTGCTTGGCTTTCACAACCCTTGCTGTTGTCGTCAATGCAGAATTTGAAAGTTGGAAATCTGGAAGTGCTTTAGTCACGATCACCAGCGATGCGTCATACATGTATGTATTAATCTGTCGGTATTGTTTTCTTGCAGACAATTTGGAAATCTCAATTTGCTGCCATTTAGTGCAAGGTGAGTTTAGAGCGTAGAACACGCAAATATAATATCTGCTGCGATCGAGTTATTTACATCCAAACATCATGAAATTTAAGCTAAAACTTCAGCATTTTCACACATCGCAATGGACGCGAACTCGTCAGAGTCTGTCAACATTCGATTCTAGAGACATGTGCGCACCAGTTAAGAATTTATAAGTCGGCTTTCTACTCTTACAATTTCCTCATCTTTCGTTTATTTGAATTTAGTAAAGAAGAGGGTGATGTGTATCGTTTTATGACCACCATGTGCTTTTGTCACGATCACCAGCGATGCGTCATGTATGTATTAAGTTACGTTTCTGTCGTTGTTGACCTGCAAACAATTATTTGGAAATCTCTATTTGCCGCCGTTTGTGCAAGGTGAGTTTAGAGCGTAGAACACACGAATTATATATCTGCTGCGATCGCTTTATTTACCTCCAAACATAAATTTAAGCTAAAACTTTCAGCATTTTCACACATCGCAATAGACGCGAACTCGTCAGAGTCTGTCAACATTCGATTCTAGAGACATGTGCGTAATTAAGGATTTATAAGTCGGCTTTCTACACTTACAATTTCCACATCTTTCGTTTATTTGGATTTGGTAAAGAGGAGGTTGATGTGTATCGTTTTATGTCCAAACAGTTCATTGCATTGTTTGCCGGTTTTCTTGTCCTTTGCTCTATCCAGTTTATTTCTCCCCCAAAAATGCGTGGTCTTAATTTGAGAAGAAAAATTGGTACCGTTTCTGTCGAAGTTTTCACATTTCATGTACATTTAGCTTTCGAACGGCACACAGAAACCGAGGGACGTGAGCTTTACTTTCGTAAAGTGTTTATTTTGTAAGAATTCCTCTGCCTTTCGAGCTGATTTTTTTTGCATCAATGTAACAAAATATACAGACTAAAAGAGACTATTGTTTTCATGTTATTCACCATGCTCTGAAGATTCAGAGAAAGACAGTTGTTCAAACAAAATTGAAACAACATGTTATAACTGGTTTCTATTATTTGCTGCACATGCAGCCATTGAAAAAGACACAGTGGACTGATGAAGTAGATTATTTCTTCTTTACAATTCTTCTCAATGTTTAGCCATTTGTAATGTACTAGCTCTTGCAACAACTTCATATGTTCTGCACAGTATGGTTATGAAATATTTATGTTGGAACGTAAATGCTATTGTGATAACTAATGATCATCCTTTGACATAAAATCATGTAATTAGTCTTAAACTGCTGGCTTGCAAATGAAATATGCTATTACAAAATTAAATATTGAATATCACTGGGTAGCAAGTCTTTCCAGTAATTAAACCATCTAATAGAACTGGAAAAGTTTTATTATTTTAGCATTTACAGCGGATGTAAGGATGAAGGCAAGAGGATGGTGAGGGGTTTACTACACTAAATAAACCCCACAACTGCACTCTCCCTGACTTCTAATGTAATCATGTTTATGTTATCTATTTCAGACCTTAAACTGCCACATTTGAGCCTTCAAGTGAGCCCCCTTGTCTTGCATAACCATCCTTCCAAGATATTAATGTGAAGAAGTTGCTATTATTTCCAGTTGAGTTGGTTACAACAATGCTACTTTGGAGACCATCTGTGTGGCTTTCAAAGAGACAAATCCTTGTTTGGTTGATGCATAAGACCAGTAACTTGACTGATGGAACAATCAATACTGCAGCAAATGTAATTGGCCTGTAATAAGAGCCTACCTATCAGACCACATGCCAATTATCTTAACAGAATAAACATGAAAACTTAACGTGAAAAATGTGAATTTTCTTTTGTTGTTGTTATTTTTTTATATGCAGCTGATATTATCAACAGCAAATTGAAATACATGTATGTTTTGTTGATATGTTTAGCCCATTGGAGGAGGGGGTAAAACTGGCCCGGAATTTCCTTATATTTTGGAATGGTGATCTGCACTGCTAAGGCTGAAAAAATGAGAGAATTCGTAGAAGCACAGAGCTAAGTCCAGAGACAAAAAATTCCAGCTGAAGTTTGAAGGGATGCAGCTGAAAGAGGCTGTGTCATTTCACTGGGCTGCTGTATTTCTCCTCTGCACCCAAAACACATTGTGCATCTTTTGACGTATGGTTTGGTTTCACAAGAATGGAGCATTTGAATTTTAATAGCTCTGTCGCAACATCCTTTTCAAAGAGTGTTTGTCTAGTGTTTGACTACTACCAATTTGACTGTAGCCTCCGTATCAAATGTTACTTTAACAGGTGAAACTAACAATTGTAGTTAACTTGCTCTCTGATAAAATCTTTAATTTCCCTTCCATCTCTAAAAGCTCTCCATGGGTTTAAATACATCTTTCTAGTTCAAGTACGTTATGACTTTTCTTAACTCGACATTGAAGTTTTCTGTGGTCATGTCAATAAACTTGTGCAATATTTTATTTTCTGATTCAATTTGGCACAATTGCCCGAGGATTAATAATTGCACTAGCAGTGGAAGCGATAAGAAACGTTTATGACCTCGAATATCACGCATCCTTCACAAATATTCCTTCATCCGTGTTCTAACAATTCCATTCAATCTCTTTACGGTGGCCAATTCACATTATAACTCAGTTGATAAAACCAAATTATTAAGTCTAGAAGCGTTTGTTTAGGCCTTGACCTTCTAAAACGGACTTGGTTGGAACTTTCTACGAGACTCCACAAAACCATTTGGTTGATTTTCTGACTCTTTTACACAAGTTACAAAGGGAAACATCGCCGAAAAAGTTGTTAAAACCACTGCCATTTTGCGATTTGCGTACACGCATAGCAGGCGAATACCAGCGGTGTTTTCTGCGGAGCATGCGCAAACAAAATGCCTCTACGGACAGAGCTGCAAAACAATTGCGCATGCGTCACTTACGACCCAGTCGGCGCTCATCCGCGCTCGTCGGCGCGAAAATTTCGACTTGAGCAACACATTTCTAATAAAATATCAATCGTAGAAAAGTGACGTTATTTTGTTGATTTTTTACATGACTTTCAGAGCTTTTCCTTTCAAACACGCTTTATTTATCTTCGTGGAATTGCGTTTAGTCGTCCTTATCGCTGAAATTTTCGAAAAGTAAGGGATTTTGTTTATTTTATTGAGCCTTAATTTTATTGCGCATAGTTTCTTTAGGAGCTGCATTTTCGCGGCACGGACTCTTGACTTCGCGGTAAAATTTAGATTTGTGTTCAGGTATGAAGCTGTTGTGTTCAGGAGATATGTGCTAGCACTTTTTTCCGTCGGTCATTTGCGAAAGTTTGAAGCTTATCTGGTCTACCTAAGTCTTATCTGAAATAAAAACCCTTGGCCCTTTACATCTTTTCAAAAGTTCCACAATTTTACTTATATATTGCTATGGTTTCACCTTGTCATCCCCAGTTTTTACGCGCGAATTGATGACATGCACAGTCGTTTTTCAGCTCTGTCGCCTCTACGCAGTTCTGCTCAATGCAAATAATATCAGGCTATTAACAAAATGTCACGCAGCATTACTATCTTTTAGATACACTAGTATATTCTTCTTAAATCCTGTTTATGTTGCTGCTCGCTCGCTACGCTCGCTCCGCAGCAATAAAAGGGAGAACGAATTCTCGAAATCATCACTTTTTACCAGAATGCTTTGCAGCTTTTTACCAGAATGCATTGCGCCTTCTACCAGAGTGCATTGCGCCACGAACAACACGAGGTTGTGACACTGTTGTGATGGCGTCCTGTTTTTGCGTGGATTGCGGTTGAGACAGGTTAGTGATTATGATTTGCTTTGATTTACCTGTAAAACGATGTGAGCGAGATCGTGCTTGGCTTTCACAACCCTTGCTGTTGTCGTCAATGCAGAATTTGAAAGTTTGGAAATCTGGACGATTAATTGTGACGTCCTAATTTAAAAGTGCTTTAGTCACGATCACCAGCGATGCGTCATACATGTATGTATTAATCTGTCGATATTGTTTTCTTGCAGACATTTGGAAATTTCAATTTGCTGCCATTCGGTGCAAGGTGAGTTTAGAGCGTAGAACACGCGAATTTTATATCTGCTGCGATCGATTTATTTACATCCAAACATCATGAAATTTAAGCTAAAACTTCAGCATTTTCACACATCGCAATGGACGTTAACTCGTCAGAGTCTGTCAACATTCGATTCTAGAGACGTGCGCACCAGTTAAGAATTTATAAGTCGGCTTTCTACTCTTACAATTTCCACATCTTTCGTTTATTTGGATTTGGTAAAGAAGAGGGTGATGTGTATCATTTTATGATCACCATGTGCTTGTCATGATCACCAGCGGTGCCTGCCGGTTTCGCCCCATGGCGAGTTCGCCCCCACATCGACTCATCTAGCGATCAACTGCTTCAAATTTATCGTTCTCATACCGAGAAAAAAAGACATAGTGTGCGCACGATGAAACAAAACATGTTTATTTCTCGTTCTTTAATCCATTGAAGGTGACTGACAAACTCGAAATAGAAACTTTAGGATGAGTTTATGGGGGCGAACTCGGTGGAACTCGCCATGGGGCGAAATCGGTATAAACCTCACCAGCGATGCGTCATGTATGTATTAAGTTACGTTTCTGTCGTTGATGATTTCTTGCAAACAATTATTTGGACATCTCTATTTGCCGCCATTTGTGCAAGGTGAGTTAAATAGATCGTAGAACACACGAATTATATATCTGCTGCGATCGCTTTATTTACCTCCAAACATAAATTTAAGCTAAAACTTCAGCATTTTCACACATCGCAATAGACGCGAACTCGTCAGAATCTGTCAACATTCGATTCTAGCTAGAGACATATGCGTACCAGTTAAGGATTTATAAGTCGGCTTTCTACTCTTACAATTTCCACATCTTTCGTTTATTTGGATTTGGTAAAGAGGAGGTTGATGTGTATCGTTTTATGTCCAAACAGTTCATTGCATTGTTTGCCGGTTTACTTGTCCTTTGTTCTATCCAGTTTATTTCTGGTAACCGGTCGTTTCGCCAACGAGTCAGCTCGCCAACGACCAGACACAGAAGACACAGTAAAAAGACACAGTAGACTGATGAAGCAGATTATTTCTTCTTTACAATTCTTCTCAATGTTTAGCCATATGTAATTTACTAGCTCTTGCAACAACATCATGTTCTGTACAGTATGGTTATGAAATATTTATGTTG
>CBDDTI010000328.1:0-52646 GCA_965233585.1 bacterium
ATGCCCTCGAAGGGGTCAATTTTTTTAAAGTTGATCTTGGGGTCAGGCCATTCCTTCCTGGGGAGTTGAGAGAATGGCGGTCCCTTCTGCCACAGATCACCCATCAGCTCTTCCGGAGTACATCCCCTACTGGCTATGTCGGCGCTGTTCTCTTTGGTATTGATATAAGAGAAGGGATACCCTGAGTGCTGGATTTTCTCCACCCTGTTCGCCACGAACGGGATAAGCATCTCGGGCCTTTTCTTTATCCACCACAGAGTTATCTCCGAATCAGACCAGCAAAAGATCTTCTCCTGGGGGACCTCCAATTCATTTTGGATCATCTGTCCCACCTTGGTACAAAGTAAGGCCACGGTGAGTTTCAGGCGCGGAACCGTCAACTCCTTTTTGGGGTTGATCTTAGACTTGGCATAGAGGAATTGGGAATGATACTTACCATTTTCCTTCACCGGTTCGAGAGGAGTCCTGACGTAAACGACTACCCCATATCCCATGGTGGCGGAGGCATCGCCGAATATGTGGTATTCCGATTCGTCGTTGTTCAGGACGTAGAGAGGGTACCGGACTTGAGACAACCGTTTGGTCATCTCTACCCAGTCATGCCATTCAGGCATAAGTGGCTCCGGTATCTTGTCCTTCCATCCGAGTCCTAGTATGTGGGTCTCTTTCATCACCCGCCGAGCGAGTAATACAAAGGGAGCCAACCCTCCTAAGGGGTCGAATGGAGTGGCCAACAAGCTTGCCACCGCCGTTTTCGTGTCATCATTCTTCTCGTGGATCTACCCGTAACAGTCATAGACAATGTCATCTGTTTGGGGGTCCCACCTGACACCCAACGACGAGGTAGCCTCGCTGATGGTTGTAGGTCCTGCGCGCTCGATGATCTCCTTAGTCGGCGCGCATTCTTCCGCCGGAATGTGTTGCAGGAGTTCCTTCGAATTCGTAGCCCACTTACGAATCTTGAACCCAGCCGCTCCCAACATCGACGTCATGCCCTCGTACACCGCTAGGGCCTCATTGACGTCTTTACCCCCTGTGGTGATGTCATCAACATAGGTGTCGTGCTTAATGGTGGAGCAAACCAATTTCTCCACCTCGGTGATGTTGGGGTCGGCCATCTTGTCCTTGACAAGACGCTGCAAACTTGATATGGCCAGGAAAGGAGCATCGGTGGTTCCAAGGCTAACGTGGTGAATCTGCAGACCTTTGGTTCCGCCTGTATGTCCGTTGGATCTTTCCACAAGAACCTGAGGTAATCCCGATCCTGGACTTCCACCCCTATTTGGAGGAACATCTTTTGACAATCCCCCACCAATGCCACTTTCCGAGTACGGAATGTAAGCTCTACAGCCGCGATGTTTTGCTGTAGAGCTGGCCCCGCCAAGAGACAATCGTTTAACGACTTACCATTACCCGACTTGGCGGAGGCATCAAAAACCACCCTACATTTCGTGGTGGCCCTCTCGGGATCAAATACTTCCCGATGGGGAAGGTAGAACCTATCCTCTCGATTCGGATCTTGGAGTTCCTCCGGAGTTTCCCCTTAAACTTCTTCGGCGACCTTAGCCTTGATAAATTCTTCAACGGCCTCGGTGTACGCCTTACGAAGTTCGGTATTCCTCCAGAGCTTTCTCATCAGAGTTTCGAAGCGGGCTCTTGCGGACTTGTAGTTGTTCCTCAGTTGGGGTTTGTCCCTCCACATGAGCCCTGTGATGAAGCGTCCGGTCCTTTCATCTCGCTTGAGTTTTTCTTCGACATTCTGCACTGCTAAGACTTCATCTCTCGTAATGGATCCTAGAATGTTGTCCAACGGCAGTTCTTCTGCCTTCAACATCCTCTCGACTGACGGGTTCAGTCTTTCCAGGTTCGTCACGTACACCGCTGATTCCCTCGTCGCCATGTCCCCATTACGTCCACACGGAACCAATCCGGAAAACGGTGTTTAAAACATAGAAATCTCTGCCTACCTTCTCCTTTATCCCCTTAAAGACCCTAAAGACCGCGGAGACTCCAAGGAGTATGTCTACTGATCCAGCGGGTCTCGGGAACCCTTCGTTCAGTTCTAATTTTTGCATACGTGCACGGACTACGGGGTCCGGATGTTCGTCGCAATACTTTGTGTCAAAAATACGCTCGGTAACGACGGCCGTGAAGCGCAAATTCTTCCTAATGGCCTTATCCTGATGATACAGGTTAAAATCTACCTCCTCCATATCCACCATCTTAGTCCCCCCCAGGGTATTCAATTCAACTCGTACATCTCTTTTATCTCCTACCAATCTCATCCTATTACTGGCACTTACCGAGACGAAGGATGTAGTTGAAGCGGAGTCGAGAAGCACGCGAACATTCATGGGACGGCCTTTCTTGTCCCATGTCCGAGCCGACAGCACTGGTGGGATCGAATACTCTTCTCCCCGAGGTGGCGGGTTCCCTTTGGGCTTCTTGTATCCAGCCACAGTGGTAGCTGAAACAAGGTTTTCAAAATTAGTGCACGTATGTTTTACAGTATTTGTAGTGTTAGTGAGGTTAGTAACATCTACAGATTTATCAATTATTTCATTAAGAGTGTCTATCTCTTCGGGCTTAGCTTCCTTTTTCGTGTCTTTTTTCACGTCCACTAACCCGTTTTTGGGGTTCACTACGGAGGCACATAAGTCACTATCTTTTTCCCGGGGGAATCCCCAGGTTTGCTCCGCTCTCCCTTCTGGGTCTCTATCCCTGGGGACCCCACTCCCTCTCACTCGCTCTTCAAGTGCAACCACCAATGATGCTTCTTTTGGCACCCACTCTCGCCGCACGGACCTTTCATGCAGTTCTTGACAAAATGCCCCCACCTGAGACAATTGATGCAAAGACCATCCTTTTTGGCCAATTGCAACATCTCCTTGGGGGCCTTTTTCTTTTTGCATTTAAAGGCCGGGTGACTGGTGGTGCCACAGAAACAGCATTTCTTTGGTCGCTCCCCGGTCGGCGCCGTCGCTTTCTTCCCCTCTCCCTTCTTTCCCACGTGAGTCGCCGCGTTCATCTCCGTTGAAGTGGCAGCAGCTTCGGGTTCTTTCACCGAAACGGTTTCAGTCGCGAAGTTGGACGCAGTTTTCTTGTGTCCTCCGTTCCTTCCGTTCCCGTTCCCTCCTCCGTTGCGATTGGAGGAGTTCCCGTTGCCGTTGCCATTTCCTTGCTGATTCCATTTCCGTGGGTCAGCTCCGTGTTGCTAGAGCTTCATCTTAAGCTCTGCCTCCATGAAGTCAATCAACAACGTCAACTTCTTAGCGTCTCCCGGTTGGTCGAGAGGGACCTTGTGAAGGGTACAGTGACGGTACCAGTTTTCCATCACTAGGTCGGGTAGTTTCCGCTCGATGTCCCGGATCACCATCCCCGGATCCTTGAAGAGGGAATGATGGTGAAGGGACAGCTGACGGAGCCAGTTGTTGGTGGCCTGAACGAGCTCTTGGAATTTCACGAAGTCATGGTCCCGACACTTCGGTAGTCTTCTGAAGGTTTCCGTAGCCGCGTTCAGTATGTTATCCGCCGACCCGTAGTAGCTTTCCAGGGTTTTCTTGGCAAGCTCGTAATTGGCCTCATTGAAGTGAATCCCTTGGATCGCTCTAAATGCTGGAACCTTGCAAGCAGTTCTGAGCTTGTGAAACTTGCTGATGGTGGACAGTCGGGTGTTCTTGTCCACCAAGGCCGAGAAGATTGCCCAAAAGTTGGTCCATTGGGCGAGGTCCCCGTGATAGTCCGGCAGGGTCAGGTCTTTTGTCGAATCGACCTTGTCCGGCTTGGTGATCTTTCCGATGGCCTCGATGAGGCCCACCAGATCAACCCCAGCACCCTGTTGGAATCCGCTCAAGGAGTTCCTCAAATCTCTCATGGTCTTCTTCCTTTTTTCCTCGACATCTTCCGGCTCCTCCTTAATTGGCAACTCCCCGAATTTCTTCTTTAAATAATCGCTCGCATTCGCCTTCTTCTCCTTCTTCTTCTTCTTTTTCTTTTTTTCTCCTGTCGTCAGATTCCGAAGATGATAAGTCTGAAGGATCGGTAGGATCTTCGTCAGGTGGTCCACCTCCTGGTGGTCCGCCCCAGCCCCCTGCCCCTCCTGAAGGTTGCCACCTTCCAGGAGGTTGATTGGGCCGGTCCTGATCGTCTCCCCTTCGACGCGAGCGACCTCTGCGGGGGTCGTTGTCTCCTGGGTCTCCGCCGCCACCTGCCGCTCCTCCAACTGTCTGTTGTTGACCGGGTAAGTCGCGAGCTGCCGTCCAGGACGGATTAGCCGTGAGCATGTCGTGGATCTTCAAGGCTGTTTTCTCCTCCATCCTTTTTATTAAGTCCTTCTGTTGGCGTTCAAAGTTTTCCACCAACTGGTTGATGTTGCGTGCCAATCGCTCCTCTCCTCCGGTTGGCGAAATCCCATATCTGGCCAAGAACTCTGTGGTTGCCCTCTTTTCCTGCCGAATTTCTTCCCTGATTTGTTCTTCCGTATTAAGAGCTGAACGATAGGGAAGGGTGTTTTCTTCTTGGATTGGCTGGAAGGGAGATTGGAAGTTCATCCTCCCAGCCGCTCCTCCGGCAGGTTCCGGCACCGCACTGGCGATCGGGGAGAGTGCCACGTCTCCTCTCTGCGGTGCGGCGGTCCGCGGGGTGGTCTTCGGTCCTCGTCAGTCGGGCTCCCGTACTGAGTAGGGGGCCCTCCAATCCTAGTGGGGATCGATTACCCTCCTCTTGTCCTTTGGGGTTTGAGGTTCCTTGACCCTGGGCACCGGATTGGTGATGGAGGGATCGTCAAGTCTCCGTAGCTTAGCAGCTTTCGGAGCTACTGTTGTTACTGTGGTTGTAGCCGTTGTCAGGATTTGGGAAGAGGGTTCCAACTGCAGCTTTGGAAGTGACTCCGGCCTGGCCTCCAAGGCTATCTGACCCAGAGCCTTCCTGATGGCCTCGATGGGGATCGGGTCCGCCTCCGGTTTCTTGATTCTCACCATGTGCGTCTGTTGGGGGTCCTGGATGGTGGTGATTTGACGTTCCCTCTGCTCCTCCCTAAGTCTCTCTTGCTCAAGGACTCTGTTGGCCAACGTTTTCCGTTCTGCGTGGTAACGTGCCTGGTCCCGTGCACGTAGAAAATAGTCTCGGTGGAGTAGAGGGACATGCAATCCAGCCTGGTGCATTAACTCTACACACTGCAGCATGACACGGACAGGGGCGTGAGGTGTTTCCACCAATTTCATCTCTCGGTCCCGGACGAAATGTTCAAAGTTGCCGGGATGTCCGAGAACCGCCAGGATACACGAGATGACTCCCTCGAAGAAGAGGGTTCTGGCCAGACCTGTATATCTTGTCATGAACCTTTGAAGCTGTTCCGGGTTGCCTCCGGCTAGGGTCATGGATTCCCTGAGTTGGGCGAGGAACGTGTCGAGTGTTCCCCACATCTCTGTCCTCCTCCGGTACCAGTCGTCGATCCGGAACTCCCTGCGTTTCAGCATCTCCATCCCCACTTCCACGGCCATGTAGTAGTACAGGTCTTTGTCTTCTCTCAAGTAAACTCGTACTACCTGGGGTATTCTGATGTTCTGGTCCATCCGTGCCAGCAGGATCATCCTTTCCCGAGCGAGGCTGTCGTCGAGGAGAGGTGACAGAATCGCCTCTTGTTCCGGCCCTGCGAGTCTGAAATTGACGCTTTGGTCGGCGGCCGACTTCACTAAAGCGTTGGCGTTGTCAAGGACAAAAGCTTCCAACACTGAACGATTCCAGTGTGTTGGGTTCCTCATTGCCTTGTCCCGCTCCGTCGTCATTCGCTCCGTGAGGTCGACTAACCTACCGTTTCCCTCAATAGATCGCCGGATCCTGACTTCAGTCTGTAATTCCTTGTCGGCGCTTTCCCGCTCGGAATTTGACCCTTGACTAGAGTAGTGCGGCTGTTGCCTGTGTTGTAGATGTTGTTCCGACAGACTCGGACTTTCCCTCACCGTCGGTCTGGCGATCCCCGTAGGGGCCGTTGCCGGTCGCGGCGTTTCGGTCTCCCGGACCATGGTGACATCTCTGTCCAATAACCGGGTTTCCTCCACGGCGGTGACCATGTTGGCGTCTTCCTCGCCCTGACTTTCAACTACCTTGAGTCTTTGATCCATTGTAATTTTGACTGTCTTTGATTGTCTGTAAAATACTAACACTAATAAAAAGTTTTATCACTAACGCTAATTACTATACACTCTATATACAACGACTCTAGATCCTGAGCTCTTCTGCATCGTTGGTAGTCCGGGAGGTTTATGCGCTTCCCGGACGATGCACCAATGTTGAAAGTCTGGCGGACGCTTCTTCGACAAAGCGGACCAGACGATCAAACAGCCTTCACTTTAATGACCGAAGGTAGTCAAACGAGAACTAGCCGAATTCGAAGAGACTATAACCAGAGATCTTTTTAACAGAGCCAGCCTTGTATTTTTGAGAGCGAGAATAGATTAGAGTTATCACAAACTATAAGGACGGATATACGAGTGAAAACCTCGGACCAGTTAACACCATGGTTCCTAGAATACAAGTGTGAGTCTTGTTTCCAAACCCAAAGAGAAGCTAAGTCGGAAACCGTTACCCCTCGAAAGACCTGGTATTTCACAACGCATTTTATGATTGTTTTCTCACAAACAGTTTCCAGTTTCCAACCCTTTGGGGATGGGGAAAGTCCCGTTTACTATTCATCTCTTATTGAGAGAAATGTCTCGACCTAACGGTCAGACGGAAACATCTGCCTGTTAATGATGCAGTTTTCCTTGGGGTCGTAAACGAAACTTCTAATCCGTCCAGGCGGGGGTGACGATTCCCGACTGGACAACAAAACTGCAAGCCATAAACAAGAGAATTGGGCACACCTGAGGGACAACAATTCGATTCACCAAAACCGTTATCCATGAATTTGGGTAGAGAACATTCTGAAAGATTGGTAAAGAATAATTTTCGAGATTGAAGCGATTCAATCTCGAAAATTTTCCACACAAAGAAAAGGAAAAAAGTTGTTACAAAATTAAGAATTAAAAAGAAATAAGAGATTTACTTAATTGATGAAATTACTTGAAATCATCATTTTTTTTTGGTGCTTCAGTTTTTTAAGGGGCTGAATGCCTCTCCCCTCCGCAGGAGCTTGCAGAAATCCACCCAGAGGGCGGGGTATCAGCTATTTTGTTATAAGTAGTTCAGAGATAAATCTGCAACAGTAAAGGGTATTCCCTAAACCAAAAAAAATATATGTAATTCCTCAAGGATGTGTGGATAGCTCAGTGGTAGAGCATCAGCTTCGTGCCCCCTGGACCCGGGTTCAACTCCCGGTCCAGGAGCCAAGGTAAGTATGAGCTGATGCTTTTTTGAGCTAGACCACATCCTTAGGGGGGAGGTTGGCAACTCCTGTAATTCTTGCAACTGAGAACACAACCTGCTGGTCAAGGGTGAGGTAAAGACTACAGCGCATATCTGAGACAAGATATGTGCTGTCATCGCTCTGAGAGCCATGAGCACCATTGGAGCTCGCTCGAGGGAATATCCCAGCGATCAATATAACAATAACAATATGTAATTCCTCATAATCATCGGGCTTGCTGAGGAATTGAAATAGTCTCAAGTAACAAAAAGGTGTAAAATAAAAGATGGATTGTATGATACATATAGAGTTGTCATTATAAAAGCTGGTATGGAGGGGAAGTTGTCACTTTAAAAATTTACTTAACAATAAGAGGTTATGTGACAACTTACTTATTTTTCCTACTGGCATCGAAGCAGGTGTTGACAAAAAAATATAGAAAGGCATCATCACTTTTAAGGAAGTTGGAAGAAAAGATTTTTGTATTGGAAAAAATGTGTATTTCATCTCTCTCAACCAGTAAAAAAGGAGGAAGGTAAATCAAATAAAAATTTTACACCCGAAACTTCTAATGTTGCCCTTGTCATCCTGCCAAAGATCATTTCTGTTTGCGTCCCTAGCCCTCTAACATGAAAAATCAAAGCTGTTGGACTTAAAGGTGGGAACAAAGTTGTTTGTGTTTCTTCTCAGAGGGAGAGGGATGGGAATAGAAATAGCTTTAGGGAGGCTGACAAGGGTAAAATTTTAAGATCTGGGGGTTTATACTATCCATTTATCTCTCTCATTTTTTTGGGTTATCTTACCTAGCTTCAAGAGAGAGCTCCTGATCTTTTTTATCTGTTTTTTTCTACCACTGATTCACTTACTAACTGTTTTTCTATTTTCTGGAACCTACTTGGGTGGCAAATGGCTGTCAAAACCTGGGGGCTATAACCCAAGAATTATTTGTCTCAAATCATAGCTCCAATAGGAGAAATTTTATTAACTATACATTTATTTAGTGGTGAGGTGGTTTATGGGACAATTTCAAGTACTGAAGCCATAGAGATTGTTTTTCTTTTCCAAGACAGGTAGTTCACAACACAAAAAAGGTGGAAAAATTGAAAGAATTCTACTTGAATAAAAAAAATCTTTGTTTGTTGTGTCCACCTTTCCCTATTTTGGCACTTGCAATTGGAGTATAGACGTGGGTCGTTGGAAATTCCGCATTTTTGGGTAGTGCGCATCCCTTAATACGTTTTTAGTGGTCTAAGCTTTGACTGATGTTTGTTGCAAACGGTGAGCTTATTGAGTTGACTTTACAAAATAAAATTTTATACAAAAAACCCTAATTTTCCAGAACCTAAAATAAATTGGAAGATTTAAAGCCAAATATACTTAAATAATCACTTTTTTCAAATTATCAGAAAGGTTGCATAATTCTTCCATTGACCTCAGGAAGATTTAAAGCCAAATAAACTTAAATAATAACTTTTTTTAAAATTATCAGAAAGGTTGCATAATCCGTCCATTGATCTCAGGCCACATTTTTCTCATTTTTTCTCACCACTATCTAGACAAAAACATTGATTCACAGCTCCTGCACTTCCTGTACAAATTGCCAAAAAGGTTGAAAAAAGGAATCCTTAAAAATCCCAGCCATCATTGCAGTTTAGAGCCTAAAATATCCTTGGAATGATAAAACTTCTTCTATTCTTTAAATATATACTAAAACTTTTGAATATTTTAAAGTTTTAAGTGAATATTTTAACCTTCAAAATTGATGTGAATGTGTCAAATTTTTGGACAGGAAATAGAAGCTTAGCAATAATCCCTTTTTTCGCATTGAAGATCAAAATAAAAACAAAAATTGCATGAAAACCTGTATCATGGTGGACAATGGTGGCTCAAATTCATTGCTGCATAACCAAAAACATTCAGCCCCATCTCACTCTTGCCTTTATTTAATGTATCAAGTAACAAAGAAATTAAATTTTTAGCTTAATTTGAGTTTATTTTAGGGTGTTTTCATCTAGTCAGGGTAAATTTTGGCAACGTTGGAGAGATATCCTCAAAAATGGTTTGCTAGCAGACCCCCAGTGATTTTCAGGGAGCAAGACAGTGATAACGGTGCACAAACAACCCTAAGTTAGGTTATATATCTATATTCTAATGTTAATATATACTATAATGATATAACCTAACCTAACCCGACCTACCCGACCTTACCTAACCTAACCTAACCCTTATATAGCGGGTCCTTTGTGTATTTTTATCACCGTCTTGCTCCCTGTTTCCCTTGCATGCATATCATCCCTCATTTTATGCCATGCAGATATCTTACCCACATTGCCTAAATTTTACCCTCTGTGATAATATCTGCCCTGGAGCGAAAAATACACCCCAGACATTTATTTTTCTCCTGGGGTAAAAATTACCCTGTTTTTTATTTTGGGGAAATTGCAACTCAATTGACAAATAAACATTTCAAGAATGATATTACTAAAAGAATTTAAACAGAGTTTTGACTGAAAAGGAAAGTCCAATGCTTTTGGAAGGTTGATGGCTATCATGGTTGCAATTGAGGACAAGGTCATCAAGGAAGCTATGTTATTGTCATCAATGTCAAAAAGGACAAAGGCCATAGGCTTTTGGATGGTTGAAAATTCTCTATTCCGTCATGAAGGTCCTGCTGGCCGCATCATGAGCAGTGAACTATGTTTTCCTGGAAACTTGAATCATCTTGGAATCTCAGCTGCATCCAGTTGTCAAAGATGGGTTGACCTTGTGTAGAGAAGATGCTTTTTTTGCAAGGGAGCAGCAAGACCATCATCGTAGCGGTTGAGGTCAAGGAAGCTATGTCATTGCCAAGAATGTCAAAAAGGACAAGGGCCATGTGCTTTTGGAAGGTTGAAGATTCTCCATTCCATCATGAAGATCCAGCTGGTCACATGCAGATCAGCCAGAAAATGATAAAATGGTGGAGGTGAAGCTGTGGACAATAGTTTCCTAGAGAATTCTAACATCTTGGAAATAATACATAATGCAAAAGTAATGGAAATAATTAGTGATGGGTCCGATCTTTACTCGTACTCGATACCTGCCCGCTCGCACTAAATAAGGGTTGACGTTAGAAAATGTTTGATCTCAATTTCTTCCTGACGAGAATGCTCATTACCCTCTCGATTTTTTGAAATACTCGATGGGTATTTTCGAGTATTTTAGAGCATTTAAGTGGCAAAAAAATAAAACATTCCAAAAAAATTGCTGGGATTATAAGAATATTTTTGGCGTAGGGTGAGCAAAGCAAAGAGGTTATAGTACTAGAGGACTGGTTTATACGATACAGAAACAGTAGCACACAAAGAAACAGACACTATGTATAACAGTGATTTTGAGATTAGGAGAGCTAGTCAAAATATGATTACTCTCATCTCAGCTGTTTGAAAAAAGGGAGGAAAGTAAAATAAAAATATTGATCCTCAAAATCTGTCTATGTGAATCTGAACAGCCTGCCTGCAAATTTTTTGTTTGGAAGGAGCGAAAACTTCATCCAAATTGACTGATGTAATAGAATTATCCTTCTAATTATCCTTCTTGCAAAGAATTTTATTTCAAACCATAAAACATTATTGAAGAATTCTGATCTGTAGCAGCACCAAAAAAACTTTAATAAATGATAGAGGGCTACCACTTGAAACAGCAATTGTCTAGGCTTTCCCCAGGCAGGCTTGCTGGGGCAACACTAGATGTTAATGAGAATGAAATTTTAATTTTACTCCTGTCCAATCTCTTTCACCACCTGTTAAATTCAAGAGAAAGTGAAGGAACACAAACGTTGTGATCAAGAATAACCCTCTGAGAAGTACTCTGCATCCTTTTTAGACCCTGATTGAATGTAGAAATTCTTGCAGAGAACAATTTTATTCTTCTATAGATCATGCCAACTTTCAAAACTAATTTCTTAAAGCTAATCTTGCTATTATAGGAGAGAGGCAGTCTTTGGGATGAGGTAAGAAGAGGACATTTTAGTACTTAGACCCTAAGGATGGGGTCAGAAATGGCCTGACAGGTAGGCAGTCTAGAGTCTAATTGAATGATTTTGAGAATCTTCATTTTTATTTTATTTTCCTCTCTTTTTCCAATAACCACTAAGTGGAGAGATTTGGATCATAATTTGCCTTGCTCTCCAATCAGCAAATTCTCTCTACATACATAGTGTTTGTTTCTCTATCTGTGTTACCATTCCTGTATGATATGAATCAGTCCTCTGGTACAATACTCTCTTTTGGTATAAACCCTAGATGGATGCCATGCACAGAACTTTGTTCTCTCTCTTAACTAATATAAGCTCTAAAACACTACACAATAGGATTGCAAGTTTCTGTGTTAGACGGCAACGTTTGTTCAAAGATTTTGGAGAAATTCATAATCAACAAAAATAGCAAAAGTATTGGTAGTAGCCACTTATGTAGTAAAAAGGAATATTTCCACCCTTACAGAATTTGCTTTATTTAGTACCATTGTGTAATTTTTCTTGGTGAACAGCTGTCAATGCTAAAACTTGCATGAAACTGATTTGACTCTCCTACCACTAATATATGATGTAGTCGGTTTCCCTAACTTACATGAGCGCACAAAAACATGCAAACAACAAGAATAATCATAAATAAAGCCAAAAATTAGCACTATCTATCTATTTTGCACAGGGCATTCAAAAATCATCAAAAAAAATGATTGTCAATCACAATCACAATCATCGCCAAAAAGTGATTGAAAATCACAATCACAATCACAATATTAAGTTTGATTGTCAATCACAATCACAATCATTTTTCTAGTGTCTTAACCTTATAGATCAATATGTACTTGAGATCATCTTTTAACATCTTTAATTATGACAAAGCTTTGTCTACAAATAAAATATAATATTGTCTTGCTTGTTGCAATGTGTGTGTAGTATGATTATTTAGTTTCATGCTGCCACATTGTTATTTTGCATCACCTTTTACCGCTGGAGCGCGCCAGTTTCCGTTTCTATATTCTCCCACTGATTTTCTCCCCATCCAAAGCCGATCAATAAAGCCAGTCTTTTCAAGATATCAGACTTCAACTTCATACCCTTACAGTGGGTATTGTAAATTTTTAAGAATTATTTCAGTGATATGCCTGCAATGGGGAAGGATATTTTGTAAACCAATAAAATGAAATAATTATATGGTACCCCATAATCATTCCATTTGCTGAGGAATATTCTGATATAGCAATGGGTAAAAACTAAAAGATGAATGAATTGATATGATAAATAAAGAGTATTCTTAACTGAAGAACGTGTGTTTTTGTATAATTGCATGGCAAAATATTGTCACTTCATCCATCAACAGCATCATTATCACCACAAATCCACCTGTCATTCGACAGGGCAGAAGTCTCCCCAGAGCTTTTCTCTTCACATGAATCGATTCTATGTTTAACTGCAATACAATAACGATGGATGGAAGTACAATTAAACTAGTGAACCGTTCCGGCCTAGCCGGCAGTTACCTGATGTACCCGTTCGACGAGTGTGGAAGTTTCCAAACGAAGTCGAATCCGAAGAAACCAGACAAGTATCAAGCGGAGAAATGAACGTGTGTATTCCTTTCAATGGTTTCTTACAGACTACTAGAGACATGGTTTCATTCAAACATGCAATCATTGTGAAAAGGGAAGATGAGCAATGGCAATGCCATAAAAGGAGATTCACAGAGGGTTCCTTGAATCAAAGAAGGTTTCTTGGTCTTCTGGTTCAACTTGCCCCCCCTCGAATTGTGAGGTTGCGAGATCGCGACCTCACGTGAGAGGTTGTTTGATTCTTGAACAAAGGTTCCTCTTCTTCCTTGCATTCCACTACTCAAATTTTCTTATCCTTTTCCGGAAAAAGGGTTCTAAGTGCACAACAATTTAAAATCTTGATTAATTGATTCCGAGTCTCCTTAAAACACTACACTTGGTCACTACATGAAGTCTGTGTGTTTCTACCAGCTCAAAGGCTTTCACAAGCGATGCTTAATGGTTTCCCCGATTGGCCCAGTGGGGAGTAGTGCATCTGGCGTCCCACGAGGGACGGCTGGCCGAGGTCGATTGGTCTCCAGAGCACTGATGGTGGCAATGGGAGCTACGGGGACTGAGTGTGGAGTAATGTCCCTACATCACTCTCATTCGAGCTTGTTACGCTCTAAAATCACCTTAAAACGTTCTCAAAACACCTTAAAACAGGCTGAAACCGTCTTTCAACCATCCGTTTACCGATAAAAACCATCTTGATGCGCTCTCAAAACACCTTGATGGCATCTACATTGAGCCTGTTTCAACCTGAAATCGGCTTGTAATCGTCTGCAACCGGCTTGTTTTCGTCTGCAATCGGCTTGCAACAACCTCAATCGAGCCTGCAATCGGCTTGTTTTCGTCTGCAATCGGCTTGCAACAACCTCAATCGAGCCTGTAATCGGCTTGTTTTCGTCTGCAATCGGCTTGCAACAGGCTCAATCGAGCCTGCAATCGGCTTGTTTTCGTCTGCAATCGGCTTGCAACAGGCTCAATCGAGCCTGTAATCGGCTTGTTTTCGTCTGCAATCGGCCTGTTGCAAGCCGATTGCAAGCCGTTTGCAACCTCAATTTTTCCCACTTTCCACGTTTTGAATCAGTTCGGGGGCGCGAAGAAAGGTTCTGAGAACGAAAAACGTCTTTTTCCGTGCGGTTTGACTCAAATATTCTTTCATGTTCAAACTTTATTTCTTTAAAATTAAAGCAACTCGCGCGCCAACGCGTTTTAAATTTCAATTCGCGCCGTAAGCAAAGATTTAGGCTCAAATTTTAATCACGTTAGGGGAAGGGGTGTCCAAATGCTTTTCCTCAACATTGATGTAACTAATTTCACAGTCAATTTCGATCAATTCAAAATTCAACACGTATCAAGAAATTCGGCACTTACCTTACAATTTCGTGGCAGTCCTGAGAATCTCCAAATTTCTAATTTATTTTGGATTTTCACGAATACCACATCTTTGTGAGCAAGCAACAACCAAATATTTTAAAAGTGATAAAAGAAAAAAACTGTTAGGTTTCATGCTTTTATTGTTTGGCTTGGAGGTTCGAAAGTTCCCGGAAAAATAATTTGGATCTCCAACAAACGATAAAATTATGATCAACCATCATCAACTCCCATCTAAACACACATCCTCAAGTCAGAAAAATTACAACGTTTCATGTTTTTTAGTGAATATGAAGGGTTTAAATGTTTAACAAATTTATTTAGATTTTTCATAATCACTTTAAAACGTCGAACAATCTACAATTTTGCTTTAATTTATAATTATTATTTTTTTGTTGCCAAGATTATTATTCACGATTTTTTGGTCCTTGTGTACATTTTAGAATGAGTTTGGAATTTCTCAGTCTATTTTGTATGCAAAAAACCAGAAAATCACAAACAGCGGAATATCTTCATCCTAATTGTCAAGAACATTTTCTCTCACGCTTTTTTGACCTTTGTGTAGCTGCTAAATTATTTTATTAAGCTCTACCCAAGGGCCGATAAATCATGAGAAGGCACTTCAAATACTCCGCCGAATAAAATTTTATAAAATGTGACATGTCGATTTAATTTGTAAGTGGTTTCTTCATCATCCATCAAGAATACCGTTCTTTACACTCTTTTGGCAGTATGTGAAGCTCAAATTTTTTCCATAAATTATTTGCGTTTTACAAACGCCTTAAGATTGTAAATAATCCGCCACATCGTCATTAAGAAGATTATTCTCTCAGGTTTTTTCGCCGTTGATTATTTGCTTAAATTTTATTTTATTAAGCAAATACTCTACGGTTTATAAACCATGAGAAGTTACTTCAAATACTACGTCGAATACGTGTTTATTATTAATAAATTGTGCTATAATATTTTATTAGTGAATGCGTTTGTGATTGTTTTCATCATTAATTGTGAACATCGGCTTCTCGTTCTTTTGGTAATTGTACGGCTCAAATTTTTAAAAAATAATTTGAGCCCTACAAACGCCTTAAGATTGGAAGCAATCTACATCGTCGGAAGCACATCCAAGCGCAAGACTTCATTGTCAAGAACATTGGTCATGCTTTTTAAATTCCTGTACGACGGCTCGATTTTAATTTATCAAGCCACGTGCAAGAATTTTAAAATTGTGACAAATCACGTCGGAAATTTCGAGCGCGCTTTTAATATTTATTAGAAATGTCTGTGTAATATGTCGTTTCAGTTGTGCATCATGAGTGGTCAAGACAACAAGCAGTCAAAATCATCATCGTCGCACAATTCCGACTGGGGAGAGGAATATACCGGTCCTGATGTTACCGGTATTTATGATACTTCCGACCCGAACCGCGTTGTGCATCATTCTTTGCGTCGCATGTGCGCGCATCTTCGTAAAATCAACGAAGCATTGGAATCTTTGGACAGTGAATTGGTGCAGTACAGGGCTTGCATCAAAGACAAACTTCTTGGCAAACTCAATAATTCACGCGACTCCGATACCAAATTGTGGTGGCATCGTGAAATTTCAAATGAAATGAAAGTGTTTCATTTTTATGCGTCATTTTGCATGAAATTGTTGTGTAAAGATTTCTGTTTAGAACATTATCCAATTCGTGAAGAAGTAGTAGAAGTATGAGCGTCTCTTTGCGCCGAACGACAAGCTCTGACCGAGATAAAAAATCTTGTTTCAAAGAAGTAGATCAAGATACGTTTCATCAAGATTTGCAATCTCCTGATCTTTGTCCTAGAAACGATTGCTGTAGCGTGTGCGCGATGTTTTTATCAATTTTTGTGATTACTTCCGTTTTTCTTTGGTTAATGTACGGACTAACTTATAACGGTTTAAAGGCGCTTAATCTTGCGAATCAAACTTTAGTAGATATTTCTTTATTAAATCTCACCAATAATTCGTTATTTTCAAATAAATTGTTTTATTGAAATATAATTTAAATTGGATTTTTAATTACAATGTTTAAAATTACTCTTCGATCGTCGTTAAATTCAATCAAATTTCCGTCTAATCTCCTGAGCTCGATCTTCATGTCGTCTAAATAATCAACATTGCATCTTATGAATTCTAAATTTTCGAAATGGATAGAACAGTAGTCATTTTGTGTGGATTGACCGATTGTTGGTATAACTCTAAATATTGGGTAAAATTTGTCTCCAATAATGGAATGTTGAACAAAATTTGCATAACATATCATAACACCGGGATATAATTTGTAAACGTCCATTGGTTTTGGTGCTTCAAAAAATCTTTCCTTAGTCACTGCAAGCGTGACGTAATCACCTCGTTCCTCAATTCTTGCAAATTCTTTCTCCGAGTAATCGTACATTCCTAAAAACGGGCAAAAGTTTTTGGGAATGCTTATTGAAAAAGGTTTATCTGTTTTAGCCACAATCCTAAAGAATCCATTAAAGTTCTCAAAATGTAAAATTTCCTTTAGTTCTTCAGATAACAGACGGTTTATTGATGTTGTTAGATCATCAGAGTTGCAGAAATAAAGGTTTGGTATTTCCACGACGTGTTTTTTTGTTTCGTTTTGGTTCATCAACACATTAAAGATAAACGGATTCCTTCCAATTGATTCTGGAATGCTACATATGGTGTTGGGAAAAGATATATCCATCAAGGCTATTTTCGCGTTTTGATTCAAACTTATCGGATGTTTTAAGTGTGCCCAAAAACTACTATTTGTATTTTCGTAGTTCAATTTGGTATCTACTTGTGAATCGATTCGTACGTGCGTTAATTCGTAATCCATATTTTTATCTTTTTCTTTTAAATGAAAATGCACTATAGACGGCTGACCTTCGTTTAAACTTAAAAGATTCCCAAAAGAATCTATAAATTGAGTGTTTATCGTTTCAATATTGGATTGTCGCACTTGATAATATCTGATATTTTTTACATTATGGTAAAAATAATGACCTTCCATTTGATTCGGCAAAGTCGTTGTAAACATAATTGTGGAATAACTATTTCCGCTGGGAACGTCAGAAATAATATTTGATTTTATTTGAACCAGACCGGGTTTTAAAACGGAATACACTTTAATTGCTGTAGTTAGAAGCGCAAAATTTTTCTTTACAGAAAAATACACATATTCGTTGTCGAAAAACTTGATTGATTTTGCTTGGGAGGATACAAAACCGTTTTGGTAATATTTTAAATTTAAAATTTTTATTAAATGTTTATGTATCAAAAAATATCTATTATAATTGTAATTTACATTTTCCATTTCTTTTTTCGGATTTTCATCTATTACGTAAGCTTTTTCATCTTTACCCCCCGATTTGGGTTCAAAATTATACAATCTCATTCCTTCCTTGTAAATATATTGCATCAAGTTTTGCATCAGTCTATGCACTGTCAATACATCTTCATCTAAATTAGGCAAAACCCAAATGGATTTTGTCTGGTCTAAAATTTCGGACTTTATGTCTTCTTCCGAAGAATTTATAGATGTTAATTCGTTTTTTAGCGTGATGAAACAAGGTTGGCCTTTTGACAAAGTCATTTGGTTGTAATTGTAATGTAATCCAATAGACACTACCCCAATTTCCCATTCTCTATTTTTCAAGTCTAAACTTTGTGGAAATAAATTGGTAAAAGAATTCAAAGTATTTTTGTCATCCGTATCGGAACTAGCGTTTGACACGCAATAAATATTATAATCCATTCCGCGTTATTGTGGTATATCGACTATGTCTTTTTCGTATGTCCAACTAGGGTTTTTATACCCTTTCCATTTTATTAAAGCCATTTTTTCTCCGGTTTTTTTATCTTTTTTGGTCCGGAGAATCTTTTCGATGGCAAATACTTCCGGCTCATCTACGGGTGTAAGTTCACTCTCATAAAAATTTCCTTCCAAAGTTTCATCTTGTTCCAAAGTCTCTAACTCATAAGTGGGTTTTGGCAAACGTGTAGAAATTGATTTTATTTTAAAAATTTCTTCTTTGAATTGCGGTGTAAATCCTCTGTCGAATTTTCCCTTCATAATGCTAATACGCACGGTTTGGCCGATTTTGTATTTTGGTTTCGTTCTTTTAATCTTGGAATAAACCAATTCTTGTTTTCTTCTAATGTGATAGGTTCTTCCGGGGAGTTCTGCTTCGGCGGGTGACATTCCGATCATGCGATGTTTACGATTGTTGTAGGTATGGACAAGAAAGGGTAACGCGTCAATGTACCTGTCGGTATTTTCGTGAGTCATGTATCTAAACAATAAGTTTTTTAAAGTTCGGTTAAATCTTTCCACAAAGGGGGCGTGCACAAAATTATTGCTGTGTAACAGAAGAATGTTATTGTTTTTGCAGTAGGCTTGAAACAATTTATTCTTAATTTCCGCTCCTTTATCGGCTAAAATTCTACGCGGAAATTGTTTTGCTCTTTTCATAATAGATTCAAACCCTTCCATAAATGTTTTTGCCATTTTATTTTTTAGTGGTTCTACAAAGGCAAATCGTGTAAAAATATCAATGGCTGTCAAAAGGTATCTATTAGAATCATTTTGTTCAGCCAAATTTCCTAAATCTATAAGGTCAATTTGAAACTGATACCGTTTTCGATAAGCAAATGTCGGATTTCTCGGTCTGGGAAATTTAGGCTGTTTGTGTAATGTGTAGGAGTCTGTTCCTTTTAGCCACTCCTCGATTAACGTCAAAGGGATTTGTTTTTTATAATAATGATAGATTAGGGCGGGAGACGCAAAAGCTATTGGCGAACCCGGTTTCGCGTATTCTTTTAAAAAAGTCTCTTTTGTCGTTGTCGACATTTAAAACAGAGGTTCTTTCGATATTTTGCGCCTTTTTTTCCTAGATTGCGTAATTGACGAGGGTTTTCTTTTTCTGTTCGAATTTTGAGTTCGATAGTCGTCGTTGCTATCGGCTTGTCGGGCAGCGTTAAGCAAAATACCTCGTGTAGCGGATTTTAAACGTTGTTTTGCTTTTCTGCCCACCGGTTGACCCTCCAAAGCTTCTATCGCCGTTTCTACAGCCGCTCTTGTCGCTTCTTTTTTTAAAGCTTTTCCTACAGATTTTATCGGGGCGCTTTTGGCTACACGTCCAATAGTTTTTATCGTTGATTTTGCTACCGGCATTAATCCGCGAAAAATTCCGGAAAAAAGCGATCCAATTCCCGAACCTCGTTGCCAATGTAAACCGCTGTGGTAATTCATATATGTATATTATTGATTTAGACTTTTACGACATCTGTACAACGACATAACACTGACGCCTAAAATGTGAGCCATATTTTTGACGCTTAAATATCGCAATTTGGATTCTTTTAAAAAGGCATAAGCGCATGCGGCTAATAAAGTTCTTGGAGCAAAAGAACTATTTTCATTTTTTTTTAATATTTGTTCAATGGACGTCATTTCTTGATAATTTAACTGCAGCGGCTGTAAAAAATATTCTTTCATATCTTTCGCTTTTATGTAATTGTCTAATTTATTCATGTCAGTCAAATCCCGTCTGTATAATTTCATCCAACGCCACACTATCTTTGGATTAACGCCGACTTCTTGACACAAATGACTTATCGGGCGGGGAATTTTTTCTTTTATCAAACCTTGATATAACGTCATAACCACCAGTCCTTTAGCATCTATTTTAATTTTTCCACCTTTTCGATGATGCCACGCTACTATATCTGACCATAGATTAAAAATAACATTTGTAACATCATTATTTAAATGTAATTTATTGCATAAAATTTTTAAAATATTTTTTTCTTTCTCTAAATGCCGGTTTTTTTGTTTAATTTCTTCATCAAATGTTTTTATTTTGTCCAATTTTGTTTCCAAATTTGATTTTGTTAAATTATAGCAATATATTTTATCAATAACTAATCCGCACTCGGTACACACCACGTCCCCTTGCCTGGTGTCTTCTACTGGATATTCATGATTGCATATTTTAGTATAATCTACTTTCTCGCGCATAATTTTGATGTTTATTGTATAAATATTAAAACTCAACTAAATAAACATTATTCACATCATTCGATTTTATATTTTTTTAATAATTTAATAATAATTTTTATTCCATGTTTAGCATCTTCTTCGCTGGAGGCTCCAATTATAACTATTTTTCCCGACGAAAATATTAAAGCTGAACACTTTTTTATTTTTAAAAATACGCCTGGGAATTTTTCTGGGTCGTATCTCTTATAAATGATTTCAAAGTCTTCATTCAATTTTAAATGGTTGTAAAATCTCGATAATTTGATCTCTTCTTTTGATTGATACAAACAAGTCATGTTTTCTACTTTAAATATTTTAACAACAAATTCGCTACTTATAACAAGTTTTAGTTCGTCTAATGCTTTTGCAATATGTTCTGTAGAGGGAATTTTTGTAATGTTTACATGAAAATGTCGATTTTGTTTTGTTTTGGTAAATATAATAAAGGAATATTTTTTTCTTATTACAACAAAATTATTATAACGTTTTATTGTATTATCGGTATTAAAAGAAATTTCGTCGCTGTTAATAAGATGAACTTTACAACTAATTTTTACATTGCTGACCAGCACTTCCATCTTGTTATGGGCGTACCTGAAAAAAGCGGAATTGCCGGATTGGCCGTTGAACAAAACGACGGCACTGAAAGTGGTTTAGCGCTTCACTCACCGTTAGAAGTAGAAACAGGTTTATTAGACGGGGCTCACGTTATTTACAATAGCGTGGCTTCTATCACCAACACCGGACCGGTCGAATTTCTTGTTCCTCGCGATAACGAATGCTCTTTTATACTAAATCAAACCAGACTTAGCGGCTATTTTGTAGTGACAAATGACGATGGTGCTCAGGTAAAAAATGATACTAAAGTCACACTGGCTAATCATTTTGCCGCTTGTTTATTCAGCCAAGTAGAAGTGTACTTAAACGGGGTCCAAGTAGCTGATTTAAGTTCGGCGGTCACTTATCCTTGGAGAATGTTCATACAATCATTTCTAAGTTACAATTCGGAGGTGAAAAAAACTTATCTGGCTGCCGAAGGATACTATCCCGAAAATGCTGACGAAGTTGATACCATAAATGTTACAACCGCCACACCGTCTTTGAATAAAAGAAAGCAGTTAATTACGGATGGTAAAAAAGTGTATTTTAATACGCGCTTAGCCGTTGATCTGTTTGACACCGACAGATTTTTACCTCCGAATGTGGACATCAAAATTAAGCTAGTTAGATCCGCTGAAAAGTTTGGTTTGCTTCAAGACGCTGCGGCAGAAAAACCTTTTAAAATTGTTTTAAAAGATGTCAAATTACATATGAGAAAGGTGTTGCCCACATTATTGCTACGGGAAAGTTTTAAAAACAAACTGTTAAAAGAACCGTGCTACCTGCCTTTTAGCGCCACACGTTTAAGACATTATGTTATTCCTCAAGGCGTGTCGTCCTTTAACATCGCCAATATCGCTAATGGTACTTTGCCGAAACAAGTGTTTTTTGTGATGGTTCACAATCAAGCCATGTCACACGCCCCGGACAAAAACCCTTTTAATTTTCAACATTTTAATCTGTCTACTTTTAATTTAAAAAAGAACGGACAATGCGTATTTCCCAGACCATTTCAACCTAATATAAATGAGGGGGACGCCATTGACTTGTATCGGCATTTATACGACAGTATTGGCATTTCGCACGGCAATCAATCCATCGGTTTAACGTATGAACAATATTTAAAGGGAAGATTTTTTCTAGCGGCTGATTTAACACCGGATCAATGTAATTCGTTCCACGTACATCCGGAAAATTACGGAAATTTAGATTTAGAATTGGCTTTTTCCGTAATAACTCCTCATCCTATATACGTTCTGGCTTTTTCTGTTTTTAACTCCGGCATTAAAATAGATCAATTCCAACAAGTCATAAAAGGAACAAATTAAATTATGGAAAACGGATTATCAAATATCTTTTTATCCAATTATATTCGACCAAGATGTAAATATTTTATCGGGGTTTTTTCAAGCGATAATTTGCCGTCCGATTCGCTCGAGTTGCCTTGTTGCTTAATCACCAACTTATCCAAAAAAAATCAAAAAGGATCACATTTCATAGCGATGTATATCAACGGAAAAAATCAACTCTATTATTTTGATTCATTCGGTTTTTTACCGCCAATATGGAATCAATGTTTAATGAAGTTCTTACGGCCTTGGATAGAAAAAAACTCATTCAAAACAATTCTGTCTTATTCCGTTCAGGATTTTCGTTCTTTGTTTTGCGGCTGGTACGTGACCGCTTTTTGTTTATCCGTGGGCAACAATTTAATGTCTCCTCAACAATTTGTTAAAATATTTGTAAAAAAACCCAAAATAAAAAATGATGAAATTGTAACTCATTTTATAAAAAAACTTGAAAATAAACGATGACATATATTTTACTTTCATTATAATTTCGGGTATTTTCCCGGAAAAAGTAGTTTTTTTTTAACAGCATCTGCATCAGTTGTTGAAAGTTTTTTTGATTTAGATCTAGTTTGTACGGGAGAAATAGTAAAAGTTTTCTTTTTCGCACCTCCTGATCCTGTTTTGAGGGATGACGTTGAAGCCGAAGGGGATTTTGATGCTTGTGAAGAGACCGAGGCTATATCTTTACCAATTTTTTCTGTGTCAAAGATGGACAATTCTTTCATATGATCTCTTACAAGGTGTTTGCCGAATTGCGCATCGTCAACATACTGCTTCCCGCATGCGCTAAAAGGACAAACTATTTTGCCGTCTGAATTTTTTTGTGTCAATGCCTTTATAACAGGCGAATTTCGCCATTCTGGCACGTCAGGAGTTGAAGTATCGTCCTTGCTTTTTGGTCTTGAAGCGGTATAAAACAAGTCTGGATCGGGTTCCCTCTCCATAACGGGAGTAGTGGGCAAAAACTGAGCGGTATTTTCTTTTTGTTGGGGAGTTTGAGCGGTTGTTGATCTTGAAATAGATTGATACGTACGACCCGTACTGCTATCGAGTTGTACTGGCGGCATAACATTTGATATATTATCAGAACCAAAACGGTACAATTTATCACCGCTTTGATTCATTTTTTGCCTGTCTTGTAAATTTTTAAAATTAATGGCATTTTCAATGTAATTAGACGTGTTTGGTTTTTCATTCATAGAAATAAGTTCTTTTTTTGTTTCATTATCTTCTATATTTTTTATTAAAGAATGATATAGCCTTTTGGGGACTAAAAACATGGAGTATATTTCATCATTTAATTTTCTTTTCACGGCTGAACTCATCCTTTAACGACGACGTTGTAGGCTCTTTTTTGCAATAATTTGAGCCAAAATAGGGACGATAATGCTGGCAATTGCCGATAAAGTTCCTAAAATTCCGCCCCTTTGTAGTATTGTTCTTTTTTTTGAAATGTCGGAAGAGCGACGAGGCGGCGTGGCAAGACGTCTGAACTCCCCTAAATGAGCTCTAATTTTTTTCTGAAGTCGTGTTCGCACTTCGCCATGTAAGGGCAATTCGCCGTTCAAAACGTAATGTAAAATACGACAAAGCAATTCAACGCCGCGATCGTCCAAATAATTTAAAAAATTAGCGCAATCTTTATGTTTTAATTTTTTTATTGCATTAAAAAGCGAATTAGCTTTTTCTAATTTTTTTGACATTTTAACAGTAATTATTTTTAATTTTTCTTAAATAGATATGAAATTTTTAAACAGTAACGTAGGCTTTCATTAATCCTTCATAAGAAAAGATGTTACTTCGAATTCTGACTTTATCATCTTGCTGTTGATGAAAATCTAGAAGAAGATATCCGTGACTTCGACCGTTAACTGCTTCTCTATACGCTTTATTTAAGATTCCAACACGACCGGGAAAAATTTGTTTTGCCAAATGTGTGACGGCGCTTCTGTCCCGCGGATTATTAAAAAGGATCATGTATTGCGTATTTATGCTTAATGTCCGTAAATCGCCTTTTTTGTCAAATAAATTTTGACAAAGAAAAATGGTGAAACAATTGTAATGATGGGTCAAAACCGTAAAAAAATGTTTTAATATTTGCCCAACATCGTCTAAATAATCGTCAAAAACAATCAATTTGGGCATTTTTCTCGGATATAATTCTAAAATATCTTTCAACTCTTCAATTGAATTTGGAATATTTTTGAATTTACGAAAAGACGGAAATTGTGTGTCAGAACCTCTGCCCTCGTTCATGTCGTCTTCCATGTACTGATATGCTTTTTGCGGTTCTTTGTAAAACAACAACATTGTTTCAGGCGGAGTTGCGAAATATTCGTGCCGACGAAGCACTAAATGTTTTAGCCACGTTGTTTTTCCGCTTGATGTTGGACCAACAACCAACATGTTGGACGGAATATTAAACCTCAAATCAAAACCGTTCATTTTATTAATTTTAAAAAAGAAATTACAAAATTTTCTTTTAAATAAAAGTAATGATTTAATTATTTTTTTATTTACAAATTTGACATTTAGACATTTTGTTGTTAACAATAAGACTATTTCCTAACGATAAAGTGTGACATCCGCAATTTAAAACATATCTTTTGGAATCCATTGCCGACAACGCAATTTTTCTTTGAAAACACGTCCGGATTTTGTGATTCTTTGATCTTAAATTTTTAAAAGATTTGTAAATTACAACAGTTTGCTTTAAGCACTTTTTGTAATCTGCATAAGTTAATTGCTTTTTTATACTAGATTTTTTTAAACCTTTGCATACTTTTTTCTCATCAGTTTTGTTTTTGTCCAAAAAATCGACTATTTTCATAGAATAACATTTTGGACGTAAGCCTATAAAATCAGTAATAGCCGCTCTACCTTTTAATTCATCTTTGAAATAAAAAAGTTGATTGGCTTTACTGTCGTCAAAAAGTGGATGTTGTTTAGGGTACTTTGAAAAATCAAACATGTGTTTCAATCTCTCCATTTCCCTTTCCAAATTGTTGCATTTAACTTTTAAAAGAAAAGAATCCGTGTCCGAAAAACACAAAGATACATTGTCTTTGCCAAAATGTTTTTGAATGGTGTCATAGTATGATCTGTACATAAACAACTTGGACAACTCTAGAATGGAAAATCCGACGGCTAAAGGCTTTCTCAGCTCTATCATTGCCGGCTTCTTGTTGACAGCCACCAAATTCTCATTAATGATTTGAAAATTGTTGATGTGTTGACCAAGACTGGCTTTCCTCAAGCTTTTTTCATCTCCACAAAGGACCACTTCGATGTAATTTCGAACATTTTCTGAAAAATATAAAATTAAATAAATATTTTATAAAGAATACAACATTTTTTAAAAAATTCATTATAAAGTGTTTAGGAGTTTGGAGATTTATTTTTTAAAAACTTCCTAAAACCATGTGGCAATTTTCAAAACAAACTTTCAAAACAAAAAGAGGACAGTGATGATGATGATGATGACGATGATGAAGAGGGGATACATGAGGTTGAAGGATGAGGAGGACGACGACGAGCAGTGGCTGCTGAAGGAGGAGAAGGAGAAGGAGGAGAAAAAGAACCGGAGACCGGGGGGCGTAATCGGACGGATCCGGTCGGCCGTGGCCGGCATTTTTGATGCTCCGCCGCCCGCGGCCGCCTCCGCGTGGCTGGGATTTTCGATGCTCCGCCGCCCGCTGCCGCCTCCGCCACCGCCAGCGCCGCTGCCGTTGCACTCTCTGTTAGCGTTGCTGTACTCGCCGCCAGCGGCGCTGGCGGCGGCGGAGGCGGCAGCGGTCGCCGAGGCCTTCAAAACGAAAATTTTATTGCGCCTGACGTCCCCACCGACATTCTTGTTGACCTCCCCACCAACGTCCCCACCGAGGTGCCCACCGAGGTCCCCACCGAGTCCCCCATCGAGATGCTCATCGAGGCCCCCACCGAGTCCCCCATCGAGATGCTCATCGAGGCCCCCACCGAGTCCCCCATCGAAATGCTCATCGAGGCCCCCATCGAAGTCACCACCGCCGAAATTCCCTCCAATGTCCCCACCGATGTGCTCATTGACGTTTCCGTCCCCATCGAGGTGCCCACCGAGACCCCCACCGAGTTCCCCACCGAGGCCTTTGTCGAATTCCCCGTCGATATCCCCACTGACGACCCCATCGAGGCTCCCATCCCCATTAGACTCCCCGCCGACGACAGATCTTTTGCCGCCAGACGTCGGGCGACGGAGATTGTCCGCCTGGCTAAAATCCGGGCAGCGGCAAACCGAATGGCCGATTTCGACGGCGAGGTCGTCACTGTGGAGGCCGAGGTTCACGCGCCTCCCAATGACATTGAAGATGTAGATGAGCGTGTGGTGTGTACTGCCAATACATTTTGCACTAAATATTGGCAGTACCACCACACGCTTGTGCAAATATAAAAATACAAAAAAGATTCTAAATCCGGGTATTTACTTACCGATAAACTTTCCAAAAGTAGAGTTGGCAAAAAGCTTAAAAAGCCGAAGTTCAAAATCGTTGCGAGCGTTTGATCGTAGCATCGTGACCTTTTCAATAAACTCCTTCAAAAAAGCTTTTTGCCGAAACTTTACGGCTCTTCTTATCCTCAGCAGCTTCATGCCTTTTTTCAAGTAATATTGCAGGTTTTCCAGATGCACAACGTACTTTTTTCGATCATAAAAAGTGCTCAACAGTTTCTTGCTTCGGTATCTTTTGTTCTTATAATCTCGAGGGTTAAGATGTTTTAGTAAACGGCGATTATAAGGAGACAGATGTTTGTAAGAAACCGTGTCTGTATACGGAGCCAGCGGAAATTGATCATGTGTCTGTAAATATTTTACCGTTTATCAAAATGCAAAAACGTGTTAAAAAGATCAGATTTACCGGGTGAAGATGAGAAGGGTAATGCAAATCAACTTCAAATGCGTAGCCGGTCTCGTCTTGAGAAGAAATCTTGATAATATCTTTGGCAGTCCATTTTTCAAGATCTTTTTTTGCAACCCACTCGAAATCAGAAACTGGCAATTTTAAAGTCTCCATGCTCCCGTACAAATTGTTTGCTAAAAAGTCACCGATTTTAAATAAATAGATTAATCAAACGATGCAGTATAAAATTACCGTCAATGTAAAGTAAATGATCGCCGCTTTTTCTCGGATTGCTGTTTCCTTTTGCATAACGCTGAGAGATAAAGCTTTGTCCGCCTCTGATACCCTTTGTAAAAAACTGCTCCATTTCAGGATCGGAATAGATATCCAGAGATCCTGGAGGTTTGGAAGATTCACCCGCGAGGTTATCTTTTGTTGTTGTAGCTCGTTCAGAGTTTTGATAAAACATAAGCATAACATCAAAACTTAGTCCAGGAATTCCTAAAATTATACGAAATAAAATTTATATTCAAACTTTGTATGTCAAGCAACAGAAAAGGAAATTTACCTAAGTAATAGATCGGATCCAATTGAAAGTGTTCCATAACCATTTTCCTGTATTGAAGAAACGCTTCACATAGCAGGATGACATCCAAAGAACAATAAAGCATCATGTAATCCGCCACATTCTTGCACTTGAACAGTTTGAAGACTTCTTGCGCATGAGAATAATCCGTTTCCGAGATGTGTTCTTCATTCAATTCGGAATAAAAAGCATCTTTGGTTGGTAGGTTTCGACTTTTTTTCATTTCTTGTAATGATTGAAAATGCTCGTAACAAAAAATGCCTTTTCTTTTTAAAAGTTTAAAAGCTTTTGATTTTTGACGGATAGGAATTTTTTGAAATCTTTTCATCTGTTGTAAAATAGGGAAAGAAAAGTTTGAAGTTTGATTTAAATCTTGGACAAGTGCGTCTAAGCTGGCAGATATGTGCTCTAATGAATCTTGGATTTTAAATTTGCCCAATGTAAGAGTGCGAAACTTTTCACTGTTTCTAGCCAAGACTTCTGGCATTCTCTTGAATCGGCGAATGTTTAACTCTTCTATGATTAAATGCAAATCGTATCTGAAACATTCAATTTGTTAAAAAATTAATTAAAAAAATAAAGTTAATAAAAAATTTTTACCCTTGAGCGTTGTGGAAAAAAATTGGCGTGTGATAGGGTCCGGATCTTGTCAAATTACACAGCGAATGAGCCGCACCCATTATTTTTCCTGTGACATGATCGTGATCCAAAACTTTTCTATACTTTTTAGGATGGGTAGCAAATCGGAGACCGCATATATGACAAACGGTTGCTTTTCGAAACATTTGCCATTCCTCATGGGTGGCTTGAGTTTTGAGAACATCTCTAAATTTTTGTTTTCTTTCTTCAACCACTTTTTCGTAGAGAGGTATCCGATCCAAAAAACGTTTGGCCGCATCCTCTCCTAAATATTCTTCTTGAAAAAATACTTCATTTTCGGAGTCCACAAAAATCAGGCTGTAGCCTACCGGTCTATGCACATTTATGTCGTCACTTGTGGGAAAAGCACACAAGCATTCCAATTTAGAACAAAGTCGACATTTAGATCGTTCCTTGTTTCTTTGAAGCACACTTTCAAAATCACAAAATCCCACAACAGGTGCTTTAAACTTATGTTTGTGGTTAGAAAAACTTATAGCGGCATTTTTGCCGGGATAGATGGTGCGTTGCTTATCGTAGCAAATCCGCTCATGCTTTTCTTTTTTGGATTTTGATCGGAAACGCAGCAGACATTTTTCACAGTGAATGTACTTCTGTTGACCCGCTTTGTTAAACGACAACAGTCCGGCCCGATTATTCAAAAAACCTTGGAGTTTTGTAATTTTAAAGAAATGATGTTGTTGATTTAAATCTTTGATTTTTTTAGGAAACTTGGAAGGAAAACTCGATTTTTTAGGGTGGGAATTACTCAAAGTTTTATCGGAAGAGATTTTGGGATCATGTTTTATCATTAACAAATGGAGAGTATTTTCTCTAATATCGTTGTTTTTGTTAGTAATAAACCCTAAATTTGAAACGTGACCTTCACTCTCATAAAGTACGGAAATTGAAATTGGTAAATGACGATTTCTACGCAAAAATTTTTTTATGTCACAAAATTGAAGAGGAAACGTAAAACCTTTTATGTTAAATTTTTTAAGATATTTTATTGGCATTTGACGAAAATCTGTAATGGAAGCAATTTCTGGAAAAAGATGTCTAATGTACAGATAAAGAAAGTTAAATTTATCATATCGAGTATTCCATTCCAAGCAGTTAGATCTTTTTATATCTCGTGTAATTTCTATAAAATCCATTTCCAAAGCTTACTTGAATTTTTCATATACAACAAAATAAGTCCTTAAAATCAAATATTGGTAATTTGGATGTCGCTAAAAGACAGAGATTCAAATCTCCATCCGGAACCTCTCATCAACAAATCCTCTTCTCGACTTATTAAATTGTTTAATAATTTTTGAACTTTACCTTTTAACGAGCGAGAAGAATCAAAAGACGTAAATTGAATATAGCCGGTTCTTAAAGCAAAGACATCTCGATCGCTAGGCATTAATTCATGTGACGACTGATCAAAACTTTTTTCAGTCGAATCATCAATGTTGCTAACAACCGTTTGAGGCTGTGATGAAGTATTATCAACAACAGCTTCCGTCTCAGTGTCTTTGTCTTTTGTAGCTGAATTCAAATCAGGAATCTGATACGCCGCTGATAAAATTAAAGCAACTTTTACTGTAAAGGTTTTACTCAATTCATGACGAATGACATCAACAATTTCTTGCCTATTTGCTCTATTGACGACAAAGGCGTGAAGCGTTTCTGTAGAAAAAATATGTTTCCGAAAAATTTTAATTTTACCATTCAGAGCAGATTTAAAAAGTGAATAATTTAAGTCTTCTAAATGAGAGGAATCGATGTGAGAGACCAAATCACTTCTTGATTTAAAGGGACTTAATTCATTCTTACAAAACGGGCACTGAAGCGATTGATTTAACGGAGTCCGATTTCGGAATTTTGATGTTGTTTCACGATGACGAAACAATTCATGTTTGTCTCGGGAAGATTTTCTAGTAAACGATTTTTGACATTCGCGGCAGACGTAGGATTTTGGCATTTCTGTTAAAATTCTGAAACAAAATTTATTGACGCGTGAAATTTGGAAATAATATATACAAACACATTAAAACTATATAGCTCAGACTAATTAATACAAATCATTCTTGTCTAAAATGACGCAACAATCTTTGATATTGAGCACGTAAGCGTTCGCGTTCACGCTCAAGCGTTTGAATGCGTTGACGCAATACGTACTCAGCATAACGATTGAACAAATCATAAGGTGAGCCTCCTTCTACATCAATTAAATCAAGAATGAAAGAGGCTAAACGACCGTCACTCGATCTTTCTAAATTTGAGGGTGCGGGGAAATAATTTTCCTCTTCTATTTCTTCTTCTGCTGATCGAGTTGGACGTTGATAAGGAGAAGAATATCTTCCACCCCTACCAACACCGCGTCTGACCTCTCGTCCAATCGAGGCTGAAGTCGTTTGATTGAAGGGGCGAGAAATATTTTGACCCCGACCAACGCCACGACCAGCGAACGAATTACTCGAGGTGTTGCGCTCAGCAAAAATTCTTTGAAACATGGGACTCGATGTTGAATCATCGACAGCGTTGTTTGATGATGGCGATGTTAATTCATCGGCGGAGTTATTGGTCGATGTTGAATCATCGGCTAAATTGCTATTGATCCGAACCATAATTCCAAATCCTTCGGGGTTTACAACTATCGGTTCAGATACTCGACCCCGTTGATTAAACGAGGAAGATGTTGTTTGGCCCCGACCAACACCACGAGCGGGGAGAGAAGAACTTGAGCCATCATTTGACCTCAAATCTCCTCGACCTCGTCCAATTGGCACAACCGGTGGTGATGGCGGTGATGTTAAATCATCAGCGTTTCTTAGATGAAATCTTATTCTTAACCCTGCAGGGCCAAGAAAAACTTGGCGAGGGTTGTTGGAGTCATTTGGTAAATTAGACATTTTAGTTACCTTTGATAGCGAATGGCAGAAGATCTTCTTTCAACGAATGTTCAAACTTATAATGAATGAATTTGAAAATATGACCGCGTTTTTATACAATTTTTGGTGGGAAATAGTTTGGCGCATTTACGAGCCAATTGCACGAGAAAAAATTAATGATAAATTAAGCACAAAAAAATTAAAGATATCCACAGCAAATTACAAATCTTGAGCATGAGAAACATTAAGTACTTAGAAAAATTAATGGTGATTTGATCGAGTTTTGACAAATATAATTTGTTACAAATATGAACTAGTTGAATGAGAAAAATTGATGGAAAATACACGCACACACACACGCACTCACACACACCATGAGCACTCATTTTCCGTAATTTTCTTGAACCATTGTTTAATTCACAATTTAACATGTTCAAAAACACAAATTATCCGTAATTTCCTTGGGGCATTGTCTGTTAACGACTTGACGCGTTATAATTTAGGATGAACCAAAAACATTAATAAGAATTGACCTCAAACGCGTTCAGCATCGTTAAAATTTACAACCATTAGCGTCATAGCTTATTTATGCTGTGTAACCAATTAAAATCGATGAAACTTATCAGCTACTTGCCCGCGCATGTGGAATCGAGAGCCCCTTAGAACATTGCCATACTGACACTCCCTTAAACTCAAGAAGGTTTAAAAAGAACCTACATTCGATGACAAACGTCAGTGCAGATTTATTGTCGGAATAAATCACCCGCATTTAAAGCAATAAAATGAAGAAATCACCGGCAAAAAAGAAAAAGCCTAACTCAGCCAATAAAAATGGCAAATCGCAAGAGATTGATAATAAAGCCGTTGATGATGAGAAGAAAAAAAAGGCTGAAAATGCGTCAGAGGAGGAAAAGAAAAATAAAAAGACTAATAAAAAGAAGATTGGTAATGGAAAATCCAAGAAGAATACAAATAAAAAACATAAATTGAAATCAGGTAATTTTAATTTTAAGACGGTTTTTACACGCTTTACAATTAATTAAAAATTTTATAATTAAAGGAAAAAAACAAAAAAGAAACCACGACATTTCGTCATCAGAACCGGAGTCTGTAAATGAAGAAACGGAAGAAGAATCAGAGTCGGAAATTTCGACTGTTCAATCTGATGATGATGATGATGTTTCAACCGATGCGGAGGAGTTGAGCGTTGAAAGTTCAGAAAATGATGACAATGACGATGATGATGATGATGATGATGATGATGATGACGAAGATCTTAATGAGCAGACTCAAGACATTTTAGGAAAGAAAAGAAAAAGGTCAAATAAAAAAGGATTGTTGGTGGACAATGAAATCAACAATCATGCGGTCTATGAAGGCGCGTCATTGATGTCGTATCAAATTTTAATGGACGAAGATGAGCAAAAGCAATATTTTCGAAATTGGACCACCGAAAAAATATGCGAGACAAGGGATATCGATTTTGCCGAATGGCAAAAAGAACATTCAACAAGAGAAGCCTACTTTTTTGGTCCAGACAATGTAAATCTATATTAATTTAATTTTGATAAATCAAAATAATTTTAATTCTTATTTTAGTATATGTACATAAATCCGGCCACGCTCAAAAAATTTATTGAGCTGATCAAGACAAAAAAAGTGGATGAGAAAAGCATCAGCCTCCCAATCAAGCCGATGTACAAGGTAGTATACCTTAATCCGCAAGTGACCGTTGGAATAACCGGGTTGAGGCATATTCAAAAGGCCGGAGGACTATCAGCCTGGCCGGTGATTTATGTGAAAAAAGAACACGTAAGTACGTCAGATAGCGTGAAAAATCTTATCTAAAAAGACATTTTTTCAGTATAACGAAAACAACCAACAGTATTCGACCAAGATTATGAAGATTCAAGTACCGCTAAGAGGGCTGGAGGAAATAACAAAAGCCTTCATGGAATTGTGTTTTGGCATCAAGAAAAAACTGCCTCATATCCAACAATAAAATAAAACGAGCAAAAATGTACATAGGCATGAATGTATTTTGAGAAATAAAATGAAATGCGCATTTATTTTATTCAAATAAAAATAAAAACTAGATTATATGTATTATACGGGAGTAGACAAATTTAGCCTGGTAGAAAGAGGAGGGTCAACGGTTGTTGAAGAATCCGCTGCAGGTTCCGTCCGAGGCATGTTGAATAACGGAGGAATCATGCTTGAAAAGTACGGCCGTCTATGATAAACCTAAAAAATAATTTATATATAATAAGCGATTTAAAAATAATAATAAATTTCCTACCGTATACTCGGTGTTGGTCGCTTGATCTACTTTTTCGGGAATTGGCAAAAAAGTAGTTGCATCGGACGGCAACGCCGATGCAGTTGACTCAAACGGCAAAATTTCGACGCTTGATTCTTCCACAGCCTCGTCGTTTGCCGATGAATCTGCAGCAGCTTGTATTGAAATCATTTCAATAGGCTAAAAAAAAATAGAATAGACAAAATATTTTATAAACACTCTCATTCGAGCTTGTTACGCTCTCAAAACACCTTAAAACGTTCTCAAAACACCTTAAAACAGGCTGAAACCGTCTTTCAACCATCCGTTTACCGATAAAAACCATCTTGATGCGCTCTCAAAACACCTTGATGGCATCTACATTGAGCCTGTTTCAACCTGAAATCGGCTTGTAATCGTCTGCAACCGGCTTGTTTTCGTCTGCAATCGGCTTGCAACAACCTCAATCGAGCCTGCAATCGGCTTGTTTTCGTCTGCAATCGGCTTGCAACAACCTCAATCGAGCCTGTAATCGGCTTGTTTTCGTCTGCAATCGGCTTGCAACAGGCTCAATCGAGCCTGTAATCGGCTTGTTTTCGTCTGCAATCGGCTTGCAACAGGCTCAATCGAGCCTGTAATCGGCTTGTTTTCGTCTGCAATCGGCCTGTTGCAAGCCGATTGCAAGCCGTTTGCAACCTCAATTTTTTCACTTTCCACGTCTTGAATCAGTTCGGGGGCGCGAAGAAAGGTTCTGAGAACGAAAAACGTCAATTTCCGTGCGGTTTGATTGTTCGTCAAATATATCCTTTCATGTCCAAACTTCATGTCTTTAAAATTAAACCAACTCGCGCGCCAACGCGTTTTAAATTTCAATTCGCGCCGTAAGCAAAGATTTAGGCTCAAATTTTAATCACGTTAGGGGAAGGGGTGTCCAAATGCTTTTCCTCAACATTGATGTAACTGATTTCACAGTCAATTTTGATCAATCCAAAATTCAACACGTATCAAGAAATTCGGCACTTACCTTACAATTTCGTGGCAATCCTGAGAATCTCCAAATTTTTAATTTATTTTGGATTTTCACGAATGCCACAACATTGTGAGCAAGCAACAACCAAATATTTTAAAAGTGATAAAAGAAAAAACTGTTAGGTTTCATGCTTTTATTGTTTGGCTGCGTGGTCTGAAATTCCCCAAAAAATAATTCGGATCTCCAACAAACGATAAAATTATGATCAACCATCATCCCATCTAAACACACATCCTCAAGTCAGAAAAAATTACAACGTTTCATGTTTTTTAGTGAATATGAAGGGTTTAAATTTTTATCGAATTTATTTAGATTTTTCATAATCACTTTAAAACGTCAAACAATCTACAATTTTGTTTTAATTTCAAAATCATTATTTTTCTGTTGCCAAGATTGTTATTCACGATTTTTTGGTCCTTGTGTACATTTTAGAATGAGTTTGGAATTTCTCAGTCTATTTTGTACGCAAAAAACCAGAAAATCATAAACAACGGAATATCTTCATCCTAATTGTCAAGAACATTTTCTCTCACGCTTTTTTGACCTTTGTGTAGCTGCTAAATTATTTTATTAAGCTCTACCCAAGGGCCGATAAATCATGAGAAGGCACTTCAAATACTCCACCGAATAAAATTTTATAAAATGTGACATGTCGATTTAATTTGTGAGTGGTTTCTTCATCATCCATCAAGAATACCGTTCTTTACACTCTTTTGGCAGTATGTGAAGCTCAAATTTTTTCCATAAATTATTTGCGTTTTACAAACGCCTTAAGATTGTAAATAATCCGCCACATCGTCATTAAGAAGATTATTCTCTCAGGTTTTTTCGCCGTCGATTATTTGCTTAAATTTTATTTTATCAAGCAAATACTCTACGGTTTATAAACCATGAGAAGTTACTTCGAATACTCCGCCGAATATGTGTTAATATTAGCAAATGCGTTTGTGATTGTTTTCATCATTAATTGTGAACATCGGCTTCTCGTTCTTTTGGTAATTGTACAGCTCAAATTTTTTAAAAATAATTTGAGCCCTACAAATGCCTTAAGATTGGAAGCAATCTACATCGTCGGAAGCACATTCAAGCGCAAGACTTCATTGACAAGAACATTGGTCATGCTTTTTAAATTCCTGTACGACGGCTCGATTTTAATTTATCAAGTCACGTGCAAGAATTTGAAAATTGTGACAACCACGTCGGAACTTCGAGCGCGCTTTTAATATTTATTAGAAATGTCTGTGTAACATATCGTTTCAGTTGTGCATCATGAGTGGTCAAGACAACAAGCAGTCAAAATCATCATCGTCGCACAATTCCGACTGGGGAGACGAATATACCGGTCCTGATGTTACCGGTATTTATGATACTTCAGACCCGAACCGCGTTGTGCATCATTCTTTGCGTCGTATGTGCGCGCATCTTCGTAAAATCAACGAAGCATTGGAATCTTTGGACAGTGAATTAGTGCAGTACAGGGCTTGCATCAAAGACAAACTTCTTGGCAAACTCAATAATTCACGCGACTCCGATACCAAATTGTGGTGGCATCGTGAAATTTCAAATGAAATGAAAGTGTTTCATTTTTATGCGTCATTTTGCATGAAATTGTTGTGTAAAGATTTCTGTTTAGAACATTATCCAATTCGTGAAGAAGTAGTAGAAGTATGAGCGTCTCTTTGCGCCAAACGACGAGCTCTGACCGAGATAAAAAATCTCGTTTCGAAGAAGTAGACCAAGATACGTTTCATCAAGATTTGCAATCTCCTGATCTCTGTCCAAAAAACGATTGCTGTAGCGTGTGCGCGATGTTTTTATCAATTTTTGTGATTACTTCCGTTTTTCTTTGGTTAATGTACGGACTAACTTATAACGGTTTAAAGGCGCTTAATCTTGCGAATCAGACTTTAGTAGATATTTCTTTATTAAATCTCACCAATAATTCGTTATTTTCAAATAAATTGTTTTATTGAAATATAATTTAAATTGGATTTTTAATTACAATGTTTAAAATTACTCTTCGATCGTCGTTAAATTCAATCAAATTTCCGTCTAATCTCCTGAGTTCGATCTTTATGTCGTCTAAATAATCAACATTGCATCTTATGAATTCTAAATGTTCGAAATGGATAGAACAGTAGTCATTTTGTGTGGATTGACCGATTGTTGGTATAACTCTAAATATTGGGTAAAATTTGTCTCCAATAATGGAATGTTGAACAAAATTTGCATAACATATCATAACTCCAGGATATAATTTGTAAACGTCCATTGGTTTTGGTGCTTCAAAAAATCTTTCCTTAGCCACTGCAAGCGTGACGTAATCACCTCGTTCCTCAATTCTTGCAAGTTCTCTCTCCGAGTAATCGTACATTCCTAAAAACGGGCAAAAGTTTTTGGGAATGCTTATTGAAAAAGGTTTATTTGTTTTAGCCACAATCCTAAAGAACCCATTAAAATTTTCAAAATGTAAAATTTTCTTTAGTTCTTCGGATAACAGGCGGTTCATTGATGTTGTTAAATCATCGGAGTTGCAGAAATAAAGTTCTGGTATTTCCACGACGTGTCTTTTTGTTTCGTTCTGGTTTATCAACACATTTAAGATAAACGGATTCCTTCCAATTGATTTTGGAATGCTACATATGGTGTTGGGAAAAGATATATCCATCAAGGCTATTTTTGCGTTTTGATTTAAACTTATCGGATGTTTTAAGTGTGCCCAAAAACTACTATTTGTATTTTCGTAGTTCAATTTGGTATCTACTTGTGAATCGATTCGTACGTGCGTTAATTCGTAATCCATATTTTTGTCTTTTTCTTTTAAATGAAAATGCACTATAGACGGCTGACCTTCGTTTAAACTTAAAAGATTCCCAAAAGAATCTGTAAATTGAGTGTTTATCGTTTCAATATTAGATTGTCGCACTTGATAATATCTGATATTTTTTACATTATGGTAAAAATAATGACCTTCCATTTGATTTGGCAAAGTCGTTGTAAACATAATTGTGGAGTAACTATTTCCGCTGGGAACGTCAGAAATAATATTTGATTTTATTTGAACCAGACCGGGTTTCAAAACGGAATACACTTTAATTGCTGTAGTTAGAAGCGCAAAATTTTTCTTTACAGAAAAATAGACATATTCGTTGTCGAAAAACTTGATTGATTTTGCTTGGGAGGATACAAAACCGTTTTGGTAGTATTTTAAATTTAAAATTTTTATAAAATGTTTATGTATCAAAAAATATCTATTATAATTGTAATTTTCATTTTCCATTTCTTTTTTCGGGTTTTCATCTATTACGTAAGCTTTTTCATCTTTACCCCCTGATTTGGGTTCAAAATTATACAATCTCATTCCTTCCTTGTAAATATATTGCATCAAATTTTGCATCAGTCTATGCACTGTCAAATCCTCTTCATCTAAATTAGGCAAAACCCAAATGGATTTTGTCTGGTCTAAAATTTCGGACCTTATGTCTTCTTCCGAAGAATGTATAGATGTTAATTCGTTTTTTAGCGTGATGAAACAAGGTTGGCCTTTTGACAAAGTCAATTGGTTGTAGTTGTAATGTAATCCAATAGACACTACCCCAATTTCCCATTCTCTATTTTTCAAGTCTAAACTTTGTGGAAATAAATTGGTAAAAGAATTCAAAGTATTTTTGTCATCCGTATCGGAACTAGCGTTTGACACGCAATAAATATTATAATCCATTCCGTGTTATTGTGGCATATCAACTATGTCTTTTTCGTATGTCCAACTAGGGTTTTTATACCCTTTCCATTTTATTAAAGCCATTTTTTCTCCGGTTTTTTTATCTTTTTTTGTCCGAAGAATTTTTTCGATGGCAAATACTTCTGGCTCATCTACGGGTGTAAGTTCACTCTCATAAAAATTTCCTTCTAAAGTTTCATCCTGTTCTAAAGTCTCCAACTCATAAGTGGGTTTTGGCAAACGTGTAGAAATTGATTTTATTTTAAAAATTTCTTCTTTGAATTGTGGTGTAAATCCTCTGTCAAATTTTCCCTTCATAATGCTAATACGCACGGTTTGGCCGATTTTGTATTTTGGTTTCATTCTTTTAATCTTTGAATAAACCAATTCTTGTTTTCTTCTAATTTGATAGGTTTTTCCGGGGAGTTCTGCTTCAGCGGGTGTCATTCCAATCATGCGATGTTTACGATTGTTGTAGGTATGGACAAGAAATGGTAACGCGTCAATGTACCTGTCAGTATTTTCGTGAGTCATGTATTTGAACAACAGGTTTTTTAAAGTTCGGTTAAATCTTTCCACAAAGGGGGCGTGCACAAAATTATTGCTGTGTAACAAAAGAATGTTATTGTTTTTGCAGTAGGCTTGAAATAATTTATTCTTAATTTCCGCTCCTTTATCGGCTAAAATTCTACGCGGAAATTGTTTTGCTCTTTTCATAATAGATTCAAACCCTTCCATAAATGTTTTTGCCGTTTTATTAATAAGTGGTTCTACAAAGGCGAATCGTGTAAAAATATCGATGGCTGTCAAAAGGTATCTATTAGAATCATTTTGTTCAGCCAAATTTCCTAAATCTATAAGGTCAATTTGAAACTGATACCGTTTCCGATAAGCAAATGTTGGATTTCTCGGTCTGGGAAATTTAGCCTGTTTGTGTAATGTGTAAGAGTCTGTTCCTTTTAGCCACTCCTCGATTAACGTCAGAGGGATTTTTTTCTCATAATAATGATAAATTAGCGCGGGAGACGCAAAAGCTATTGGTGAACCCGGTTTCGCGTATTCTTTTAAAAAAGTCTCTTTCGTTGTTATCGACATTTAAAACAGAGGTTCTTTAGAAATTTTGCGCCTTTTTTTCCTAGATTGCGTGATTGACGAGGATTTCCTTTTTTTGTTTGAATTTTGAGTTCGATAATCGTCGTTGCTATCGGCTTGTCGGGCAGCGTTAAGCAAAATACCTCGCGTAGCGGATTTCAAACGTTGTTTTGCTTTTCTGCCCACCGGTTGACCCTCCAAAGCTTCTATTGCCGTTTCTACAGCCGCTCTTGTCGCTTCTTTCTTTAAAGCTTTTCCTACAGATTTTATCGGGGCGCTTTTAGCTACACGTCCAATAGTTTTTATCGTTGATTTCGCTACCGGCATTAATCCGCGAAAAATTCCGGAAAAAAGCGATCCAATTCCCGAACCTCGTTGCCAATGTAAACCGCTGTGGTAATTCATATATGTATTTTATTGATTTAGACTTTTACGACATCTGTACAACGACATAACACTGACGCCTAAAATGTGAGCCATATTTTTGACGCTTAAATACCTCAATTTGGATTCTTTTAAAAAGGCATAAGCGCATGCAGCTAATAAAGTTCTTGGAGCAAAAGAACTATTTTCATTTTTTTTTAATATTTGTTCAACGGACGTCATTTCTTGATAATTTAACTGCAGCGGCTGTAAAAAATATTCTTTCATATCTTTTGCCTTTATGTAATTGTCTAATTTATTCATGTCAGTCAAATCCCGTCTGTATAATTTCATCCAACGCCACACTATCTTTGGATTAATGCCGACTTCTTGACACAAATGACTTATCGGGCGGGGAATTTTTTCTTTTATTAACCCCTGATACAACGTCATTACCACCAATCCTTTAGCATCCATTTTAATTTTTCCGCCTTTTTGATAATGCCACGCTGCTATATCTGACCATAGATTTAAAATAACATTTGTAACATCATTATTTAAATGTAATTTATTACATAAAATTTTTAAAATATTTTTTTCTTTCTCTAAATGCTGGTTTTTTTGTTTAATTTCTTTATCAAATGTTTTTATTTTGTCCCATTCTGTTTCCAAATTTGATTTTGTTAAATTATAACAATATATTTTATCAATAACTAATCCACACTCGGTACACACCACGTCTCCTTGCCTGGTGTCTTCTACTGGATATTGATGATTGCATATTTTAGTATAATCTACTTTCTCGTGCATGATTTCAATGTTTATTGTATAGATATCAAAACTCGACTAAATAAACATTATTCACATCATTCAATTTTATATTTTTTTAATAATTTAATAATAATTTTTATTCCTTGTTTAGCATCTTCTTCGCTGGAGGCTCCAATTATAACTATTTTTCCTGACGAAAATATTAAAGCTGAACATTTTTTTATTTTTAAAAATACGCCTGGGAATTTTTCTGGATCATATCTCTTAAGAATAATTTCAAAATCTTTATTCGATTTTAAATGGTTGTATAATTTTAATAATTTAATCTCTTCTTTTGATTGATACAAACAAGTCATGTTTTCTACTTTAAATATTTCAACAACAAATTCGTTACTTATAATAAATTTTAGTTCGTCTAATGCTTTCGCAATGTGTTCTGTAGAGGGGATTTTTGTAATGTTTACGTGAAAATGACGATTTTGCTTTGTTTTGGTAAATATAATAAAGGAATATTTTTTTCTTATTACAACAAAATTATTATAACGTTTTATTGTATTATCAGTATTAAAAGAGATTTCGTCGCTGTTGATAAGATGAACTTTACAACTAATTTTTACATTGCTGACCAACACTTCCATTTTGTTATGGGCGTACCTGAAAAAAGTGGAATTGCCGGATTGGCCGTTGAACAAAACGACGGCACCGAAAGTGGTTTAGCGCTTCACTCACCGTTAGAAGTAGAAACGGGTTTATTAGATGGAGCTCACGTTATTTACAATAGCGTGGCTTCTATCACCAATACCGGACCGGTCGAATTTCTTGTTCCTCGCGATAACGAATGCTCTTTTATACTGAATCAAACCAGACTTAGCGGCTATTTTGTAGTGACAAATGACGATGGTGAACAGGTAAAAAATGATACTAAAGCCACACTGGCTAATCATTTTGCCGCTTGTTTATTCAGCCAAGTAGAAGTATATTTAAACGGGGTCCAAGTAGCTGATTTAAGTTCAGCGGTCACTTATCCTTGGAGAATGTTCATACAATCATTTTTAAGTTACAATTCAGAGGTGAAAAAAACTTATCTGGCTGCTGAAGGGTATTATCCCGAAAATGCTGACGAAGTTGATACCATAAATCTTACAGCCGCCACACCTTCTTTGAATAAAAGAAAGCAGTTAATTATGGACGGTAAAAAAGTGTATTTTAATACGCGCTTAGCCGTTGATCTGTTTGACACCGACAGATTTTTACCCCCAAATGTGGATATCAAAATCAAGCTGGTTAGATCCGCTGAAAAGTTTGGTTTGCTTCAAGATGCTGCGGCAGAAAAACCTTTTAAAATTGTTTTAAAAGATGTTAAACTACATATGAGAAAAGTGTTGCCCACATTATTGCTGCGAGAAAGTTTTAAAAACAAACTTTTAAAAGAACCGTGCTACCTACCTTTTAGCGCTACACGTTTAAGACATTATGTTATTCCTCAAGGTGTGTCGTCCTTCAACATCGCTAATATCGCTAATGGTACTTTACCGAAACAAGTGTTTTTTGTGATGGTTCACAATCAAGCCATGTCACACGCCCCGGACAAAAACCCTTTCAACTTTCAACATTTTAATCTGTCTACTTTTAATTTAAAAAAGAACGGTCAATGCGTATTTCCCAGACCATTTCAACCTAATATAAACGAGGGGGATGCCATTGACTTGTATCGGCATTTATACGACAGTATTGGCATTTCGCACGGCAATCAATCCATCGGTTTAACGTATGAACAATATTTAAAAGGAAGATTTTTTCTAGCGGCCGATTTAACACCGGATCAATGTAATTCGTTCCACGTGCATCCAGAAAATTACGGAAATTTAGATTTAGAATTGGCTTTTTCCGTAATAACTCCTCATCCTATATACGTTCTGGCTTTTTCTGTTTTCAACTCCGGCATCAAAATAGATCAATTCCAACAAGTTATAAAAGGAACAAATTAAATCATGGAAAACGGATTATCAAATATCTTTTTATCCAATTATATTCAACCAAGATGTAAATATTTCATCGGGGTTTTTTCAAGCGATAATTTGCCGTCTGATTCGCTTAAGTTGCCTTGTTGCTTAATCACTAACTTATCCAAAAAAAATCAAAAAGGATCACATTTCATAGCGATGTATATTAACGGAAAAAATCAACTCTATTATTTTGATTCATTCGGTTTTTTACCGCCGATATGGAATCGATCTTTAATGAAGTTTTTACGACCTTGGATAGAAAAAAACTCATTCAAAACAATTCTGTCTTACTCCATTCAGGATTTTCATTCATTGTTTTGCGGCTGGTACGTGACCGCTTTTTGTTTATCCGTGGGCAACAATTTAATGTCTCCTCAACAATTTGTTAAAATATTTGTAAAAAAACCCAAAATAAAAAATGATGAAATTGTAACTCATTTTATAAAAAAACTTGAAAATAAACGATGATATATATTTTACTTTTATTATAATTTTGGGTATTTTCCCGGAAAAAGTAATTTTTTTTTAACAGCATCTGCATCAGTTTTTGAAAGTTTTTTTGATTTAGATCTAGTTTGTACGGGAGAAATAGTAAAAGTTTTCTTTTTTGCACCTCCTGATCCTGTTTTGAGGGATGATATTGAAGCCGAAGGGGACTTTGATGCTTGTGAAGAGACCGAGGCTATATCTTTACCGATTTTTTCTGTGTCAAATATAGACAATTCTTTCATATGATCTCTTACAAGGTGTTTGCCGAATTGCGCATCGTCAACATACTGCTTCCCGCATGCGCTAAAAGGACAAACTATTTTGCCGTCTGAATTTTTTTGTGTCAAAGCCTTTATGATAGGCGAATTTCGCCATTCTGGCACGTCAGAACTTAAAGTATCGTCCTTGCTTTTTGGTTTTGAAGCGGTATAAAACAAGTCTGGATCGGGTTCTCTTTCCATAACGGGAGTAGTGGGTGAAAACTGAGCGGTATTTTCTTTTTGTTGGGGAGTTTGAGCGGTTGTTGATCTTGAAATAGATTGGTACGTGCGACCTGCACTGCTATCGATTTGTACTGGCGGCATAACATTCGATATATTATCAGAACCAAAACGATACAATTTATCGCCGCTTTGATTCATTTTTTGCCTGTCTTGTAAATTTTTAAAATTAATGGCATTTTCAATGTAATTGGTCGTATTTGGTTTTTCATTCATAGAAATAAGTTCTTTTTTTGTTTCATTATCTTCTATATTTTTTATTAAAGAATGATATAGTCTTTTGGGGACTAAAAACATTGAGTATATTTCATCATTTGTTTTTCTTTTCACGCCTGAACTCATCCTTTAACGACGACGTTGCAAGCTCTTTTTTGCAATAATTTGAGCTAAAATAGGGACGATAATGCTGGCAATTGTTGATAAAGTTCCTAAAATTCCGCCCCTTTGTAGTATTATTCTTTTTTTTGAAATGTCGGAAGAGCGACGAGGCGGCGTGGCAAGACGTCTAAACTCCCCTAAATGAGCTCTTATTTTTTTCTGAAGTCGTGTTCGCACTTCGCCATGTAAGGGCAATTCACCGTTCAAAACGTAATGTAAAATACGACAAAGCAATTCAACGCCGCGATCGTCCAAATAATTTAAAAAATTTGCGCAATCTTGATGTTTTAATTTTTTTATTGCATTAAAAAGCGAACTAGCTTTTTCTAATTTTTTTGACATTTTAACAGTAATTGTTTTTAATTTTTCTTAAATAGATATGAAATTTTAAACAGTAACGTAGGCTTTCATTAATCCTTCATAAGAAAAGATGTTACTTCGAATTCTGACTTTATCGTCTTGCTGTTGATGGAAATCTAGAAGAAGATATCCGTGACTTCGGCCGTTAACTGCTTCTCTATATGCCTTATTTAAAATTCCAACACGACCGGGAAAAATTTGTTTTGCCAAATGTGTGATGGCGCTTCTGTCCCGTGGATTGTTAAAAAGGATCATGTATTGCGTATTTATGCTCAATGTCCGTAAATCGCCTTTTTTGTCAAATAAATTTTGGCAAAGAAAAACGGTGAAACAATTGTAATGATGAGTCAAAACCGTAAAAAAATGTTTTAATATTTGCCCAACATCGTCTAAATAATCGTCAAAAACAATCAATTTGGGCATTTTTCTCGGATATAATTCTAAAATATCTTTCAACTCTTCAATTGAATTTGGAATATTTTTGAATTTACGAAAAGACGGAAATTGCGTGTCAGAACCTTTGCCCTCGTTCATGTCATCTTCCATGTACTGATATGCTTTTTGTGGCTCCTTGTAAAACAACAACATTGTTTCAGGCGGAGTTGCAAAATACTCGTGTCGACGAAGCACTAAATGTTTTAACCACGTTGTTTTTCCGCTTGATGTTGGACCGACAACCAACATGTTGGACGGAATATTAAACCTCAAATCAAAACCGTTCATTTTTTTAATTTTAAAAAAGAAACTACAAAATTTTCTTTTAAATAAAAGTAATGATTTTTATTTACAAATTTGGCATTTAGACATTTTGTTGTTAACAATAAGGCAATTTCCTAGCGATAAAGTGTGACATCCACAATTTAAAACATATCTTTTAGAATCCATTGCCGACAACGCAATTTTTCTTTGAAAACACGTTCGGATTTTGTGATTTTTTGATCTTAAATTTTTAAAAGATTTGTAAATTACAACAGTTTGCTTTAAGCACTTTTTGTAATCTGCATAAGTTAATTGCTTTTTTATACTAGATTTTTTTAAACCTTTGCATACTTTTTTCTCATCAGTTTTGTTTTTGTCCAAAAAATCGACTATTTTCATGGAATAACATTTTGGACGTAAGCCTATAAAATCAGTAATAGCCGCTCTACCTTTTAATTCATCTTTGAAATAAAAAAGTTGATTGGCTTTACTGTCGTCAAAAAGTGGATGTTGTTTAGGGTACTTTGAAAAATCAAACATGTGTTTCAATCTTTTCATTTCCCTTTCCAAATTGTTGCATTTTACTTTTAAAAGAAAAGAATCCGTGTCCGAAAAACACAAAGATACATTGTCTTTGCCGAAATGTTTTTGAATGGTGTCATAGTATGATCTGTACATAAACAACTTGGACAACTCTAGAATGGAAAATCCGACGGCTAAAGGCTTTCTAAGTTCTATCATTGCCGGCTTCTTGTTGACAGCCACCAAATTCTCATTAATGATTTGAAAATTGTTGATGTGTTGACCAAGACTGGCTTTCCTCAAGCTTTTTTCATCTCCACAAAGGACCACTTCGATGTAATTTCGAACATTTTCTGAAAAATATAAAATAAAATAAATATTCTATAAAGAATTCAACATTTTTATAAAAATTCATTATTTAGTGTGTAGGAGTTTAGAGATTTGTTTTTTAAAAACTTCCCAAAACCATGTGGTAATTTTCAAAACAAACTTCAAACAAGAAGAGGAGGAGGAAGAAGAAAAGAAAAAATGATGATGATGGAGATGAGGAGGGGGTACAGGAGGTTAAGGGATGAAAGAGAGGAAGATGAAGAGCAGCTTTTGACAGTGAAGAAGGAGGTGGAGGAGAAGAGAAAGAACCGGAGACCGGGCCTGATCCGGAGGATCCGGTCGGTCGTGGCTGGGATTTTCGATGCTCCGCCGTCCGCTGCCGCCTCCGCCACCGCCAGCGCCGCTGCCGCTGCACTCTCTGTTGGCGTTGCTGTGCTTGCCGCTAGCGGCGCTGGCGGTGGCGGAGGCGGCAGCGGTCGCGCTGTCCGAGGCCTTCAAAACGAAAATTTTATTGAGCCTGACGTCCCCACCGGCATTCTTGTTGACCTCCCCACCAACAACATCTCCTTCAACGTCCCCACCGAAGTGCCCACCGAGTCTCCCATCGAGGTGCTCATCGAGGCCCCCACCCAGCCCCCCATCGAGATGCTCATTGAGGCCCCCACCGAGTCCCCCATCGAGATGCTCATCGAGGCCCCCATCGAAGTCCCCACCACTGAAATTTCCTCCAATGTGCCTACCGATGTGCTCATTGAAGTCCCCGTCCCCATCGAGATGCCCACCGAGACCCCCACCGAGTTCCCCACCGAGGCGTTTATTGAGTTCCCCATCGAGATCCCCACTGACGATCCCATCGACGCTCCCATCCCCTTTAGACTCCCCGCCGACGACAGATCTTTTGCCATTAGACGGCAGGCGACGGAGATTGTCCGCCTGGCAAAAATCCGGGCGGCGGCAAACCGGATGGCGGATTTTGACGGGGAGGTCATCACCGTGGAGGCTGAGGTTCACGCGCCCCCCGACGACGACATTGAAGATGCGAATGAGCGTGTGGTGTGTACTGCCAACACATTTTGCACGAAATATTGGCAGTACCACCACACGCTTGTGCAAATATAAAAATTTAAAAAAATTTAAATCCGGGTATTTACTTACCGATAAACTTTCCAAAAGTAGAGTTGGCAAAAAGCTTAAAAAGTCGAAGTTCAAAATCGTTGCGGGCGTTTGATCGTAGCATCGTGACCTTTTCAATAAACTCCTTCAAAAAAGCTTTTTGCCGAAACTTCACAGCTCTTCTTATCCTCAACAGTTTCATGCCTTTTTTCAAGTAATATTGTAGATTTTCCAGATGCACCACGTACTTTTTTCGATCATAAAAAGTGCTCAACAGTTTCTTGCTTCGGTATCTTTTGTTCTTATAATCTCGAGGGTTAAGATGTTTTAGTAAACGGCGATTATAAGGAGACAGATGTTTGTAAGAAACCGTGTCTGTATACGGAGCCAGCGGAAATTGATCATGTGTCTGTAAATATTTTACCGTTTATCAAAATGCAAAACGTGTTAAAAAGATCAGATTTACCGGGTGAAGATGAGGAGGATAATGCAAATCAACTTCGAATGCGTACCCGGTCTCGTCTTGAGAAGGAATCTTGATAATATCTTTGGCAGTCCATTTTTCAAGATCTTTTTTTGCAACCCACTCGAAATCAGAAACTGGCAATTTTAAAGTTTCCATGCTCCCGTACAAGTTGTTTGCTAAAAAGTCACCGATTTAAAATAAATAGATTAATCAAACGATGCAGTATAAAATTACCGTCAATGTAAAGTAAATGATCGCCGCTTTTTCTCGGATTGCTGTTTCCTTTTGCATATCGTTGAGAGATAAAGCTTTGTCCGCCTCTGATACCCTTTGTGAAAAAGTGCTCCATTTCAGGATCGGAATAGATATCCAGAGATCCTAGAGGTTTGGAAGATTCACCCGCGAGGTTATCTTTTGTTGTTGTAGCTCGTTCAGAGTTTTGATAGAACATAAGCATAACATCAAAACTTAGTCCAGGAATTCCTGAAATTATACAAAATAAATTTTATATTCAAACTTTATATGTCAAGCAACAGAAAAAGAAATTTACCTAAGTAATAGATCGGATCCAATTGAAAGTGATCCATAACCATTTTTCTGTATTGAAGAAACGCTTCACATAGCAGGATAACATCCAAAGAACAATAAAGCATCATGTAATCCGCCACATTCTTGCACTTGAACAGTTTGAAGACTTCTTGCGCATGAGAATAATCCGTTTCTGAGATGTGTTCTTCATTTAATTCAGAATAAAAAGCATTTTTGGTTGGGAGGTTTCGACTCTTTTTCATTTCTTGTAATGATTGAAAATGCTCGTAACAAAAAATGCCTTTTCTTTTTAAAAGTTTAAAAGCTTTTGATTTTTGACGGATAGGAATTTTTTTGAATCTTTCCATCTGTTGTAAAATAGGGAAAGAAAAGTTTGAAGTTTGATTTAAATCTTGGACAAGAGCGTCTAAGCTGGCAGATATGTGCTCTAATGAATCCTGAATTTTGAATCTGCCTAATGTAAGAGTGCGGAATTTCTCACTGTTTCTAGCCAAGACTTCCGGCATTCTCTTGAATCGGCGAATGTTTAACTCTTCTATGATCAGATGCAAATCGTATCTGAAACGTTTAATTTGTAAAATTGATTGGAAAAAATAAAATAAATAAAAAATTTTACCCTTGAGCGTTGTGAAAAAAAATTGGCGTATGATAGGGTCCGGATCTTGTCAAATTGCACAGCGAATGAGCCGCACCCATTATTTTTCCTGTGACATGATCGTGATCCAAAACCTTTCTATACTTTTTAGGATGGGTAGCAAATCGAAGACCGCATATATGACAAACGGTTGCTTTTCGAAACATTTGCCATTCCTCCTGGGTGGCTTGAGTTTTGAGAACATCTCTGAATTTTTGTTTTCTTTCTTCAACAACTTTTTCGTAGAGAGGTATCCGATCCAAAAAACGTTTAGCCGCATCCTCTCCTAAATATTCTTCTTGAAAGAATACTTCATTTTCGGAGTCCACAAAAATCAGGCTGTAGCCTACCGGTCTATGCACATTTATATCGTCACTTGTGGGAAAAGCACATAAGCATTCCAATTTAGAACAAAGTCGACATTTAGATCGTTCCTTGTTTCTTTGAAGTACACTTTCAAAATCACAAAATCCCACAACAGGCGCTTTAAACTTATGTTTGTGGTTAGAAAAACTTATAGCAGCATTTTTGCCGGGATAAATGGTGCGTTGCTTATCGTAGCAAATCCGCTCATGCTTTTCTTTCTTGGATTTTGATCGGAAACGCAGCAGACATTTTTCACAGTGGATGTACTTCTGTTGACCCGCTTTGTTAATCGACAACAGTCCGGCCCGATTATTCAAAAAACCTTGGAGTTTTGTAATTTTAAAGAAATGATGCTGTTGATTTAAATCTTTGATTTTTTTAGGAAACTTGGAAGGAAAACTCGATTTTTTGGGACGGGAATTACTAGAAATTTTATCGGAAGAGATTTTAGGATCGTGTTTTATCATTAACAAATGTAGAGTATTTTCTCTCCTATCGTTGTTTTTGTTAGTAATAAACCCTAACTTTGAAACGTGACCTTCACTCTCATAAAGTACGGAAATTGAAATTGGTAAATGACGATTTCTATACAAAAATTTTTTTATGTCACAAAATTGAAGAGGAAACGTAAAACCTTTTATGTTAAATTTTTTAAGATATTTTACTGGTATTTGACGAAAATCTGTAATGGAAGCAGTTTCTGGAAAAAGATGTCTAATGTACAGATAAAGAAAGTTGAATTTATCATATCGAGTATTCCATTCCAAGCAGTTAGATCTTTTTAAATTTCGCGGAATTTCTATAAAATCCATTTCCAAAGCTTATTTGAATTTTCTATATACAACAAAATAAGTCCTTTAAATCAAATATTGGTAATTTGGATGTCACTAAAAGACAGAGATTCAAATCTCCATCCGGAACCTCTCATCAACAAATCCTCTTCTCGACTTATTAAATTGTTTAATAATTTTTGAACTTTACCTTTTAACGAGCGAGAAGAATCAAAAGACGTAAATTGGATATAGCCGGTTCTTAAAGCAAAGACATCTCGATCGCTAGGCATTAATTCATGTGACGACTGATCAAGACTTTTTTCAGTTGAATTATCAATGTTGCTAACAACCGTTTGAGGCTGTGTTGAAGTATTATCAACAGCGGTTTCCGTCTCAGTGTCTTTTGTAGCTGAATTTAAATCAGGAATTTGATACGCCGCTGATAAAATTAAAGCAACTTTTACTGTAAAGGTTTTACTCAATTCATGACGAATAACATCAACAATTTCTTGTCTATTTGCTCTATTAACAACAAAGGCGTGAAGCGTTTCTGTAGAAAATATATGTTTCCGAAAAATTTTAATTTTACCGTTCAAAGCAGATTTAAAAAGAGAATAATTTAAATCTTCTAAATGAGAGGAATCAATGTGAGAGACCAAATCTTTTCTTGATTTAAAGGAACTTAATTCATTCTTACAAAACGGACACTGAAGCGATTGATTTAATGGAGTCCGATTTTGGAATTTTGACGATGTTTCACGATGACGAAACGATTCATGTTTGTCTCGGGAAGATTTTCTAGCAAACGATTTTTGACATTCGCGGCAGACGTAGGATTTTGGCATTTCTGTTAAAATTCTGAAACAAAATTTATTGACGCATGAATTTTGGAAATAATATATACAAACACATTAAAACTATATAGCTCAGACAAAATATAAACAAATTACTTAATACGAATCATTCTTGTCTAAAATGACGCAACAATCTTTGATATTGAGCACGTAAGCGTTCGCGTTCACGCTCAAGCGTTTGAATGCGTTGACGCAATACGTATTCAGCATAACGATTGAACAAATCATAAGGTGAGCCTCCTTCAGCATCGATTAAATCGAGAATGAAAGAGGCTAAACGACCGTCACTCGATCTTTCTAAATTTGAGGGTGCGGGGAAATAATTTTCCTCTTCTATTTCTTCTGCTGATCGATTTGGACGTTGATAAGGAGAAGAATATCTTCCGGCCCTACCAACACCACGTCTGACCTCTCGTCCAATCGAGGGTGAAGTCGTTTGATTAAAGGGGCGATAAATATTTTGTCCCCGACCAACACCACGACCAACGACCGAAGTGTTTGAGGTGTTGCGCTCAGCAAAAATTCTTTGAGACATGGGACTCGATGTTGAATCATCGACAGCGTTGTTTGATGATGGCGATGTTAAATCATCGGCGGAGTTATTGGTCGATGTTAAATCATCGGCTGGATTGTTATTGATTTGAACCATAACTCCAAATCCTTCGGGGTTTACAACTATCGGTTCAGATACTCGACCCCGTTGATTAAACGAGGAAGATGTTGTCTGGCCTCGACCAACACCGCGAGCAGGAAGAGAGGAACTTGGGCCATCATTTGACCTTAAATCTCCTCGACCTCGTCCAATTGGCACAACCGGTGGAGATGGTGGTGATGTTAAATCATCAGCGTTTCTTAGATGAAATCTTATTCTTAACCCTGCAGGGCCAAGAAAAACTTGGCGAGGGTTGTTTGAATCATTTGGTGAATTAGACATTTTAATTACCTTTGATAACGAACGGCAGAAGATCTTCTTTCAACGAATGTTCAAACTTATAATGGATGAATTTGAAAATATGACCACGTTTTTATACAATTTTTGGTGGGAAATAGTTTGGCGCATTTACGAGCCAATCGCATGAGAAAAAATTAATGACAAATTAAGCACAAAAAAATTAAGGATATCCACAGCAAATTACAAATCTTGAGCATGAGAAACATTAAGTACTTAGAAAAATTAATGGTGATTTGATCGAGTTTTGACAAATATAATTTGTTACAAATATTAACTAGTCGAATGTGAAAAATTAATGGAAAATACACGCACACAAAGAGCACTCATTTTCCGTAATTTTCTTGAACCATTGTTTAATTCACAATTTAACATGTTCAAAAACAAAAATTATCCATAATTTCCTTAGGGCATTGTCTGTTAACGACTTGACGCGTTATAATTTAGAATGAACCAAAAACATTAATAAGAATTGACCTTAAACGCGTTCAGCATCGTTAAAATTTACAACCATCAGCGCCATAGCTTATTTATGCTGTGTAACCAATCAAAATTGATGAAACTTATCAGCTACTTGCCCGCGCATGTGGAATTGAGAGCCCCTTAGAACATTGCCATACTGACACTCCCTTAAACTCAAGAAAGTTTAAAAAGAACCTACATTCGATGACAAACGTCAGTACAGATTTATTGTCAGAATAAATCACCCGCATTTAAAGCAATAAGATGAAGAAATCACCAGCAAAAAAGAAAAAGCCTAACACAGTCAATAAAAATGGCAAATCGCAAGAGATTGATAATAAAGCCATTGATGATGAGAAGAAAAAAAAGGCTGAAAATACGTCAGAGGCGGAAAAGAAAAATAAAAAGACTAATAAAAAGAAGATTGGTAATGGAAAATCCAAGAAGAATACAAATAAAAAACATAAATTGAAATCAGGTAATTTTAATTTTAAGTCGGTTTTTTACACGCTTTACAATTAATTAAAAATTTTATAATTAAAGGAAAAAAACAAAAAAGAAACCACGACATTTCGTCATCAGAACCGGAGTCTGTGAATGAAGAAACGGAAGAAGAATCAGAGTCAGAAATTTCGACTGTTCAATCTGATGATGATGATGATGTTTCAACC
>CBDDTI010000329.1:0-6574 GCA_965233585.1 bacterium
TATTTAATTGGTATCTTTTAGGAGTCAAAAAAAGCTTGAGCCACACCCAGATTGGTCTCCTTTAGGAACTGAATTCAAATTTTTCAACAAGCACGCTGCATCCCAACTTTTCATACAGGAGTCCCTCCCTACCTCCCCCTCAGGCATAAGATTCAGTCTGTATTCTTGTACCCTGTGAGCAGAGGTCACTTTGATCTTCCTTTCTAGGAAGATCAAAGTGACCTCTGCTTAGTATTCTTGTTGACACCTTGATAATCTGAGAGAGTTCTAGTTCGCATAGATCATTTATACCTTTCTGTTTTTTTTTTTTCAAAACCTTTAGACACCACGTGGACCTGCGGTCTCTGTAAGTATTATTTATTATTGTGACTTTCAGGACGAATACAAGAACAACTCCTCTGTCTCTTTATTATTTAGATGGAGGTTGATTACCAGGTGGTACCCAGGACTCAGGCTCATAGGTTTCTTCACTGTCCTTCCCTGGGGCCCACTCTCCCGGCTGAAATGTTGTTCCAGTGCTTGTAGGCTGGGTTCTATTGTCTAAACTTTTGTATAAAGGTGCAGCAGCATGTCCGACTTGGGCTGCTATCTGAGGCACCTTTTGCTCCAATGCTTGTTGTTCTCTGTCCTTTTCTTCGACTTGTTTTGCTCTTTCTTTCAGAGTCTTTATTCTGTTTTGCTCAGCTAGCATTTCTTCATGTGTGGGTGGGTCATCTCGTTTCCCTCTGATCCACGCTTCCCACTCTATAGGGATTAAATCAGGCGTGTATTCTGAAGGTTTCAGTTTTGTCATCATCTCTCTTCTAGGTTTTTTTCCGTCTCGGAGGGTTTCATAATACTGGTTTCCACGCAGATCGGTTCCAACAAGACGTCTTGTCCTGCTAAAGGCATTTAACAACGTTCTTACCCACTGCATTTTGGTAAGCTGATCTGCTGCAAAATCTGTTGTTATTATCTTTCCTGGGAACGCGTTAAACTAGCTAAAAGCAGGTAAAGATCCACACCACGCTGGACTAATATAATAACCACCATGCGATCCGCCATCTTCTGTGCGGAAACTGAAAGCGGATTCACATCAAAGAATATGCGCAGAAGCGCAGCAGTCACGAAGAGCTTTGTTTATGTTTTTGAGGAATATCACGAGTTGCGGTCGAATATCGATGTTACGAAATCCACGAGAGTCATACCCTTAAAATGTCACTGAGATGACGACAAAAGTATCAGGAAATGGTACAGTGCTATACCCTGTTAAATTTCTCCGTTTTGCTGTCCTATTTCGCAGGTTAGTATATGAAATACTCTGACTAATTTCATCGTAATTCACGTGACATTGATCGTGTTAACGTTGTGTGGCAAACAATCAATTATTAGTGACGCCAAACACAAATCACTATCATTTGTTACACCAGTTGTAGTATTTCTCTTAAGAATCAAGCTATAATCATTGTTGTATCGAAAAACTAGCTAAAGACGCCTGCTCGCAGACGTTTTGGGAGAGATCTTTTGGTGCTACAGCTGAGGTCAACGAATCGCGACCTCGCTGAGTTACATAACGGCATTGTATTGTTTATTTTCATAAGACATTAAGTCAGTAAAAATATTAAAAACCTGTTCCTCTAATGCGTTACTGTAGCTTAAATTTACGCACTAACACACGTACGGCGACTTGCACTTGCTATTCGTAAATTTAAGGTACTGTACGTGTACGGTAATGCCGCCTGTATTTAATAGAATCTGTACCTGCCAGCTCTCACGCATTATGCGTGAGTCTCACGCCTGCGAATCTAAAATTGTGATCTCACGCAGTCAGACCATCATATTTCTCACGCCTAATTGACAACAGCGAGTGTAATTCCTTAAAACTCAATAAAATAAATATTCAATTTTTTTGACGTTCGAGAAGTCGTCAGAAAATCGTCGGAACTCTTTAATAATGCTCGAGATTGGTTAAAAATCCTTTGGAAATTGTTGGCTCTGTTTTGAAGTCGTTGAAAATCTTTCTACACCTTCAGTAATCTTCAGAAATCATCGGAAAATCTTTGGCAATCTTCGGAAGTCTTCTGAAAGTTTTGCCAATCTTCGGAAGTGGTTGGTTTGATCTTTGGAAATTCAGGTTATGTGGAGATGAAAAATCTCAGGCATAATTTGACGGAAAAAGTTGGGAGGTATACTAGATAAGCAAGCTTAAACACATTTAATACATGCGTTATCTTATTTTGGACTTTATAATGTATATGTTATGGTTTAAATTTACTTCTGGTTCAAATTTTTTTAAACTGGTTCATATTTTTCAAACTGGTTCATATTTTTTAAACCAGTTTATATTTTTCAAACTGGTTCATATTTTTGCAAACTGGATTGAAATTTTTAAACCAGTTTAATTTTCAATTTTGAGCAGAATGTGAGCATGTGTCTTAGTAATTTGGGTTAAACACGGAGCGATCCTATATAACGAGGCTGAGGTGTTCAGCCTGTCAATCACAAATCCCAACGGATGACCAATGCTCCCATTTGATTGGCTTATTCAATCAAGTCTAATTTTAGTGCGCTGCCACAAAATTCTGTTTTCCCGTTTTCTGCGGTTAAAAAATAAATTTGAAAACTAAAATTCGTAAAAAAAAAAAGATACAAACAGACTGCGAAGGTAATATATTTTATCTACGGTAATATCGTTATTCTTCAGCCAGTTATCTAAAAGAGATTCCGTAAGGGGAATTTTAACGGCTGTTGTAGTGTTGCTGCTAAAATTCAGTCGGCCTTTTACGAACGAAATCGGTTGTTTTATGGCATTTAGCTTTGAGTCTTCCATCTCCTTTCTAATGTCAATATTCAGGCGAAATCTCACTGTGCAATTTTTCAAGTTCTGTTGTTTCTTCGTAGTTATTGTTGTTCTCAATTTCTTTGTTCGAATATGAAACAGTTTCAGTGAGGCCGATAACTCAGTGTTGTTCAATTTGCTTTTTGTTTGCACCATCATAACGCTCATAAATCTGAATAGTTTTAAATACCACACCAAAATCCGTCTGTGTTCACAGGCTAACCAAAATCACCTCTTACGAGATTTGTTTTCGTTCTTAGCATGCTGAGATAAATGAAAACAGATAGCTCATTGATCGAAGGTATCAGCTTTGTTTAGTTAGCGGAGAAATTTGAATGTTCCGTGAAGTGACGAAGATAATTCATCGTTTTCGTTCTTCCAGAGACTTCTTCTAAAGAGTTAATACAAGTTTTATTTCCATAGTACTTTTATTTTTTGCCTCTTATCATTCTACGAAAATGACTCTGCTATTTTAACGGAGAATAAGCTATTTTTCCACGACTTCTATGTTAGCTGACTGTTGTTTCGGCTTTCCACCACTGCACGAAAAAGCCAACAAAGTGCTTCATAGGTGGCATGTCCTTGCCTTTCATAGGATCGCTTCGTGTTTAAGCACTCAAGTTAGTGACAAGGCCTAAGCACTTATTTAGAATGGTTAGTTTTGATGTTAGGCTGGGAACTTTGCATATGACTTAGTTCTTTGGGTTAAGCTCTCAGGTAAGCGATTAGGCCTAAGCACTTATTTGGAATTGCTTAGCTTCTTAGTAATTAAGACAAAGTCCATGTATGAATAAATTAAAATTTATATGTATTTATTAATTATGAATAAATTAAAATCTATATGAGGGGGGCTTGGGGTGAAGAACTGATAATTAAAACAAGTATGAGAGATCTTGCACCATTGCTTTCATGGTCAAGTGGTAATGACAGTGGTAAGCAGATCCAGAGGTTGGCGGTTCAAATCCCGGTGAGTGGGGATTTGGGGGAAGGGGTAGAGTAGCTGGGGGATAGAATTAATCAAGTGGAACTCAGCGAGAATAGGAGAGAATAGAATACAAGAATGTAAAGAGATATTTTCTCTTTTTTATAGATAGATGACCAAAAAAAAATTAACTGGTTTGAAAATTTCTATCTGGTTTGAAAAATTTCAACCCAGTTTGAAAAATTTAAACTGGTTTAAAAAAAATAAACCAAAAAAAAAATCAAACCACAACATATATATTAAAAAATAGGTCCACAATGCGAACGTGTGCCTAGGGAAAGCGATATTGTAATGGCAGGTTGGGAGTGGACATGACGTCACAATGTCTATATGTGTTGATGGCCACTCTTGACACAAAATGCCCAAAATTGGCCAAAATATGTAGGTCTGAGAATGTATTTTATGTGCTTTTATTCCTTCTGTCCAGGAGATCAGGTAACCCGTACGGGTGAGTGGGAGATTTGGTCTGTATCCGGGAGACTCCCGGACAGCCTGGGAGTGTAGGCATATATGTATAATACTGGTAGATTCACAGCCTCATTTCCTGCCCGAGGCTGGTAGAATAAGCTTGAATGGAATAGACTGTTCGACAACCTTGTACTTTTCTTTATTGGAAAATAACAATTTTAATACATGTATAATGCTTATGATTATTTTTGAAAATTAAATGGAGAAGGAATAATCATGCACTAACATGGATGAGGAACAAAATGAGATAGCATGTTGCTGAATTATTGTGTTGCTATGGGCATCTATTGTGGCCAGAACTGAAGATAACATAGTCTCTAAAAGTGCCTGTGTAAAACTAGTAGCAACCACAGGTTAGAAAGTGTGGGCCTGAATGCACTTGAAGAGCTTTTGTTTAAGATGTTGGGAATGGGCAGACTGAGAGAAGATAGTAATGCATACCTTGTCTGCAAAAGAAATTGGATATGGTGTAAACCACTTTATTGAAAGCGTGACAGAAAAATTGGCGTTACTTTCAATTCTCACCAATTTTTGTCGAGCTAATTAAATATTCAAACCGGTTGCAGAAGGAATGTTTATTTGCTCAAAATTGAGGCAAAATCTTTCAGAGTTAGAAGTCAGGACATTTTTGAGGATACGGAGAGTAATTTAGGACCATTTGCTGGCTTTTAAGGGTGAAATTATCCAGAAGCAAGCTTTATTTTCGTTTCCGTGTCGAAACTAAATAATTATGCCGTCTGTTCTGTTTTTTTCTTTCGTCCTCTTCTCTAGCCCGCCGAGGTCATTTTTTCGTCTAAATCACGTAAGGAAAGTTCAGGAAAGATGTTCCCATCCACGGTTTAGTTTTCAGGCAACAATTCTGGAAGTTTTTGACCGAAGCGTCGGCTTGTGTTGTCCATGTTTTTCCGTTGCTAATGGGCGCTGTAACTACTTGAGTCAAGCAATGACGCGAGCCGAAAAGAAGTTCTAATAAGTCTGGTTTTCTTCCACTTCGTGGAAATCTTAACATGATAAAGCTGGATTGTGAAAGAATAGATTGTACTTATGCTGATGTGTGATATCTATTAACCCTAAAGTGTTATATCGCTTCCAAGTCATGGTTTGAGAGGAGAGTTTTGCGAAGTGTGGGTTCGGCCCGTTCGGCGTAATCAGACCCTTGTTGACTCTGAAGGTGAAAATATCCGTACAAGGTAATTTTACCGACGATTCAACCAAATGTTAATTCCTATATATTCCGAGCTCAAGTCCTAGCGAAAAAATACCCGACGCGACGACACCTATTGCGCAGTTACTCTTTTACAGCTTGTTTATATGGCGCGCCTTTCCAGTCAATATTCAAACAACTTTAATTTACAATACGTTTATTACATTTCTTTGCCATATTTTTAATTTTCTTACTGTATCTTTTTATTTTGCTTCTATATTTTTTTATGTTCCTTCCCATTAATTAATATATACGTGTTGTAGCTCGTGTTTTTTATTTTGTTCTCTTTATTTTATATATGCATTCTATATTTTTTATATTTATTACGTATTTTGTATTTTGGTTCCGAGTGGGAATTTTTATTTTCTTTCTAATTAGTATGCAACACGTGATCACATGACCGTGATGTACTTTCCATTCCGCCATTTTGTCTCTCGGTCACATGGAGGAAGAACTGTCCTCTGCTTGTCTTGCGGCCGCGGTTGCCTTAGAGATTTTAAGTAATTTGCGTCCTGGTTTTACGAGAAATGTTATACCTCGGAGAAACAGTTCAACGGCAGTCTCTGTCAGTCAGGCGAACAGCGGGGAGAGTCAAATGAACGACGAGGAAGTTCAGGCGAACGAAAGTGCCGTTCAATCCTCGACGTCGCCAGCCTCGAGCAGTTCTATTCAAGCTCGGCTTGCCACTCTCTTCCCGACAGTTGGCTCGAACCGAGCTAGCAGGAAAGACACTAGTAGAAGACCAGCAAAGTCAAAGCGGACCATTAAGTCGACCAAAGGCCGTCCTTCCAAGACACTTGTTTACAAGGATCTAGTCCTTAGTCCCAGTCCCAAAATCAGCAAAGTGCCTACACATACAACCCGACTTCAGTTAGAAGGGAGAGAACTTGTCTGCCACGAGTTTCCTTTTGGCAAGAGCTGGGATGCCAATTCCCTCAAAACTGCTATACTGAATCGATTTCCACAGCTTTTGCTATTTAAATATGTCAAGGATGGTGGGTAAATTTTCACTTGTGTTATAGCCTGAAACATTGTTCTACGGTTAAACTTAAGCTTAAGGTGGCTCAAAACAGTTTCTAGCACTTTCCAAGACAGAATTTGA
>CBDDTI010000330.1:0-6645 GCA_965233585.1 bacterium
GGAGCAAAAGATCTCGTTAGATTGTCTAATCATCTCACAGATGTACATGGATTAGATTACATAAATCGAAGGAAGTGGTTACAAGAAGCGAAACTACAACCCAAGGTTAGAGTGATGTTCTATCCAGCAAAGAGGGGCCAGGGATTAAGACCTACAACAAGTGAAACATCTCTATCAGTACAAGAAGAGGAAAACGATACAATAGTCCATCATTTATCAACACCAACAGGATTAAAGAAATCCCTGAAATCTCTACCAAAAGGACTAAAGAAATCACTGAAACCTCTACCAAGAGGCGTTAGAAAAGCAGCCAATAACATCAAACATTGTAAAACAACAGCAGATTCAGTTCCTGAGTGGCTCACTTTGTATGGAGACGATCAAGGGCCAAACACAGAGAAGAGAGCTTAGTAACCCCGCCTGCAGTATCAGTAGCTTGTGACACTAAACCGCGTCCCATAAGCTTCACATTCGCACTGTTTGCTTTAATTTACAGGCGGCGCTCCACTTTCCGTTCAGTTTGCTGTGAAAGCTCGTGCTGTTCAAACCAAAAAAAAAATGTCTTGGAGCGACGGTTATAATTACTGCCTTCTTCAACGAGGTAATGGATATTACGAAGACAGAGAAGACTCTCAATCTAGCCAAGAAACGGATTCTTCTCAATCTAGCCGAGAAACGGATTCTTCTCAAGAAGTGATAGAGCACTTAAACCCTTGGTTGCGCATATTAGATGAAGCTCAGGAACGCCACGAGGGTCAGCTCGATGCTTTGGTCGACGAGTACAAAAGGAACGGAGATTCGGAAAATGTAGCTCACCTTAAAGCGCAGAACGCTCTCCTTCCTCTCTACAGAAAAGAACTGAGAAAAGTACTTTTAGAGTATTTGCAGTGGATGCGAGCGATGAAGAAAGATTACACATTTCAAAAAGCGATGGAAACCCAAAAAGATCTCAAAGATACAGATGGATTTGATTGGTTAGAATCGACAGAACTAGCCATTGACAAGCGGAAATTCTTGCTTAATCGAATGTTTGTGGAGCAACCCATTCTACAAGATGAAGACTAAGACCATTGTGTTTTGCTCTCAATAAAAATGTACTTCAAACCGATATCTCGCTTGTTGTTCTATTGGAGATTATTTCTTTGTTAAGGGGACTTCAGTCTTATTGTTTATTGCATCCTAATTTCCTGATTTACTTTGTGTTAGGAGCTTTCGTTGTTTGATGTTTTGCTGATTCGCAAAGTTTTTGCCAAAGCGAAAAATCTGGGGTCGCACTAGGCAAAGGCTAGCAATTACAGATTTCCACTGCAAAGTAAACTCATTCTGGCAAAGATTTTCCAAATGCCACCCATACCTTAAGCGATTAGAATATATATTTGCCGATCTTCGTCACGTAAGAGGGCGTAAAAGAAGGAGAACTGAAATATCAAAAAAGCCTGACATTACATACATTATTAGCCATTATCTCCTGGCTGATAATGTCCAGTCAGTCTGGATGTCTGCGGTAATGCAAATTTAGCAGATATCATACGGCCATTTTTGCGTTTAAAGGCTTGCACGTGCCTATCAACAACAACAAAAACAACAACAACAACCTTTATTCACACTATTCAGGTAGAAGAAGAAAAAAGAAAACAAGTATAAAAAACAAAATAATAGAAGATATATAATTATATATGCAATTTTTAAATTAGTGTGCAACAGCCAAAGTAGCAAAGCTTTCGAGTTGGCTGCTGCTCACTTACAAGTAAAGAAAGGAACGAAGGAAACAAATAATAATTAAGACTAAACTAATTCACAAGGCAAAAAGTGTTCTGAAAATAAAATGGAGATGTTGCATTAAAACCTACTTACAGAAAAGTCAGAAAACAATAACATATATGATTACAAAGTGAAATTTAGTTGGAAATTCAGGTGTATGATAGACATTTGAGAAGGTGACTTTTATATACCGCTTTTTAAAGCTATCAAAACCAAAATAGCAAAATATAGCTATTTTCGGGTTCTCCAGTTTATATTATTAGCTTTGCAATGATATATGGTTGACCTTGGTTTTCCTGAAAGCAGCGCGTAAACAAAGCATTTTCCGAATGGCACTCTGAAGGTCTACAGTAACTATAAAGCTTGTCTAGCTGTGTCTCTTTTGCTCCAACGTGCAATATTTGTTGTTGTTGTTGTTTTTTTTTTTGCATTTCACTATGGGGAAAGTCACCAAATGTTATGCTTACAAGTTGTATTCGTATAGAAAATCGTATGAACGCGAGTGCATATCGTGATATATGGGCACGAGTGATGTTTTTCAAGTTCTCAATATTTGCAATTGCAATTTCTCACTTAAAACTCTTCCTCGTCGATCTGGTTTACAGTTTTTTTACAAAGACATGCTCAGTGCATGGCAGAGGATTATGGCTCATGCTCTCTTGAGCAAGAATGAGGTGGAAAATGAGACTATTTGGAACAATAAAATTTTGTTACAATTGCAGTCAGTATTCTATTGATCGTGGATGAAGCCGAAGCGGAAAACGATATTTTATTTGCTTCTCAACTCGGAAAACAGTCTTTTTAACAATTATTCCTCGAACCCAAATTAAATGGGCTCTGAGTCAATAGCCCATGAGGCCGAAGGCCGAAAGGGCTATTGACTCAGAGCCATGAGGGCGAGAAGAATAATTGTTTTAGTAAAATCCAACTAGTTGGTCAAAAAAATATCGAGACAAAACATCTTTCGCTAGTTAAAGCTAGACTATAATTCGCCTTAAGCGGGCGCTTTTCGCTACTAATGGGCTATAACAAATAGTGAAACAGAGAATTAACTCTGAAGTGTAAATTTAAGTGCTAATTGAACCCATGAATAACCCACTCGGCGTTAGCCCTAGTAAAGGGAATCAGGGAACCACACGAGGTAAAGAAAAAATCTTTTGACCTCGGTGGGAATCGAACCCACGACCTCCGGATTAGATCTACCGTTACTCTGCCGACTGAGCTACGGGGTCGGACAGAGAAAGTCGGGGACGATTTAGGTGGTGAATCGCGGCGGAGAGAAAGTAAGGGTACATATGAATGTTGTGCCGCGTAGCACTATGAACACAAATGGTGAAACAGAGAAACAAATATAACAAATAGCCTACTAGTAGCTCAACCAATCAGAACGCAGCATTGAGAATAGACCACTATTTGGATTTTTCTAATTAGGCATTAACTACTGTTTGCTTGTGGCCAGAAATTACATCTATATTTCTGCAAAACATGAAGACCACTTCTGTTCTACTTCCTATCTCAAACTTTTAAAAAACAAGCTCGCGACAGACAACAAGAAGCCTCCAGACGTACCTTGTTACTCTTTAGAGCGCTTTTGTTTTGTTCAATTCTTGTGAGTGTTCATAAGACCGCCATGCGTAGATTTTGTAAAATGGATACTTTTGGTTAGTTTTCTTTTTTTGTTACATTTTGATTTTTGTGATTTTTTGTAATTGTGTTACATGTTACCTTTTTTCATGAGTGACTAAATAAAAGAATGGGATTTTAGAAATAAATAAAAACTAAACTTTTACACCAGATAAGGAAAATCACACTTTGCACCACCAAAATACCATCAAAGTTTTAACAGGACTTTGTATTGCACAAAAACGGGTACAAATATCTGAAGCTGTTTGCAATCGAGAGAGGGCGAATTAAGAAGGTCAGAGGTTGAGATGAGAAGAACCTGTAACCTTGGTGATGCTCTAGATAAAACAAATTTGGAAATATTAGATTTTATGGAGGGAGGAAAACCGGAGAACCCGAAGAAAAACCCTTGGGACAAGGCGAGGATCAACAACAAATTCAACCCACAAATGCTACTGAGCCGGAATCGAACCCAGGTTTCAGTGATGATGGGAAGCGAGCGCTCTCACCACTACGCCATTCCTGCTCGCAAGAGAAAAACTTTGCTATATTATATGCTCGATATGTAAACAAATATGTCCAGTTCATAAGTTTGTGGTTTGTTTTTCAGTTTGACCTGGTCTGCAGTCGTGGATACTTGGGTTGGTTAGCCAATGGTATGCTGTTTGGGGGCTGGGCAGTGGGAGCTATCGTTCTTGGCGTTGTAGCCGACAAATATGGCCGCAAAAGTGTCCTTTTCCCTTCTCTTTTAATTGTACTGGTCGTCACATTTGCAACAGCGTTTGCCAAAGCCTTCTGGATTGTCGCAGTTTGTCGTTTCATCGTTGGATTTTTTGAGGCTGGCTGTTTCCTTTCAATGTTCGTAATGGCGACTGAATTGGTTGGACCCGAGAAGAGAGCACTAGCGGGGACCCTGGTGTGGTTTTACTTTACTGCAGGCCTAATGATTTTGGGTCTTATGGCATATTTCGTGCGTAACTGGCGCACACTTTTGATCTTATCGTCGGCACCGTGGATTTTTGTTCTTGCCTTCTGGAAGTAAGTTTCAATGAAACAAGGCTTGTACAGCAATCGTAAAAGAAGTTGGAAGGTTCCAGATGATTATTAAGAGATTTGAGATTTCAGTCGTGAGATAGTTGACGAGGTGCATAGAAATCGAGAACGAATAATCTCATTGGTGTAGTATAAATCTACTAGTCGTGCAACAAATCTTCTTGATAGACACTTTGAAAACGCAAAGAAGCAGCCGCCAGTTTGTTAACAAGCGCACTCTGCTAGTGTACTCACTGGCTAAAACATATTGCTGGAGTCCTATCACGAATACCGTTCTCTGATTGGCTACGCTACCCACCATCTATTCTGTGATAGATAGTGAGTAGCGTAGCTTTTTGTGCTAGTGGCCGCTTCTTGGCGTTTTTGAAGTGTCTGTGAAGAGGATTTAGATAAAGTTGTGAACGACTAGAGCAGATTTATACTAAAACAATTAAGATTATTCGCTCTCGATTTCTGTGCGCGATAGTTGACTCGGGCTGTGCCCTCGGCGTCAACTATCGCACGATAGAAATCTCGGGCTCATAATCTAATTGTTTAATAGATAGTGAGTAACGCCTCCAATCGAAGAGAACGCCATTCGTGATTGAACGCTAGTAGATTTATGTTAGTTATGTAACGCATACGAGTGGTATACCGTGAAATATCTTGCTAGTGAGTTGTTTCCTCTGAATGCCGGACGAGCTGTAAGGCTACAACAACTTTATTAACTTTATTAAACCAAATAATAATAGTTAATGGATGGCCTACCCCGCAAATAGCTAGAAAAAAAGCTAATCGAGGCGGGGCAAGCCAAATACAAGAACACACCTATTAAAAGACAGACTTACACAACAGCAGTTAGTTTAACAAATGCAAAAAAGAAATCCTAGCCTATTCTAGGCATACCACCTAAAAGTATTTCAATCTACAAGTTTTCTAATAAAAGAAAATTTTACGAAGAATTTATGGGCTGAAGTAAGAAATTTTACACTTTTTTGAACTCTCTAAGGTACTAAGCATGTAGACAACTATTAAGCTTTCAAAGCTCTTAACTTTTTTGGATTAATGTATCTCGCACGATGTCTTCTCTACTGAAGATCGTTTTATTGAATGACAAACTGTAGACAATGATGTCATTTTTTCCCCATAGTAGTTTTAGGAGGTAGGTACAATCCCGCGCGTTAATATTTAGCTCTTATTAGGGAGTTTAAGAAAACCACGACGGCAACGGCAACGGCAACGTCGCTAAACAAAAGCTTTAATGAGCAGAACAATGGCTGAGCACGTGCGTTTTAATTTGCTGTACATTTCTTTGCCGTCCTTTGCAAAAAGACTACGTGAAATGACCAAATTCTGCGTCGTCTGGAGGACGCGAACGACGACGGCTAAATTTTAAAATATATATTCTGAATTTAACCCTGCGTTCCATATTAAATTTCGAAATAGGTTTGACAGTGAGAAACAAACTAAACGACTTTAGGGTGTCGCGAGATTCGTGGGTAAAATTTAAGTTCCTTTTTTAATCGATGTTGTCCTCGGCGTCGCCGTCGTGGTTTCTTAAACTCCCTATTAACCAAGCAGGAGGTCTGTATGAGAGAATCTTGATCAAGGTCCTGTGTACAGACCTCACGATTTCGGTCAAGATTCTCCCGTACACACTTCCTGTTCGCCAGGGTTAATAAGAGTTAAGCAATACGCTCTAATATCCCACAGAAAGGTTGATTGAAGACCACTTCGTCACTCTCTTTGACTTATAGATTCATCCCAGAATCAGTGCGATGGCTTCTTGTCAAAGGTAAAACAGAGGACGCCCGAAACGTTTTGCAGAATGTAGCCAAGATCAACAAGAAGGAAATGCCAAGTGAAAAACTGCATGTTCCAATGACTACAGCCACGAAAGGCGTCTTAGAACTCTTTAGAACATGGAAAATGGCTAAGCTGTCAATCATTCAAATTTATCATTGGTAAGTCGAGGAATAGCCCCTTTGCAGGATCTGTTCACTTGATACGGAATAAATTATACTGGGATGAAAATAACGCAGTGAGACTTTCAAAACAAAGGAACTCTTACCAGTCCAGCCCGACTTTCCTTTGGTTTGAAAGGGCCACTGCGTCATTTGTGCCCCAGCATAATCTATTCTGTAACATGTGACCGGATCCTTCAAAGGGCCTATTGGTGGGAGACGCGATGGGCTCGCATGGCTGGTGCCCTCCGCGTGTGAAGTCTGG
>CBDDTI010000331.1:0-22500 GCA_965233585.1 bacterium
AAGAGGAACATTCGTAAACAGAGATTCCACATCAAAAGACACGAATTCATAACCTTCGGCAAACAAAGTTGGAGATATTGCCTGGATTCTATTTGCTGCGTCGAAAGTGTCCTTCAATGTGAACTCATTCAGTGTGAGTGGTTGTAGAAGCTCACTGATGAATTTGCCAACGGAGTAGTGCGTGGTACCGGTTGTATCAATAATAGGGCGGAACTTTGGAAGCTGGTGAAAAGCTTTGTGGATCTTCGGAAGGCCATGAGCACGAGCAGGTTTGGCATTTCGTGGTCGGATGTTTTTATATGAATCTTTGTCTAGTTCGCCTCGCCTCACAAGGCTGCGAAGGTAATTCTGGATGGAAATAAGTCGTCGATGAGTAGGATCTGTCTTAATGGGCTTAAATTTCGTACGATCGGAAAACAGACTGTCCATGGCATGTGTATAATCTTGTTTGGGGATCAAAACTACTCCTTCTCCTTTGTCCGGTTTTAATATTACAGCGGTCGATTGCAGGTCTTTAATGATCTTAATTTTCTTTGCATCTAGAGCTACGCGTTTGTCATCGAAGTTCGGAGATGTCTCGTCGATCCGAATGTTGACATCCGAATAAAAGAGAAGACAACAAAATTGTGTTTCTTCACAAGCACTAAGGACAAAACGCCACAATTAAGCCAATCAAATGTTGTTTATAAATTCACCTGCCCTGGTTGTAATTCTTCGTACATCGGCAAAACGAACAGAACTCTTCTTGTCCGAACACAAGAACATGCACTCACGGACAAAGAAAGCGCTATATATAAACATCTCCGCGATTGTGATAATATCAAACACATACAAGATTTATACAACTTACTAGCCTGCGTAGCTGGCGGTATGGTGAACGCGGAATAAAGTTTTGGCGGCGGAGCCGCGAGAAATACCGCCTGCCAGAGAACATGGGTCTTTTGAATGCCGCCCACTTTTATCACCTCATTGACCTCAACTGATTCCAATTAAATCAACCAATTAGAACCGACAATTTTCGCGCGAAATGTAGGCGTAAAGGCGATCGTGTGACACTTCGTTGTTACTGCATGCATGGCGAATAACGCCTAAACCCAAGAGGAAAACGCTAACGACTTTTGTAGGTATTATGGTGTCAATCTGAAGATAAAATTCGGTAATTTTCAAAAAATTACCAAATACATTATGTGTTATAAGTTAATCAGAGCTATGGCAAATTTTAACTAAGAGGTCATAGGTCTGCATGATTTCCGTTGCTATCCTGCATGTCGCTTTGTTGAGTCTGACACCTCTGTAATTTGCCATGTGTTAGTGTATTGTTTTGGGTCATTTCTATTGCAAGATATGTTTTTAAGTCTCCAAGCATTTGCTTTTGAGGGACAAAATATGATGTTTACTGTGAACGCTTATATCGTGACACCGGGCCCTGCTATGATTAGAACAGGCAAGTACAGGTAGATTCTTATCACAGGTATTATAGCTGCCCTCGTACGTTTTTCTTCGGAGATGCCGTAGCTTTTCTTCGAGAAATTTTCTTAGAGAAATTCTATGTCCCTTGCAGCTGTCTGATTGAGCGTATGTTTCTGGAGCTCGATGTATAGTCTGTTGACTGTTGTTGCGTGTTGTTCGGCTTAGTTCAAACAAGCCGCCGAGCATTACTTTTATTTTCATAAGCAAAGCAAAGTGTCCCTCGGGAAATATATGAGCGATCATCTAACATTTGATTGACGTGTGTACTTCTCTCGACCAATCCGTTTTTCCCGCACGCTGGTGTGCGGACCATTCAAAAACCTATGGTTTTCTTGCAGGCGGTATTTCAGAGTCCCTCTCCTCATTCTCCTCGCGGCTTCGCCGCTTGCTTGTCATAACTTTTTTTCGCGTACGCTTACAATACCGCCAGCTACGCAGGCTAACAACTTACCGGATGTTTTTACTAATGAGAACATTTCATCTATTACTGTAATCAACAAAGAATTTTTCGCCCAAACCGTGCGTGATAACACAAACATAATAGATCGCGATGATAACTGGAATCTATTACTATATAAAGCAGCTTACCATATTAAGCGTTTAACACCATTTCTGAACAATGGCTTAAAAGCCAGTAGAGAACTCCGCCTATTCTCTTGACAGTTTCGTCTCTTTGTTTTTCATTTTCACGTGATTATACTGTTGCACAATCTCGCAGTATTTAAAATTCTGCTACTTGTATTCCCGCCTTAGTCCGAAGATGATATAGATTTATATCGAAATATAACAAGCACGTAACATCGTTTCCTTGCATTTGTTGTCTATCAAGTTTAGTCACAATGCAGTTATTCGGTATAGCATTTATTCTTTGTTACGTATTTTAATGCAACCTGTTCTGTAGACAAAAACATTCTGAGGATGGTTTTGGATTTTCAAACACAAACGTTTAGTCAAAGCAACTTACCGAATGTATTTTGCGTATAAACTCGTACTCCCAAACTATGGAAAATATCCGAGCTGGTCAGCCTGAAGTCTTTCATGTTGGAGTTGTTTTTACCTTCGATTTCTAATTGTGTTCGACGAAGTGGAACGCAAGCCTAATTTTGTTGCGTGACTTTGGCGAGTTAGTTGCTCTGTGTAAGGTTATAGGCTGGAAAATACACATTCCTGTAAGGACGCAAAAATGGCCACCCCGCTTAATTTTTGCAGGGGCATGTCACGGCATAAACCACATGTCACGGCTAGGAAACTGGTACCGTAACTGAGACATGTGATAGCTTGTGACGAACATGTGAGCAGTGAGTAGGCCATGTGGACTTTGGTCTTTCTTTCCATGTAGCTCCATGTGCTCTAGCCTGCGTTGCAGACGAACTAAACCCCAGGGTTTAGTTTGTCTGCAACGCAGGCTACATATGCTCTTGATCTCAGAGGTAGCGTTGCACTCTTTTGCCGTGGAATTTTGAGGCTGAGTAGTATTATATTCAATAGTCCTTTCGAGTTTGATGTCGGGCCCACGAGGAGGTTGTTTATTTTATATGTTCACGAACACGATCGCCTAGGCTTTGGGATGTTAACTGTGGAAACAGCTTTAATACATTTGATGTTTATTTTAATAGTTCCAATTACGACAGAAATGGTCAGTCGTATCCGGTCGAATATTATTTGGAACCGGTGGAAGAGTACTCTGAGGGCAAGATCCATATGAGTGAATCAGGGAAAGGAAATGTAAATACCGGGGAGATACTCGAGTCAGTCGCACGGCCGAGTTTGTTTATGATGAATGAGCACGCGATTGCAAATGTTCACTTAGATTTGACCTTCCTGCTTAGAATAATGTTCGTAAAAATATACTTTTACAAATTAGCTGTTTCGCTTAAACGTTACAAGGTAATTTGAGAATATTTAGCACGAAATTTAAAGGCTGATGTAAATATTTTAGTCCTATTTTAAAAACTTGTGAGTCTACGGAAACTGGCGCCGTCAGCCCGTCACACAACATAGTTTGTAATGGGACCTCTTCAATCAGAATGGCATGGACTTTGTCACTGAAATATCTTTCTGTAAAACCTCGATCGTTGATGAAAAAAGATTGGTTTTTAGAGGTTGAAAGTCAGCTAGGGAAATCATTTAAGGTATCTGTATAAAAGTTTAAATGGCGTCGAACGCACTCTCATAATCTTTGATTACTGCTAGTATTAATTAAATTGTCAATAATTTTGTGAACGAGCTGTTTGTGCTATTTCGCGCGTCGAAAACTACGACCATCGGGAATCGTGAAGCTGTCCTAGTTAAAAATAAACGAACCCGTCCTTCAATTTCTTTCACTATTCGTTCCATGCTGTCTTTCACCTAGCCTTTTTAGCGCATACATTTTTCCTTTGCTTATAAATTTCCAAAACAATGGCGCTGATGTGATTGTACGCAATCACGACAGTGCGCTTGCTTCATACAAGACGCCTAAATGCAATTCCGTGGGTAGTCTCTTTCGCAGCCGCAGAACGGTTTGGGGGGAGCGTTGCTTGACATCCCAAGAAAAGGCTGCGAAGGAGACTATTCCGTGCGATGCTTGGGCTAGGGAGCGTAGCATTGAAATGAATTGTGACGTTAAGTAAAGTGCAGTGATTAATCAGTTACATCAGCCATAAAAAATCACTAACGAAAGTGTTGAAGAAACTGTCACTGTGTTGTGGAAAATAGCGTAGGCAGAAAGCTTAGTCTCCTCCGCCGGCTCCTATTTCCTCTTTCCGGGTGATATACATAATGGAAGGAGAGGTACATGGTGTTTAGAAATGGCATCAAAACTGGCAGAAGTAATTTTGCAACGTGAAAAACGGAATTTGTTTTGAGGCTATATATCTCTTATGAGAACTACCAGAAAATGGTAACGCAACGTTTTAATTATTTCCCGGGGTATCCAATCGATGGAAATCGATGATCGGAAAACCAATCGATCAATCGATATCAATCGATAAAATTAGGTAATTGGTATCGGTCAATCGATGATCAATCGATAACCACACAAAAATCGTTCGTCGATTGACATCGATTGGAACAGGACCTCGAAACAGATGTCACGCACGCTACCTGTCCGATCATCCGCCAATTTTGGGAAGCCCTGGGGACGAAATTGGTAAAACAATTCCGACCCAGTCAGCGCAAAGAATATATCCCGTTGCACGTGTACTCGAATTACCCACTTGCCCGCCATTGCCTTTCCGTGTCACAATGTCTTCGCGAGACGTCTGGATAGAGGCTTTACTGAATATAAGGTGCATCGTCAAAGGCTATATCATCTTTGCCGTTTTGAGGTGAACGTCGGTGAGGTGTTCATTGCAAACAAGAAGAAGGGAGAACGGATCTTTCTGCAGGTACCGAAGCACAGACTGTGTAAGCTTATGTCAAACAAAAGAAATAAAAGACAGGAAACAAACAAACTCCAAATAAAGACTAATCCCAAGTGACCCAAAATACAAAGCTTTCCGGTACCTGCAGATGTATCCGGGGGAACACGTTGAAAGTTGTGAACCATCGTGGACAACCAGGCTACCTACAGTCCGAGCTACTGGATCTTCTGGATTTTTTTTTGTGAAAGCACGATGCAAACACTTTCTGTTCTTTGAAGTCTATAGGATGGCCCATGGAACAAACTTTTAATTTGTCAAAAAGAAAAAAAACCCGGATTCTTGTGGACGGGGTGTTAACATTAAAGAGAAAGAAGAGAGTAATGTTCTCCCATTAAAATGAAATGTGCTTACAATTACTCCGTACAAAGTTGTGTTTTTTTTAAGCGTCAATTCCGTTTCCGTCAATCTACAACCAATCGATACCGATCGATACCAGTTTATCTATCGACTGGTATTGATAATCGATACCAATCGATAACCACACGAATCTTCGCCATGGATTGGTCATCGATTATCAATATCAATCGATTAATTGATATCGATTGGTATCGATTGTCATCGATCATGGATTCCATCGGTTGGATACCCCGGGATTATTTGAAGACTAAAATACTGTGAAGGGATGTATTGCCGTCAATGAACGTAGCGGATCTGCTTAAACATCAACAGGCTAAAATACTGATTGTCTCTTATATAATCAGAAGCTCATTTGTGTGAGAGAAGAACTGAAGTAGGGTGACTATCAAGTATTGATTGTCCTTAGTGTGTGAGAGAAAAGCGTAATGCACCGTTACGCAACTGGTGCATTCGCCATTGATAATGTGTACTTGTTTAGATAGCGAAAGCTTCCATGAGAAGTCAGTGGAACACTGACAATAAAATAAACATCGAATGGAGGTAACCTCGCAAACACTATTTACATGTGCGTTCTGGTAAATAGGTGAGCTCAATGATTGAACTGCGAAAATTTCGATACAGTAAAACTCTCGAGGCTTGAATATTGTTGCAAAACAGCAAATATTTGAGCCAATTTTTGAAATAGTTGGTGTCGAAGTTTTCCGTGATGGACGCCTTGCTTTGTGAATACAAAGATGAAATGAATATCGTGTGTCAAAGTTGCTTCAAACTACTTGTTTAGACTAAGCGTTAGGCACATAGGCCGGATGAACACGCAGGTTCGGTTGCTGAACTCGCTGGTTCGTTTGGCAGGCCGAGTGAACTCTGCAATTATCACAGTTTAATTCAGTACAAAAAGTCGAAACACCTGCTAAAATGCCTTGCCTCCTGTTGATTTCCTCTCCTTGCCAGATTCGCATAATCGCAGAATGCTCCTCGCAGAATGCTCCGCGCATAATCGCAGAATGCTCCTCGCTGGTTCGTTTGGCAGGCCGAGTGAACTCTGCAATTTTCACAGTTTAATTCAGTACAAAAAGTCGAAACACCTGCCAAAATGCCTTGCCTCCTGTTGATTACCTCTTCTTGCCAGAATCGCATAATCGCAGAATGCTCCTTGCCAGAATAGTAGAATCGCAGAATGTTTGGAAATAAAAGTGCTTTAAGCTGTCACGTAGATTTCATTGTCAATCAAATTTGTCGTTTTGCGTTGACGATGAAAAAGAGACCCCGGGAAAACCTTACCATGGCCTGCCACAGGCATCCCACGGAGAAATGAAATTATATTTTACCTTCAAATTAATGAATATTTATTATTCTCCAAATTACGCAGAACTTAGCCTGCCATAAGTGGGTTAACTTTGGAGTTTGTTCCCACCTTGCTCCAGGTACATCAGTTTTGGCTCCTCCTTAAAAACTAACAGTTATAAATTCCAATTCCACCAGAATATATTCGTTACACTTTGCCGCCATCGCTTAATAATTAAACGACCAGAACAGTAACCTTCAGATTGCGTAATTGTGGATAAAAAGCTTCTTATTCCTTCTTACTTTCTCTCGATCTCAAATCAATCACTGGGTTGACACGTCAGTCATCCATATTTCAATCCCAAGTAACCATTTTGCAGTTAAATGATAACTGATTTTAATTACAATTTACCCTCAGTTTTCATGTTAGCCTGCGTAGCTTGGCGGCTCTGTTTTTCGGTTCGCCGCTCGTTTCCGCTCCTCGCGGCTTTGGGGCTTGTTATCGTTGCTTATCCGCTTTCTTAGCGCGCTCAACTTGCTTACAAACCGCCAAGCTACGCAGGCTATTTGCATGTTATCCCCGAACTGCAGTCTGTCGTCTGTAGTCTGTGTACATTGATGGCCCCAAATAGTTCTACTTGCAGTCCACGTGCGAGTAAACCAAGAAATGATATGATGAACAAGGACATGTCTGCCATAATGTTATACGTATCAGCCAACCCCAAAAGAGTATGTCGTTGTTTTATTGGGCAGATTGCTTCAAAAGAAGACTTAGATGCAACAGTTCTCAAGTTATCCATCGCTTTGCTTTGCAGATGTTTTCAACAAACCCCTATCGGCTTGCTGTCCTACAGAGTACCTTCCCTACTGCTGCCCTGAGGTCACTAAGCCATGTAACACATCAGCTACCATACGTCCTCTCAAACCGCAACTTCCTGGTGCTGTGGTAAAACCATTTTGTATGAAACCGGAAAATTCAACGGCTTGCGAGGCGGGATTTTACTTCGACAATGTGACAAAACAAGTTGAGCCGTGTCCAGATGGTAAGACTACTCTTCGATACTTATTCCAATTTTGCGAATTAGTATTCTATGAGATTGTGTAGGCGCGTTGGCGAAGTATAGATAGTGCACAGGAGTGGAGATCGCGCGTCTCCAGTTAAGCCTTCCCAACTGTGCTCTGTCTTGGGCAAGACGCTAATCATATATGAATTTCTGTCTTGTTTTCCTTGTGTAATATTTTGTGGAAGGGGAAAAAATCCGGACATGTTGAAGAAATGCTAATTTTCACGCTATCTGCAGGGTTTTACTGTGCTCAGGACCAAGTATGTATTATACCATGTCCCATGGGAGCATACTGTGTCAAGGATGAACTGGTCGGCTTCACAGTAAGTCATCTCACCTATCTTTGTGGTATTAATTTCCTTAAAGTTCCTATCAAGTAAAAATAGTTTCTCGTTATTTGAAAGGCTTTCAAAACAAAGAAGAATGGTGTTTTTTTTTTAGAAAGAATAGTGTTTTCCTTTCTGTACTATGCAAATGAGGAAGTGATAGCCTCCTGCGCAAACGCCCTGTGGGATCGACACACAAGCCTTCCTGATATGGAAAGAAGTACGTTATAAGCCACGTGAAGGTCCTCACTGTAGAGTATGCGTATAAGAGCCTCACTGCAAGAATCTGGCTATAAATTGTATTTACACAATGTTAACACAGCCACATTAGTGTCCCCAAACAGTGAAATGTTCCTCTGTTGGGCAAACGAGTTGTTTCCTGATTTATGTGGCTTCCCATCGTTTCTAAACACCATTATGAGCGCCACGACAACGCGCTTTCAAAAGGAATTTTGTTTCTAAAGAAACTTTTGTGGTTCAGTTCGGTTGACAAGGTTATATTTTAACCAGGTTGTGTGTTAACTTGATGATAGTAAATCAAGTGCCCCAGTGAATGTAGACTGCTGTTAGTTCAGTCGTTTATCCTTGGAGAATGTGTAGGTAGCGAGTGTATTAACATAGTAGCTAACTTCCTTTGCTATACCTCCCGATTCAAATACGTTTTCCGATTGGAGGAGAACGCGTCACGTGTCGGGGATCAAACCTCACTACCTCCTTAGGGAAACAACAACATGAACTTTCGACTCACACGTGATCAGATCGTGCTCCTTGAAACCAGGCAAATTTATGAGTCAGCCGGCGTAAAGCAAACGATTTTTTCTCGCAGTGTTTTTCTATTTTGAGTTGGGAGGTATAACGAAACACTTGATGAATGACCCAAACAGTCAGTGTTGTTTCCCCTCAACCTCAATGTTGTTTCGGCTTCGCCTCACTCACTGGGCGTTTTCCATTTACAAAAACTTTCGGAAAATTTCCATTGCAAAGTGTGCGTTCCATTTGTCATAAGTCCCATTCTCTGTCGCTTCACCAAACGACCAGACGCCTTAATAAATTGTTCTGCTGTTTTCTCGAACACGTCTTTCTTCGTCACTTTCCCGCCAAACAAATGCTTATTATCGGCATATGGGATTATGAGAAGACTGACATCTGTATCCTCCCGTCTTTCTTGGTTTACAGTGGTAGAAACTTCACTTGGCCGCTTAAAAGACCGCGAAAGGCATGGAACTGGTGATAAAGACGAGAAGTCTGTAAATGGAACACAATTTCCATTGGGAAGTTTCCACCGGGAAAACGGGACTACCTCTTCAGGAGGAATTCCTTTTTTTTCCGGAAATTTTCCAGTAGAACGAACCGAAAAATCATGTTCCATTTACAACCCAACCGGAATTTCCCGAATTTTTTGGTAAAAGGAAAACGGCCACTGTTTCCCTTGGGGCGAGTCATTAAGTTCTTAATATGTTAGCTTTCCAAATCACTAAAGCAGTTTTAAAACTTTGTTTTGAACTTTGACCATATCTATAGGAAACCTCGCCACCATTATGTCGTGAAAGTAGAAAATGCTGCAGTCCTTCCCAGTCCATCCCTCTGTTTGATCCGTCCCATTCAAAGCTCATATGTCCTGGAGCCAAGAGCCCAGTTCCCTGTCCAAGCGGAAGTTACTGCCCGAAAGTCACTGTCAAGAAGCCATGTACTGGAGGACATTTCTGTCGGAATGGAACTGTAGAGCCTCAAGATTGCCCGGTAAACGATTCTCTATGGTATCTAATTGTACCTGAAGAAACAACAATAAAAGCAAGTGACACACTCAAACACCAACCCACGATCTTGCCAGTACCTTACGCAAATACACGGCCATATCACCCGGGCAGTGGCAGCCATGGACAGCTGTTTCGGACGGGGGGGGGGGGGGGGGAGGTACTCCCTTAAAAGGGCTTAATGGGGACGTGCGGCCAGCGGAATTTTTGTATAGAATTTATCATTTTTTGTCTTAAACAGGATATCTTTTCTTGGACGATAAACAGCAAAATTTTTACAAGCCCTTGTTATTTAATATTGCCTTCCATTGACTTTGGCATTGATACCATTGATTACACAAAAAGAAAGCCACACAACTTGTAACCGCGTCTTAAACTGGGTATCAAAAGTCGGAATTCTGTCTTAAACAGGGTAGGAAAATCAGCGATATTTGTCTTAAACAGGGTCAGGGTATGTGGGGCCGGGCCGCGCTTCCCCACTCAGGGATATATCGAGTACCCCCCTCGGGGTTTCGGCCATGTCAGGCCTCATCAGCATGGCATAGCATATCACCCGGGCAGTGGAACCCATGGGAAAACTGTCGTGTGACGGTTATGCCATGCTGATGAGGCTTAACGAGGCCAAATCAGCTGTCCATGGCTACCACTGCCCGGATGGTATGGCTGTGCGCATGCGTAAGGTACTGGCCAGACCGTGGGTTGGAGTGTGTTACCTGCTTTTATTGTTGTTTTTAAATGAAGAAAACTGGTTTCATCAGCCAAAATATAGTGCACCTCATAAGACAGATTTATGTTTTGTTTGCTAGATAAAATCTCCACAATGTACTGATAAGCTAGCAAAAAATTAATATTTCGATGGCGATTTATTTTCTCCGTGTTTTGATGTACCAAAAATGTGAAATTTCACTTCCTGTGGGGTACATAACCGCAAGACCAAAAACAGGAGACTGAGAATGACTGTGACGTCATTTCAAGACTTAAAGCTTCCTGGAAAACCAATCCCGTTCCCAGGACGTTTACCCTGGCCCCCAACCCAGGGTAAAGGTCCTGGGAATGAGGTTGCCCGGAAAACAGATTTCTCAGTCATTTTCTTATTTTGAGCTAATGTATTCCAAAAGTGCGTTGCTTATACGAAAATAAGAAAATGTCGGAGAAATCTGTTTTCCCCGAAATTCTAAGTCCTGAAATGACGTCACAATCATTCCCAGTCTCCTGTTTTGGTCTTGCGGTTTTGTATCCCACAAGAAGTGAAATTTTACGTTTTTGACACAAGCAAATAGCTATCGACAATTTTTTTGCTATTCTTATCAGTACATTGTGGAGATTTTATCGCGCAAACAAACTAAAAAAATCTGTCATATACGCTCTAAAAAAAAATCATCCTACGTTGTGTCAGTTTCTACTTTTATATTCTTCGGTAAATAAAACACTGCTGTATATAAATGTGGGAACAGAGAATTAACTCTGAAGTGTAAATTAAAGTGCTATGAGAAACCTATGAAAGACCCACTGGGCGTTAGCCCTAGCAAAGGGAATCAGGGAACCACACGAGGTAAAGAAAAATTTCTTTTGACCACCGAGGTCAAAAGAAATTTTTCTTTACCTCGTGTGGTTCCCTGATTCCCTTTACTAGGACTAACGCCCAGTGGGTCTTTCATAGGTTTCTCATAGCTTTTGACCTCGGTGGTCAAAAGAAATTTTTCTTTACCTCGTGTGGTTCCCTGATTCCCTTTGCTAGGGCTAACGCCCAGTGGGTCTTTCATAGGTTTCTCATAGCACTTTAATTTACACTTCAGAGTTAATTCTCCCACATTTGTGTTTATAGTGCTATGCGGCACAACATTCATATGTACTGCTGTATATAGCCAACAATGTGCCGTCAGGTAATTTAGAGCGAATCAGTTTTACTACTTAGTAATTCGACCGGCTGGAATTGAAATCAGAGTGATACTTCAATATGTTGGATATACTGTACATAAATATATTTCGTTTGACCTTTGTGAAGCTTAAAATAGGACTGAAGAATGTCAAAGGTGTATTTAGTTATTTGCCCATGTGTGGTTAATTTAGGGATAACCAGCGATCGCCTATCTTTCGCTTCAGTTGAGATCGACAAAAATTGTTCTTTGACTCTACCCTGGTAGAAAATTTTGCGCCACAGGTGGCCACGTGACCAGCCGCAACCGGGGAACGAGGTTGCAATTTTGCCTCGTTTGCAAAAAAAGGTAGGAGAAATTAACTCTCCACGTTTACCCTCGACTCGGAATATGGATTTGTCGTCTCAACGAAAATGGGTCTAGAAGCTGCATAACCCGCTCCCCCGTATTTTAGTTTAAAAAAAATCGCAGAAGGAAGAAAAGCTGGCACTGAAAATGACATCATTTTCTTGCTAAATAGAGTCTAACTACTAGTCTTTGAAGAGACTGGGTACTACTCATTTGAGACGTTCAAAAGTGCCATAGTGTGAAGGTTTGATTTCTTCCGTTTCTTGCATGATAGCTGCATGAGTGACCTGCGATCAGGCGTTCTAAGAAAAATAAAGAACGCGCGTGATGGCAGGTTAGTGCGTGACACAGTAGATGAGGTAAGTTGTATAGTAACAGTATACTTTTCGTAGAAAGCTTGACATGTTAGACTGCAAGACGTCTGTAGAAGTTTCGTTGTTGCACAAACTGTTGGTGATCAGCAGCACTCACTATTCTATTGTTACGACTGGAAACATTTTGTTCTGTGGTAAATATGTATGAGTTATTGACCAAGTGTGAGGTCAAGAGGGCTGGATATTGGCCAAGTTCCTTTTTGCGAGTTTATGTTCGTCTCGGTCCATAAACTCGCAAAAAAAAGAACAAGGCCAATACCCAGCCATCTTGACCGAGCAAACTTGGTCAATAAAGGATTAATTAGATGGTTTTTGGGGTAATTTTGCTTGCGGGACACAGCTTGTAGTCCCGAGCGGGCAAGATGGCTCCATCTTGCCCGCTCGGGTAGCCAATCACAGCGCGCGATTTGGGTCATTTTGTCCGCTCGCGGAGCCAGCCATATAATAAATAGGGGTAACGTACCTGGTATGGCATAGGTATGAGCATATTTTAAAGTCGCATTATTCTTCAATATTTTTATCAGTCGTAACACGAAAATGGAGGAATAATATTCGGTTGTTACGCAGTATTAGCTGGGGTATATCCAATCACGTGACGCGTTTAGATTAATGATAAATTATTTAAGAAATAGAAAACATGTACCGTGTTTCTACCGAGTTTTATATAATAACCAAATCAATGCGCGCACTCTGATTGGTCAATCAGCTATGGCTTATTGTGCCGGTAAGCTCATGGAAAAATCGCGCGTCTTCCGAATTATGATATAAAAGCAATATACAATATGAAAGTTTGGAAGAACTCAGAAAACCTGTGCCTACGGCTCGTGTTCCCACAACATTTCTCGTTCTCCCAAACTTCCACTCGTGTTCCTATTTAAGCAATATATCACAAGTTCCTATGGTTTATAGGCTGATATACCACTTGGGATGTGTGTAGAACACTCGAAGAATTCGTAAATCACTCGCCTGCGGCTCGTGATGTACGACTGATTCTTCTCGTATTCTACCAACATCCCGCGTAATTTATCAGCCTATAAACCATAGAAACTTGTGGTATATTGCTTAAATAGGAACACGAGTGAAAGTTTGGGAGAACGAGAAATGTTGTGGGAAGACGAGCCGTAGGTACAGGTTTTCTGAGTTCTTCCAAACTTTCACGAGTGTTTAGAAACACGAAGAACATGTGTTCTATTTATTTTAGAAAACGCCACGACGAAAAAACGGGAAACAGCTTGTTTACTCTGATCATCAAAATGTAAATTCTCTTTGCTCGCCCCATCATCACGTCAACAGCTCATGCAAGTTCTGTGTTTTCATCGAGTTATGGAAACACCATTTTTAACCAATCAGCGCGCGTATTTTCTTAGGACTGTTTTCGAAATGGCGAATGTAAGTCGAGTTCTTTTTTCGTAACCTTTTTAACCTCGCCTGTTGTTCAGTCTATAAACTTGCAAAAAAGAACCCGACTAATATTTCCTCAATATAGAACTCACGTTAGTTGAATGACATTATTTTATGAATTAATATGCATTGCATGCCTGTTATTTTGCAGATTCTCTCTATATGCAAGAAGGGTTCTACAGCTCCACAGAGTGCCGCAGCTGGTATTGTATTAATCTTATTAATTCTGGGGCTGATGTTGATACTCGTGTACTGCTTCAACCACGAAGAACGACTCACATCTCTGTTTGAACGTCATGTGATACAGCGATGTCGTGAGATACAGATAGCATCAAACTTCAAAGTTCAAGACCCGTTAAAGCAACTAACTTCGTGGTTTACTGCGGTGAAAAAGTATCGAGAAGAAGCGTCGCCCAAGAACCAAACCATTACTATCCGCTTTGAAAATCTCAGCCTAGTTCTCAAGAAGGTAAAATTCCGCTGGCAGTAAAGGAGAAGTTGGGGTTTCTAAGTCCAAGGAAGTTAGGGTTAGGTCCGAAGAAGTCAAGGTCGCTTGGTTATGGGAAGCTAGGGTCTCTAAGTCCTAAGAAGTTATGGTCCCTAGGTCCTAGGAAGTTAGGATCCCTAGGTCATTGGAACTTAAAGTCCCTAGGTCATTGCAGGTTAGGGTCCCTAGGTTCTAAGAAGTTAGGGTCCCTCCCTAGGTCTTAGAATTTTAAGGTCCTTAGGTCCCTAGGCTCCTTTTTCCTAGGAGCTTAGGGTGTCTATGTCACAGGAAGTTAGGGTCCCTACATGAATATTTACTCCAGATCTCTGTGAACAAGGGATGTATATTTCTTTTTTACGTTAAGACAGTTTCCTCTGAACATTCGAGCAATAATAGCAAAAAAAGTCACGAAAAAAATCTCTTAACATAATAGCATTTTGAAGAAAGTGAAGGTGAATGTATCGAGAAATAAGCTCTCAATCTGACCCTGTGAGAGAAAGTTATCCATATTTCAACTAAAACATTTAGGAGGTTTGATAAAGGAGGTTTGCGGTTTGAGAATGCTTGAGAATTTAACCCCGGGGTCACTCAGAGAAATCAATAAAGTGCGATGTCTCAAATAGTATTTAAAATGTTACGGTGATACTAGTAGCTTTTTAGTAAAAGTTTTTTTCCAATAATTGCTCGAACTTTGATTGGAATCCCTTTTAATTGTGTTAGGTCATGAATAGTGCTGACATGATATTAAGATTTTAAGATTCAGGACTGTTATTTATTGAGATATTTAAAGTGTTAGTCATTAATTAATTGATCATGTGTTTTTTATTTTATTTTTTTGAGATCTTGATATTAGCATGACTTCGTTGCCAGGGGCCTAATCAGCCTCATCACCCCGAGTAACTAAAATAGTTTGGTTTTCAACAGCATGACGTTTATCTGATTTTATTCCCGCACAGATTTTTCAGATCAAGTTTAGGTCAAATCGAGCTGACAAATCGTTGTCAATTAACTTTAAGGTTACATCTGTTCTTTCCAACTTGTTTGCACACTAATGCGGACCTATCCTCTTCTTTGGTGTAATTGTACTCAACAGACAAAGAAGGATGTTCTTCAAGGCGTCACGGGTCAGATGCTTCCTGGGGAAGTAACCGCTGTCATGGGTCCCTCGGGATCCGGAAAAACGACCCTACTGAACACGCTGTGTGGAAAGGCATATTATGGGGTAAGACGATGGTCTTGTGGTGTTATTTGTTTCCTCTATAGTATTGATTTTGTGTTGAGGACCAGTTACCTTGTGGTTTTCTCATTCAAACTTCTCAATTTCATTAATAATTGATCAAGTTAAAACAAAGATTATCACAACCGTGAAGGAGGTTCGGATACTGGTCTTAATTAACATAAATTTTGACGATCTTACTACCCCGCACACACCTTAGTTTTTGTTTCGATTGAAATGATAAAAAAAAACTGTGGTCCATCGTCTATCTAAACATCTCGAGTTTCGTCAATCATATTCCGCTGCACGTCGTATTTTCAACTCTCCTCTCGGTGTTTGAATATCCCGATGAAACACTGTCTCTCGTATTTGATATATTACTTGAACGGTTTCAATCACAAACCCAGTTTTGAAACACACAAGACTCCTGATAGAAATCCTGTCTGTTCCTACCCTCCCCTCCCCCGGAAACCCCCAATGATTTGATCAAAATATCGGGATTTGTCCCTGGCATCAAAACCTTTGAAGCGTGGTATTTCAGTGATCTGATAAAAAATAATTACAGGTTAACGCACTCAGCGAGTGAATTATCGGGATTTACCTGCACGAGTTCACTAACAATGAACGAGAAATTTCAATACCGCCGAGTGCGGTATTGAAAAATTCGAGTTCATTGTTAGTGAACAAGAGCAGCTAAATCCCAATAATTCACAAGCAATGAGTGCGTTAACATTTTTATTATTCAAATTGAATACACTGCAAACAAAAATCGTCAAACTTTGAGTCAGCCGAAGCCATGGTGTAATGACAGTGGTGTATTGAATTTACACCACGGCTATTACACCACGATAATGACGTCAAGGAAGTTGTTTCGTTATACCCAAGTGTCACGTGGTACAAATAGACCAATTAGAAAATCGGAATTCGTACAGTGTATGAAATTTGAATAATAATAATAAATAAATAACATTTGACTGGGACATTTTCAGAGGGGAAATAATGCATTTTCTTTGTTCTCAGAAACGTGGTGGTCAGCTTTACATTAATGACAACGAAGTAAAGGACTTGGGTGTTTATAGAAACATTACTGGATTTGTTCCACAGGTTTGTTTTTTTTGTTGTTGTTCTATGAGCGATACTTTGACCGTATTAGTATAGTACTTTTGCAAGAAGGTCATGGAAGTGAGTTGCTTGGAGAAAATATAAGTGAAATGGTGGTTGTTTTTTGGGATACGTAGTCTGCTTAGTGCTTGAATTGAGCTCTGGGAGAAGCAAAGTTTCATTTCCTCTTTCTAATTATGATAATAATTAACTATTGGAATAGCTAAACTAAAGTAATAATGATACAAAACTAAAATCAAATAAGTTGTGATTTTGTTCAAAAAAACATAAAGTGATATAAGTCTTCTTCACGGGTTTAATGGGGATCGTTAGTTATGGGCGACAGGAGAAAAGTTATTTCCTATCAAGTGGGCAAATTACTTTTTTAAAATAACATAGTAAATGGTTTGAACCCAGGAGTATCAGTAGTTCGTATTGTGTGATCGTCTGGGTGAGGGTAGTTCTGAAAAGAACTGTTGTTGGTGACTGACGTTTCGACAACCTGAGCGGAAGTCATCTTCAGAGTCAACTGAATAGTATTTGTCAGTCGATGATGTTATAAAGTTGGTCCGTTAAACGTGATTGGTCAGTTTAGCCATGATGGTATTGGCTGAAAGACTCGTGTAAAGTTTGTCATCTGTCATTGGTGGGTTTCGATCCGTCTATTGTTAGTCAAATTGTCCGTTTTTTTGGTCCGTGCTGTTAAGTCGGTCTGTTAGAAGTCCGTTTGTCGGTTTCGTTTCGGTCATGAATTAGTCGTTTGTAAGGCGGCGGTAGTTGTTGACATCTGTTAAGAGGCGTTTGTTCTAGGTTAGTGTACCAGCTTTCCAGAGTCAGTCGTTGAAAATAGTTTGTACTGTAGGTCAAGCATTGAGCAGAGTCCCAGTCGATGTTGTGGTTTGTCAGTTGATGATGTACAGCAATGTGATTGTTGGCATCACCATTTCTCGTCGCTCGTTTGTGTTCAGTCAGTCTCGTGTTAAGGTTTCTACCAGTCTCACCAATATAGGAAGCCTGGCAGTCGGAGCATTTGATCTTGTAGACTGCTCCCTGTCTGTTGTTAGGTTCGTCTCTGTCTTTCACGTTTGTCAGTAATTGTCGTAACGTTGTAACGTTCACTTGGACGACAGAGCGAACGACTTGCGAACAACTACATCAGTTCGGTAAGTACTGTCAGACGAATACGCCAACAACTTTGGTTCAACCACCGCTGCAAAGACCATGGTCTCGTTCCGGCCGGACTTAAACTTAAGTCTCCGTTGAACACACAAGAGGCCATCCAGATCGTCAAATCCACCTGCAGACGTCTGGTGAAAGCGCGGATAAACGACTGTCACAGAAGACTCAACTACTGCAACAATAAACTACAACAACAACTTGACAAACTTAAACAACTGTTACCGACCAACTTATTTGACACTGTTATGACAATCGCCGACAGACGAGCCGACAAAACCACAGACCGCGTTCATACTAAACAAGAACGAAAACTGACAAAACTTCAACGCAACAAAGACAAAAGACGACCGAAAACTGACGATAACTGGGTCAGGAATATTTCTTCCCGTCCCCTAGACAAAACCGAGACTCACATACTATCCTACGGACTAAAACACTCAGTGACGCCTAAACGAATACCGACCGAGACTATTGTATCCAGTGTTGAGGCGGTTCTGTCTCGTCAGCGAGACTTATCAGAATCTGCCAAGGATAACATCAGAAGCAGAATTGCTTCCACGGTACAATCAGCCTCTATACCTGATAATAACTTGACAAAAGACGAACAACAAGCACTGAAACGACTGAAAAACGACAACAACATTGTTATACTGCCAGCCGACAAAGGACGTGTTACTGTTGTTATGGACAAGACTGACTACTTTGACAAAATGGACGCACTTGTTAACGACAAACAAACTTACGAAGAACTTAAACGCGACCCTACGCCAGCACTTCAACGTAAACTTAACAGCAAAATACTTACGCTTAAAAAGACTGACGCCATTGCATTCTCGTCCCCAGAGCCCACGATCCTTCTGGCCTGTGGCAGGGCTCGAGAGCTCTGGCTTGGTCCAACACCGGAAGTCCGCGATTCACGGACTTCTCATCAAATCTGATTGGTCGAGAACACGAAACGAATGCTCTGCGCATACTCAGAAAATCGGGTCCGGCCAGAGCTCTCGATCCCTGCCGCAGGCCAGAAGGATCGTAGGCTCTGGGGACGAGAATGACGCCATTGACACTCAACGCTACTATCGACTGCGGTGCTCAGTACCACAACCACCGAAACTTTACGGACAACCGAAACTGCACAAGCCTGGTATACCGATGCGACCTATAGTGTCATTCTGTGGGTCCCCTACGTATCAACTCTCTCGGTACTTGACGACCATACTGCAACCCCTTACTGACAAATCACGACGCAAACTACAATCTACGGAGAACTTTATTGACGCTATTAAGACAGTACAGATACCTGACGACTACAAACTTGTGTCTTTTGATGTGAAATCACTGTTCACCAGTATTCCACTTCAACTGGCATTACAGTGTACCGAGACCGCTATACAACAATCTACTGTTAAACTACCGCTACCGACAGAAGACATCATGGACTTACTGAACCTTTGCCTTACATCGACTTACTTTCAGTACAACGGTAAACACTACAAACAGTTGCATGGAACAGCCATGGGGTCGCCTGTTTCTGTTGTTGTCGCAGAAATTGTGATGCAACACATAGAGGAACGCGCCCTTGCAACTTGCCGACAAACGATACCGCTTTGGTTACGCTACGTTGACGATACCTTTACAGCTGTTCACAAAGACGAAATCGACGATTTTCACGACCACTTAAACGAACAAAACGCCGACATCCAGTTTACTAAAGAGATCGAAGAAAATGGAAAACTTCCTTTTCTAGACTGTTTGGTAAGCCGCGACAACAACGAACTGCGTACGACAGTATACAGAAAACCGACGCATACCGACAGATTACTTGACGAATCATCCTACAACCCGACTTCACACAAAGCCACGACTATAAGGACTCTGACGAGACGAGCGCAACTAGTTTGCGACACACCGGACAGCTTACGTGACGAAAACAGATACCTTGAACGTGTTTTTCACAAAAACAACTACAACGCTGACTTTATTAAACGAAACATTTACCGCCCTACTGAAGCCGACGCTACTAACAGGAGTCCAACTCCTCTTACTACAGTGACTATACCTTACATTAAGGGCACTTCTGAGACCATCTCACGTATCCTACAGCCCTACAACATTCGTGTAGCCCACAAACCTACAACAACGTTACGACAATTACTGACAAACGTGAAAGACAGAGACGAACCTAACAACAGACAGGGAGCAGTCTACAAGATCAAATGCTCCGACTGCCAGGCTTCCTATATTGGTGAGACTGGTAGAAACCTTAACACGAGACTGACTGAACACAAACGAGCGACGAGAAATGGTGATGCCAACAATCACATTGCTGTACATCATCAACTGACAAACCACAACATCGACTGGGACTCTGCTCAATGCTTGACCTACAGTACAAACTATTTTCAACGACTGACTCTGGAAAGCTGGTACACTAACCTAGAACAAACGCCTCTTAACAGATGTCAACAACTACCGCCGCCTTACAAACGACTAATTCATGACCGAAACGAAACCGACAAACGGACTTCTAACAGACCGACTTAACAGCACGGACCAAAAAAACGGACAATTTGACTAACAATAGACGGATCGAAACCCACCAATGACAGATGACAAACTTTACACGAGTCTTTCAGCCAATACCATCATGGCTAAACTGACCAATCACGTTTAACGGACCAACTTTATAACATCATCGACTGACAAATACTATTCAGTTGACTCTGAAGATGACTTCCGCTCAGGTTGTCGAAACGTCAGTCACCAACAACAGTTCTTTTCAGAACTACCCTCACCCAGACGATCACACAATACGAACTATTTTTTAAAATAAATTGGCAGTTTGGTATAAGGCCGAGGAATAGCTTTTAACTAAATAAACCACAACTTGTACCACTTAATATGGCGTTTTGAGTGAAAATACGTACTAAATTAGCACAATGTATTGCAGTCTGTATTACGTTTATTTAATCTCTGACCCAGACTTCGGGCACGAGACACAATATCCAGAAGTAATGCAGGTTCTCGGTCAGTGGGAACGATCGTTAAAGCGGGTGAGCGACGAGCGGGATCAGCGACGAGCGGGATCAGCGACGAGCGGGATCAGCGACGAGCGGGATCAGCGACGAGCGGGATCAGCGACGAGCGGGATCAGCGACGAGCGGGATCAGCGACGAGCGGGATCCTGGACAGAAAAGGAAAAGGCAGGAGACCTTTGCTTTTCCCTCCCAGACCCGCTTGTCGGCAACCCGCTTTTTCCATGACCGCACCACAAGCGGCCTTCACACGGCAAACTAAAATTGGCAAACTCAAGTTGGTGTGTGTGAATGGCACGAGAAACGTCGGCAAACATGTTGGCAAACAGTTGGCGACAAATAGAACTTGCCTCTATTCTCGCCAACTTTTTCACCAACTTTTTCGTGTTGGTAAACTCGTATCTGACATGTGAATGATTGTTAGACATGTGTTAGTAACTGCATGTCAACCAATCAAAACATAGTTAGTAAACTATGATCAACACTTCACAAAATGGGGGACGGAAATCAAAACTTTTAAATTTTATCGAAGAGGTTAACAATTGTCCGGCTGTGAGGGACGTTTCATCTGTAGCGTACAAAGACACTAAAAAAAGGAAAGAAAATGGAGCTAGCAAACAAACTGGGTAGGTTTCGCCCAAACCTTTCTATTCCCCACCGCATTCTGTTTCTTCTCCTCCCTACTTCTATTCTGCGAGAGTGCCACTGCCCTGAATAAGTCACGGCTATGACATATAGTGATATTTACTTAACATAATATGTTGTATTTCTAATTTATAACCGAAGGAGCTCTCGAGCTCAAGCTCAAGCCAGGATCTGAACGCTTATCCCTGGCAAATGCTCTTTTTATTTTTTTATAATTTGTTTATCTATCAGTATGTAGGTCCGTATGTGTGAGTAATTTTAATAATAATAGTTTATTCACAATTAATCACCCACAAAGAGCAAACAAACACTAACAACAATACATTGACGACAAAAATACCTGAGAAATTGTGAAAGGAGGTAGAAGAGGTTATCCCTTTCTAGTCCACCTCCTTAACATATATAGCAATAATAATTCAATAATAATAATAATTCATAATAATTCAAATCTATATACAATTGAGTATACTTTTTAAATAAAAGTTCAAAATAGTAATTAGTATTATATCTCTTAATTAGTATTATATCTCTTAGTTAGTACGCGCGCTGTGATTGGTCAATTTAGCGGGCCGTACTCTCCTGTACGGCCCGCTAAAATTTAAAGCTGCTTCTGTTTTGTGATTTATCGCCAACTGTTCTTAACTTTTGTAGCAAGTAAGAATTTATTTATTTTTTACTCTAAATTATGTAATAAAGCGTGCCAACGGCTTAAAAGCGATTTTAAATTGAAACGTTTTGCTTTCGAGGTGCGTCAGAAATTCGAAGCCCGGTTCCGCTTGAATGAGAATCGTTCCTGAGCCCTTCAGAAACACACTAGAGATAAAATAAATATCTTACTAACCTCGTTTTCTCGGTCCGTACTGTAAGTTACGGATCCTCGTTTTTCCCCTTCGATTTATGGCCCAAGCGCGAAGCGCTTGGGCCATAAATCGAGGAGGAAAAAACTAGGTCCGTAACTTACAGTACGGCCCTCGAACTCGGTTAGTAAGAGATATATATAAATCGTCTACTAATCTGCTGATAAAACTAAGCTGTCTACTAATTTCTGATAAAGGACGCTAAAATAAGCCAATCACAATCCTTGTTAGAATTCTTCAAATGATTTGATTGGCTAACGACACGACAGCTGTCAAATCACAAACCGGACTTCGGCTAACCTTTCCCGCCCTTTTGCGTGGCCT
>CBDDTI010000332.1:0-6776 GCA_965233585.1 bacterium
TGCGTGTTAACGTCTTCTTTGGTGTTTGCGAAAGTGAGAAGGACGGCTTTTAATGTACGCCCCAAAGAGGCTTTAGGAGGCGTTTTTTTCAGTGCGTTTTAACTAGTGTGATTTCTTATTGTCAGCTGCGTGAAGATAATAACCAATAACCAACCAGCGAAAGGTAATCGTATAACGAAAAGCTGGTTATTAGCCAACCAGTCTGCCTTGAGGGGAATTAGATCGCCAAATTTAAACCCTTATTTTAATAGTTTTGTACACTCGTTAAAAGTCAATCTTGGTATTTTGGCATCCCGCTGTCATTTTCTTAATTGCAAAGTGCAGATTTACCGCAGACTTCAAAAATTTGGAAGCACGCTATAATTGATAAAGAGCTGTTTGTTTTAGCTGATGTTCTTTGGGGAGGATTGTCTGACGATAGAAAACAATGAATGTCTGCGTAGGAGACTTTTAATTTGTTGAATAGAAACAAACATCTGATTCAATTCAATGATGCCACCTTACTTATCATCATGGAGAGAAAAGGAAGGTAAAATCAGTTTTCAGTGGACTTTGTTTCTTTGTTACGGTATGTACATCAAACGAAGGCAAGCGTTCGTGCTTCGTTTCGTTTTAATAAATGTATATTTGTCTAGAATTTTAACTCAATCCGAGCTGTTATTGAAAAGCTTCCTTTGTGTTTTGTTTTTCTAATCACCTGGTAGTGAATATTGCTGCTCCAGGACATCGCATCATCTTCTGAATATTAAACGAAATTATTTATTAATAACTGTAAAATATAAAATAACTTCATGCACTCGGAGCGCAATAAAAATACTTTTGAAAGTGGAATATTTCGTTCGGCTTAACCGAACTTAATCAGCAACAATAAAAATGTGAATTTTAAAGTGGTACTGTGACGAAAATCGTATCTTTTCTACTATTGGGGTTCAAGTGAAGTCATCATTTTCTAAAATCCAAACTAAAAAAATCCATTAAAGTTATTTTCTTCATCAGGCATGAGAGGGGATAAATTTATATCTGTGAGCGACGTTTCAGGTCAAGAACATGCTTCGTATAAAAACAGGCACATTTTAAATTTCAGACTTATGGCGGTGCGTGACATAAAGCTATGAACGTGCTTATCGAAAACTTATACTTATCTCGGGACTTTAAGTATTTTTAAAAGTTTAAGTATTAGGAAAAGTGCTTATTTCAATGTTTGCTTGATCAGTTCAGGTAATCAGCGGGATAGATTGCCAAAGTCAGTTCTAGATGTTTACACTATTTTCCGGCCATCATGTCGGTGTACCCTTGAAAGAACACAAAGAAAGCGGCTCCATACTGGGCTCTGTAAATTTTTCCAAAATATTTCGACGAATACTTAAACATCGGGAAAACGTACAGACCTAGAACTTGGAGAAGAGTCTTAATTATTTATATCTTATAAAATTATAATATCGTGAGTTTCTTTACTGAACGGTTCGGAATTATTTGTTAATTGCGTGACGGCGCGCAACCCAAGAATCTTAGCCTATTAAAACGTAAACAAGTAGTCTGTATGAGAAGAAAAATTCTGCTTACTATTCTCAAACATCTCTTTTCGTACCGGAGATATTCAAGTTGTTAAAATATGTAAATTAGCCAAGTGATGATGTAAGTCATACAGTTAACCAAATTTTGATGCCATGGTGAAGAAAGATGTCTCGGTCAATTTGGATCAGAGAAGTTTGATTCTTTGCAGTAAGATTCTACTAAATGTGCTTCACAATACGAGCTTAACATATCTGTTAAAATGGAAACATATTTGGTTTCAGACTTCCCCAATACTAAAGACCTTTCTGGCAACTTTGATATTTGCTAATGGGGGCTCATATGCATTATCCAGAAATACTGAGCTATGTTAGAGTTAGTTTGTGGCCCCCTTTAAAGTTTTTCGATCTGAAGATCACAAATCAATTGAAATCATGTGGATGGGGATTGAGAATGAGTTGCCATAGGAACTGAATTTTTTCTAGCCGCAGGTGTGTTTCCTGTAGAACTATTAGCCTACCAAGTTTCAATGGTCTTTGCTAGAAATTGGCCATGATAGCTCTAATTGTTTTGTTGAGATAATATCGTGTTAAGTGTATGACGTCATCAGACATCTCATTTGCATATTTTACACACTTTTTGAAACCTAGCTATCTCGAGAACTGATACAGATGTTTCAAGTGGTAAAAATTTGATCACAGTGCCACTTTAAGGGTTATATCAAGTTCATCATTATTTCTCTAAGTTATTTTTTATTTCTTAATTTTTTTTCGCAACATAACCTTTATTAATCATATTGTTCTCGGTTACATCAATAAGTGTGAAAGGCTACGCTGCAAACAAGCACGAACACACATACACAGACACGCACGCTTAATAACTTGGGTAAATGCTTACTTAGTCTAAAGATTACATTAGCAAGCCCTGATTCTATCAAAAAAAAAAAAAAATTAACCTAGAGTGACCGTAGCAAGCCATTTTTACACTTCTCAATGTAAGAAAAGGCCTCCTCTTCTATTAAAATCGTTAACAGTCCCAATCTTTACAGCAATATAACTCTCTGTGTCTTCTTTTCATTCCAATCTTATATAAGAACAAATTAAAATTTAGAGGGCAATTTGAACTCCTACATTCCTAAATGCACAATTTACCTAGAATCAGCAGGTAATTTATTATGTCTTTCCTTTCCGGCCGAAAACCCAACATAACATCCTTGATTGTCAATGTTAAATTTTCATGAGCGACATCTCTCCACCAATCAAAGAATCGAAGCATTCCCAGAAAGCTTGCACGCGAGAGCATTCAAAGAATAGATGATACAGAGCCTCTTCATTTAGATTCCAAAAGGTACATTTTGAAAAGCTTAATATTAGTAAACAATATGTAATTCAACAATCGGTACTGAAAGGACCATACATAGGTCTCACTTGCAACATTGTGGGGCAAAAGATAAACTTTATCGAACGTATCTTCAACGTCAAAATCATTGATTAACCTATTTGACACATTTGGTAACTTAGATTTTTTAGATAATAAAAGCTTGTAAAAGTGTCTGCTTTTGACAGAATTGATATCAAAATCCATGTTAGCATCTTGTAAAACCATAGGATCAAACTCATCCACCAACACTCTAGCCTTCAAGGATTTTGGAACAGAGGTTACAAGGCAGTCCAGGTGAGGAAGCTCGTATGCAATCTGTTGCGGGTTCGAATGTTTTAGTTGGTAGGTAATTTGTTTGCTAATCAGAACGCAGGGATGTCGAAACACAACAAGAATATTTATTCCTCACGAACGCAGTAATTTTACACAAGACTTCACAACAAGCTCACGCAAGGCTTGTAACTACACTTGACCTCCGTCACTCTTGAATAAACACGGCCTCTGCCAGACACACGTAACCTCTCTGTTACAATTTAACAAACCAGCACGACCTCTGGCGATACTTTACAAAGCCTCCAAGCTTTACACACGACCTTCGTCAACACTTAAACACGCGACCTTCGTCGCACTTCAGTAAACACTCCTGACGCAGTAAACACTACTCTCAACGCTCCTGGGAAAAACCATCAAAAAGCTACACCGATTCGCTTACATACTTTACGGTGAAAGATTCTAGAACTTTCCGGCGCTAGTAAGTAAAGCAACATTATAATGTAAAACTACTTACAGCAGCCGACTTAATCAACTAAAATAAATTGCTTAGTCACCGTGACACAAACTAATTAAATATTCACGAAGCTTCTAGACCGAATTAGCATATACGCGGATGTTCCGAGTCACGCAATAATTTTTTCGTAACACAATCCTTTGTTTAAAGAACTCGTAAGAGGCGACATTATCATATTCAAATAACAAATCGCGTAAACAGATAATATCCAGACTGTAGTACCTTACATAAAAAAAAAAAAAACAGGCTTATTATTTATCCTAATTTCTTTATTGTTCCAAATTATGTTTTCTACACGACTCATGTGGAAAAAGGACGTTCTTAAATCAGTCCACCATGCAAGCAATTCAGGGTAAAAGCCAGTAAGATTTAGGCTAAGATCGTGGACATCGTAATTACAGCTTAGCAAGAAGGTATCACCATAGTTTTTCAAAAGAAAATTAAAGTAGGATTTCCATGTTCCTTTCCAATCGTCTAAAATGCGAGGGATCAAAGATAGTCTCAAAGCTTTGATCTGCGTTTCAATGCCATTTAAATTCAGACCTCTATGATCTAACGTATTTATTACTGAATTCCTTGTAACTTAATCTGGACCCTTCCACAAAAATTTGTAAATAAATCTTTCCAACCTTCTTGATATATCATCAGGTTTGTTCAATAATAGGCGACACAAATAACAGTTTTGGAATAAAGAAAGCTTTAATGATAGTAACCTTACCAAAGAGTGATAGTCCTCTCATACTTCAGAGATTTATAGCTTTTTTTTTTTTTTTTTTTTTTGTATCTGTTTCAATCTTTCTTCCAAAATTTTGAACCGCTACTTCTCCCTTATGGCATGAAAAGTACATTCCCAAATTTTTAACGCCAGTGACCCAGTTCAGATGTAATGGTTAGTTTACCTGAAAAACCCTTGTTAGCCCCAATCCACATGGTCTTAGTTTTCTTTAAATTCATTTTTTGACCAGAACATCTCAGGGAGACATTAAGAACAGTAGAAAGTAATCTCTCGGCACATGAGGCATCAGACAACGTAGCAGTCATGTCATTTGCGTAGGCGAGGACTTTCGTTTCATCATCACCAACTTTAATACCCCTTATGTTGCTATCCGATCTAATGGCTATATAGCTAAGATTTCAACAGCTGTAACAAATCTCTATAGGTAGGTTGATATAACAATAGAGTTTATGTTTGCGGGCATAAATATGTATTGGGCCCTACTCAGACTCATTTTAGCCCGAGCCGCTAGGCTACTATTAATACTACTTTGGAGGGCATTGAGAAAATAAAACTTAAAAAAAAAAGGACAACAAAACAGTCTGAAGCACTTACAAGCACTTACAAGTTGAATGGCGTTTATATCTTCCTCAAAGAAAAAAGACAATAGCTGGCTAGAAATTACGAAATCTTGCCATCCGAGTTTTCAAAAATTATGGAAGACATGAAAGGAAGGTTCGACAAAGCGTATTTGTTGACAGTTTGGCATAATTGGTGAACAGAGCAGGCCCGTAGGGAGGGGGGGTGCGATGGGTGCGCCCGCACCCCCCCGCAGACTGCTGAGGTCCACTTTTTTGTTAAAGAAATAAATAGTAAAAAAAAAGTAATAGTGTTGTTCTGTTTGTTCTGTTCTAATTCACTGATTGCGTAGTAAAAATTAAATAAATATATCAAAAAAGATTCCATGTTTGATGAGCTTGGCACACTTCTGAAAGATCGTGATGATCAGCAGCCAGCCGAGTGAACAATACGGATTTACAACTTTATTTCTATTTTTGTTATTTTTAAATAGTGACATTGGCATTGTTATTCTCTACATTGTAAAATACATACGTAAAGCATTCTCTTTGCCAAAAAAAATCAATTTTGAAGTTCAAAATTTGACAAATATCCACGTTTTTAGGTTCGCTTTTAGCGACCTATATTGCTATCATACTGACCTTTAAAACGCACGAAATGCAGTCTCAGACAACTTAATTTTCAAAATTTCCCGGGGGGGGCATGCCCCCGGACCCCCTTAGTAAAGAGCGCCTCCGGCGCTCGTTGGTCCGTATAATCAACTGATCGCACCCACCCGTAAAAAATCCTGGCTACGGGCCTGCAGAGTGCGTTTGGCTTGAAGCCGTAAAACTTAAGTTCACTTACATGCTCTTCGCCAACGGCCATGGAGCTACTAAATGGGGTATTTTGTTGTTTACTGGAACGGAATCAGCCGCTTGTTGAGAAGACTCAGAATTCAGTTTTCTTCGTTGTTTACTGTTTTCGGCCATGATTTGGGCATGGAAATGGCGCCATCATTTCTTTCACCAAAACTGCAAGAAAATGGCGCGAACGTTCAAATGGTTTCTCGAATTTGATTGGCTGCTTATAACAGACGACAGCTTGATTCTCACTGTTCTTTGGTTTATTTTAGCAGGTTTTAGCCCGCCAAATCCTCCACTTTAGGCCGCAAAATGCACCACAGCGCCCGACAAAGTGATAATAATAACGGGTCTCCTTGCCTCGCACCTCTTTGTAACAAAAAAGACTCAGAGAAAAAAGAACATTATTTAATACGCAACTAGAAACATTTTTGTAGAAGGTATTCACCCACTTAATAAGTTGGGGACCGAAATTGAAAACTTTTAAAGGGGCAGTAAGGTAATAATAATAATAATAATAATAATAATAATAATAATAATAATAATAATAATAATAATAATAATAATAATAATAATAATAATGGCATTTATATAGCGCCATATACACTAGCTGCTCTATGGCGCTTCACAATTCTACAATTAAAAATTTTATAAAAAATTATAAATAATATTTCTTAAAAAGAAAAGTCATCAATTTACATTTATGAGGAGTGATCGATCCTAATGTCAAGGGGCAAGGAATTCCAGAGCTTTGGTGCTGCAACCGAAAATGCCCTGTCCCCATAGGTCCTTTGATTGGACTTAGAAACCGTCAGAAGACCCTGATCAATCGACCTTAGATTACGACTAGGTTTATAATTCTCTCATTCTGTGCAGTCAAAAGCCTTTTCAAAATCAATAAACACACTGTAAAAACTGACTAGTTAAGAGCGACTTGCTGTAAAGATCACCTATACCTATG
>CBDDTI010000333.1:0-5662 GCA_965233585.1 bacterium
ATAGCGTTATTATAAGAGTTTGTATGGGAATACAACGATCGTACAGATTAGTTCAAAATAAGGGAAAAAAAGAATAAAATCGACTTTCCTTTTCTTGTTGTGTGTATAACTTGCCTTTTGGTGGCATTTCGATACGTTTCTAGCTAGTTTTAGCTTCTCTGTATTCCTCTCCATATATGTCTGGATTTATGAAAATGGTGTTAAAGAACTGAACCCTACACACCCTTATTTCAAATTGATTTCACTAAACCTTTAGGCCTTCTTCAAGCCAAGTCAACGGGCAAAAAAATCAGTAGAGAAAGGAGGGCAATGAAATGAAGATAAACGGGTAGAGGAAGGAAAAAAAGAGTGACTTTCCTTTTAATTTTTACATCGTCGACTTTGGAGGTAGTTTCTGGCGAGAAAAAACGCCCGCTTAGGCCTCGATTTCAATTTTTTAGCACCGTTTTCATAAATCCAGACATATAGTGACTGAATGACCCGCAAAGGGCAACATGTCATCGTTTTGAATTACTGTTGATCTTTGTAAGGAATCTGGAACTAAACTAGCCCATTTCCAGACCATTGTGCGTTATTCTGTGCCAATATTATTGGCACAGATTAACGCCCAATGGTTTAAAATGGCGTGGGGACTGTTTTGTTAAATCAGTTTGAAATAAGGGTGTGTGGGGTGCTGTTCTTTAACATCGTTTTCATAAATCCAGACATATATATCTGACTGTACCTGCAGATTTGAATACCTCGATTCATGTAACTGGTGATTTTTTCCCCTCGGGAAAAGGGGAGGGAGGGGGGATTTCTTAAGGGCAGAAGCTTGTAGAGTGTAGAGCTTACCTAGCCTGAAATGTTATCTTTTTTTATTCAGCCCAAGCCCCATCTCCCCCCCCCCTCCCCCCTTCTCTCTTGTTTCCTCCTATCCAATTGGCGTTAACTTTTGCCCAGGCTACACTCGCCTGAATTTTGGTGCGCGCGGCCTCTCCAAGGTGGCGTTGATGGATTAGCTTTCTACAACTGCTGTCTAAAGGAAGTCTGCCGGAGGACATCATTAAGTCCAATGAAGGTGCAAGTCTAACGATGTACTAACAAGCGTCGTCCATTATCGTGCATGAAGCCGTCCTGACATGTATTTTTGGACGCGGGACGTGATTTAGTCCCGTAATCGTAGTCTGTTAACGTTTGGACCACTGCATGTGACGATAATGTTGTGCTTCCTTTAGACAGCAAAGACCCTTAGCCGCATCAATTTAGGGCTTAGACGTGCAATGTAGTAGATATTTCTAGCTGCTGTTGGCGTTATTTGGCCTGAACTTTGATGACGCCTAAGACTTAGAGAAAAATCTGTTGTAGAGTTAAGATCCTACCTTCCCGCCGGTGGAAATCGAAGTACATCCGGGACATTGCTATTTGCGAGCAAAACATGGCCACGAACAGTGTCAAGGAAAGCACGTCAAAGGCTGATCGATCGTGAGTAAACCTTTCATTTCCTTGTTTTATCTATTTCAGTGGTTTTCGGCCTAGCTAACTAGCTAGACATGTCTTTAATTCACTAGCGCGAGGGAGATTATTGCTGCGGTTTCCGGTCGGTAATAGCAGATTTGCACGTTGCCGTCATTTGACTACAACTACCAGAATTCCTTTCGACTTTTCTTTATTATTTAAATTTTGAAATCCCTGAGGGGTTTAAATAACAATTGCTCTAATAAGCATAACAAACAGAAAGAGTGAAGGATTATGGTAGTTGTAGTCAAATGACGCCATCATGCAAATCGCCTATTGACCTGCTGACAACATGCGGCAATTAATTATGGCCCAGTTTGTTCTTGCCCAGGCCATTAAGGACGATACAGGCCTTTAGAAAGCTATAGATCAACTGTCTGCTGTGGTTTTGATATCTGTACGTTTGTCTTTATTTAAATTCGAAGTTCATTTTAAAGCACTCATAATTAAATTGTACAATTTGTGGTTTAACGAAAAAACGGTGAATTTAGTCTTCCAGGCCTCGAAAGGCATACAGAAGAGTTATTTCCTTTTATCTAAGCTACGATAAGCCTCGTGGAGAGCTAGCTCTAGGAGAGAATAGTATTAAGATTATCAAATTCTCAAGTCAAATTCTCTAGGTATGTTCTTGCAAATACAGTGAGATTATAATTCTAATTATATATATGGCGAGGGATACAGAGAATCTAAAACTAGAAGTAATCATAGATTTTGAGTGCGTTCGGATAAAGGTTGTTTTTTCTATCCACTCTCCTGCCTAGCAGTATTAAAGTCATCAGTGGTGACTTGAAATCGTGAGAGAAAATCGGCAATACATCCGTCCTATCCCCCACTCGAGAGAGTTTTGTCAAGTTAGCAAGCCACCGAAATGTTTATTTGCACAAAATTTTGGACCAAATCTTTAAAAGAAGGAAGTCAGGACATTTTTAAGGGTATAGAAAGTAATTTGCGACCAGTTACTGGCTTCTATGGCTAAAATTGTCAAGAGGTAAACTTCTTTTAACCTCTACGTGACACGCGGGGAACAAATTGAATAAATTGTCGACTTCGCACGGAGCCGCTTTGTTTTAGTTTCGTTCTCTTTTGTAGCTCACCGACGTCATTTTCTCGCCTAAATCACTTAAGAAAAGTTCGATCGCAAAGATATGTTCCCATTCAATTTTCAGCTCTCTGGCGATAATTCTGGATTTCTTGAACCGAAACGTTGCTTCGTGTTATCTTCAGGTTTTTTGGTTGCTATGGGCGACAGCGGCTCCCTGTGTTTACTTAAGCACTTGAGGAGCACTTGAGAGAGGTATCAATTACAAATTCTAAATAATTAAAACTTGTTTTGCTCGATTTTGCTGAAATTTTCACATGAAGAAGCTGGATTCTTAAGGAATAGATTTTACTTCTGCCGATGTGTGGTAGCTATTAACGCGAAGGTGATATATCGCTTTGAAGTCATTTTTTTGAGAGAGATTTTTTTTTGCAACGCGTGGGTTCAGCGTGGTTTTGTACGAGATTCGAGATTTTCATTTACCCCGACGGAGAAATACCCAGACAAAAAGAGGATTTTTAATTGTTAATGGCCACAATTCAAAGACCCGCACTTTACGAAACAAAGACACCGCACTCCAAAGAAATGTATAGCACGTGGTTCGCCGATGATGTCATTCGTTTCGCCCATGCTGCGGAGAGGGAAGGGGGACAAATCGGTGTCGCAACTTCGATGCAAGGTCCAACCTCTTATAAAACTCGACTCAAGATCGCATTTTGACTGCGTTCTATGAACGTAACTAGCTAGAATCGGTCTGAAACGCCTCCAAAGGCCATAAAAACACCAAACTCGTTCCCAGGACCTTTACCCTGGCTTGGGGGTGGGGCGGTAAAGGTCCTGGGAACGAGGTTGATAAAAACACAAGTTATACACAGAGCAAAAACGGTAAGTCGATGTTTCTATTTTTCACCTTACTTTGAACTCTTATAATAACGCTGTTACGCAATGTCATGTTGACGGTGCCCAGAGAGCTTGTGCTCCCAGTGGGCATAGCTACAGGGGTTATTACCTACCCGGGCGATACCACCGCGTTAAAAAGTCATTTATGAGTTGTTATATTTACTTGGAAATTTGTCAAAGTAGGTTAATTCTGATTATAACATTAGCTAGTATATTCTGATTTCCGCTTTGCAGTAGAAATGTTTACTAATAATGGTTTTGTAAACATTTCAGCATCCTGTAAAGTTGACTATATGACGACAATGTTTCCGGTGTGTTACGACGGATATGGAGTAGAGAATGAAGACAGAACCCCCTATAGTAAACCAGCCTGGAAGCCCACCGACAACTCTTCGAGTCACGAGGAGCTACTCCGACTTTGCCCGAAGCCCTGGCGATACCAGAATCCGGGAGAGAGTGATACTATGCCCAAGTGGGGACAATTCTCCTTTTACCCTGGGGGAGGATTCGTGGCTGACCTAGGATACGAGAACGCAACAGGTTTTAGCATTATTGAGAACTTAAAAACTAATGAGTGGCTAGACAGACAAACCAAAGCTGTTATTGTGGAATTCTCAGCCTTCAACCCGTCAGTAAATGTTTTAGGTATTGCAACGTATTTCTATGAAGTTGGGGCGTCAGGATACACGGCAACGTTCAAGAGAATTTATGTTCTCTCTTTGCACTCCACTCAGACCGCCGCCAAACAGTTCTATATGATCTGTGTTCTTTTATTTGTCGTCTTCGTACTGTTGTACCTTGGACGAGAGTGTTACAAGCTCTGCAAGCGGGGTTTCCGGTATTTTAAATCCCTCTGGAACTGGTTGGAATTATTGCTAGTGTTTTTCTCTGTGCTTGCTGTGATTACGCACATCGTACAATCGCAAAAAGTCACTTCGGTCATCAGAAAAATACATGAAAACGTGTATGGGAATGAAAGTTTCCAAGAAGCTCTGGTATGGCGCGAGGTAGATAATGTCGTTCTTGGTTTCTTGGTGTTTTTCGTCTCTGTGAAACTCTTGCGCCTGATAAGATTCAATAAACACGTTGGTATGTTTTCCATAACATTGAATAACAGTGCGAGACTTCTCGCACCTTTCAGTGTTATTCTATTAACTCTGTTCGTTGCCTTCTTGCACTTTGGAATTCTGATTTTCGGAGCGGGATTTGAGCGCTATTCATCGGTTCTCAAAGCTATTTACTTTCAGCTGGAGTTGACTTTGGGTAGAGTGAAAGCAAGGTCAATCAATGAGTTGGCGCTCACCAACAAAATGTTCGGAAGAATTTTCGCGGCCATGATTCTGCTGAGTATCACTATTCTGGCGATGAACTTCTTCATCGTCATACTGAACGACGGACTTGCAGAAGCAAAGAACACTGCAAAGGAAAGCGCACTTTACGACCCCAGCGTGGACGAATGCAGCAGGAAAAAAACAAGCCAACGACATCAATTTTATGATCATATAAGTAATCGTTTACACCAGCGGAAACTCGAGGAAACGTTAGCCCGGTCGCGGAGGAAAACAGAAGATGGAACTCCCGAAGTTGTTTCCAGGAATTTTGATCTCATCAGCCACCGCGGTAAAGCCAAAATGGAACAAAATATCAAAGAATCAGGAAATGTGAAGCTAAACAACTCGAGAAAAAATTCCTTCTTTGATCAAGTCAGTGATATTATTGTTTAGTATAATTACTCATGTGATTATAGAAATCCTCACGCTCTCATTGGCCGAGATTGTCGTCATATTCCGCTATAATCATCACCGGCGAGGTGATTATAGCGGGAAAATAAATTTTGAAAATGGATGTCTCGCGTTTTGTCGATGCGTCTGAAGAGAAAGAGGTTTCACAAGAGATTTTGACCGCTGAGATGACACGTATCGTTTTGGATAAGAGAACAGACCAAGCTAAACCACATTCAATTTGTTTTTTACCACAACATTAAGGTGACTCGACCCAGTTTTTTCTGGGGGGTACCATCCTACTTTGAAGCTCTCTGGTATCCCCACCTTTACTTCTATCGTACGTCTAACACATAGAATGGATCACATATAGATCAATCTACAATATAACATAAAATTTTTGGCGATCGGAGTAAATGTCACGTGGTTATAATGCCACGTCCCTTTGAGGTCTGAGTCGAAAATCTGCTGATGCTGGCATTTTTTCGTAAAAATCTCTTGGCTA
>CBDDTI010000334.1:0-17500 GCA_965233585.1 bacterium
AATGACAACTACAATAAATACAAAAATAGGTGAGACTATAAAAAGAACATATTAAAATGGGAGAAAAATATGTATTTAAGTGTCAATAAACTAATTGTTCTTTTTCAAAAGAATAGAGTATTGATTAGGGAGCGGCCTTGAATTGTTATCTGCATGACTTGTCGAAGCGGTGTGCCATGATTCTAGTGTCTTGCGGATACGAGAAGAACCTTTGTCAATCACTTGGGAATTTTTAAAGTCAATAGAGTGATTTGAAGACCAAGCGTGTTTAGCGATATTGGAACCTCTTGCGAAAGACTCCACATTCCTCATGTGTTCTTTTTTTCTAGTTTCAAAGCATCTGCCAGTCTCGCCTACGTAGTTCCATGGGCAGTCAGCACAAGGTATTTTGTAAACCACGTTTGGTTGAAGATCAATTGGAGGACGGGACTTAGGAGAGGGAAACTCCTGTTGTAATGTCTTGAATGGCTTACTGACAACTCGAACATCATGTTTTTTAAGAAGTCTAATTAGAGGCTGAGAAATTCCGTTGATATAAGGGAGGACTGCATAATTAGAAAAATCGGAGGGTGCGGCCCATTTGAAAAACATGCAAACAAGTTCCTCAGGTGTTGGAATGGCGTTGGTACGCTGAGTAGAAGATTTCTTCTTTAAAATGTTAGAGATGACGTTTTGCGGGTAATTGTTAAACGGTAGAGCGTCGGTGACATGAGTAAGCTCAGTCTCTTTTCCTTGTTTCGTGTTTGGGAGATTAGTTGCGCGATGTAATAAAGTCTCAGCTGCACTGATCTTGTGTCGTTTGTCGTGATGGGAGTAGAAATCCAAATACCTATCGGTATGAGTTGGTTTTCGATAAACCTCAACAATGAGATTATTGTCCTTGCGAGTGACCAAGGTGTCCAGGAAGGCGATCTGGTTATTATTTTCTTCTTCAATGGTAAAGGAGATGTGTTGATCAATAGCGTTAAGTGAATTATGGAAAGAGCCAACTGCGTTTCTTTTAAGGATGCAGAAACTGTCGTCAACGTAACGTTTCCATACTTTAGGTGGAACAGGAGTTGTGTTGATGGCCATTTCTTCGATTGCTTCCATACATAAATTGGCAACCAAAGGACTAACGGGACTGCCCATGGCACAATTTTTTTTGATCATTTTTTTCCATTTTTATCCATTGAAGGCTGTAGCTTGACAGCCGAAAGCTTGAAGTTTTTAAATTGTATATAGCCAGTGAACGTTTTTAAATTTTTAACATGTCTTACCGTGGCTACGGATCTTCTATTTTTAAAAGAAAAAAAATTGTACAGCATTTTTCGTTCTTTAAAAGATATGATCTATATGAATTGAAATTTACAGATTATTGGTATTTCTGAAATTTCCATTGAGAAATATAGCCAAGTGAACATCATAATAGAACCAGATATTAGCTTTAGAGTCTAAGTTGTTATTAATAAAGTTCACTTGTAAAGTTTATTTGTCTTGCTCTCTTGATTGCGTTTTGTAGTGTGGTCCGGTGTTGAGATGTAAGAATCTATTCTGTTATCAGATGCTTTGAACAGCCATTGCCCAGGAAAAGCAGCATCAGCTTAAATGTGTCGGTATCTCCAATGGGTTTCTTCCTAAATAATTGCTGGATGTCTTGCGGCCAGGTGGATAATGGGTAAAAAGCATCTCTATTTAACAGAGTAAGTAAATTCCTTCTTTTTTGGATTAATCTTGGCTTTGGTAGATCCAGTATAGATATGTTAAAAATTTCAGTAGCAGAAAATTGGTCCATAACCATAACGAACTTGGTTAAGTAAAAATTTTTGGATATAAAATTTACATGTGAGAAATATTTTCATGTGAGAAAAAAAAAAATTAACTAGTAAATAAGCAGTATGAAACTGATTTGAAAGGGATATAATAAAAAGAAACCAAAATATTGTGTATGGTGTCACTGAAATTCATCTTAAAATTCTGATCCTCAGTTGATGGTCAGAAACTATTGACCTAGAAAAGATTTCATTATAATTGAGTTGTGAAATTGTTTCCTTTCAATTGAGTTGTGAATTTGTTTTTTTGTGGAGTTGTGAAATTAATTCTTTTCTAAGGAAAAATTCTCTTTTCTTATCTATTCAATTGTGTGCTGCATACAGCTATATTGCTAGAGATAATTTATTTTATTTGTTTTAATCATATCTAATCGATTTTGAGGCTGGAAAAATGAAATTCTTCTAATTGATATATCCAATGGGTTTCTTCCAAAATAATTGCTGGATGTCTTGTGGCCAGGTGGATAATGGGTAAAAAGCATCTTTATTTAACAGAGTAAGTAAATTCCTTCTTTTTTGGATTAATCTTGGCTTTGGTAGATCAAGTATAGACGTGTTGAAAATTTCAGTAGCTTTAGAGTCTAAGTTTTTGTTAATAAAGTTTATTTATAAAGTTTATTTGTCTTGCTCTCTTGACTCCTTTTTTTAGTGTGGTCCAGTGTTGAGATGTTAGAATCCGTTCTGTTATCAATTGTCGTCATCGTCATTGTTATCGTTGTTGTCATCCTTATCTTTATCATCCTTATCATCCTTATCCTCATCCTCATCCTCATCGTCATCATGATCGTCATCATTCTCCTCATTATCATCGCCATCGTCTTCATCATCATCACCATCATTATCATTATAGTGGTTGTCATCATCATGATCATCTTCATTAACCTCATAGTCATCATTATGCTCTATTAAGTTAGAAAATCCAGAGATCAGTAAGAAGAGTCACTGAAATTTCAAAACAAGCACTACTACAAGCACTACTACTACTACTACTACTACTACTACTACTACTACTACTACTACTACTACTACTATTACTACGACTACTACTACTACTACTACTACTTCTACTACTGCTGCTGCTGCTACTGCTGCTGCTGTTGCTTCTGCTACTACTACTACTATTACTACTACTACTACTACTACTACTACTACTAGTACTACTTCTACTACTACTACTACTACCAGTACTACTACTATAATAATAAAAGTAATAATTATAATAATAATAATTATAGTAACAGTAATAGTAATAGTAATAGTTATAGTAATAGTAATAGTGATAGTTATAGCAACAGTAACGGTAACAGTAATAGTAACAGTAACAGTAATAGTAATAGTAATAACAATAGTAATAGTAATAGTAATAGTGATAGTGATAGTGATAGTGATAGTGATAGTGATAGTGATAGTAATAGTAATAGCAATAGCGATAGTAATAATAGTAATTTACAATTTTATGTTAAGGTACAAAATTGAAGACTAGATATTGTAGGCCAAGTTCTGCGAGGTCCATGGATGTCAAAAGAAAAGAAACCTGTCAATATTCAGCCATCTTGACCGAATGAGCTTGGTAAATAAAGGATTTATCATATGTCATAAAGAGCACCCTTTACTTGCGGCCATCCCTCGTGCACAGGATAGCGCCATCTTGCCTGCTCTCAGGTAGCCAACCACAGAGTACGAATAGGCATCCTACCAGCTCACGGAGATAGCTGAACAATAAAGGATATTGTAGTATTTAATTCCTTTTTAAACAATAAGGAAATAACTTTGTATCTCTTAACTGTAAATCCCTGAAACAGAAAAATAATACAATGAGAACGTTAAAAGCGATGGCTCAGAACTTTGTTGTTTATAGTGGTCAATGCGCTTAGCTACACCTAACTAACTCACAGGCACGCTACTTAAACTGAAAAAAAAAACCAAATTTGTTAACTAAGCATTAACAGGCTTAAAAGTCCCAACTGTTGCCATTTACAAGCATGACCGAGGAGCTGAACTAGGGTCCACCGAGAAACAACTCTGCTCCAGTTCAGTGGTGAGGGCAGATTTCAATTCTGGCACTCTAACCACTCGGGCACGCTGCCTTCTCTCGCCATGGTCAATACAGTGCAAGTGTAAAACCATCAAATTTATACAATAAAGAGTAAATTGCTACTTACCATCTGGCTTTGCCACAGGAAAACCTCAGAGAGGTGTCAACACGGTTAACAGACAGATAAGTAGCAGTGTCCTTGGAGCCATTTTCTTGAGTTCGGTGAAGCTTACCCTGTAAGATTACTTGGTATAATGATGTACTCGTTAGTGTACTTCCAATTTATTCGTTTACCAGGTAGTTTTAGAAACAGTTCTAGAAGCAATTGTACTGAGGATATCGTCACTTTGTTAAATACTCTGAAAGAAATATACAAAGGATCCTTTAAGTTACCAAAGAAAAAAGTGTTTTAAATATAGTTCAAGTATATATTAAAATGGACGGCGGGTAAGAAAGAAAAGCAGGTGGGCATTGATTTTCCATCGAATTGGTGTTTTAAATTATTTTCTAGAATTGGTATATATTTTTACTAAATTATGTTCTTGAGTAGGCATATTATTCATTAAATTATCTTCTGAAAACCTTTTCTTTATGGTTTTTTATTACCTAATTCTATTGTATTTTCCCCTATATTGTCCTCGCTTTGATTCAAAGAAATTTTGTATTATTTAACTTTGATCTATATTTTTCTTGAGCTGTTGCCATGGTAAAAAAATGCTTTCGTCAGTGTTCTGTGCTACCCTTGACGACTAACACCAATTTAAAACTCCAATAATGCAGGTAGTAATGAAACTCTGAAGGGAGATTTAAAGAAAGACGTTGTGTTTCCTTTCTAAAGACATTTGAGTATATATTTGAGATCTTTTTGTTTCAAGTCATTATTTTTACCAGTTTTCCAGCGAACTGTTCATGTTACCTTTAAGGGGGGAGAAACTTAACTACAAGTCTGTTGCTAAGGAAATCTGAAAACCTCCTTTTTTGGCTCCTGAAGTCCAGTAGACATCAAAGTTTACCGTGTTTGTTCGATTCACGTTTCCTTTAAATGTTTCGATTTACCAAATCCATATTTGGTATGTCACGTGACCACAATAGAAAACGTCTAAAACTCGGACTGAGTGGATCGTTTTCGAAATATAACAATACATTTTGCCAAAACACGGCATTATCTACAATTTGTAGTATGCGTTTGAAGAAATGTACAATATTTCGAAAATTATAGAAGTTTAAGTGCTTTTATAGAATCTTAAAGATCTATAATTTTTGAAATATTGTACATTCCCTCAAACGCATACTACAAGTTGTAGATAATGCCGTGTTTTGGCAAAATGTATTGTTATATTTCGAAAATGATCCATTCAGTCCGAGTTTTTAGACGTTTTCTATTGTGGTCACGTGACATACCAAATATGGGCATGGTTCGAAACATTTAAAGGAAACGTGAATCGAACAAACACGATAAACTTTGATGTCCACTGGACTTCAGGAGCCAAAAAAAAGGAGGTTTTGAGATTTCCTTAGCAACAGACTTGTACAGCTGTTGTAGTTAAGTTTCTCCCCCGGCCCTTAAGTGTATAACAAAGGTCGAGAAAAAAAAGGCTATTGAACAATTGAAAAATGTCTTTGAAAGTTGGATGATTGTCCAGACGATGAAGAGTAAACAAACCGAAATAAGTTTTTTAGTTTAAAAAGCTGAAGTCCTCAAAATCTAATAATCTCTATAGTGGGTATCCTCCTACGCAGACGATCTTTGAGCTCTTGGGGAAGGACGGTACGATTTTGCGTGCCCAGCCTATAGAGGGTCCGTGTAGGAGGCAGTACAGTGGGTGGCGAATCGTAAATTTTATTATTAAGCTGTAGGTCAAAATGTTGTCCCTTTGTTATTTGTCAGTGAGAATTATAAGAGAAACCATTTTCTTTATGGAATTATTTGTGAACGCTTATGGGCTTAAAAAAAGACAGTCATCAATGTGTAGCACTTTACATTGTCAGTAATAAGTAGAAATCACTCGTTAGTTAACGTCATATTTACTATTGTCTGTTATATTCGTGTATATTCCTCCATATTCGCATATGGAAATATTGAAATTTTTTGAAACGAAATGGACCCTTTTGTATACTTAAAGTCAGTTTACAATAGATGAAAGTCAGAGAGTTTGAACGAATTTTGAAAACAAGGGGTTTAAAAATTGAACATCATGCCACAAATAGAGTGGCAAATGTTCAATATTTTTTTCAATGCTCAATTACCTGTGTCAACTAATCTGCAATTTGCCGTATTTAATTTACTCCTCTTGCTCTCATGGGTTGATAACAACTTTGCCTGATATTATATGTGTCATGACCTCCAATGTTGTGTTCTCTCTGTTGTTAAGGTAAACAAAGTTTTCATTATTCTTTTTTCTGTTATGAGTAATATAACGTTTCCCTAGATCGAAACAGTTCTAGATAGGTACCGAAAGTTGCTTTTGGTCAGCGTATAAGACTTCAAATCTATTGTGCTATCCCCAAATAGAACGTAAGTTTGGTTGTAACCGAACATGGACTGTGTGATAGCAAGAAAAGCATTTTGTCACTTCAAACGAATACTTGATAACGTTTACTATAAATATATTAAAATTTTATTTTCAAATTTCAGGGCCAATGCGAGTATCAGAGGCAAACTGAGGTACTTGCCTCAGTATTGTTTTCCTCTCTGTTTTTTTTTTTTTTTGGGGGGGGGGGGGGGGTGAATTAAAGCACAGCAAGACACCCAGGAGGAGACTTTACTGTGGACATAACATTGCCTAGACATTGCCAGTGGTATTGTGTGGCTATGAGCCTGAATTTAAGGTTTAATGTTGGGAAAATCGTGACAGGTGTTATTTTAGGCGCTTTAGTCTAGTACTACCAGTGTCTAGACCACAATTCTTTATTGTTAAGTGGTAAGTGTGTGTGCTATCGAAACAACTTAATTAGACTCAATAATATACGAAAGAGGGTAAGTTTCTAAAGAAACTGTTGTGCTGCGTCGGTGGGAGTATTACAAGATAATTTGGTTTTATCAACTGAGTTGACGACGTAACTTGGCCACCGTAAAGAGATTTGAAAGCTCACGTTTCGAGCGTTAGCCCTTCGTCGGAGCGAATCCGACTAAGGGCTAACGTTCGACACGTCAGCTTTCGAATCTCTTTACGGTGGCCAATTTACATCGTCAACTCAGTTGATAAAACCAAATTATCTTAATAATATACGTTTACATTGATAGTAAGACTACTTTTTCATATAAGCCGAATAATTCTTTCGTCTCTAGGTAATATAATTTTTATTGACATGTCATATCTACTCTTCTTCTTCGTCAAATATGTCATAGTTAATAGAGGGGAATGGTTATGAAACTCGTCAAAGTTCTTTGTTGTATGTTATTGTTCCATTTTTTGGCCTTGACCCTGCACAAAACACAATAGTTGTTTACTCCGAACTGAGGAACTAACCAATAGAAAAGTGTTGGTTACCGGTAACTCATGCATAGTGAATGAGGAGAAAACAAAAGATATTGCATGGTCATGGACCTTTCAACGTAACTGGCTTGGCATTTTTGTTTGTTCCTTTGATGTTTGCCGGGCTTCCTAACCAGTCCCCTCTATTAACTATGGTTATGTCAGTCATAGCATATTAATGGATACCACCAACGTACAGATAATAAAAGATGTTTGAGTGAACGCCAAATTACTCGTTGAAAATGAATGAACTTTGGCCAGGATATGACATCCTATGGCTTGTATATTGCACCTGATTACAGGGAAGAAAAAAATAGACAACAGTTTGGCCTTGATTTCTTACTTTTAATAATCGACAACTTTGGTTTTAAATGAGTTTTAACACTTAAATTTGGAAATATATGATTTGTTTCTTGGATTAAGGACAGTCAAGTAATTACTGGCGAAGTTTCCTTTTCATCTTTTGTTGCTAAAATGTCTGATATATTGCAAGACTAGACGTCTATTTATTATTATAACAGTGTACTATCGAAACAATACAAAACTCAAATATCCATTTTTCGTAAAGCATCTCATTGTACTAGGCTTTCATTTTCTTAGTGATAAATTAGATTAAAGTGAGCGATTTCTCACGCTCTTGATTTGCTGTTTTGAAATCAAGTTAATCAGATTGTTTGTGAATGGAGTGAAGAGAAATTATAATGTTCTAAAGGATTTTGTTCACCGTTGCTATAAATTCCTATTCTTCTCTATTTTTGGTCAACAAATATATTGCCATAATATCATAATAGCGGTCGGTTTCCTACGGAAAGGTATTCAGTTTGCTGAAAACAGGCTACTTTCTTAATCTTATTACCAACTGTTATTAGTAGCAGGGATTTGAGAGATTAATCAGAGTAGCACACTGAATGAAGTCAAGTCGCTTAGGGGAAGTTACAATTTCTTACAAAACAAGCCTGGGAAATTTTTTGACTTCAATAGCAGGTTAAATATATTGTCAACCCGAATTTGCCCGATTTTCTGTGGATATTTAAAGTTAAATAAGCACTCTTTTCTTGTGGTATCAAATCGTTTGCAAAACATTCAAAAGTACCATTTAATATAAGCTCGCATTCATAAGCACAGTATCATAAGTTTCAGTACTTTCATAAATATTGCAAATTGACGGGAAAAACTTGCATGCCGACATCATTAAGAGAACTAACCATCTAAATATAGCATCCAGAAACCCGGTAAAAACATATCGCTTTAAGTTCTCTTTGCCTCTTGTACTAACCCAATCTGGCGTCCCGTCTTAAGTTTGTAAATTTGGAAGGTAAGCCTATACAGATGACGAGTTTTACATGTTTTGTATGTCAAAATGACCTGAGATTCTCGGAATGGTTGTAAGAAAGGGTGTAATTTTTTTCGCTTTATGTTCTGAACATACATGAAGCCCAAAATGAATAATTCATTTCTCAGATGTTAGTATCATGTAATATATCGTTTATTTTTTAATTAATTAATTAATTAATTAATTGGGAATAAATGCTGTTTATCTTTAATGATTTCTCTCCTTAGTTTTTCCTAAAGAAAACGACAAAAAGTTAAATAAAGCGGCTTAACCTTGAAAGAGTATATTTTAATTTGTGGCTGTTAATCACCTTAAATGGCGATTCTTTCAGTAATCTGTGAAATCAAACTCAATTTGAGGGCTCTTGAAATGCGAGTTTTGAAGGCTTATTCTCACGATCTTTTTTTTTTATGTAACTTTTATGTCATTTTTTAGAAGGTAGGGAGCCAATGCGTTGTATCCTGATTTATTCATTTAAGATAACAAACATTTCACCTATTGGTGATCAATCGAAGTGATTTATCTGGGAAACTAACTTGCAATCAGGAGTTACATATAAAATCGTGTAAGAACCGACCACTCAAATTTTCGTAAAAAATGGATTGTCTTCATTTTTTCTACACAAGTCAAGAAACATATGCAATGAACGAAAATGGCCTTTATTTCGATAGATTCGCTTTTTTAATTTTTTGAGGAATTTTTTTTTTGTAGACACCCCGAAAACTACACAAACCCTGAAAAATGGGGGTTACGTTATGCTTGCTGAAACTTCGCACATTGAATGAAACAACCTAATTCTTTCAGGATCACTGCATAATTCTTTCTGCTTTCCACACAACTAAAAACTATCTGCCTATCTTAAACGCAAGCAAATTTATGACGTTTTTACCTGATCTCTAAAAAACGTCTTTGCCGTCTTTGCCAAAATAGCCTCCAAACAAACTTTTACCCAAGGGGTGTCCATTTAAAACATAAAAATTATAATTGAAATACAGAGACAAAATTTGTAAGTTTAAATGATTTAATGTAATGCAAACATTGTTTGAAAATTACACATAGTATTTGAAAAATTGAATACCCTCTTGTTATTGAAAAGAAAAAAAATTAAAAATTTAAAAACGTTCACTGGCTATATACAATTAAAAAACTTCAAGCTTTCGGCTGTCAAGCTACAGCCTTCAATGGATAAAAATGGAAAAATGACAACTACAATAAATACAAAAATAGGTGAGACTATAAAAAGAATATATTAAAATGGGAGAAAAATATGTATTTAAGTGTCAATAAACTAATTGTTCTTTTTCAAAAGAATAGAGTATTGATTAGGGAGCGGCCTTGAATTGTTATCTGCATGACTTGTCGAAGCGGTGTGCCATGATTCTAGTGTCTTGCGGATACGAGAAGAACCTTTGTCAATCACTTGGGAATTTTTAAAGTCAATAGAGTGATTTGAAGACCAAGCGTGTTTTGCGATATTGGAACCTCTTGCGAAAGACTCCACATTCCTCATGTGTTCTTTTTTTCTAGTTTCAAAGCATCTGCCAGTCTCGCCTACGTAGTTCCATGGGCAGTCAGCACAAGGTATTTTGTAAACCACGTTTGGTTGAAGATCAATTGGAGGACGGGACTTAGGAGAGGGAAACTCCTGTTGTAATGTCTTGAATGGCTTACTGACAACTCGAACATCATGTTTTTTAAGAAGTCTAATTAGAGGCTGAGAAATTCCGTTGATATAAGGGAGGACTGCATAATTAGAAAAATCGGAGGGTGCGGCCCATTTGAAAAACATGCAAACAAGTTCCTCAGGTGTTGGAATGGCGTTGGTACGCTGAGTAGAAGATTCTTCTTTAAAATGTTAGAGATGACGTTTTGGGGGTAATTGTTAAACCGTAGAGCGTCGGTGACATGAGTAAGTTCAGTCTCTTTTCCTTGTTTCGTGTTTGGGAGATTAGTTGCGCGATGTAATAAAGTCTCAGCTGCACTGATCTTGTGTCGTTTGTCGTGATGGGAGTAGAAATCCAAATACCTATCGGTATGAGTTGGTTTTCGATAAACCTCAACAATGAGATTACTGTCCTTGCGAGTGACCAAGGTGTCCAGGAAGGCGATCTGGTTATTATTTTCTTCTTCAATGGTAAAGGAGATGTGTTGATCAATAGCGTTAAGTGAATTATGGAAAGAGCCAACTGCGTTTCTTTTAATGATGCAGAAACTGTCGTCAACGTAACGTTTCCATACTTTAGGTGGAACAGGAGTTGTGTTGATGGTCATTTCTTCGATTGCTTCCATACATAAATTGGCAACCACAGGACTAACGGGACTGCCCATGGTACAACCATGGATCTGCTTATAAACACTGTCATTGTAGACGAAATATACGAACCTCCACTGCCGCGATCTTACATAGAGCGATCTTACATAGAGCCCGATTACCTCCCCACAAGAACATCACAAAAGATGAAAGGAAAGCTCTCAAGGATTTGAAAAAAGATGACACCAGGATTTTGATGAAAGCAGATAAAGGAAATTGCTTTGTTGTCTTAGATAGTACTGACTACAACAACAAAATGAACTCTTTATTGAATGATCGCAACACCTATGAATTGGTCTCCAAATCTCCTTTCCGAAGAATTGAACGTGAACTGAACAATAGGCTTTCAACCCTCAAGAACCAAAAGAAAATTTGCGATTCCACGTATCGTAAACTTCGCTCTACTGACTCTATACCACCCGCCATCCGTGGATCAATCAAGCACCACAAGGAAGGCAATCCACTCAGACCCATTGTTTCATCTATTGGTTCTGCGCTCTATAACACCTCTAAGTTCCTAACCAACATTCTGACACCTCTTCAAAATTGTAATGGTTTCTCAGTTCCTAATTCCTCTAAATTTGTCGATGAAATCTCCAATATTGGCATACAAGACGACGAAGTTATGCTGTCCTTTGACGTGGTATCGCTTTTTATAGCTATCCCCGTCAAAAAAGCCTGTGATTATATCCAGAATAAATTGGACTGTGATGAATCACTACATTTACGCACAAATCTTGATACTACAGATATAATTTCTTTGTTGAACTTTGTCCTATCCAACAATTATTTCGTCTACAATGACAGTGTTTATAAGCAGATCCATGGTTGTGCCATGGGCAGTCCCGTTAGTCCTGTGGTTGCCAATTTATGTATGGAGGCAATCGAAGAGATGGCCATCAACACAACTCCTGTTCCACCTAAAGTATGGAAACGTTACGTTGACGACAGTTTCTGTATCATTAAAAGAAACGCAGTTGGCTCTTTCCATAATTCACTTAACGCTATTGATCAACACATCTCCTTTACCATTGAAGAAGAAAATAATAATCAGATCGCCTTTCTGGACACCTTGGTCACTCGCAAGGACAATAGTCTCATTGTTGAGGTTTATCGAAAACCAACTCATACCGATAGGTATTTGGATTTCTACTCCCACCACGACAAACGACACAAGATCAGTGCAGCTGAGACTTTATTACATCGCGCAAATAATCTCCCAAACACGAAACAAGGTAAAGAGACTGAACTTACTCATGTCACCGACGCTCTACGGTTTAACAATTACCCCCAAAACGTCATCTCTAACATTTTAAAGAAGAAATCCTCTACTCAGCGTACTAACGCCATCCCAACACCTGAGGAACTTGTTTGCATGTTTTTCAAATGGGCCACACCCTCCGAATTCTCTAATTATGCAGTCCTCCCTTATATTAATGGAATTTCTCAGCCTTTAACAAGACTTCTTAAAAAACATGATGTTCGAGTTGTCAGTAAGCCATTCAAGACATTACAACAGGAGTTTCCCTCTCCTAAGTCCCGACCTCCAATTGATCTTCAACCAAACGTGGTTTACAAAATACCTTGTGCTGACTGCCCATGGAACTATGTAGGCGAGACTGGCAGATGCTTTAAACTAGAAAAAAGAGCACATGAGGAATGTGAAGTCTTTCGCAAGAGGTTCCAACATCGCTAAACACGCCTGGTCTTCAAATCACTCTATTGACTTTAAAAATTCCCAAGTGATTGACAAAGGTTCTTCTCGTATCCGCAAGACACTAGAATCATGGCACACCGCTTCGACAAGTCATGCAGATAACAATTCAAGGCCGCTCCCTAATCAATACTCTATTCTTTTGAAAAAGAACAATTAGTTTATTGACACTTAAACACATATTTTTCTCCCATTTTAATATATTCTTCTTATATTCTCACCTATTTTTGTATTTATTGTAGTTGTCATTTCTTCCATTTTTATCCATTGAAGGCTGTAGCCTGACAGCCGAAAGCTTGAAGTTTTTAATTGTATATAGCCAGTGAACGTTTTTTAAATTTTTTAATATGTCTTACCCTGGCTACGGCTCTTCTATTTTTAATTTTTATTTTACTTCATATTTGACACAATCGTGTGTGTTTTGGTGACCTTTTACTAATGAGGACACTTTGTGTTGATTATCATAAGGAATTTGAATCTCATTAGCGTTCATTCCTGGACATCTCTGAACATCAGCACAGAATTTCTTCGTGTAATGGCAAGTTACAAAAATATGTTCAAGAGATTCGTCTGCTCCAAAAAAAGAGCAACCTTGAAATAGACTTATTAAAATGTTTCTGAAGAGGACATCCTTGAGTAATTAATCTGTTTTGGAAGTTTAAATTAAATTCTTGCAATTTTGTATCCAAGGCAACACGATGCTGTAATTGAAGCAGAGCTTCATAGCGACGGATATAAAATTTTACCAAAATTCCAAACAAGAAACTATATGATTTCAGAAATGCGTACTTTTGACTTTAAGTACCACTTGAGCATTGGACACAATAATAAGGGACTTAAGCTCCTTCTCTCCCACATTATTGTATTGGGACAAAGATGGATTTGATCTTAAAAGTACTCGCTATTATTTTGAAACTGACCTTACTAATATAAAGTGGCCCTAACTCTGAAACATAGATTTCAGAATATTTTAAGCTTAAAAGCTATGAAATTAAAGCTTGGAGGAATTAAAGCAACTCTAAGCATGTTTGAGGTTTGTATTATCGAACAATTGCGTCATGGTTACAAATGACATCACTGCGTCCAAGGTAGATCATCTTGGATTACATCATTAAAACACACCAGGAAATCACCAAAAATAGCTAAAAAATAATCAAAAGCGATAAAGAAAGCAATCAATCGATAAAAAAAAAAAAAAAAATTACGTGAATAAAGTCGAAGGGATTCTACTAAATTACATGACGCAAGACTGCTGCCCACATTTTCGCGCCAATAGCGCACCCACAGGAGCGCGTGCACACACACAGCATTCAGATGTTTTCTGCGGTCTAATCACGACAGAGTAAAAACAGATAGTTTCATCCTAAGTGAGAAGGGGGGGGGGGGGTCCCATTAATTGACAATTAGTTTATAAGACATATAGTTGACTACGATATATCGCAATTTATAGAATAGTTAAAATTTCGGGTTAGTACAGAGCAAGTCTAAACACTGATTATGTCCACATGCAGAGAGTTGATTTATTTGCTTCATCAGTAATCTCAATCCCTTTTCAGTAAAATCTGCTTACAAAGTATCAGAGGCTATTTTCTTGAACGGCTGCAATATTGTATTAGAATGCATTTCTTTTTAAGTTTCACATATTATAAACGTGTTGCGCGATAAAGAGAGCGGTGTTATATTTGGGCAACATTCACAAACATACTTACCAAGTACGTTACTATTTTTAGACAACTTTAAATACTCCTTTCCTTCGATAGAATCACGTTGAAGAAAGATTTTATTAAAGATAGATACATTTGTAGTTTAGAATAAAAGCCTTACTACCTGCGGTTGCCAAGAAACAACAAAAACTCACTTAATTGTTCCAGATTGATTGGAGTCAACCTAGCTAAAGTGGGAATTCTTTGCAAAACATCACAACTGCCCAAAGATAACGAGCGCCTCAAATACATCCATCAAAAATATGAGAATATATTTTTTAAAGCGAAAGTCAAAGTCGTTGGCTGTGGCTTTAAGAGTTCAAAATATTAAGGGTATCACCTGGGCGTCCAGAATTTCGTGTCCACAAACATAATGAACTGGACAAGATCTATTATAAATGTACCAGAATACTCCAAGCCCTTTCCTACAATTGTTAAATCTTCAGCGTATTTCATATCACAAGAGGGTTATGGCCATAATGGTACACAATTGATCGCATGTTATGTTTTGTGAAACGGCAAACCGCTGTATTGAGCTCAGTGTGATCTCCGTGGGCGAACCATCGAGTGGTGAAATTTAGCCAAACAGTAACAAAGTTTAGTTTGTCAATCACGCACGTATCATGTGCTAATTATATACATAAGGGTATTCCTACAACTTGCTACAACCGCTGTGTTTACAAAATCATGTAACTGATTAAGAAATATACTGTTAAAACCAAAGAGGGAATATGCAACAGTTGTACACAGGTTTAAAAAACTAAGAAGAAGTTGTCTAATAAGGTTATTGTAGATGATATGGCAGGAGATAGCCACTTGTGGCTCTTGTAATGTCCGAAGCAGTTGTCATCTGGTAGCGTGGCCGAGTGGTCTAAGGCGCTGGTTTAAGGCACCAGTCTCTGCGGGGGCGTGGGTTCGAATCCCACCGCTGCCACTTCTTCTTTTAGACCAATATTTGTTGGCTGTCAAACTAAGCCTTTTTAGACGGACGTGCTTATTTTTTAAAGAATAATAATATCTTAATTACTCAATTGCAAAGAACGCTGGAGTTGGTTTTAAGGAGATAAATCCTCTGGTTGCATGTACAGAACTTTGTCCCGTTAAGTAGAAGACAAAGATGAACGGCCTCTGATCGATGTTATACTGTAAGGTTATTGATTAAGCAGGCAATTTAAAGTGAGGGAATCTTAAGGCCAGTCTAAAATCCTAATAGAGAACTTAAGCAGTAAGGACTGCGACCCAAAGGAATTCGTCCAGTAAAAATGAATTTAAGCTTTAAATTCGAATTTCACAATTCTCTAGGTCTGTTCAGAGTGTCTATTAGACTTAGAACTTGCTCAAATAAAGATACAAAAAATAAGCCGCCATTTCACGTTCTTGGTGTGCAGCGGACGGCAAAGAAATGTACAAAGATTTATATCGCACGTGCACAGCCATTGTTCTACTCATTAAATATAATTTTTCACGTTGTTATTGCAAGATAGTTTTGTGCTGGTATGTAGATTTGATGGAATGCAGGTTACGTAATTATGCTAAGAAGTTAATATTTAAGGAGTTTGTCCGTTAGGAGTTGTCACTTCGACGGCATCTCCGCTTTTGATCAGTTCATTTCGGAAATTTTGTTTAGTAATTCTTAGTGTTTTTGGTTAATAAACGAGATGTAATTTATGTCTGATCAATAAACGAGATGCCCCCTCCTATGACTGGTGTTTTCTTACTAAAACTAAGTTAGAAATTATTTTGTTTTCGTTTCACTGCAGAGTGATTAGATAACAAATCAGTTTGTTGGCGGTCTCCTTGCCGTTACCGTTTTGGTTTGTTTAAGCTCCTGAAATTTATTTCAGACGAAGTACAATATCTGCGGGAAATGAGTATACTTAATGTAGTTGGAATTTGAATTAAAAAAAAAATTATCAATGGCACAACCATTTTATATTTCGGTCTACAGACGCAATCTATACGCATTTCCTTTTCGGCGAATTGATTATATTGTAACATAAGTCTTGCTATTTATTTGATATCTGAAAAAACTTCGCTGTCGCGACCAAGATCATAGTTCAAGTCAACGGATAAAGCCTTCAAATTTGCAACGAAAACTAATTGCTTTAGGCTATCAGACTTTTCAGCAATGTTAACCATGTTGACCTACCAAAATTTTTCTGGTTTCCTTGGAGAAAGTGTCAATTAGATTGATTTTGACGGAAGATTCATTTTGGCATAAAGCTTTCCCATTTTCTAATGGTAATATTAAAAAATACTATGTATCTAAAATTGTTAATTGTTACTTCAAAAAAGAAGTTTTTCTAAAATTGCAGTCATTGTATTCACCATAAAGAATACAATCACTAAATAAAATTAGTCTCTTATTTATGTTTCCACTGCAACAATGTCTGTGATTTTGTCATCAATAAAACTTACTTCTTGTTTCACTGAGGCCCCGTCCACACTAATCCGTTTTCAAACATCGTTTTGAAATCGCTCCACTCTGGAGAGCGTTTTCCAATGGCTACGTTTTCGGTGATCGTTTTCGGCGTTTCGTTTAAAAACAGATTTTTTTGGGGGGGGGGGTGTGGGGGCGGGGGAAGGGGTGGGGGTGGCGGAGGAGGAGTTCTTCGGTCACTGCCCAATCAGTCCGAAAGATTTATGCAGTCTCAACTACGGTGCTTTTTAGTACATTTTAGGCTTTGGAAAACAGCAAACGACTGTTAATCTACCGTGACATTAGTAAAAGTTTGTGAAGGAAAACATCCAATATCATGTTCAAGATCTTTAGCGCAGAGCAAAGTTTATTTAGTCAGTAACACGTTGAATTAAGAAGGAGAAAAAAATATCCCAATTGCTCCCTTTAAGAAGAAAACAATATTCAAATAAAAAGTTAACGGATCCGAACTAAATCTTCGTAACAAACTGTGTATTATTACTATCCTAAAGCCCCGGTCAAACGATCGAAACACGCCAACACAATATCGTAACATTGATGGGCGCAACATGTTGTGTGCTTTTAGTCACCATCTTGCGACATGCTTTTTGTGTGAAACGTTTTGTTTAACTAGTAGCATTTTCTTTGTTACTATTTCTTACACCAACGAATAATATGTCAACTTTTATCCCGCATCT
>CBDDTI010000335.1:0-7172 GCA_965233585.1 bacterium
GCTTTATCCGCAAGCTGAGGGTTTAATTACAGGAAAACAGTTTGTTTGTGGCTTATTATCAGACAAAATTCCTACACCAGCCTGGTGCTTAGTGGGAGACACCAAGTGGAAATCGTAACAAAATCAAAATACGAGTTCTCCTTACTTGATGGTTTTTTCCTCTCCGTTTTCACTATGCATCAATATTGTAAGGGGAAATAATACTTTGATCTCATATCGAAATTAAATCGGCATAATAGTAATAATAGTAATAATAATAATGATAACGGTAATGATAATGATGATGATGATGAAAAATACTAATAACGGGACTTAGAATATACAAAATACAGTTATAATAAACACTGTATTTTACGTTTATGCAGGCCTTGCCGGTGATTTGCACTTTGATAACGATGAAGATTATGACATAAATGGAAGCGATGTCAAAGTAGATCTCAACTGGCTTTCTCTCCATGAGCTCGGCCATAGCCTGGGACTAGACCATTCCTGGAACCCAGACTCCGTCATGTTTCCATTTTATCTCGGCTACATCCCTGGGATAACACTTGACAAAGATGACGTGGAAGGCATTCAACAACTCTATGGTAAGATTCTGAAACGCAGACTTCTTTTGAAAAGCATTAAAGAAACTATGTGGCGATAATTTTCAATTCAAATATCTAAAATTCTGGAAACCACGTCGATCTCGTCGGAACCTGATAACCGGTCGTTAATTAACCCTCAAGTGAAGTAGTTTAACCCTTAGCCTGCTCCCAAATATAAGTCGATTAGTAGTCGACTTCTGGTTGGGAGCTAACCGGCTTGGGGCTAATTTACTTGGAGGCCAAACGACCAGTAAACGTAGCAATTTAGCTTTTTAACTCGTCTTAGCCGAGTATTTCTTGTGTATTTAATCAGCCTATGATTTAAAGTCCAAACTAATTTTAAGACTAGTTTACATGTAGCAGGCTCGCTATGATGGTTTGGCCCTGCTATAAGTCACAACGGAATCTTTGTCTGGGCATACACTTCTGAGTTTTGATGTATAACTGTGTGTCTGTCTTTTCACAGGTAAACCACTCATCGAGCTCGCTACACCAACCCCGCATACAAGACCCACACCTGCCCCTGGGGTACCCGATATATGCGAGCTGCAGAAAGTGGACGCCATGGTGATGACTAAGAACAAGAAAACTTATGCCTTTAGTGGCGCTTTTTTCACGGAGATCAGCGAGGATGGGGCTGGGAAAGTGATGAAAATAAAGGACCATTGGAAGGATCTAGAAGATGACATTGACGCTGCAGTGACTAGAAGTTCTGATGGAATGACGTATTTTTTCAAGGGTAGCAAGTAAGTCTATGAACAATCAGTTTGATTATGCCACCAAATTATAGAGGCGGCTTATACTACTATAGGCCGGCTCAACCCAACCAGCTAGCACAGTCTTGTTTCAAACGAACACCTCTGTCGGTAGCTCCGGCACGGGATTCTGAGTTATTCTGTTTCGCGCACAAAAGTACTTTTAAGTTGAAGGAAACTTGAAAATAGCTTGAAAATAGCGAAACACCAAAGAGATAATAATAAACCATAAAGGAACAAGGATTGTGACTAAGGATGGAGGAGATTGACACTGATTACAAACAACAAACTGTGACTTAGCCTCCTAACACAAATACACAAATACCTGTCAGAACATGATCTCTTTACAACTCTGTACATTGCGTTACTTTATACTCGCCAATCAGCGTTTTTCTCTAGGATTGTTAACATTTTTCTTTAGCTCAGTCCAATGGATTTGATCTCTGTTTTGTAACTTTTCGGTGGTTTCATGTTTGTCTTTTTTTGCCCTTCTTCGACCTTATCTTAACTCAAACTTTTCTCAAAGCAATAGCGATGGAAACATTTTATACAAAAGAAACTAAAACCTCGATCTAATTTTAATCCTAAGCCTTGATTTGGGTAAATAAACTTCAATTGGCACGGATTGGACAAATTTTTTTTAGTACAACTCTACTGGCTTTCTAATACAAAGGCCTTTGTCTGATTGGCTACGCTCAGTGCTCACCAACTGTTGTAGACAGTCACTGACCTGTTATTATTAAGAAACTGGTGGCTGCGAAAGAAAATTTAGATAACATACTGAACGACCAGTAAATTTATACAATGAAATTATTCACCCTCGATTCTTTTGTAGGGTAGTCGACTCTGGCTTCACCCTCGTCAATTAGCCATAGAAATCTCGGGCTCGATCCTAATCTAATTGTTGAATAATTCCGTACGTAATTAAGAATTAGGTTCACCCAACAAGTCATAATTGTAAACAACAGTAAATATATATATGTATTTTTTATTCTAACAGTCATTTTTTCCCACAGCTATTGGATCTTCAGAAACATGCGCAAATTAAGAGGTCCCACCCACATTAGCGATCTGAACCTTCCCGACGATGTCAGTGGTATGGACGCAGCCGTGGAGTGGCCTGGGAACGGGCGCACATATTTCTTTAAGGGAGACAGATACTGGCGTTACGGGAGTTGGTATCAAAAAAGGGTTGACTCTGGATACCCTAAGAAAATCAGTGCAGCTTGGTTGAACGTACCTGATAATTTGAACGCCGCTCTGCAATGGAAAAACGGAAAGACGTATTTCTTGAAAGGACAGCAGTATTACGCTCTCCGGCGTCGTGGGAGACCCCGAGTGGCTTCTGGGTACCCCAAGGATATTTCTACGTATTGGATGGGATGCAGTCCGGAGGGACTAAAGAAGGGAAAGATTTCCCCTGGGAAATCGTCCTCTTTGACCAATCTTCCGAGTTTCCTTGTGCTGTTTGGAAGCGTATTGACATATGCAAGGTTTTATATTTAATTCAACTACCTTTGCCGTTGTTTGTGGAATCCACACCTGTTTGGTCGAGAATGGAGAAAGCCGGACATTTTAACTTTCCTTGTGAGAGCAAGAAATACACATATCACGTGTCAATGTTTCTTAAGAAGAAACATATAAGAACGCATGGGACAGTCTCGTCAGAGAACAAACAACAAAAGGACAAAATAAAGTATGAAAACAAATTGTACATAGCATGTAAGATAGAGAAAAAATTTTACCTGCAGATCAAAGAGCATAAATATTTAATTTTCATTTCGCTACATTTGAACTGAGACAATTAGCGAAAGCTTTTCTGTGAAAATTATTCTTGGTACTGAGGGCTTTCAGTCGAGTTGGGTATAAGCCCGAGAAGAGCTTTCAACTTTTCGCTAATTAATGAAAATTATTGCGAAAAATCGTGTCGTGTTATTTATCTACATACTTGAATGCTGAAGAGCATTAGAACTGAACAAAGAGTTGTATATATTGTATCTCAGTGTGAAAAAGTAAAAGTACTCAAACCCAATTTGTTATTGTTTTTGTTGTCTGTCAGTAGTTGATGCGCTTAGCTCAACAACACGCGTCTTTGAATATGATTGGTTGATTTAAACTACACAACTTTGAATGTGATGGGTTTATTGAACTGTTCGACAACAAACTGTCCAATGGCGAACTGTCCGATAAAAAACTTAGCAAGTGACTTAGTAGAAAACAATCACAATCGAGGAAATTATAATTGTTATGATTAGGCAACTAATCTTCAACTTTATTTGAATATTATAGCAGCACATACTATCCATTTCCACGAGGGTAGTGGTTTAATAGGGTTTGAATTGTAATAATGTCGGTTTGATGTGTACAAAATGTCTGGTCAACTGTTCTAGTAGAGTAAAGACTATCGAAGTGCACTTAAGGCAATTCCTGTTATAAAAAGAATGACCCACCCCCATAGGAAGCAGAAAAATGAACGACATACCCTTACTAAGGGCTCAAAAAATGATGACCCACCCCCTCTCTCTCCTTCGGCCCACCATCCTAGCTCAATACTTAATGACCAGTTTCTAAGTACAGTGAGAGGCGCTGTCAGGAATTTAGGCAGTGGATGATGAGATTAACATTTTCTTGACAGCGCAAAACAGTGTATTTTTTTAATAATTATTGACCTCACAGCAGTATCATGCGCATTTGTCATAAATATGTTGCAAACTGTGCCAAAGCCCGGAAAAAGTCTTCATAATTTTTAAAGTTATGCGTAGTCCCTGAACAGCTGGCAAATGAACTGAGCCGACCGTTGTATAGTTCTCACATGAGCGCAAGCAGAGCACGCGAGCAAGCGCTTGCGCTCTATTTATAACATGTGTCTTTAGTGTTCTCGGAGATTCTTTACAAGGCAACGTAGCCAACTGCTAGCGAACATTTTTGGGAAACCTTTCTTCACTCCGATTTTTCCCTTATGTTTTAAAGAGTAGTATTCACCACCTTTTAGAACCACTAATCTTCCTCTCTTCCACCGAAAGGCAGCGTCGACGTCATCAGGGAGTCCTTTCCAGAATGAACTTATTGTCTGTGGATAGCCCTGATCAACTGACGCAGTGGACCAGTTGTATCGCCAGTATTTATCACCCTTAAAGAAGTAGGCGTGGTTCTCGCTTGAAAGTTCCAAGGCTGCGTCCATACTTCGAAGTTCAATTGGTAGGCTGAGGTTCGCGATGTCCAGTGGACCTTCCAATGTAGCTCTATCACAGAAAATCCAGTATCTAGGGAAGAACGTTAAGCTGTTAGAAAATCACGTTTCCTAGACAGTCTGTTTTCGCAGTTAAGTGACGGTGATCACCTATGATCTGGTGGTAAATTAAAATCAGAAAATTCGACTCAACAACTAATCAAGGCAATTAATGCGCAGATACAAACACCATGATGGACCGCAAACGAAAATGCTGCCGGTTTACGTAGGATCTGCCAAAAATATGATCAGCCAAAAATAGAAAGACTAGAAAACAACGATGCAAGGCTGATACTACGTGGAAAGCTTAACGGTATAACGACAAAACTGAAAGCCAAGGATTGCAACCGTGGAAAGCTGAACATTTCGACCTGGTTTGGTCTCGTTGTTCGGTTGTTCGACAGCCGTTTCGACCTTGTTGGGTCTCGCAAATACAAACCCGTTACAACATGAAGGTATAGTAAGTGTCTATCTGCGCCACATCGACAAAGCAAGCACTTAGTATGTTACCGGGTGACAGCTTCCCTACTGATACATTATAAATACATTTTTTTGTCCTTTTCTTGGCCTATCAGTGTTAGTTAGATTAGAGGTGAATCTTTAAACGCTTATATCAATCAGCTCGAACCTCAGGACTGCAGGAGTTGATTTAGGGAGGGTGGCTTGAGGGACTTGGCGCCACCCTCTTAGAGAAGCCAAAAAAATTTTTTAAAAAGTTCAAAAAGATCGTGAATAATAAGGCAAATACTCTGGATAGGGTCCTCATTGAAGGTTCTTGTTTGTGGCATTGCTATTGTTTCCGGTGTAATAGTTTTAAATTAGCTGCCAAATCTCAAATTGCATTATTTTGTGGGTACGCCCCATTGACTCTGCAACTCTAAGGTATCAGCCAACCCCTCCCCTTAAAAAATCCTGGGTCCGGCTTGGACTGACACCATTTCGCAAGTCCAGTGCATTAATCCAGCGCAAATTGCTTATATATTGTTCAAGTAATTCATAACTTATTTACATACTTCGATCCTTTGAAGAAGTAGGTCTTCCCGTTTTTGCGCCGTGTTAGTGCTGCATCGATGTTATCCTCCAGCCCCACCCATTTGTCTCTAATCCTCAAAGCGTTGGAGACAAGACCTGACCTTTGAAGCTGCCAAAAGTGGGAACTGCTGAAGAGGTACGTGCTGTTATTCTTTGTCCTTACTGCGGCATCTATCTTCTGCAAAGAACAAATGTGTGGTGTGGATTCAGGCAAGACGGCTGGAGACGTCGGGATTGTCGTAGTAGGATCGGTGTTAGAACCTGACAGAGGTGCAGAAGAAAGAATAAAGGACTGGGTACGAACATTTAAAATCGATTAATTTAAAAATGAGCCTGCTACCTAAAACTAAAAGCATCTAAAAGTTAGTAAGTTGCCAAATGTCAGTGTTTTTGGTTGAACACAGATCTTTGAATGCATTTTTGAAAAGCTATGATTAAGACAGCTCTGTATGGTTTGTAGGAACAAGTAAGCACAGCAATAATCAAATAAGAAGTTTTGCATACAGGAATGCATACAGAGCCCTCTTAATCGCAGCATTTCAAAAAAGTGTTTTACATCTTTGTGTTTGAACCAAAAACACTGACAAACCTTGCAAAGCTCTCTTTTAGTATTACGTCACAGTGTATTTAATGCAAACTTACCGTAAAGGTGTTGTATGCCATTTCTATCGTCGCTGCTCAGCCGTAACTTCGGCCTGTATCCCGTATAATACGGGAACATGACTGAGTTAGGATGATTATATGTCTGTTCAAGGCCAAGACTGTGCCCCAGTTCATGCACAGCCAGCCAGAGCAAATCCACACCAAGCCCGCCGTTAATGGAAAAGGTTTCATCGTCGTCAAAATGCACGTCACCAGCGAGTCCCTTGTTGTTTGACGGGTAGAACGAATGCGCTAATTCTTTTCCAGGCCCGTCCGTGGGACGATTGTCACCATGGAAACCAGAAACGAACTTGATGTTCAAGTCAGCTTTGACACCCGGCGTTGTGACTCGAGTGAAGGTCAACTGGCTAGCATTGGACCACATCTGCAGCGCTTTCTGTATCGTGTTCTCGATATCTTTTCTGCTCAAGTCTGATGAATAGCTTTGGATTTTGTAAGTCAAGTCCTGTGATGTAATGACAAAAGATATGAGTGAATCGAGCATGTTTTCCTTCCCTGGGTGGGACGAGGATGTATCGATGAAGTCATGTACGTACGTAGCTTATTATATATCAGCAGTATCTATAGTTAAACGTATTTCAAGCGAGCCACACCCTTACTTTGTGTTACTTTAAAGGGGCTCAGTCACGGTTGAACGGTTTGAAAAGTTTAGCTAAACTTTTCAAATTTCGTTGTTTGCAATCCGTGTCAATCTTCTCCATCCTTAACCATCCTTGTTCCTTTATGGTTTATTATCATCTCTTTGATGTTTTTCTATTTTTGTAAAGTGTTATTTTCAGATTTCCTTCAGTTTAACGGTAATTTTGTCGATGCTCAAAATAACTCAGAATAACGTGACTGAGCCCCTTTAAGGCATATGGTAGTCGATCAAAGTCTGCATAAGGCAAATTGCAAGTGAAGGCTTTT
>CBDDTI010000336.1:0-10293 GCA_965233585.1 bacterium
GCTTCTTCGCCTAACCGCTGACCGTTCCTTAAAGCTGACAATCAGAGGCATGCCTCAAGAGAACTTGAATAACATCATCCTTTTTCCTGCCTTTTACCCCCAGTACAAGTTCCCTTACTGCACCTCGAAGATCCTTAATTTTCATATGAGGGAGGTGCTCCTTTGTTTTCAAATTTAGCTGGTATTTGACACATGTCGAACAAACAGCCTGCGGAGGAGAGTCGACTTTTAAGGTTAGCGAATTTTTTTTTCCGCTAAAGTAGGAAGCCAATTGTTGAGATGTCAAATAATACCTACAATACCTACAAAGCTGTTAATCTTGCTTGGCAGCGTAATTTTGAGATTTTAGTCGCTTTGTTGCACGAAAAGAGTAATCTGCATAAATTATCCAATAAACACAAGATGTGGTATTTGAAAAATACCACATAATTCATCTGATAAAAATCTGACTTAAAACCTCGATAAACACAATTTATAGAAAACAAACAAAAGATCTAGCTTAAAACTAGTGCAATGATATCATTTCGAAAAAAGATAGCGGTGAACAAAAAGCACACAAAAATGCAAATTTCTCATAGGTGTACCATGCAAATAGCTTGCCGTGCAAAAACGGATGGATTGCCCGCGGAGTTTTAAACATCAAAAGATCCGCAAAGGATGAAATATGCCTATATATTGTCATTTTTGATATAAATCGGAATACCAGTTGGAAAAAAATTTGATCAAACATGTTGTATTTTCAGCTTTGTCTAAAAACGTTTCCCCCCCTTTTCAATGACAATCCCCAGGTGCCGTCAGGGGGGTCCTCGTGAAAAAGTGATACAAGTTTTATTGAGACGAAAAGTGATGCTTTGCTATGATACAAACAGATTTTTAAATAGTTGTATGTTCTTTGAAATATTTAGATAGCAAAATTCCAATTTTATGGAAAAGAACGGGGAAAAATATTGCATTTTTAGGCCTGAACTTCCCCCCCTGGTGCTCAATGCAGGTTTGCATTAGAAACCAAACAAATGCCACAGCAAGTAGTTTCATACCAAGGTTTAACTGCACACAAAGTATGAAGGAAAGTTTTTGATGACCATTTCCAATTTTGCTCAAGCCTTAGCGACATTCGTTCTTAAGTCCAGGCAGCTGCTTTAAATCCACAATCTGTATTCAACTTGAAAGCGCACCGATATCCGATCGTCTTGTTTTCGCCGCGGTTGAAGGATGGCAAAATTATTCACCAGTCGTGAGAAAGATTTGAGGACTCCGTTGACCTTGATCTTCCATTGAGAAACCACCTAAACATCGATTTATGTTTTTCCCTTCTATGTTAAGTGCCAAAGAAGTTATTCTCCGTAGCAGGAATGAAACCAAGAACCTGAAAGTTTGTGGATTTTCCCAGCAACGCAACATGTTACCCGAAGAAGCACATTGATTGGCCACAACTATCACGAACTGTCCACGTGCTGAACAGATTCTACTGAACAGATTGGCTCAAAGCATCATGTATTGTGTCGTCACGATCTACATTACATTACATTACATTACTCTACACTTTTGAGCGTTTCTGAGATTTTTTTCGGGTATACATATCTTCTCGCGGCTCTATAATCTGCCACCTCGTCAGGCCTTCTGGTCTTCCAGAAGGCCTGACTCGTTGGCAATTATCATCATCATCATTATTATTATGCAGCAATAAAAACTATCTGTATGCTATACAGTTAAATTTACGCTTAAATAAGCTAAATGTCCAAAGTTCTTTACGGCACGAAAAATCGCCTTTACCGTGCATGAAATGTGTTAAAGGTTTTGTAAAGGCCACCTTTGCACGAATTTGATGACTTTTGACGCGAATCAAAGATCATCTTTGAAAGCGCCTTTGCCACCCAGATCAAAGGAGGTAAAGGCCCGTTTTTACTCACCTGTTAACGCCTGTGAATTGCTTATCAAAGGTGTTCCTTTGGTACACCTTTGCTTGCTGTCAAAAGCGGGTCAAAGATTTAAGTAAATTTGTCTGCGATTCAAGTCAAAGGCTTGCCAAAGGCGTGGTCGAAGATACCTGTGACGCAGGCGAAAGGTTTGTCAAAGGTGCTTTGCGCGTTCCGCGCTCGCATGCACGTTTCGCCCTTCATCCGGACAGATCTTGGATCACTGATCCTGGTCCAGATCACCCCAAAGAAATGCAACCTTAATAATTTATCTTAACTGAAAATGCCTGCAAATGGGAAACTTGTCATTTCAATATTTAACTGGCAAATATTAATACAGTGAGAAATTTGCATGCACGGAAGTGGAACCCCAAAGCTAATGTTTGAGAGTGACGTTTTTCTTTTGTATTGTTCAGTTTTGCAAATGTCACAGGGTACAGGCTGTAGGTGCATTTGATCACCTGGTGTGACAGTAAGGCGAGCATGTGAAAACCATTCTCAGCCCAAGAGAAACGTGAAAATGTGAAATGTCTGGCAGGCTGCTAAATGGGGGGGGGGGGGGGTGGGGGTGGGTGGTGAAGTCATTTATTAACATTGATGAACAAACAGTCAGCATCATCATAATTTTAACTGTGGCAACAAACAGAGCTTTCTTTCCAATAGAATGGCAACTAAAGACAAAAGCAGAAACTCCAATATCCACAGATTAATTTCAGAGCCAACAACTCTTTACATGGTATAATAATTAAGCCAGGTTAAGAAGGATTGTAATGCATGCACATGGCTGACTAAGTTTTTCCTTCACAGTCACTGCAACTTTCCTTTAATTTACATACGATTTCTTTCAAGGGATCTAGGGTATTATTCCGGGAATTATTCAAGCTCAGAAAAGAGCACAACAAATTATAAGCAGATAGAGTTTACGCTTCAACTTGTATTAAGCTTTGTTTAATTTTTAAAGCACTGATTAGCAAGATTTTACTGAGTGTATAAAAAACGTCTTTATCATCTTTTGTAACTAAATATGAGTGAATTGAAAATAATCGAACGGCCTTATTGATGGTTTGGCTTGGATCAATGCATATTCGGAGTTTCCCATTTGGCTTTTCTTTCACCAGGATGTTTGAGAACCAGTCTGTGGTTTGTGTGACTGGTGTTATGATGCCCTCGTTAGAGAGTCTCTCTAACTCTTCATTTACTCTGCCCAGCTTCGCCACAGGGACTTGGCGCACTTGGGCGTGTACTGGCCTGACATTGGGGTCCAGTTCGATGTGCATGGGGGTTCCTAGAGGACTTCCACGCCCTGGCCTGAATACGTCCGCGTAGCACTGTAATACATCGTTTTTCGTCAGCTTTCCTAGTGGTGGAGTTGGTTGCGGGTTGCGCGGAATTTCTTCTTCAAGTGCGTTTGCCGTCTCGTCAGCGTATACCCTCAAGTAATTTAGAGCTTGTGCATCTCTTCCACTGAGAAGCGCTGGCTTACCATCTGGAACGTTTACCACAAGGAAATCTATGGTGTGAATCCTGCCCCTTCTCTCCCAGCACAAGGTCACCTGGCCTTCAGGACGCATAGTTTCACCTCCATACGTGTTTATCTTGCTTCTAGTCCGACGAATTTCTGCGTTAGGAAATAGCTTTCTCAGGAGACTGCTTGGAATGGTATTGCAAGTGGATGCAGAGTCGATCTGCGCTTTCACGACTTTTGTTTTCTCTCCATGTATTAGGTGCAGATTGGCAAAATATTTTCTTGCAAACTGTGGGGTTGTATCGCACTCCGTAACAAAGGCTTCCTCGTTTGTGTCTTCAGAGATAAAATTGGATTGATGCTGTCGAGCTTGCCGCCGTGTTCCACCCCTGCAGACGCGCGCGAAGTGGCCAATGATGCCGCATTTTGCACATTTTTTTCCTATTGCAGGGCAATGTTGCTGACGGGGCTGTTGATGTTTCACACCACACCAAAAGCACTGTGACAACTGGGGCGATTTGGTTGTGTAGTTGACCTGCTCCTGCTGTGTGTTTCTGGCTGTTTCATTAGCTGATTCGCGAACGTGGTTGCCTCAAATGTTTTGGCGACTTCGACCACTTCGCGTAGTCTGACCTTTTCTTGAGTGGTTTTATGCCTGTGCCCTTTCCCGATTAACTTCACTCGCAGGGCATCTGATGTTAGGCCGGCGATAAATTGGTCCCTCATGAGTTCGTCCGCAAAGTCTTGGTATTCGCATTGTGCCGCTTGATTTCGTATTTTCGTCTCCCATGACGCGATCGACTCATTTTCTTGTTGCAGTAGGCGAAGGAACTTTTGTCGTTCCCCTGAGACTCCAACACTAGCGCCATAATATTCTCTTAACGCACTGACAACACTGTGAGGCTTCTTCAAATCGGCTTCGCTTAAACCCAGACTGTATTTGTACACCGTTCTAGCCGCAGGAGACAAAGATGCCCTGAGGCATGCCATGGCTTTGTCCGGCTTGGTCCACTTGGCTTCGTCGGTTTCTTTCGATGTATCGTACCAATTTTGCATTATGCAGTAATCTATCAAATCCTCGATGTAAGTCTCAAGATCATGCTTTTCGTCTCCCGTTGTTTTAAATTCCGGGAACGGTGTGTTTGAAGCCATCTTGAACTGTCTTGGTTTAAACCGCCGCCACCGTTGCCACCGTGTTATTTACTCAGTTTGTAGCATGGAAGAACTGAACGTTTTAATTCAAATAAATCCTAATTTATACAAAATGTGCGGTGATTGTGCTGTATGCTAATTCCTAGTTGTGCGTGCTGTGGGATGGGTGCTGGTGCGAAGGTGTGACATATTTACATTGTGTAACAAAGCAAAAGATAAATTAGAGCTGTCGGGTATTAAAACAAGCGCTACATAAAAGCGGTACTGATGATTTGCTAATACCCTGTTTGAGAAGCAGGTGGGGATGGCACCGTCTCTGGATCCATTGCCCTTTACAGTAATACCCGAAGCCCACTGTGCTAGTGGCGTCGATAAATAGTTCAATATCTATGGAGTGGGTGACTGTTGTGTCCAGGTAAAAGGAACGCCCGTTCCACCCGGTAAGGAATAGCGAGCACATATTATGGACCTTAAAAAAAATCCTTATTAAGACGAATATGGTGAAAGCGACTGGGAAACCCCATGTAAAGTTTATAATTCGTTGTAAAAACGTCCGCCACGGGACTACCACCCTACAGGCAATTTGGAGGGTGCCTGTGAAGGATTGCAATTCAACTGGTTAAGTGGTATCTGGTTGGTTTGTTGCCAAGACCTTTTCACTTCCTTTTCTTTTCTTCATTGATTGTTTGAGGTCAAAATTGTCTACCGGCGGTAGACATGGATGCTACACAAAGTACGTTCGCAAACCATTGTGGCAGGTTTGTAATGTTCATGGATCGTCTTCTTTGCCTTTGTTTTATTTTGTCGTCTGCCTCATTTCTAGAAACAAGTGCCTGAGAAGCTGGGGTGCTTCTTGCTTAGAAATTGCATCGCGATTAATCTTTTGCCGTATTTTCCGTCGAGACAAGACTGCAAACAGTTTACTGATATACTTGAACTCTTTTGGAGTGTCTAGAAACCATGTTGTCCTTAAAGTGGTACTGTGATCAATTTTTAGCCCTTGATTTTTTAAGGTGTATCACATAGAATTTTGCATGAGTTCCGGAGATATTTAAATTTGCATAATTGGTAAAATATGCGAATGAAATGACTGATAACGCCATATACTCAGCCCAATATTATAATAAGTACATAAATAGAGCTATCTTTGCTAATTTGCAGCGCATACTATTGAAACTTGGTATGCCATGGTAACAAAACTGTTGAGCTCGTATTATGAAGCACACTTAATAGAATCTTACTGCTAAGAATCGAATATTTCGAGTACACATTGGCTGAGATATCTCTTTTCATCATATTTAATAAAAATTTGGTCGAGTGTATACCATCATCGCTGGTGTGATTTGCATGTTTTAAAAGCTTGAATCTCTCTGGAACGAAAATAGATATTTGAATATAATAAACAGCATTCTTCCTCTCAGTCAAACTACTTGTTTATGTTTTAAAATGCCTTGGATAGGAAAGGTGATATTTTCGTCATAGTACCCCTTTAAAAATGACCAGATCGTCATCTCTGTAGCTAAAGTAGACGCTTGACTTTTTTAGGTAAGGATACCTGTTTGGCTTTCTTTCACGACGCTTGTTTACTTTTTCTCGGCAGGAACTGTCGTTGGGCTTTTTTTCTCTCCTCTCTGCAATTTTGCTTTTTTTTGTTTGTTTTTTGTTTTTTTCTGTCTTCAATGCGTCCTTTTTGGAGTGTGAGCGCTTTCCTCAAATTTTCTAAAATGTTAATTTCAACTCAAAAAATTTGCAGAAATTCATTACCTGTAACATTGTTAATTTCCAAGTTGATATTTTCGTAGCACGGGTTCCAAAATTTTGCTCCCGACTCACGTCAGCAATATCCCTTCACGCACAACTGCAATTCCACGCTTAATGCCCTCTCTTCGATAGCCAATCAGACTTCATTTCACGTCTCGTTCCTGTCACGGGTAAAGATGAACTCAATAAAATGGTTTGCTCCCAACATTTGCGTCTTCATAGCTCAGTCGATAAAGCATTGCAGCGCTAACGCAGAGCCCATGGGTTCGAATCCTGTTGAAGCGCTTAAAAAGTTTTTTTCGGGCTAAAATTTGCAATTGCTTAAATTGCAAGTACAACTGCGATGATCGCATCTCCTTTTCATCTGTATTTCCGCAGTTCAAATCAACCTCATTTCACATTATGTCAGTATATACTAAAGCAGTAGATAGCGTTAAAGGCGCGCTCTGATCGGCTAATCAAACTCCGAATACTCTTTGCTATTTACTTCCAAGCTTCTCTGGAGAAAAATGACATCTTGGTTTAAAAATTAACGAAGAACCAGTCCATTAAAACACAAAAGAGCGACTAAGTTTTGGTTTTGCCGTGTTTAAAGGTAATGATGGCTATTTTTAACCCGGAGTTTATCGGTAAAAACATAAGCCAAGAGTTTTGTTTTCAAATAACAAGTTATAATCTTGCGTAAACTTACGTAAATAAAGCGCTTTTGATCTTTTCTTTATTGTTAAAAATAGCACTATTTTAGCAATAATGTATTATATTATTATTATTATCATCATTATTATGATGATTGTATTATTATCATTGTTTTATTATTATTATTATCATTAGTATTGTTATGATATTTATAATTATTATTGTTGTTATTGTCATTATTATTATTACGATTAATATTATTTTTTAAAATTGTTAAAAAATTAAAAAAACTATTATTATTATTATTATTATTATTATTATAACAACTTTACTTCTTTACTTGCTCACCTGAAAACCAAAGTTAAATGATATTTCCATAATAGTTTTAAATTCATGCAGAGAGAGTTTCCAACTCCATTTGAAGAAATGTCGCCACCGCAGTTGTCTGTTTCGTAAACGGTCGATGTCATTTTTGTGACACTTTTTTAATTTTTTAACTGTCAACAAATTTTTTTCTCTACTAAATTAAAGAAAAAAAGTAAGCTGTTTAAATAACCACCCAGTATCGAACCCCGATCCTCTTACACCACTACAATTACAGGTTGTTCCACCAAATCTCCGAATAATTTAATTATAAAACGTGACTTTCTTAAATATTAATGATAGAGTTGCCCCAACTGACAATCAAAAGCTAACCGCAAGCAAACCAATGTGAATATAAACAATTAAGCATTTGTTTGTCTGTTTGTTTGTTTTTGTTTGTTTGTTTGTTTTTTTTTGGTTTCTTTGTTTTGTTTTTCTATTTGTATTCAATCAACAAATTATAACCAGTCTCTACCTTGTCCAGCGCTAAAGTAAAGTAGACATAGCATCGTCCATTCTGAAAGGCTTGGTTACCAATAATGGCATCGCCCGTTTACGAAACGGAAATCAGCGTCGCTACCAGAACTAAATCTGTCAGCAAGAAAACGAGACGGCAGTTTTTACACCAAAACATCCATTACCGCGATCGGAGCCGCGCTGGATCGTCACTTGAGAAGTCCTTCATTTTCCAAGCCATTTTCTATTATTGGAGATAGTCAATAGGCCACATTCGATATATCAATATTCTAACATGGCTCCGAGGCTCTCTGGTCAAACTTCTATATTTGGTGTTGTTTTCTTTGTATCTACGTCTCTTTTCGGAATTGAAGGACAAAAGAAACTTGAAACATTTGCAATTTTGACCCGAAAGCCTCGGAGCTATGCTTGAATATTGATATATCGAACGCGGCCCATTAAACAACGCAAATACATATCGGAGGAAGTTTCTGCACAAGAAACCGCTGATAAAGGAAGTTGTTGCCAAGCTATATGAAGAAAGTGACCTTGTTGACACTGACTAACTCTAAGCACACAAAGTGCAGGAAACAACCTGGGCTTTTAACAGTCTGTATATTCCAAAGCGAAGTCGTGCAAACCAGCAGGTGTTTAAGAGGCACATGGTCGTCTCGAGAGAAACACAAAATATTCAAAAATGGACAAAGAGCGTGGGGCAGTGTTGGTGACAAAAAACCACCAAGGTGGTCTCGACGACAAAGAAGACGAGTGAAACGGCAAAATATGCCAAATGCAGGGCTCAAAAAGCTACCCGGTGAAACTAATCGAGAAATACCTGTCACATATGAATCCCGAGTGCAGCGGTTTATTCCATAAACCGTGAAGCCCGTGCAAATCGTTTAACCCAGCAAGAGGTGCTGTATGGTACTGCTCAAATCCAGTTGGCCACAACACGCTTGATAATATGCCGCGCTTGATGACAACAATAGCTAGTATAGACCATACTTCAGAAACAATTCAATCAGGGCTACCACAGTAACGGCTCTGTCTGCTGCTAACATCGAAAGTCGACACATTAATGCAATAACCGAGCATCAAAGCGAAGCCCGCATCCAGAGTTACGGTGACATTCGAGCAGTTCAAAACAATGTAAAACTACTGTAGCTTGCGAGATCTTTGATCTGGCCAGAAACCAAAAAAAAAACACTGTTGCAGGCACCCAGTCAGCTGTTGTTCCTCCTTCTGCTCCTTCAAGCCAACTGCCATTTACTAAGTTCTTCTGGCGATGGAAATTAGTTTGTTTTCGAGTTCATTCAAGACGGGTCGCAAACTCTTGTAAATGGCTTCGTTCTCGGAGGCATCTTCCACAATTGCAGTTTGAGTTTCAATGTGAGCTTTGGAGGCGGCAGTAGAAAATAAAACTTGTAACGATCAAGGAACAGAACTTGTCGAACATGCAAAAAGCAGCGATTTTCACTTTGCTTGAGCAACGCGTAGCTTTCCCGTTTTAAATTTCTCGCTCCTTTAATCACCTGATGTATCACACCACTTTTTAGGCGGTTTGTCGTTTCAGTCCTTTCCGCGTTTGAAAATATTGCAATCGTTGCGGGAATAAATGAATTAAAATCCTTTTTTGTAGTCTATATTACCTCACTGTTTTAGTATATTATCTCACTGTTTGAGCCTCTTCGCGGCTCGGTAAATATCCGCCACTAGACCTCTCCTTGGTGAATAGTTGTTAACTACTGTTTAAATGGTATGCTATGTTGTGTTGCATTGTGCTATTCTTGGGTATGCCTTAATATTTTATTTCACTCAATTCTATTTAGTGATAAGATACTTACGGCGAACAGAAGATGTTGTGAAGAATTAGTGAAACAACAAGAAGGAATCCTACGATGACTCCGGTTCCAATAATTATCTCCTTAAATTTTCCTCTCTCTGCAGTAAAATGTTGAGACATCAGTTATCACGAAGGCGAATACGAGAAATAACAATAGAAAATAAAATAAAATAAGTTAAATGATTGTTCTTAAGAAAACGAATCCTGAAAGGGAAACCGTGTCTGCAGTCGGAGGCGGAGAGACCATCAAGTGTACACCTAACAAAAACAACAACATAATTTGTAGACTGCATTCATTTACCCTCAAGAGTCCATCAGTCTAACAGCGACACCTAGAAATATCATGATTATTATGATGCCACTCTCTTTTAAAAGCTCCATTTTCAAAACATTTTCCGTCAAACCGAAATCGAGTTCCCTGCTTATATATTCAAATCCTAAGGTTTGAAGAGCTTGGGGAGCAGGGATGGCTCAGTGGTTAACTCTTACTCCCAACAATGTGGCCCTGATTCGATTAAGGTCCAATGCGGTATTCGAGTTTATTAATTTTGTCGATTCTCGCCATGCTCCCAAGGTTGTTCCCTGTATTCTCCGGTTTACCTCCCTCCATAAAAACCAACATCTTCAAATTCCAATTCGACAAGATTAAGGACACGAATTAAAACCAGTTAATGCTGATGCTGCTTCCTAAATGTTGCAAT
>CBDDTI010000337.1:0-9965 GCA_965233585.1 bacterium
AGTCACTTCTTCTACGAATAATGATGATGATGATGAATTGGAACAGTAACCTGTAACCCAGAAACGCAAAACGAATTAAAACAAATATATCCATGTTGGACTGTTCTATATTTTCCGACAGCGAAAGCGAATATGTCAAATATAATTAATAATATACATGAAAAAATTACTGGATTCTGATTGGCTGAGAGCAGTGCAGTTCAAGTGTAACACCAGTGCAAAAAGTGTAACACCGGTGCAAAAAGTGTAACACGAGTGCAAATTACACATCGTAATTCTGGATTATGATTGACTGAAAGACAAAAGGAAATTTTCTAAGACAGCCGAAGCGGCTCGTGCTATTTCAGCTTTTTGAAAAACTCACTCGTGCAAATTAATTCCAAATTGAACTCGAAACCGTATGATTACCTATACAAATAATCTGATTTTCTTTTTTTCACACCTGATTATGTAGAAGACCTCCACAAAACCACCACTAGGTGATCGGAGGCCTCCTCTTAAAAAATTTCTTCATAATAGCTTTTAACTGTAAAATCTTATCTGTTATTAGTTCCTGAAATACAACATGTGACAAAAGTTTTGGGACTCACAGTTATCTATTTTCAGGTTCCAACCCACCCTTCCTAGGTCTAAGGGATAAAGCGGAGTTCTAAGAGGGCGCCAGAAGTGTAAGAGAAATGTAAAACGCGGTAAATTTGGTCATTGAATACCTTTGAATACAGGAGCTCAAAATTTTCTTTGACTCCCGCTTACATTTAGAGTCTTCTGAGACCCTTAGCGGACGAACAAACCAAAATTCACGCTTGTGCTGAGAAATAGGCTTTCCATGCCTACCCTCTCCTCCCTAGGCCTGGCACCACAACGTACGTCTTTCAATCCAGGGGACTTCTAACTTATTTAATTCCGTTTCCGATATCCTCAACACCGGAAATTTTTTTTTGCCACAGTCACGAACTTCGTCACTGAATCTTGATCATTTCTATTCAATTCTACCTCAAAACGTGAACAGAAAATGATATGTATCGTGCAGCTGATAAAAAAGACGAAAACATCCTCACTTTCACAAGTTACACCGAGTATTTTTTTTCATATTCATCTATGATCACAGTAAGGAGAGAAGCAAAATGCCTCCTTCCCCTCCCCTCCCACTGGTTTGTTGTGCGCCTTCTCTGACCTTGGTAAGCCTCGGGGCCGAAAAGCCTTCCTGAGTTTACACGATTTGTCAAGTTCATCCGCCAGTAATTTTAAAGGGCCAAACAAGCTTTACCATGTTTTTCCAATACAGACATCCTAATCGGTTTCTCAACTATTTACTCGCTCTGAACAGATTCATTCCTACTCCACTCGCTTCTCAGTAGCTGGAAGTTTCTATATAAAATAGGCGAGAACAAATCATCAGTTGCTTTCTTTCTCCAGAGTTGGTGCGAAAATGTGGAATGGTATCCCCTCTGAACTTCGTAAGCTAAGGAAAGCACCTTTTAAACGCAAGCTGACTCACCTGCTTTTGAAAATTCTTGAAACTGAGGAGATGAATGTTGACATGCGCTACATTGACATTTCTAGCTTTCCAGCTTTTTCTCTTACTTGTTAAAAATCCCTAGCATTATTTTCAGGTTAACGTAATTTAGGTGTATCTGGCTTAGTTTTAAGGTGGCTCGATCGGATTTTTGAGTCACGATAGCGTTCAACTTTGAGCGACTAGAGCTCCACCATTATCAGTCCAACAGAAAAGCAAACATAAGTGCTGTGCTAGAGAAAGATGAAAGTTTCAAATGGAGTACATTTCACCAAGATCTGAGTTACCATAGCAGCGAAATGACGCCATGCCCGATTTTACATAAGACCGAATAACTTACCACCAGAGATAACAGCGGAGCTCCGGCGGCCCGAAGGGCCGCCAAGCGGAGCCCCATAAGCAACCCATATATGGGAAACAAAAGGAAACCCATGAGTGGATTTTCTCATGGTTATCATGGCTAGCGGTATTGCTCGTGGGCGCGTACGCACGACGGCGGCGGCGACGACGACGGTGGAGTCGCGCAAGATGGCTGCCATACTCCAAATAACAGGTTGACAGAGAGACATGCAGCCTTGGTTTACTCTGTACTTCTTTGGTATTGGACATCCATGTTATGATCAACTGACACCTGCCAAAACAAGGTATCCGCTGACTAGTATCACGTGACCATATTGGGGGCTCAAGTCGACAGCTTATCGAGGTCAAGTGTTTTTTGAAGTTGACCGCTGACCAGGTGCTGGTTTTTCGATTGGATCGCGGGCTCAACCAAATTATAACTTTTTCTTCTATGCAAATGTTTTTGCTGCTTTGTTTTGTGTATATGGTGATTATTGAAACTCAAAACAAAAGGCCAAACAATATACAGAAAACCTCGGCGCAAAGTTACAAAACTCAAATCAAAATTCTACTTTTTCCTGGGTTAGCTTAATCGGACTCTGAACAACCTAGTCCAGGAGCTACGCTTTTAGGCTGGCCTAAATCTATATATTATTTTCACTCATGTTGTTTGTTGTCTTCGTTATAATTTTCTTTTGTCTCGAATCACCATGCTATTGTACATTTCTGTATATCATGAATTCATAAAATGCTAAAATATCCCGAGCTAGCACAATAACAATAAATGTTATTGTAGTGCTCGCTCGGGATATTTTAGCACCCTTCGGAAATTTACCGGAAAACAATCGCGCGTTTTATGAATTCATGATATACAGAAATGTACAATAGCATGGTGATTCGAGACAAAACAAAATTATAATGAAGACAACAAACAACATGAGTGAAAATAAGAGCAATATTTTCCTGAGTTGACGCTGAAAATTAGCAGCCTTAAAACGTTTCAATTTATTTGAAACTTCACTAATACGTTAAATATGGATTAATCTTAAGGGAGGCCAAGATTAAAAAAAATTCATCGAGTGGTTTTTAATTCCCACCCAATTTAAGAATTTGAGGGGCAATTTTTGATAAAATGCAAAATAATGCCCTACACCAGTTGATTCATGCCAATGTTTCTGAAAGTCAAAAGGAGCGATTTCTCTGAGATTTTCACTCGAGGTAATTATATGTTAGAAGATTCATTTAAGACCAGAATGCCATTTAGTCAAGCCTTGTGGACATAGTTTGCGATAACATTTAAAACAACTTTGTTTTTGTTGTATTTTGACACCTTGAAAATTTACTCGTAATTTTCTCGAAAACGCTCTTGTAGATTTTGTTACAATTTTGCCTTCGTTGAGGCAACTATGTCAATTCCCAGATCCCGACGTTGTATTTCCGAAATTATCTCTGGTGGCAAGTTATTCGGTCTTATGTAAAATGGGGCATTGCGTCATTTCGTTGCTATGGTAACTCAGATCTTGGTGAAATGTACTCCATTTGAAACTTTCATCTTTCTCTAGCACGCCTCTAACGTTTGATTTTCTGTTGGACTGACAATGGTGCTGTTCTAGTCGCTCAAAGTTGAACGGTATCGTTACCCAAAAATCAAATCGAGCCACCTGAAGTTTATTTATTCGCTCATTTATTTGTTTAATTGTGTGTATGTGCGTATGTGTGTGTGAGAGAGCTTTTTAATTATACTGTGTCCATTTAGGTAGCCCACCTAGAATAGCTGTGCTAACTGCGGGCTGCAAAGGCCTTTTCAGCGATGATGTGAAAAAATTAATAACTAAATAAATAAATAAATGATATGGCGCACAGACTTACTCGATTGATGTATCCACACACAATCACAGAGTACAAAACTGATATTACATACATATACATACATATTACATATTGAAATTCGACGAAGTACAAGGCACTAGAGGTAGCTATCTTAATATTAAATGCTGAAAACCCAGCCACGATTTGACGATCTCTGTTTATTGCACTCGCATCGTTCTCAACCTCGTTTCCAAGCTCTCCCAGTTCATATTCACGCGTTTCGACATGACGCGAATCTAATTGCAACTGTAACCCGGTTGGAAGAGTCATAATAGCGCTGTCTCGTTATATTATCCAAACATCGCCCTTGTTATGTCTAGAGGTTCACTTTCTCAAACCCCAGTATCTATTGCCATTATCGCAGCACTCATTTTTATTTTGTTTCTCGTTGACAAATTAAAAGCTTCATTATAAACTGGACTTTATTGCGTGCCTTCATTTTTTATGTACTAAAACCATACAGAGTTTTCAGTTTATTTCATCTTGTTGCCGTGGACGTATGGTTTGTTGTTTCGGCTGCTCGCGAAAGAGTTCAGAAGAGGCTTGAGATTACGACACGAAACATTTTAAGGACCGATGTGAAGAAACCCTCCTACGCCGGTTTGCCGAATACCGCAAAAATTCTTGGGAGATATATTGAGAAAATAACTCTAGCCTTCCCAACAGAGGTTCATTTCCAAAACTACGCGAAACTTGAGAAACGAAAGTGCGAGCAAGCCTTTTTTTGTTCTCTCCCTCTCCACTTCTCAGCACTTTTTGCTCATTCAGCCGCACTTGTTTGTCACTCGCTTGCTGGAAAATGGAAATTAAACTTTTGAAAAGCAGGCTAGGTTAGCTGAGAAAAAGACTCGACAACAACTCTGGAACAAGTCCAGACAGGATTACATACTTACAAATGATTATCTCCCCAATGAACAACAGGTCACATGATTGCTGCAGGAAATAAATTCTCCCAACTAGAACGTCTAATGCTTAAGAGAATCTGTATGTTGATATCAGTGATAAAGAGGGTGATTAATTCATCGTTAAAGTTGTAAGAAATGTAAGGTGGCTGGTAAAGAGAATTTGTTTGTTTACACTGGAACTAAAACACTCAACATGATGTTAATATAGCCTGTATGTTAATGTGTAGCGCTTAACCCTGATATCTGTCGAAGTTTGATCTGAAATTTGTGTTAGCATAAGCTTCGTGTTAGTATGAGATCTGCCTGTTTCGCATCACGTATTTTAAACTCTCAACGTTGTTTTCGCGTGGCGGTGTCAAGGGCCAAAAGGTTTGTTGAACAAGTAATCAAAGTAAGAAAGACTTTGTTATCTTTAGAATTTCTTTACGTCATAGGCATCGCTAGGACAGTTTTAACCCAGAGAGGCAACTTAGCAGTGAAACATTTGTGGAGTGATGACAAGTCACTGTGGTTCCTGTTTTGAGTCACTGAAATGGTTAACCACGTGAAGTTTCTCCGGCTTAAAAACCAGACGATAAGATTCGATACAAAGATAAACGAACACTGGCCGCTTCGCCCATTCAGTAGTGATAAGAATTAGGAACGATCTATTCCGTTCGTTTATCGACGCACGTGTCGAGAGCAACATAAATAACAGTCGGTTTGTTTGCTTACGGGTTTTATAACTTACAAGGAATTTGAGTAAACTCAAGAAAACTCATGCAAATCCAATTATTTCAGTCGTAAGATAATTTGAGTGTGTCGTCGCATGGGATTTTTTGTAAATCAATTAAATAGGGAAACTGACTTTGATGAATGAAAGGAAGCAAGGAAATGCTGGTTTGGGAGACTTAAGAGCGAAGAATGTCTGTTTCTGACCTCTCTGTGCGAGATGTGACCATTCAGTTTGCCTAAAATAGGATGATATCATGTATTAAGGCTGATAATTTTTCGCACCACTGATCCGTTTTCACACCTACTGAGAAGTGTTATAATTTTTAATTAAGTCAATTCTTGCTGGAACAGAGATCTGGACAATGTTTTCGATAGCTGTATTTTTATTTTGTAAAGCAACTTCAAAAACACTTAGCTCTTTCACAATGCAGCAAGACACGCTTCGGCATGAAAGGAGAAACAAAGGGATCCGTGTCACAAGGTCAAAGGATAAATCTTAAGTAACAAAACTTGTGTACTTTTCTATTTCTTAGCAAAATTCCAAGTTGTTACGAATTGGAAGTCTGCGACCAATCAAAAGATCGGAAGTAAATTGTTTCTGTTAGATACTTATCAGCGTTGATTCTAGTTGATAGTTTGCTAAGCCAATAGAATCGCTTCAATAGAATCAACTCAGCGAGTCAACGACCGCTGGGTGTTTAAACCCATCAAGTCTGACTTACACACCACATGCGCTCTTCGCACTGGGAAGAGAAAGTTGGAACAGCTCAGAAAAAAAACAATTCAAACTTTGCTTTGCAGCGACGAGCACGCACCCCGTAAACAATCAAATATGGATTCCACACTGCTGTTTGAAGAATTCACGGATGCAAGCGCTTTGGATTTTACCGAGTTAGAAGAGCAATACCCTTTATGCGGATATTTGCAGAACAACACAGATGGTATGCTTGATCAACACGTCGACTCGATGACTTTATCGTGTCCGGTAGATGTCTACCTCGATTACTTGTTTTCCAAGGGCATTGTGGACTCTATGGATGATCACATCTTCTTAGGACCAGATTGCGATGAGGTAGGGGAGCTGAAAGAACACCTTATTTCCTCAGTGTTCAACTCATACTACAAGCAAACGTTTGAAATCGAGAAAGGCACGTGCGGGAAAGATAACCTCGTAATGTCAGCGAGTTTATTGCTTCCTGACGTCAGCGATTCCAGTAGCGATTCAGCCTCTCTGAGCGATGCAGTAAGCGATATTTCTGATAACTTAGAAGGCCTTGCAACTCGATATCAATATCCAGGGCCAGAAGGTCAAACAGCAGTGATGGGCCTCCCGTTCACCAAGCCAGGTGCAAGCAAACAGGCGGACGTGCACGCAGAACGCGCGAGACGTCGCGCTCCCACGCGGGAGTACAAGTGCAGTTTCCCAGGCTGTAGTAAGATGTATACAAAGAGCTCGCATCTTAAAGCACATATACGACGCCATACTGGAGAAAAACCGTTCGCTTGTACGTGGAAAGGATGTAACTGGAGGTTCTCGAGATCGGATGAATTGGCTCGTCACAAGCGCTCTCACAGTGGGATCAAGCCATTCATTTGTGATTTGTGTGAGAAAAGGTTTTCTCGCTCGGATCATTTAGCCAAGCACAGGAAGACTCATTATCGTACGAGGAAAAACTCTTCTTTTGTTGTAAAAATGTGAAAAAAACGGATGTCTAAACTAATTTTTTATTGAAACTGCGGCACTTTTAATTTTAAGAACGTAAACATGTCATGTGATGTTTCTAGTTCAAAACCAACACGTCAAGAGCTTTCCAAGTACGAACCCTTGTTGTTAAAGTTTATCTATACTAATGTCTTACTTTCTGTGTAAATATGTTTTCACATAGCCACTTCCGAGCACACCATTCACAGATATAAATTTGTTTTCTCTGGTGTTCGTTTCCAAGACAACTTCCGGTGTATTTTAATACGACAGCGAATTTCACAGCTCGACGAAAACAAACGAGAAAGGTATTATAGTTTTCGCCACAGTTTGAAGAAAAGAGAACAAATTGTATGTAGGACATTCAATTGCCACGAAAAGTTGTTAACAATATTAATATGTTAAATATTGTAAAAGACCCTTGTACCATGCAATAAAGTCCATATTTTCTCTATAAATTTATTGTTATTATGACAACCAACACTGAACAGACCACCCCTTTTTAAGCGGAACAAAGAATGTGTTTGCGGTTTTTCTGTCAACATTTAGCAATTGAAAACAAAGAAGACCTTTACGATGATACTTCACAAGTTTATTTCCGGCCTATTCATCATTATGTTACGTAACGAATTACGTAATTCTGTGTGCTCCATTTGCCAGACGACTTAAGACGACTTAACGACTGTCTGCCCTTCTGCCTTTGGAGAAGTTAAAAGTTTAAATTGAGGGTCTCATTCGGCTCACAGTTGAAGTTCACTAATCGAATGATTTAGTCTTCATGACTGACAAGAGTTGTGTTGCCATTTGAACCATAGCTTGAACGAAGTGTGCAACAAGAACTTCAAGGTAGCCTGTTTGATCGGACATTTAATACTTAGATATTACCAACCACAGCAAAAACTGAACTTTTTAATACAACTGATTTAAATCTGTCACAAACTTCTGTTTTTTAAGCTAATCATTGTAGGGAGTTTTAGCAATGACGACGGCGACGGCGGGGACGACGGTGGGTAAAAAATGATTTTATATTTTACCTTCGAATGTCGCAACTCTGTGGGCTCCTGGGCTCATGCATGCCATGCCCTGCCCTACTTATGACGCGACCAAAAATTACATACCCTATTTGAGACCAAAATCGAAACACTGTTTCTGACCAAAACCACTTAGAAACCATGTAGCCTTTAGCGCCGTACCGTACAGAATAGCTCATGTCAGAGACTACCTCGCTCGCCCCTTACCCCTCGCCCCCGCGCCGCGTGGAAAATAATCTTAAAGAATCTTTATCTTGTGATCAGGTGCTCTTATTTTAGCTCGATCTATTTTCGATGATGATCTGATAACAACGGACAAAAAGATCCTTTCGGAATTTCTTGTGGTCCGAAATTTTCTCTTGACCCGTCTAAGAATTTTACAGTCAGTCAGTGTAAAGATGATTGTCTTTTAATTGTTCCAGCTAACTAAATTGTAAAGCAAATCATGGGGAGCGTACAGACCAATGCAATATTTCATTTCATACTAATCATAAGCACATATTTTAGAAGAAGAGACAATAAGCTGGCATTGTCGATCCCCTTGAGAATTAACATAGATTGATAACACAAAGTTCTTTTTGCTTGTTTTTGGGTAATAGTTATAATCTAATGTATTCTAGTTATCACTTGTGTCATTCACAAGTACAGAATATCGTAAACCAATGATCCAAATGAATAACATGGGTTGAAAAGTGCGTAGCGTAAAGTCGAACCCAGCAAGAATTCTCGACCACGATTCACAACAGAGTTTATTGATAGAGATCAAAGTTCCATGCAAGCTATGTGCCAGAGGTGAAGGTTGATTGAAAACCAGGTGTTTGAGCTTACTCTGATCTTGTGCCGTACGCCGGTTCGAATTTGGTTTGCCTGCGTACTAAACTTGACTTGATAGAATAGATAACCACGAGTGTAGAGCGAAATCTATGGCCCAAGCAGAGTAGATGTTGACGCAGTGAAGTCTACACTAGAACTGACGGCTAACTGGGTAGAAACTTCACAAATATGTAACCAAGAGAGCACGTGCACAAAACCTAGCGGTTTGGACCATTTCCCTAACAAATATGATTGCAGACTAGGGCTGGTTCACCACAGTAGATTAAAAACCGAACAATGCGTCTGCGTCTACGAAAAAGAAAAGCCCGCGTGAAGTACTAAATTAAAACATCACGTTTCAAAACCAATATGTCAGAAAATGTCAGAAATTGATATGGATTAGCCAAAGTTGAGAATTTTACTGGGTTAAAAGTTCTCGAACTTGGCCGAGTTCCCTTTACCCAGATTCTAGGCCTGTTTAAAACTTTTATCCTTTCTTTAAAGGGTTTTTTTCGGGCACTAGCTGCTTGATCTAATCTCTTGTTTGGAAGCGGCTGATATCCTACCGAACGACGAGAGATAAGCAAAAATAGATCAAACCAAGGCCATTCAGCGTTAACATCCATGCATCCATCCATCTACATGATGAATTGTCCCGGACTAAGCAAATTCAAAAACCTCATCCTTTGTCACTAATGGAGCTCTCGTAACGGGTTTCACCTTCAAATGCATGTCGGGCCTTTTTCTGGTAGTTTTCGTCTAGAGGTGTGTATCCACAGAATTTTAAACCAATCAAAATACACTGTACTCGTAGACCCGGCATGGAGAAAATATCAACGTATTCCCTGCTACTTGGTCGGCTATGCACCTTGCATTGTCTTTAGTCAGATAATGAAACAGATCAACTTTCCAAGGTTAAGCAGGTGCACACAGGTCAGTAAGTTCACTCTTTTGTATGATTGAACGTTTAATTTTCGGTCTGGCACTGAACGTTCTATTTTGTTTCACCATTTCAGTCTGAAATCAATGTTCATAATATACAATCTCCAATCGTTGAAGTTTTTTTAGTAGTTTGA
>CBDDTI010000339.1:0-2500 GCA_965233585.1 bacterium
ATACAAAAGAACTGCCCCTCTCTGAAACAAGGCTTGCAATTTTTTGGTACAGACGGTGAAAAGGCATTAGAAAAAGCGCTAGCTGAAGGGTTTCAAGCTTAGGTGTATGAGCTATTTTAGAAAAAATCGTAAAGGAACACCCGAAGGATTTTTGACGCAGAAAGCAGAAGTAAAATTATTAACCAGGTTCGGACAAAACGATGGCGATGGAGTCTATAAAAGAGGGTCGATCTCTTGGATGCTGACTCGGCAGAGCTTTTCCAAAGCCTTTATGAGTCAGTTAGGGACGGTTGGAGGAAAATATCTCATTCTTTTGTATTTTGGTTTTATAGTAAAATCCCAACTATCAAAGAGTCGATGCTTGCAAATGTCAGAAAGGCGGCAGGCTCGGGTTCCCCGCCAGCGAAGTTTTACACCCATAGCTCCGAGAGTAACAATCATGTTATTAAGCACAAAGGACGTTATCGTGAAGTGTCCTTGCCTCAGTATGTCCAGGACATGAAAGAGCTAAGGAAGGATTATGACGATGATTTCGTGGAAGCTATCACTGGACTAATCTTAAGGGTTACGTACGGAGTTTTCAAAGGTTAGAAAATCGTCAGCGCAAAGAAAAAATCGTTTAGCCTTGAGTCAGCGAAAATTGAAATAACATCCCTGGAAGAAACCTTTCAAGTCTCTGTGATTTCAACGATGATTTTCTTCATATGGAAGGTAAATTCGTTGAAAACGTATCAGTCGTAAATGGGTGGAAAGTATGACTGTTTGTGGAAGGTACTTCTACATCTGACATTTTAATTATTGATTAGTGATTATTTCGTCAAAGAAAAGTGAGACTTTTGAAACCTGATTACTGTTTGAAACATGACTGACAACCAGTACTGTAGGATTATATATGGAAATAATTTTTAATCTTCCTTTGCGATAGCATTCTCTTCAGTAAAAGGGCTTACCTGCCATTAAAAATGTGCCAGTGTGTTCTGCTTTCTTGACTAATGTTCTGGTCTTGATTATTACTTTCTTTTTGCAATGAAGTGTTATTAGTAGCTGTTCATTCAGACATCAGCTTTAATTACATCAATTAAACTTTAAGCCAGGCACACACTAGGGGACTAGTCGCAGGGACTTATCCCTTAGTGTGTACACATTAGAAAATTGACCGATATCCGAGACTATTGGTCCCTGTGACTAGTCCCAGAAATCAAACCAGAACTTAATTCATGGGACTAGTCAATGTGGTTCCTGACTAGAATTTCGAAGCAAAATACGGGTACACACTAGGGGACTGGTCCCCGAAGCAAGTCCCTGAGACAAGTCCCTGCAACTAGTCCCCAAGTGTGCGCAGACCTTCAACTGACGGAATGCTTCGTGCCTCAAGTAGGCAAATGAACAATAGGCCGTGGAAATAGCAGCAGTTATTATTCAGGCACTGATAACTCTAATCAAATTAAATTATGCCATTGGTCGACACGCAAAAAGTGCAAGATTTGAATTTCAAATTGACAGTGGATACATTGGATTCCATTCGAGCATTTTTGATGCACCAAAAGGCTAACTTTTGATTGGCCCATAGAACAAAGCTAAAATTTTACTGGGAGGTAGATTTTATAGGAATAGTGCACACGTCGAGAAAAAATGTTGTTGATGTCACTTTTATATAGTTTTTTTCAATGATTTTTCAATATCAGCCAATCAGATGCACCGATTAAATTGAAGTTAAAAAATATTTTTTCTCATCTTTTAATCGACTTTGCCAAGTGCTTGCCTACTTGTTACGTGGATCATTACTGAAATATGACATACAGTACATGGACTATTTTTGGTTTCCAAGTAAGCAGGCCTCATTTAGAAACAGGAGAGAGATACACAAAGCAAAAATGTTATCCTAATTCAATATTCTGACAGAACAGAAAACTGATATGAATTAACTCATTGGCACCTGAAGGGTTATGGTCCACCCCAGCATGTCTCACACAAGTAGACAAATTCAGACAGATATTAGGTAACTTCTACAGTTTTAATTAGACATGCTAAAAGACAAATATGTAATTTTTTTAGGGTTCTAAACAGAGCTTATTGAGCTTGATAAATTGATTGCAAACTCCAAGCCAAGGTACTTTTATGTGAAAAGGCTGTGGATGCTACAGATGTAGATTTGCAACACATCAACTACTCAGCCTGCTTGTCTTCAGCAGGCAATGAGGTCAATGGATGATTAGGCAGTACAATGTATATCACAAGGGTGCTTGTGATTAGTACATTCAATCCTTTGTTCCAATAGAAAGTTGATGAGCAATCAAAATTTACAATAGCGTTATAGCATTTCTTACAGCAGGGTCATAGTGAGAAAAAATTTGACTGAGGCAATGTCTGCAGTTAATTTCTCTTCCAAACAACAAATTACTTTCTACTATAAAAAAGAAACAACAGAAATGGAAACAAAAATGGTTGAGGCAATTGCCTGAGGTTGTCTCATACTGGCTACAACCCTCACTTAAGGTAT
>CBDDTI010000339.1:10000-19644 GCA_965233585.1 bacterium
TTTCTTGAGTCCTCAATCAATGAGACAAATTTAATTCTCTTTTCCGAAACAGAGTTAATTAGCGTTAATATCACCTGTAGTGAATTTGAGTTAAAAATAGTTTAATCAAGGTTTTGCTACTCCAGGAAAAAAGAACATGTAAAACCAACGTTTTTGTTATTGGTGTACAGCGCCGCAAATGATCCCCAAATTGGACCGCAAATGATCCCCGATATGGACGGCAAATGATCCCGCCGGAAAACGAGGAATGGCATGGAGTTGTTCCTCCAGTCGAGGTTTCAGTTTTTAACATAAACAGAAGTAGGTCACAACTAACCATATTCTATACGGATATACTGAATTCCATGATAAAGAGTTCTTCGGATAAGAATTTAACTGAAGCGAAAATTGCGAACGAATTGATAATGTCAGTTCAGTCTCTCAATATCCTGCATCTCAATTTACTCAAATAAGTTGTGTCTTATTTCCTGGCTTGCACTTTTGGTCAAACCTTGGGTACTACAGACTTTTCATGTGCGGTTTCCGGTTTTGGTCAATTACGCGAAGTGAAATACTTTTGTCATCGATGTTGAAGGTCAGTAGCAAGGAATTTTAACGGATATCGTTCATGGTTGTCGTGTACATATCCGTATCTAATGAAGCAAGATTTCTTTACTCTGAGAATCTGACACGAAGTCAGCTTAGGCCATCCCCATAAAATGTTTCGTTTCCCATCGCCCGACCGACCCATTTTTTTGGAAAAGTAAAAAAAAAAATTCAGAATCACTTGTAAAGAAGCAAGTACTTTAGTTCACAAGCACACGATCTTGTCTCATTAACACCAATTGTCTTAAATTATCATCGATACTTCGTTTTTGTAGCTTTTTTTTAGACATTTGGTAGTCCTTTTCTTGTTATATCATCTGATTACGAACGAAAGGACCACGTAACCAAACTTTTGTCCTTAGTAGCCCGGCCTTCAACGGCACTCAGAACCCTTCTTGTGTTAATTTTTTTTTTTTGCCCGACCGACCGACCCACCTTAACGAGAGGGAGGGCGATGGGAAACGAAACATTTTACTAGGATAGCCTTACGGCTGCCATTCTACTTCTAGTTTGTAATGATATGTGGTTTTTCGGTTTTTCGCATTTTCCCCACGGTAAATGAAGGTAAGTGTTAGATCGCTCAACAAAGTATGTAAGTTGACCGATCAGTGCTCTTGTCTACTAAGAATCAGTACACGTTTTATACATCAGTATGGAGTTTCTGGCAGCAAATTGCCGATGCGAACTGAAAGCCAAAATGGTTTGTAGTGTTGGGAAGCAGCTCATTGCAGAACTTAAAAGTCATGACCACGTCGCGAACGCTATTACTGTTGGTGTTAACACTTGCTTCTGTTTTTGTTTCTCGCGGTTTTAGCGAAAATTTAACAAATAAAGAAGCCTAAGCCATGTATTACACTGTGATAAAACACGATGGTCATTTGAGAACTCGAGGGAAATGTAGAAAACACCAGCCGCAGGCGAGTGTTTTCTACATTTCTCGAGTGTTCTCAAATGACCGGAGTGTTTTATCACAGTGTAAACGCGGCTTAGGCTTCTTCATTTGCTTTAAAATGTAGATTTTACGCGCGCAAAACAATAAACACGCTTTTTCTATGTTTTATACTCTGACAAAACATAGGTTTTTGACCAATCAGAGCGCGCGCAGGGTCCTATCTATATTTTAAATCAGATTATTTAACATGGAAATGATATCCAAATAAAACCTACGCAAGATTTTTATGTCTTAGTTATAGTAGCATTAAGCCATTATTGTTACAGATCGAGCTTGTTGAGAAATGGTATAGCTGTCTAGGAGCTTTGATTTTTTCCTGAAATTATTCAGAAGAATTGCCAGGAGAAAATAAGATAATTTTGTCAGGAGAGTTATATTTAAATTATAATTTACGTTGTCAGAATGTCTACTGATTCGTTATGTTCATCTAATTGATCATTTAGTTGACGAAAATAAATAAATACAAAAATTTTTAAAAAAAGTCCAGGAAACCAAAATCCATGCCATTCCTCCATTTCCGGCGGAATCATTTGCGGTCGACATCGGGGATCATTTGAAGTTCGGGATCATTTGCGGTTCAATTTGGGGATCATTTGCAGTCGGGAATTATTTGCGCCGCTGTACATTGGTTTGGTAGATATAGTAAAATAGTCATAGCAAGAACTTTAATTTATCGTTTCTTTAGCTTGATTAAAAAGTTATTTCTCGTTCAATTGTAAGTTCATAAAATAATCAGTTTAAAAGAAGATGTACATTCTAATGGGTAATCGCTGTCCTTGTTTCACTCTGCAAACTGGCCGCCCTTTTTGTGAGAGCTGGTGGGCAGTAGGGTAGCGCAACTGAAAAAAAGCCTATTATTACCCGCGCTCGTTTCATCCAGCCGCCACGCCACCACGGCAGGTAATGAATTTGACAGGTTTCTCTCAGTAATTATTCTCTGCGAGTGATGCCAAAAATACCCTGTCATGAATTTCCATGGGTTTTCCATATTTAAGCGCTTCTCTTTATCGTTGTCTCTGCTGGCGCTTATATTCACAATATTTCAATCATCGTCCCCGATTGTTGTTGCTGACCAAAGAAAGCTCGACCGCTGAGAACGACATTTAAAATATCTTCTTGTTAATTGCTCAGGTACTGAAATAACGAAAATGGAAGACCACCATTCATTACGTTATTCTTGACCTTTGGTTATACTCGCCTAGATTATGACCCGCCTAGATTAGTTTTACTACCCGCGGGCATGTAGTAATTGTACTTTTTTCTTCTGACATTAAAACATTAAAACATTAAATCAGTGTGATCGAGCGCCCGACCGATCGGTTCCCGATTTTTGTAATTATATTTTACAAATTCGTCAATATTCTTTTCACTATTTTCTTAGCTTCGGGTATAGTAAAATAAAGAAACAAGGTAGGCTGACTTTTTCCGTTATTAGATGCTCATATTTTCGCAAAGAAGGTATTAAAATTAAAACGTGGGTATTGATAGTTGGCGCTGAAAAGCTTTATTCCACGTTAAAAAAGTTCACTTAACAAAAGATCCAATTTCCAATTTCGAAGATAACAGTACAATCCGTTTCTTGTACATTCTCATCAAACGACACAATCACACTTTCTTAACATCTCTTTACCGAGAGAGGACCTTTACCGGCCTGTGCACAAAATGAGACTCCTTCACACCTAGAAAATACAAAGTAAACCTCTTCCGGACACTCACTTTTCATTGTTTCCACATCTGTTCGTCACCTTCTCTTTTGCGATCTTGTCTAAATGAACTGAAGAAGTTGTTGTTACAGAATGGTTATCCTGCTGGTGTTATCAATTACAACATCAATGATGTTTTGAACAGGCAGCAAAACAAACCGAGAAATCCATCCACCACAGTTTCCAAAAAGGAAACAATCTTAGTCCTACCTTATTTAGGGATACAAAGTAAAATTGTTACCAAGCAGCTTAAGACCTGCATTAATAAATTCTATGACTGCATTGATCTAAGGGTGATTTTCCAAAGCCCTCGTCGTATCAAGTCCTTTTTTACCTACAAAGATAGGATCAATCGTTCCCAAATGTCAAAAGTTGTATATAAGGCTAGTTGTTGAGACTGCCAGGATTTCTACATTAGAAAAACGAAACGTAGATTGCATGACACAAGCACTGAACATTTTAAAGTTATCCCAAGTACCTGGCATGCATCTGCCATCGCAGACCACGTCACGTCAACTGGTCACAATTTAAAATGGGACCATTTTGAGATATCAGCAAAAGGTGGGTCTGATAATCACTGCAAGATTAAGGAGACTCTACTAATTCAGGAACACAAACCTACCCTGAACGATACTGTCAGCAGCAAAAAGCTTCATCTGTATTTGCATTTTTAATGCAAATGTATCTCAGCTTTTGCCATTGTTATTGTTAATTAGCTACTTATCTTAAATTTAAAGTTAGTTGTTACTCTTATTATAAACGGTCATCACTTCTGAAGATGTATGTCGAAACATACAAAACGTCAAGTAAAATGTCAAGTAACACGTAGACAAGAACTGTTTTGTGCACTGATGCGTAACTGTTTTCTATCAGCAGATAGAAAACAATAATATAGCCAATTAAATTCACGGATTCACAATCGACTACGGTAAATTTATACTACTTTTTATTAGTATCACCCAACTAGTGGTCTAATGCAAATCGTGCGTTTTGATTGGCTACGCTACTAGTGGTCTAATAGTAACAGTCATCGAGTAGCGAAATTCGCCGGTTTTTCTTTCTTTTTTTCCCCTAAATAAATATTTCTTCAACTTGCATTTGCTAACTTTATTACAGCCTTTTCTTTCCGACTAGTTGGGTGATGCTAAAACAATTAGACCCTTCGCCCTCAAGGGCCACGGGTCAATAGCCCATTCGGCTTCGTCTCATGGGCTATTGACCCGTAGCCCTTTTGGGCTACGGGTCCAATTGTTAATTAAGCTACCATGGCCAAACAAAAAGAATTTCTTTGACACAATTTCCCATTTACAATTTCCCATTTTCCCATTCTCATTTCCCATTTTCCATTTCCCATTCCCCTTTTCTCATTCCCCATTCCCCATTTCCCATTCTCCATTCCCCATTCCCCATTCGCCATTCCCCATTCGCCATTCCTTATTCGCCATTCCCCATTGCGTATTCTCCATTCCCCATTCCCCAGTCCCCATTCCCCATTCCCCATTCCCCATTCACCAATTCCCATTCTACCCATTCGCCATTCCCCATTCGCCATTCCCCATTCGCCATTCCCCATTCGCCATTCCCCATTCGCCATTCCCCATTCGCCATTCCCCATTCGCCATTCCCCATTCGCCATTCCCCATTCGCCATTCCCCATTCGCCATTCCCCATTCGCCATTCCCCATTCCCCATTCCCCATTCCCCATTCCCCATTCCCCATTCCCCATTCCCCATTCCCCATTCCCCATTCCCCATTCCCCATTCCCCATTCCCCATTCGCCATTCCCCATTCCCCATTCGCCATTCCCCATTCCCCATTCCCCATTCCCCATTCCCCATTCCCCATTCCCCATTCCCCATTCCCCATTCCCCATTCCCCATTCCCCATTCCCCATTCCCCATTCCCCATTCCCATTCTCCATCACTGGGGAATGGGGAATGGGAAATGGGAAATTGGAAATGGAGAATGGGGAATGGGGAATGGGAAATGGGGAATGGGAAATGGGGAATGGGAAATGGAGAATGGGAAATGGAGAATGGGAAATGGCGAATGGGAAATGGAGAATGGGAAATGGGGAATGGGAAATGGGAAATGGAAAATGGGAAGTGGGAAATGGAAAATGGAAAATGAGAAATTGAAAATGGGAATTGAAATTAAGAAATTGGAATAATTTTTTCAGCGGCAATTTTCAATACCCACGTTTATTTTTTAAACGTTCTATGCAAAAATAGGAGAATATAATAACGGGAGAAGTCATCTTGCCTTTTTTCTTTATTTCACTGCCCCTGAAGCTCAGAAAGTATTGAAAAGAATATCAACGAATTTGTAAAAATGTAAAAACAAAAATCGGGACCTGGGGCGGGCGTTCGGTCACACTCTGAGAACGCGATTAAGATATTGCAAGTATCAGCAAAGGTCGAGAAGGACGCAAGCGTTTGAAGGGAACCCACATAAGTTCACTGAATGGATACACGCGCAATCGATTTATGCAAATTACCACTTGAAACCTGTCAAATTCATTATGGCACGTCTGTTGGTTGTGAAAGTAATACATTTTTTACATGATTTTTTTTAGTTTTGCTACAGCCACAAGTTTGGTAAGTGAGGCTAGTAAATTGTCCGAAAAAAGTTTCTCTACAAAACCAAAACCATTTTCGAAACATAAAATGACAATTGTCCTAAACTGGGTAACCAGCTGTGCGCTTGTTAGTCGCACTTGTTATTTATCATAATTATTGAGGATTTCATTCCAAATATATATATATATATATATATATATATATATATATATATATATTCAAAAAACCGGAACAAAATGACTTTGCCGATATTTCGTGTTTATTGAAAACACTTCGTCAGGGCAACTGACGGAGTGGCCTAAACCGTTACAAGAAATACGTTTACAATCTGACGCAAGACGCTATACAACGCGCTCTACAATAAAATCCTTACAAACTGAACAAATGAGCGAGTCCGCGCATTCACAACAGAGAATCTTAAACTAACAGAAATATGCATATTAAAATGCTTACATTGTCAACTATTAGGTTATAATGCGAATGCTCTATTCATAATTTTCACAAAGAAGCGTTCTAATAAGAACGCGCTAACAAAGGAGAACTAAACTATAACTATAATTATGGTTCCTGTAACAAACCAATATCTAAACGTTGTAATGACAGGATATTGTATAGTCTAAAATAAATCCCTCCGGGGATTACGTCTCGAAAAGAAATCGTCACTGTTAAGCCCGAGGGGGGAAATAGTCTTCAATCGATACGCCCACTGAGCCTCCCTTTCCCTTAGCACAAGTTCACTCGCACACTTATCAATGAGCTGCACCCTAAGATCATCTACCCCCTTATGGTCCCGCTGGTTAAAATGCTTGTATATTAAGTCATCTAATGCCTTATTACTCGCTGACAACCTCTTATGAGCGCTAAGTCTAGACTTATGATTGTTGAACCTAGTTCGAAATTTTGTTATTGTAGACCCTACATACTGCTTAGAGCATTTACTACAAGATAACAAATAGATAACATGATCAGTGTTACAGTCCATTTTGGAATTAATTACATAGCTTCTGCCCGTAACGTTACTTTTAAAATTCTCCCCCTCGACAAGGGATTTACAAATCCTACACCTTCCATCCCCACACCCAACACAACCCTTCACTAACTCAGGGGTCTTCAACTCGGAATGAACTAACATGTCTTTAAGACTTGTAGGCCTACGAAAGGCCACCATAGGAACCCTCGGGATAACCTCACTACACCGCCTCGAGGACTGTAAAACAGGATGAAGCCTGTGCAATATTCCCGCAATGTTAGGGAGCATAGGATGGTATGAGACCACTAAAGGAACCCTCTTATTGTTACTTGGCTGTTTTCCCCGAAGTGTTTCCTCCCTAGGAATCCTACGCGCCCGGTCTATCTCCCTCAAAACCCGTTGTCTGTCATACCCCCTGTTAACCAAATAGCTACACAACTCCCTTGCCCGTTTATTGAAGAGGGCATCTGTAGAACAAATTCGACGTATTCGCAGTGCTTGCCCAAAAGGGATTCCCTTTTTGCATGCATTAGGGTGACAAGAAGTGCGGAGCAAATATTGGTGCTTATCCGTAGGTTTAGAGTATAGATCTGTGGTGACGAGACCATCATTTAAAACAATACTTGTGTCAAGAAAATTCACCCGACTGTAGGACCAGTCAACCGTGAACTTAATCGTGTTGTGAAACGAGTTCATACGTCCTATAAACTCTAAAAGACTCTGCTCCCCCTCAGTCCAAATAAAAAACACATCATCTATAAACCTTCGCCAAAAATAAGGCCTGGTTGATGAACCCTCAAATAAGTCAGATTCTACTTTTCCCATGAAAATATTAGCGTAAGAAGGTGCCATCCTGGTCCCAATGGCCGTCCCTAAAATTTGAAGGTAGTGCTTACCATTGAAGGTAAGATTGTTATTCTTTAACGCTAACTCAGCTAAGTCCACCAAATCATCTGCCGGAACGGATGAATTTGGGGATTTAATCAAGGCCTCCCTCAGAGCCCTTAGACCCTCATCATGGGGAATGTGCGGATATAAGCCCACTACGTCAGCTGTTACCAAAATAGCCCCCTCAGACAACCTACCCAGACCATTCAACACTTGCAAAAAGTGTTTGGTATCCTTAATGTAAGATGGTATTTCCGGGACTAAATGCTTAATGTGGGCATCCACAAACTCCGAAATCCTTTCCGTGCAAGTCACGCAGCCTGAGATAACCGGCCTACCCGGACAACCCCTCTTATGTATCTTAGGCAAAAGATAAAATCGACCCGCCCTAGGCTTAGAGTTAATTAAAAGATATTCCAGAGTTTTGTCACTGATAAAGCCGTCATTAGAAAGTTGTCGAATTCTATTGTGAACCAACTTAGAAATCTCCTGAGTAAGATCGCTAGCAGTCTCCCTGTAAACCGTCCGGTCCCCAAGTTGTCTGACGGCTTCATTAATATACATTTCTTTTTCCATAATTACAACCCCCGAGCCCTTATCTGCTTCCTTAATAACAATATCATCATAAGACTTAAGATCTTTAAGTGCTTGGCGTTCCGCCGGCGAAAGATTGCTGTACACCCTCCCATCACTATGAATAGAGGATAAGATCTCCTCTTCTACAGCCTGAGCATATGCTTCAATAGCCAATTCCCTCCCACGCTCAGGACACCACGTAGACTTATTCCTAAAAGCAGGGACATTTGAAAAATCCCCCTCAACATTATCTCCATCATAAAAATATTCCTTAAGCCTGATACGTCTAATAAAGTCATTTATATCTCTACGTAACTTATATCTATCAAAGTCTCTTGGAGTTGGGCAAAAATTCAAACCCTTTGACAACAATGATACCTCGTTATCCGTCAACTCACGCGTCGAGAGGTTAACCACCATGTTAAGGCCAACGGTGGTCTCTGCTACTGTTTGAATTGTTCCGGGAGCAGCCAAAAATGTTTCCTCTTCAATAGCCAAAGGTAAGCGGTCCTCCTCAATGATGGGTTCTTCACTCTCCCTTGCCGAGTGCACTGCAGCCATCTCCTCAAAATGTACATTAACACTATTCAGTCCCGAAGTTGTGGCTCCCACAGACCTTGTGGCCACTGCGTTACGTGCGAAGTTCTCCGATTCATCCACATCTTGTCTTCTCGCTACAAATACTGTCTGCAATTCCTGTACACGATCGTTGCTTTCTTGCTGTGAAACTGGTACAAGTTGAGAAATAATATCCGCCACGGCACCATTGTTAGTACTGGTAGCGTCATCAATTTCTGTCCCGCACAGTGTACTCAACTTACGCACATGTTTATCCTTCATTGCGGTTTCAATCCTCGATACGATTCTACGTATGCTCCCCATGTACGCTGAATACTGTTGTTCTTCCAAAGTTGCCACAATAATTCGTCGTTTTTCCTCCAAAACGGACAAAACCACGGAGATCTCATCCATTAGAAGTCTTTGTAAGCCGTGCGAACAGCCGTCAAGAAGCTTATTCCATTCTTCTTCAAAGTTCTCAGAGACGTGTCCAATGTTCAATGATTTCTTCAGTTTAAATCCTCCAGAGATAACATTACGCGCCTCGCACTCAGTCAGGTATTGCAAGTGATTCGTATACTTAACGTATTTCTTCTCTAAGTTTAGCAGCTTATAAAACGGTCCATTTAGCACCTCTTCCATCAGTCACTGGATATACATATTATTCCTCTTACATAAAATATCCATAGTCGTGATCTAATTCCCAGAGTAAAACATAAATATTCAAAAAACCGGAACAAAATGACTTTGCCGATATTTCGTGTTTATTGAAAACACTTCGTCAGGGCAACTGACGGAGTGGCCTAAACCGTTACAAGAAATACGTTTACAA
>CBDDTI010000340.1:0-5424 GCA_965233585.1 bacterium
GGTGTGATGACCTTGTGACCTTGACTGTGACCTTTACACTAAAACAGCTGTTTTAACTATATTGCCTGCTGGGACATCGTATTTAACAAATTCATCGTGTTTGAGGTAAATTTTAATATTAGAAGCGAAAACAAAGTAAAGCATTTTACCATTTAACAAACTGAATGTAAGGGGAGGGGGGGGGGGGGTTCAGGCCAAAACGAATGATTTTTTTTCCTTTTTATCTTTAGTCTTTTGGTCTGGGTTTTGTATAGTCAATCATGTTATTTCCTAGAATCGAACCTGTAGGGGAACCCTACAGCGAGGTCTGCCTTCAGAATTGAAGTGTTATCTGAAATCATTGTTGGCAAATGAATACATATGCGATTCGTACAGGAAAACGGATTGACCTACGGCCCTGAAATTTTATGGGGTTCCTTCTTTGATCATTATCTATTTACCTACTAAGTTTGAAAGAGATTGATAGAGAAAAGACGGAAAAGTAATTTTTCTAATATCTTCAGACCCCGTACAACAGACCTTGACCTGTGACCTACGGCGCTGAAATTTTATGCGTTTTTCTGTACTTACCAAGGACTATTGCTTAGACAAATAAGAGAAAGATCGGATGAAAAATGACTGAGAAATGGTTGACCACGCCCATTTACATCTTATATGACCTGGTGACCTTGACCTATGACCTTTGACCCTCAAATTGTTATCACTTCGTCCTCTTGTCAACTTCTATCTCCATGCCAAATTTGAGAGAGATCGGATAAAAAATGACAGAGTTATCGAATCAGAAAGCCGATGAGAGAAAAATAATAATAATACACAAAAGACAGAACAAAAACAGAAAGGTCTCCGACTACGTCGGCAGACCTTAATTAACATTCGCTATAACTTTTGAACCGTAGGAGATAGAGACTTCATATTTGGCATGCATACTCTACTAATGATGCCCTTTTAAATGACAACAGGTGTGATGACCTTGTGACCTTGACTGTGACCTTTACACTAAAACAGCTGTTTTAACTATATTGCCTGCTGGGACATCGTATTTAACAAATTCATCGTGTTTGAGGTAAATTTTAATATTAGAAGCGAAAACAAAGTAAAGCATTTTACCATTTAACAAACTGAATGTAAGGGGAGGGGGGGGGTTCAGGCCAAAACGAATGATTTTTTTTCCTTTTTATCTTTAGTCTTTTGGTCTGGGTTTTGTATAGTCAATCATGTTATTTCCTAGAATCGAACCTGTAGGGGAACCCTACAGCGAGGTCTGCCTTCAGAATTGAAGTGTTATCTGAAATCATTGTTGGCAAATGAATACATATGCGATTCGTACAGGAAAACGGATTGACCTACGGCCCTGAAATTTTATGGGGTTCCTTCTTTGATCATTATCTATTTACCTACTAAGTTTGAAAGAGATTGATAGAGAAAAGACGGAAAAGTAATTTTTCTAATATCTTCAGACCCCGTACAACAGACCTTGACCTGTGACCTACGGCGCTGAAATTTTATGCGTTTTTCTGTACTTACCAAGGACTATTGCTTAGACAAATAAGAGAAAGATCGGATGAAAAATGACTGAGAAATGGTTGACCACGCCCATTTACATCTTATATGACCTGGTGACCTTGACCTATGACCTTTGACCCTCAAATTGTTATCACTTCGTCCTCTTGTCAACTTCTATCTCCATGCCAAATTTGAGAGAGATCGGATAAAAAATGACAGAGTTATCGAATCAGAAAGCCGATGAGAGAAAAATAATAATAATACACAAAAGACAGAACAAAAACAGAAAGGTCTCCGACTACGTCGGCAGACCTTAATTAACATTCGCTATAACTTTTGAACCGTAGGAGATAGAGACTTCATATTTGGCATGCATACTCTACTAATGATGCCCTTTTAAATGACAACAGGTGTGATGACCTTGTGACCTTGACTGTGACCTTTACACTAAAACAGCTGTTTTAACTATATTGCCTGCTGGGACATCGTATTTAACAAATTCATCGTGTTTGAGGTAAATTTTAATATTAGAAGCGAAAACAAAGTAAAGCATTTTACCATTTAACAAACTGAATGTAAGGGGAGGGGGGGGGGGGTTCAGGCCAAAACGAATGATTTTTTTTCCTTTTTATCTTTAGTCTTTTGGTCTGGGTTTTGTATAGTCAATCATGTTATTTCCTAGAATCGAACCTGTAGGGGAACCCTACAGCGAGGTCTGCCTTCAGAATTGAAGTGTTATCTGAAATCATTGTTGGCAAATGAATACATATGCGATTCGTACAGGAAAACGGATTGACCTACGGCCCTGAAATTTTATGGGGTTCCTTCTTTGATCATTATCTATTTACCTACTAAGTTTGAAAGAGATTGATAGAGAAAAGACGGAAAAGTAATTTTTCTAATATCTTCAGACCCCGTACAACAGACCTTGACCTGTGACCTACGGCGCTGAAATTTTATGCGTTTTTCTGTACTTACCAAGGACTATTGCTTAGACAAATAAGAGAAAGATCGGATGAAAAATGACTGAGAAATGGTTGACCACGCCCATTTACATCTTATATGACCTGGTGACCTTGACCTATGACCTTTGACCCTCAAATTGTTATCACTTCGTCCTCTTGTCAACTTCTATCTCCATGCCAAATTTGAGAGAGATCGGATAAAAAATGACAGAGTTATCGAATCAGAAAGCCGATGAGAGAAAAATAATAATAATACACAAAAGACAGAACAAAAACAGAAAGGTCTCCGACTACGTCGGCAGACCTTAATTAACATTCGCTATAACTTTTGAACCGTAGGAGATAGAGACTTCATATTTGGCATGCATACTCTACTAATGATGCCCTTTTAAATGACAACAGGTGTGATGACCTTGTGACCTTGACTGTGACCTTTACACTAAAACAGCTGTTTTAACTATATTGCCTGCTGGGACATCGTATTTAACAAATTCATCGTGTTTGAGGTAAATTTTAATATTAGAAGCGAAAACAAAGTAAAGCATTTTACCATTTAACAAACTGAATGTAAGGGGAGGGGGGGGGGGGTTCAGGCCAAAACGAATGATTTTTTTTCCTTTTTATCTTTAGTCTTTTGGTCTGGGTTTTGTATAGTCAATCATGTTATTTCCTAGAATCGAACCTGTAGGGGAACCCTACAGCGAGGTCTGCCTTCAGAATTGAAGTGTTATCTGAAATCATTGTTGGCAAATGAATACATATGCGATTCGTACAGGAAAACGGATTGACCTACGGCCCTGAAATTTTATGGGGTTCCTTCTTTGATCATTATCTATTTACCTACTAAGTTTGAAAGAGATTGATAGAGAAAAGACGGAAAAGTAATTTTTCTAATATCTTCAGACCCCGTACAACAGACCTTGACCTGTGACCTACGGCGCTGAAATTTTATGCGTTTTTCTGTACTTACCAAGGACTATTGCTTAGACAAATAAGAGAAAGATCGGATGAAAAATGACTGAGAAATGGTTGACCACGCCCATTTACATCTTATATGACCTGGTGACCTTGACCTATGACCTTTGACCCTCAAATTGTTATCACTTCGTCCTCTTGTCAACTTCTATCTCCATGCCAAATTTGAGAGAGATCGGATAAAAAATGACAGAGTTATCGAATCAGAAAGCCGATGAGAGAAAAATAATAATAATACACAAAAGACAGAACAAAAACAGAAAGGTCTCCGACTACGTCGGCAGACCTTAATTAACATTCGCTATAACTTTTGAACCGTAGGAGATAGAGACTTCATATTTGGCATGCATACTCTACTAATGATGCCCTTTTAAATGACAACAGGTGTGATGACCTTGTGACCTTGACTGTGACCTTTACACTAAAACAGCTGTTTTAACTATATTGCCTGCTGGGACATCGTATTTAACAAATTCATCGTGTTTGAGGTAAATTTTAATATTAGAAGCGAAAACAAAGTAAAGCATTTTACCATTTAACAAACTGAATGTAAGGGGAGGGGGGGGGGGGTTCAGGCCAAAACGAATGATTTTTTTTCCTTTTTATCTTTAGTCTTTTGGTCTGGGTTTTGTATAGTCAATCATGTTATTTCCTAGAATCGAACCTGTAGGGGAACCCTACAGCGAGGTCTGCCTTCAGAATTGAAGTGTTATCTGAAATCATTGTTGGCAAATGAATACATATGCGATTCGTACAGGAAAACGGATTGACCTACGGCCCTGAAATTTTATGGGGTTCCTTCTTTGATCATTATCTATTTACCTACTAAGTTTGAAAGAGATTGATAGAGAAAAGACGGAAAAGTAATTTTTCTAATATCTTCAGACCCCGTACAACAGACCTTGACCTGTGACCTACGGCGCTGAAATTTTATGCGTTTTTCTGTACTTACCAAGGACTATTGCTTAGACAAATAAGAGAAAGATCGGATGAAAAATGACTGAGAAATGGTTGACCACGCCCATTTACATCTTATATGACCTGGTGACCTTGACCTATGACCTTTGACCCTCAAATTGTTATCACTTCGTCCTCTTGTCAACTTCTATCTCCATGCCAAATTTGAGAGAGATCGGATAAAAAATGACAGAGTTATCGAATCAGAAAGCCGATGAGAGAAAAATAATAATAATACACAAAAGACAGAACAAAAACAGAAAGGTCTCCGACTACGTCGGCAGACCTTAATTAACATTCGCTATAACTTTTGAACCGTAGGAGATAGAGACTTCATATTTGGCATGCATACTCTACTAATGATGCCCTTTTAAATGACAACAGGTGTGATGACCTTGTGACCTTGACTGTGACCTTTACACTAAAACAGCTGTTTTAACTATATTGCCTGCTGGGACATCGTATTTAACAAATTCATCGTGTTTGAGGTAAATTTTAATATTAGAAGCGAAAACAAAGTAAAGCATTTTACCATTTAACAAACTGAATGTAAGGGGAGGGGGGGGGGGTTCAGGCCAAAACGAATGATTTTTTTTCCTTTTTATCTTTAGTCTTTTGGTCTGGGTTTTGTATAGTCAATCATGTTATTTCCTAGAATCGAACCTGTAGGGGAACCCTACAGCGAGGTCTGCCTTCAGAATTGAAGTGTTATCTGAAATCATTGTTGGCAAATGAATACATATGCGATTCGTACAGGAAAACGGATTGACCTACGGCCCTGAAATTTTATGGGGTTCCTTCTTTGATCATTATCTATTTACCTACTAAGTTTGAAAGAGATTGATAGAGAAAAGACGGAAAAGTAATTTTTCTAATATCTTCAGACCCCGTACAACAGACCTTGACCTGTGACCTACGGCGCTGAAATTTTATGCGTTTTTCTGTACTTACCAAGGACTATTGCTTAGACAAATAAGAGAAAGATCGGATGAAAAATGACTGAGAAATGGTTGACCACGCCCAT
>CBDDTI010000341.1:0-5000 GCA_965233585.1 bacterium
CATTCTGGTTTAATTCCAGCTACAAGCATCCCCGATCTTCTCGCATAGGAGTCTCCCCGGGTGTATAATGCACTGGATTGGACAAATTACATCAGCAATGACTGAAAAATCACTTGTTTTCCTTTCGAGGAAAGAAAATTGATTTGGTTTAGTACAGTAACCATCTAATTGCACAGCGAACAACGCGAGTATACGTATATAGTTGACATAGACAGACTGATTCACTTACATACAGCTACCATGGAAATCTTCATGACATGTTTAGCTCCAGTGCAGTCACCCTTTCCCAAATAGTTCTTCACTCGGACGCTGACAACGACGGACAAACTTAACGGAATCTACAAAAAAGGTCATATTTTACTGTTTCAACAAAAGTACATTGGTTTAAAATACCATTTTTAATACCATTTTACTTGATGCTACGACTCAGAGAGTGTATAAACGAAATAAGAGCCTACCTAAAGCTGGAATCGTATGTGCTTGCTTCACAATTTCACGCGTGAGTCAAGGGGTATTGGCAGAGCCCATATCATGCAATTGCAAGCAGATGTTTTTTTTAGGAATTCTTGATAAAACGTCTGCAGCTTTCAGCGGTGAGGAAGGGAACACATCGGCTTAATACTTGAGATCGTTGTTTGCGTTCATGTATTTTTCAAGTGTGTGGAAGGGTTGAATTTAACAAAGATTCCGTTTACAAGATTGGAAAAGCAATATTAGCTAGGTGATGAAGGACTAAGTATACTCACCATGTACACAAAGCTTGAAAACTGCATCAAAATACCATGAGCAGCCAACTGCTGTTTCCCAAAAGTTCCTACAAAAGACAGTCGATAGGAGCACAATTCGCTAACCGTGATGAAGTCGGCTAAAAAAAGTACCCGTTAATTGAGGCTAGGCATATTACTCACCCATTAGAAAGGTTCCTACTTCAAAACCCCACCATTCGGTACACAGCATCAGCATTCCGGGCACAGCTAATATGATGAACTGGCCCCAGTTCTGCAAACTTTCAATTGTCCAGCCTTGTAATGCAATAGCGAAAAACTTTTTTAAATGTAAACTGACGACTTTGAACTGCAACTTGAGCTATTTTAAACCGGCAAAGGGAGAGACTTGTCCAAAACTGTCTCGTTAGACAAGTGCATTTGTCCTCACTGAGAAAACTAAATAATGTACAACTTGTACATTTTGATTGGTCGGACCGATTGGATAGAAATTTGCCATTCCATTTGGACAAACCGGTTCACTGCCCTCTCTTCCCTTATGACGGGAATTTGGAAAAGGAATGAAAATGGTTTGCGCCATTCGTCTTGGTTGGCCCGGTTTGATCAGAAAATGTCGTACCATTCCCTGGGGTACTCCCACTGGTCTCTGACGGGTCGGGTCGGAAAACACCCATATAGTGTCTTAGATACTCAGTTAGGAAGCTTCTGTATTGGGAGGAAAAGAATTTCCGTTCAGATGTATTCCTTTCGTTTTTGTAAGGTGATTAACTTTAAAATAAAGACTCCTGGGCCGGGTTGCTCGAAAGCTGGTTAACGTTAACCCAGGATTAAATGTTAACTGAAGCAAAATGTTTTCTTGTTTAAAAATGTTTTTCACTTCAAACGTTTCGTGTAGTTTGAGATTACTACAGCTCAAAACTGAAGGGCAAACAATATAAACCGATTGCGTAACCAAAAAGTTACAAAACTGAAATCAAAATCCTCGCTAACCCTGGGTTAGCTTAATCGGGCTTTGAACAACCCAGTCCTGGAGTATCGTGATTCTGAGGAATCGTGTTCTGCTCTAGCTTTTATTTCTCACCCTCAACAGGCCAGGTCTTCTGGTAAAGTTTAAAGCAGAACAGATAAAGAAATGCAGAAACTCCAAGAAATAGGCAATATGTCAAGCAAGATGCCAAAGCTAAGCCCCTGAAAAGGAAAACAAGTTCTTTACTTTCCGGTGAAGAACAAATAATATAATGATTATTTGACAGAAATTTATCAACAATTCTTCTAAAACAATTAGATTGTTTCGTTTGGCCTCACGTTGTCGATAAATGTATTGATCGGGTGATTTGCTTATTTTAAATTTAGATTCTATTTTTAACTGATATATACGTACTGGAATCTAAGATCAGCGCCTTTAATTAACAGAGAATTGATTCCCACATGCATAACGTTTGCTGTCACACCGACATAGATCACGGGCTTGAAAACACCCTGCAACAGAAAGTAGAACAAATTTAAAAAATCCGGCATAGAATTTTAACGGTACAATACATATTTCCGGCATCTCCTGGCCTAAGAAGTTTTGTGAAACAATTTGCTTGATGTACGGTAGACTTTGAAGATATGTTGTTTCGGCTTGCCACTGTTCACTATGTAATGACATAACATGTTGTAGCTTAAGCTAAGGATAAATATGTTTGCCGGTTGCATTTTGTTACGGAATGATAAGACAGTGCCATTACTGAACTTCTCCAATTCCTCTAAAGCACCCGTAACCTAATTTTGTCTTAACTGAGACATGGTTCATCTAACTATTTCAGTTTCATGAAGATTCATAAACATTTTATCGTCCCCGCTTGTTACCGACCTGTATCTGTAGATATCTTTGAATTAAAACAAACGCATAATCCGCCTGGAATAAACAAAACAAACATTGTAAATTGAAAGAGCTTTGGACATTCGTGCTCCGCGTTATGAGACTTCCCCAGTAAGCTTTCGACGGAAAAAAGGAAGAAAAAGGATGGGACAATCGAAGATCGCATACAGAAGGACAGAGGAAAAGGAACATAGACAGGAAGGATGGGCCAGCTGGGTCGAAGCCAGGGGCACGGAACAAAACAGGGCTGGTTGGAGAGTAAAAAAAGGAAACTTGCTTACCTCCTGGCAAGGAGAGAGCTAAATAACTTCGCTTTTGATGTTTTTCCACGCCAGTAATTGAATGGCACGTTAAGCCATCGTTGGTTACCCCCAATTTTTTTTTAACCCGTCCTCCTGTCCTTGCTCTTGAAATGATAGTGAAGTCAACCAAAGCGCATGGAGAGGGTAACACATTCAATGCATGCCGGGTAATTTTGCCAGCCTGAACAAATTCGAGCAAGGTTGTTTATAACATTTAATAGCAATATATACTTACAACAAGAGCTGGAAGCCAAATGAAGATAAACAGCTGCGAAAGTCTGGAAGAATATAATGTGACAAAATCTTTTTAGTTGAATGAATGTGGCAATCAGATAGGTTGTTTCGTTTCTGTAGGGACTTAAGCTTTACCTTATTTAGTTCATATCTTGTAAGCGTTAATTAGGAAAACTTATTGGTCTCTAGCTAGTATCCAGGGTTCATGATTACAATTGCATTTTAATTTGAGCTGATTCTTATTCTTTAGCCGGTTGGGCATCATGCACTTAATTCAGGCTGTTTCCAGCTTCTCTACTTTTTAACGCACGGTAAGGAAAAAGCAAGCGAAGTGGCGCGAAGCAAGAGGGGATGCAGACGGGGAGGTGAGCGAAGCGAACTAAGCGAAGAGTAGAGAGACTGCCGACACTGATCTTTGAAAAACAAGTGGCCCCTTTTCTTCTCTATCCCTACCCCCATCCCGACAAGTCTCCCGTTCTGCGCTGGAGTCCAGTTCTCTCGCGATGTTATCCATGCGTTCAACAATCGGATAAAACTACGAGAAAATAGAGGACTATGAACAGTCTAGCTCTACTGGAAACAAGGCGATATTGGCTTGCCTGTATATACAATATTATCATTTATATAATAAGCAAATCAATGCGCGCGCTCTGATTGGTCAATCAGCTGTGGGTTATTGTTACTATAAACCCACGAAAAGATCGCGCGTCTTCTGAATTATTATATAAAAGCAATAGACCACAAGTTTCTATGGGTTATAGGCTGATAAACCACTTCGGATGTTGGTAGAACACTCGAAGAATTCGTAAACTACTCACCTGCGGCTCCTGGTTTACAAATTCTTCTCGTGTTCTACCAACATCCCGCGTGGTTTATCAGCTTATAACCCATGGAAACTTGTGGTCTATTGCTTAAATATTATTACTATTGAGCCAAGACACTGTGAACTGTTTGAGATGATGTGGGTGTTTCATTTGTGATGTGAACATACATTCGTTCAATATCGTGACTGGTGAGCAATTGCAACAATAAACTGTTCCTGGATGCGTTTGGTTCTTACGCCAGCAAACCGTGCGCATTAGAATTTGTGCAAAGCAGAGGCAAATTACGTTATGCTTAGATGAAGTAGCAACCAATTTACCTCGCTAGGTCTTTTTTCTGTTTCAATCCCAACAACAGCGGTTCCGCATTTATCCATAGGGCCCAGACCATCAGCACCATGATGCCTAGAACCCATACCCCTCTCTGAAGCGTCAACCCCACAAGGCGATAACTCCGACCCCGGTATGCTCGGGCACAGAGAACCTCTATAGCTGTAATGAACGCCGAGCCAAGAAATGTTCCAGTGATAGCAATGAAGGACGTCGACAAAACTGTGGCTGCGAGCTCTGTCTCGCCTAATCTTCCGGCGAAGAGAAGACTTACGGTGAATAGCGCATTATGTAGGAAATACGAGAGGATAGTTGGCCATGATAAGCTCAACAGTTGTTTAATTTCTTGTCGCGTTTGGGTAGATATTATCCTGTGGAATGGGTTTCTGATAATTGGAGCATTGCCATTTAGAGACATATCTTTATGGAAGCTCTACCTGGGTGAAGATGTTGAATACAGATTAATAACTGTTCACGTTGTTTTGAGTTCACATCTCACATATTAGAAATATATGTAATTTTTGAGTGCTTACTCAATTAGGGGAAATCCTACAGTTTTTACAAGTTATTTCTTTTTCATAGCGGCACTGGAAAACTGACTCTTGCATAAAGATCGACTTCAAACTTTTCATCAGGAAATTGAGTATTTTTAGCAGGGGGTTTAACTTTTGTCTTTAAATATTAATATTAATCAACTGAAAAATGACAATGATGAAAAAATGAC
>CBDDTI010000341.1:7500-11208 GCA_965233585.1 bacterium
ATTAGATTAAACTAGTACTGCAAATAAAAATCAACAACAGCCGTCGTTCGGGCTAAACAATATGATTTTGCTTACTAACTTTCGTGGAATTTCATTTTGGATAGCCGGACATAGATGATCAGTAGTCTACGAATCAGAAGTATGACGGATTTTTGCCGAAAACAAATAATATTGACCACCAACCAAAGGATCGGAGGTCCGAATTTTACCGGTAGGACCACACTGAGGGTCCGAAAAGGATTGGCCATTCCTTCTCGACAAACCGGTTCGTCGCCCAATTTCTCAGCTTCACTTAAATAGGGGATTAAGTGACTGAAAATATAAAACAATATTGAGAGCCATTTTTCTCGCGGGGTTTCATTCAAAGAAGTACATTTGCCCAGGCTTGTCCAGCTGAGAAAAGTGGAAAGCACCCCGTGAGTCAATACTTTACGCTAGCAGAACTCCACAACTAGGAAGGGTCACTGAAGGGATTTTTTCCTAAAAAAAGTTTGCTACACGTTGTTTTATATACTCATTCGAATCACTTTACTGTATGTAATATTGGTCTGCAGCTGGGCTGGTCCAGGAAGGAAATTAAATACTTTTGTTTTGACGATAAAATAGAATGGATATTGACAGTGTACATCAGTCTATCACAGCCGGTAAAATGACAAGAACTTATATTTATACTGACTTGTATCGACAAAGCCACTTACCCTTTAGAAAACTAGTTCTGCTTGAGCTTATCTAGTGATGCTTCGTTTCAGAGTCGCTTGCTAACATGTTTATGTAAGCCGGCGTTTATTTATGTCAACAGCGAGACATCCACAGCCAGCAAAAGTGTATGCAAAGTGTATTTTCCTTTGTGGTGCATAATTTATGTATTGTCCCCTAAAACAATTCGAGCATTGGCTGTCAATGCAATAAAATACATGTCAATGAATGAATGAGCTTACATGATTTATAATTGAAAGGTCCCTGACTTCATTTGCATTACACATTATATCGCGAAGGACGTCTTGAAAATATTTAGATAAGTACCTATGTTTCTTCACTTAACCCGGTGTTTTCCAAAGCAGAAAGCCTGTCCTTATTGCGCGACACGGCAGTTTTCCAAGGGATTCAATGATATACCGAGACAGCTTGGATGGTCATTATAAATGTAAAAAAAGCATAACCGGCTGTTGACTGCTTGTTAAAATTGTCAGGTTCGGCCGCTAGGTTGGATTATAACTAAAATCTTTTGGAAATGGTTAAAACCTGAAGTGAAGAGGAACGTCAATTAGCATACGCTTAAATTTTGTTTGCTGTTTTTCATTTCTGATTTACTTGATACAGCGGCGACATTCCTAATGTCCCAATGTCCTAGGATCGGAAGGTCCACATTGTCCACCGACGCGCGCCACCTCGGGTTTCGCCGGAGCGTTGGGGACATTTTTCTCGTTCCTGCACTTTCAAAATTTTATAGTGTTCCCTTCACTCCCCAGCAAATTTCATGAGACTTATTATCGGCAAGTGTTCGGGCCCTGATTGGTCGAATGGCTAGAAAGACTATAATAAAAAGCAGAGTAAATTGATCCAGGCATGACTGACTCTGAAGTAATCTAAAAAAAATCCAGCTGATAACTTATATGAAAACTGATCCTTATACCAGGACCAGAGGAGGTGAAGACCAAACTAAGGTAAAAACATAAACTGCAAAATATATTTGCCCAACATTTCCGTCTGGGAAACAAACCTTCAAGAGAGTTCAGTAGGCTAGACTCATTTTTCGCCACTCACTCGAGTCCGGTCGCTTCTTCTCGCACGGTGGCTAGTGATCGAGCCTACTTCTTCGGTGACTTTAGGTAAAAATGAGTCGGATTACCGTTTATATACGAGCAAATTCTTGACTTCTTGAATTCTAGAATTCTTGCAAATCTACGGTGGCTCCTAAGTGCCGTGCGAAAATTGTGATTTTTTTTTTCATTTTAGCGACTTTTTCAGCGACTTTTTTAGCGACTTTCTTGGCGACTATTTTAGCGACTTTTCTAGCGACTTTTTTAGCAACTTTTTTAGCGACTTTTTCAGCGGGCTCAAGTTGCACATTGTGGGTGACTGTAAAGTTGAAATTCGTGCACGTGGTTGAAGCAGGAAAAGCAAAAAGCCGATCATGATGATTTTGTTGATATTCAGCGTCAGTTTTATTCAAAGTTTTTCTGATGCATTGATCTTTAACCAATGATACTGCCACTTCCTCTGAATTCTTCTTCGACAGCCCATACAATGAAACATATCAGTGGATTGCTCTCGTCTTGTACAACCTCTATTTTTAAGAATTCTCCTTAGCTGCCTGAGACTGAGCTGAATTCCATGGACATTAAGAAGGAAACTAAGAATTTCAGAGGCGGTGAATCCAAGAGTTAAGTAATTCTTGATTGCATCGTTACGGCTAATAACCGCTCGATTTACCGACAAGTAATCGGGCATGACAGCTTCCACGGAAGAACTTTGAATAAAAATGACGCTGAATATCAGGAAAATCATCGTGATCGGCTCTTCCTGCTTCAACCACGTACACTAGTTTTAACTTAACAGTCACAATGGACACAATGTGCAACTAGAGTCCGCTAATAAAAGCCGCTAAAAAAGTCGCTAAAAAAGTCGCTAAAAAAGTCTCTAAGAAAGTCGCTAAAAAAAGTCGCTAAAAAAGTCGCTAAGAAAGTTGCTAAAAAAAGTCACTAAAAAAGTCGCTAAAAAGTTGCTAAAAAAGTCGCTAAATTGAAAAAAAAAAATCACAATTTTCACATGGCACTTAGGAGCCACCGTTACTGTTGTTACATTTTTCATGGGCTTTCCCTTCCGCCTTCTGGCGTCCGTGATCACCGCAAGCCGGCAGCATTTTAACTTTTTTAGATACGTGTAATAGTCACGAAGTGTCCATCAAGCAGCTGCGTTGTCATGGCGGGCAAATTTTCCAAACATGGCTTGAGTTTCTTCGATTTTTTACCGCACTACTGTCAAAATATCATCTTTGCTTAACCTTACGTTGTTCAAGAACAGTTTTAAGGGGAAGACACGCAACAAGGAGTGGTATATTTTGGTTCGAACGGAATCACACTTGGAATATTTGAACCAAATATGGCGGAAACTCCACAAACTGGAACTGGAAGCCAGCTGTCCATGTCAGAAACTGCTTCACAACCCGGGACAGGAAGCCCTGAAGGTTCTGTTGCTAAAACTCCAAGTGTGTCTATGTCTCCAGAAAGCGTTCCTGCTGCAACACCAGCGCCACAGCCAAAAGCTCAGCCGGCAAAACGTCGGGGTAAAGGTAAACTTTAATCTTGTATCAAACATAGGTAACCCAGGCTCACTGTGTGTGACACGTGACATAATATAGGAAAATATAGAGAACATATGAGGTGAAGTTTAGGTCTGAAAATTTGCTAGAAAATGGAAACAAAAATCGATGAAACTTACCATGTGGCGAGTTGTTGTTGTCCTTAATACGTACACGTAGTTTTGGGGAAAAGGAGTCATCATCATCTTTCCTTCATAGTAAAGTGGCAAGGTAGGAGACTGAAGCCAAAGTCGGGTTCCGATCGACTCAAAAGAAGCGCGATTTTTTTCGCGAAAATCGAGTCCAGTCGCTAAATAAACACGCCAGGCTTGTGGAACATGAATTTCTCTAAACCACGAATCCCCTGAAGCATCTCCAGCTAGCAACGCGAGGCCACCAGGCTCCGT
>CBDDTI010000342.1:0-8693 GCA_965233585.1 bacterium
GTCGATTCCTCGCTTGTTAGGTTCTCCTCATTGTTCTTTAAATGAAACTTTATTTTATCTATTTAACCACGGGCAATTCATCAGCTATTTACAGAAAGATAAAAACTAAAACTACTCAACTATAACTATAAACTACACTATATTAAAAGGCTGCTTTAATTTCCGTGAATGCCGTGCCTTATAGAGCTTTGGCGATTTCGCGTTTGAACAACCTGAAGGATTCCGCGCGCCTAGCCTCGCACAAGGAAGGCAATTCCACAGTGTGGCACCACTATAACGAAAACTAGTTTTGAAATAATCTGTGCGTGGCAATCTAACATTCGGTTTGTTCTCGGAGTCCCTCAAATTGTAGCTTGTATTTCGTTTAGAAATTTGATGCGTTGTTCTCATCATTGCATGGAGCTATCGAACTTTGAAAGTTAAGCTTAAATTCATAGAGTATTCAATCACTGGTCGATTAAATAGGCATGTTGTTTTGTCCAATCTACAAAATTGTGATTGAGCGGCTCACCGATTTTCATACTACAACCAGCTAAGGAACACAGCAACCAAGGCAACTATTAGACGAATTAAAGAACACACGTACTTTGATGCGTACCTTGTTTGGGAGTCAAAGAGGTGCATTATACGTCGCTGAGCGGGAACCGGACGCTTTCTTCCCGACATTTTTCCAGGGGATTGAAAGAGAAACGTTTAGTAAACGTTGACAACAAACTTGCGTTCCGCTACCCACTGAAGTTACATAATCAGTAGTATTGTCATTAGAAAACTCGTACTGGCTTTTGCCTCAGTCGAAAGATTTCCAAAATGATTATTTGGAATTTACATTGAAGGAAGTTTTTTCAGTCAATTAGTCGATTTTCTTGAAATTTCGGAGCGACATAGCTACACGAAATAGCCCAGCAAAATCAAACGCTATGTTTATGCCCTGCCTTTGGGAATTTGCTCGCGCGACTGCCGGTGAACTATCGTCAACTGTCACGAACTTCATTGGCCGTTTGATCATATAGTTGGGGATAGTTGATGATAGTTAGGAGAGAATCAACTGTCATCGACTATCATGGGCGTTTGACCAGGCCTTAGACTTCTCTCGTTGGAGTGGCATATAGTGGTAGATACGTTAAACGTTTTGGTTGATTGCTTGTTGTTGATGGTTTTAAGGATGTTACGCTCCAAATGGTTTTCACTCCGAGAAACCTGTGCTTTGTGCTTTGTCCGTGGACAACAGAATTTTGACCATTTTCAAGGAGGAGAAGCCAGGACGCAGAGAGGAGATCGAAAATATTGAGGTCAAACTTTTTGAAGCTGGTATGTACGTGTATGGACTGTACACGAGTGGCCACGATTACGTCACTGACGAACTGTGGGCTGCATTTTATAAGAAGCTGCTGGAAGAAAAACTGGTTCCCAGAATTGTTCTGTCCAATGAAAGCCCAGGCTTCGATTGGATAAAAGAATTCGTACAGCCCGGTAGGTGATATCGACAAATTTTGTGATACACTTCACTTAAGGAAGCAGGGGCACATGTTAAGCGTTAAGTTACAAGGTAGATTAGCAACATGCATGCTTTAAATATAGGAGAGCCATACCAGAATTTGTGGCTGCATATTTGGGGTCAAATGTGGGCTCAGAAAATACATAATCGTGCCATTTTGGTAAGCTTTGGTAGTATATCAGGCTCGGTTGGTCTCATGGGTATTGATTGATTACGTCACTGACGAACTGTCAGGGGCTGCGTTTTATGAGAAGCTGCTGGAAGAGAAAATAAACTAGTTCCCCGTGTATCGTCTTGAACAAAGAAAGTCCAAGGTTTGACTGGATAAATGGAGACCACAGTTATTCGAGAAAGATTCGACTTTTCAAGGCTGTTTCTACAAAATTTAACGATCTGTTTTCACTATGATTATTTTTTCAGTGAACATTCATCCATGTACGTGGAAGTGGGAATTACATCGTGGCATTGTTCCACCAGAGGAAGATTATTTTGACTATCTCCCAGTCGAAGCTGCTTTGTGTCCTGTTTCAAGACAATTCCTTACTTTAACAAGGGAAGACGTCGGAAAATTCCAATTCCGTGATTTCAAGGTACACGGTAAAATCCCGGGGGTTTCCGTCGGTTAGGGATATTGAAGGGTTATCTGTGTATGTAAAACCCCTTTGAGGTTACAGTCGACTCCCGATAACTCAAACCTTCAGGGGAAATAGAAAAACGTTCGAGGTATCGAAAGTTTGTATTATCAAGGGTAAAATTGTATAGAAAATGACGTGAAAGAAAATGACAATTACTTCGAGTTTCCGGGAGATTCGAGTTAGCGAGGGTTCGAATTATCGGGAGTCAACTGTATTCCGATTTCTCATTTGCGCATGCTGGCGCATCATTGAACAGGAAACAAGAGGTTTTAGGACACCGGTTCGGGGACTAGTGGACCGCCGAGACTTGTTGGGAGATTTTACCTTTATGGTAAGGAGAGAAGAATTTCGGTCGTTTCTTGCAAATTAAAGCCATTTCGCGCGGACTGTGCGTACAGCTCTGTCGTCAATGTATTAATTAAAGAACGAGACAAAAATTGGCTTGTGTAATTTTGTTTAATGATGCCCAAAGTGTTGTCTTTTTCGCTCCTTTAGTTGCAAGAAAGAATTTAACACGTCCATCTTTGATCTATCTTTGAACCCTGGCGCGGATTGGGGGAAAAGAGATGGGGATTGGAGCAGAACCCATTTTAATTTTCAACAAAATTGTCGTTTCTCGTGCTCTTGCCGTGTGTAAATCATTGATTTAATCGGCGAGATGTCTAAGATCGCTTACACAGCGGCTATTCTCTGGGACAATATCCCACCTTCAACTTCTCGAAACATCCGAAACTTTATTTACTGTCTGAAAAACATTCTAAAAGCTAGTAATATTTCTTTATGCTCCTTTTCTCCAATGTTATGTGCATATCTCATTTCTTTTCTCTCTGACAATGACTCTCCAGCGGAAACGTAACTGGGTGCTGATTAGAAAACCTTGGGATACTTCAGTCATCGGACTCATGTAGTGCATTTTCTTTTCTGTGAAGTTTATATGAAATAATTCATGAGTGAATAAAGTTATTATCGATTTTCATCCACTTCGATTTCGTTAAAAATGCCGCTTTATACATAGACTCCATATTGAAGGATACATATTTGAGGAGTAACCCAGGTACACTGAGAAAATCAAGCATCAGATTGACATTATTTTATCACCTTTTAACTTTAGGACGCGAACGTTATCGAACAGAAACGTCGACAGGCAGACGAACTAGCTGAAAAGTTGAAAGACAGCCGCCAGCTACAGAAAGAGCTGCGATCATTGCACAGTGACGAGGAGCTCATCGAGACATTGGCGAGAAAACTGCAATTCGCTGTCAAAGAAACAGTCAAGCTCATTGTGAATGGAGAGCAACCCACCACACAGACCATCCTGAAGAATAAGCTAATTGATAAGAAAAAACTGGCGCTTATTGAATGTGAGAAGTGCAAAAACAATATTAAAAAGTGTAAGTGTAAATCGAACGAGCTCCTCACAAGTCTGGAGGAATATGCAGCTGTGGTGCTCCGTGTATGTCAAAGCGTGGACGTGTAAAGAGCATTGTGTAGTGGGCATGCTTGATACTGTAGCCTCAAACAACCAAAAAAAATGTCCAGAAATGGAGGCAACGAAACAAAACAATGGCAAAAAGTCCTTTTGATCAGTTTTATAATTTGCTTGTTTATATTAGAGTTTAATTAAAGGGAAGACTAGTAAAGAAATTATAATTATGACAAAATACTTTACAAAGCTAAAAATGATTAGCCTTGAAAATATATTATAATTATAATTAATAATTCTATAATTATAATTAGGATAAATTATAAGTTTCTAGCGATCTTTCTAAGGCACAAGAGCAGAGTTATGAGAACGTCTTCCCAACCTTTCCAATTTGCAATCTAATAAAACATTCGTTTGTTTAATAGCTTGGTATTTTTCAACAAAACAAGATCATAATTTTCTTTTACATTTTTTTAGCTTTTTAACTTCAGTGGATCCCACAGGTATGTATTTGCTTTCCAATATCAACATCCCCAGTGGGCGCAACTCGGGCATGCATTTGACAATTTCTTGTGTGGCCCGGAAGTAGGAAAAGTTGACGTTAGCTGTCGGCCAATGAAAAGGAAGAAATTACCAGCTTAGAATTCGGAATAATTTTTTTAAAGAAAATTATACTTTTACAAATCAGTTTTTATGCTTACACATTACCAGTAAAAGTGAAAATGAGATGTGTAGCATGAATTTTGAAGGCAAATGTAAATGTTTTAGTTCCATTAAACTTGTGAGTCACGGTTTACGGAATCTGGTACTGTCACGCAAGTGTCAAGAAATCTATTAAACTTGTGAGTTTACGGAAACTAGTGCTATTACGCAAAGTGTCAACAAATCTTAGCTAATAGACGGAACCTCTACCTCCTCACCATAAAGCAAGAAAAACAAACCCACAGGAAAATAAGTAAACTTTGTCATTGTATTGTATCTGTGTGAACTGAAAACTTCGGTTGTTCATATGGAGGGTCAATTATACTCCATGCAGATGGCGGTAATTGCTTAACCCAATTGAGTGCCTATTTGCGGGTATACTTAGCTATTATTGAATGAGGCTGAGTAGGATATGAAGAATTCTGCAGATCAAGGAGGGTGTTACACCGAGGCCGAAGACCAAGGTGGACAACACCCTCAAAATATTTTCAAACTCTTAAAGGAGAAAATGAGCTCTTTGTTTTTCTGCTCACTAAAAATAACACAACCTCGTCCCCCAGGTTTCTCGGTCAACAGTTCAATAATCTGCAGCGGCTGCACTTTTGGCGTCATCGATCAATATGACAAAATTCTTTCTAAGTAAGGGTTATGGTGAAATATGTGTGTGGTTTTAACCAATAAGAAACGGAGAAATATTTGAATAATGACATTTATCTGGTGGTATATGGAATTAGTATCACCCAGCTAGTGGACTAATGGAAATCCTGCAGTTTGATTGGCTACGCTTCTAGTGGTCTAATAGTAATAGTCATCGAGTAGCGAAGTTCGCCGGGTGTTTTTATATTATAAATATTTCTTCAACTTGCATTTGCTAACTTTATTATTGCCTTTTCTGTCCGACTAGTTGGGTGATACTAAAACAATTAGACCCTTCACCCTCAAGGGCCTCGGCTTCGCCTCATGGGATATTGAGCCTTTCGGGCTACGGGTCTAATTGTTAATTATCCCGTAGTTGCGAGAAATCATGAATTCAGCTCGCAGTTTTCGGTGTTTGCTTGTTTTGTGGTGGTCATTCAGATTCAGTAAGAGGCTCAAAAGGCAACACTCAACACTTGTACTTTTAGGCTTCGTTAGAAACTCTCGAGCAATCTTTGTGTTTATGCACAGACCATCAGACTTCAACTCTCTTTGTGTTCGCTGGTTACTGAACTGAACTGGAAACAGTTCGTTCTGTTCTTAAGATCTTGTGGTCTTTGTGAGGAGAAACACGATTTCTGAGTTGACATATGGTAAAGAACTTGTCACGACCCACTATTACAAAATCGGAAAACGAGAAAACGAAAGCGGTCTGCAAATTCGAAGGGAAAAAGAACAAAAAAAAAAAAAAGAAAAGAAAAAGAAAGCTACCAGGAGACGGGTCCATGCCTACCAAACCAGGAGTACATTTTCATCTCGGAAGAGGGGGCGGCGCGGGGGGGGGGGGAGTTCTCTACAAAGTTTTGTACGCCGGGGGAGGCTCTGATCACGCTTAATCGAGCTTTTCATCATTGTTTGGAGGCAGTTTTTAAAGGCAAATCGAAGTTCTGGGAGGTTTAAGGCGAATATGTCATATGAAAGTAAGAGAAAGTCCTTGCATTGCTTCCTTGAAGGAACCCACTTTTGTAAGGACACATAGAGACTGCACATGCTGTTGTCGCACAGGACCATGGACGTAGCTGGGCATTCTTGGCTTGTAAGCACGTTCCGTACTTCGTAAGTGTACGGTGCGGCTGGGGAAGGTAGGGTTAAGTCAAGTAGGCATATGATGTCTTCAGTTCATGCTTTATTACAACTCAAGTAGGCTTATATATAAGATACAGCAGGTCATGAATTCTTAGCAACTGGAGGAGATCTGACTTGAAGCTAGAACGGATTGTACTGTAGACCCCAGTACTGCTGGACTGAATGCTGAGCTAAGCATATCAAATCAAGGTTTATTGCCTGATTTCAAACCGTGAACTGATGACTAGGTACGAGTCTGTAAATTATAGGATTAGCAACTATTGATCCACATAGTCAGAAAGAACACACCAAGATTCACAAGATTCCCAAGTTTGGTGTTAATCAGGTCAGTTCTGACTGAGATACAGTGATGATTTAAAAACGTCAAAATTAACAAAGAAATGTATGGCAACTGGAAGCTGTGTCGGACAGCGTCCGGATGGCCTTACATTTCTTTGTAAATTTTGACATTTTCGAATGGCTGTATCTTGCTTACTTTTGGGTCTATTTACACCAAACCTGGGGATTTTGTAAACGGCTTGGTCTGCACTTTGTGACTATGTGGATCAGTAGTTGTGTACAGGCTACAACGTTAATGCAGTCACTTTCATTGTTTATAAGACCCGTGCTACTGGTGCGGGGTTCTTTCCTGATATGAATAGTGACTGGCGGTCGTGCCTACTCCGTTTAAAGTTGTATTTTTTGGGTCAAATAATGCTGGAGCCACGCCCAGACAAATTTTCAAGCCGTCTCCAGAGAGAAAAGTGCCCGACCGCAATGCCTTTCTCGTAAACACACGTCACGACAGTATAATTTTTCCCGCCTGTCGAGCCCTGATTCAGGTTAATTCAAATTTTTCATGCACCGACTGTGTGCAAGGCATGCCGTGCAAGAATGTCTTGCATATGGTTTACTCCATCCGTTGTCTCTCACAGGCCCCGCGGTACATTGTACAAATGGTACATGGCTCAGGTACACTGTTTGTTTTGTCAACTGTTCTTTCATTCAAGGTGGGGGGTAACTTTGTTGAAGTACGAACAATATGGCAAGAAAGTTGAATAACATGTTCCGTTGCAGAAATGCCAACAAAAGCGCACAAGAATGAGATGGTCAAGCTCATGTTTATTCAGCAAGAAGTACACTAGATTCTTGGCACTGTGAAATGTTGTTGCAGTAGGTAAACCGGTACGCTTATAATCTATTGCAAATTTAATTCTAACTATGTCAAACATTTCAACAAATACATAATTTAATAGCCACTCCCCAGAGTTGTGGTGAATGTCCACTAGAAAAATGTCTTGCAAATGTTTTGCAAATTTCACAGGTCAGTGCGGCTTAAATAGTCTCAGACTCTAAAAGACTACGCTGTCTCACTAAGTCTTGAATTCACCATTCACCACCCTTTTCAGTGGCGGATCCAGACCTTAGGGGGGAGGGGGGAGGGGGCAGGTTGTTTGCTTAGCCTGCCAGTTTTTCTTCCTTGTGCGATTTTTTCATTTTTATGCAAATAAGGGGGTACCCCTGCATGTAGATCTGCCACTGTTATTTTAGTGAAAAATATTGTACAGCTGGGTGAAGATGCTACCTAACAAGAATTGTTGGAGACTTTGGATTTGTAATAATTACACCTCTTCAATGCCTTTTAACTCCATTAACCTACACAAATACTTTTCTTGCAATTTTCCACACCCATAAGGACCTACCGGACTTGGAAAATTTCAAACATACAACCTGTGAAACCTTTAAACAGGGGACTGTTATGTATTGGTTCTAAATAGCAGATATGCACAGGCTTTTAAATCGCTGGTTTATGTGTTTTCACATGCTCCTTTATAAATTGTTGGCTCACATGTATGTCAACCTCACAGAAAGTTTTAGAAGCTAGTACAAATAAGCAGCTTATATGAAAAATTAAAGTTTTTCCAGTTGCCCAAAGGCAAAAGGTAGTGGCCTGTGGCACCTGGGTGATTCTGGAGAACAGCCCTTCTTACATGTACCGTAAAAGCTATACAGTGTATATGCAATTTGTTAACTACATTTTTGCTCGAAATTAATACTCTCCTAACTAGACTACTGTAAAACAAATTATGCACAAATGTTCCTTTTTACACAAATACCAAAGCAAAACACTATGTCTGTATACACCTTAGGTGCCAAACAAAGTATTATTCAAAGTCCAAATTCCATGCTTTTCCATGCTCAAACATGCCACTGCTTTTAATATGCATTTCTAAGCCTTAATGCATCGTCTTGAATTGCTCATCTAGGCCCTCACTGATTTATCTCCTTCCCAGAGTACCTCTGTCAGTCTGATTTTCCTGACACGTTTGTAGTATATAACACAAAGGATGAAAAACACAATCGCCAGAATGAAGCCACAGATCTACAAGAAACGAGAAAAGAGATTACAAACAATGTTATGGTTGGCTCTAGTATATAGGCGAGTCCTAAATCTGCATGTCTTTTAGAGAGAGAGAGAGAGAGAGAGAGAGAGACGAGTTTGTTTTTTTTTTCTTTAATTTTTTTTGTTCTGAAGGTCCAGTCATGCATGAATGGGCACTTAATAAAATTATAATTTTGATAAACACATTATCTGAGAAATACCATGATGTAAAGTTAACTGGTATTACTTTTTAACTCCATTGTAATTCTGTTGTAAACAAGATGAACGTAAATT
>CBDDTI010000343.1:0-7500 GCA_965233585.1 bacterium
TCGCTTACGATCAAGTGAAAGTCGCAAGCAGAAGCGGAAGAATAAACCAATTCTGGGCCTTGCGATTGGTTGGTTCTTCCGCTTCTGCTTCCGACTTTCACTGGATCATAAGCGACAGAGTCGTAAACGGAATCGGAAGAAATGGAAACGTTCCGCCGCTTCGCGGCCTAACATATTCTACCCTGAAAATCATGAGGTCGACTTGTAGCAAGTCTACCGTCGCTAGTGAAAATCAGCCTTAATTAAGCAATTGCATATAATTACTGTCATTATCATTGAAAACAAATCGTAGGCTGCGTTCATTAATTTTCTCCAACTTCTTAAAATTCCGTTGACCGCAATGGTGCCACACGACACAGCAATAATGTAAATGTGGCAACAGATGGGCATTGTATAATTTGGTCTTTGGTCTTCTGTTACTATACGCTATATATTGGAGCGACAGGTTTCTTTAATTTGCAGGTCACAAGTCATTGTTTTACCGGATTGTTTTACCGGATTGTTTTACTAATACTGAAACAGCCCAAACCCACAAATGCTAAACTTAAGCCTCAATAAAGTGTTTGGGCCTAATGTTAGTTTAAGGTTAGCATTTGTTAAGGGTTTGGGTTGTTTCAGTATTGGTAAAACAATCCGGTAAAACAATGACCTGTGACCTGTGACCTGTGACCTGTGACCTGTGACCTGTGACCTGTGACCTGTGACCTGCAGTGACCTGCAGTGACCTGCAAAAGAAACCTGTCAGAAGCAGGTACCAGACATTGCTATCCGCCTCGGGGGTACACACTACGAAAAGTTTACACCAAGCTGCAGAATGTTTAACATTATCAAATTTATTTATTTTTTATTTATTTGTTACAATTTATGGCACACTAAAGCAGAAGCCAAAGGATGAAATGCAAAAGAGTCAAAGACCCCATATTGTAGCAGAACACCAATGGCACAAAAAGAAAATAATAATACAAAATGATACAAAATTAATAGTTATGTATCAAATGTACGATTTTTGCTACCAACTTCAGACGCACAGAGTACTAAATACCTCGTCTGAGAGGCAGCGTGGCCGAGTGGTTAGGGCGCCGGACATGAAATCCGGAGGTCTGACCAATTAGCTAGAGTTGTTTCTCGGTGGACCCTAGTTCAACTCCTCGGTCATGCTTGTAAATATATGAATGTTGTACCGCGCAGCACTATGAACACAAATGGTGAAACAGAGAATTAACTCTGAAGTGTAAATTTAAGTGCTAATTAAACCCATGAATAACCCACTGGACGTTAGCCCTAGTAAAGGGAATCAGGGAACCACACGAGGTAATCGATTCCCACCGAGGTCAAAAGATTTTTTCTTTACCTCGTGTGGTTCCCTGATTCCCTTTACTAGGGCTAACGCCCAGTGGGTTATTCATGGGTTCAATTAGCACTTAAATTTACACTTCAGAGTTAATTCTCTGTTTCACCATTCATGCTTGTGAATATATAGCCAACTGGTCTGCCTCCCGCCAGGTGGGATTCTTAAGCCTGTTATGTTCATTTGAAATATTTGTTTCCCTCAGTTTGAGTGGCATGTCTGTAAACTAGCTCGGTGTAGCTAAGTGCATGACCACTGTAAACAACATTTGACTTTTTTTTTTTACATTTTGACCGGCAATTGATGAGATCCACATGAAGGATCGAAAAACTGGTCTTGCCTGAACTAAGCCAAACAGTGGCATATACAGCACGCGTTTGTGTATATATGCTGCACATATCACATAGTCTCATGGCTGTTTTCAATTCTTCCCTTGGGCGAGATCGGACGTCAACTTGTAAAAGTGCCTCTGGCTGCTGCTATCAGTCCATATTTGATCTCATGCACCACCAAAACGGGAACTACGTTTCAAAAGTGTGTGGCTTCTGTAAGGACCCCAGCTAACTATGAAACACAGATACAGGAGACGGGGTCTACTGTTTATGGATCATTTATAGATCGTTTATAGATCGTCTTCACGTGACCTCATCAAATTCTCAAATCAGAAACTAAAGAGTCACTAAAGGTTTTATCCTCATCAGGTATAAGAGGTACTAAATTTATCTCTTTACAACTTTCCAGCTCAATAGAGTCCTTCGTTTGGAAACCAGCGCATTTTGAATTTCGGCGTTAAGGCTGTGCGTGACATTAAGCTAAGATATGACAGGGCGGAAAACGCGTGCACTGCAAGTACCTTCTGTTGTCCCATACAAAGCATTAGGAAACGTTCCTAAGGCTTTGTATGGGACAACGGGAGATACTTGCAGTGCACGCGTTATCTCATGATTTTTACCCATGTTAAGAGTGAAAGTATTGAGAAAAGTGCTTAGGGAAATTTGGGTTCATTTCAGATAATCAGTCGCCTAGATAGTCAAAGTAAGTTTCATAATTTTGCGTTCTTGACTTTATCCACTCGCTGCTTTTAGTTTTGATTCTATTTTTAATTGCGTGGCAATAAACACAATCTATAGGGTTAATTTAAAAACCAACCTCTCCCCGTCTCTGGGCCCCGTCTTCATGCTGGACTCTGACGTCCTTCACCGAGAGGAACCTAGAGACGAATTTCATGTGACACCTGTTGCCCCTGTTGCCACCAGTACTAAACTAGCTGATACCGCTGTTTATATTTGTGTTGTCTGTCGTCGTATTTGAACGCTAATTACATCATTGTTATGCGCGAGTTAGGTGATATGATCTCGCTAAACCATCGAAGAGAGTTTTCGATATTTGGTTACCTGTGGTTGTTAGAATTTTTACTTGTTATTGTTAGTTTTTTTCCCTGATTCCATTCACCGCTGACAGCATTTTCAAGGTAAGGCTAAATGCCTGTAGTTTTCTTTCCGCTTTCTTTATAATTACCTTTCATTTGTTCATCGGTTTATGTAGTGAGAGCAAAGGTTATTACGTATTCCAGGTGTCCATAGTTTTCTCTTGGTTAGAACAATCTCAAGGCCATCGCAGATCTCGACCGCTACCAACCCAAAGGTAGTTCTTTTATGCGATGAAGCTGTCACTTTCGTTTGCTTCTGTAGTGACTAATTACTCGTTTCGCGTGCACTTTAAAATCTTAACTTGTCGGATTCACCTGTTTGTATTCAGTTAGTTTCATTGCTTTTATTTTACTGAAATCTTTTGTGTGTGATCTAATTTGGATGGGCGATTCCCCAGGAAAAACTCTCCACGGATGAAAAAATGCGTCCTGGTCTTGATTCAATATGTGATGCGTTACATAATGTGCGATATATCTTCAAGGAAAAATACCCTTGGAGTAAGAAGCAAATCGTATTGATGTGTTTTATATAGACAGGCCCCAGAAATGGATTCTTGTAGTAAGTTTTGTATCTAAACATAATTGATCAGCCGAATGAACTATAAAGTCAACGACTTTTGTGTTACAGCAGTTTGCTGGCGGTTTATTTCAACTGAAGTTAACTAAGTCAAACGAGAAAAAGGAACATGTCGTGTACCCCACTTAAGAACTTATTTAAGTGTTTCCATTCTGGAATAATCTATACCTGTCCTTATTTGTCATTTAATCGACGTCTTAGTTACAAACAGTTACATTTTATTGACCAAAAAATTAAAAACAAATGACATAAACTTCTGAGAAATTTCTTTTTCTGAGATCTCCACGCACGCAATATGGTAGTATATCAAGAAAATCTCTATTATACTCGCGTAGCCTGTCAAATTTCAACAATATGAACATTGATACAGTATAATAAAGAAAATCAGTACAGCTGGTAACCAATTGAGGTTAATGAGTTCGTCGAGAGAAGAAAATCATGTATAAATAAAGGTTGTATGTATGTATGTATTTAAAATCGGACTTGAAAATGATTTTACTTTACTGTTCATTCGTGAAAATAACCAGTTGTAATTAATAGACAGGAAAAGGTAACGACGCCAGGCAAATTTTTGTTACTTGACAGTTTTCATTTTCCCATTTGTTTTCCACTGACCAGTTTTCTAATTGACTGTATCCATGGAGATGCGCTGGAGTAGCGGACCAAGGTTACCCGGTTCTCTAATTCAACCTCAATGTGAGATTGCGAAAAAAAAAATTAAGATTGTGCACGGTCGAGGACATTTTAACACAAAGGCAACCTAAGTTGAAGTCTAAGGCAACACTATAACTCCTTGTTTGAGATTATTTACGATCGGTTTGAGGAGGACAAAATACCAGAAGGCTCCTAATCGTAATTCCACAGTGTTTTTTGCTTGCTATCTGTTCGCTTATGCTGATTGCAATATTTGTTTGGTCCTTTGAAAGTTATATACCAGGCGCTTATGATTTTCCTCTAGTAATTACGTACAAAGAAACATTTTCTCTTGTTCTTCCAACAATTTTGTAAGACGTAAAAGCTTGTTAGTATTCAGTCTAAATTCTCTTGGAAGTCGTTTTCTAAAGGTTTTGCAATGATCAGATCGTAATCACATTGGACCGATTACAAAATACGAAGCGCATAACCCAACAGTAAACCAATCGCACAATTCGAAGCAGTAATTTGACATTCGCGTCAACTGCAAAGCACGGGATAGTCACGGTACTTAGTCAATGCCAAGTTACAACTGATTTGAGTGTAGAACGCCGCACAATAATATAAACTATCACAGGTCAAGCCGGAGCAGACAATATCTGTGCGAACAAAACTGAAAACATCATTATATGGAGGCGGCGTAGCTGAGTGGTTTAGGCCGGGGGTTAATTGGGCGGTGGATTCGGAAATGGAATCTAGAGTTCCCTCGTTCAAATCATCCTACCCACTACCGCAATTTAAATTTGTTCTTGGTAGTCCCGAGTTAAACTGCTCGACCGCGTTGTGGATGATAGCCTCAGCCTTCCACCAGTTGGGATTCTTAATAGTATATGTTCTATCTGATATACTTTTTTAACATAAATTATAGTGTCCCCAATAGTGTCCCCAAACAGTAACATTCAAATAAAGTTATTTATTCTATTATTTATTTATTTTCTCTGTTTCTTTCTCCAGAACATGCTTCGATCCTTTTAGATGGCTGATGAGGTCTCGTGGCCAATTCACTCCACCATGAGTTACACAATGGTCGTGTTTGTTTCGTTGTTTGTATGTTTGACGACCTTGCTTGGACCAGTTGAGTCAGGAGGAAAATTTCTTTTAAAGAAGAATTCCGACGGTACATTCCTCTTAGTACCAGCGCCTGCTAATGCAAGTGTGGAATCCACTGTGGATCTCAAAAACCTTCCCCCAATAGCGGTAGCGGACAGTAGCTCCAGAGAAGCCCCTGGGGTAAATTCGCAGTCACCTCCTATACCCGCCTCCTCGGTGAATCCTTCCCCCGCTCCAGCCCTTGTCAGTTCACAGGTTTGTAAATTTTGCATGTTAAGAGAGGAATGACGCTCACTTGAACGACCCCTATTTTATCCAATCCTTGCTCATATGGGGCTAATATGAGGGAAAAAATGATCGAAAAAATGTATAAAAGTTTAGGCATTTGTAGGTATGTGTGATGAGGAGAATAACGAAGAAAGAGGTAAATTACTTTTAACTTTGTGAACAAAATCTGTTTCAGTCCTTCCATATGAAAGAAGTTTTCAAATAACTTGATTTAGAAAGATCTTCAGTTTCGTTGCCAATGTACAAAGAATTCGTAGAGTGCTGAAATCGATCGACCATGCGCACTAGTGCGAGAAGTGCAACTAGCGTTTGTGCTTGGCCGCAATACTCAGCACAAGTGTCTCGGTCTCTCTCTGTCGCTTACAACACCGTTCAGCAAAACGTAATCTGACCAAGATAAGCATTAGAGCGGTTTTCATTTGAGTGTCGAAAAGTAATTGGTTTTGCGTTTGCTACGCTACACGATTGGCTTAAAAAATTCGCGCCAATTTTTCGTCCAATCAGAAGTTAAACCGAAACCAATCGTGACTCACTCGCACGCGTTTTCCCGCGCTTTGCGTCAGCTACCTGTAATTACTTCAAGTTTTGATTGGTTCACTGTATTGTGTGTGTTCTTTGTGATTGGCTAGAGTAATTACTAAGGTTTTGGTTTTACGACACTCAACTGAAAACTACTCTATACCTGGGTGTCTGTAACAGCTAGCTCTTTTCCGTTTTTTAAAGCCCGTGACACAAGCTCCAGGATCTGCACCTTCCCCAGCCGCATGTTCCGGGAACACGCAATGTAAAGTGAAGGTTTCACAGGTTTGTAGCGAACTTGAAAAATGATTATTTCCTCATCAGTCTCACTTTTACTTGACCTCCCTTCGATTTAGGAGTACTTTGAGTTGTTCCTGTCCCAAACAATTTTTTCCCTTGAAGAGAAACCGCATGACTTAATGGGACCAGTTCAAGGTCCCTAAAAATCATTCTTAATTTTTGCAAATATAATTGCATTAGGTGATGGGAATAGCTAATTGCCGGTTTTTGCCGCTCAAGAAGAATTTAATGTAGAAACGAAGCCACCAAAAGTGACACGGGTATAGGCGACTTTGTAGTGTTGGGAAAGATGACTACTTGTGATTGGTTTCTAAAAGTTTCTTATTTCGTTTTCTATAGAACATGATGACCCTTGCATTGAAGGGAAAAGATGGAATAAGTGGAAAGCCTGGAGCTAAGGTTTGGCAATCATACACTTGGTTCCCAGGGTCTCTCATCTTATCGCCCCATAGAGCCCTTAGAGCCCTCGCTCGCTCCAGGGGGCGGTAAGATGACCCTGAGAACCAGGTTGTTGCACTCGGCTACTCTTGAAAATAAATAAAACAAGGGACGAGGAATAAAAAAAGTGTCGTATATATAAAATGGAGGCTGGGATTATATATAGGCTTATCTGATCACTCTTTCCTGCTCACAGGGGTCCCCAGGACCACCCGGACCTCCAGGAGCCGCGGGGCCTAAGGTGAGTGAGAGAGGCAAACATTCATAATTAACAGAGACAATCAAACGAAAGTGTCAAATGTTCAGAAAAAAATTCAATGGTTTAGAAAGGTTCCCTGCTCCCTTTATGGCTAAAAAGAAATTGGAATTAATTAAAACAGCTAATAACTGGTCGCGCCGGAGGGGTCGCACAAGGGGAAGTAAAACAGTTAATGATTATGTGAACAGTACTCATGCTGGACACAACTGATACAAACTCATGGAAATTAAACTGATTTGTTATATTCATTCGATTTCAGGGCCCAAACGGAGATCCAGGTGTTTGTCAGCCATCCCCGGTACTGTATTAACTTGTATTTCTTTTCTTCTTTCTATCATGTGCCATTTAAACAGTTTATACTCTTATTACAGTACTACAAGAGATTCATTTATAACTTGATAACATCTACGCATGCAACTTTCCCGCCAATACGGAGACGTCGACGCACCGGCGCACGTCAATCGTCTTCACTCTGATTGGACGGACGTGTGTAAAGTTGCTTCTTGATTGGCTAACATTTCACATAAGATTTTCTTGGTAAAAATGGTTGTTTTTGCTTTCTAAATATTTTCGTCGTTTCTTCTTAGTTCCAGTGTTCT
>CBDDTI010000344.1:0-7908 GCA_965233585.1 bacterium
CCACGTTTACACTCCATGGTGTGCCATGCCAGGCCTGCATCCTCTTTGCCCATCCCTTTTTCGGCCGATAGAGTGTTTCATTTATGAAGGCCTTCATTTGTTGTTCTGACTTTGTCCATTTGTTCCAGGTTTTGCTGACAGAGCGAGGGCTTTAGGGACCGTTCATCAATTATAGGTCGGGGGGGGGGGGGGGGAGGCGTTGGAGGAAAATTAGAGGGGGCCTCGAAAAAAAATCACAACAAGGAGGGGGGGCTTCCTAAATTGTTTTGTCTGATGAGGGGGGTCTTGAAAAAAATAAACTTGTTTCATCAGATTATCCTTGTCAAAGAAACAAACATTGTAGAATACCTTGTACTCATGTGAACATAGACCATTCAAAATGTTAAGTATGAAATCAGAATTTATATGACAGGTGGCACAAGTTAGTAATCTGTCAAAGTAACAATGGCAATTGCTCAGTTGGTTTTGCTAATCAGAAATACAAGCCCCTATTTTTTCATGAATGAACTCTTGATTGCTTTATTTAAACAGGGCAATCAGTTAACAAGTGTTATGTGTAAATGCAGGGAATTATGCTGAACCTTTTATTAAACAAACTTGGATGCAGTTATCTTGAACATAAGAAGAAACATGCTTGCTAGAAACTGAACTATGAAAATATTAAAAGTATAACAATAAAATCTCACATGGTATTAACTGCAGTGACTGGCAGTGCTTTAACTGTTGCTTTCCACTAGGTAGATTATTATTTTTTTATTGGTTGAGGTTGTCGGAGAGGTGAAGGTGGGGGAGGGGAGGGAGGCTCTGAAATGTATCTGAGGGAAATTGGGGGGGGGGGGGTCTTGAAAAAATTTACAGTTCATGGGGGGCAGGAGAAATTTTTTTTGATATTGCTTAATTTTCCTCCAGCCCATCCCTACGTATAATTAATGAACAGTCTCTTATGTGATGAAAAACACCTGGCGGAGGAACTACACAACATCGAGCACGTGTTTGTGGCGAATGGGTATCCCAGAGAAACCGTGAGAAGATTTTCGGAACAAAGACCTCTACAGATAGACAATAGAGAGCAAGAAGAACAGGAAAGTCGTGGAGTCATGACCATACTATAGTTAAAGGAACACTATCACGTTTTTGCGCATGCGCAAGAGTTTGATTTTAGAACGGGGTTAAGAATTCAAAGATGCGGGACTTGACATAGAGCGAGTTTGCCTTTTAGTCGAGGGTCGAGGGTCGAGGGTCGAGGGTCGAGGGTCGAGGGTCGAGGGTAACTAGTCGAGGGTCGAGGGTAAATGGTCGCGGGTCGAGGGTAAATGGTCGAGGGTCGAGGGTAAATGGTCGAGGGGCGAGGGTAAATGGTCGAGGGTCGAGGGTAACTAGTCGAGGGTCGAAGGTAAATGGTCGAGGGTCGAAAAATTCTTCACAATTATTTTTGAACATCGTCAAATCAAGATTTCGTGTTTACTTGAGTTTCCGGTTTCTGTTTTATTTTACATTAACACCTAGTCTTATATGTTTTTTCTCGTTAGTTGGAACAGGCTAACATTTATTAGTATCACCCAACTAGTGGACTAATGCAAATCCTGCATTTTGATTGGCTACGCTACTAGTGGTCTAATAGTAATAGTCATCTAGTAGCGAAATTTGCCAGTATTTCTTTCGTTTTTCCCCCCAAATAAATATTTCTTCAACTTACATTTGCTAACTTTATTGTTGCCTTTTCTGTCCGACTAGTTGGGTGATACTAAAACAATTAGACCCTTCGCCCTCAAGGGCTACGAGTCAATAGCCCATTCGGCTTCGCCTCATGGGCTATTGACCCGTAGCCCTTTCGGGCTACGGGTCTAATTGTTAATTATTCTCCCGGATTATACTACAGTAGATAAAGAGAGATAATTACGACTCCTCTATACGGGGCTATTCTGCCGTAATATGCAAATAAAAAGTGTGCATTACTAATGCAGTTTCCTACATAAGCGTGACAGGAAGTTCAATACCATTAAACTGTCAAACTGTGGGATCTCAGTTCTAAATATATCTTATTAGACGTTTTGTTTTGTTTTGTTGTTCCGTATTTTGAAGAGCCGACAAGTCAAAATACAGACAACGAGTAAAAATTTTCAGCGATAGTACACAACAAAAGGTCCAATAAGAGATTTATTATCCAACACGCTAAATTGTTATGTCCGTGCAGGCGAATTTCGCGAATATTTATTTACGGGGTATGCGCGACAGAAGTATGCGAAGCGGAACGGAATTGGCGCGAGTACAATATTTGTACTCGTCTTGGGTGTAATTTGTGCAGTTGGATAATAATACTAATGTTGATATCAGAGACCCAATGGTTTCTTGTCTAACGTTTTGGTCGTTTATGAAAAGGCTGCTAATCTGGTAACTTTCACTGTTTTTTGTTACTTTTATTTGTATTAAAATATTTCCCACGCCACTGGTTTTGTCCTATTTGAGACTTTGGTCAGCGCGATTATTTTATCGCCTGTAAAACAAAACTTGGAAAAAACTCAACTGTAAAAACATAAGAAACACAACTTGTCAAATGCCGTATTCACAGACTTCACAGGCTGGCAAACAACTATAGCAAGCACTAACACGAAATTCACGCCATCGGTTATTCCGAAATGAAACCGAAGTACAGAGGAGTAAAGGAAGAGATCGAAACAATGGTGCTTGTAGGGGGTATATACCCGAGATTCACGACAGTTTCGATTGTTCCGGAAAAGGAGATTTAAAACTGCAAAAATATAATATCTCGCAACTGAAAAAGCATGACAATAAGCTTTATTGACTCATTTAAAAAGTTATTTGGGTGCTCCTAATATGTAGTTTCAAAAAACCACCACCTTTTTTAACAAAGCTAGTTACAACAAGTACCGTTGTTTCGCTTCTTCCTTAAGAAATTTCGAATTACTGCAGGCATGCGGCAATTGCACCCATTCAGTTGAAAGCCTATTTAAAAACAATATTTAGGTCGTGAAGCGTGTTGAAGCAATGGCGCTGGGCATCACCCAATGAGTTGTAAAGCTCATAACTGAGGAAAACTTGGCCTGAAAAAAGTGGATTCTTTCTGGTAATATGAGCCGCTATAGGATGATAATACGTGTTCGAGTAGTCCTGACCATGTATTAGCTGACCTGTTGTAGAATCTTTCCCGGTGACCCTTTTGTCTACATGTTTTATTATAATATTACAGGGTGGAGTTTTGTATTTATCACCCAGGTCGTTCCCACACCCATAACATTTTCTCACTGTTGGAGGAGTGATGACCAACTCGTAGATACTTGGCGACATGCTAGAATTCCACGGGGGCTGTAAGCCAGCACATGGCATTGGTGATTGAGGGAAAGACGGTTGCTGGAGAGGCGGCTGAGGAAAAGGTGGTTGAGGATACGCTGGCGGTTGGGGAAAAGTCTGGATCCGCGGCTGTATCATATTGGCAGCGCCATGGGGAGCAGGGTAGTTGGGCTGCCAAGCTAAGTAGGTGAGAGAATTCCCGCGCTTTGACTGATCACCTGCGGCGGTGGTAAGGCTGGACCAGCACCATGGGGAGCAGGGTAGCTAGGCTGCCAAGTAGGTGGGGGATTTACACTTTGACTGATCACCTGTGGCGGTGGTGAAGCTGGAACCTTTGATTTAGAGACCTTCTTTTTCCGCGAAGGTGGTTTGTGTGAGGAACCTGCATCAATGAGCAGCCCGTCTGAATAGGAGAACATCTCCTTCCTTGTTGACTTCGCTCTCCTCACTTCTGCTTCATGCTGCTTGCGTGCGCGGTCAGCAAACGAAGGACCCTTTCCCCCGGATGTAGCGCCGGTCAGGTACGCTTTGATCTCCACGTCAAGCAGCAATGCGTCTCGTGTGTCTGCTTGACACGCATCTAGCAGAGACAAATTTTGGCGGTCTCGGTGAGCCCAACCGGCGTGAATCACTTCAGCCTGGTTCATTTGTGGTGCATTGGGATTGGTAAACGCACGGAAAATAAACCCATGTCGCTCATGCCACCACAATACCCAGTCTTTCAAGAAAGCCCTGCCATCATCGGCTGCAATAAATGAGTCCATATCAGACTTGGCGGCCTGGTATCCAGCAACAGTTGTGCACAGTAACAGCCTGTCACACAGTTAAACTGTAAAGAAAGGACCACTTGTACAAACAGTAGCGAAGCGAAGCCGGATCTTTGTGAAGATCAGGATCAGCAGTGTTCAATAAAGTATAAATATAAATGCAAGGCTGATCGAACAGCTAAGGTGAATTTTAATGCCCAATATTTCGGTTAGGCAGAACTAACCTTCTTCAGGGGCTATACTGAAGCTAACTAAAAACGGAAACAAACGGTTACAATATTTAAAAATGATACAAGGAAAATTTGTGACATAATTGGTAGATAAGAATAGAAAAATAGTAAAAATGACGGTTACAAGTTGGTTACAAAAATGTAGAAATATAAACGGATTAAACTTCGTCACGCCTGTTCATCCCAGAGGGTTCAAGTGTCTTGCCCTTGTAGATTAAAAATGACTCTCTAGCCTTTCGGATAGCGTCTCTATTTGAATTAATAAGTTCAAGAGGAATCAGTTCTAAGTTGTTCAGTGAATGGCCAGGGAGAGTGAAATGATCAGAAACGGCGGTGGGTTGATCGATGTCACGTTGTGTGATGGCTTTCTCTACTGCGCGTCGGTGTTCTCCAAATCTATCGCTGAGGCGACGTTTAGTTTCCCCTATGTATTGGATCCTGCATTTGGTGCATTGTATCATGTACACGAGGTTAGAAGAAGAGCAGATGATGTGATGCCGTATACCTTTTTGCTCGTTAGTAACGAAGAAAGAGTAAGACGTGATTCCTTCTTTAATAAAACGGCACGTTTTACACCTTTTTCTGTTACAACGGAAAGATCCCGGTGCCGGGGGGGTGGAGGGAATGCTGCTTGGCAACGTTGTGAAGAGCGAGGAATATTGAGGTTGCTGGAAATGACTTGACAATGTAACTACAAATGGAATTCTGTTGGACTCTTTTTCGTGGATGTTTTGAGGGCTCTACTGCGTGGAATTTGGCGTACTTTGTCGATTTCGTCTTTAGTGAAACGGTATTTGTATCCTCTCTTGATAAGATGACTTGTGAGTGCATCGGACCGTGTGTTGAAGAACTCATCCGTTGAACAAATTCTTCTTAGTTGTAAGGCCATGCTAAAGGGAATGGATTGTTTAGTGTGAGATGGGTGACAGGATGATTTAAGGAGGTACTGATGTTTGTCAGTGGGTTTAACATAGAGGTCAGTTTCTAGTCTACCGTTGAGGAGCATTACTTTGACATCAAGGAAAGGGATTTCGTTGTAAGAGAAGGAACTGGTAAACTCGATGGTAGGATGCAGGTTGTTTAACTAGGTGATGAAATTATTCAACTCCTCTTCGCCATGTGTCCAAAGGAGGAATATATCATCGATGTAACGCCACCAAATCAGGGGAGAGTGTGTAGCAGCTGCTAGAGCTTTTTGTTCAAAATTGCCCATGAAGAGATTGGCGTAGGATATGCCTGCCCATATGTAGCAATATTTAATCCTTGATGATTTCTATTTGATTTAAACTTCTTTGCTTTTAAATTTAAACTTCATGTCTAAAATGTATTTAAATTTGAAACAAATTTCTATTTAAACTTTTTAAAATCCATTCGATACTAGTTCATTTTTTTTATTTAATCCTTTTATCCATTTAAATTTAAACTTTTAAAATGTCTTTTAAACCTTATTGCAATATTTTGTTAATTTGCTTAAGTTTGATTTAATCCTTTAAATTCATTTAAATTTAAACTTTCAAATTTGTATTTGATTTAAACTGCGAAATTTCATTTAATCTTCCTGGGGCGAGCTCGGCCAGAGTCACGCGTTTATGTAGGCCACATATTCTTCATCGGCGGCCATGTTGCGTTTCGCTGTATCGTCAGTAAATAAGTACGAAGGCACCAAAGTAAAGTGTCAGCACTACTAAGCGAAGGACCAGGCTTTTCCTTTCGTCCTCCAGCACTGTGAATGCCCGTCATTCAGCAGTGATAGTGTTGGCGACGATCAATGAAAGCCTGAGGCTTGCTAAGGGAATGCTTCGGGAAAGTACATCTGACGGCCTCTGTGGGTGATTGAACGGACAACAACATCTGAGAGCGAGATGTAAAAGATCTAACAAGTGTTGACAGGCCTGCACGAAGTCTGCAGTATGCAGATGAATCGGTTCTAAAACCTTCATAGCTAGATGTCTTTGGGATTTTTCCTTGCGATATGAGATATCGAGGACTCCTCAATGGGGTATTCAGTGTGTCATCCTCATTGCGTTACAAAAAGCAGTGTCTTCTTTTGTGTGGTCAACCGCGTCCTTCGTTTGGAAACCCGCGCATCTGTGGCGGTGCGAGACATAAATTTAGCTAAGATCGTATTTGTCAAAACATATTCACTTATCTCGTGATGCTTAGGCATTTTAGGAGTTCACGTATTAGGAAAACGGTCAGTACAAAATGCAGACTGTATACTGCAGACCGGGTTCAATATGCAGACTACGTACAAGATGCAGACTGAGTTCAATGCAAAATGCAGACTAACAAGAAAATCTGCTTTTTTGCCGTCAGAAACGTGGTAACATTCGATTTTATAAAAGTCTGATTCTCGGGATATCTCCTTGCTTATGGTACCGCTGAAGCGGGTGAGATGATTACTATTTTAAAGCTTATTTAGGCGGTTCCTTGGAGCGGGGAAGACAATGCATCCTTGGGGTATCCTTAGGGGGGGGGGGGTTACTCGATATATCCTGGGATGGGGAGGTGCGGCCCAGCCCCTGACCTGACCAAGATATTTGACTGAATTCTTGCTCACTTCATTTAAAGTGCACGTTTCAAGATAGAAACTTAAATACATTCCCCACGAATGGCAATATTCAGTAAGGTGATTGCATGACAATAGGTAAGCTATAAAATCGAATGTTGACACATTGCTGCATTTTGTTATGACCGATTAGGAAAAGTACTTTTGTTAGGTTCAGACAATCAGTCGAGTAAGTTCCAGATGTTTACACTATTCTCCAGCCGCCATATTGGAGGTTTAAGTAAGTCCACTAACATGGCGGCTCCATACTAGACATTTAAGAACTTTGTACTTTTGCGCGGAACATTTCGGCGAATCTCAACTTTGGAACAACGTACAGACCTTAAAGTTGGAGAACTGTCTCCTTTATTTATTGTCTATAATTTCACAATGTCTTGACCTTATCCAGTGAATGGTTTTTTAATTTATTTTTTATTGCGTGACAACGAACACACTCTTCAGCTAACCAACCTCTAGCGAGTGAAGTCTTCAAGAAGCTAATTCCGTGGTCTCATATCGCAAGGGAATATCCCAAAGAAATCTGGCTATGAAGGTTTTAGAACCGATTCATCTGCAAACTGCAGGCTTCGTGCAGGCCTGTCAACACTTGTTAGACCTTTTTACTTGTCGCTCTCAGATGTTGTTGTCCGTTCAATCACCCACAGAGGCCGTCAGATGTACTTTCCCGAAGCATTCCCTTAACAAGCCTCGGGGTTTCATTGATCGTCGCCAACACTATCACTGCTGAATGACGGGCATTCACAGTGCTGGAGGACTGTGAGGGTGCGTTTCTTACGCGCACGTGTGACCCTGGGGCTGAATAGCCCGCGCATGCGCATAAAAAGAATAAAAGAGCATGGCGTTGTTGTCTCGGAAAAATACGTTTGTCCCCTGATTTTATTTGTCGTTTATTAGGGTGAGTTTTTCCATCGCTTTCTAATCTTTTAGAAATCCTTTAGTTAACCTTATCTTCTTTGTGTAGCTTTAGTTATTTTGAGATTTCTAGCTTTTTAAGGATTTATGTGCGTTTCGATTCCGCAGAGATCGTGCTCTT
>CBDDTI010000345.1:0-6571 GCA_965233585.1 bacterium
GAGATTGTATAATTAGCCACCAACTTTGACTGTCAGCATCAGTGTTCACATTATCTTCCTCAACCAATGAAATGAACCTGTATGTATATTTGTTTTTCATTATCAGTCAGTTAATATTCCTTGCCAAATTCTTAGGTGTTGTTCTTTGGAGATAGCATCAGGTCAGACCTATATCCATCAGCAGTATTTGGTAAATGGGATGTTATTGCAGTGCTAGAGGAGATGGAGTCTGAAGGAATGGTCACTTGTGAAAATGAGGTATCGTCAGTGTTGTTATCTGTAGCTTAATTGCTACAGATACTGCAGCATAGCTTAGTTTCTAGTCAAGAGTAACAGAAAATGGATAATTTTCTTAAGTATCATAGACCTGCAAAGGGATTCAGCCACATGTCCAGCTGCATGCACTGTACCCTCAGCAAATATTGCTTGCCTAGTCGTAGAATTGCTATTTTGGATAGTTACATTGGCCAGCAATGCACATAAAGAGCTGTAGTTACAAAGTTCCTGGCACATATTGGTTTCTCTGCAATCATTATGCATTGAATGCCCTCAAGGATATTTGCTGAAGAGCAAGTTCTTAAAGGACTGGCATTCTTGTAGGCATGTGCTATCACTGTCATTGTATCTTAGTATACATTTAAGATATTAGAAAATATGCACCATGTTTCTATCAAGTTTTAGTATAAAATCTAGTACATAGTCTAGAATTCTATCACAAACACCATTTGCTGATTGGCTCTGCTACTGACTATTAATTTTTATTCTGTCATAGATAGTGAGTAGCCTTGAAACTATTGCTCAACAGAAATCTCGAGCTCATAATGGGTGTAGACAAAACCTGGGCCCCCGCTTCTGGACCCCTCAATTTTTCAGTGAAAAAAATAGTAATAAATTAAAGTTATATGCAATGCGTGTGCTACATACCACTGCTTCTTTCACAGTTTAGTTTCCTTCGATTCAGCTTTCAGCTTGAAAGAAGGTGTTCCCCTCCACATCATGCATTTCCATGTTCTCATTTTGTATTCCAAGAGGAATCAGGAACTTTTCAGCAATCAAGATTTGGATAATTTCCACAAAACTTGTCATTTTCAAGTTGCATGGACTCCCACCATTTTGTTGTTTCTGCTGACCAGTACAATTGAGGGGCATTGCTAGCGGCCAAGTGCAAAAATGTTTTTTGAAACTAGATTATGAGCTTCACCTTCAAAACATGGATGGTGAGGCTGCATGTGCAGTTATAATCCAGCTAAAACTGTCATTTACCCGTCTTAAGTTCTGAACATTTGGGATCTGAAAGCAGGGTTGGTTCCCAGAACATAGGACGGTTTCCAATGTCGTTTTTCTAGGCCGTTTTCCCACAAAGGTGTTACACTTTTTGTCATTGTTTAATGGAATTGTTTAATGGAAACCAGAGCAGAGATTTGGGATAACGAGAACTGCTGTGGGAACATGAGCCAATAGGCGAGTGTTTCCACTGCTTTTTCAATTTCTTCCAAACTCCACGTGTCAAATGTTTGTAGAACTCAACTGATAGAAACATGGAGAACATATTTTCTTAATTTTTCTTTTATAAAATTCTGCGATGATAAACATTTATTTAACAACTTGTTTCCTTTGATTATCAAGATGTAAATTCTCTTTGCTCATTACGTCAACAGTTTGTGCTAGTTCTGTGTTTCTACCAAGTTGCAGAAACACAATTTTAAACCAATCAGCATGCATATTTTCTTTGGGTTATTTTGTAAAAACAATCATATATTTTAGATTACAGCTGATTTGCCAAGTGCCAATCCTATTCTTGTTGCAATTTATTAAGATAAGGTATGTTTTGGTTTTTTTAAGCAATGCTCAGATGAAGATGGTCCCAGATCAAAGAAAGCAAGACTTGTGATGCATGTAAGTTGAGCCGATCCTACCTCGTAATTTATTATATTATTCATGGAACTGAAGATGTAATTTGAATTTAACAACATGTAATTAGGCTCTGTAACAGTTTTATTCCTGTGCAATTTTTAGAGCAATAGCAACATTGCTGTGATCCTAACAAACCTGTAAATTAAATGCTAGCTAGCTGTTTCTGAAATTCATCCATTCTTGGTACTGGAAAGATTTTGTGTGGTTGCCTTCTAAGGAGTTTGTGTAGTGTGGACATGGTTTGGAGTGTTTGTTGAAGCAACATTGACCTGTCTCAAAAATCTGTTGAAAGTGAAAAGTCCAAAACAGGCCATATTTGTTATGTTTTCTGAGGGTACACAGCTGTTGACAGAAATTACTGACTTTGTCACGATCTCAGCTGATTTGCTCTGCTGGCCATCTGAGTCTTTTGAGAAAAATGGGAAAATGAGCCACCTGCTCTGACAATAAAGCTGCAAACTTAAAGACTGTGATAGCACAGGGTATCAGATAATTGAGCGATAGACTGTGAACATGTATCACACCATCAACATGTCCATAACTGATGATAAAAATGGAAACTTTCAAAAACAACATTAAGGAAACTTGCCAAAAAGTATGCATTTTTTAATGAAAATGCATTAGTATGGACAGGTGGAAACTAAACGAAAATAGTGAGGACAAAATCATTTTGCTCCATTTTGGTTGAGATGAAAATGGATAATAAAATCACATTAAGTGTACCAAGCTGGTGCTAGATATAGTGCATTGATTTCATATTGTTTAAGATAGATTTTGTGCTAGGGCAAAAAACCTGACTCTTTCCTTTGACATCTTCAGTATAAGCATGACTTGTGTCAGTACATGTAGGTTAAAGTCTGCATACAAGCCAAGTGGCCCATCAGGCTGGAGTTTATCTTGGTTTCTGTAGCAAAATGAAGTGGTATTTCACTCCCCCTGGATGGGATGCTAGTCTATCACAGGGTTGAGCGTGGGAGGTGAGCGTGGCCTAGTGGTAGGGCGCTGGACTCGTAATCCGGAGGTCCCGGGTTCAAATCCTCCTCCCTACCACTAGATGGATTTGTCTTCGGTAGCCCCGAATTCAACTCCTCCACGCCTTGTAAATAGCCAACTGGTTAGCCTCCCACCAGTTGGGATTCTTAACTTGTTATGTTTGATTTGTATCGTATTTGTTTGTAACGCGCATTTGATCATATTCACATGGAATTTGCGCGATATAAAATGTTTATTATTATTATTATTATTATTATTATTATTATTGACCCCAGCATTAAGTTTGCTTGCACCCTTTTACACCCTGGTCAGTTGGTGGATAGAAACACTGTGAGAGTAAAGTGTCTTTCCCAAGAACGCAATGCAAAGTCCTTGGGCAGGGCTTGAAGCCGGACCACTCAATCCCAGAAACCAGTGCAATAACCATGAGGCCACCCTGCCTCCCAGGCATGACCTAGCAGAGTTTTATTGAACTCAACTGCTGCCAGCCATTGAGACCATTGGACCTTAGTTTTATTGTAATAAGGATGTCAAAGTACCATAATCTGTTTTTCCCCCTTAATAGTTCTTTTACATGGAAATGTGTAGGCAAATTAGTACAGGGACATAATTACACCAGTCCTGTTGTTTTATTTTTCATTTTTTGATTCTGTTTTACAGAATTGAGTGTCCCTCAATCTGGTCTTACTTCTTTTCTTTCCATTTTCAGGACATAGAGATCGAAAAGAACAAGGAAGAAGTTCTGTTGTCAAATCAATGGGGCTCATTTTTTGTTCATCATAAAGCTAATAAAAATGGAGTCATAAATAACACATGCACAGTGGAAGGTAATCAAATCTCTGACAAGAAAACTGCGAGAAGAGAAATGAACACGTACTGGGGAGACCTGATACAGAAATATAGCACTTTGGCAATTCCACGGATAGATTTTATCACAGGTAAGCAGCTGATTCCTGTGCATTGAAATTTAGAACAACAGGGGTTTAATTATGAACTGGGCCTCAGACAAATGAGCAGCTGTGAAGATGCATTTGCTTGCCTGGTTTGACCTTCTAGAAGAATCATTTCATCACAAAAAAGTTTGTTTCATAAAACAAAAAGTTGCCCTCCTGCTACAAACATTAATGAAATCCCTGTTAATCCACTATTGGGAATGGTCTTTTAAAAAACTACTGTTTTAATTTAAGTTTAAGGCAAATAAGATCGAAGAGAAGATCAACTATTTTTAAAGTAAATAAAATAAAATAATCTTGTTTGTGTGCTGCAACATATGCTTTTACCTATTTTTCTACATTACGTGTACTAGCTTGTGTTGAGTTGTACATGGGAAGGAGGTGATATGCAGCTATGCTTGCATCCAGGCACAATTGGTCTTTCATCCTGGTCCCTAACTTACTCCCACACCTGCACGCTATGGGTAATGATAATTTGGAATTATAACCTGCTAATCTGTAATGGCAATGAGATCATTATGTGTAGTCCAGACAAAAGAGATCAGTACACCTGACCATGAATATAGCATTTGGCCTGTCAATGCACCCAAGACTGAAATTATTTAAGGTCTACTGAAAATTAGACCTAAAATGGCCTAAAGGGTCATATAATAAACACCTTTAAATCTAGAAAGTTTGGTCTTTATGGGAAACCTCAAACCTTGGCATATTAAACTTGCTGTCGCTTGATCAATGTGGCAAGTTCTCGGTCGGAGATTTCCCCCTAAAGACATCACTCCTGGTTAATAAGTAGTTAGGAATAGTAATTGCCACAAAATGAATTATTTATTAATTACATGTCTGTGTGGTCTTTTTTTTCCAGAACTGCCACTGGATTACACATTTGAACCCTTCAGTGCTTCAAAAGGAGGCTTTTTCCCAGGAAGTCCAAATTCTCTTCATTGGTGATGTAAAGAAACCATTCCCCAAGTAATTACTTAATAATTTAATTCCTAAATTCAAAACTAAACTGTAGTTTCAAATTAATACATGAACTGGCATTTCAAGTGGACCAACTTGATTATTTGCACAATTACATCAAAACGTAATCATGCAAACCTCCCAGACTCCTGCAGTAAATGTTTCCATTGTTTCTTTCCATAAAGTTGATTATGTACTCAGTGAAAACAAATAAATCTTGTCCAGACAAAATAGAGTCACCTAATTTTTGTTGCCAAGTAATGGGAAAGAGGGAAATTGAATGGGGCTGCCAGCAGAATCTCAATTAGGTTATGGAAGACATGAATAATAACATGTCAATGCACTACTCTGCATGAAGCAGCTTGATGTATATACCCTGCAAATTGTTTCTCCTGTATACTGCTCTGGGCTGATAATATCAGTCATCAGAATTTAATAGAAACTTTTACAAAACATTTCACCTGTCTTGTTTTCTTATATATGGGTAGATTACGGAGGGGAGTGCAGGGTTCTTTAACATTGCTGGGAGTTTTGTATCTATGATAAATTGGATTCGTAGGTGTGAGAATTTTTAGTATTTGTGACATGTTTACAGTTTTTATTCACAGCTTATAATTAAAGATCTATTAGAGTTTAGTAGCTTCAGAGTGTTTTAAACAAAAGCACTTTAGTGGTTTGTGAATAAAAAAGATAAACTTTATTAACAAAGCTAGACGATGTATGTAAGTTTTACATAATACAAAGAATCATGCAACTTACAGTTGACTAATTTGTAGTAATTGTACTGCTGAATGTGTTTTTCAATACTGCAACTGATTATACAATCATGTATTTTTTGCATTTTAAACATTCAATGAATAATGTACGTGTTACTTAAACAAAATTATTGTAAAATAGCATTTTCTTGGTTTGCCGTATTGACGTAACCTAACACAAGCTGAATTAACCAGGAACCAAAACAACTGTCCTGAAAAAAGCAGGCATCACACTACACACTATACACAGTGACACTACACAGATGCATAAACATAAAGAGAAAAAAGAAGAGAAAAAAATCCCCAACACCACCTACGCTGATGAAACATTTTGATGTCCGCTTTACGTGTAGACTCATTTACTGGCTACTTGTGTTTGAAGCAATGTTCTTTGAAGGCACTAGTAACTAAAGGTGATGTGGGTGTTTAACAAAGGGGTTTATGATCCATTTATTGTGCCAAAGTTTACAAGATCTTTGTCTGCCTCCATGCTATTCATTGACTTAAGTAAAGCACCGCATGCACCAAGATAACCCTGCAAAAATGAAATTAAAATGTTAGCAAATTTGCTTACAATGCAGCAATAAGTTTTCAGCTATTCTAAAATGCGTCACATGATGTTGCATTTGGTTAGATCCTTGCTCAGCCAGTGTTTTCAACCTTACAATTACTAAAATGTCCTTACTTTTATTCAATTGAAGAATAGTTTTCTTCAGTTCACAAAACACTTGACTTCAATACACATAAAATGACTACCGGTATTTCCTGGGTCGACTAAATTTACCATGTATAATAAGAAACTCATCCATTCCAAGCTAGTAACTCAGTGTAAATGGTATCATTGACCAGGGATAAGTAGCTGACAGGTGAAAAAGATAACTGTTTACTTCGTGAGCTTGGCTGGTTTTCTGCTGGACTATTCTTGTAGTTCTTTCAAAAAGATGACAAGCTCAGCCACCTGTTCCGACATTGCCGTTGTCATTGAAGCTCTTTACT
>CBDDTI010000346.1:0-2500 GCA_965233585.1 bacterium
TCTTAAAGGCTAATTTAAACCTTGTCGTAGCCGATGTTGAAGCAACTTCCGATGACTGCGAGACTTAACAACGCTGGAAGCGTAAATCGAAATCTTCAACGTCCGAAGAAAAACCAAAGTCCGCCAAGACTTCTACTGCAGAACCAGAGAGTCAAGTGTCTGTATTAAGGACACCAACCGCAGCTTGTTTCTGTTCAACCTTTAAAGAATTGATTTTCAGCAGTTTAAGAATCTCCGAGCTAGACGATCCCGTCTTGATGATCGGGATGATCCGCGCCATTGCATGACTTGCATCGCTCGTCTTCGTTATGCTTCGCGCGAATTAACGTATAAGGCTTTATTACATATTATGTGTGGATATCAGTGTGTAAAGCCATGACTAAAAAATGATACTCGTGAAGTGATATGATATCATTTCACTGCAGTGAAATGATATCATATCACTTCACGATTTGAATTGTCCAATTAAATTGACTGTAATAATTTGGTTGAACCAATCCGGGTTGCAAGTTATATTTTAGCTGACGCCTGGCGCCTGGCGTCAAATTTGACGGGAAGAATTGCTTTGCAGTTTGATCAACGAAATGGCCGCTTCAAGATTTGTGAGTTCTTTCTCAGTTTCTCGAAGAGAACGAAAACAAGAACACGGCAAGGAAAACCTCCCAAGATGCAGCATGTAATATGTAATAAACAAATTATTACATGTTAAGAGCCAGACCGTTTTTATCCACGAGTTTTTAATACCATATCGGGAAGACTCGCTCGTTCCCGATATGGTATTAAAAACTCGTGAATAAAAACGATATCAGGCTCTAAACATGTAATAATCTGTATTATTTATTTACCCCTCTGTCAATTATCTGTCATCGGGCACATATTTACTAATCAGGTACTCCGTTGCTATGCTGGGCTGACGGAGGGTTTAAAAACATTAAAAAGAGTCTGCAGACGGTTTTTTTCTTGTCTCGCCTTCTTCCTCACTCGGCCGTACCACCCAGTCTCGCCTTCTTCTCTACACGGCCAACGCCATTTGTGTTCGCGATGACTAAACGCTCGCCCTTGTGACCCTTAGAGAAAAAACCGGCTGCCAGCAGACTAATTCAAACGAATAATATATAGATTTAGCCGAGTCCAAAAGCGGACCTCCGGGGCCGGGTTTTTTAAAGCCTGGTTAAGCTAATTAATTAAGCTATTCCACGATAAGCGGGAATTTGGATTGAGTTATTTTTAACTTTGCATTTAGATTTTCTGTGTATATAGATTGGCCTTCTGTTTTGATTTCGAATAATGTCGGACTACACCAGGAGCCCATGACTCAAAAGCAGTGAAAAACATTTGTATAGAAGAAAAACTCATCCTTCGATCAACTCTTAATGCTAGGCTAGCGTAATTAATAGGACATGAGCCCGCGATTCAATAGAAAACCAGGGCTTGGTCAGCGGTCAACTTCAGAAAAACACAAGAGCTCGATGAGCTCTAAACTTGAGCACGCGATATGGTCACATAACACTGGTCAGTGGATACCTTGTTTTGACAGGTATCAATTGACCATAGCATGGATGTTCAATATCAAAGATACACGCTGTAAACCAAGGCTGCAAGACTTGATACTAACCCTAGTAAGGTAGCCTGCGTTGCAACCGGACGTGTCACGAAATCTCCGGTATAGTCCGTCTGCGCAACGGCTCCCAAAAGCTTGTTCTGATATCCCGCATGAATACACGGATCTGTGTATCCATTTCTGTTTCTTACGCGCCTTGTGATTGATCATATTCTTGCGAAATTTATCACGCAATGCTAAAAATAAATATCTTTCAAAAGATTGAAGAGGCTATGTCTGATTCGTCTGTTTATTGTATTTATGCTATCGCGTCATTGAAAAGAGAAACGAGAGAGTGTTACTCTCAAAGGGATGGAAACAATTCGACGCATTCACTGAGATTGAAAGTTTTGAAATGTATTTGCGATCGATCGAATTAAAACAGTGTAAAAATGGAGTTGAATAGCCTACACGACTTCTACGGTTTGTGACCCTTGTACATTTCCCGTTCTCTGTTGGGTCACTCGACCTCTTTGTAAATTCCCTCATGTTTATGAATATGGCGCGTTTTCAGGGTCAAAATTAAAAACTAACTTTTCCACCTTTTCTTACCTGCAAATTAAAATGTCTGTCATTTCCTGTCTTTGAAATTAGACAGTACGCAACCCTTTTGACATCCGAAACGATACATTCCACGTTTCCTGAATACTAAAATCATAACATCCGGCATATTTTGACCTTTCAAAAAAATTCTCCGCGTTTCCTGACTTCTCTCGAATGTTAACCGATTTCAGTGTAATCAGGTACCAAATGCCGTATTACTTGGCTTAAATATCTCAACTAAACATCCCATACTGACACCTGACAAGCATTTTAGTTTAGAAGTAAATCTCGCTGCCGTGCCGACATTCTGATTTGCAAAGTTTGCAATTGCGCGTGTTCTGACTTCTCGATTCTACC
>CBDDTI010000347.1:0-13303 GCA_965233585.1 bacterium
CATTATACCATCTTCTGCGCCCTTGCTAATTAAAGCACAGATTTGAGTTACGTAAAGCGCCCACGAAAAGCTGCAAATTTAAATTATCCGTACCAAAAGCTTACTCAGTTTAGAAAGCTTGTTCAGTTTACAGACAACATTGATTCTTATCTATTAACAGTGGAACAACGAAATATCAAACAAACGCAGTAATCGCCTTTTTTCATGATTGATCATGATTGTTAACGGTTTTTCAACCCTAACTTGATAGGCAAATCAATATTAATAAGACTCCGTGTTCAAACAGCCCGCTAAAACCAACCCAAAACATGTTATTTAACTCAACGAAGACGAATTATTACGACTATTTTAACACATATATTATATGCTTTACATCACATCTAACCAAGTGTTTACATCAAAGCAGTTTAACATATTTCGCCGGTTTGAATGGACTTGCACAAAAAGTATGTGTTTTCTAGATAAAAAAAGAATTGGTAGCCTCAATGGGAAGAAATATTTTACAAAAGTTACAAAAGGTTAAGAAATTTGAGAGAAACTGATTATGCCAAACATCAAACAAAGCAAGCGTATCCCTGAAGCAAAACTGTGGAATCTACCTTTACAATTTTTTTCGAGACGTAAACAGAATAGGCCCTTTTCGCTTGGGCGATTTGTTTTCCAACTACAGACCACGTGATATTCTCGAGAGAATTGTTCTTTTAGCCATCTAAAATTATTTATTCATACACACGCCACTTTTTGAAAATTTGTGCTGTCGGAATCCAGCAGAGAAATATTGTACAACAGTATCAAATACCACTCTCAAAAAGCCATGGCTTTAACACCTCAGACTGGAGTCCAAGGCGCAAGCCAAAAAACAAAATAAACTACGTACATCTCTGGAGGTAAACGACTACATCAGGAATAATAATTTGATATTTCGATTGGACTTTCTTTTAGCTTCTTTTTTTTATTGTTTTGACAGCTGACTACCAAGCACGCGTAATGATCACCTTGAGTTGTTTGCTTTTTACGTTTGTATGCCTCTCGCAATCCAGACGATATTATGGCCAATATAACCATGGAAACCAAGGTAAGCCATTGGAGACTCGGCTATATGTTTATAGGCTATGAAGGTTATGGTTGTTGGGATAATAATAATAATAATAATAATAATAATAATAATAATAATAATAATAATAATAACTTTTTTATAATAATACAAAAAAACTTTATTAACAAATGTTCGAAACAAACTAAATTGCAATATTATGACCCACTACTTTTCATATAAATGTTACTGGTAAAAATTTAAAAGTTCTAAATATACTATTTTTCAAATTTCAAAACACAGCTATTTACTTTGTATTTACAAATTATAAAACTGAAAACATAAAAGAAAGAAAAATTTTGAGTCAATGTTATAAAATGTTAAAATGCTTTTTGCTATAAAATCAGTGTCAAATTTGCAGAAGGATAACGCTATTAAAGGAAGGATAAACTATCTACATAAGACCGAGACTTCTAGTTCTAGATCAGTCTCCTGTATATTTGGAGTAGTTCTGCTCTTAGAACGCGAGCCTCGCAGGCAAACCAATGCAGACCTCAAAATGGCAAATGAGACTCGAGTCCTAATCCATGTGATAGTGGAAGCGTAATAATAACAATAATAATAACAATAATAATATAGTAGTAGTGGTAGTAAATAGCTTTATTTGCATGACCGCAAGATTTTACAGTATTGCAAAGATAATTAATTATTAACAAAGCAAGGTTAATAGTAATATTGTCCTAAGTTACATCACTTTCATTTGATAATCACCTCAATTCTTCATCCTGAAAAAGTAATATTGTCTTAAGTTACATCATTTTCATTTGCTAATAGGAGTTTATCACGTATATTTGTACATGAGGAGATGAACTTCATTACCAGCTTATTTACACGATGATCGCCAGAGTTCATAGTAGTAGTGTAACACCAGGTTCACGGCAACTGTTGAAGGGCAAAATTATCACCTGCCAGACAACTCTTTGCGGTGGAAATAGCGCGTGGGAGATGCTTTACTAATCGAATTAAGGCCCAGAGATGGCAGAAAATCAACACTGATTGACGGTGATTTAATTGACGATAATGGACGATAATCGAACGTAAACTGAAATGCAATGCAGTGAATAAACTAATTACTAGATAATAGCAGATACAAGATAACAAAAGTCACGAAGCAATAATAGCGAACATTCCGATCATAACTGCGGTGTAACAACGCTTCCAGTAAAAAATTCACAATAAGACACAACTAAATTATTAGTGATCCCAAGCAGATACACATACGGTAAACTGTCCTAATCCAAAAAGTGATAACACTGTGAAAGGTTGAAACGATAAAATTGCACGATGCAATGAAAACGTGCTTGCGTGAGCGTCAATGCAAGCGATGTGGGAATAATTAGCAAGGAAAGGACTTAAACTGAATTGCCAAGGCTTCTTGTAGGAAGCCACTAAGTAAAACTTAAAGGAGTATAAACTATAGAGATTAACACTAAAACAAGACGAAATGAAAGCTTTGAAACTGGGCGCTGCCACGTGCTGGGCTTAGAACAATAGGCTGTTGTACACAAACCGAGACTAAACGGGTAGAGGCTCAAAAACGTAAACTTAAAAACTTATACTAAAAGGCAAATATGGAAATAGTTTGTACTTACACATCGGTTCCCGCTTGCACTCTAAATAGCCAAGGGTAGCTTAAACTTAAAATTCTTAACACACGTACTGTACGCTGAACGTAAACTCGAACTACTGGCGGGAATATGCCGCTAACACTATCTATATAAGTCCACGTGTATAAGCTAATGACGTAATTGCTAAGCAACAAATTGGGGAATCAGAAAAAATCAAAATAAATCACTTAAATAGAGAAGCCTCGATATAGCGTTCGTTACAAGTAGCAGTAGTAGTAATAGTAGTAGTAGTAGTAGTAGTAGTAGTAGTAGTAGTAGTAGTAGTAGTAGTAACAAATTAAAATTAAAAAAAAAGACTAAACTCAGAAACACAGCCCCCCTCCCCGCCCCCCCCCCCCCCCGCAAAAAAAAATTTAGTCCTTACCACGACAGAAAACATAGTAAATGAATTCTTCTATTCAATCAGAGAACGGCATTCGTGATAGAAGGCGAGTAGATTTATACTAAAATGCCTTAGAGCACATGCGAAGAATATGGGGCTGATTATACCTAAAAAGTGCTTTTTTATACCAAATGAGCTCGCTGTCAAAGAAAATGCATATATGAGCAAATCGTGAGGGCCATTTTCGTCCAATTATGTTGTTTGCAAAGAAGAATCGAGTAACTTTAAAGTTGCAATGATGATGGCCGGGGCTGGGCTGTTTAGAGCCTGATTAAGATAACCCAGGCTAAAGGAGCATTTGGTGTAACACAGATTTTACATTACAAAGCAAAAACTGAGGTCTTTAAAAACTAAACTATTTGTTTATACGTTTTTTTGTTGTTTTTTTTTGTTTGTTTGCCTGTTTGTTTTTTATTTTTTTTCAGGAGGTGGCTTTTGCTACGGTAAACCTAATGGTAACTAACGTGATCCCGACAATTGTTACGGGTACATCACCTGCTCAAATTGGATAACGTACAAAAGGAACTGTTACCGCGGCTTAAAATACAACAAGGATACGAACCAATGTGATTGGCCACAGAATGTTCAATGCGGCCAAGGTAGGATTTGTTAAACCTTTTTTAAGAAATATTTAACAACTATTCACCGCTAGCCGCCGACACGGAGGTGAGTAGATGTTTTAGTAGAGCTGTTTCGAAAAAGGTTGTCTTACAAACGGGAAAAGTGTATGCGATAAGCGATAATGCCAAAAGTTGTTATGGGTAATGGTGGTATTTTCGGTTTCTTGAGCGAACCTCAAGGTGTTTCAGCGAGGTAGAAGAAAACAGCATAAACACATGTATTCAAACAGGTAGGACGTTCTTGAGACCTTCAACGACTTTCGCACTAATTGTTTCTGCGCATCCTTACTTTGCAAGCAAATTCATCACATCATGCATCGATGCGTGCGCCAAGTAATAAAATGAACATTGATAGGGCAGATGGCCATCGCTATAGTTTGCCTGGATTTAATTCGGTGACTCCTATTTTTCTTTTGATAGATCATTTTCTATACGTATTTGTCACAGTTACCGAAGAAAATAAGAAAAACTATCTATTAAAAGTTTGAATTTTTTGGGCAAAATTCACCAGCGAAATCAGTTATTTTTAATTCTTCGTTTATCTGTGCGGCGGTTTTAAATGTCTTTTGCAGCGTCATGAAACGTTGGTTATATTTAGAACTTTTTACGCAACAGACGCACTTCTCTAAAATATGACTAAGATCGTTTGCCTGCGTCGACTCACCTCCAATACTTTTAACTATAAGCCCCTGTAGACTAAGCTGAATTACCTGTGCCGATGTTTCAAAATCAGCGTAGTTTTCCACACGCTTTTCCTCTGAAACGAAGTCGGTCCGTCTTTTTTCCCATGACGGCACGGTCACCAATACTGCAATCTGATTGGTTCTTAGCATGGTCCGGATTTTCCTATCTCTGACCACGGTCACAGTAACTGTGGGAAACAGCGCGGGTGAAATTGTCGTGTTTGTCAATAACGTGACTGAACTAGAGGTAATCGTCAATCTTTTTCCTTTTCATCATTCTTTCGACGATTAATCAACCCAGGTTTATTCCTATTCACTTTTAAATGGCATAGAAAGTCACTGCAAGTAAATTATATAAAGCATTTTGAATTTGTAGGAGTTTGTTAGTTCGTCTGTAGCTCGGCACTGTAATGTCGCGTAATCCTTTGTTTCTCTTGCTGCACAATTTTAAGAAGAAAACGTCAGCTGCAGTCGAATTTATCTCACTGATCGTTGCTGTATTTAAGAGATTTTCCGCGGAGTACACTTAACGGATTTCCACGCTATCTGCTTCTCAATTTACGGTGGAAAAGTCTGGCGTCCAGTGATTCGCAGTGACTGATAGAAATTGTTCTTTAATACTTTTTTCTTTTTCTAGTGTCTGCGGGGATTACTCGCTCGTTAGGTTTTTTACGATTCAGTGACAAGATTGCGTTAACCTACTTGTAAGCCAATTTACCGCATGAAAAAAAAAAAAAAAAAAAAAACTAAATGAGCTATTTGCTAGCTTAGGGTCAGTCCGTGAACCTTTGACCTCGGGCTTGAAAGTAAGGCCGCAAACCTTGGGCAGCATTTTCAAGACCTCGCCCACAGTTTTCACTAACAAATAACATTGATATAATCTAGCGTTGATATAATCTAGGTGCTGTGATCAACAGAAGGTATGACTTGCCATTTTATTACTGATTAGTTTCATGCCGCACAAGAAGTGCGGCATTCATCAGATAAAATAGCCAAATGCAACGATCATTATAACGCCCGCTTATTATAGACGTACTTGGCCACGCGGAATTCAGACTTGAACAATTGCTTTCGCCTGGCAATAAAAGGCTCAAAGTTGGCGTACCTACAGGAAATTACCAGTTCATTACGCTTGTTCAAGGTCGCTAGTTCAGGTCTACAAATGATGAAATATTTCTCCCACAGACACAGCGGTTTGAAAAAGGCCTTAAGGGAGAGGTTTGTTTTACACTTTTCCAGGTGATCTCGAACGTCAACTTTGCCTCCTTTAAATGCCAAACGTGCTTATTGAGTTCTGTACTGAGTCTCTTGCTGGGGTCGTTGAAAGAAGATCTGTGATTGGCAAATCTCGTTTCAGCCCCACATAAGTTTGGGCTGGCCTGCTGTCATTCCGTTGTCACGGTTAATTGGAAAACTACGGATGATTTCAGACAATTTCTGGTCAGTGGACAGTCAGCTGGCCACCAATTTTGAAAGCATGTAACTGCCAAAGATCAGGGAGATAAAGAATCCCACTAACTGCTGGCGTTATAGTCGGTACAGACATGGCAAGATCTTTGCGCGATCTACCTCTATTTTTAAAAATACCGTTGTACTGGCAATCTACATCTGGCTTATTGTTTTTTTTTTTAAAGGACAATGTAACAGCTAATAATATCATGACGAAGGCTCTTCTCTCAAGATTTGAAGATACATAACCTTACTTTCCGCTGCGAATGAGTCTGTCCGTTTTAGGGCACAGCAGCGAGCTAAGTATAGCTAACCACAGTCCACGGTCAACAGCATCGAAACTAAAATGTGTCTCCGACACTATATCAAGCTGATTTGAGAATCACCAGCTACAGAAGACAAAAAATTCCTCCATCACTTACGCTCCTTCCATTCAAACTCGAATTAAATGGCCTCTACGTTGACCGTAACCACAAGTTTTCATAGGGTATTTTTTCAACTCCTATAATTTTCAGGGCAACGTCCAAGCTTTTCGGCTCATAGGGCTGCTCCGATGACAAAAATTGACTTGATTTTCTAGCATTTTCTTCAAGATTTGTAGATTTCGTGGTTCAATTCTGCTTTTGCTGTAAGTTTCATTCAGCGAGGAGCGACGCTCGGGTCAGGTTTGACAGTGGCGCGATTTTACTCGACGAATCGCGATTCTTTGCTACGCATAGCAACCAATGAAATTGCTTCATTTTGAATCGATCATTGATCACGTCAAATGGCTTTTTTTCGTGCAAAGGCGGGGCAAAGGGGGGGGGGGGGGGGGGCAAAAGGCTGTCTTTCGCGTTATGTCGAAATATTTTGAAATAAAAAAGGCCTTTTGTTATTATATAAAACAAATAGTTCCGTGTTGCCGTGCGTCTGATTCAATAATAGATCACAGAAGACGTCAAAATGTGGTAAGAACATCAGCGACACACTCAGCTACGACTCGTGTGCCACTTATTTGTTCTTACCACATTTTGACGTCATCTGTGGTCTATTAATGAACAGACGCACGGAAACATGGAATCTATTTGTTAAATAAACCACGCGGGACGTTGGTAGAACACTCGAAGAATTCGTAAATCACGCAAATCACATTGCTTATAATAACGTAACAACATTGGCCTAAATATCATACAGCATACCAACATTGTGTTGAAATCTTTTCTTCAGTTAAGCAGTTACAAAATTTGAAGTCCTGCAGAACTACGAGACAGGGAAATGCTATTAACTGTGTATAAAGGCAGTGAAAGTGTAATAAAAACAAAACTAATCCAAGCTTAAAATTGCACTATCAGAAATGTAGATATTAAACAATGATTGCATGAGGTTGAGCATAATATTATGAATTATCAAAACCGAGGTCTGTGTTATATGCCGAAGCCGAAGGCTCAGGCAGATAACACAGCCACGAGGTTTTGATAATTCATGATATCATGCGAATACCGAATTCAATAATTGTTTTATTATACATTTTTCACATAATTCATCCTCAAAAACAGAAGCGAAGCGTTCAGCCATTTTGTTTCTGAGAAGAACACTCCAAGGGGCTTAGTAACCAGGCAGACGGTGAACTTGACATGATAAATGCAATATCTGCAGCAGATATTGCATTTCACGTCAAGTTCACAAGCTATTGTGAATTGATTGAATGCTCTCGACCAATCAGATTTTTCATAGTGCGTCTGATGTATAATAATAAAGAATATAACAGAATGCAGCTGCACGTGTCATTTTTTTTTATGAAATCAAAATATTGCCATATTACACCTCTGTTAAAAGAGTTGCACTGGCTGCCTGTCACCTACAGAATACAATTCAAGGTCCTCCTGATTACTTTTAAAGCACTGTACGATATGGCACCTTCGTATATATCCTGCCTTTTGCGCGTCAGACAGACCACTAAATATAGTCTTCGGTCTAGCAATGCAATAAACAACATCACTGATTATTTTAAATTTTAATTTACTATAAGAGTTTTAGCTTAGTTTTCTTTTAAATTAACAATTGGTTTTAATGTAAATTTTGTATATGTTATAGTGTTTATCCGGTTTGTTTATTATTTTGCGCATTTGATCATTACGTCATGTAAAAATGCGCGTTAGAAGTGTTAAGTATTATTATTATTATTATTATTATCATTATTATTATTATTATTATTATTATTATTAAGAATTAATTTTAAGAGATAAGGAGGTATTCGATATCATAAATCCGTCCCAAGCTCAGCAGCACCCGAAGTCACTAAACCTAGAATCGTTCAGCCTTGCTTTGCAACTGCGCTAGGTACATTACTTAGCAACATAAATCCCGTGCGCACTGGTTGCACACCAAAAGGTAGCGCGAAGGTTCCTTACTTTGCAGTAACGTGACACATCCTTTATGTGATTCAACGCTAACTTAATATATCCTCGTTCAAGCAATCTTAAACTGAGTATTTCTAAAGGGATCAGGCAATAGCTAATGCATATTAGGGAAAGTTCATTTAATATGACAAGGGGGGCGGGGGAATGAAGATATTGAAACGCGAAGCTTGAAATTTTAGCAGCCCCCCTCACTAGCGGTTCAATTTTGTAGGAGCCCCCGTCTCCTGTTGGTTTTGAAGTATACAAACGTCCGGAGCCCCCCTAATTTTTTCAGAGCCCCTCTTTTCGTTGTCTAAAAAGATCCGGAGCCCCCCTCAATATCTTCATCCCCCCCCCCCCCCCCCTTGTCATATTAAATGATTTTTCCCTTACTTCGAAGCCGCTGGTTTATAAATTTGTAAATTGTAGACTGTTAAGTTGACGCTGTATTTTTGTTGTCCCTTACATCTGTGCATTAGAAACGCCATCCCCAGAACCTGAATGTAAGACGGCAAAGACAACAGACGACAAATGCTGCAGTTTACTTTTTACTTAAAAAGGAGTAACATACAATTCCTGTACCAACGTTGATCACAACAAGCTGTGGTGTTCGTTGGACGCTAAATATAAAGGAAGGTGGGGAAATTGTGGTAAGTATTAGAATGATGTTGATTAACTAATCACTCTTGAGATTGCAGGAATTAAACTAAATGCGTAAATATGGCAAACTGGTGACTTTGCCAGAATGCTCAAACTACTGTATTTTTGTTGTCCCTTACATCTGTGCATTAGAAACGCCATCCCCAGAACCTGAATGTAAGACGGCAAAGACAACAGACGACAAATGCTGCAGTTTACCTTTTACTTACAAAGGAGTAACATACAATTCCTGTACTAACGTTGATCACAACAAGCTGTGGTGTTCGTTGGACGCTAAATATAAAGGAAGGTGGGGAAATTGTGGTAAGTATTAGAATGATGTTGATTAACTAATCACTCTTGAGATTGCAGGAATTAAACCAAATGCGTAAATATGGCAAACTGGTGACTTTGCCAGAATGCTCAAACTACTGTATTTTTGTTGTCCCTTACATCTGTGCATTAGAAACGCCATCCCCAGAACCTGAATGTAAGACGGCAAAGACAACAGACGACAAATGCTGCAGTTTACCTTTTACTTACAAAGGAGTAACATACAATTCCTGTACCAACGTTGATCACAACAAGCTGTGGTGTTCGTTGGACGCTAACTACAAAGGAAAGTGGGGAAATTGTGGTAAGTATTAGAATGATGTTGATTAACTAATCACTCTTGAGAAAATGTTTGCAGGAATCTAACCAAATACGTAAATGTGGCAAACTGGTGACTTTCCCAGAATGCCCAAACTTCGTTTTTAATTAAGCTGTTAATTCACATGCAAGTATTGATGTCTGAGAGATTTGTTTCTCAACTTAGTTGATGTTTGATCCGAGAATGAGTACAATCATTATTTATTTCTTTAGAAATTAAAACCTGTCCATCATTTGTCCATATTTAACAAATGGTAAACGCCATAGCGTGTACTATTGAGTTTTAGTATCACCCAACTAGTGGTCTAATGCAGATCGAGCGTTTTGATTGGCTACGCCACTAGTGGTCTAATAGTAACAGTCATCGAGTAGCGAAATCCGCCGGCTTTTCTTTCGTTTTTTTCCCCCAAATAAATATTTCTTCAACTTGCATTCGCTAACTTTATTAGTGCTTTTTCTGTCCGACTAGTTGGGTGATACTAAAACAATTAGACCTTTTGCCCTCAAGGGCTACGGGTCTAATTGTTAAATAGTACACGTAGGAGGTTGTTAAGCACGAAAGAAGCGTAAGAGTCGCACGAGGCGACAGTGCAGCTAATTTGTGCAGCTAATTTGCATAATGCAGCGCGTGCATTGTCAAGTTCGAGTCGGTGTTTTCAGTTGTCAAGACAAATATTTATTTCGCTATCATTGGTATTGTGGTAAAAAAACAAATCGAATGTGGTTTAGGTGGTCTGTACTCTTGTCGACAACGATACGTGTTATTACAGTGGTCAAAATGCTGTGCAACAAATTGAGCTACATCACAAAGCGCGCGCTTTGCTTTAGATATTGAGTACGTCAGCAGCATACACCCATGGGCAAATAGTAGATGCTGAATTAGCCAATCAGAGCGCGCGCTTTGCTTTAGTTATGTTATAAAGAGGTATTGGTCGCTCTGAGTACCTTGTCATATGATTGATGTCACTGCCTAAAAAAGGCAAATAATATCTTTAGCGCAACGTAGTTCCTCTGACATTTCTCTACTAATAAAAACAAAAACCCTGACAACCACTTCCGGCATAATAATATAGGCAAACGGTGTAATTGTTTATGTCGTGGGCATCACCACAGCCGTCACCGTCGTCACTAGTGCGTGCAGCGGCCATTCTTTCGGTGTTTTGTGCTCCGCTGTTACCAAGGAAACAGATTCCTTCGAGCTGTAGTTGCTCTTGATGTAATTCTTACTCAGGTGTCAACGTGGCTCATGAAATCCTTAGGAATGCCGAGTGTGGAAACGATAGTTTACGACAAACGAAGGGGTTCTTTACAGTGCAAAGATATACTCATGTGCAAATACTTCTCAAGCGTTAGAAATGGAATCTTAATGTCATTATTATTTAAGTTTTTTTTTTTTTTTACCATTTCCATTTTAGTTACCAGTTGCGACGAGGGACGCACTTCAAACGATGAATGTGGACAAAGATGCACCTGTGATGGAGGCCAATTGGTTAACTGCGTTCGAATTAGAAAAGAATTCACATCCTTAACAACTGCCGAGCGAAAAAGTCACATAGAAACCATATTAGAGGTATCAGCACAGGGTTCTATTTATAGGGCTGAATATGAACAGCTCATAAATGAGCACTACCAGCTGTTTTCTACAGGTATTCATAGAAAGGAACACTTTCTCCCTTGGCATCGTTATTTCATACTGCGATACGAGAACCTCATGCGAAAAGCCGATTGCACTTTTACGGCGACCTACTGGGACTGGAGTCTAGATTCCAGGGAGCCGTTTAGCACTGGTCTAGATAACGTCTGGAACAGTGACACCGGGTTTGGAGGAGACGGTGTAGATGCTGATCAAAACTGCGTGTTGGACGGACCTTTTAGAAAGGGTGCCTGGAGCCGAGTGAGACCAGATAACGCGCGTCGCGGGCCAGACTGCTTAATGCGGAGTTTCAATGGAAATCCACCTGAAGAGATAGATGTGATGACGATCTTGAAAATGAATGATTTCACTGAGTTTGAATTCGCTCTGAGAGTGGAACTGCATGACAACGTACACTGTCAAATCGGTGCCACCATGTGCTCAAGAGAAGCCGCTTCAGCTCCAGAATTTTTTCTTCATCACGCTTTCATCGATAAGATCTGGGACGACTGGCAAAAGAAAAGTTCTGCCCACAAAGACGCGTACTTCCCGACAGTTGAAGAAGACATGCCACAAACAAATTTGAGACCCGCCCAACTAATTGACCTTTCTAACCAACCAGGAGGCGTAAGAGTTGAGTATGAGCCCTTCAAGCCAGCAGAAGTCATAAGGAAGAAAGTGAAAGGTAAGAAAACTTTACTTTATGCATCTAAGACTTTATACTGCAGACATTTTCTAGTTAACGAATATCCGAACAACGTCCTTCGTTTCTCTTTTCCCTTCTTTCCTTCTCTTTTATTCTTTTCTTTTCCACTTTTTTTCTTCCTGTCCTCTCTTATTCCTCCTCTTAATTTTTAATCATCTTTCACTCTGTCCCGCTGTCCTCTGCATTTGGTGAAGAGCTATGTTTTACCTTTTTTTTTCGCTACATAGGGTTGTTATAATGGATCTTTAATTTTTTCAACACTTTTGCTCAAGCTCGTCTTAATGTAAATCACTTCTTTAGCAAGACATTGCACTGTAAACAGAACAGCGTCGTGCGAGTCCCAAGAATTCAATTTATTGTGCGTTTAATTTCATTGCTTTAGAGCTGTCATAAATCTAAGTGCATGCATGACCAACCGGTAAAAGTGTACTTTAATTACTAAACTGGCAAGAAAATGTTTCTAAAATGTCGACATCCTTAATTGTTTACTACGTAAAAGATCTTAATATACAAAGACAGACTCATTCGGGCCCTGACTTAATCAGTCAATCAATCAATCAATCAATCAATGGGCCACTTCCGAGTTCTCTTGTGCCTAAGTTTCAAAACGAGTCTAAGTGCGAAACCTTTCATATGAAAATGAGTTCTGCATGCAGTTTCATTTCGTGCAAATCAAAGTCTTCTTCATAAAAATGCCTTCGCACTTAGACTAGCTCTGAAAGAGAAGCACAAGGGAACTCGGAAATGGCCCATTTGTATAGCCCGTTCCGTATACAGCTGTTTCGACAAAGGTTGTCCCATGAAAGTGTAAAAGCGTACGCGACAATGCCGATTGGCATTATGGGTAGTAAGAGGTTGGCTTAGCTTGATTCAAGGTTACCGTGATTCAGCAACAAGGAACGAGAAAGAACGGATACGTGTTTGTGCTGTTTCCTTCCACCACGCTGAAACACCTTGACGTTCACACAAGCAACCGTAAAAACCACTGTTACCCATAATGACTTTCGACATTCTCGCGTAAGCTTTTCCCCGTTTGTAAGACAACCTTTCTCGAAAGAGCTGTATACTAATGAGGCGCATAATAAGTACAAGATAGTTTTTTTCGTTGGAATGTCCTGGACATTTTAAAACCTGAACCAAAATATTCTTTGCAACGGAAAAACAGTTGAGAATAACGAAGTACGCAGAGTATTTTTGAATATTCTTGCCATTTTTCTGATGTTACATTACAAGTTACATGGCTGGCTTTTGAAGGCCGGTGGCTGAGAAACACTCGCGCCGGTACTCGCACGCAGGTATGCAAGCATGGGAAGAAAACAATATCAGTAGTCATATATGTTGGGAATTAAGCCCCGTTACGGACTTCCCTTCGACTTCCCTTCCTTCCTGCATACTAATTTTTGACTTCCTGCATAATAATTTTTGACTTCCTGCATACTAA
>CBDDTI010000348.1:2500-5000 GCA_965233585.1 bacterium
CCTGAAAAAATCAAGGCTTCAATAAATTGGCCTCGCTCCCAATGTGTGGCTTCATAGCTCAGTTGGTAGAGCATCGCACCGGTATCGCGGAGGTCACGGGTTCGAATCCCGTTGAAGCCTTGATTTTTTTCAGGCTTCTTCTTTCCAGTTGCTTAAATTGGAAAATTTACTGCGATGATCGTTCTTCACTTTGATCTACAACCGCAGTTCAAATATATGAATTATTTCATATATACTTCACATCATTTCACTCCTCACGGGAGATATGAACTCAATAAATTGGCCTCGCTCCCAATGTGTGGCTTCATAGCTCAGTTGGTAGAGCATCGCACCGGTATCGCGGAGGTCACGGGTTCGAATCCCGTTGAAGCCTTGATTTTTTCAGGCTTCTTCTTTCCAGTTGCTTAAATTGGAAAATTTACTGCGATGATCGTTCTTCACTTTGATCTACAACCGCAGTTCAAATATATGAATTATTTCATATATACTTCACATAATTTGAGTATTATTAAGAAGAAAAGAAGGCTACATTCGGTGATCCACAGTTAGATATGTAAAAATACCTGGAAGTATTTCTGTTTTTCGCACAGATTATAACAGATTCGATGTCGCGCTCCAATGTTGAACATTAAGTACAGTCGTGAATAGGCATCAATTCGACATGAAACGTTCAGCCTGGCGCAGGGTACTGCTGTAAAACCGAAGATAAAATGAATTCCCTTTAATCTTTCGATTGTTGTAAGAGTTTTTAACGCTTTGGTTTTTGCAAATAGCTCGAGATCTAAAACAAAATTATTCACCTGACATATGAATATTTTACAGCAAAAAAAAAAGAAAAACTGAACGAAAGGTTTGTGCATTTCAATATTCTCAGGTTAAAGAACCCACACTCTATTCGAAAAGAGCAGGGGACGTAGTTACCGGTGTTGTGGTCTATCTTCACTTACATCATCACTCATCACAGGTTGGGAGGGTTCAGTGGGTTCATAAATGGACTGATAGCGGCTGCCATCGGCGCCCTTAGTATGCTGATGTCCGAGCCCACTGCAAAAAGCATCACATCACATCACATCACAACAAGAAAATTGAACTTAACGAGTAATGACCGAGTTATGTCTTCAAGTTGTGCAGAGTTGCATGGCTCTCACCTGCTTAAAATTGTCATTTCTTTTAACTCAACCAATTGCAAATGATCTTTTTTCAGTCTGACTGTATTTCATTGCTGAGTTGATTGTAAAACCTACTCACCAGGAACTGAAGTTTCCAATTAGCAAGGTAGGTTAAAGAATTTCTAAAATTTTACTGGTAATTGTTATTGTAGGTATATCCAGTGCTATAATGAGAGCTCTTCAAAATTATTATATTTAAGTGCAAAGTCACTTAAGAAAATATTGTACACGATTCTCGGTCAATACAGTCACTTCTATGTTTTTGTTTTTATTTTTAGTCCAAAAGACAGTCTTTAACGTTTTCCGCACGCGAGCTCATTTTCATTAACGCAGGCTGATATTATGTCATTTTCAAAAGGCAGTCAGTCACCGGATAACAGTGAGACAATCATTGTTTAGGGCAACCATAATATAATAATTGTAGAATGACAAGCATCCGGCCGTAAAAAAATAAGACACTGAACTAAGAGTTAGCTCTTCGACTTAGTAGCAAAATTAGAGGCTTTGACATCCCTGAACAACTTTTAATATCTAAGGCAGCTGAAAAGAAATTTATTCTTAGCTAATGTTGTCTTAACAATTGATTTGAGAGTTCCGAAACGAACTCTCCATAGCTTTTTTGAAGACTGATGAAAAGCATCAAGAAGATCAAGCAGCGAGGAATGTTGATGGGCGTAGCTTAAAAAGTCTTAAGTGTGACGCGCCTTACCATGGCCACCCAACAAACCTTTTTACAAGTTAGCCAATCAGGATATACGAATATGATTGACAGTCACGCCTCCCTTCAAAGTTGGCGCCTAAAGATTATTTTATCATCCGAGCGATTTAGTCTTGTTCGTTGAAAACAACAGCATGAGCGAAGTTTACAAATGGGTAAAAAAAATCTCCCCGGAGAATTGAATCTTGAAAAGTGTAGTAAGGAATTTGAAAGCCGTGGATTTCATACTCTGGAGTCGCTAAAATAGCTTCGCCCAGGGGACATAGATGCATTCTTCCCGTCACCGGATAAACTGCTGTTGACAGAAAAACGCATCTTGGAAAGCGAAATCCAGGCGATTGTCGACCCGAAAAGCAAGAGAACACCGCTAAGACTACTAGAACTTTCTCAGTTTTAGAGCCTGTTTACATGGAGGGAGGGTGCCCCGGCTAACCGGGCTACCCGGCTACCCGAGCTACCTGGGGAGGGCTCAGTAAATTCTCATACGTTTCTTTCGAAAACGCATCGAAGCGTTTACATGCTAGGCAGGGTAGCCCGCCTACCCGGGGCACCCTGTCTACTTGCCCGAGGCACACGGCTAGGCGAGATAGCTTTTTTACCATGTAAACGGTTC
>CBDDTI010000348.1:7500-11273 GCA_965233585.1 bacterium
AATGTAAAAAAAGAATCATACAATGAAATAGTAAATCTTTGCATGGTGAGCTTGGGTACCCTTTTTCAAAAAAAGTATGTATATAAAAGGAGTACCTTTTCTGCCAAAATGGTATATAAAAGGTAGGGAGATGCACCTCGGGGCGGAGTTTCCCCATATTAATCTTCGTTAAGTGCCCCACCTAGATAAGCACGTTAGGAGAATATTACAACTGAAGTTAACCAGTAACCAAAGCAGTATAACTGGGCGATTGGCCCACTGATACTGAAGATATCAGCTTATTTTCAAAGGTTTTTGTTGTACCTTTTACAGCATCCATTCCCTCCTGATAGTCTGATTCTGACAGTTGTTTTGAATTTGTTTTTCTCGGGCGAGCGTTCAATACTGCAGCGTTTATAATTTTTGTTTGAAACCGATTTCGCTTTCTCGCTTTCCCAGGTATCTTTCTCTCTTGGGCTTCAGTCTTCCAAATGAAAGGTAATAAATATTTCCTATAAACGTTTCCCCTGTTTCACAGCACAAAAAATAAAAAATAAGAAAGGCATACGGACAGCACAACACGCATTACATTAACATTCCAGACAAGCCTTTTTGTTACAAGCAATCTGATGACAGTTCAGCTCTGCAGCGGTGCCACCGTTGACTCGCTGCGTTTTATGTTTTTAGATCCAGGGTGTAACGATAGGTCTCGTGACCTTGCATAAATTATGCGTTAGGCTCCAGCGCTTAGAAGCCAAGGTTACATTGCTGTTAGTCGTTCGTGATGAGAACTTGTACCATGTTGTGTTGAATACAACTTGGAGAACTTTATCTGAATTGTGTTGTTGATGAGTTTGTACTACGCCCGACAACTAACCTAATTCTGCAGAGAAAAACTTCCATAAATAGAAGTGAGTTCTACTTTTCTGTTAAAAAGCACTGTACCACATCCCGTCGAATGCGAAATAGGAACAACTTCTAGGTTGGACTTAACATCTATATCATGACAAGGGAGCTCTCTTAGGTCTCTCTGAACGCTAAGTCACCTGTTAAAATAAACGTGGCGGAAATCGGAGAAATAAGTTCCATGTTTGTCGCTTCGCGTCCGTAGCGGCTGCATTTGTAGTGTCTGCTGGGCTGCCTGTGGCTGCCTGTAACAAATTATGGGATACGTCATGTTGTTGTTAGAACACGCGTGTGTGAAAAACGGAAAAGCAAGGTTACTCTGTCTTCAATGCGAATAAAAGAGTATTACAGCATTTGAACGAGACTTTCAGATCGCTTACCCTCGTTTACCCAATTTACAGAACTTGTTTAAACAAGAATCAAACATCTCAGATAATGGGTTGATACCCTTTGCAGGCGGGTTAACAGCTGCATTCAGCAAATGATCAAAATACGATCTTATTCTGTGCACTGCACTATATCACACGGGTAGCGCTTTTGCGCATCGTGAGATAAAATTACAAGTAAATATTTTGACATTGCGATCCCAGCAGTCACAAATAGCTAAACGAACCATATCTAGACTCTCTCTCACCACATTTTAGGGCTTCCAAAGATTAGTGTTATCGGCAACTGATTGTGTCCACACATTGGAGAGTTAGTTGTCGATAATTAAGTCAGGCCAGTGAGAGCTTGGAACTAACTTTCACTACGCATGCTCAAAGGTGTGTTTTGTTTCGATAGTTGTCGACAGTAAACCAATAATTTCCACACACAGTGAAAAAGTCGGTCGAAACATAGCTGTCGACAACTACGAATTTAGCGTCTAGCTGTCGAAAATTCGTCTTACACACTTCGATTTTTAGTTGTCGATAACAAACAGTTGTCACATGTGAGCGTCGTAGTCTGTGGGAGCCCTTAGAGTCAGTTCACGGATCATTGCAAACAATCTTTATTAGTTCTCCACCCTTTAAAAAATGCTGATAAAAAGTAATCATCACATAACTCAACAAAGGAGGAAGTCTTTCTGACCTCCAATAAATATTACTGAGTTTTACTCTTCTGTTACAAGGGTAGTATACCATATCCTGTCGAATGTGAAATAAAAATTACACAACGTCTACGTTGGACTTAACATCTATATCATGAGAAGGGAGCTCTCTTAGGTCTCTCTGAAAGGCTAAACGTGGTGGAAATCTGAGAAATAAGTTCCATGTTTGTCGCTTCCCGTCGCAGGCAGCAGCTGCATTTGAACGAGATTTTCAGATCACTTACCCACGCTTGTCCAATTTCACAGAGCTTGTTTAGACAAAATTTATTAAACATCTCAAACAAAGAGTAACAGTTGCATTCAATGAATAATTGAACATTTTACAGTTTTTATCACAGTTTTAGTATGTTAAGGGCATCACATATGAGGTGGAAGTACTATCTCGTTCACTGTGCATGCTCAAAACATAATACGCATGTTCAAAGGTGTTCTATATGTTTAGACAGTTGTCGACATCTAAATCAATGATTTCCACACATGGGAAAAACTCGGTCGGAACATAGCTGTCGCCAGCTAAAATGTAGCCTCTAGTTGTCGAAGACTCGTCTCACACTCTACGGTTTTTAACTGTCATAAGTGTTTGGTCGCCTATAAAGTTTACTTTTTTTTTCAGCTGTTAAAGTAAACTTTCGCCCGGAAATATAGCATCGTCCCGGCTAGAAGCCCCTGGATTTCCGCGAGGACATCTAAACCGATGATTTTCACAAGCGGGAAAAAGCTCGGTCGAAACGTAGCTGTCGACGACTAAAAATTTAGCGTCTAGTTGTCGAAAACTCGTCTCAGAGACACACACACACACACACTACATTTTTAGTTCGTGACAGTGTTTATTTGTCGATGACAAACATTGTCACAACTAAGCGTCTTGTCAGTGGAGGCCTTAGAATCTGTTCACGGACTATTGCAAACAATCTTTGTAAGTTCTCTTGCCTTGAAAAAGATACTGATGAAAAGTAATTATTATCCCCTGACTCAGCAGGGAAAAAAGTTTTCTCGACTAACCATAAATAGAACCGAGTTCTACTTTTCTGTTATAAAAGTAGTGTACCGTGTACCACATCGAATGCGAAATAGAAACAAGTTAAGGCGATTCCTCGCATTTGCACTGCACATCCTTTCTGCGCTTAATTTATGGCGTCATTTAGTGCGCCCTCGTACACGCGCATATTGAAAACATGGCGGATTTGCCTTGATATTGATCTCTGTCAGTGGAAAATGGCTATAGCTCACCATCGAGCACGGACACCCCAACTTTTTCCAGTCATTGTAATCAACTTATCATAAACTTAGCTTGAGGAAAGACTAATGTGATTTCCATTGCTGAAAATTGAATAAACAAGGAAAATAGCACATGCTTATCTCTCGATTCTACTAAGAGGCTATTTAAGAAATACATTAAAAAGAACCTTGAATGACACAAATAAAAACTAATAAAGGAATTTTGATCGTTTTAGAGTCTTCATTGGAGAATCAGATTTTCACCAGTTGACAAATGGGTAAACCAACGTCCACATAAACAAAAACATAGCTACTTCCCGTGGAGATTGTTTTTGGGAAAGGAAAAAAGTATCAATTTCAATAGCAATACAACAAAATAATAGGTTTTTAAACCGCGCATTAAAATTTATTCCATTGACAAATCCCGGAGAGAAGTCAAACAGAAGCTAACAATTTTCAATTTAACCTGCGGGCGTGTAAAGTCTGTTAATGATGAAATTGAAACCTTACTGAGATAAAATCAGGATCAAGGCAAACAGACGGATCTAAAAAGCATGTTCGAGTATGGAATAGATAGCGG
>CBDDTI010000349.1:0-13294 GCA_965233585.1 bacterium
TGATGGCATCTACATTAAGGTTGTTTCAACCTGAAACCGGCTTGTAATCGTCTGCAACCGGCTTGTTTTCGTCTGCAATCGGCTTGCAACAGGCTCAATCGAGCCTGCAATCGGCTTGTTTTCGTCTGCAATCGGCTTGCAACAACCTCAATCGAGCCTGTAATCGGCTTGTTTTCGTCTGCAATCGGCTTGCAACAGGCTCAATCGAGCCTGTAATCGGCTTGTTTTCGTCTGCAATCGGCTTGCAACAGGCTCAATCGAGCCTGTAATCGGCTTGTTTTCGTCTGCAATCGGCCTGTTGCAAGCCGATTGCAAGCCGTTTGCAACCTCAATTTTTTCCACTTTCCACGTCTTGAATCAGTTCGGGGGCGCGAAGAAAGGTTCTGAGAACGACAATGTTTAAATTTCCGTTCTCCAAAACAAACACAAATTAAAGCGCAACTCGTTTTGCGTCAACAAATCATAACTCGCGCCAAAGCTATTGCCATAAACAATAATTTCCGCTCGATAATTTTATCAAAATATACACATGTTCAACTTTTCAACAGTTATTGTTTATCGGTGTTTACGAAAAGATTCTCAACTCAACCAAATGTCGCAATTATTTATTAACAGAAAAAATCACGTTTGATTTTATTTTGATTTTATGGATGATTTTTCTGCTACTGTGTCTAATTTTTAGTAGCAGACTATTATCCTTAATTTTAAAATATAAGAGCGCGCTTAATTTTAAATTTATTATTTTTATGTCATAAACTATTTCAGTAATACATCACACGTCTTTGTATAAACATTTGCTGCAACTTCATGGTCATCAACAACAATCTCACGTATCGACATTTTAAAAATTCCCACGCTTTGTTGCGAAATATCTCAATTCTTCTCAACAGGATCAACAAAATCCTAAAGTCGTTGGATCAACGAGTATTTGCGTATCGTAAAAACGTTAAGGACCGCACGTGTTTCTTTTATATTCCAACATATGATTCCGAAACACGCGCGCAAATCATTTTTGCCATTCAAAAAGAATTACGAGTGTACCATTATTATAAAAAAATAACCATCAAGTTTTTGTCTAAAACGTTTTGTTCGAAAAACAACGACATTTTTAATTATGTGGAGCCACGACTCGCCTCCCGCCAATCGCCGTAATTGTGTCCGAAGAAACAGAGATGGAGAAGATCCTTTTAAATATATTTATTTTGTAAAAGACACCATTTCTCCTTGGCTTTTAGTTTTTCTTTGGTCTTTTTTAATGCTGCTCGGTCTATACGCTTTATTTGAACATGAATACAAATTATGGAAGAATATAAATGTTAACAACAAAACTGTAGATTTTTCTATCCCTCAAAATACAAATGTGTTGTAAGCGCGGTGTGTTTTACATTCTCAGCGTGAGTTTTCTCGTTTCTTTGCGTAAATTTCGCTCAACCCTCCCTTTGCGAAGTGTTTTTCATAAAGAATCTTTCAAAGCATTTTATTGTATGAAAAAGTTCTTTTTATTTAATTTAGACAACAACTTCTAACTTTATTTATAATAAATGTACAAATGTTCGCGTGTTTGACCGCCCGCTTTTATTATAGAAAATAAATAATTTCAAGTTTGCGATTCAAATACTTCACTTCATTTTCAATTCTTGGACATTTCAAACTTTAAAGTAAATTTCCAATTCTGACATAATGAACTTCAACATTATCATCGTCTTCGTCATTTGGGTCTTTTATTTGGCACAAAAAATTTCGTGCGAGGAAGACATCATTTTACTAAAAAATCTCCTCGCTAAAATTGTCGCTTCTTCCAATTCTTCTGAAACAACCATCACGCCTACGACTGACTTTGCATCAACCACTACAACTGCTTCTTCCACTTCAAGCACCACGTCCACTTCAAGCACCACAACTTCTACCAGTACTACCACTGTCCCGCCTACTACCGTTGCTACCACTGTTACGAGCTCTACTCTCTCAACCACGACTTCACCCGTGCCTGTGTTGGAAACAAGCACCGGTTCTGCCACCACTTTCAATCCGCCGATCTTTTCTGCTTCACCTAATGTATCAACCACAGATAATAGTTTCTCCTTCGCTGGTTTTGACTCCGCAATTTTTGACAGTAAGTATTGATTATTTTCTTTCAAGTCAACATTTTATACAAATATCTTATTATTTTCAGATGTCTTCAAGATATTTGTCGGATCGGTGTTCGTCTTCATTTTTGTGACGTTCGCCATAATAATGTATAAATTAAGAAGACTGAGCCATCACCACCAACAGCCGTCTAATGTCGAAGTATGATTATTGCATTTTATAAAATATTTTGTCTACTCTATATTTTTTTTTAGCCTATTGAAATGATTTCAATACAAGCTGCTGCAGATTCATCGACAAACGACGAGGCTGTGGAAGAATCAAACGTCGAAATTTTGCCGGTTGAGTCAACCGCATCGGCGTTGCCGACCGACGCAACTACTTTTTTGCCAATTCCCGAAAAAGTAGATCAAGCGACCAACACGGAGTATACGGTAGGAAATTTATTATTATTTTTAAATCGCTTATTAAATATAATTTATTTTTAGGTTTATCATAGACGACCGTATTTTTCAAGCATGATTCCTCCGTTATTCAACATACCACGGACGGAACCTGCGACGGATTCTTCCATAAGCGTTGACCCTTCTCCCCTTCGTGCCGGGCAAAATTTGTCTACTCCCGTATAATCTAGTTTTTATTTTTATTTGAATAAAATAAATGCGCATTTCATTTTATTTCTCAAAATACATTCATGCCTATGTACATTTTTGGTCGTTTTATTTTATTGTTGGATATGAGGCAGTTTTTTCTTGATGCCAAAACACAATTCCATAAAGGCTTTTGTTATTTCCTCCAGCCCTCTTAGCGGTACTTGAATCTTCATAATCTTGGTCGAATACTGTTGGTTGTTTTCGTTATACTGAAAAAATGTCTTTTTAGATAAGATTTTTCACGCTATTTGACGTACTTACGTGTTCCTTTTTCACATAAATCACCGGCCAGGCTGATAGTCCTCCGGCCTTTTGAATATGCCTCAACCCGGTGATTCCGACGGTCACTTGCGGATTAAGGTATACTACCTTGTACATCGGCTTGATTGGAAGGCTGATGCTTTTCTCATCCACTTTTTTTGTCTTGATCAGCTCAATAAATTTTTTGAGCGTGGCTGGATTTATGTACATATACTAAAAAAAAATTAAAATTATTTTAATTCATCAAATTAAGTTAATATAAACTTACATTGTCTGGACCAAAAAAGTAGGCTTCTCTTGTTGAATGTTCTTTTTGCCATTCAGCAAAATCGATATCCCTTGTCTCGCATATTTTTTCGGTGGTCCAATTTCGAAAATATTGCTTTTGCTCATCTTCGTCCATTAAAATTTGATACGACATCAATGACGCACCTTCATAGACCGCATGATTGTTGATTTCATTGTCCACCAACAATCCTTTTTTATTTGACCTTTTTCTTTTCTTTCCTAAAATGTCTTGAGTCTGCTCATTAAGATCTTCGTCATCATCATCATCAACATCATCATCGTCGTCGTCATTGTCATCATTTTCTGAACTTTCAACGCTTAACTCCTCCGCATCGGTTGAAACATCATCATCATCAGATTGAACAGTCGAAATTTCTGACTCTGATTCTTCTTCCGTTTCTTCATTCACAGACTCCGGTTCTGATGACGAAATGTCGTGGTTTCTTTTTTGTTTTTTTCCTTTAATTATAAAATTTTTAATTAATTGTAAAGCGTGTAAAAAACCGACTTAAAATTAAAATTACCTGATTTCAATTTATGTTTTTTATTTGTATTCTTCTTGGATTTTCCATTACCAATCTTCTTTTTATTAGTCTTTTTATTTTTCTTTTCCGCCTCTGACGTATTTTCAGCCTTTTTTTTCTTCTCATCATCAACGGCTTTATTATCAATCTCTTGCGATTTGCCATTTTTATTGGCTGTGTTAAACTTTTTCTTTTTTGCTGGTGATTTCTTCATCTTATTGCTTTAAATGCGGGTGATTTATTCTGACAATAAATCTGTACTGACGTTTGTCATCGAATGTAGGTTCTTTTTAAATCTTTTTAAGTTAAGGGAGTGTCAGTATGGCAATGTTCTAAGGGGCTCTCAATTCCACATGCGCGGGCAAGTAGCTGATAAGTTTCATCAATTTTGATTGGTTACACAGCATAAATAAGCTATGGCGCTGATGGTTGTAAATTTTAACGATGCTGAACGCGTTTGAGGTCAATTCTTATTAATGTTTTTGGTTCATTCTAAATTATAACGCGTCAAGTCGTTAACAGACAATGCCCTAAGGAAATTATGGATAATTTGTGTTTTTTGAACATGTTAAATTGTGAATTAAACAATGGTTCAAGAAAATTACGGAAAATGAGTGCTCTTTGTGTGCGTGTATTTTCCATTAATTTTTCTCATTCAACTAGTTAATATTTGTAACAAATTATATTTGTCAAAACTCGATCAAATCACCATTAATTTTTCTAAGTACTTAATGTTTCTCATGCTCAAGATTTGTAATTTGCTGTGGATATCCTTAATTTTTTTGTGCTTAATTTGTCATTAATTTTTTCTCATGCAATTGGCTCGTAAATGCGCCAAACTATTTCCCACCAAAAATTGTATAAAAACGCGGTCATATTTTCAAATTCATCCATTATAAGTTTGAACATTCGTTGAAAGAAGATCTTCTGCCGTTCGCTATCAAAGGTAATTAAAATGTCTAATTCACCAAATGATTCAAACAACCCTCGCCAAGTTTTTCTTGGCCCTGCAGGGTTAAGAATAAGATTTCATCTAAGAAACGCTGATGATTTAACATCACCGCCATCTCCACCGGTTGTGCCAATTGGACGAGGTCGAGGAGATTTAAGGTCAAATGATGGCCCAAGTTCCTCTCTCCCCGCTCGCGGTGTTGGTCGAGGCCAGACAACATCTTCCTCGTTTAATCAACGGGGTCGAGTATCTGAACCGATAGTTGTAAACCCCGAAGGATTTGGAATTATGGTTCGGATTAATAACAATCTAGCCGATGATTTAACATCGACCAATAACCCCGTCGATGATTTAACATCGCCATCATCAAACAACGCTGTCGATGATTCAACATCGAGTCCCATGTCTCAAAGAATTTTTGCTGAGCGCAACACCTCAAACACTTCGGTCGTTGGTCGTGGTGTTGGTCGGGGACAAAATATTTCTCGCCCCTTCAATCAAACGACTTCACCCTCGATTGGACGAGAGGTCAGACGTGGTGTTGGTAGGGCCGGAAGATATTCTTCTCCTTATCAACGTCCAAATCGATCAGCAGAAGAAATAGAAGAGGAAAATTATTTCCCCGCACCCTCAAATTTAGAAAGATCGAGTGACGGTCGTTTAGCCTCTTTCATTCTCGATTTAATCGATGCTGAAGGAAGCTCACCTTATGATTTGTTCAATCGTTATGCCGAGTACGTATTGCGTCAACGCATTCAAACGCTTGAGCGTGAACGCGAACGCTTACGTGCTCAATATCAAAGATTGTTGCGTCATTTTAGACAAGAATGATTTGTATTAAGTAATTTGTCTATATTTTGTCTGAGCTATATAGTTTTAATGTGTATATATATATTATTTCCAAAATTCATGCGTCAATAAATTTTGTTTCAGAATTTTAACAGAAATGCCAAAATCCTACGTCTGCCGCGAATGTCAAAAATCGTTTGCTAGAAAATCTTCCCGAGACAAACATGAATCGTTTCGTCATCGTGAAACATCGTCAAAATTCCAAAATCGGACTCCATTAAATCAATCGCTTCAGTGTCCGTTTTGTAAGAATGAATTAAGTTCCTTTAAATCAAGAAAAGATTTGGTCTCTCACATCGATTCCTCTCATTTAGAAGATTTAAATTATTCTCTTTTTAAATCTGCTTTGAACGGTAAAATTAAAATTTTTCGGAAACATATATTTTCTACAGAAACGCTTCACGCCTTTGTTGTTAATAGAGCAAATAGACAAGAAATTGTTGATGTTATTCGTCATGAATTGAGTAAAACCTTTACAGTAAAAGTTGCTTTAATTTTATCAGCGGCGTATCAAATTCCTGATTTGAATTCAGCTACAAAAGACAAAGACACTGAGACGGAAGCCGCTGTTGATAATACTTCAACACAGCCTGAAACGGTTGTTAGCAACATTGATAATTCAACTGAAAAAAGTCTTGATCAGTCGTCACATGAATTAATGCCTAGCGATCGAGATGTCTTTGCTTTAAGAACCGGCTATATTCAATTCACGTCTTTTGATTCTTCTCGCTCGTTAAAAGGTAAAGTTCAAAAATTATTAAACAATTTAATAAGTCGAGAAGAGGATTTGTTGATGAGAGGTTCCGGATGGAGATTTGAATCTCTGTCTTTTAGCGACATCCAAATTACCAATATTTGATTTAAAGGACTTATTTTGTTGTATATAAAAAATTCAAGTAAGCTTTGGAAATGGATTTTATAGAAATTCCGCGAAATTTAAAAAGATCTAACTGCTTGGAATGGAATACTCGATATGATAAATTCAACTTTCTTTATCTGTACATTAGACATCTTTTTCCAGAAACTGCTTCCATCACAGATTTTCGTCAAATGCCAGTAAAATATCTTAAAAAATTTAACATAAAAGGTTTTACGTTTCCTCTTCAATTTTGTGACATAAAAAAATTTTTGTGTAGAAATCGTCATTTACCAATTTCAATTTCCGTACTTTATGAGAGTGAAGGCCACGTTTCAAAGTTAGGGTTTATTACTAACAAAAACAACGATAGAAGAGAAAATACTCTCCATTTGTTAATGATAAAACACGATCCTAAAATCTCTTCCGATAAAACTTCGAGTAATTCCCGCCCCAAAAAATCGAGTTTTCCTTCCAAGTTTCCTAAAAAAATTAAAGATTTAAATCAACAGCATCATTTCTTTAAAATTACAAAACTCCAAGGTTTTTTGAATAATCGGGCCGGACTGTTGTCGATTAACAAAGCGGGTCAACAGAAGTACATTCACTGTGAAAAATGTCTGCTGCGTTTCCGATCAAAATCCAAGAAAGAAAAGCATGAGCGGATTTGCTACGATAAACAACGCACCATTTATCCTGGCAAAAATGCTGCTATAAGTTTTTCTAACCACAAACATAAGTTTAAAGCACCTGTTGTGGGATTTTGTGATTTTGAAAGTGTACTTCAAAGAAACAAGGAACGATCTAAATGTCGACTTTGTTCTAAATTGGAATGCTTATGTGCTTTTCCCACAAGTGACGATATAAATGTGCATAGACCGGTAGGCTACAGCCTGATTTTTGTGGACTCCGAAAATGAAGTATTCTTTCAAGAAGAATATTTAGGAGAAGATGCGGCTAAACGTTTTTTGGATCGGATACCTCTCTACGAAAAAGTTGTTGAAGAAAGAAAACAAAAATTCAGAGATGTTCTCAAAACTCAAGCCACCCAGGAGGAATGGCAAATGTTTCGAAAAGCAACCGTTTGTCATATATGCGGTCTTCGATTTGCTATCCATCCTAAAAAGTATAGAAAAGTTTTGGATCACGATCATGTCACAGGAAAAATAATGGGTGCGGCTCATTCGCTGTGCAATTTGACAAGATCCGGACCCTATCATACGCCAATTTTTTTCCACAACGCTCAAGGGTAAAAATTTTTTATTTACTTTATTTTTTCCAATCAATTTTACAAATTAAACGTTTCAGATACGATTTGCATCTGATCATAGAAGAGTTAAACATTCGCCAATTCAAGAGAATGCCGGAAGTCTTGGCTAGAAACAGTGAAAAATTCCGCACTCTTACATTAGGCAGATTCAAAATTCAGGATTCATTAGAGCACATATCTGCCAGCTTAGACGCTCTTGTCCAAGATTTAAATCAAACTTCAAACTTTTCTTTCCCTATTTTACAACAGATGGAAAGATTCAAAAAAATTCCTATCCGTCAAAAATCAAAAGCTTTTAAACTTTTAAAAAGAAAAGGCATTTTTTGTTACGAGCATTTTCAATCATTACAAGAAATGAAAAAGAGTCGAAACCTCCCAACCAAAGATGCTTTTTATTCCGAATTAAATGAAGAACACATCTCGGAAACGGATTATTCTCATGCGCAAGAAGTCTTCAAACTGTTCAAGTGCAAGAATGTGGCGGATTACATGATGCTTTATTGTTCTTTGGATGTTATCCTGCTATGTGAAGCGTTTCTTCAATACAGAAAAATGGTTATGGAACATTTTCAATTGGATCCAATCTATTACTTAGGTAAATTTCTTTTCTGTTGCTTGACATATAAAGTTTGAATATGAAATTTATTTCGTTTAATTTAGGAATTCCTGGACTAAGTTTTGATGTTATGCTTATGTTCTATCAAAATTCTGAACGAGCTACAACAACAAAAGATAACCTCGCGGGTGAATCTTCCAAACCTCCAGGATCTCTGGATATCTATTCTGATCCTGAAATGGAGCACTTTTTCACAAAGGGTATCAGAGGCGGACAAAGCTTTATCTCTCAGCGTTATGCAAAAGGAAACAGCAATCCGAGAAAAAGCGGCGATCATTTACTTTACATTGACGGTAATTTTATACTGCATCGTTTGATTAATCTATTTATTTTAAATCGGTGACTTTTTAGCAAACAACTTGTACGGGAGCATGGAAACTTTAAAATTGCCAGTTTCTGATTTCGAGTGGGTTGCAAAAAAAGATCTTGAAAAATGGACTGCCAAAGATATTATCAAGATTCCTTCTCAAGACGAGACCGGGTACGCATTCGAAGTTGATTTGCATTATCCTCCTCATCTTCACCCGGTAAATCTGATCTTTTTAACACGTTTTTGCATTTTGATAAACGGTAAAATATTTACAGACACATGATCAATTTCCGCTGGCTCCGTATACAGACACGGTTTCTTACAAACATCTGTCTCCTTATAATCGCCGTTTACTAAAACATCTTAACCCTCGAGATTATAAGAACAAAAGATACCGAAGCAAGAAACTGTTGAGCACTTTTTATGATCGAAAAAAGTACGTGGTGCATCTGGAAAATCTACAATATTACTTGAAAAAAGGCATGAAGCTGTTGAGGATAAGAAGAGCCGTGAAGTTTCGGCAAAAAGCTTTTTTGAAGGAGTTTATTGAAAAGGTCACGATGCTACGATCAAACGCCCGCAACGATTTTGAACTTCGACTTTTTAAGCTTTTTGCCAACTCTACTTTTGGAAAGTTTATCGGTAAGTAAATACCCGGATTTAAAATCTTTTTTAAATTTTTATATTTGCACAAGCGTGTGGTGGTACTGCCAATATTTCGTGCAAAATGTGTTGGCAGTACACACCACACGCTCATTCGCATCTTCAATGTCATCGGGAGGCGCGTGGATCTCGGCCTCCACGGTGATGACCTCCCCGTCAAAATCCGCCATCCGGTTTTCCGCCGCCCGGATTTTAGCCAGGCGGACAATCTCCGTCGCCCGACGTCTGGCGGCAAAAGATCTGTCGTCAGCGGGGAGTCTAATGGGGATGGGGGCCTCGATGGGGTTGTCGGTGGGGATCTCGATGGGAAATTCGACAAACGCCTCGGTGGGGAACTCGGTGGGGGTCTCAGTGGGCACCTCGATGGGGACGGGGACCTCAATGAGCACATCGATGGGGACATTGGAGGGAATTTCAGCGGTGGGGACTTCAATGGGGGCCTCGATGAGCATCTCGATGGGGGACTCGGTGGGGGCCTCGATGAGCATCTCGATGGGGGACTCGGTGGGGGCCTCGATGAGCACCTCGATGGGGGACTCGGTGGGGACCTCGGTGGGCACCTCGATGAGGGACTCGGTGGGGGCCTCGATGAGCACCTCGATGGGGGACTCGGTGGGGACCTCGGTAGGCACCTCGATGGGGGACTCGGTGGACCTCGGTGGGCACCTCGGTGGGGACGTTGGTGTTGGTGGGGAGGTCAATAAGAATGCCGGTGGGGACGTCAGGCGCAATAAAATTTTCGTTTTGAAGGCCTCGGACAGCGCGACCGCTGCCGCCTCCGCCGCCGCCAGCGCCGTTGGCGGCGAGCACAGCAACGCTAACAGAGAGTGCAACGGCAGCGGCGCTGGCGGTGGCGGAGGCGGCAGCGGGCGGCGGAGCATCGAAAATCCCAGCCACGGCCGACCGGATCCGTCCGATTACGCCCCCCGGTCTCCGGTTCTTTTTCTCCTCCTTCTCCTCCTTCAGCAGCCACTGCTCGTCGTCGTCCTCCTCATCCTTCAACCTCATATATCCCCTCTTCATCATCATCATCATCATCATCATCACTGTCCTCTTTCTTGTTTTTTGTTTTGAAAGTTTGTTTTGAAAATTGCCACATGGTTTTAGGAAGTTTTTAAAAAATAAATCTCCAAACTCCTACACACTTTATAATGAATTTTTATAAAAAATGTTGTATTCTTTATAAAATATTTATTTAATTTTATATTTTTCAGAAAATGTTCGAAATTACATCGAAGTGGTCCTTTGTGGAGATGAAAAAAGCTTGAGGAAAGCCAGTCTTGGTCAACACATCAACAATTTTCAAATCATTAATGAGAATTTGGTGGCTGTCAACAAGAAGCCGGCAATGATAGAGCTTAGAAAGCCTTTAGCCGTCGGATTTTCCATTCTGGAGTTGTCTAAGTTGTTCATGTACAGATCATACTATGACACCATTCAAAAACATTTCGGCAAAGACAATGTGTCTTTGTGTTTTTCGGACACAGATTCTTTTCTTTTAAAAGTTACATGCAACAATTTGGAAAGGGAAATGAAGAGATTGAAACACATGTTTGATTTTTCAAAGTACCCTAAACAACATCCGCTTTTTGACGACAGTAAAGCCAATCAACTTTTTTATTTCAAAGATGAATTAAAAGGTAGAGCGGCTATTACTGATTTTATAGGCTTACGTCCAAAATGTTATTCAATGAAAATAGTCGATTTTTTGGACAAAAACAAAACTGATGAGAAAAAAGTATGCAAAGGTTTAAAAAAATCTAGTATAAAAAAGCAATTAACTTATGCAGATTACAAAAAGTGCTTAAAGCAAACTGTTGTAATTTACAAATCTTTTAAAAATTTAAGATCAAAAAATCACAAAATCCGAACGTGTTTTCAAAGAAAAATTGCGTTGTCGGCAATGGATTCTAAAAGATATGTTTTAAATTGTGGATGTCACACTTTATCGCTAGGAAATTGCCTTATTGTTAACAACAAAATGTCTAAATGTCAAATTTGTAAATAAAAATCATTACTTTTATTTAAAAGAAAATTTTGTAGTTTCTTTTTTAAAATTAAAAAAATGAACGGTTTTGATTTGAGGTTTAATATTCCGTCCAACATGTTGGTTGTCGGTCCAACATCAAGCGGAAAAACAACGTGGTTAAAACATTTAGTGCTTCGTCGACACGAGTATTTTGCAACTCCACCTGAAACAATGTTGTTGTTTTACAAGGAGCCGCAAAAAGCATATCAGTACATGGAAGATGACATGAACGAGGGCAAAGGTTCTGACACGCAATTTCCGTCTTTTCGTAAATTCAAAAATATTCCAAATTCAATCGAAGAGTTGAAAGATATTTTAGAATTATATCCGAGAAAAATGCCCAAATTGATTGTTTTTGACGATTATTTAGACGATGTTGGGCAAATATTAAAACATTTTTTTACGGTTTTGACTCATCATTACAATTGTTTCACCGTTTTTCTTTGTCAAAATTTATTTGACAAAAAAGGCGATTTACGGACATTGAGCATAAATACGCAATACATGATCCTTTTTAACAATCCACGGGACAGAAGCGCCATCACACATTTGGCAAAACAAATTTTTCCCGGTCGTGTTGGAATTTTAAATAAAGCATATAGAGAAGCAGTTAACGGCCGAAGTCACGGATATCTTCTTCTAGATTTCCATCAACAGCAAGACGATAAAGTCAGAATTCGAAGTAACATCTTTCCTTATGAAGGATTAATGAAAGCCTACGTTACTGTTTAAAAATTTCATATCTATTTAAGAAAAATTAAAAACAATTACTGTTAAAATGTCAAAAAAATTAGAAAAAGCTAGTTCGCTTTTTAATGCAATAAAAAAATTAAAACATCAAGATTGCGCAAATTTTTTAAATTATTTGGACGATCGCGGCGTTGAATTGCTTTGTCGTATTTTACATTACGTTTTGAACGGTGAATTGCCCTTACATGGCGAAGTGCGAACACGACTTCAGAAAAAAATAAGAGCTCATTTAGGGGAGTTTAGACGTCTTGCCACGCCGCCTCGTCGCTCTTCCGACATTTCAAAAAAAAGAATAATACTACAAAGGGGCGGAATTTTAGGAACTTTATCAACAATTGCCAGCATTATCGTCCCTATTTTAGCTCAAATTATTGCAAAAAAAAGCTTGCAACGTCGTCGTTAAAAGGATGAGTTCAGGCGTGAAAAGAAAAACAAATGATGAAATATACTCTATGTTTTTAGTCCCCAAAAGGCTATATCATTCTTTAATAAAAAATATAGAAGATAATGAAACAAAAAAAGAACTTATTTCTATGAATGAAAAACCAAATACGACCAATTACATTGAAAATGCCATTAATTTTAAAAATTTACAAGACAGGCAAAAAATGAATCAAAGCGGTGATAAATTGTATCGTTTTGGTTCTGATAATATATCGAATGTTATGCCGCCAGTACAAATCGATAGCAGTACGGGTCGCACGTACCAATCTATTTCAAGATCAACAACCGCTCAAACTCCCCAACAAAAAGAAAATACCGCTCAGTTTTCACCCACTACTCCCGTTATGGAAAGAGAACCCGATCCAGACTTGTTTTATACTGCTTCAAAACCAAAAAGCAAGGACGATACTTTAAGTTCTGACGTGCCAGAATGGCGAAATTCGCCTATTATAAAGGCTTTGACACAAAAAAATTCAGACGGCAAAATAGTTTGTCCTTTTAGCGCATGCGGGAAGCAGTATGTTGACGATGCGCAATTCGGCAAACACCTTGTAAGAGATCATATGAAAGAATTGTCTATATTTGACACAGAAAAAATCGGTAAAGATATAGCCTCGGTCTCTTCACAAGCATCAAAATCTCCTTCAGCTTCAATGTCATCCCTTAAAACAGGATCAGGAGGTGCAAAAAAGAAAACTTTTACTATTTCTCCCGTACAAACTAGATCTAAATCAAAAAAAC
>CBDDTI010000350.1:2500-3878 GCA_965233585.1 bacterium
GAATGCAATGCGTGTGTACCCGGCTGAATTAATATGCAGCACAGGAGTTTCGGGGTTTCAGACTTTTAAAACCGTGTTTTGCATATATAATAAATTGCGTTTACACGCTGAAATGTTAAGCTAGTGAGTAAATGACGTCATTTTCTCTAGATCCAACCCTCTGATGTCCTATCGGTCAGTTTTGAACGAGAATAATGGCGGACCGTCAAATCCAAAACTTACACTCAAAATAAAGAGCCTTCGGATAAAACGCAAAGCTCAAAATTTTGCCAGTTGGATGTTAAGCAAATACGCTTTCAAAATCCAAAGAAAAAAAGGAAATGATTTTTTGATCATAGTACCACTTTAACAGTAATGTTAACCTTCATTTTTGATCTAAATTATTTTCTGTGGAAGTTAAAAATTCGAAGAGACAAGGGGTAAGTTCCTTGCTTGAAACAAAACACAAAATTTTTCGATTTAAAACGACACCAATTCCTCGAATGTCAGTCCAAGACGCTAAAAGTAGCCTCAAAATTCTTGTCACCAATGCTCAACTTACAGTCCTATTGGCGACCGACTGGTCGTAATTTCAGAACCCCGAAAAATATGAGGGGTCTTTGTTTTCAAGTTTTGGGGTCTTTAGGGGTCTTAGGGGGTCTTAGGGGTCTTTGTTTTCAAGACACCCCCTAAGACCCCCTCTGAATCTCAAAAACTAAGACCTAAGACCCTCTCTGAATCTTAAAAACAAAGATTTAAGACCCTCTCTGAATCTTAAAAACTAAGACCTAAGACCCCTTCCAAATCTCAAAAACTAAGACCCTATTTTTCTTTGAATCAGCAATGGTGTAAGTTTGGAAAGCAATCAAGTTGTTTCAGTTTTGTTGAATGGGCTTTCTCCCGTTCGGATAACTCTGTATAATTGTGCTAAAAATCAAAATAACGCGCATCACTTGCATCAACCGAAGTGAATTTTATTCGCTTCGGGAAACCACACATCAGTACTTACATTTAGTTTCACGCCAGTGAAGCCATTAAATTTACTTTAAGAATAGACAGGTTCAACATGACATTAACGGTAGAAGGAAACGGAAAACATTACCTCAATGATTACCTTTTATTTTGCGGTTTAGTTTCTGCTTAATCCCTAATCAAATCAGACAGTGCAAAAATCCGAAGACAAAAACATCTCAATTTATTCACCACTAATACGAATATTTTCACTCTACCAAAGTACAAACAGCGAAGACCGAGGGCGAAGTTCATTTTAGCAGTTCGCTTTTGGACTAAAGTGTCATTGAAGGTTTACATCAATTACATGACTGCTTTTCACACCTAAAAAAGGATTGAAATCCACCAATCGCTTCTTGCAGACTGACCTTTGAACTTTACGTAACTT
>CBDDTI010000351.1:2500-8779 GCA_965233585.1 bacterium
CATCACGTGATACCAAGGATAGCAATGATGCACAGTTTGAGGTAAGTAAAAACAGAAGCAACGCACGTGTATTCGCCAATGTTTTTTTCGATTTTGGTTAGGTAGGTGATTAGTCTGTTTGTTTGTTTGTTTGTTTGTTTTTCAGGAATTTAATACGAAATTGAATGCCCAAGGCCCCGACCACACTAGTGCGTTTCTGAAAGTATTCGTTTTCGTCTCAACCAAATCGAAGCAAGTATTTTCGCCCACACTGGCGTTTTTATCTTGTTTTCATTGATTCAAACTTATGAGTTTTTACTCGAAGACGAATTCTTTCCGATGCATTTGCAAACTAAAACGCCCAAAAACGTTGATGGAAGTCACTGTATAGTATATGACGCTTTTTTCGTCACTGTTTTTTTTCGTCACTGTTTCTAAAAGCCTCTTTTTTCAATTGTCCACAAGTTTTTTGAAACGATGCGTTTGCAAAGGACTCCGCTCTTGTAGCCTTATTCGAAAGTTTTCGTTTAATTTGACCAGCGTTTTCGGTTGTTTAAGCGTGTAAGATAGGTCGGAGAACGCATCAAAAAGCAGGCATTTCCAAACGAACACCAGTCAGTGTAATAAGGGACTGATCATGAAACTGCTTTCTAAGGAACACAACATAACATATTGTGAAAAGTGCTGATCATTGATGGGTGCCGCAGACTACAATTTTCCACGATAAAAAGATAATTAGCATCCCTTGACTGTCTTTAAACACTCGATGTCAAGAATTTGCATTATTTATGTAACTTTTCTCTTTGCTGATCATAGCCTGGCGACCAAGTGTACACCGTTTGGACCTATACCATCAAGGATATCACAACACCCGAGGACTTTGTTCAACATTCTAACCAGGGATGGACTGAAAGCAAAATTATCTTGATTCCTCTGCTTCCCATCCCAACGAAGGCTAATAATAAAGCAACTGCAATTAATTCAAGCCTTTGTGGAACTGTTAGCATCGTGATAGTTTACGCGATTATGAATTTGGAGCGGATTATGAAAACGCTACTAGTAAATATCACTTTCCCTTAGTTCGTCGAGTGAGTTCTAAGCCAATCGAAAAGATGTGATAGCAAAATGAAGCCCGCGGGGGTGTTAGTTTTTGCATATGAAAAGTAACTATTTGCTTGTATTAAAAATAAACAATACAGATTCAGGAATCATGCCGTGCGTCTGGTACTTCGTGTTCAAAGTTGTAATATCTAATTTCCTGAGGTTCTTGGTCTGTGATTTTTGTCTAGTTACATACAGCGCTCAGAAATAGGCATTATATCATCAATTCAGTTGATGATATAATCGGCTAAATCAGTTATTAAATGAGGCACGTTATTTCATTACTACATAGTGACGTCAATAGAGTCCATCGAGGTTTTTAAACTTTGAAATGATAGCGCGAATTCTAACTTCAGTACACTCCTCTACGAAACATTAAAATTGCCATATTATAGCCAAACAATTCTTGAAACCATACAAACATACTTTAACAATACCTTATAACCAGACTATATTAATTGTTCTTCGAAATATTTAATAAGCAAGTACTCTGATTAGCATACTTAACTAGTTTTCAAATTTTTGCTTGATTGACTAAATACCTGAAGGAAAATATTTAGTCGCTGACAAAAATAAAAAAGTCAAAATGGAGATTGTTATCAGGGAAAATTTCAATTCGAATGGTCTTAACACACGTTCCTTTTAACGCCATTCATGCAGGGCTCGCTACATGAGAGCCTCAAGATATGATAGTGTGCATGCTGTGTTACCCTGGCAACGCATCTGGGCTGCCAATCAGCTCACTCATTATCCTGTCATGACATAGCTTCACCTGCAGTGCGGCAAACTCTCAGTGTAAGAAAATACGTGTCAAATGATTGTGTAGCTTCGTTTTAGCCGAACACTAAGGCCAATAAGGTAGCTTGATGAGCCTGAAAGTCTAAGATGACGGAGAAGCCCACTGTCCCACTGCACTTGAATGTCGAAGAGTCTATTCCATTCTTATCAATTCTTACAATCGTTGGAGTGACATCTGTTGCCACTAATTTGCTTATTATTGGTATCATTTGCAAGAACTCCCGGCAAGTGAAGATCCACGACTTGTTCAGCTTGCATAGCAGTCTCGTGGATTTATTGACCGCATCGATTGTCGTGCCGTTCTGGATTTTATCCGCCATTCACAGTCACATATATTTCGTGGGCAAAGTCTACTGTAAAGTCAGCGCAACTGTCAGTTTCGTGGGGATGATAGCTCCTGTTATTTTCCTCACGCTTGTAGCCACCAGCAGGCATTGCTCAATTGTGGACAGGAAAGCATTTCCGAGAATTTTCAGTGATTCTAGATCAAGGTTAATGGTTGTGATTGTCTGGGTTGTGTCAATACTAATCAGCCTACCTCCTCATTTTGCATGGCCTCTTCAGAACGAAGAGATGCGCTGTCTCCCTGATTTAATCACAAATTCTTGGTACACCACGGCGGTGTTAGCGTTCTGCGTTGTGCTACCTCTTAGCGCGTCGTTCTACACGCATATTTATGACATTTTTATCTTTCAGCCAGAGCGCATGAAGCGGCACGATTCCGTGAAGAAACGCTGTGAACGTTATGCCCTTAAAGGATGCGAAAGGACCACTCAAAAAGCGCTTTTTAGCATTCTAATAATTCACACTTGCTGCTGGGCGCCGTACTCGTGTATGGCATTGGTTCAAACGATGGCCGGGGGAAAATTGTTTTACCTGGGGAATGTTCCAGTGCATTTCATCACTTTGGTGATTGGACTGACTGGAACTACGTTGAAGGGAGTTGTGGCATGCTTCGAGGTGCCGCATATAAAAGGAATGATCAAGAAACAATTTGGATGCGCCGAGCGAGAGGAAAGAGGAGAAAATGTTTCCGAGGAAGCCTAAGAAAATATGTATTAACTGTGGGTTAAGAACGTGATTCGCAAAAGCCTCAACTTGGCTTGGCATAGTAGGTCAAAAATAGGAATTATGTAAAAATGATACACCCAATGGCAACTAAGCAGTGTTTTCTAAAGCGTAAAGTTTTCTTGCAAAATCATCACTACATTGAACGTTTTACAGCTTTTTATGTCCATAATTCAAATTCTAGCCTACGGTATGTGGCTTGTTATGCATAAACATGTTCAACCGAATATCAAGCACCCTGGTAGGACAGAGCAGATGCGAAAAAATATGGACATAAACTTTAAATTACATCGAATAGTATTTTTTATCATATTTATCATATTTGACTAAACGTAAACTTCATTTATAGTATTTATAGCATTTATATCAGCGACATCTGAGAACTGGTATTTAAATCACAAAAGCCGAAGCTTTTTTTGTCACCGTTTCACACATACTAATTTACGCTGAGCAGGAAATTTAAATTTTATATCGCTTATTATGTATTAGGTTTTAGAACTGTTCAGTTTTTTCACGGAAATCGAAAAGATGTAATTATGTACTTATTTAATTTCAGCTTATCAATTCAATAACTGAAGACTTGTTAAAATTGGCCCTAACTTGAAGTTGGCCAAATTATCTGCTTTGAACAATTTGTTTACATGTTAATATGTGCCACAAAACAAAGTGAGCTGCATAAATATTTATGCCAAAGAAACCAGGCGATTCGTAAACTGGATTTGCAAGGGGTGTGTTTTTTTTCTCCATTCATCCCACCCGAAACCTCAGTTAAGAGAAGAAACATTCATGAAAACAAAGAAACTATTCAAAACGAAGATTGTGGTCAATGTTGAACCGAAAACAAAAGAAGAAGAATAGCCTACGTAATGTTGGAATGCAATTTACGTGTAATTGCGCCTCAAACGCCTGAGCTGCCACCTGTTGTAATAAAATATAACGATATAGTGTGAATCCTGAATCGTATTACTAATGTTTGTGTCAGTGTATTATTTCAGTGAACTTAACAACAAATAGGCTTTGGCTTTGACACTGTAAGAATACAATTTTGATTTGTGTTTTCCTTTTCTTAGTTTGTTTATTTGTCTTTGGACGGAAATTCTTGTGGCAACTTTGTCTGAAACCATAGCCGATGTCGTGCGGCAAATTCTGGTGTTATTGATTATAACCCTGTTTTTGTTTTCTTATATGCATTCGGTATCAGAATGGAAAAATCACACATGCATTCCTCCATTCAGAATTGCGATAGCGAAGCCGGTGCGCGAGTGACGTCATGACTCAGACAAGACTCATCTAAACATTTTTTAGTACCATCGTTGTAAAACCCTCCTGTACACAGGTGTCGTGGGAAGGATGCACAAAAAAATTGTTTGCCCCTTGGAAAACAGTTTGCTCAACGGGGGATAACACAGGTTTTAGGCACGTATTCCAAAATCAACGGGTGTTTTTTTCCACTGTATAAGTTTTCCGGCCCAATATCCCCAGGGGGTTATGGCGAAAAGTAAAGTGAAAAGTATTCTGTGCCAAATATTCTCTGTGGACCATTGCTGCAAGTTCTTTGGCTTTATCACTTCGGAACGGTTTCTGCCTGAAGGGACCGTAATTCTTTTTGATAGAAACTTGATGTTAAACTGGGAGATCAATTTGCTCGTAATTATTTCTCAAACAGCGCGGCGTAAATCCGAATTATGGTAAAGTAGAGACCCAAGTATCAAAGCCGGAAGAGTTAAAACTCAGTAATGAATAGCTCCAGAAGTTTGTAAACAAATTAAAGCAAAATTAAAATTGTATTTTTGAATCGTTTTCTCGCGTGCTGGTTTATATTAATCGAATTAGAACTAGTTGTAAAATTGATTTAAAGGTTTAATTGTAAGCTTAGCCCATATAAACTCGAATTACCGAGTCAAAAGTGGATCTGTCAACTGCTAAGAAGATAAAACCTGACAGATGGCAAAATTAAAATACACTTTGAGCGACAAAAAACTCAAAAATAGATTACTAATCATTAACCTCCGGGCAGCTTTTCTATCAGCACTCTTCAGAGTCTTAAAAAAATACTCGTCCACAAAAAAATTCACAGAAGGACACGGCTCCGTTATACCAGATAGATAGACAGATAGTTTATTCTGATTAAAATCGCAGCCAAAAGCTGAAATAGATTAATCGTTACAATGATGAAATCTGATAAAAATGTGAGAAAAAGGTACAAGAAAAATGTACACATATGTAGCTAAAAATTTAATTACAATTGCTATATATAAAAGTGTTCTTAAGTCTCTTTGTCTTAGCCAGAGGGACATTAAAGCTCCTCTTTTGTCTTAAATTAGATTCACAATTCACAACCAGCAGTTGGTTTTGCTATTTATCAAGCTTACACAGCTTGTTTGAAAAATGGCTCGTTATTAAACAAGGCGTCAGTAAACAATTCAAGGGAAAACCACCAAGGCAGAATCTTTGCTTGCCGATTAGATAGCCGTGAGACAATTTATTTTCCTAAACACAGAATGATACCTCGAGATACCTCTACAGAGAACTCTCAGTGACTTCCTCGACCGCGAACAGTTGGAAATCCGCGTCATTACAAACCACAAACACACACAGTTACACGTAGCATCAGCAGTACAACCACTAAAACCAAAAACATTTCGTGTGTTTTTTTTACTGGCATCAGAATCTATTGCTAGGGCTTGTTTCAGTACAAGGGGGGAGGGTTACCCTAGTAAGCGGGTTAACCCTAGCTGGAGGGTAAAAGATAGCCCGGGTTTACGAGCAAAATTTCACAGGTAGGGTAACCCTACAACCCAGGTCTGGAAACGATTAGAAAGTTAACCAGGGTAGGTGGGTTAACTGGAATGTTCAGGGGAAAAAGTTAACCCGCCTGCCGGGGTGACCCTAGCACGCAGATAGGGTAACTCGCCTACCCGGATAACGCTACCTGCCTTGTAAACACGACGAAAGAAAAAAAGATGAAATGTGTGAGTGCTAGGGTAACCCGTTTGCTAGAATAATACTCTCTCCTTGTAAACAGTCCCCCCGCCCCCCCCCCCCCCCCCTCCTTGAGGCCTGCAAGTATGACGTCGACGTTTTTTTATTAGAATCTTATCAAATTGTTGTCAATTCGCAATCACATCTAGTAGAGACATTTTAAGAAGCAGGAAGATTTGTCATGTTTGTGAGCGGGCGACGATAAACTGTGGGGCGAATCTGCATATACACAAGATAGCATTGCAGCATAAGAAGTATTCTTAAGGCGGGGGTACACGTGAAGGCTGTTTAGACGTCGCTTAACACGGTCTTTCTGCCAATATCTCGGTCACGTTTCAAGCAACGCTTAAC
>CBDDTI010000352.1:0-59008 GCA_965233585.1 bacterium
GCTTAGTCTGCGCCAAGCTTTTAAAAAGTAGAAGCCAACTAAGCTCCATCAGAATTGCCCTGAGTGTTCCTCTGGTTGCTGCCAGCTGATGGCTGCCCAAGAACTTCCTTCTTATCCTCAGGTCCTGCCAGGGTGAAGACAGCTAAGAACAAGATAACCTAATTAATTATTTGGGTTGCAGAAGCAGCAATGAAGAATCCCACCACATCAGCTGCATTTTTGTACTTGCAAGCTGCTTCTCAGACTTAGCTGATGCCACAAATTTAATGCCAGACTTAGCTGATTGATTATTTAGCTGCTTAGCTGAGGTGATGCTTCAAAAAAACAACTGAGGCTTTTGCTCAGGCTGCAAACTCACTAATTAATTAGTATGTTTCCAAATCAGGCTCAGTTGTGCCTTCAGTTGTTGCATTACTCCTCTGAGGAAGCTGCCAAGGAGCATTCTGATGATCATTAGCAGCCTCGGGCTCCTGTCTCCTCTGAGTTGCATCACTCCCCTGAGCAGCCTGAGCAACCTGCCAAGGAGCAGTCTTAAAAGAAGGTTTGGGTGGAGGCTCCTGTCTCTTCTGAGTTGCATCACTCCCCTGAGCAGCCTGAGCAACCTGCCAAGGAGCAGTCTTAAAAGAAGGTTTGGGTGGAGGCTCCTGGCTCTTCTGAGTAGCATCACTCCCCTGAGCAGCCTGAGCAACCTGCCAAGGAGCAGTCTTCTTAGAAGGTTTGGGTGGAGGCATCTGATGATCATTGGCAGCCTCAGGCCCCTGGGCAGCCTGAGAAGGCATGGGGGCAAACACATAAGCCAAAGAAGAAGGAGGAGCCTTGAAGACAGGAGCCTTAGACTGAGACTGCTTCATGTTCTGAAAGCTTTTCTTCTCCTCCATCTCAGTCAAAGCAGTGCTGATCTTCTCCTTGGCCTGAGTGAGTTCCAACTGCATCTGAGCTAAGAGGAGTTGCTCATCTTGCATCTTCTTAGCATCCTCCAAGATCTTGAAAAGAGTAAACTCCTGAGCATCCATGCCATACTTCAGAGCCTCAAGCTTCTGAGTGATCTCATTGTGGATGTTCTCAAGGGAGCCTATTTCACTGAGATCTTCAGCCCCTTGCACCAGCTTGATGAAGTGATAGTATGCTCAGGGTCAATCACAGCATATTGGGATTTGTAGTACCCCTCAGATTTGCTGGCCTGAGCTTTTGGCCTAGCCTTGGCTGAAGGAGCTGACTTGAACAACTGATACAACTGAGAAGGCCCAGCAGATTTAGGAGGCTCAGCAGGCTCCAGTTTGTGCATGAACTGAGCACAATAGAAAGGCTCTGTGACAAACACCTGCCAGGGGAGTGGGCAAAGGTTGAGAATCATCTGGTAATACTGAGCAATGGTCTCCTTAGACCACCCATTGATATCCTGCAGGGTTGTAAGGGATGTGAAAAACCTATCAAACATACATTACAGTTTAGTGATGAATTAATTAATTATATGATTAGTTAATTGACTAGTAATCAAATCATGCCCACATGCTCAGAAACACAAAGAACAAATGCATTCACACATGTTCAAACCCATGTCCTTGCAGAAGGTGCAGCCATTCTGAAATGGGATCCTGCTGAGCATCACCTTAGACCTGCAGTTAGGACACTGAACATAAGGCTCTTCATCATACCTTGGGTAATGTATGATCTCCTTAGGATCTGAGCCAGGACCAAATAGATCCTCCACTGAGGGAAAACTTGATGAAGGCCTCAGTCTGATCACAATGTGAGGGCCTGCCATAGCCCAGCTTAAGCCATGTGGGACTGAGTGAGGTTTGTCCATGGCTGAGTTGCAGCTGAGTTGGGATTCAAATATGCTCACTATGGGCTTGAGTTCATTAAGCAGCTGAGCTATCACACAATCATGCATTCCTGAACAAAGCTGAGCACAAGTCCAAGACCATGAGCAAGCTTGGAACCAACCCCACACCACCAGAACCAACCCTGAGTCCTCTCTCAGCTTTGCCACCCTTCTGAGATGCATCCTTAGGGTTGAGCTTCAGGTAATCCACAACTTCTTTTGCTGAGAGACCATAATCTTCAATTGCCTGAAGAAAGACTTGTCTCTGCTCCTGAGAAAACTTTGGTGCCATGGCTGAGGAAGTGAACTGGCTAGCCTGAGAGCTTCTTAAACTTGGGATTGAGCCCTCACAAGCTGAGAAATGGACCCTTGCTGAGGTGAACACAAGAAAAACCAATTGAAAATAATTAATTAACTTGAAGTCAACTGAAAATCCTTTGAAATCAATTGGAAGTAAATTGATTTAAATTGAACATCAATTGGAACCAATTGGAAATCAGTTGAAAGTAATTGATTAATTAATTTAAAATCAATTGAAAATGCATTGAAATTCAACTTACTTCAATTGAAAATTCATTGAAAGTAAATAGATATCAACTGAACATAATTAATTAATTACTTATGTTTGTTTTGGTGGTCCACTATTGTGTTCAGCTACTTATTGAGGTCAATTGTCTTTAGAAACATTCCCTTTACCTTTTTCCTGTGCTAAAGTTTTTTCTTAGAATTATGTGTCAACCCAGACCATGTCACAGTTCCTTATCACTTTTTTTTGCTTACACTGAATGTCAAAGCTTTATTTGCTGAGATTTGTGCAGTTTGGCTCAGAACATAGTATATAGCACATAATGTTTTTCTAAGAGTTTGCTGAGATCTAAACTAAGAATAATGCTCATGAGCCAGATTGAAAATGAATCTCAGCTGAGAGGAAGAGACAGGTAGCCTTGCTTAGAAGGCACCTGAGGAAATTGAAAATTAATTACTGCTGAGAATTTTTTCTCAGCACTTGCAGATCCAAAGAACCACTCAAGTTCTTTCTCATGAGCATCTACCTGAGCTGCAGGCTACATCAAATTTTAACAATGTCTTCAGTTGAAAAAATAATCATGTTCCAAAAACATTGATGGCCCAAAAGTAAAAAATACATTTTTCAATGAGCAACCTCAGTCTGAGTGTTCCAAGGTGGAAGTGCATCAGGAGGAGAAATGTCACTGAGGTCAATGGAGTCCAATACTGAGAATTTCTCAGCCTGAGAAGGAAATAATAAACACAACATCACATGAACTAGTTAATCTAAAGACTATGTTGAAGTTGTTGCTTACCCCAATGCTCAAGTTAAAACAAACTAATTCAAGCTGAGCAATCTTGGTTTTCAGGCCATTTTGCCTGGTCAGAGCAGCTTGGTAATGCTGCTTAGCCATACTCCATCCTGAGGTGTGAGTAAGATTATGCTCTAAGTCAAACTCCTTGCGCATAAAGACTGAGTCAAGCTCTGGGCGCATTGTGTTCTGCACCAGAAGCACCTCATGGCTGAGCTCTTGCTCAGATGCCTCAGTCTTGTAGATGGCCTGAGATTGTTTGGCATCACAGCATGGTAAAAGATATTGCTGATCAGTTAAACTTAAGAAAGAACTAATGAAAAGTAAAATTGCAAATAGAAAAAATACCAACACAAAAAAAATGTCATTGATTAATTATCCTGAGTTGCTCTGAGAAAACGCTGATATTGCACCCCCTCCTGGATGCTGAGGATAGCTGTGCTGAGCAACAAATCCCATTCCATCTCTAAGTCCTCAGTTGCTGAAGCATTCTTGTTTCATTAATTACTAAGCACACAGATTTGATCTTAAACAAATCTATTAATTGATTAATTAATTAATATAATTGATTAATTAGTTAATTCATTAATTAATTGCATTGAAAAAAACATAAAACTGACAGTGGCTTTAACCAAGACACCATGTTGGTATACTGAGAGACTCCTTTACTTCCACTCAGAAAGGACCACTTCTGAGTGTTTATGAACTCCAAATAGAGCTGAGATCCTCCAGCCTGGGGGCTGAAGTCATTGAAGTGCTGCTTGAGGTGTCTCAGGACATCCCATGGCCTCCCCTGAGAAAGGTCCACCCTGAGTTCCATTGATTGCAGCTTGGAGTTGCCATACTCAGATGAGGTCAAGTGTTCTTGACTGAGCTCCCACATCTCCTGGCTGGGTCAAATGAACCAACTAAAAAGGAATATGTTTTTTGAGATAATTCATTAATTAATATGGAAAGCATCAACCTTAGGCCATCATCTTTCTGACATATGCTCAAGTGCCACCAAGTTTCCTCCCTCAGGTTGCCTATCTGAGTGTCCAGTTTCTCAACTGAATTACTGAACAGCTTCAGATCAGAGGATATCTCAAGCAAAGTCTTGAGGATGATGCTCAGGAGGATGATAGCTGAGCATATTCCCTTGGCATTGCAACCAAGAACTTATCAAGAATGTGTCTAAAAATGATAGGAACCCAGTTATTTGCTTGGAGAAAGCTAGTGGAGAAACAAAAGTGTTTATTTACTTAAATCTTGCCCAAGATCCAGCTGAGAACTGGTCAAGAGTGGTTCCAACCCACTCAGCCTCTTGCTCAGATCAACTGAGTTCTGCAATGCAGGCTGCATGAGATGGAAAAAACATATTTCCTCAATTAATTAATGAGGTTAACAAAAACCCATTCAATAGCCCAAGGTTTAAAACCAAAAAGCTGAGATGCAAGCTCAGATGCTGGCAATGCTTATCCCTGAGCTCATCACCAAGGCCAAGAAAGCAAAGGTTTTGAGCTGAGTTGAAATAGCCATGCTGAGCCTTGGCTGACAAGATTAGAATTTAGCAACTGAAAACTGAAACAAGGTAATTAATTAAGTAATTAAATATACCACTTTTATACAGTAATTAATTGACAACCTCTATTTCATAGGAAAAACTTGATACAATAAACAAATGCAACAAAAAACAAAACTTAAATTTCATTGACAATCTCAGGAACACAGTTGACAGGAGCTGAAGGAAGCTGAGGCTGCTCTGGGCACTGCTGAGCTTTGGATGCTGCTGTGCACACATGCAAGCTCTGAGGCAAAACATCAGGTTTTTTTTAATTGTAATTACTTTCTTAGTTTCTTTCATTTGAAATTCCCAGAAATGCCCAATTTCCCAAACTATATAATGCCTTATTAAAACCCAATTTAAATACATCTCTCAAACAATTTTTCAAGGTGGTAGTCCATGAGCAACCCTGATACACAATAGTGTGGTTTGTTTGAGGGTACACTATTGTGTCCAGCTGCTTCCTGAGGTCATGATTTTTAGATTTTTTCAATCAGTTCCTTTACCTTTTCCTTTGCTAGCTAAAGTTTTTTCCTTTTAATTAATTCCTTTCTTAGTTTCTTTCATTTGAAATTCTCAGAAATGCACAGTTTCCCAAAATATATGATGCCTTATTAAAACCCAATTAAAAAACATCACTCAGACAATTTTTCAAAGGGGTAGTCCATGAGCAAGCCTGATACACAATAGTGTGGTTTGTTTGAGGGTACACTATTGTGTCCAGCTGCTTCCTGAGGTTATGTGTTTTTTTTTGAACCAGTTCCTTTCCCTTTTCCTTTGTTAAAGTTTGTTTCCCTTTTACTTAGCCTCATCCTTCTTGGAATCAAAACCAAAGGCTTTCCAAAGGATTAGTTTCAGCCAACCAAAAAAAGACATGAATGATCCTGATACACAATAGTATGGTTTGTTTGAGGGTACACTATTGTGTCCAGCTGCTTCCTGAGGTGACTTTGTTTTTTACCATTCCCTTTACCTTTTCCTTTGCTAAAGTTTTTTCCTTTTAATTAATTCCTTCTTAATTAGTTTCTTTCATTTGAAATTCCCAGAAATGCTCAATTTCCCAAAATTTATGATGCCTTATTAAAACGAAATTAAAAAACATCACCCAGACAATTTTTCAAGGGGGTAGTCCATGAGCAACCCTGATACACAATAGTATGGTTTGTTTGGGGGTACACTATTGTGTCCAGCTGCTTCCTGATGTGTTTTTTTTCAACCATTTCCTTTCCCTTTTCCTTTGCTAAAGTTTTTTCCTTTTAATTACTTAGCTTCATTCTTCTTGGAATCAAAACCAAAGGCTTTCCAAAGGATTAGTTTCAGCTAACCAAACAAACACATGAACGATCATGATACACAATAGTATGGTTTGTTTGAGGGTACACTATTGTGTCCAACTGCTTCCTGAGGTGATTTTGTTTTTAAACATTCCCTTTACCTTTTCCTTTGCTAAAGCTGTCTTCCTTTTAATTTCAGTAATTACTTTCTTAGTTTCATTTGAAATTTTCAAAAATTCTCAGTTAGTTAATTATATAATTAATTAATTATAGCAATTGTTGGTTCCTTCTGCTGAGCTCAACCTTAGTCATTGGAAGTTTACCCAATCCCATCACTTTCCCAAACTTCTTTTTGGCCATGCATTTTGCTCATAGTGCTTTGCTGAGGCATACTGAGCCTTGCTCAGGACAAAGTTGAAAAAACCATTGAAGCTGGCTGAGGTAGAACATGATGTAGATCATGCTGAGATCCTGTCAGGGACAAAATGCTGAAAGCAAAACATTCAACTGTCTGGCACTAATTAATCTCATTGCATATTGTTCATTGAATAATTACTCAAAAAAAGTAAGTAACTACACATCATTGTGTGTTAAACAAATTGACTATGCAGTCAAATGCATCCAACAATTAACATACTTAATTACTGTAGAAGCCCTCCACATCCCTTCAGAGCTGCACACTTTTTTCCTTAGCTTGAAGCTGCATGGATTGCTTGTGATAGCAAATTTTAAAAAAAGACACTGAGATTTTACTCAGTGATGCTGATGCTTTCAGTCAGCTGCCTTGCTCTTATCAGAATCCTCCTCAGCATCTTCTTGGTGCTCACTGCTCTTAGAAGGCTGAGAATCTCCCTGAGTTTGCTTTTGTTTCTCCTCCAAAAATTCAAGAATCTGAGCATCAGTGAGTTTAAGGGCTTTTCTGATGGCTTCAAATTGGATGGTAGCTTCCTCCAAATTTTTCTGATCCTCAGATTGGATGCTGCTGCTTCCTGAGCTATTCTTCTTCTCTTCCTCTTTCTGAGCCATGCTTTTGATGAGCTTGTGCTTAGCATCTTCAAACTGGATCTTAGTCTCATGCCACTGATTCATGAGGTCCTCCATGAGCTCAATGTCTTTCCTGAGCTTGTTCACAGTTGCATGCTGAGCATCCTCAGCTGCAGTGATAGTTTGGCTGAGCAAGATGAAGTCCTCATGGTAATCACTGAGAGCCAACCAATTTCCAGTCTTCTCAGCTTTGGCCACCTCCTCCTTCAAGACATCTATCTGCCTCTGAGCATCATTCTTCTGTATCTCATTGATGCAGAAGGTTTCCATCCAAGGGCTGAGGTCTGAGGTTGAAGAAGCAGCAGGAGATGGTTTCTCAGGCCTGGCCTCCTGTGCCATGAACTGAGCAACACCAAACTCTGCTTCCACTGAGTTGGCCCATGGCAAAGGATTCATGCTGAGGATATTGCTGTAGTAGGCCTGAATCACATACTTAGGCCACCCAACTGAGTCCTGACTGCCAACTGCTTTGAATGAAACAACAAAGTAAACTGTAATTGATTGTAATTATCAAGTAATTAACCAAGTATTTTTTTAAATTAATTGACTAATATGTGTATATAATTGGTGGTTTTAATTGTCACTGAGGTACTTTTTGACTTCCTGAACACTCAACAAATATTGAAAATAAACATGAAATGATGCTAAGCCAACCCAGGATCATGACATTCTCTGCAGCTAGATTGCCATGGGATCCTGCTGAGCATCACCTTGTGGCCTCTTGGACATTCGAAGTTTGGCTCTCTGAGGTACCTGGGGTAGATCACAATGTCTTCCTCAGTATGGTGACCCTCTTCCCCAAAGATTTCTGGCAGCTTGATCTCAGGAGGCTCATCAGGAACAAGCTGAGCATGTCTTGGACCACCCTCACAAGTGAATCTCATGTTAGCTGGGATGGTGTCTAAGACTTTGCTGTAAACTGAGGGGCCTTTTCTGCCCTTCATAGCTTTGCCTTCTGGAATCATTGATCCTAAGATGGGGTCTCTGCTGGAGAAGGCTTGGGCATGGATTCTGCCTGTTTCTGAGCCCTGGCCTTTGCCCCAGCTTGTGCTATAGCCTGGGTCTTTGCCATGGCCTCTGCCTTTGCCTGAGTCTTTGCCATAGCCTTTGTCTTTTCCTGAGTCTTTGCCATAGCCATAGTCTTTGCCTTTGTCTTTGCCTGAGTCTTTGCCTTTGCCTGAGTCTTTGCCAAAGCCTTTGCCATAATAGCCTTGGTCTTTGCCTGAGTCTTTGCTCCACCATTTGCCTGAGCCTTTGCCCCTAGGCAAAATCAAGCCAGCTTCATCTGGGCCACCCATGGCTTGCAAGAAGTGCAGCTGAGTTGGTAGAAATCACACTGAGATCAAAGCAGCTGAGGAATCACATAGACATGCATAATTCAACACCATGCAAGCAAAATATCTAGTTGACTAATTCATTTAATTAATTATATATATATATAATTAATGAGTCAATAAATATATAATTATTGAATATGATCCATGTGCAAGTAACCACATAGACATGCGCATATAAAAATGCTACAACTTCATTGGTTAATTAATTAATTAACCAATTAGTTAGCTAATTAGCAAATTATTTGATGTCAACATTACTGATAAAACTTGCCAAAAGTCTAAGATTATGGCCAAGCTGAGCACTAATCCCACACCACCAGAAACACCCTTCAGTCCTCTAGGCATCTCCAGTCTTGGCCTTCTTGGACTTGGGCTCAGCATCTGAGGATGGATCTGATGCTGAATCATCATCCTGCTGAGAGTCACCAAAGACCTGAGAGTCATCATCCTACTGAGAGTCACCAAAGACCTGAGAGTCATCAGCATGCTGAGAGTCCTCAGTGACCTGCTGGGGCATCCTGCTGAGCACTTTGTCCCTGATCTCAGCAAGCTCCTCCTTGATCACATCAGCCCTGAGCTTCTCAAAGTTCTGGCAATGCTGGACCCACTGATGCTGCCTGAGCTCCACAAGTGCCAGCATGTTGATCAGCTCAGCCTTGCACTTGATGAGGTTGATTCCATTTCCCTGAGACTGTCCTCTGAGGCAGGCATGCACCTTGTGCAGCTCATCAAGGGAAGACCTGAGGTCCTGATGCTCCCCCATGTCGATCTCATGCCTACTGAGGAAGATAAGAGCATCCTGAGGTGTAATGCCAAGATCTGAGATGAACTTAAGGAGCTTTCCCTCTTCCTGAGTAGTAAGCTTCCCCATTGCCATGGCTGAACAAGTTAGTGCAGTGGAACTGAGCAAAGGTTCTACTGGCTGTGTTTGATCCTTCACAAGCTCAAAAATGAACCTGAACCATTGCAAAGAAACTGAGAGGTTGCATACAAGCTCAATCTAAGCCATAACTCATGACACCAAATCAAAGTTGAACATATTGTGATTAATTAATGAACAGTTAGTTATAGAAATGGTTGGTTCCTTCAGCTGAGTTCAACCTTAGTCATTGAAACCTTACCCAGACCCACCACTTTCCCAAACATTTTCTGGCAATGCCTTTTGCTGATAGTGCTATGCTGATGCATACTGAGCCTTGCTCAGGACAAAGTTGGAAACAACTGAGAAGCTAGCTGAGGTAGAAGATGATGTAGCTCACATTCTGAGGTTCTACTTCATAGTGAGTCTCACTATGAAGTAGAACCTCAGTGCCTTGGCTTCTCCTTCTCCTCAGCACTGAAGATGCTCACAACTAAGAAGGATGATGTAGTCACCAGGTACTCCACTTGCTCAGGATGCTGATGTCCTGTCAGGGACAAAAAGCTGAGAGCAAAGCATACAACTCTTTGACACTAATCTCAGTGTATAGTGTTCATTGAATAATTAATCAGATAAATAAGTCTCTACCCATCAATGTGTCAAACAAATTGACTATGCAATCAAATACTTCCAACAATTAACATGCAGAAGAAGCCCTCCACATCCCTTCAGATCTGCACACTTTTTTCCTTCATTCAAGCTGCATGGATTGCTTCTGAAAGCAAATTTAAAAAGGACACTGAGATTTCACTCAGTGATGTTCCATCTGCCTGAGGCAGCTACTCATCCTCATCATTCTGAGATTTTTGTTTCTTAGGTGGAGGGCTGAGCAAATAGAGAACCCTCTGCCTTGAGATTGGCAGCTTCTCTATGAAATCTTCAATTTCCTGAGTCATGAAAGCATCCTGAGCCTCCTGAGCCTCCCTCTCAGCTTTTTCAGCCTCCTGCTGAGCCTCCTCCTCAGCTAGTACTGCATCTTTCATTAAAAGCATGTTCTCATGGGTTCCTTGGAAAGCAATGATGTTGTTTGAAATCTCCTGAGACACATCTTCCATCAAGCTGAGATCCTTTTTCAGTCTGGCCACAGTCCTTTCCTGCATTTTCTGAGCTTTTTCCATCAATTCTATGCATTCTTTGAGCTCATCCATGTGAACTAACAGGTCCTCCAGAGGTTGATCATTCATGGAAGCATCTGAGAGAAGCAAAGCCATTGCTGAGCACCTACCCTCAGGATCCATCTGCTGGAGCTGGTTGAAGTAGTATGCTTCACCACTAGGACACTCACTGGCCTGAGGTGGATCAGCTGGCCTTGCCTTAGGCATCACTGGTGTGCCTAGAGGCTCAGGAGGACGCTGAGAAGATGAAGGCCTAGAAGCAGAAGGATCACCTTCCATGAACTGAGCCTTACCATAATCTGCCTTCACTGACTTAGCCCATGGCAATGGATCCATGCTGAGAATCCTGGTGTAGTACCACTGGATCACCCACTGAGGCCATCCATCTGAGCCCTCAATGCAAGCTGCTTTGAATGAAACAAAAAAAGTAGACTGTAATTGATCAATTAATTCATGATGTTACCAAGTAATGAATTGCTCAATTAATTAATTAATTGGCTAATTAATTAATTAATTATATGATTAATGTTGTTTGCTTTGTTTTGAACTGTCACTGAGGTACTTGTAATTAGCAGTAATACTTTAGTTCAAAGCACATAAAAATCAGGAACAAAAAACAGGTAAACAAAAATAACATTATTCTAAGTCCACCCAGGAACTCTGCATTTGCCACATCCTGACTGCCAAGGAATTCTGCTGAGAAAAATGTCAGCTCCACAGGAACCACAGGCAACCTTAGGCTCATCCCAAGTACCTGGGGTACTTGACCATAACTTCCTTATCCTGATTCTGGAACAGCTCAGAGATGTAAGGTCTCTTAGGATCACATGGTTGCACCAACTGAGCATGCTTTCCATTCTCTGATCTATACACCATTCCAGCAGGAATAGTGCTGAGGAGATGCTGAGGTACCCAGGGCCCAAATCTGCCCTCAGCATCCTTTTTTCCTGAGCCTTGGGCAGCTGTCCTCTGCTGCCAAGGGTGATTCTGCTGACTAGCAGCAGTGTTTGAACTCATGGCTTGCAAGAAGTGCAGCTGAGTTGGTGGAAATCGCACTGAGATCAAAGCAGCTGAGGAATCACATAGACATGCATAATTCAACACCATGCAAGCAAAATATCTAGTTGACTAATTCATTTATTACAATTATATATAATGAATCAATAAATATATAGTTATTGAATATGATGCATGTGCAAGTAATTATAAGAAACTTACACATGCATAAGCATGCATTACTGATCAAGATTGCCACAGGTCTGAGGCCATGGTCAAGCTGAGCACCAATCCTACCCCACCAGAAACACCCTTCAGTCCTCTGGAGCTAAGTGATCTCATGGTGCTGAGTGATTCCAGCATGCTCTTCAGCAGCACCATTGCTGAGAAAATCAACACAGTTGGATCTGAGCCTTCACAAGCTTTGGTATATAACATCAAAACTAAGTAAAGATTTTCCAAAGGATGAGTTTCAGCCAACCAAAAAAACATGAATGATCATGATACAAAATAGTATGGTTTGTTTGGGGGTACACTATTGTGTCCAGCTGCTTCCTGATGTGTTTTTTTAACAGTCTCTTTGCCTTTTCCTTTGCTATTATTTTTTATTTTCTCAATTAGTTTCTTTTATTTACAATTCTCAGAAATGCTCAATTTCTCGAAATGTATGATGCCTTATTAAAATCCAAAAAACATGACTCAAACAATTTTTCAAGAGGGTAGTCCATGAGCAACCCTGATACACAATAGTATGGTTTGTTTGAGGGTACACTATTGTGTCCAGCTGCTTCCTGAGGTGATTCTGTTTTTTAACATTCCCTTTGCATTTTCCTTTGCTAAAGTTTATGTCTTTTATTTTCTCAATTACTTTCTTGTATTTAGAATTCTCAGAAATGCCTAATTTCCCAAAATATATGATGCCTTATTAAAACCCAATTAAAAACATCACTCAAACAATTTTTCAAGGGGGTAGTCCATGAGCAACCCTGATACACAATAGTATGGTTTGTTTGAGGGTACACTATTGTGTCCAGCTGCTTCCTGAGGTTATATTTTTTTAAGCATTTCCTTTCCCTTTTCCTTTACTAAAGTTTGTTTCCTTTTACTTAGCTTCATTCTTCTTGGAATCAAAACCAAAGGCTTTCCAAAGGATGAGTTTCAGCCAACCAAAAAAAACATGAATGATCCTGATACACAATAGTATGGTTTGTTTGAGGGTACACTATTGTGTCCAGCTGCTTCCTGAGGTGATTTTGTTTTTTTAACATTCCCTTTACATTTTCCTTTGCTAACGTTTATGTCTTTTATTTTCTCAATTACTTTCTTGTATTTAGAATTCTCAGAAATGCCTAATTTCCCAAAATATATGATGCCTTATTAAAACCCAATTAAAAACATCACTCAAACAATTTTTCAAGGGGGTAGTCCATGAGCAACCCTGATACACAATAGTATGGTTTGTTTGAGGGTACACTATTGTGTCCAGCTGCTTCCTGAGGTTATATTTTTTTCAAGCATTTCCTTTCCCTTTTCCTTTGCTAAAGTTTGTTTCCTTTTACTTAGCTTCATTCTTCTTGGAATCAAAACCAAAGGCTTTCCAAAGGATCAGTTTTAGCCAAGCAAAAAAAACATGAATGATCCTGATACACAATAGTATGGTTTGTTTGAGGGTACACTATTGTGTCCAGCTTCTTCCTGAGGTGAAAAAACAATCATCCATCCAAGTAATTATTTTAAAGAATATCAAATCTAAATTGATTCACATCTGCTAAATTCAATCTTAGTCCATGCTGCTAAGTTCAATCTCAGTAATTAATTAAGTATCTTAGTGCTTGCAACTCTACCCAACCCCATCACTTTCCCAGCCATCTTTTGCCAGTGTGTCCTGCTGATAGTCACATGCTGAGACATTCAAAAATCATTAAGCCTTGCTTAGCTCAATGTAAAAAACAATCACTCAAGCTTGCTGAAGACCTTAATGCTGAGTGAGGTAGGCAGAATGCTGAGGTCCTGTCAGGGACAAGAAACTGATAGCAAAACTGAAAGACCCATTATTTGACACTAAACTCAGTGATGTTAATGTCCAACATTACCCATTACTTATGCTAAAGTAATCAATTAATTAACTAAATAATTGATTAATTATTAATTAATTCATTAATTAGTTAATTAAGTAATTAACTAATTAATTAATTAATTAATCAATTATTCTAAACTGCAACAACAACCAGCAGCAGTGGCAAAACCACCCACATCACTTCAGAGGTGCACTCATTTTTTCTGCCAGCTAAGTAATTCTTCACAATGCCTCTGGTATAATTACTCAGGAAGTGACTGCTTCTAATTAACTATATATCTGCTCAGCAGACATGCACCTGAGTTAATTATACATCCACAACTTCCTTCACTGAGTCCTGAGGCTTGTGATCAATCTGAGGAGATTTTTGCATCAGCTGTTTGACATCCAGTTCACTCATTTGATGAGTTTCCATGAACTTTCTCAGAGCTTCCTTATTCACAAGATCCTGAGACAGCTTCTGCTCCCAGTACAACTGAGCTCTTTTCACATTCAGTTGAAGCTCAGCATGCAAAGCCCTGAGCTCACCTTGCTCCTCTTCCATTTTCTTAGCATCTTTCCTGAGCCTAAGCATTGTGAGCTCCTGAGATTCAAGTGCCTGCTCAAGTAGAAGAATCTTGGACTTCATGTCCTCAATCAGGTCAGGTACATTGTCCAAGTCACTGAGCTTCTGATCTGATTCTGAGTTGTCCAGGAGCTTGTCAATCTCATTGATGTTCAGCTTTTGGAGCTCAGACTTGACATAGCCCTGAGCATCATTGGCAGTCCTGATAGGCTGAGGCTTCCAAACTGAGCTTCTCTGCATATTTGATAAAGCAGCATCTAGCACATCGAAGGGCTGATGAGGTCTGCCTGAGCCCTTCCCTGTTGATGAAGAAGCAGTTGCTGCTGAGAATCCAGCTGGTGCATCAGGCTCAGGAGGCTTGAACTGAGCTTGTCTGAACTGAGGAGCTACAAATGCACCCCAAGGCAATGGGTCCATTCTGAGCACCTCAGTGTAATATCTTTGAACCACTTCCTGAGACCAGCCATTGTGTTCCTGCAGGGTTGCAAATGGTGTCCATGAAAAAATGACAACTATATCAGTTAATTAATGCTCATTGTCCTATGCTAAAACACACACACCAACAAAAAAAAAATCATCCATTTGTTCAACCCAGGCACATGGCATTCTCTACATCCTGATTGCCAGGGAATTCTGCTGAGGAAGACTGTGTGGCCATTGCCACAGTCAACCTTAGGCTCCCTAAGGTATCTAGGATACTCCACAATGTTTTCTGAGTCCAAGTTGTTGAAGAGTGCTAAGCATGAGGGTTCCTGAGGTGGATCATTGGACTGAAGCTGGTAGCGCCCTTGGCCACCCCTCTGAGTCCACAAAACTCCATCTGGCACCTCAGCAGGCTTCTCTTCAAACATAGGATGAGGTTTGCCTGAGCCTCTCCCATGATAGTCAAAGAAAGACATGGCTGAGATGATATGGAGCAAAGGTTGATTAGTCCTTGCCCTTAGATTTGAGCCTTAAAAAGCTGAGGAATCACATAGACATGCACAAATATGAACATGCTACAACTTCATTGGTTAATTAATTAGCTAATTACTCAATTATAAGAAACTTAAACATGCATAAGCATGCTAATTAATTAATTAATTGATTAATTAATTAATCAAAATTACCAAAAGTCTAAGATTATGTCCAAGCTGAGCACTAATCCCACACCACCAGAAACACCCTTCAGTCCTCTAGGGCTCTTCAGTCTTGGCCTTCTTGGACTTGGGCTCAGCATCTGAGGATGGATCTGATGCTGAATCATCACTGCTCATAGGCTGAGAGTCTAAGACCTGAGAATCATCAGCCAGCTCCTGGGACCCAAAGGGTGTATCTGATGGTGCTTCATCATCACTCCCCATAGGCTGAGAGTCTAAGACCTGAGAGTCCTTAGCCACCTCCATCACCTCATCGTCAGGCTGTGCATTCAACTCCTTTTCCATATCCTGAAACTTGCTGAGGGTAGCATCAAATGTATCAGGTTTAGCAGGTTGGGCAGGCTGAGGAAGAGGGATACACTCTGAGCATCCTGAAGAGCTGTCTTGAGAATCCTAATCCATTGCCCCTGAGTGATCTTTGGGTAACCCTTGAAGTCTTTGAAGATCTGACTGAGTTCATTCCTGAAACTGAGCATCACCCAATCAGGCACAGCATCAGGATCCTCAAGCTGAACCAACTGCTGAGTGTAGTACTTCTGCAGCATGTCCACAAACTGTTCCTGAGAGCACCTGAGCTTCACCTTGATGTCAGCCATCTCAGCTGTCAGAGCCACCACCTTCATGGAGTTGCTTAAAGAACCACCCAAAAATAAAACTCATTGCTAATTAACCATTTCACTAATTAATTAATGGATTTCCCATTGGGAAACAAAAAAAACAAATCCAAGCCTTAGGGCTCAAAGAGAATTTCTCCAGAGTCAGGATATTCCTGAGGTTGGAAAACCATTCCACAAGATGATAATTGTAGTCCTTCCTGAGCTTGTCCATCTCAGTGTTGAATTGCTCCATGGCTGAGCTGATGGGATGCAAAGAAGCTGGCTAGAATGGGCTTGAGCCTTCACAAGCAAAGAAATAAATCCTCCCATGTGAGATGAAAATTGATTGAAATCAAATGAAAAGCAATTCCTTGTTAATTAATAAATTAAGTTGAAATCAATTCAAAGTAAAGTGAAAATCAATTGAAAAACAATTTAATTAAACAAATTGAAAATCAATCGAAATTAATTTGAAATCATTTGAAATCAATTGAACATCAGTTGAAAATGAATTGAAATCAATTGAAATCAAAAACAAAGGCTTTCCAAAGGATGAGTTTCAGCCAAGCAAAAAAACATGAATGATCATAATACACAATAGTATGGTTTGTTTGAGGGTACACTATTGTGTCCAGCTGCTTCCTGAGGTTATGTTTTTTTTCAAGCATTTCCTTTCCCTTTTCATTTACTAAAGTTTGTTTCCTTTTACTTAGCTTCATCCTTCTTGGAATCAAAACCAAAGGCTTTCCAAAGGATCAGTTTTAGCCAAGCAAAAAAAACATGAATGATCCTGATACACAATAGTATGGTTTGTTTGAGGGTACACTATTGTGTCCAGCTGCTTCCTGAGGTGATTTTGTTTTTTAACATTCCCTTTACATTTTCCTTTGCTAAAGTTTGTTTCCTCTTACTTAGCTTCATTTTTCTTGGAATCAAAACCAAAGGCTTTCTAAAGGATTAGTTTCAGCCAAGCAAAAAAAACATGAATGATCATGATACACAATAGTATGGTTTGTTTGAGGGTACACTATTGTGTCCAGCTGCTTCCTGAGGTGATTTTGTTTTTTTAACATTCCCTTTGCATTTTCCTTTGCTAAAGCTTTTTTATTTTCTCAATTAGTTTCCTTTTATTTAGAATTCTCAGAAATGCACAATTTCCCAAAATATTTAATGCCTTATTAAAACCCAATTAAAAAACATGACTCCAACAATTTTTCAAGGGGGTAGTCCATGAGCAACCCTGATACACAATAGTGTGGTTTGTTTGGGGGTACACTATTGTGTCCAGCTGCTTCCTGAGGTGATTGTTTTTTTTCAACCATTTCCTTTTCTTTTTCCTTTGCTAAAGTTTGTTTCCTTTTACTTAGCTTCATTTTTCTTGGATTCAAAACCAAAGGCTTTCCAAAGGATTAGTTTCAGCCAAGCAAAAAAAACTTGAATGATCATGATACACAATAGTATGGTTTGTTTGAGGGTACACTATTGTGTCCAGCTGCTTCCTGAGGTGATTTTGTTTTTTTAACATTCCCTCTACATTTTCCTTTGCTAAAGCTTTTTTTATTTTCTCAATTAGTTTCTTTTATTTAGAATTCTCAGAAATGCACAATTTCCCAAAATATATGATGCCTTATTAAAACCCAATTAAAAAACATGACTCAAACACTTTTTCAAGGGGGTAGTCCATGAGCAACCCTGATACACAATAGTGTGGTTTGTTTGGGGGTACACTATTGTGTCCAGCTGCTTCTTGAGGTTATTTTTTTTTTCCAACCATTTCCTTTTCCTTTTTCTTTGCTAAAGTTTGTTTCCTTTTACTTAGCTTCATTTTTCTTGGAATCAAAACCAAAGGCTTTCCAAAGGATTAGTTTCAGCCAAGCAAAAAAAACATGAATGATCATGATACACAATAGTATGGTTTGTTTGAGGGTACACTATTGTGTCCAGCTGCTTCCTGAGGTGATTTTGTTTTTTAACATTTCCTTTACATTTTCCTTTGCTAAAGCTTTTTTATTTTCTCAATTAGTTTCTTTTATTTAGAATTCTCAGAAATGCACAATTTCCCAAAACATATGATGCCTTATTAAAACCCAATTAAAAAACATGACTCAAACAATTTTTCAAGGTGGTAGTCCATGAGCAACCTTGATACACAATAGTGTGGTTTGTTTGGGGGTACACTATTGTGTCCAGCTGCTTCCTGAGGTGATTGTTTTTTTCTTTTACTTGAAAGTAAATTGAAATCAATTGCAAGTAAATTGAAATCAATTGAAATTGAAATCAATTGAAAGTAAATTGAAAGCAATTGAAAGTAAATTGAAATCAGTTGAAAGTAAATTGAAATCAATTGAAAGTAAATTGAAATCAATTGAAAGTAAATTGAAATCAATTGAAAATAAATTGAAATCAATTGAAAGTAAATTGAAATCAATTTAAATTGAAATCAATCGAAAGTAAATTGAAATCACTTGAAAGTAAATTGAAATCAATTCGAAACAAATTCAAATCAATTGAAAGTAAATTGAAATCAATTCAAAATAAATTGAAATCAATTGAAAGTAAATTGAAATCAATTGAAAGTAATTTGAAATCAATTCAAAATAAATTCAAATCAATTGAAAGTAAATTGAAATCAATTGAAAGTAAATTGAAATCAATTGAAAATAAATTGAAATCAATTGAAAGTAATTTGAAATCAATTCAAAATAAATTCAAATCAATTGAAAGTAAATTGAAATCAATTGAAAGTAAATTGAAATCAATTCAAAATAAATTCAAATCAATTGAAAGTAAATTGAAATCAATTCAAAGTAAATTGAAATCAATTGAAAATAAATTCAAATCAATTGAAAGTAAATTGAAATCAATTGAAAATAAATTCAAATCAATTGAAAGTAAATTGAAATCAATTGAAAATAAATTCAAATCAATTGAAAGTAAATTGAAATCAATTCAAAATAAATTCAAATCAATTGAAAGTAAATTGAAATCAATTTAAATCTATTTTTTTTTTGATTTTACACTATTCTGTACCCGGTACCTTGGTTTTTCCACACTATTCTGTAACCAAAATTTGTTTGGGGGGGGCCTCCCCACACTAATCAGTAACCAACATTAAAAGCTTTTGTGTGTAAAAGCGTTTGCGATGCAAACTATTGTCTTGCACTTCTCACTATTTTGTCTTGCTACTCCTCTTCTCGACTGCCTATAACACATCTTTCATATATTGTTTGTAAAATTGTGTCTCCATACTAACAAGAGAAGACCCTGCTCCTCTACGCTCTCGGGCCATCCGTCGTCTAGTGATTGTTTTTGATTGTTTTTGTACACTGGGTCGCTATGAGGTCCCTTGAGGATCTCATGTATGATGATCAGTGTCAATGTGGAACGCTCCACAAAAATAGGCCCCAAATGTGTTGATCTAACATCTTCCACAATGAAGTTTATTCATCATGTTTTGTTTGAGTAGCTCTGCGAAGGTAAGATAGGGCAAGACCACAGCCCTGCCGCTGTCCTTCCGTGCTGTCAAGGATCAGTCCAAGCGCCGCGGAAATGTGGAAATTTGAACCAAAACTGGCATCGAATGCAATGCCCTATGCATGGACAGTTGGCGACTAGTGGTGATGGAACCCTGCTTTGTGTAACAAGAGCACATAACAATAGGGTATAGAATATCACATTTCTTGATGATACACATTGAGTGTCATCTTGTAGGTGCAAAACAAAGCACAACCATGTGTTTATACGTGTCCCTCTTGGTAACAAATGAGTAAACAAATGAGTAAGAACACCAAGGTATCTTTGTCGATCATTTTCTGGAGCGGGAAACACATGGATTTCAATCTCTTCTTGTAAATTGACCGGACAATGAACCGTTTCAAGTCCCTGAACCGTCCCTCGTGGCTTTCCAGGGTATTTTTTGTCATCGCCGCAGGCCCCGCGGCGGTGAAACCGACAGCACTTGGTGGCTGTGGCAAGGCCAAGCGTTGTAGACAGTCTCCAGTTTTGCTACGGTGTTCATCTTGTTTGACAGTGGTCGTCCTGTTGGATACGCGCTCCATATTATATATGTATATATATATGTATATATATATATATATGTATATATATATATGTATATATATATATATGTATATATATATATATAGTACATATACACATGCAATACATGAAACATGGGACGTCTTAGAATATTGTAGATGCTAGGATATTTTAGGTTTGTCAAATTGAAGTATGACGGGTTAATCTTGTAGTTCCCATCAATCTTAAACTTTGATGGCGACTCGAACCTTCATACCAGTTGGCATGTGGCTGGGGTCTGTCGCATAGCTCCTACTCCTGCGTAGCCATGGATATCAAACCAATACTGTAACACGAACTAAATCGCAGGCTTTTGTCGCATAAATCTCAAGCCCCATTTCTGTAAAGAATCTGCCAAGAACAAATCAACCACCACATAGTTGTTGCTTAAATCTCCACTTTTGATCCTCCTTCAATTCTGACCATCTGCAACCTCAAAGACCTTCGTTCATCTCAGGGGGGACGTCGCCATTGGCATCGTTGTCAGGGCTGTGGCTGTCAGGCTCCTGGCATCGTTAGCCCCAAGCCATAGCCGGGATTTATGGATGCGTAGCTTGTGACCCATCCCCATGTGTTGGACATATGCTGGCAACAACAAGTACAAAACGTAGATAGCATGGACTGGTTGACATCTTGTTTCAGCTGGACACTGAAGTCAAAGTCAAAGAATTATTAAGGACCCACCGGGCCACCGTATGATTATTTACCATAGCTATAGCAATTCACCCTTTTTATTAGGTAAACCATCTTAAATCGTCAATACATGGACGATGATCCATGGCTATCTTAAAAAGACCGGAGGGTATCCAATGTTACCTTTTGGATGGTATATATGATATAGAATATAAAATCATAAACCCGTATTCTAAACTGGTTGGCGGGTTCAACTCCTACAAACAAACATTAGCCTATCAGAAAGGGAAAACACCTACCTATATGTTTGGAACAACTCATCCTGAAAAATAATCTGGGTCGTGATGAATTCACTGAGGTGAAATTGCGATTTCAACTTGTCCCGCGCAACCCTGTCGCACGTCCCTTTCGCACGAAATGAGGTTGGATCGCCAAAAACTGAAGTAAAATTGCGATGTGTCTAAAAGCGTCTGTGTGTAAAAGCGTCTGTGTGTAAAAGCGTCTGTGTGTAATAGCGACTGTGTGTAAAAGCTTCTGTGTGTAAAAGCGTCTATGTGTAAAAGCTTCTGTGTGTCAAAGCGTTTGTGTGTAAAAGCAGCTCCTGTGTGTAAAAAGGTCTGTGTGTAAAAGTGTCTGTGTGTAAACGTGTCTGTGTGTAAAAGTGTCCGTGTAAAAGCGTCTGTGTGTAAAAACATCTGTGTGTAAAAGCGTCTGTATGTAAAAGCTTCTGTGGGTAAAAGCTTTGTGTGTAATAGCCTCTGTGTAAAAGCTTCTGTGTGTAAAAGCTTCTGTGTGTAATGTTGGATACTGATTAGTGTGGGGATACACTATTGTGTCCACAGACCTCAAAATTATTCTGTAACTCTGGAAATGATGGAGGGGTACACTATTGTGTCCACAGGATTTTGGTGTAAGTTTTTTTTTCATTTTTTTTGTTTTTTAGTTTTTAATTGTTTTTTATTTTATTTTAAAATTTTAAAATATTTTTTATTTTTATTTTTAATTATAATAATTTTTAATTTAATTATTTTTTATTTTATTTTAAATTATTTTTTATTTTTATTTTTAATTAATTAATTATAATAATTTTTAATTTAATTATTTTTTATTTTATTTTAAATTATTTTTTATTTTTATTTTTAATTATAAAAATTTTTAATTTAATTATTTTTATTTTTAATTATATATTTTTTATTATTTTGTAAAATTGTGTCAGGATACACAATTGTGTCTTGGTCTTTTTTTTGTTCAAACATTTTTCATTTTTTCATATGTTTAAAGCTTTTTCCTTTTACTTTTTATTTTCCATCATTGAAATTTTCCAGATGCCTTCCACAGAAAAATACATCCAGGTACAAAATAGTGTGGTTTGTTTGGAGGGTACACTATTGTGTCCAGCTGCTTTCCTGAGGTCATGATTTTTTGTTTTTTTTCAATCATTTCCTTTACCTTTTCCTTTGCTAGCTAAAGTGTTTTCCTTTTAATTAATTCCTTTCTTAGTTTCTTTCATTTGAAATTCTCAGAAATGACCAGTTTCCCAAAATATATGATGCCTTATTAAAACCCAATAAAAAAACATCACTCAAACAATTTTTCAAGGGGGTAGTCCATGAGCAACCCTGGTACACAATAGTGTGGTTTGTTTGAGGGTACACTATTGTGTCCAGCTGCTTTCCTGAGGTCATGATTTTTTTGATTTTTTCAATCATTTCCTTTACCTTTTCCTTTGCTAGCTAAAGTGTTTTCCTTTTAATTAATTCCTTTCTTAGTTTCTTTCATTTGAAATTCTCAGAAATGACCAGTTTCCCAAAATATATGATGCCTTATTAAAACCCAATTAAAAAACATCACACAAACAATTTTTCAAGGGGGTAGTCCATGAGCAACCCTGATACACAATAGTGTGGTTTGTTTGGAGGGTACACGATTGTGTCCAGCTGCTTCCTGAGGTCATGATTTTTTTGATTTTTTCAATCATTTCCTTTACCTTTTCCTTTGCTAGCTAAAGTGTTTTCCTTTCAATTAATTTATTTCTTAGTTTCTTTCATTTGAAATTCTCAGAAATGACCAGTTTCCCAAAATATATGATGCCTTATTAAAACCAAATTAAAAAACATCACACAAACAATTTTTCAAGGGGGTAGTCCATGAGCAACCCTGATACAGAATAGTGTGGTTTGTTTGGAGGGTACACTATTGTGTCCAGCTGCTTCCTGAGGTCATGATTTTTTTGATTTTTTCAATCATTTCCTTTACCTTTTCCTTTGCTAGCTAAAGTGTTTTCCTTTTAATTAATTCCTTTCTTAGTTTCTTTCATTTGAAATTCTCAGAAATGACCAGTTTCCCAAAATATATGATGCCTTATTAAAACCCAATTAAAAAACATCACACAAACAATTTTTCAAGGGGGTAGTCCATGAGCAACCCTGATACACAATAGTGTGGTTTGTTTGAGGGTACACGATTGTGTCCAGCTGCTTCCTGAGGTCATGATTTTTGATTTTTTCAATCATTTCCTTTACCTTTCCCTTTGCTAGCTAAAGTGTTTTCCTTTTAAATAATTCCTTTCTTAGTTTCTTTCATTTGAAATTCTCAGAAATGACCAGTTTCCCAAAATATATGATGCCTTATTAAAACCCAATAAAAAAAACATCACTCAAACAATTTTTCAAGGGGGTAGTCCATGAGCAACCCTGACACAGAATAGTCTGGTTTGTTTGGAGGGTACACTATTGTGTCCAGCTGCTTCCTGAGGTCATGATTTTTTTGATTTTTTCAATCATTTCCTTTACCTTTTCCTTTGCTAGCTAAAGTGTTTTCCTTTTAAATAATTCCTTTCTTAGCTTCTTTCATTTGAAATTCTCAGAAATGACCAGTTTCCCAAAATATATGATGCCTTATTAAAACCCAATAAAAAACATCACTCAAACAATTTTTCAAGGGGGTAGTCCATGAGCAAGCCTGATACACAATAGTGTGGTTTGTTTGAGGGTACACTATTGTGTCCAGCTGCTTTCCTGAGGTCATGATTTTTTTGATTTTTTCAATCATTTCCTTTACCTTTTCCTTTGCTAGCTAAAGTGTTTTCCTTTCAATTAATTTCTTAGTTTCTTTCATTTGAAATTCTCAGAAATGACCAGTTTCCCAAAATATATGATGCCTTATTAAAACCCAATTAAAACACATCACCCAAACAATTTTTCAAGGAGGTAGTCCATGAGCAACCCTGATACACAATAGTGTGGTTTGTTTGAGGGTACACTATTGTGTCCAGCTGCTTCCTGAAGAGATTTTCTAGCACTGACTCAATTATATCAGAATGAAAGTGAAAGCCACTGAGTTTTTATCAGTGCAAAGCTGCAAATCACTCACTCTCAGTAGAGCTTCAGGCAGGAGCAGCTGATGTTGCTGAGGTAGATGCAGCTGAGCTCGAGGAAATAGGTTCTAAAGATGAGCTTGCTGAGATAGCTAGGGTGGCTGACTTGAGCAGTTGCTCAAGATCCTCAGGCCCTGTGCTGAGAAAGGGCAACTTCTTGGCCTTGGCAGCCTCTGAGTGCAGGTGGTACCTGAGGCATTTGTAGGCATCACAGCTCAGGCAGCCTGATTGCCATCTGCACTTAGAACATTTTCCCAAGGCATGCTCCAGGAGCCTGACCTTGTGAACTGATTCCTCAGAGAGGTTTTTCCAGGTGAACCTCACTGAGTTCTTGTCCAGCTGCTGCTGAGCAGTAATGTAGGCAACTGAGGTGATGTCCTTGAGCTTAGAAAGCTTTGCCTTAGCTTTTTCTTGTTGCTCAGCAGTCTTAGCCTTCTCAGATTGGAATTTCCCCCACCTGACCTTGGCAGCATCAGTGATAAGTTTTTGCTCAGCAATGACCTTGGTGCAAGCCATCTCCAACCTCTGCTTCCAGTTCTTCCACCCTGTCTCAGGCCAAACTGAGAGCCACTCTCCTCTGAGAAGCCTGATTTCTTCCTCCATGTAGTGAAGCACATAGCAGCCACAGGCATTGCTGCCCACAGGCTGCTTGGCAGAGTTGCTGAGTGGTGGAAGGATGAACTGAGGGTCAAGCAAGTTCCCCATGAGGATCTGCTGAGGATGAGATTCTTCATGCTCTTTGCTGAGGGAGTCATACCTCCTCCAAGTGATGGGTTGCCCAGTGCCTTCCCTCTGAGCTACCAGCAAAATCCAGTGAAACTGAGAATACACTGGAACCAGAAGAAGCCTGGTGCTCTCAGTCCAGCTGAGCTGCAAGCCTTGCTTCAAGCCATCCAGCTGCTCAGTATCCTCAGTCTCAAGAATCAGCTTGCTCAGGATGGGATCAATACAATGCACCCCAATTTCCTCTGGCTGAGGGACATTAGCCTTCTTGAAGCACCAGCTGAGAAGACACCAGCCAAACCAAAGGTGCTGATCCTCCATCTCAGGTATGTTGGCAGGGCATGGCAACACTGTGTGAGTGGACCATTCCTCAGGGCCCATGCCAAGCTGATCATCAGGGTTGCAGCTCAGTTGGGACAGCCATAACTTGAGGTCATTCTTGCTGAGCTGGCTCCACTTAGGCCACTGAACTCTTGCAACAAAAGGCTTAGAGCTTTTGAGTTGCAGCCACTCAGGCTTAATCTGAAAGACTCCTGAGGTAGTGACCATGGTGTAGAAGCCTTTATCACCTTTGAAAGTGATCTTGCCTTCCTTGCCAAAGTGAAGCTTGCCTGCAGCATCTGAGGTGACAACAGCTTCCTGCATCAGAAGGGGGTCATCAGAATCTGGTGCTTCCTGAGGAGCCTCAGCAGGAGGAGGCAAAGGTGGTGGTGCCTTAGTTGCTTCCTCCTCACAAGTCTTCTTGGGCTCAGCATCTGAGATGGCTTGCTGCTGAGTGGCTTGCTCCTGAGTTTTCTTAGCAGCTTTCTTCAAGGATTTGAACTTAGCTGAAGGCTTGTTTTTGGCTGAGGGCTTGTTCTTCAAAGAATGTTTGAAGGCAAGGCTGAGCTTTTTCTTGCCTTGCTTCTGCTTCACCTCAGGCACCATCTCTGAGAAAGCTTCTTGTCTGCTTTGGGAACCAATTTTCTCAGATGCCTGTGCCACAATCTTCTGCCTGTGTTTTCTGAGCCATTTGTTTGCATGCCTCGCCCTGAGCCTCTTAGCCACATCTCTTTCCTTCTTTGCTTGGTACTCAGCTGTGCCCATTCTTCTGAATTGAGCTCTTCTGAGGGCAGGATGGATTCTCAGGGACAAGGAGTTCTGAAGCTCTAGCTCCAAGTCATCAGCAATGGCATCCTCTATCTCAGGCTTCTTCTCCTCTTCATCTAACTCTTTGTCATCCTCAGGATGCCGATAATCCCATACTTGAAGATCTGAGATGTTCTTAGCTGTTTTGCTGAGATTCCAATCTGCCTTTATGGGCACCCCCTCATCATCTCTCCACTTGAGCCTGTCTCTGAGCCACTCAGGGTTGTACCTCTTGGTGCCAACCTCTAAGCCCATCTCCTTAGCCCAGCTCTGAGACAGCAGTTCTACAAGCCTCCCTGAGGCTGGATCAGGCCTGTAGACCAGGATCCCATTCCTGACTGCAGCTCTGAGAACCTAATTGTCATTGAGATTCTTCTCAGACATAAGCTCCTGAGCATGGACAACTGCAGTGACAATCTCTAAGGGGCCAACTTTCCAAACTGAGTGCTCCTCCTTTCTCTGCTTCTGCCACTCAGCTCTGAGCTCAATGAGCCTCATTCTCACAATGGCTTTGAACTGCTTAGAAAAATCAGTGTCTGTGATTTGAAGCCTAGAGGTGCACTTCTCAGCCACCAGGCAACTGACCTGGTTTGCCAATGCCATGGCCTCAGTGGCTGTGTCACTGAACACTGAGCTGAAGCAGTCTCTCTGCCAGAGTGATGCTGGGTACTGCTGAGCTTGAGCTTCAATGCTCCAACTGAGGATGACTGAGTCCACATTGGCAGCTGGCTGCTGCATGAGCTCAATCTTTGACATGGGCTCAGGGTTGCTCGCCCTCAGCTTCCTATAGGGCAGTAAGACCCTACCAGCTGATGTTCCCTGAGTTCTGGTGATGACAGTGTCACCTACTTTGAAGCTCTCAGTTTGGAGCCAAGTGCCTGAGTCTGAGATGTTGCTCAGTCTGGCCCATTGCCCTGGCACAACTAAGAGGCCTTTGCCCACTGAGCCAATAATCTCCTTATCCTCAGAAGCATAGACATTGTGCAGGAGCTGTCTTGCCTCATAGGTGATCCTGTATCTATCCTCCCCTGAGATTCCAATGAGAGTGGTGGATCCTGGCTGAGGCAAAGCTGGCTTGGCTGCTGGTGCTGAGGGCTGACTTGAGCTCGCTGCACCTTGCTGGGTGCTGGCGTCTGCATCTTGCTGAGGGCTGGCTGGTACAATTTGCTCAGCATCTTCTGGAGATTGGCTTGGTGGAGCTGAGTCAAAGCTGGCCTTCTTCACCAGAGAATCTTTCTCAGAAAACTTGGAGGGAGAACCACTGTCTGCTGATGCAAAGCTGAGCTGCCTCACTACTGACCCCTTGGGAGATGACTGAGATGACTCAAAGGTCAGCTGTTGTTTTGCCTTAGCCTTAGGTGCTGGTACCAATTGCTCAACAAGCATGTCAGGCCCACCAGCTGAGTGCATGACCTCCTTGATGGCTTCCCTAACTGAAGAAAATTCTTTGACATCATCAGATTTATGAAGCTCCTCCTGGGCAAAGACAGCTCTCCTCCCTGTAGCTTTGGCCCACAAGGGCACCTGGTCTGAGAAGCCAATGACCAGTTGATGCCTTGCTGAGATGAACTGCACTGGGCCGCTGACCCTTTTGCTCTCAGCTAAGACCTGCTGAGATGCAAGTGTGCTCAGCCACAGGCTGTGGTCAAACTCCTGCCATGTCAGCTTAGTTCTGGTCTCAGCTTCAGTGGCTGAAATGTTGGTCACCAGCTCAGTGGCCATATACTTAGCATCAAGCCATGAAACAAGTCTGAAAGCAGTTATTTTCCTATATCCAGGATTTTCAAGCAACTTAGTCTTCCTCTCCTCTCTCTCTCTCTGTGCTATCTTTGAGCAACTCAGCTCTTTGCAAGGCAGTGATGTCCTTGTTTGATGCTTTGTTTCTGAGCTCATTTGCTGTGAGCTGCAGTCTGGCCATGTACTCAGCCATCAGATCCTGCTTAGAGATAGTGTTGCCACAAGCTCTTTCAAGACTGAGCCATTGCTTCATACTTGAGAGGATATCTGGGAAAGCAAGTTTTCTTCCACCTCCCTGAGCCCTCTTTCTCTTAGATTTCTCTTGTTTTCTGAGGTTCTTGAGCTTGCTCTGAGACACAAGTTGCTTGTATGACTCATGGTTTGCCAGCATGTGGCTGAGTTGCTTTTTGGTGATGCCATACTTGCTGCTCTGAGCCTTCCAAAAATCCTCAAGCTTAGTGAACCTGGGCTTGTCTGCAAGCATCTCCTCACAGTACTTCACCTTTGTCTCAGCTGAGATTTCTGCTCTTTTGGTGGCTGAGCCTGGCTTCTTCCTGTTGGTACCTGATGAGCTGGCTTGTGGAGACTGCTGAGGTTCCCTCCTTACAAGCCTGGCTGTTTTCTTAGCTATCTCTATGAGTTCTGAATCTCTCTCAGCTTTTTGAGCCTTCAGCTCAGCATTTTCTCTCAGCAATTCATTCCTTTCCCTCATGGCATCCTGCTGAAATCTGCTGAGCCTTTGCCTTTTCTGAGGTACCAGTTCTTCTGACACTGGCTTCTCAGCACCTCTCTTCTGGCTTCCTGAGCCAAAAAACTTGCCAAGACCAGACTGCAACCTCCCTGAGCTGGGTGGTGAAGACTCAGGGCTGCCAGTAGAGCCCTTCTGAGGTGTAGATTCAGCTCCTCCACCTCTAGCTCTGAGCTGCTTCTTCACCTTAGTTGAATACAATGTTGAGGCAAATCCCCAAGACATGTATTAAAACCTAATTTCAAAACAGCTGAGAACTCAGTTTTTTCTAAGTGTTTTTGACTGAGTTCCCACATCTCCTGGCTTGGCCAAATGAAGAATCAAAAAATCTTAGGTAATTAATTAATTAATATGGAAAGCATCAACCTTAGGCCATCATATCTATGACACATGCTCAAGTGCCATCAAGTTTCTTCTCTGAGGATGCCCAGCTGAGTGTTCACTTTGGAGACTGAGCCACTGAAGACATTCTTGAGCTGAGCTGATTTGGAAAGGAAGATCTTGATGATGTAGCCCAACAAGATCATGGCTGAGAACCAGCCCTTGGCATTGCAATCAACAATGAATTAATTAACTAATTAATTATATAATTATATAAGTGTACAATTGTACAGTTATATGCTTAGAGGAAGCTAGTGGAGAAACAAAAGTGTTTACTTACTTAAATCTTGCCTAAGATCCAGCTGAGCACTGTTGAAGAATTGTTCCAGAGCATTGAGCCTCTTGCTCAGATCCACTGAGTTACAGCCTGCAATGCAGGCTGCATGAGATGGAAAAAACATATTTCCTCAATTAATTAATTAGGTAAACAAAAGCCCATTCAATAGCCCAAGGTTTAAAACCAAAAAGCTGAGATGCAAGCTCAGATGCTGGCCATGCTGATCCCTGAGCTCATCACCAAGGCCAAGAAAGCAAAGGTTTTGAGCTGAGATGAAATAGCCATGCTGAGCCTTGGCTGACAAGATTTGAATTAATCAACTAAGCAACTGAGAACTGAAACAATGTAATTAACTAAGTAATTAAATATCCCACTTTTATATAGTAATTAATTAATTGACAACTTCTATTTCATAGGAAAAACTTGAGACAATAAAAAACAAAATTGGATACAAAAACCAAAACTTGATTTCATTCACAATCTCAGGAACTTCCAGTTGAAATAAGCTGATAGAGGAATAGTCGCTGCTGAGCTCTGGATGCTGCTGTGCACACATGCAAGCTCAGAACCAAAACATCAAACTTTGCTGAAAGTGCTTTGCTGAGAAATAATTATTCAATTTCCCAAATGTATATAATTATATAATTATATAAAATTATATAATATCTTGCAAAAAAAAAAAAAAATCAAAACAACTTTTCAAGAGGTAGTCCATGAGCAACCCTGATACACAATAGTATGGTTTGTTTGGGGGTGCACTATTGTGTCCAGCTGCTTCCTGAGGTTATTTTTTTTCAACCATGTCCTTTACCTTATCCTTTAACTACTAAACTTTTTCTTTTACTTTTCTATTTTTCTTATAATTCTCAGAAATGACCAGTTTCCCAAAATATATGATGCCTTATTAAAACCCAATTAAAAAACATCACTCAAACAATTTTTCAAGGGGGTAGTCCATGAGCAACCCTGATACACAATAGTGTGGTTTGTTTGAGGGTACACTATTGTGTCCAGCTGCTTCCTGAGGTTATGTTTTTTTCAACCATTTCCTTTTCCTTTTCCTTTGCTAAAGTTTGTTTCTTTTATTTTCTCAATTAGTTTCTTTTATTTAGAATTCTCAGAAATGCCAAATTTCCCAAAATATATGATGCCTTATTAAAACCCAATTAAAAAATATCACTCAGACAATTTTTCAAGGGGGTAGTCCATCAGCAACCCTGATACACAATAGTGTGGTTTGTTTGAGGGTACACTATTGTGTCCAGCTGCTTCCTGAGTTGATTTTTTGTTGCATTCCCTGTACCTTTTCCTTTGCTAAGATTTTTTTTTTGCTGTTTGAGTTTGAGTTTCTTTCATGTAAAATGCTCAGAAATGCTCAATTTCTTAAAACATATGGTGCCTTATTTAATCCCAATTAAAAAACAGCATCCAACTCAGTGATTGCAGCCAGCTTCAATCTCCTTTTTCATCCAATGCCTCTAAGATCTGATGCTGTTGAGGAGCTGAGACATGATGAGAATTCAAAGTAGCTGATGATTGCTTAGTCTGCGCCAAGCTTTTAAAAAGTAGAAGCCAACTAAGCTCCATCAGAATTGCCCTGAGTGTTCCTCTGGTTGCTGCCAGCTGATGGCTGCCCAAGAACTTCCTTCTTATCCTCAGGTCCTGCCAGGGTGAAGACAGCTAAGAACAAGATAACCTAATTAATTATTTGGGTTGCAGAAGCAGCAATGAAGAATCCCACCACATCAGCTGCATTTTTGTACTTGCAAGCTGCTTCTCAGACTTAGCTGATGCCACAAATTTAATGCCAGACTTAGCTGATTGATTATTTAGCTGCTTAGCTGAGGTGATGCTTCAAAAAAACAACTGAGGCTTTTGCTCAGGCTGCAAACTCACTAATTAATTAGTATGTTTCCAAATCAGGCTCAGTTGTGCCTTCAGTTGTTGCATTACTCCTCTGAGGAAGCTGCCAAGGAGCATTCTGATGATCATTGGCAGCCTCGGGCTCCTGTCTCCTCTGAGTTGCATCACTCCCCTGAGCAGCCTGAGCAACCTGCCAAGGAGCAGTCTTAAAAGAAGGTTTGGGTGGAGGCTCCTGTCTCTTCTGAGTTGCATCACTCCCCTGAGCAGCCTGAGCAACCTGCCAAGGAGCAGTCTTAAAAGAAGGTTTGGGTGGAGGCTCCTGGCTCTTCTGAGTAGCATCACTCCCCTGAGCAGCCTGAGCAACCTGCCAAGGAGCAGTCTTCTTAGAAGGTTTGGGTGGAGGCATCTGATGATCATTGGCAGCCTCAGGCCCCTGGGCAGCCTGAGAAGGCATGGGGGCAAACACATAAGCCAAAGAAGAAGGAGGAGCCTTGAAGACAGGAGCCTTAGACTGAGACTGCTTCATGTTCTGAAAGCTTTTCTTCTCCTCCATCTCAGTCAAAGCAGTGCTGATCTTCTCCTTGGCCTGAGTGAGTTCCAACTGCATCTGAGCTAAGAGGAGTTGCTCATCTTGCATCTTCTTAGCATCCTCCAAGATCTTGAAAAGAGTAAACTCCTGAGCATCCATGCCATACTTCAGAGCCTCAAGCTTCTGAGTGATCTCATTGTGGATGTTCTCAAGGGAGCCTATTTCACTGAGATCTTCAGCCCCTTGCACCAGCTTGATGAAGTGATAGTATGCTCAGGGTCAATCACAGCATATTGGGATTTGTAGTACCCCTCAGATTTGCTGGCCTGAGCTTTTGGCCTAGCCTTGGCTGAAGGAGCTGACTTGAACAACTGATACAACTGAGAAGGCCCAGCAGATTTAGGAGGCTCAGCAGGCTCCAGTTTGTGCATGAACTGAGCACAATAGAAAGGCTCTGTGACAAACACCTGCCAGGGGAGTGGGCAAAGGTTGAGAATCATCTGGTAATACTGAGCAATGGTCTCCTTAGACCACCCATTGATATCCTGCAGGGTTGTAAGGGATGTGAAAAACCTATCAAACATACATTACAGTTTAGTGATGAATTAATTAATTATATGATTAGTTAATTGACTAGTAATCAAATCATGCCCACATGCTCAGAAACACAAAGAACAAATGCATTCACACATGTTCAAACCCATGTCCTTGCAGAAGGTGCAGCCATTCTGAAATGGGATCCTGCTGAGCATCACCTTAGACCTGCAGTTAGGACACTGAACATAAGGCTCTTCATCATACCTTGGGTAATGTATGATCTCCTTAGGATCTGAGCCAGGACCAAATAGATCCTCCACTGAGGGAAAACTTGATGAAGGCCTCAGTCTGATCACAATGTGAGGGCCTGCCATAGCCCAGCTTAAGCCATGTGGGACTGAGTGAGGTTTGTCCATGGCTGAGTTGCAGCTGAGTTGGGATTCAAATATGCTCACTATGGGCTTGAGTTCATTAAGCAGCTGAGCTATCACACAATCATGCATTCCTGAACAAAGCTGAGCACAAGTCCAAGACCATGAGCAAGCTTGGAACCAACCCCACACCACCAGAACCAACCCTGAGTCCTCTCTCAGCTTTGCCACCCTTCTGAGATGCATCCTTAGGGTTGAGCTTCAGGTAATCCACAACTTCTTTTGCTGAGAGACCATAATCTTCAATTGCCTGAAGAAAGACTTGTCTCTGCTCCTGAGAAAACTTTGGTGCCATGGCTGAGGAAGTGAACTGGCTAGCCTGAGAGCTTCTTAAACTTGGGATTGAGCCCTCACAAGCTGAGAAATGGACCCTTGCTGAGGTGAACACAAGAAAAACCAATTGAAAATAATTAATTAACTTGAAGTCAACTGAAAATCCTTTGAAATCAATTGGAAGTAAATTGATTTAAATTGAACATCAATTGGAATCAATTGGAAATCAGTTGAAAGTAATTGATTAATTAATTTAAAATCAATTGAAAATGCATTGAAATTCAACTTACTTCAATTGAAAATTCATTGAAAGTAAATAGATATCAACTGAACATAATTAATTAATTAATTACTTATGTTTGTTTTGGTGGTCCACTATTGTGTTCAGCTACTTATTGAGGTCAATTGTCTTTAGAAACATTCCCTTTACCTTTTTCCTGTGCTAAAGTTTTTTCTTAGAATTATGTGTCAACCCAGACCATGTCACAGTTCCTTATCACTTTTTTTTGCTTACACTGAATGTCAAAGCTTTATTTGCTGAGATTTGCGCAGTTTGGCTCAGAACATAGTATATAGCAAATAATGTTTTTCTAAGAGTTTGCTGAGATCTAAACTAAGAATAATGCTCATGAGCCAGATTGAAAATGAATCTCAGCTGAGAGGAAGAGACAGGTAGCCTTGCTTAGAAGGCACCTGAGGAAATTGAAAATTAATTACTGCTGAGAATTTTTTCTCAGCACTTGCAGATCCAAAGAACCACTCAAGTTCTTTCTCATGAGCATCTACCTGAGCTGCAGGCTACATCAAATTTTAACAATGTCTTCAGTTGAAAAAATAATCATGTTCCAAAAACATTGATGGCCCAAAAGTAAAAATACATTTTTCAATGAGCAACCTCAGTCTGAGTGTTCCAAGGTGGAAGTGCATCAGGAGGAGAAATGTCACTGAGGTCAATGGAGTCCAATACTGAGAATTTCTCAGCCTGAGAAGGAAATAATAAACACAACATCACATGAACTAGTTAATCTAAAGACTATGTTGAAGTTGTTGCTTACCCCAATGCTCAAGTTAAAACAAACTAATTCAAGCTGAGCAATCTTGGTTTTCAGGCCATTTTGCCTGGTCAGAGCAGCTTGGCAATGCTGCTTAGCCATACTCCATCCTGAGGTGTGAGTAAGATTATGCTCTAAGTCAAACTCCTTGCGCATAAAGACTGATTCAAGCTCTGGGCGCATTGTGTTCTGCACCAGAAGCACCTCATGGCTGAGCTCTTGCTCAGATGCCTCAGTCTTGTAGATGGCCTGAGATTGTTTGGCATCACAGCATGGTAAAAGATATTGCTGATCAGTTAAACTTAAGAAAGAACTAATGAAAAGTAAAATTGCAAATAGAAAAAATACCAACACAAAAAAAATGTCATTGATTAATTATCCTGAGTTGCTCTGAGAAAACGCTGATATTGCACCCCCTCCTGGATGCTGAGGATAGCTGTGCTGAGCAACAAATCCCATTCCATCTCTAAGTCCTCAGTTGCTGAAGCATTCTTGTTTCATTAATTACTAAGCACACAGATTTGATCTTAAACAAATCTATTAATTGATTAATTAATTAATATAATTGATTAATTAGTTAATTCATTAATTAATTGCATTGAAAAAAACATAAAACTGACAGTGGCTTTAACCAAGACACCATGTTGGTATACTGAGAGACTCCTTTACTTCCACTCAGAAAGGACCACTTCTGAGTGTTTATGAACTCCAAATAGAGCTGAGATCCTCCAGCCTGGGGGCTGAAGTCATTGAAGTGCTGCTTGAGGTGTCTCAGGACATCCCATGGCCTCCCCTGAGAAAGGTCCACCCTGAGTTCCATTGATTGCAGCTTGGAGTTGCCATACTCAGATGAGGTCAAGTGTTCTTGACTGAGCTCCCACATCTCCTGGCTGGGTCAAATGAACCAACTAAAAAGGAATATGTTTTTTTGAGATAATTCATTAATTAATATGGAAAGCATCAACCTTAGGCCATCATCTTTCTGACATATGCTCAAGTGCCACCAAGTTTCCTCCCTCAGGTTGCCTATCTGAGTGTCCAGTTTCTCAACTGAGTTACTGAACAGCTTCAGATCAGAGGATATCTCAAGCAAAGTCTTGAGGATGATGCTCAGGAGGATGATAGCTGAGCATATTCCCTTGGCATTGCAACCAAGAACTTATCAAGAATGTGTCTAAAAATGATAGGAACCCAGTTATTTGCTTGGAGAAAGCTAGTGGAGAAACAAAAGTGTTTATTTACTTAAATCTTGCCCAAGATCCAGCTGAGAACTGGTCAAGAGTGGTTCCAACCCACTCAGCCTCTTGCTCAGATCAACTGAGTTGCAGCCTGCAATGCAGGCTGCATGAGATGGAAAAACCATATTTCCTCAATTAATTAATGCGGTTAACAAAAACCCATTCAATAGCCCAAGGTTTAAAACCAAAAAGCTGAGATGCAAGCTCAGATGCTGGCAATGCTTATCCCTGAGCTCATCACCAAGGCCAAGAAAGCAAAGGTTTTGAGCTGAGTTGAAATAGCCATGCTGAGCCTTGGCTGACAAGATTAGAATTTAGCAACTGAAAACTGAAACAAGGTAATTAATTAAGTATTTAAATATACCACTTTTATACAGTAATTAATTGACAACCTCTATTTCATAGGAAAAAACTTGATACAATAAAAAAAATGCAACAAAAAACAAAACTTAAATTTCATTGACAATCTCAGGAACACAGTTGACAGGAGCTGAAGGAAGCTGAGGCTGCTCTGGGCACTGCTGAGCTTTGGATGCTGCTGTGCACACATGCAAGCTCTGAGGCAAAACATCAGGTTTTGTTTAATTGTAATTACTTTCTTAGTTTCTTTCATTTGAAATTCCCAGAAATGCCCAATTTCCCAAACTATATAATGCCTTATTAAAACCCAATTTAAATACATCTCTCAAACAATTTTTCAAGGTGGTAGTCCATGAGCAACCCTGATACACAATAGTGTGGTTTGTTTGAGGGTACACTATTGTGTCCAGCTGCTTCCTGAGGTCATGATTTTTAGATTTTTTCAATCAGTTCCTTTACCTTTTCCTTTGCTAGCTAAAGTTTTTTCCTTTTAATTAATTCCTTTCTTAGTTTCTTTCATTTGAAATTCTCAGAAATGACCAGTTTCCCAAAATATATGATGCCTTATTAAAACCCAATTAAAAAAACATCACTCAAACAATTTTTCAAGGGGGTAGTCCATGAGCAACCCTGATACACAATAGTGTGGTTTGTTTGGAAGGTGCACTATTGTGTCCAGCTGCTTCCTGAGGGTATGTTTTTTTTCAACCATTTCCTTTTCCTGTTCCTTTGCTAAAGTTTGTTTCTTTTATTTTCTCAATTAGTTTCTTTTATTTAGAATTCTCAGAAATGCCAAATTTCCCAAAATATATGATGCCTTATTAAAACCCAATTAAAAAATATCACTCAGACAATTTTTCAAGGGGGTAGTCCATCAGCAACCCTGATACACAATAGTGTGGTTTGTTTGAGGGTACACTATTGTGTCCAGCTGCTTCCTGAGTTGATTTTTTGTTGCATTCCCTGTACCTTTTCCTTTGCTAAGATTTTTTTTTTGCTGTTTGAGTTTGAGTTTCTTTCATGTAAAATGCTCAGAAATGCTCAATTTCTTAAAACATATGGTGCCTCATTTAATCCCAATTAAAAAACAGCATCCAACTCAGTGATTGCAGCCAGCTTCAATCTCCTTTTCATCCAATGCCTCTAAGATCTGATGCTGTTGAGGAGCTGAGACATGATGAGAATTCAAAGTAGCTGATGATTGCTTAGTCTGTGCCAAGCTTTTAAAAAGTAAAGCCAACTAAGCTCCATCAGAATTGCCCTGAGTGTTCCTCTGGTTGCTGCCAGCTGATGGCTGCCCAAGAACTTCCTTCTTATCCTCAGGTCCTGCCAGTCCTGCCAGGGTGAAGACAGCTAAGAACAAGATAACCTAATTAATTATTTGGGTTGCAGAAGCAGCAATGAAGAATCCCACCACATCAGCTGCATTTTTGTACTTGCAAGCTGCTTCTCAGACTTAGCTGATGCCACAAATTTAATGCCAGACTTAGCTGATTGATTAATTAGCTGCTTAGCTGAGGTGATGCTTCAAAAAAACCACTGAGGCTTTTGCTCAGGCTGCAAACTCACTAATTAATTAGTATGTTTCCAAATCAGGCTCAGTTGTGCCTTCAGTTGTTGCATTACTCCTCTGAGGAAGCTGCCAAGGAGCATTCTGATGATCATTGGCAGCCTCGGGCTCCTGTCTCCTCTGAGTTGCATCACTCCCCTGAGCAGCCTGAGCAACCTGCCAAGGAGCAGTCTTAAAAGAAGGTTTGGGTGGAGGCTCCTGTCTCTTCTGAGTTGCATCACTCCCCTGAGCAGCCTGAGCAACCTGCCAAGGAGCAGTCTTAAAAGAAGGTTTGGGTGGAGGCTCCTGGCTCTTCTGAGTTGCATCACTCCCCTGAGCAGCCTGAGCAACCTGCCAAGGAGCAGTCTTCTTAGAAGGTTTGGGTGGAGGCATCTGATGATCATTGGCAGCCTCAGGCCCCTGGGCAGCCTGAGAAGGCATGGGGGCAAACACATAAGCCAAAGAAGAAGGAGGAGCCTTGAAGACAGGAGCCTTAGACTGAGACTGCTTCATGTTCTGAAAGCTTTTCTTCTCCTCCATCTCAGTCAAAGCAGTGCTGATCTTCTCCTTGGCCTGAGTGAGTTCCAACTGCATCTGAGCTAAGAGGAGTTGCTCATCTTGCATCTTCTTAGCATCCTCCAAGATCTTGAAAAGAGTAAACTCCTGAGCATCCATGCCATACTTCAGAGCCTCAAGCTTCTGAGTGATCTCATTGTGGATGTTCTCAAGGGAGCCTATTTCACTGAGATCTTCAGCCCCTTGCACCAGCTTGATGAGCTGAGTGATAGTATGCTCAGGGTCAATCACAGCATATTGGGATTTGTAGTACCCCTCAGATTTGCTGGCCTGAGCTTTTGGCCTAGCCTTGGCTGAAGGAGCTGGCTTGAACAACTGATACAACTGAGAAGGCCCAGCAGATTTAGGAGGCTCAGCAGGCTCCAGTTTGTGCATGAACTGAGCACAATAGAAAGGCTCTGTGACAAACACCTGCCAGGGGAGTGGGCAAAGGTTGAGAATCATCTGGTAATACTGAGCAATGGTCTCCTTAGACCACCCATTGATATCCTGCAGGGTTGTAAGGGATGTGAAAAACCTATCAAACATACATTACAGTTTAGTGATGAATTAATTAATTATATGATTAGTTAATTGACTAGTAATCAAATCATGCCCACATGCTCAGAAACACAAAGAACAAATGCATTCACACATGTTCAAACCCATGTCCTTGCAGAAGGTGCAGCCATTCTGAAATGGGATCCTGCTGAGCATCACCTTAGACCTGCAGTTAGGACACTGAACATAAGGCTCTTCATCATACCTTGGGTAATGTATGATCTCCTTAGGATCTGAGCCAGGACCAAATAGATCCTCCACTGAGGGAAAACTTGATGAAGGCCTCAGTCTGATCACAATGTGAGGGCCTGCCATAGCCCAGCTTAAGCCATGTGGGACTGAGTGAGGTTTGTCCATGGCTGAGTTGCAGCTGAGTTGGGATTCAAATATGCTCACTATGGGCTTGAGTTCATTAAGCAGCTGAGCTATCACACAATCATGCATTCCTGAACAAAGCTGAGCACAAGTCCAAGACCATGAGCAAGCTTGGAACCAACCCCACACCACCAGAACCAACCCTGAGTCCTCTCTCAGCTTTGCCACCCTTCTGAGATGCATCCTTAGGGTTGAGCTTCAGGTAATCCACAACTTCTTTTGCTGAGAGACCATAATCTTCAATTGCCTGAAGAAAGACTTGTCTCTGCTCCTGAGAAAACTTTGGTGCCATGGCTGAGGAAGTGAACTGGCTAGCCTGAGAGCTTCTTAAACTTGGGATTGAGCCCTCACAAGCTGAGAAATGGACCCTTGCTGAGGTGAACACAAGAAAAACCAATTGAAAATAATTAATTAACTTGAAGTCAACTGAAAATCCTTTGAAATCAATTGGAAGTAAATTGATTTAAATTGAACATCAATTGGAATCAATTGGAAATCAGTTGAAAGTAATTGATTAATTAATTTAAAATCAATTGAAAATGCATTGAAATTCAACTTACTTCAATTGAAAATTCATTGAAAGTAAATAGATATCAACTGAACATAATTAATTAATTAATTACTTATGTTTGTTTTGGTGGTCCACTATTGTGTTCAGCTACTTATTGAGGTGAATTGTCTTTAGAAACATTCCCTTTACCTTTTTCCTGTGCTAAAGTTTTTTCTTAGAATTATGTGTCAACCCAGACCATGTCACAGTTCCTTATCACTTTTTTTTGCTTACACTGAATGTCAAAGCTTTATTTGCTGAGATTTGCGCAGTTTGGCTCAGAACATAGTATATAGCAAATAATGTTTTTCTAAGAGTTTGCTGAGATCTAAACTAAGAATAATGCTCATGAGCCAGATTGAAAATGAATCTCAGCTGAGAGGAAGAGACAGGTAGCCTTGCTTAGAAGGCACCTGAGGAAATTGAAAATTAATTACTGCTGAGAATTTTTTCTCAGCACTTGCAGATCCAAAGAACCACTCAAGTTCTTTCTCATGAGCATCTACCTGAGCTGCAGGCTACATCAAATTTTAACAATGTCTTCAGTTGAAAAAATAATCATGTTCCAAAAACATTGATGGCCCAAAAGTAAAAATACATTTTTCAATGAGCAACCTCAGTCTGAGTGTTCCAAGGTGGAAGTGCATCAGGAGGAGAAATGTCACTGAGGTCAATGGAGTCCAATACTGAGAATTTCTCAGCCTGAGAAGGAAATAATAAACACAACATCACATGAACTAGTTAATCTAAAGACTATGTTGAAGTTGTTGCTTACCCCAATGCTCAAGTTAAAACAAACTAATTCAAGCTGAGCAATCTTGGTTTTCAGGCCATTTTGCCTGGTCAGAGCAGCTTGGTAATGCTGCTTAGCCATACTCCATCCTGAGGTGTGAGTAAGATTATGCTCTAAGTCAAACTCCTTGCGCATAAAGACTGATTCAAGCTCTGGGCGCATTGTGTTCTGCACCAGAAGCACCTCATGGCTGAGCTCTTGCTCAGATGCCTCAGTCTTGTAGATGGCCTGAGATTGTTTGGCATCACAGCATGGTAAAAGATATTGCTGATCAGTTAAACTTAAGAAAGAACTAATGAAAAGTAAAATTGCAAATAGAAAAAATACCAACACAAAAAAATGTCATTGATTAATTATCCTGAGTTGCTCTGAGAAAACGCTGATATTGCACCCCCTCCTGGATGCTGAGGATAGCTGTGCTGAGCAACAAATCCCATTCCATCTCTAAGTCCTCAGTTGCTGAAGCATTCTTGTTTCATTAATTACTAAGCACACAGATTTGATCTTAAACAAATCTATTAATTGATTAATTAATTAATATAATTGATTAATTAGTTAATTCATTAATTAATTGCATTGAAAAAAACATAAAACTGACAGTGGCTTTAACCAAGACACCATGTTGGTATACTGAGAGACTCCTTTACTTCCACTCAGAAAGGACCACTTCTGAGTGTTTATGAACTCCAAATAGAGCTGAGATCCTCCAGCCTGGGGGCTGAAGTCATTGAAGTGCTGCTTGAGGTGTCTCAGGACATCCCATGGCCTCCCCTGAGAAAGGTCCACCCTGAGTTCCATTGATTGCAGCTTGGAGTTGCCATACTCAGATGAGGTCAAGTGTTCTTGACTGAGCTCCCACATCTCCTGGCTGGGTCAAATGAACCAACTAAAAAGGAATATGTTTTTTTGAGATAATTCATTAATTAATATGGAAAGCATCAACCTTAGGCCATCATCTTTCTGACATATGCTCAAGTGCCACCAAGTTTCCTCCCTCAGGTTGCCTATCTGAGTGTCCAGTTTCTCAACTGAGTTACTGAACAGCTTCAGATCAGAGGATATCTCAAGCAAAGTCTTGAGGATGATGCTCAGGAGGATGATAGCTGAGCATATTCCCTTGGCATTGCAACCAAGAACTTATCAAGAATGTGTCTAAAAATGATAGGAACCCAGTTATTTGCTTGGAGAAGGCTAGTGGAGAAACAAAAGTGTTTATTTACTTAAATCTTGCCCAAGATCCAGCTGAGAACTGGTCAAGAGTGGTTCCAACCCACTCAGCCTCTTGCTCAGATCAACTGAGTTGCAGCCTGCAATGCAGGCTGCATGAGATGGAAAAACCATATTTCCTCAATTAATTAATGCGGTTAACAAAAACCCATTCAATAGCCCAAGGTTTAAAACCAAAAAGCTGAGATGCAAGCTCAGATGCTGGCAATGCTTATCCCTGAGCTCATCACCAAGGCCAAGAAAGCAAAGGTTTTGAGCTGAGTTGAAATAGCCATGCTGAGCCTTGGCTGACAAGATTAGAATTTAGCAACTGAAAACTGAAACAAGGTAATTAATTAAGTAATTAAATATACCACTTTTATACAGTAATTAATTGACAACCTCTATTTCATAGGAAAAAACTTGATACAATAAAAAAAATGCAACAAAAAACAAAACTTAAATTTCATTGACAATCTCAGGAACACAGTTGACAGGAGCTGAAGGAAGCTGAGGCTGCTCTGGGCACTGCTGAGCTTTGGATGCTGCTGTGCACACATGCAAGCTCTGAGGCAAAACATCAGGTTTTGTTTAATTGTAATTACTTTCTTAGTTTCTTTCATTTGAAATTCCCAGAAATGCCCAATTTCCCAAACTATATAATGCCTTATTAAAACCCAATTTAAATACATCTCTCAAACAATTTTTCAAGGTGGTAGTCCATGAGCAACCCTGATACACAATAGTGTGGTTTGTTTGAGGGTACACTATTGTGTCCAGCTGCTTCCTGAGGTCATGATTTTTAGATTTTTTCAATCAGTTCCTTTACCTTTTCCTTTGCTAGCTAAAGTTTTTTCCTTTTAATTAATTCCTTTCTTAGTTTCTTTCATTTGAAATTCTCAGAAATGCACAGTTTCCCAAAATATATGATGCCTTATTAAAACCCAATTAAAAAACATCACTCAAACAATTTTTCAAAGGGGTAGTCCATGAGCAAGCCTGATACACAATAGTGTGGTTTGTTTGAGGGTACACTATTGTGTCCAGCTGCTTCCTGAGGTTATGTGTTTTTTTTGAACCAGTTCCTTTCCCTTTTCCTTTGTTAAAGTTTGTTTCCCTTTTACTTAGCCTCATCCTTCTTGGAATCAAAACCAAAGGCTTTCCAAAGGATTAGTTTCAGCCAACCAAAAAAAGACATGAATGATCCTGATACACAATAGTATGGTTTGTTTGAGGGTACACTATTGTGTCCAGCTGCTTCCTGAGGTGACTTTGTTTTTTACCATTCCCTTTACCTTTTCCTTTGCTAAAGTTTTTTCCTTTTAATTAATTCCTTCTTAATTAGTTTCTTTCATTTGAAATTCCCAGAAATGCTCAATTTCCCAAAATTTATGATGCCTTATTAAAACCCAATTTAAAAACATCACCCAGACAATTTTTCAAGGGGGTAGTCCATGAGCAACCCTGATACACAATAGTATGGTTTGTTTGGGGGTACACTATTGTGTCCAGCTGCTTCCTGATGTGTTTTTTTTCAACCATTTCCTTTCCCTTTTCCTTTGCTAAAGTTTTTCCTTTTAATTACTTAGCTTCATTCTTCTTGGAATCAAAACCAAAGGCTTTCCAAAGGATTAGTTTCAGCTAACCAAACAAACACATGAACGATCATGATACACAATAGTATGGTTTGTTTGAGGGTACACTATTGTGTCCAACTGCTTCCTGAGGTGATTTTGTTTTTAAACATTCCCTTTACCTTTTCCTTTGCTAAAGCTGTCTTCCTTTTAATTTCAGTAATTACTTTCTTAGTTTCATTTGAAATTTTCAAAAATTCTCAGTTAGTTAATTATATAATTAATTAATTATAGCAATTGTTGGTTCCTTCTGCTGAGCTCAACCTTAGTCATTGGAAGTTTACCCAATCCCATCACTTTCCCAAACTTCTTTTTGGCCATGCATTTTGCTCATAGTGCTTTGCTGAGGCATACTGAGCCTTGCTCAGGACAAAGTTGAAAAAACCATTGAAGCTGGCTGAGGTAGAACATGATGTAGATCATGCTGAGATCCTGTCAGGGACAAAATGCTGAAAGCAAAACATTCAACTGTCTGGCACTAATTAATCTCATTGCATATTGTTCATTGAATAATTACTCAAAAAAAGTAAGTAACTACACATCATTGTGTGTTAAACAAATTGACTATGCAGTCAAATGCATCCAACAATTAACATACTTAATTACTGTAGAAGCCCTCCACATCCCTTCAGAGCTGCACACTGTTTTCCTTAGCTTGAAGCTGCATGGATTGCTTGTGATAGCAAATTTTAAAAAAAGACACTGAGATTTTACTCAGTGATGCTGATGCTTTCAGTCAGCTGCCTTGCTCTTATCAGAATCCTCCTCAGCATCTTCTTGGTGCTCACTGCTCTTAGAAGGCTGAGAATCTCCCTGAGTTTGCTTTTGTTTCTCCTCCAAAAATTCAAGAATCTGAGCATCAGTGAGTTTAAGGGCTTTTCTGATGGCTTCAAATTGGATGGTAGCTTCCTCCAAATTTTTCTGATCCTCAGATTGGATGCTGCTGCTTCCTGAGCTATTCTTCTTCTCTTCCTCTTTCTGAGCCATGCTTTTGATGAGCTTGTGCTTAGCATCTTCAAACTGGATCTTAGTCTCATGCCACTGATTCATGAGGTCCTCCATGAGCTCAATGTCTTTCCTGAGCTTGTTCACAGTTGCATGCTGAGCATCCTCAGCTGCAGTGATAGTTTGGCTGAGCAAGATGAAGTCCTCATGGTAATCACTGAGAGCCAACCAATTTCCAGTCTTCTCAGCTTTGGCCACCTCCTCCTTCAAGACATCTATCTGCCTCTGAGCATCATTCTTCTGTATCTCATTGATGCAGAAGGTTTCCATCCAAGGGCTGAGGTCTGAGGTTGAAGAAGCAGCAGGAGATGGTTTCTCAGGCCTGGCCTCCTGTGCCATGAACTGAGCAACACCAAACTCTGCTTCCACTGAGTTGGCCCATGGCAAAGGATTCATGCTGAGGATATTGCTGTAGTAGGCCTGAATCACATACTTAGGCCACCCAGCTGAGTCCTGACTGCCAACTGCTTTGAATGAAACAACAAAGTAAACTGTAATTGATTGTAATTATCAAGTAATTAACCAAGTATTTTTTCAAATTAATTGACTAATATGTGTATATAATTGGTGGTTTTAATTGTCACTGAGGTACTTTTTGACTTCCTGAACACTCAAAAAATATTGAAAAAATAAACATGAAATGATGCTAAGCCAACCCAGGATCATGACATTCTCTGCAGCTAGATTGCCATGGGATCCTGCTGAGCATCACCTTGTGGCCTCTTGGACATTCGAAGTTTGGCTCTCTGAGGTACCTGGGGTAGATCACAATGTCTTCCTCAGTATGGTGACCCTCTTCCCCAAAGATTTCTGGCAGCTTGATCTCAGGAGGCTCATCAGGAACAAGCTGAGCATGTCTTGGACCACCCTCACAAGTGAATCTCATGTTGGCTGGGATGGTGTCTAAGACTTTGCTGTAAACTGAGGGGCCTTTTCTGCCCTTCATAGCTTTGCCTTCTGGAATCATTGATCCTAAGATGGGGTCTCTGCTGGAGAAGGCTTGGGCATGGATTCTGCCTGTTTCTGAGCCCTGGCCTTTGCCCCAGCTTGTGCTATAGCCTGGGTCTTTGCCATGGCCTCTGCCTTTGCCTGAGTCTTTGCCATAGCCTTTGTCTTTTCCTGAGTCTTTGCCATAGCCATAGTCTTTGCCTTTGTCTTTGCCTGAGTCTTTGCCTTTGCCTGAGTCTTTGCCAAAGCCTTTGCCATAATAGCCTTGGTCTTTGCCTGAGTCTTTGCTCCACCATTTGCCTGAGCCTTTGCCCCTAGGCAAAATCAAGCCAGCTTCATCTGGGCCACCCATGGCTTGCAAGAAGTGCAGCTGAGTTGGTAGAAATCACACTGAGATCAAAGCAGCTGAGGAATCACATAGACATGCATAATTCAACACCATGCAAGCAAAATATCTAGTTGACTAATTCATTTAATTATTATTATATATATATAATTAATGAGTCAATAAATATATAATTATTGAATATGATCCATGTGCAAGTAACCACATAGACATGCACATATAAAAATGCTACAACTTCATTGGTTAATTAATTAATTAACCAATTAGTTAGCTAATTAGCAAATTATTTGATGTCAACATTACTGATAAAACTTGCCAAAAGTCTAAGATTATGGCCAAGCTGAGCACTAATCCCACACCACCAGAAACACCCTTCAGTCCTCTAGGCATCTCCAGTCTTGGCCTTCTTGGACTTGGGCTCAGCATCTGAGGATGGATCTGATGCTGAATCATCATCCTGCTGAGAGTCACCAAAGACCTGAGAGTCATCATCCTGCTGAGAGTCACCAAAGACCTGAGAGTCATCAGCATGCTGAGAGTCCTCAGTGACCTGCTGGGGCATCCTGCTGAGCACTTTGTCCCTGATCTCAGCAAGCTCCTCCTTGATCACATCAGCCCTGAGCTTCTCAAAGTTCTGGCAATGCTGGACCCACTGATGCTGCCTGAGCTCCACAAGTGCCAGCATGTTGATCAGCTCAGCCTTGCACTTGATGAGGTTGATTCCATTTCCCTGAGACTGTCCTCTGAGGCAGGCATGCACCTTGTGCAGCTCATCAAGGGAAGACCTGAGGTCCTGATGCTCCCCCATGTCGATCTCATGCCTACTGAGGAAGATAAGAGCATCCTGAGGTGTAATGCCAAGATCTGAGATGAACTTAAGGAGCTTTCCCTCTTCCTGAGTAGTAAGCTTCCCCATTGCCATGGCTGAACAAGTTAGTGCAGTGGAACTGAGCAAAGGTTCTACTGGCTGTGTTTGATCCTTCACAAGCTCAAAAATGAACCTGAACCATTGCAAAGAAACTGTGAGGTTGCATACAAGCTCAATCTAAGCCATAACTCATGACACCAAATCAAAGTTGAACATATTGTGATTAATTAATGAACAGTTAGTTATAGAAATGGTTGGTTCCTTCAGCTGAGTTCAACCTTAGTCATTGAAACCTTACCCAGACCCACCACTTTCCCAAACATTTTCTGGCAATGCCTTTTGCTGATAGTGCTATGCTGATGCATACTGAGCCTTGCTCAGGACAAAGTTGGAAACAACTGAGAAGCTAGCTGAGGTAGAAGATGATGTAGCTCACATTCTGAGGTTCTACTTCATAGTGAGTCTCACTATGAAGTAGAACCTCAGTGCCTTGGCTTCTCCTTCTCCTCAGCACTGAAGATGCTCACAACTAAGAAGGATGATGTAGTCACCAGGTACTCCACTTGCTCAGGATGCTGATGTCCTGTCAGGGACAAAAAGCTGAGAGCAAAGCATACAACTCTTTGACACTAATCTCAGTGTATAGTGTTCATTGAATAATTAATCAGATAAATAAGTCTCTACCCATCAATGTGTCAAACAAATTGACTATGCAATCAAATACTTCCAACAATTAACATGCAGAAGAAGCCCTCCACATCCCTTCAGATCTGCACACTTTTTTCCTTCATTCAAGCTGCATGGATTGCTTCTGAAAGCAAATTTAAAAAGGACACTGAGATTTCACTCAGTGATGTTCCATCTGCCTGAGGCAGCTACTCATCCTCATCATTCTGAGATTTTTGTTTCTTAGGTGGAGGGCTGAGCAAATAGAGAACCCTCTGCCTTGAGATTGGCAGCTTCTCTATGAAATCTTCAATTTCCTGAGTCATGAAAGCATCCTGAGCCTCCTGAGCCTCCCTCTCAGCTTTTTCAGCCTCCTGCTGAGCCTCCTCCTCAGCTAGTACTGCATCTTTCATTAAAAGCATGTTCTCATGGGTTCCTTGGAAAGCAATGATGTTGTTTGAAATCTCCTGAGACACATCTTCCATCAAGCTGAGATCCTTTTTCAGTCTGGCCACAGTCCTTTCCTGCATTTTCTGAGCTGTTTCCATCAATTCTATGCATTCTTTGAGCTCATCCATGTGAACTAACAGGTCCTCCAGAGGTTGATCATTCATGGAAGCATCTGAGAGAAGCAGAGCCATTGCTGAGCACCTACCCTCAGGATCCATCTGCTGGAGCTGGTTGAAGTAGTATGCTTCACCACTAGGACACTCACTGGCCTGAGGTGGATCAGCTGGCCTTGCCTTAGGCATCACTGGTGTGCCTAGAGGCTCAGGAGGACGCTGAGAAGATGAAGGCCTAGAAGCAGAAGGATCACCTTCCATGAACTGAGCCTTACCATAATCTGCCTTCACTGACTTAGCCCATGGCAATGGATCCATGCTGAGAATCCTGGTGTAGTACCACTGGATCACCCACTGAGGCCATCCATCTGAGCCCTCAATGCAAGCTGCTTTGAGTGAAACAAAAAAAGTAGACTGTAATTGATCAATTAATTCATGATGTTACCAAGTAATGAATTGCTCAATTAATTAATTAATTGGCTAATTAATTAATTAATTATATGATTAATGTTGTTTGCTTTGTTTTGAACTGTCACTGAGGTACTTGTAATTAGCAGTAATACTTTAGTTCAAAGCACATAAAAATCAGGAACAAACAGGTAAACAAAAATAACATTATTCTAAGTCCACCCAGGAACTCTGCATTTGCCACATCCTGACTGCCAAGGAATTCTGCTGAGAAAAATGTCAGCTCCACAGGAACCACAGGCAACCTTAGGCTCATCCCAAGTACCTGGGGTACTTGACCATAACTTCCTTATCCTGATTCTGGAACAGCTCAGAGATGTAAGGTCTCTTAGGATCACATGGTTGCACCAACTGAGCATGCTTTCCATTCTCTGATCTATACACCATTCCAGCAGGAATAGTGCTGAGGAGATGCTGAGGTACCCAGGGCCCAAATCTGCCCTCAGCATCCTTTTTTCCTGAGCCTTGGGCAGCTGTCCTCTGCTGCCAAGGGTGATTCTGCTGACTAGCAGCAGTGTTTGAACTCATGGCTTGCAAGAAGTGCAGCTGAGTTGGTGGAAATCGCACTGAGATCAAAGCAGCTGAGGAATCACATAGACATGCATAATTCAACACCATGCAAGCAAAATATCTAGTTGACTAATTCATTTATTACAATTATATATAATGAATCAATAAATATATAGTTATTGAATATGATGCATGTGCAAGTAATTATAAGAAACTTACACATGCATAAGCATGCATTACTGATCAAGATTGCCACAGGTCTGAGGCCATGGTCAAGCTGAGCACCAATCCTACCCCACCAGAAACACCCTTCAGTCCTCTGGAGCTAAGTGATCTCATGGTGCTGAGTGATTCCAGCATGCTCTTCAGCAGCACCATTGCTGAGAAAATCAACACAGTTGGATCTGAGCCTTCACAAGCTTTGGTATATAACATCAAAACTAAGTAAAGATTTTCCAAAGGATGAGTTTCAGCCAACCAAAAAAAACATGAATGATCATGATACAAAATAGTATGGTTTGTTTGGGGGTACACTATTGTGTCCAGCTGCTTCCTGATGTTTTTTTTAACATTCTCTTTGCCTTTTCCTTTGCTATTATTTTTTATTTTCTCAATTAGTTTCTTTTATTTACAATTCTCAGAAATGCTCAATTTCTCAAAATATATTATGCCTTATTAAAATCCAAAAAACATGACTCAAACAATTTTTCAAGAGGGTAGTCCATGAGCAACCCTGATACACAATAGTATGGTTTGTTTGAGGGTACACTATTGTGTCCAGCTGCTTCCTGAGGTGATTTTGTTTTTTTAACATTCCCTTTACATTTTCCTTTGCTAAAGTTTATGTCTTTTATTTTCTCAATTACTTTCTTGTATTTAGAATTCTCAGAAATGCCTAATTTCCCAAAATATATGATGCCTTATTAAAACCCAATTAAAAACATCACTCAAACAATTTTTCAAGGGGGTAGTCCATGAGCAACCCTGATACACAATAGTATGGTTTGTTTGAGGGTACACTATTGTGTCCAGCTGCTTCCTGAGGTTATATTTTTTTAAGCATTTCCTTTCCCTTTTCCTTTACTAAAGTTTGTTTCCTTTTACTTAGCTTCATTCTTCTTGGAATCAAAACCAAAGGCTTTCCAAAGGATGAGTTTCAGCCAACCAAAAAAAACATGAATGATCCTGATACACAATAGTATGGTTTGTTTGAGGGTACACTATTGTGTCCAGCTGCCTCCTGAGGTGATTTTGTTTTTTTAACATTCCCTTTACATTTTCCTTTGCTAAAGTTTATGTCTTTTATTTTCTCAATTACTTTCTTGTATTTAGAATTCTCAGAAATGCCTAATTTCCCAAAATATATGATGCCTTATTAAAACCCAATTAAAAACATCACCCAAACAATTTTTCAAGGGGGTAGTCCATGAGCAACCCTGATACACAATAGTATGGTTTGTTTGAGGGTACACTATTGTGCCCAGCTGCTTCCTGAGGTTATATTTTTTTTCAAGCATTTCCTTTCCCTTTTCCTTTACTAAAGTTTGTTTCCTTTTACTTAGCTTCATTCTTCTTGGAATCAAAACCAAAGGCTTTCCAAAGGATCAGTTTTAGCCAAGCAAAACAAACATGAATGATCCTGATACACAATAGTATGGTTTGTTTGAGGGTACACTATTGTGTCCAGCTTCTTCCTGAGGTGAAAAAAACAATCATCCATCCAAGTAATTATTTTAAAGAATATCAAATCTAAATTGATTCACATCTGCTAAATTCAATCTTAGTCCATGCTGCTAAGTTCAATCTCAGTAATTAATTAATTATCTTAGTGCTTGCAACTCTACCCAACCCCATCACTTTCCCAGCCATCTTTTGCCAGTGTGTCCTGCTGATAGTCACATGCTGAGACATTCAAAAATCATTAAGCCTTGCTTAGCTCAATGTTAAAAAAATCACTCAAGCTTGCTGAAGACCTTAATGCTGAGTGAGGTAGGCAGAATGCTGAGGTCCTGTCAGGGACAAGAAACTGATAGCAAAACTGAAAGACCCATTATTTGACACTAAACTCAGTGATGTTAATGTCCAACATTACCCATTACTTATGCTAAAGTAATCAATTAATTAACTAAATAATTGATTAATTATTAATTAATTCATTAATTAGTTAAGTAATTAACTAATTAATTAATTAATTAATTATTCTAAACTGCAACAACAACCAGCAGCAGTGGCAAAACCACCCACATCACTTCAGAGGTGCACTCATTTTTTTCTGCCAGCTAAGTAATTCTTCACAATGCCTCTGGTATAATTACTCAGGAAGTGACTGCTTCTAATTAACTATATATCTGCTCAGCAGACTTGCACCTGAGTTAATTATACATCCACAACTTCCTTCACTGAGTCCTGAGGCTTGTGATCAATCTGAGGAGATTTTTGCATCAGCTGTTTGACATCTAGTTCACTCATTTGATGAGTTTCCATGAACTTTCTCAGAGCTTCCTTATTCACAAGATCCTGAGACAGCTTCTGCTCCCAGTACAACTGAGCTCTTTTCACATTCAGTTGAAGCTCAGCATGCAAAGCCCTGAGCTCACCTTGCTTATCTTCCATTTACTTAGCATCTTTCCTGAGCCTAAGCATTGTGAGCTCCTGAGATTCAAGTGCCTGCTCAAGTAGAAGAATCTTGGACTTCATGTCCTCAATCAGGTCAGGTACATTGTCCAAGTCACTGAGCTTCTGATCTGATTCTGAGTTGTCCAGGAGCTTGTCAATCTCATTGATGTTCAGCTTTTGGAGCTCAGACTTGACATAGCCCTGAGCATCATTGGCAGTCCTGATAGGCTGAGGCTTCCAAACTGAGCTTCTCTGCATATTTGATAAAGCAGCATCTAGCACATCGAAGGGCTGATGAGGTCTGCCTGAGCCCTTCCCTGTTGATGAAGAAGCAGTTGCTGCTGAGAATCCAGCTGGTGCATCAGGCTCAGGAGGCTTGAACTGAGCTTGTCTGAACTGAGGAGCTACAAATGCACCCCAAGGCAATGGGTCCATTCTGAGCACCTCAGTGTAATATCTTTGAACCACTTCCTGAGACCAGCCATTGTGTTCCTGCAGGGTTGCAAATGGTGTCCATGAAAAAATGACAACTATATCAGTTAATTAATGCTCCTTGTCCTATGCTAAAACACACACACCAACAAAAAAAAATTCATCCATTTGTTCAACCCAGGCACATGGCATTCTCTACATCCTGATTGCCAGGGAATTCTGCTGAGGAAGACTGTGTGGCCATTGCCACAGTCAACCTTAGGCTCCCTAAGGTATCTAGGATACTCCACAATGTTTTCTGAGTCCAAGTTGTTGAAGAGTGCTAAGCATGAGGGTTCCTGAGGTGGATCATTGGACTGAAGCTGGTAGCGCCCTTGGCCACCCCTCTGAGTCCACAAAACTCCATCTGGCACCTCAGCAGGCTTCTCTTCAAACATAGGATGAGGTTTGCCTGAGCCTCTCCCATGATAGTCAAAGAAAGACATGGCTGAGATGATATGGAGCAAAGGTTGATTAGTCCTTGCCCTTAGATTTGAGCCTTAAAAAGCTGAGGAATCACATAGACATGCACAAATATGAACATGCTACAACTTCATTGGTTAATTAATTAGCTAATTACTCAATTATAAGAAACTTAAACATGCATAAGCATGCTAATTAATTAATTAATTGATTAATTAATTAATCACAATTGCCAAAAGTCTAAGATTATGTCCAAGCTGAGCACTAATCCCACACCACCAGAAACACCCTTCAGTCCTCTAGGGCTCTTCAGTCTTGGCCTTCTTGGACTTGGGCTCAGCATCTGAGGATGGATCTGATGCTGAATCATCACTGCTCATAGGCTGAGAGTCTAAGACCTGAGAATCATCAGCCAGCTCCTGGGACCCAAAGGGTGTATCTGATGGTGCTTCATCATCACTCCCCATAGGCTGAGAGTCTAAGACCTGAGAGTCCTTAGCCACCTCCATCACCTCATGGTCAGGCTGTGCATTCAACTCCTTTTCCATATCCTGAAACTTGCTGAGGGTAGCATCAAATGTATCAGGTTTAGCAGGTTGGGCAGGCTGAGGAAGAGGGATACACTCTGATGGCCAACCATCCTGAGCATCCTGAAGAGCTGTCTTGAGAATCCTAATCCATTGCCCCTGAGTGATCTTTGGGTAACCCTTGAAGTCTTTGAAGATCTGACTGAGTTCATTCCTGAAACTGAGCATCACCCAATCAGGCACAGCATCAGGATCCTCAAGCTGAACCAACTGCTGAGTGTAGTACTTCTGCAGCATGTCCACAAACTGTTCCTGAGAGCACCTGAGCTTCACCTTGATGTCAGCCATCTCAGCTGTCAGAGCCACCACCTTCATGGAGTTGCTTAAAGAACCACCCAAAAATAAAACTCATTGCTAATTAACCATTTCACTAATTAATTAATGGATTTCCCATTGGGAAACAAAAAAACAAATCCAAGCCTTAGGGCTCAAAGAGAATTTCTCCAGAGTCAGGATATTCCTGAGGTTGGAAAACCATTCCACAAGATGATAATTGTAGTCCTTCCTGAGCTTGTCCATCTCAGTGTTGAATTGCTCCATGGCTGAGCTGATGGGATGCAAAGAAGCTGGCTAGAATGGGCTTGAGCCTTCACAAGCAAAGAAATAAATCCTCCCATGTGAGATGAAAATTGATTGAAATCAAATGAAAAGCAATTCCTTGTTAATTAATAAAGTTGAAATCAATTCAAAGTAAAGTGAAAATCAATTGAAAAACAATTTAATTAAACAAATTGAAAATCAACCGAAATTAATTTGAAATTATTTGAAATCAATTGAACATCAGTTGAAATGAATTGAAATCAATTGAAATCAAAACCAAAGGCTTTCCAAAGGATGAGTTTCAGCCAAGCAAAAAAAACATGAATGATCATAATACACAATAGTATGGTTTGTTTGAGGGTACACTATTGTGTCCAGCTGCTTCCTGAGGTTATGTTTTTTTTTCAAGCATTTCCTTTCCCTTTTCATTTACTAAAGTTTGTTTCCTTTTACTTAGCTTCATCCTTCTTGGAATCAAAACCAAAGGCTTTCCAAAGGATCAGTTTTAGCCAAGCAAAAAAAACATGAATGATCCTGATACACAATAGTATGGTTTGTTTGAGGGTACACTATTGTGTCCAGCTGCTTCCTGAGGTGATTTTGTTTTTTAACATTCCCTTTACATTTTCCTTTGCTAAAGTTTGTTTCCTCTTACTTAGCTTCATTTTTCTTGGAATCAAAACCAAAGGCTTTCTAAAGGATTAGTTTCAGCCAAGCAAAAAAAACATGAATGATCATGATACACAATAGTATGGTTTGTTTGAGGGTACACTATTGTGTCCAGCTGCTTCCTGAGGTGATTTTGTTTTTTTAACATTCCCTTTGCATTTTCCTTTGCTAAAGCTTTTTTTATTTTCTCAATTAGTTTCTTTTATTTAGAATTCTCAGAAATGCACAATTTCCCAAAATATTTAATGCCTTATTAAAACCCAATTAAAAAACATGACTCCAACAATTTTTCAAGGGGGTAGTCCATGAGCAACCCTGATACACAATAGTGTGGTTTGTTTGGGGGTACACTATTGTGTCCAGCTGCTTCCTGAGGTGATTGTTTTTTTTCAACCATTTCCTTTTCTTTTTCCTTTGCTAAAGTTTGTTTCCTTTTACTTAGCTTCATTTTTCTTGGATTCAAAACCAAAGGCTTTCCAAAGGATTAGTTTCAGCCAAGCAAAAAAAACTTGAATGATCATGATACACAATAGTATGGTTTGTTTGAGGGTACACTATTGTGTCCAGCTGCTTCCTGAGGTGATTTTGTTTTTTTAACATTCCCTCTACATTTTCCTTTGCTAAAGCTTTTTTTATTTTCTCAATTACTTTCTTTTATTTAGAATTCTCAGAAATGCCTAATTTCCCAAAATATTGATGCCTTATTAAAACCCAATTAAAAACATCACTCAAACAATTTTTCAAGGGGGTAGTCCATGAGCAACCCTGATACACAATAGTATGGTTTGTTTGAGGGTACACTATTGTGTCCAAGGTTATATTTTTTTTAAGCATTTCCTTTCCCTTTTCCTTTACTAAAGTTTGTTTCCTTTTACTTCATTTTTCTTGGATTCAAAACCAAAGGCTTTCCAAAGGATTAGTTTCAGCCAAGCAAAAAAACTTGAATGATCATGATACCAATTGTGTCCAGCTGCTTCCTGAGGTTATATTTTTTTTAAGCATTTCCTTTCCCTTTTCCTTTACTAAAGTTTCCTTTTACTTAGCTTCATTTTTCTTTTCAAAACCAAAGGCTTTCAAAGGATTAGTTTCAGCCAAGTGAATGATCATGATACACAATAGTATGGTTTGTTTGAGGGTACACTATTGTGCCCAGCTGCTTCCAAGCAAAAAATCCTTCATGAATTTCCAAAGGATCAGTTTTGCAAAAAATACACAATAGTATGGTTTGTTTGAGGGTACACTATTGTGTCCAGCTGCTTCCTGAGGTGATTTTGTTTTTTTAACATTCCCTTTGCATTTTCCTTTGCTAAAGCTTTTTTTATTTTCTCAATTAGTTTCTTTTATTTAGAATTCTCAGAAATGCACAATTTCCCAAAATATTTAATGCCTTATTAAAACCCAATTAAAAAACATGACTCCAACAATTTTTCAAGGGGGTAGTCCATGAGCAACCCTGATACACAATAGTGTGGTTTGTTTGGGGGTACACTATTGTGTCCAGCTGCTTCCTGAGGTGATTGTTTTTTTTCAACCATTTCCTTTTCTTTTTCCTTTGCTAAAGTTTGTTTCCTTTTACTTAGCTTCATTTTTCTTGGATTCAAAACCAAAGGCTTTCCAAAGGATTAGTTTCAGCCAAGCAAAAAAAACTTGAATGATCATGATACACAATAGTATGGTTTGTTTGAGGGTACACTATTGTGTCCAGCTGCTTCCTGAGGTGATTTTGTTTTTTTAACATTCCCTCTACATTTTCCTTTGCTAAAGCTTTTTTTATTTTCTCAATTAGTTTCTTTTATTTAGAATTCTCAGAAATGCACAATTTCCCAAAATATATGATGCCTTATTAAAACCCAATTAAAAAACATGACTCAAACAATTTTTCAAGGTGGTAGTCCATGAGCAACCTTGATACACAATAGTGTGGTTTGTTTGGGGGTACACTATTGTGTCCAGCTGCTTCCTGAGGTTATGTTTTTTTTCAACCATTTCCTTTTCCTTTTCCTTTGCTAAAGTTTGTTTCCTCTTACTTAGCTTCATTTTTCTTGGAATCAAAACCAAAGGCTTTCCAAAGGATTAGTTTCAGCCAAGCAAAAAAAACATGAATGATCATGATACACAATAGTATGGTTTGTTTGGTTTGTTCTGGTGATGACAGTGTCACCTACTTTGAAGCTCTCAGTTTGGAGCCAAGTGCCTGAGTCTGAGATGTTGCTCAGTCTGGCCCATTGCCCTGGCACAACTAAGAGGCCTTTGCCCACTGAGCCAATAATCTCCTTATCCTCAGAAGCATAGACATTGTGCAGGAGCTGTCTTGCCTCATAGGTGATCCTGTATCTATCCTCCCCTGAGATTCCAATGAGAGTGGTGGATCCTGGCTGAGGCAAAGCTGGCTTGGCTGCTGGTGCTGAGGGCTGACTTGAGCTCGCTGCACCTTGCTGGGTGCTGGCTTCTGCATCTTGCTGAGGGCTGGCTGGTACAATTTGCTCAGCATCTTCTGGAGATTGGCTTGGTGGAGCTGAGTCAAAGCTGGCCTTCTTCACCAGAGAATCTTTCTCAGAAAACTTGGAGGGAGAACCACTGTCTGCTGATGCAAAGCTGAGCTGCCTCACTACTGACCCCTTGGGAGATGACTGAGATGACTCAAAGGTCAGCTGTTGTTTTGCCTTAGCCTTAGGTGCTGGTACCAATTGCTCAACAAGCATGTCAGGCCCACCAGCTGAGTGCATGACCTCCTTGATGGCTTCCCTAACTGAAGAAAATTCTTTGACATCATCAGATTTATGAAGCTCCTCCTGGGCAAAGACAGCTCTCCTCCCTGTAGCTTTGGCCCACAAGGGCACCTGGTCTGAGAAGCCAATGACCAGTTGATGCCTTGCTGAGATGAACTGCACTGGGCCGCTGACCCTTTTGCTCTCAGCTAAGACCTGCTGAGATGCAAGTGTGCTCAGCCACAGGCTGTGGTCAAACTCCTGCCATGTCAGCTTAGTTCTGGTCTCAGCTTCAGTGGCTGAAATGTTGGTCACCAGCTCAGTGGCCATATACTTAGCATCAAGCCATGAAACAAGTCTGAAAGCAGTTATTTTCCTATATCCAAGATTTTCAAGCAACTTAGTCTTCCTCTCCTCTCTCTCTCTGTGCTATCTTTGAGCAACTCAGCTCTTTGCAAGGCAGTGATGTCCTTGTTTGATGCTTTGTTTCTGAGCTCATTTGCTGTGAGCTGCAGTCTGGCCATGTACTCAGCCATCAGATCCTGCTTAGAGATAGTGTTGCCACAAGCTCTTTCAAGACTGAGCCATTGCTTCATACTTGAGAGGATATCTGGGAAAGCAAGTTTTCTTCCACCTCCCTGAGCCCTCTTTCTCTTAGATTTCTCTTGTTTTCTGAGGTTCTTGAGCTTGCTCTGAGACACAAGTTGCTTGTATGACTCATGGTTTGCCAGCATGTGGCTGAATTGCTTTTTGGTGATGCCATACTTGCTGCTCTGAGCCTTCCAAAAATCCTCAAGCTTAGTGAACCTGGGCTTGTCTGCAAGCATCTCCTCACAGTACTTCACCTTTGTCTCAGCTGAGATTTCTGCTCTTTTGGTGGCTGAGCCTGGCTTCTTCCTGTTGGTACCTGATGAGCTGGCTTGTGGAGACTGCTGAGGTTCCCTCCTTACAAGCCTGGCTGTTTTCTTAGCTATCTCTATGAGTTCTGAATCTCTCTCAGCTTTTTGAGCCTTCAGCTCAGCATTTTCTCTCAGCAATTCATTCCTTTCCCTCATGGCATCCTGCTGAAATCTGCTGAGCCTTTGCCTTTTCTGAGGTACCAGTTCTTCTGACACTGGCTTCTCAGCACCTCTCTTCTGGCTTCCTGAGCCAAAAAACTTGCCAAGACCAGACTGCAACCTCCCTGAGCTGGGTGGTGAAGACTCAGGGCTGCCAGTAGAGCCCTTCTGAGGTGTAGATTCAGCTCCTCCACCTCTAGCTCCGAGCTGCTTCTTCACCTTAGTTGAATACAATGTTGAGGCAAATCCCCAAGACATGTATTAAAACCTAATTTCAAAACAGCTGAGAACTCAGTTTTTTCTAAGTGTTTTTGACTGAGTTCCCACATCTCCTGGCTTGGCCAAATGAAGAATCAAAAAATCTTAGGTAATTAATTAATTAATATGGAAAGCATCAACCTTAGGCCATCATATCTATGACACATGCTCAAGTGCCATCAAGTTTCTTCTCTGAGGATGCCCAGCTGAGTGTTCACTTTGGAGACTGAGCCACTGAAGACATTCTTGAGCTGAGCTGATTTGGAAAGGAAGATCTTGATGATGTAGCCCAACAAGATCATGGCTGAGAACCAGCCCTTGGCATTGCAATCAACAATGAATTAATTAACTAATTAATTATATAATTATATAAGTGTACAATTGTACAGTTATATGCTTAGAGGAAGCTAGTGGAGAAACAAAAGTGTTTACTTACTTAAATCTTGCCTAAGATCCAGCTGAGCACTGTTGAAGAATTGTTCCAGAGCATTGAGCCTCTTGCTCAGATCCACTGAGTTACAGCCTGCAATGCAGGCTGCATGAGATGGAAAAAACATATTTCCTCAATTAATTAATTAGGTAAACAAAAGCCCATTCAATAGCCCAAGGTTTAAAACCAAAAAGCTGAGATGCAAGCTCAGATGCTGGCCATGCTGATCCCTGAGCTCATCACCAAGGCCAAGAAAGCAAAGGTTTTGAGCTGAGATGAAATAGCCATGCTGAGCCTTGGCTGACAAGATTTGAATTAATCAACTAAGCAACTGAGAACTGAAACAATGTAATTAACTAAGTAATTAAATATCCCACTTTTATATAGTAATTAATTAATTGACAACTTCTATTTCATAGGAAAAACTTGAGACAATAAAAAACAAAATTGGATACAAAAACCAAAACTTGATTTCATTCACAATCTCAGGAACTTCCAGTTGAAATAAGCTGATAGAGGAATAGTCGCTGCTGAGCTCTGGATGCTGCTGTGCACACATGCAAGCTCAGAACCAAAACATCAAACTTTGCTGAAAGTGCTTTGCTGAGAAATAATTATTCAATTTCCCAAATGTATATAATTATATAATTATATAAAATTATATAATATCTTGCAAAAAAACAAAACAACTTTTCAAGAGGTAGTCCATGAGCAACCCTGATACACAATAGTATGGTTTGTTTGGGGGTGCACTATTGTGTCCAGCTGCTTCCTGAGGTTATTTTTTTCAACCATGTCCTTTACCTTATCCTTTAACTACTAAACTTTTTCTTTTACTTTTCTATTTTTCTTATAATTCTCAGAAATGACCAGTTTCCCAAAATATATGATGCCTTATTAAAACCCAATTAAAAACATCACTCAAACAATTTTTCAAGGGGGTAGTCCATGAGCAACCCTGATACACAATAGTGTGGTTTGTTTGAGGGTACACTATTGTGTCCAGCTGCTTCCTGAGGTTATGTTTTTTTCAACCATTTCCTTTTCCTTTTCCTTTGCTAAAGTTTGTTTCTTCTATTTTCTCAATTAGTTTCTTTTATTTAGAATTCTCAGAAATGCCAAATTTCCCAAAATATATGATGCCTTATTAAAACCCAATTAAAAAATATCACTCAGACAATTTTTCAAGGGGGTAGTCCATCAGCAACCCTGATACACAATAGTGTGGTTTGTTTGAGGGTACACTATTGTGTCCAGCTGCTTCCTGAGTTGATTTTTTGTTGCATTCCCTGTACCTTTTCCTTTGCTAAGATTTTTTTTTTGCTGTTTGAGTTTGAGTTTCTTTCATGTAAAATGCTCAGAAATGCTCAATTTCTTAAAACATATGGTGCCTTATTTAATCCCAATTAAAAAACAGCATCCAACTCAGTGATTGCAGCCAGCTTCAATCTCCTTTTTCATCCAATGCCTCTAAGATCTGATGCTGTTGAGGAGCTGAGACATGATGAGAATTCAAAGTAGCTGATGATTGCTTAGTCT
>CBDDTI010000353.1:0-6256 GCA_965233585.1 bacterium
TCCCAGGGTCTCTCATCCAACCGCCCTCTGAGGAGAGCGAGGAGGGCGGTTAGATGAGAGACCCTGGGAACGAGGTTGGTGATTTGGGTGTTTCACAAACCTTATTCCAAAATGGCCGCCATTTTAGTTTTCTTTTGTTTGCTTGCAAATTAGCCCTTGTTGCCTTGTTCTTAAACTCACAATTCAAAAGAATAGTTCCCTTTAAACAACGCAACAAGGGCTAATTTGCAAATGAACAAAAGAATACTAAAATGGCAGCCATTTTGGAATAAGGTGTATTATGTGCTGGGCTGGTTCCAACTGTCCTTTAATATGTGAATGCTCATTGATACCAACTTGCAGTTGTATGTCTGTCCACATATACATGTGCCTTTGTAAATGATGTGCGATGGATGTATGTTTTTGTCTTTTAGTTTAAATAATGACTCGATATTACATGTTTGCCAAATGAAAAAGAAGTTCTAAAGAGGTTCCATCCTTTTGTATCAAGGACCACATCCAATACTTTCTTTGAGGGATGTTGGAAAACAAGTATCCTGCCGACATTTAACAACTATTCACCGAAGTGGAGGTGGCTAGTGGTGGATATTTACTGAGCCGCGAAGCGGCGAGGTAAATATCCAACACTAGCCACCGACACTGAGGTGAATAGTTGTTTTAGTATATACTAAAACAGTCAGATAAAATGCACCACAAACAATTAATTTTGGATGATTTCTTCACTTGCCACCAATGCAAACCGCGACGCCATTTTTCCCGAGTTGCTCAGAGGTAAATAGTGCAGGATATTCGGAGTTTGACAAGTCAATCAGCGCACGCGTTTAACACTATCTACTGTTTTAGTATATACTAAGTAAGGTTATTCAAGGGAACTGATGGTTAGTTTGACAGGGCAAAAAAATAGTGATATTAAAAAATTTAGGGGCCTGGCACAAGAATTGAGAGCCTGCAAGAAAGGTGTTGTTTTCCAAATATACACCCGTAGTGCATTCACCCCCAAATACAGAATTCAGATTGGTGAAAAATAGCACATGTATCCTATCAATATGACCAGAACCAGCAGTGATTAGACAAAAATGGAGTCTGAGAATTCCAGTGTGGGGGGTTTATCCTGGAAGCTCTTCGAAAACTTTCAGTTGAAGCGAATAATCTGGTTGTGCCAAACCAAGAACAGGAAAAAGCTGTAAATTGTCTTTCAGGATGAAGGGGCGAGTAGTGGCTATTTGCAGAACTAAAAGCAAAAACGCCTCCATGTGCAATTTGCTAACACGTTTGTTGATATTTTTCTCAATCTCTATTGGCTAGTAATTTGACGCATAAGACTAGCAAGTTGTCAAAATCTTGACACCTTCGGTGCGGCTGTATTCAGAAAACAGTATTTTCCATACAGGCTCTCATTCTCACCAGCTTGCTTTGATTGCCAAATCTCGCTTTGTTTACAGCAGCTTTGCTCATGCCATTAACAAATTTATGAGAAGACCTCCATTTTTACCAATATTTCCTGTTTCTTTTCATCACTATTAAAATAAGAAGGTAAAATAATGAAAGCACTGATTTAAATCATTCATGCTTGAGGGATTCACTGGCTGCCAGTCACATCAGCCTGGCACATTGGTTTGTGAAAAAGGTTTTTTTGTCTTATTAAAGAAATCCCAAACCCTCCTCTGTAGTGTTTAAGCATCATGTGATAGCAATAACCTAATTGCTCATATAACAATAATAGAGGATTCATTTTGAGACCTTTTGAAACAAGACAAATCGGTTTTCTGTGGTTGAGGGTCTCACTTGTGATTGGTTATAACACAATAAACATTCCAGACATATTGTTGCTGTTCATGGTTTTCTGAAATTGACTGGAAAACTGGCACTAGTCTCTTTTGATCATTGAAATCATTATCAAAGTATCAGTTTAAGTTTAAGTAAAGATTACAGAGCACCAATTCCAAGACACAAAATTGCACCTAAATACAGGTGCCAAGGAACCCAGATTTTCCATTCTGACAACTAATATTTGACAACTTTTCTGCTGTGTGAGAGTGAAATAGAGCTAAACTGTTAATCAGTACAAGCATTAGCATTTCTGATGTTTTGTTTTCAAATTGCATAAACTCTGTTCTTGACACTCTACAAAGCAAAATGTAATTAGCTGCCATCTTGAATTTTCTGGTAAGCTACTCTCTGAATTGTCCTTGAAGTGTCATTTCCACTACAGAGAAAGACAATACATATTGCAGGATCCAACTTTCAAACCACAATTTTATGGTTTGCTTTTTGTGTGGTTTCCTTAGTTTGTTGTTTTTTTATGTAAATGGTGGGTAATTAATTTGAACTGAGCCTGGTTAAGTGTTAAGAAGATAATACTGTCTGCTCCAGTGGCTAACTAGCACACTGCTTGAACATGATTGGATGGGAGCACAAACAAACTTTTTAACCTTGGTTAGTAGTACTGTATTTTTAACCTTTGTTCTACAGTAGTTTTAAACTTTAGTCGTAGTCTTAAGTTCTCAGCTTAATTTATTGCTTCTGTATTTTAGACATTTAATTTGTATTTTAGACCTTTTTTATAGAGGACCTTCCTGCGAGCCACCTCTAGTTGATCGGAGGCCTCCTCTTAAAATAGTAATATATAATTAGATTATTATTAACTCAGATTCTTCTTTGAAAACTTTCAGGTGGTTCCGGTTGAAGTCATTGCACTGTAAATTACCATGTCGCATAATTCTACCCCTGTGATGCAAGTAAGAAAGACTAGATTCTTGTGATTAACACCAGTAAAAAGGACTGAAAATGTTTGTATCCAAACATCGGAAAATGGTTTCCAGAACCCTGATAAATTCAATCATTAATCTATGTGTTTCAACTTTAAAAACCCTGAATGATTTTCCACCTCAATTTCATAAATAATAAGGACACAAAATAATATAACCGGTAGAGAAAAAATTTTGCTTAACCTAAACTGAAGTGTATTAACAATGAAGTGATATAATTTTGTCCATTTGAAAGACATTATGCTAAAAAGGCAATGCGCAGAATGCAGGAGAGGGACTGGGAGAAAACAAGAAGCCTGCTTTAAGAACCCCTTTCATTTATTTCTGCCTTCGCTGGCAAATGCAAAATTCGTGTTGGCTAATACTAACTGAGTAACTTATCAGTTAATAGTTGTACTATCTCATCAAAAACAACAACAGACAATTATTAAGAGTAGCAGTCGAAGATGTCACATATTTTATGCTTTGATTCACTCCGTCGATCCACATCACTCCTGGAAATAATTTCAGTTGACTAAATTCCTGCAGGGAGTCTGTCATGCCTACAAGGGTGTGTTGGTTTCTGACTGATGAACTTGTTGACAATAATCAACAGTTGAAGAAATTGGATTACATGGAAATTGGTGGGCATAATGAGGAAAGCCCCATTCATTGCAGGCATTTCTTTCCCGTCTTTCTCACGTTTTTTTTTTGCCTTTCAACCCTTCCCTTCCACATTTACACCTGCAATGCAGGCTAGTCTGCACTCAAACATGGTTACCCAGCAGAGAAGCATTAATTTTGTATTTCATTTCCAAATGCAACCAGAACATTTTGATTCCATTTGCTTGGTTGCACAGGGTAACCCACCAAACAAAGGTAGCCCAAGATTATTTATGTTTTAAAATTTCCATGCTTATGTTACACATACATAGGGGAGAAATAAATAAAAGGTATTTAAACCTATTAAGATTACTGTAGACCTTCAGGGCTGCCTTACCGAAAATGCTTTTTTACGTGCCGCTTCAAAGAAAAGCACGGTACACTTGTAAAGCTAATGAACTGTTGATTCCAAAAACAACTATATATTTTGCTATTTTTGTTTGTTAGGTACGCACAAGCCTTAAAAGGCAAAATTGACTGTACTTGCTAAACTGAATTACCAGCCTTTGTGTTACCGCGGACATCCAAACTGACTGGACTATATCACTCAACAAATGATGAGCTAACAAATTGTGTGAGGCTTTTTCAATATTTTATTGGTTACGAAGGAAATCCCTTTTTTGTACCACAGAAAATTTTCTGATGACTGTTACCGAATCAGCAGAAAAATGGTAGAAGGAGAAGGAAAAAAAGAGGAATGAGAGATCATGATAGTGGAATAGCCATGACTAGGCCTACTCAGTGAGCCAAGTCAAGTGTGGATATTTTCACTTTAAAAAAAAAAAAACTTAACGCGTAATTCATCAGCCTGTTTCTTTTACTAGAATACAGAAAAACTGCAAAGCAGAGCCAGGAAAGGAGCATTTAAGAAAGCTGCCTTGTCAAATTTCAGCGATTAAATTTGCCTGTAGTTCCGCAGCAATCAACATCTTCCAGAAGAAGCTAGAGCAGAGCATTAGTTAAGAGACGCAAAAAATCAAGAAAAGCGAAGATTTCTGTCTATATGGCGTATTCCGTTACGGACAAAATCTTCAAAACGCATTTATGCAATATTAAACGCGTACAAATAAAGCGAAACTCGTTCATTTAATATCAAAACAGCAACAAATAAATCGAACCGTACAAAAATAAATTGAACCGCATACATATAATGCACCTATCAATGTTAAGCCGCTGGGGGGGGGGGGGGAGGGGGAGGCCGGGCATAGGTGGGAGAATTGACAGTAGTCATCATCCCGCAGTGGGGACTTTTGACCGTTTTAATGGTCTTTCTAGTAGCATTTCATTGACTTTTAGTTGCAAATTTGACAATCCACAAATGCCCTGGGTGAAGGCATTTGAACAGAAACTCTCAGCTCAGTTCAAATGCCCCGCCTATGCCCGGCCTTCTTCCCCCCCCCCCCCCCCCCAGCAGCTTAACATTGATAGGTGCATAAATCGAACTTCCACCAACATCCATCCAACCGTACAAAAATAAATCAAACCGCAAATATATAAATTGATCTTACACATATCAATACAACCGTACAAATAAATCGAACTTACACAAATATCAATCGAACTGTACAAATATCATGTGTATTTTGTGCACCCCTCGACCGATATATCGGTCGACATATCGACCAACACTCGACCGATGTATCGATCGACATATCGGCCGAGTGTCGACCGATATGGCGGTCGAGTGTCGGCCGATATGTCGACCGAGATGTGTCGCTTGATATATCGGCCGCCATATCGGTGGAGCATCGGTTGATATGTCAACCGACACTCGACCGATATGTTTACCGACATATTGGTCGACATGTTGGTCGAGTGTTGGTCGATATGTCAACCAAGATGTGTCGCTCGATATATCGGCCGACATATCGGTGGAGCATCGGTCGATATGTCAACTGACACTCGACCGATATGTCGGTCGATATGTCGACTGAGAGTGGTTTTCCGATTGTCGGCCGACATGTCGATCGATAGGCTACCGACATTCTGCCGATACCTCACGGCTACTTGCGTATTCTGCAGCGCAGATATCCTTGATCTACTCCCCGCTTCTCAGAGGCTTCCAGAGTAGTCAATCGCACAAAACCGAATCAAAAATCAATTGAACTCAATCGAGCCCCAGTTGGCTGGATTTTTGTTTGATTGGTTCGCTAATCAAACATAATCAAGCTAGAATTTTTCAGTGAGTTCGATAACTTCGATTTTGTTTGCCCGAAAGACAAATCCCATCCAGTTTCAATTGATGTAAATTAGCATCTTTATTGTTGAAGCCCGGTTCCATACCAAAAAAATCAAAGGGACTACGCCAGTGAAGGCCAGATACCATGACAACTATGACGATGTGAAAATGTTGCTAGAATTCCCTTTATTTCTTTTTTATCTTGATTCTTTTGTAAAATGCTTGCTAGCTCTCCTAAATTTTAAGTGCAGCAACCCCTCCCACAGGCAAGGAAAAATAAAAGTAAAAAAACCTGCAAAAAAATCAATGCAATGCGTGGACAAATTCAAGACTTGCTTGTCTTTCATCAGTTCTATACCAGCACCTTGTTATCCTTCGTCGTCCTTATCCTCTTTCCTGTCATCTGTATTTTGTGTATTTGTGAGTATTTCACTTGAGTGTCTTGCTTGTTAACGACTGAATTTGTGGCACATGAAGGCTGAATATGAAGCCTTCAGAAATTTTTAAGGTTGACCAAAAAAGGATGAAATGCATATAACTTATACATCTGACACTGACAGTCTAAGCTTTTGACTGATATACCACCGACGGTCGACTGATATTCCCCCGACAATCAATGGTCAGCGTATCGGCCGAGTGTTGGCCGCTATATCGACTGAGATATCTG
>CBDDTI010000354.1:0-4073 GCA_965233585.1 bacterium
TTAAACGCCGGGGAACCCCGCGGCTTACCAGTAAACCTCACTGATTGCTCTGTTGCCAGCAGGGTTGTCGTGATGGTGCAGTGGTAGCACACCCGACTAGTAACCAGGGGGACGCGGGTTCGATTCCCACTCACGGCACATATATGTTTTTTCATTCAAAAAGGATCAGTTAGTAGTTCGCTGTCGCTATCTGTTCACTCAAATTACTTAATTAATATAGCAAAGATGTGTGTATCCTTTGGATCCTACTAACTTGTGACTACATCGTTGGATTTCCAGCTTGTCTATTCAAATAATATCTATCTATATATATATATAGATATATATATAATATATATATATATATATATATATATAAATATATATATATATATTTTTAATCGGAATTGAATCTTAAGTTACTGAAGTTTCATTCGGAGAATTTCCTTTACTGTAAGTTCAAAGTTCGTTTTCTCAAAATGAGTTATTTTTGCCTTTGAGAAGATATAATTTGCTGTTCTAAGTAAGTTTTGCGTTTTAAGCATACACCTTTTCCATCGATTGCAATTCGTCGAAGTTATGCTTTGTAACGTATGCCGGATTTTCCGCATCAGATTTAACTGGTCAACATTTAATTTCTTGTAAACGTTTCAAAAAGCTCTCTGCTTTTAACAGCAAGCTATTTGTTTTCTATTCAGGAGTGTAAAATTTATTCTTTTCGATCAGTTCTTGTAGGAGTTATCTTCTCTCAATTAAGCCCTGGCATTGCCCTTCAGGTGGCAGACTTGCCGGTGTCAGGCTACAGTAAAGATCTGCCTACCAAAATATTTGACTTTCAGAATCTTCGGTCTTAAAAATCTCGAATAAATGTATACTTTGGCATGGTTTGGAGTTAGATCATGATCTTAGCCAAGAAAGCAGTTTAAAAGATGGTGTGGTTTTAGGTTAAGTCCTGCCTTAAAGTCTTTTTCGGTCACTAAAATATGATGCAATAATTGAAAGGAGAATTGACGCCATTGTCAAATAATGGAAATAAACTAATATAAATTATGCGAGTTACGAAGGGCGTAAAAATAAATTTACATAAAGTGGGAGACAAAGTTTTACAATTACTTTTGAACTACCTGTTTTTGCATTAGCTCGTTAGTTTTTGCTTGCTTATGCATATCTGAATCTTCGCGCCGCTTGTAATATTCTCGATGAACAGATGTCCCAAAATATCGACGTTCTCGCGGGGACTGTGTTTGTATTATGAAGGAAAGATTTGCCACTACGTGTCAGCTTCTGAGGAAGAATGGTGTTACTGTTTGAAGCGTTTATTAAGGAAAGGCAGGAATTAATTTAGTGCGGCATAGTAACTGAAGTCCCCGGAAGGGGGGGGGGGGGGTATGTTCCCAGCTGAAAAGATTGGAGATGCTCGTCAAAAAATGACAAGAACCAATAGACAAGAATTTTATTGTTACATGTAGGTCGCATATTGACTAGGGGCCAAGATATTAAAATCTTTTTAGGCATGATTGCCTTATATTCAGCATAAAATGACAAAAGAAGTGGCAAGAATTTAAACTATTTATATTTCTTGTTCTTTTTTTGGTAGCCGCTTCAGTACACGTCTATTTCTATTTCTGTATTGTAACCGTTTTCTCCATTTTTACTTTGCTTCAGTGTTGCCCCTGAAGAAGGTTAGTCATGTCTCGCCGTAATATATGGCATTAAAAGTTACCCTTTTCGACCATCATTTTGTTTCTTTGCCTCATATCTACCTTTTTATGGGATATATAATTATATATTGTTATTTCCGGTTTCACTTGTAATAATAATAATAACAATAACAATAATAATAATAATATTAATACGGACCGCTTCGCAGGGAATTAAAGCAGAAGTACCAAGGATATGAAGTGAAACGATATAATATCATAATTGATGTATTAGGAGGATGGTGTCGAGACTTAAAAGTCGATCTGAATGAGTTGGTCGGAAGTGAGTGTAGGGGAGTTCTTCCTAACATGCAGAAGGAGGTAATCTCGGGAATACTAAGCATCTCTCGGATGTTTAAAGTTGCAACATGAACAATCAGTATCGCTCTTCATTTATTAATTGCCTCCAAATCCTTAATGATATGGGTATGCACGTCCAATAAAAAAGATTACGCCTTTACAGTGGACTGAGAATACCCTGAGATATCTTTGTGCGAAAATTGTTGATTTGGTTGAAAGAAAATTAAAGGAATACGGAATATCTAGTTCAAACATTAACTGGAAATGAATTACTTTGCTTCGTACACAAAATGATAGAAAAAAAAATCTCATTTGGCCCGCTTTACGCGTTCTGAGTAGCTCAGAAATTACAGATAATCACATTGTTTTTTCATTGTATTATGTCAGCAACCACAACACTCAAATTGAAACGTTGTCAGATTTTGTTCCTGGGCCATCGTAGTTTGATCAAAAACAAGACGCAAACAAGACACAAGCAGCAGTGATAAACATATTGAACTTTTGAACGTCACAGTTTTGACATGTGTCATAATTTTTATGATTGATGCGAAAGTATCTTTAATACACTTTATAAATATACATAGTTTTACAAGTTTTGTTGTAAAGAACAGGCTCGGCAAGCATTCTTGTAAATATACTCAATTTTGTAACAAATAAATACCACCCACCTTGGTATACAAAGGGTTAAGACTTGACGTTTTGTATGTACTCTACGTACATTTTCAAAAGTAACTGTTTAAATCTAAAAACAGCTATTTATATATAACAAAGATGAGGGGTCTAGAACCTAGATTAAGCAAATACCTAACAGTAAACTATAAAAACAGATTTCGAGTAGTCCCTCTTTCGCTTAGTCCGTCGAGATAGTCGCGAAAGAAACCCGCGAGATTAATAAAGATTAATAAAGAATCAGCTTTTCACTTCCGACGTTGACGTTGAAAGCTGGCTCAAGAAGTCTACAATAAATAAGGTCTCTTTGATTTTGCAATGGTAGTCTGTTTTGCCCTTCCGGAAAATAATTTTGTGCTTGCTACAGTGTAGATACCATAGACTACGAGTAGTCCCTCTTTCGCGTAGTCCGTCGCGCGTGACGCGAAAGAAGGCTGAGAGGAAAAAAATGGCCCCCAGGATTTCACACGGCCATTTTTTGCTCTCGGTTTTCTTTCGCGTCACGGACGACGGACTACGCGAAAGAGGGACTACTCGTAGTCTAAGATGCCAAAACGCTGCAGCTTCCTTTTAAGACTAATTTATCCGCTGTCAGGGAAACAGCTGTTGGCAAAAACATCCCCAACTTAGGCGGAACCATTTGTACGAAGACCTGGGGTGAGATTATCTTTACTCAATTTCTGGAAATACTTTTAAACATCAATTTCCATAGTGGAGTATGAAATCTCTTTGCCTTTTAACGTTTCATTGAAGCTTCCTTATGTCCCGTAATTGTTGTTCACCCATTCGAAGCTGTAAGTTAATTAGAGTACCGTTTAAACAGGGTCTTCTTTTTAGGCCTCTTAACACATTTGAAACGAAATAACGAAATCATGCCATCCTCAATTGATTCAAGTGCAGGACAAGCTCCTCTTTCTGTCTATGCTCAGTAATTACCAATTATATTTTTTTCAGAACCATCGGATTACAATCAAATTTACGGTTTAAGCAAAGTCGCGGTTTTTTCCATAATCGACTCGGAAACAACGATAACTGAACTACTTGGGTTGGAAGACCACCTCCACCTCGCCGCTATAAAACTGCTTCTTGCTTTGCATTTCAGAGGTCCAGGGGACCCCAGGGGAAACCCAATCGAGGATTCTATTTAATCTGGCTGAATTTTTATAGAAACAGAGTGATCTCAGGGGTTTTATTCAAGCCCTCTGAACTATCTTTTCAAGGGGACGTACAGGGGTATTCTCATGATAGGTGATTAGCTGATTTTATTTTCCGTGAAACGAGAATCTGAGGAAATTATTTTTCGGGAATCGTGACTTTAAGGTTTTGGGTGAATCGTAAAGAACACGAATTATTATTACTGATTTTACCACTCTGCTCTGCGTGATTTTGAGAAGCAAGTCTTCCGAATGGTTAGACTGGTCTATC
>CBDDTI010000356.1:0-12570 GCA_965233585.1 bacterium
TAGCAACCATTCAAATTTTCATATTTAACTGCCAGCGTTCCAATTGCAACAGTTCAATCGTTAAAATTGCCTGATTAGTGTGGTCCTTGTACCATACGAAACAGTTCTGTAGCAATAAAACGATGATTACTCGTGAAACCTGAACTTCTGTGAAGTTATATATATATATATATATATATATATATAGATTGGTATAATAAAACGACGAAGAGACAAACTCTTGACAGTTCCAGCGTTTAATCGACGTTTCGGCCTTCGGCCTTCTTCAGGATAGTTTAAAAGTTAAAAATTAAAAAAGCTATATACAATGGTTGTGAGTGGCAGAGTTACGGGCTTTTATATAGTACACAGAAAATGGAAATTAAGGTTACGTAACAAAAGAAAAGGTCTTAATTACAAGCTAGGCAAAACAAAAAACAATTGATAAAAAGGAACAAACAGACTAATCAGATAAATCGTGTTATTACGTAACAAACTCCCCATTGAGGGCCTCTGAATGAATGTGCGGGTCAATGTCATAACAAGGTCCTCAGAGAGGGCCCCTAAACAATGTAATAGATTCCCAATCGAAAGTCCCTGAATGAAAAACCAAACACAAACATAACAGAATCCCCCAATAGAGTTTTTGAACAAAAACAACAACGACTAAGTGAAGGCTAACAAAACAAAAGGGCAAGATTACAAACTAGAAACAAAGCTAGATGGGAGCCAACGAGGTCCTACATACAGCAAAAATTACGATGATTACAAATTTGGGCTGAAAAGAATTTACACTACAATAGAGACAAAGTCAACTGTTGTAGCAGATACGATTTCTGGATTTGAATTCACGCCTTTTGTTAAGACCGTGTGGATATAATGAAAAGAGTTGTGAGGTCCAATATGCTTCTCTGGTGAGGAGCAGTTGTTCAAGATGGATTGCATTTTTGTGGTTTATAATTTGTTCAATAATAATAAAACTAATTTGACAAATTTGATGCTCAAAAGAATTATAATGGACCGCCAACTCACATGTTCTTCTGTTCTTAAGCATTGATGATTTATGGTTACGAAAACGAACCTTGAATTCTGTTGAAGTGGAGCCCACGTACTGCTTTTTGCATTTGTTACAAGCAGCCAAATAAATGACATTTTTGGAAGTACAGCTTAATTTCTATATATATATATATATATGTATATATAATTAAAACAAACTGGTTCAAGACTTCAGAGGTAGTTCATCATTTTATTACTACAGCTCTGTTTCGTATGGTCAAAAATATGACCACACTCATCAGGTAATATGAACGATTGACCGTTGAGTTACAATAACTGGCTATAAAAGCGGGAATATAGTTGCTATGATATATAAAAACAACGTTGTTTTCTCATATAAATCATGTGGTTGCTATATACAATTTGGGGGATTGTGTTACCTTTTTATGAAGTTCTTAAGGAGGTATCTGTTTCGATGGGGGCATGAACTTGCCAACTCATTTCGCTTGTTTAGACTGCAGAGTTCCTTTTTACAGATGATCACGAATTTTTCAACAAGACATAAATTACACTTCTTAGTAATGTTGCTGTACGGTTTGCATTGTTTGATGATTTTCCACGTTAGGTTGAAAGGTTTGTTGTTGTCCTTGAGTGTCCATATGTGCTTTGACAATTCAGTCACTCAACTCAGTCTAGGGTGCCTTGGCAAATTTTTCCTGGACTAGGCTAGGCCTGAATGATAATTTGCTTTGGATCACCAATTAGAGTGAACCCACAGTGTGTGGTGGGTGGCTGATTGCCAGCTCTTTGACCAAGGCACAGGGTTGGGGAGGGTGGCTCAGTTTGTACTTTGCGAGGGCAGCAGAATTGGCTTGTTTTCACGATTTCTGCAGGCACCTTTTGACAAATCCAGTCAGATATCTCTGGGTTTGTCTCCAGAATGGCATTCTTCGATGCAGGACCAGTAAATCGAGTGTCCCCAGCTGATTTTTGAGTGAATTTCAGGCATTCGGCTCTTGATATCTGAGCGAATTTGCGAGAAGGTGGCCGCTCAAAAGGCAGGGGGCTTGCCGTCAAGAACTGCTTTTCCAAGCAGCCCAGGGACAGTTCTAACAGTGGGTGGGTGACTCGGGGTTGTGTGTCAAAAGCACAGAGCAGGGGAGGGGTGATAAGTTGAGACTTTGACTGAAGTTAGAATATGTGACCTGCTTAAGTGAGACTCTACAGTCTAGGGTGCCTTGGCAAATTTTTCCTGGACTAGGCTAGGCCTGAATGATAATTTGCTTTGGATCACCAATTAGAGTGAACCCACAGTGTGTGGTGGGTGGCTGATTGGCAGCTCTTTGACAAAGGCACAGGGGTGGGGAGGGTGGCTCAGTTTGTACTTTGTGAGGGCAGCAGAATTGGCTTGTTTTCACGATTTCTGCAGGCACCTTTTGACAAATCCAGTCAGAAAACTCTGGGTTTGTCTCCAAAATGGCATTCTGCGATGCAGGCCCAGTAAATCGAGTGTCCCCAGCTGATTTTTGAGTGAATTTCAGGCGTTCGGCTCTTGATATCTGAGTGAATTTGCGAGAAGGTGGTCGCTCAAAAGGCAGCCGCTGAAGTTTTGTCCAGCTGGTTTGATACGGACTATAAGCTTGTGAGCCTTGACTGAACTCTTGCTTTGATATCTTAGGACGCCAGTGGACAGGAATTCACGGTAGTGTTAGTGGATTCCGAAGGAATAGACGCTGTGACAAGTGAAGGCTTTGACGATCACTGTATATTTACACTGACTATTCTGCTGGCTTGTGTTCTGATTTACAACTCAGCTGGAGTGCCAACCAGAACTGACCTTGAGGGACTTGAGTATCCTCGAATAAAGGGTTTAAACGGGGTTCTAAATGGGCACGGCAATTCATTATGTAGCTAATATATATGATTTTACAATTAACACACGTGGTTGACGATGGTGGGGGCTGTGATGATACGTGGAGGGTACTCCCTTATATGGGCTATAAAGGTAATAATGGGGCTCCCCAAAGGCCTTGGTTTTTAGGTCAGAAATAGGGTATTGAATTTTGGCCTTTTTTCGTCTCATAAAAGGCATCGTTTTTGCACGCTCGCGGTCGTGAATTTTGTATATTTTTTTAGAAGAAGCCCTAGTTGCGTTTTCATCACTATCGATAAGACGATCAACAAAGACCTAGCACAACAAGTCTGAACTGTGGAACTAATGATAAGGCAGGTTTGAAGCAGGGTATCGCTTTAAGGTGGCTCAAAACAGTAATATTTCCGTAAGAAGCCTGGGCTCTAACGCGCCCTTTCGCGCGGGCAATCACGCAATCGCTCGAGGGTTCGTGAGATAGCGCGCGAGACTTAAGTCTGCAAACCTCACAACAAACATGGCGGCGCGAGGCTTTATTCGTAAAACTATGTTTCTGCCAAATTTAGTGAACCGTTTACAGTATCGCTTGTTTTTACTTTCGAAAATATCCATCCCTTAGGCAATTTCAAATGAAAAATCATTCTTTTAAACGGCTGTGCTAGAACGTGAACGAAAATTGTGATGTCGATGTTGCGATCGATCGTGCTGGTAATCAATCTTGAAAACGGCAGCAAACAACTACTCTTCAAGTTTTCTTCGTTCTTTTTACTAGGCCAGCTTTACCTTCGGGTATTTATGGTATGTAGTCTTCCTCTACCGCTTGTGCTGCTAACAACGACAGCGAAAAAGAAAACACTATTCGCGGGTATTCACCTTTCTTCGCGTAGAATTGCGGGCTTTGCTGAGCAGCGGACTGCCTTCACGCGTGCGCAAAGAGCGATCTTGCAAGATCAAGATTTTAAATTGCGCGTGCAACGCGCGTTAAAAATTCCTTATCCACGAAGCTTATAGCTCAAAAACTAATCCGGTGACCCCACTTTTTTAATGCAAGAAATCATTCAACAGAAAAACGGGAATACATGTGCAAAATTGTAAAAAAAATCTGTGGAGTGGAATTTTTCCAGTCTTGAAATTTCCATTTTTTTCAAGTTAAGCAAAAACTACTCCGCAGAATTTTTTTCTAATTTTCCCTGTTTTTTCTTCTAAGTGTGATAAAAAGATTTTAATAAAAAAAAATATAGGGTCACCGGCTTAGTTTTTAAGATATATGCAATTGATGGAAATTGGTGGGTTTGTTGATATGCAACAGAACAGTGCAACCTTAATTTATGACTTGAACACAATGAAAGGTACAGTGGAGAGTTACCTTTAAAAAATAGCACAGTCATTTCAAACAGTACAGTTCCAGGCTTGAAAAATCGCACTTAGTTCTTAAAGTCTCGAAAAAACAGAAAACTGTTTTGAGCCACCTTAAACACGGAGCGATCCTATAAATAGCAAGAACACGCCCCCTTGAAGCACTTTGTTGGCTTCCTGTGCAATGGTGGAAAGCCAGTAAAACGGTCGCATAACATAGAAGTCGTCCAGAAGTAGCGGTTTTTTTTGTCAAATCAACGGAGTCATATACGTAGAATAATGTAAGGGGGCATTCTCCTAGATCCGCCACTTTTTCTTTTTGGTACGCTTTCGAGACATATCAGTTTCGTTTGGCGTTGTCATGGGTATACTGCGTTGTTATTATGGGTATACCGCTTCTCGTCAAAATAAGAAATCCCCGACATCGCCGATATGCCATCACGCCTTGCCAAAAAGGTACGATCAGCTGTGAATATCCAAATGCGGATGGTGCAGATTGCAATTGCTGAAGTATGCGAGACTTATTGTTCGCTAAGTTGAATAGTTGAATGTTTATTGGAACTTTTATGTTATTTTCAAATTTTACTTTTCCTTAATAGAAAAAAAATAAATAAATAAAATCTTCACCATGCACTTCTTCGCCGACTTTAATGTTTCCAGAAATGTGGAAAGACAGCACCAGTGTGTTACTGTTTGTAAGTGCATTGCCATGTGACTCTATCCACCACGTTGCAGCGATGTGGTGCTAAGCCAGGTCATATCATTAAGAAAAAAAAAAAAAAACCAGAAATGCTTTGAAAAATATTTTTGACATTAACAAAAGAGTGAAAGCGATTATTACAAGACAAGTCTCCATAGCAATCATATTACTAGCGTCTTAAATCTTGTTTTGATCGTTTCTACCATTTATTTTACTCTCTTTAATCCAAGCCCTTGCAGCGCTTATTAACATCTACGTTGCGGCCTTGAATACTCCTGGTACAGTACCTAGTGTCCAGAGCGCTTGGGAGACTTTTGTCCACACAAAGTTCTCAGAAGCAAAACTTGCTGCATTACAGGTGTACGACAGGCGGATGAAGTCACAGCTGGATGGTAAGTTGCCTTGTGACAGTGACGAGATTCGCCTGGTCCAGCAGACTGCGGTCGAAGAAAGCATGAAGCTGTTTCAGGGAGAAACCTATGGAGTATCTGCAATAAGCAGTGAAAAATATTTGGACGATCTTACGGTACGATCTTACTGGAGATTTATCTAATGTAATCTCCATTGATAATAATTTGGTTTCACGTGTACCCTCTAACAAATGTTTGGGAGTCCTGCTAGATGAAAAGCTTACATTTGAAACTCATATTGAGTATATATGTAAAAAGGCATGTGCTGGCATAGGAGCTTTGAGGTGAATTAAGCCTTTTGTCCCCCTCTGCACCCTTGTAACTTTATATAGATCACTCATTGAACCTTATTTTGATTACTGCTCGCCCCTGTGGGATACGTGTGGTAAACAACTGAAGGATAAATTACAAAAAATTCAAAACCGAGCGGGAAGGGTTATTACGGGCTCTTCATATGATGTTAGGTCTGCAGATGTGTTAAATAACTTAAAATGGAAAACCCTTGAAACCAGGCGCTTCCATGCAAAGGCTACCCTTATGTATAAAATCCTCAATGATCTATCTGCCCCCCAACTGAGCAACTCATTTGTAAAACTCAATGATACAAACATAAATTACAATCTTAGGAATATTGAGACTGATCTAGCACTTCCAAGGCCATGCACAAATTTTCTTAGGCGTAGCTTTAAGTATAGTGGTGCAATGCTTTGGAACAATCTTTCCCACGAGGCAAAGACGGCACAATCGTTGTCGGATTTCAAACATAAACTTGCCTCTTCACTTTCCATGCCTTCTACTGGATCGCACTGATTTCATACTTTAAATGCATATATATATATATATATATATATATATATATATATCGTACTTTATTGTGATGTAATGTAATCATGTTTTACTGTTATGTAATGTAGTCGCACTTTATTGTAATGTAATGCAAGCATACTTTATTGTAATGTAATGTGTTTACCTACGCCCCACCTGGAAACCAGCTTTTGTTGTGTGTGGCTAGCGTAGTGAAATAAAGTTGTATTATTATTATTATTATTATTATTATTATTATTATTATTATTATTATTATTATAAGAAAACAAGAAGAATTCTGTATGTAGTTATTCCCAAGTGCCTCGTTTTGAGGTCTGTTGTTTTAGGCTGAATTTTGATGCATCGAAATTGGTCTATTGAACTCAATTCAATTTTTATTTAATTTCTCACAAACATTATTTTTTTTAACAGAGGTGTTTATTCTCACAAACATTATTATTTTTTTTTTACCGCGCTGTTATAAAAAAAAAAATAATAATAATAATACATATAAATATATACAAATTACCTAGAGAAGATGACAAGTAGTATTAATGAAATATTAAAGTGCACCTAGCCCCTAAGAAAAAGAAAAAGAGATAAAGGAAACAAACAGCTTTAATACAAGGTTGATTGTCAGGAGTTTGGGACACCTAAATAGCTTATGAAACTAATCGAGTAGGTGCCCCCCCCCCCCCCCCCCCCCCCCCATTACAAGTAAACGCCTGAGTAAATAACGACACCAGAAAAGACGCTAACCAAGGTAACAAAATGAGAACCTACCGGTTATTTAAAACGACAGACAATTACAAATCAGTGAAGACTATCTACACCAGGTCACCAATACACGACACAGAATAGCTCTAACAAAACTGCGACTTAGCAACCACAAATTAGCCATAGAGACAGGACGTTATTCAAGAGCGTTCAAGAAACCTGCAGAAAGAACTTGCCCAATTTGTAAAATAGAAATGGAGGACGAATACCATTTTATTGCGTTTGTCAAAGAACGCTTTCATAATGCAGTCGAAATCGACATTCTTGGAATTTTTGAGGTGTATTCATCGTTACAAATTTGGCCCCCCCAAACATTTTTCAGGGGCGAAATTATTCAGGGCGAATGACGTAATTTTCATCGAGCACGTGCTTTGTTCCCAGCTGGAGTCGAGTTTTTTTGCCTTGCGTCTTGGTGTGCTTCGTTGTCGAGTTTGACCTTCTCTTTGCGTGTAGTGTGCTTTCTTGTCGAATTCTGGACTGTGCTTCGTTGTTTTTTTATGTTCACGAACACGATCGCCTATGATTTCCGATGTTAACTGTGGAAACAGCTGTATTTGATTGCATTTGTTGACTTAGTTCCAGTCGCGAAAGAAAAGGTCAGTCTTATCCCGTCGAATACTGTTTAGAATCGGTGGAAGAGTACTCAGAGTGCACGATCCATAAGGGTGAACCTGAACCACGGAAAGGAAATGTAAATACTGTCTACTTTATTAATCAGGCCAGGGCAAATACTCGTCAGTCGCACGGAGTTTATTTAGGATGAAGGCATGCGATTGCAAATGGTTACTTATATTTGAGCTTCCTGCTAAGAATAATGTTCGTAAAAAATATACTTTTACAGACTAGCTTTTACGCTTAAACATTACAAGTTAATGTGAGAATTTTTAGCACGAAATTTGTAGGCTGATGTAAATATTTTAGTCCTATAATTATACTTATGAGTCTACGGAAACTGGAGCCGTCACGCAACGTAGTTTGTACCTTGACCTCTTAAATCAGAACAGCATGGACTTTGTCACTGAATATCTTCTGTAAAAACCCGGTTGTTGATGAAAACCTTTTTGATTTTAGTAATAGACAGAGGTTGAAAGTCAGACAGGTAAATCATGTAAGGTATCTGTATTAAAGTTACGGCGTCGAACGCACTCTCATAATCTTTGATTACTACTAGTAAATATATGCCCTGCTTACCAGGAAAAACGATCTTCGTTACTAGATTATTTGGAAAACGAATATAGAATAAAAATAAGCAGAATGTCACCGAACAGAATATTCATGTTTCTAATAAATCCCCCTAGCGGAAACGTTAGAATACAAAAATTGATAGCAAAACATACATTTGAATGCTTCGAAAAAAGGAAAGGGGAAGACGGCAAAGTAAATACCCAATGACTTTTAAGTCCTTGAGTATTTACTTAATTAAGTTACGAACACGAGAAATATATCCACGCATGTGTCGTGGTTTCTCGCGTGGATGTTGTCACGTTGCGGGATCAACTATTGAGAATTGCTAGATTCTCTTGCGGACTTTTCACAGTGATGGCAGCGAATAAGGAACAAGAGCTCTTCTATGTACTTTTATGCTCCTAGTTAATGAAAGGGTGAGTTTTAAGGTCGAAAATTTCTTTGATTTCGCGCTGTGAATGAATACTAGTAATATCTGCTCGCACTAAAGCGTTAACTTTTGCGAGTGTTCTGTGGAGAAAAGTTATATTAGAAAACTCTGTTACTTCAGGCTGGTATAGAGTTAATTTGAAAGTTTCCCAAACAATGCTTAATCATAACCAAAACCTGTTTTTGATAGTTTCTGCTTGTTTGGCGAGTTTGCAAAAGTTTTTGAAAGGCAAGTTTGAAGCGTACGAGTAACTCATTTGCATAGTGCAGCGCGTGCACTAGCTTTCAAGTCCGAGTCGGTGTTTTCAATATTATCAACAAATTTTGACAAAGATTTTTTTCGTTGTCTTTTGTGCTGAGATGCTACAACAATTTTCATCAACGCCAAAATGCTACTAACATCAGTGTGTTTCTTTCACATAGTGAAACTTTAAACTACGAAAATAAATTAGCCAAGAGTTTTGATAACTCAACAAACAAAATCGAAATCTTTATTCGAGTTATTTAAAGAAAGGGTCATTGTAAACTTTGGTGATTATTTCTGCTGTATTCACATATTTTCAGCTAAGCTTTTAATAAGTTCTCAAACATTTGGCAATCTTAAATATATTCAAAAACTAGAGATATCATATGTGTCTGATGTAGTTTAATTTTCACACCAATCTACGGAGGTTTTACTGACTGTACAAAGCACGCATCGGCGGCTGCTCTTATTCATCGACAACAGACATTTTATTGGCTTTTTACACAAACAAAACTAAGCAGCATCTACAGAAATAAACCTATTGTCACTTATACATGTATTGGGCCTTGATGAAACGTGAAGCGTTGCTTACAATTTAGGCGAAACTCAAACTTGCAATAATATTTTTTTACTTTTCTGTCGCGAGATCCTCGAAAGCGTGTGGCAAGAGGAGGAAAACTTTGAAGTCTTGACGCGAAATATATCCAAGTATATCTAGTTTTTTGCTGTGTCATGAAAAAGCTGTTAAGCTTCTACATTTGTGAAAGTAAGAGTGGAGAAATGTGAAGTTCTTGTATAAAAAAGTAGCGGAACACAACTTAGTTAGTGATGTAAAGCTGGAAATACCTACATTCGACACTGCCTTACTTCACTCAAACTGGAGCAACTTACGACGAAAATACTTAAGCCAAATTTCAGCAGTCATAAATTAACGTGTTGAGTTGTGGGCCAAAAGCGTAAAAGATTTCGTGAATCTCGGACGCCACTTTCCCTGCGCGACATCAGCAAAAATCCTCGCAGCATGTACGCTCGTGTGCCGCAGGTGATGGCGCAATTTGCTCTAAAAATAGAAAAACTGTCCCATGTCATGGGGCCAACCCCAATATACTAGAAATGGTGCGCGCTTACGGTCTCCGTACCCGATTATGGCTCCTGAATTGGCTTATCGACATGCAGATGTCAAATTTGTCCAATTTTTCTCGACCAGGCTAACAATACCGATAATGCTTTGGTATTTGTGAGATTACAGCACGCCAATCCATACCCTTATATCTCAGTTTGCCCATTCGTGAGCTCATCAAACATATTTCAAGAAGAATTGCAGGTTTTGAGTAAAGTATATAGCCCATTGCAGAAACGTGAGAGGACTGGGACGAGTTTCTTGCATTGATTAGATTAAAAATCTAAACATTTCAGTTAAAATGTTACTGAATGAAAAGTTGCCCAGCCAAGTTTAAGAGTTTTCAGTAGAAAATTGTTCAAATAGGAGCGTCGCAAAAGTTGAAAATTCCATACAAATCCTTATAATTTTGTGGCTTGTCTACCCAATCCATACAAACTCTCTATTTTAGGTGATGTATGAAGAGCTATCATTTTACCTTTTTCCTCCTCTAGATACTTCTATTCTTGGTAAAGATTCTTAATTTTCGTTTATCTTTCATTTAAATATCTTAGTTTTTCAAACAAACGGAAAACAACCATAGTCTTTCCCAGTCCTCTCACGTTTCTGCAATTGCCTATAGCATCAACATATGGTTTGTACATTTACATGTATCTTAGTTAAGCCAGCAAAAGCAATTGCCAACCGACACAGATAGGGAGTGCATGGAAAATCGTTTGAAACGATGGCAAGAGGAAAATAACCGGCTGACCAAGGAAGGCTGCTACAGGCTGCTTCGAGCTCTCAAAGAACAGCAACTGGATCCCATTCCAACACTACTTAGTAGTAAAGATGGAGCCTCAGTGACCTTTGCTCAAATAATCGGAGGTTACTCAGCAATTGAACAAGGCTTTAAGCGCGATGCTAAGGGCGCCAAGGATGTGTGTGCTCGAGTGTTCTACGAGTTCCATCGGGCAGGTTTACTGATCTGAGAATGTATACTGAGCTGTAGAAATTAAGTCTTCAATTTTGCCTTTCAGCAATCAGCACTTAGAGAATGAAGTAGACTGGGAAAAAAAACTAAGATCGTCAAACCATGCATTGCATAGAGAAACTACCTTAGGGTGTATGGTCCATATTTAACAATGAGATTATGAGCTAGAGATTCCTATAGATGATAGTTGAAGAGGCCGACTGCCGAATCAACTATCGCTTCATAGAAATCAAAGACAAATTATCTAATTGTTGTAGTAGAATTAACTGAAATTAACGCTCAAACAACGGTTTTAAATTATTTTTCTACGCATTATTGAACTTAACGCTTTAACAAAATCCAACCTTTCGAATTTTCTCTGGTAAATACGATTGTTTTCGCGCGCGCACACCTTCTTCAACAATTTCAAGTTTTTAAAGTCAAGAAACTGTTATTGCCTTCGTCTAGTTTTGTCCAGAATTTTTAAAATTATTCACTTACTTTTAAAGTTTGGTCTAAAACGTCGAAAAAGCGATAAAAATGTTGCATTTCATGGACGACCGACGGCCATTGCACTCTAATTAAAACAGGGTGTTTCGGTAGAGGAACTTTCTGCTGATAGCTGCTGATAGCGGGAGATTTGATGTTCTTAAAACGAATATTTGGCCGAGAAGCGAAGCTTCGAGGGCAAATTCTTCGGTTTCACCGTCGCACGATTAAAAAAGTAATTCGTAAACCATTCACTAAATAAACTCAAGAAATTAAAACGTTATAGGAGATAAATAATTAAGACACTTCTCTTCTTTTATTTCTGTACGTTTTCCTGATCTCCTAATATTTTTCGAAATATTTTCCACAAATTTACAGAGCCCATACCTGATGAAGATAATAACTTTGGTGGCTCTTTAGTATTGGATTTTAGACAACGATGACGTCACGTGTAACCCAAGAATATGCTAGTTTTAAAGTGGTACTATGATCAAATTTTTACCCCTTGATTTTTTGAGCGTATCACCTAGAGTTCCATGAAAGAATGAAAACGCCGTTTACCGTTTGTAAATATCTGCATTAGTTCCAGAGATACTTAAGTTTGAAAAATGGGTAAAATATGCAAATGAGATGACTGATGATGTCATACACTCAACCCAATATTATATCAAGCATATAAATGGAGCTATCTTGGCCAATTTGCAGTGCAGAACATTGAAACTTGGCAGGCTGATAGTTCTACAGGAAAGACAACTATGGCTATCAAAAATTCCGTTCCCATGGCAACTAACTCTTTTCCAGTCCCCACCCACTTGCCTTCAATATGTTCGTGATTGTCAGCTTGAAAAATGTTAAACAAGGCCACAAACTCGAGCTAACATATCTATATGCTTGCTGGATCATGCATATGAAGTGCTGTTAACAAATATCTAAATGGAATGGCAAAGGTGGCCAAAAAAGTTTTTAATATGGGGAGGTCTGGAACCCAGTATGTTGCCATGGTAACAGAACTGTAAAGCTCATATTGAAGAGCACATTTAAAAGAAACCTACTGCAAAGTATCAAACATTTCTGATTCAAATTGGCTGAGATATCTGTTTTCATCATATTTGAACAAAGTCTGGTTGAGTGTATGACGTCATCACTTGGCTAATTTGCATATTTTAAAAACTTGAATATCTCTGGTAAGCAGCATTTTTCTGCTCATGAAGTCTACTTGTTTATGTTTCAAAATGGCTTAGATAGGAAAGGTGCGATTT
>CBDDTI010000357.1:0-7226 GCA_965233585.1 bacterium
TGTAAACAGGCCCTAATCAAAACCGCATCAAAGTTCAGGCCAAATAACGCCAACAGCAGCTAGAAATGTCTACTACATTGCACGTCTAAGCCCTAAATTGATGCAGCTAAGGCTCTTTGCTGTCTAAAGCAAGCACAACATCATCGTCACATGCAACGGTCCAAACGTTAACGGACTACGATTACGGGACTAAATCACGTCCCGCACCGAAAAATACATCTCAGGACGGCTTCATGCACGATAATGGCGACGCTTGCTAGCAAATCGTTAGACTTGCACCTTCATTGGACTTTATGATGTCCTCCGGCAGACTTCCTTCAGACAGCAGTTATAGAAAGCCAATTGAACAACGCCGCCTCCGAAATGCCGCGCGAACTAATATTCAGCCGAGTGTAGCCTGGGTAAAACTTAACGCCAATTGGATAAGGGGCAAAGGGAGGGAGGGAGAGGGGGTTGGGCTCAATAAAAAAATAGATAACATTTCAGGCTAGGTAAGCTCTACAAGCTTCTGCCATTAAGGATTCACCCCCTCCCCCCTTTCCGAAAGGAAAAAAAACACTACTTACATGAATCGAGGTGTTCAAATCTGCGGGTAAGTTGTTGGAAATACAGACAGATATTACAGAGGAATAAGTTACGTGACATTTCTGTTCAATAATTATCCCTGCACAATATCTAAAAGTAAACTGCTAAACGGCACCGAAACCAGCTTTAGGCGCGCACTGATTTCAAATAACAATGTCACTTTATTAAAGAAAGAATTGTGGGTAGGGCCAAAAACATAGGGGCGCGATGGGGCGGGTAGAGCGGGGGTGAGGTAAATATTTCTACATCCACTTGAAAACAAATCCCTAACCAGAAGGCAAGCTAAAAAAACGAAAAAAACCGACATCAGCCGTGAACAACACAGTAAACAAGCTAATATTAGACGGGGAAAGTTGTGAAAAGTTACACAAAAAGTTAAGGTTTGCCGACCCGGTTTTCATAACTCCAGGTATATATTAATTCCGATGTTTCGTCAGCCGCCATGTTAAAACGGAATGCTAATTTATGCGGAGGCAAAGATGATTCCGCAATTTTTTCGTAACTACGTCAAAGATTTATACTTTGATAAGAAGTTGACCGCTTAGAAGCGTGATATTAAGCTTTTGTACATTACGCTTTTATCTCTTCCGGGTTATTTCCCCACCAAAATACCCCCCTTTGATGCTCCATTTTTTTCGCTAAAATGCTCGGTTTCCCCAAAAATGTCACTAAAATGCTCGGTTAATGCTCATACATAGGGGTTTTTAAATTCTCATAATTTTAACGTCTCGACACAATTAACAGTAAAGAGTGCTTAGTAAAAACGTTTACTTAGTATGACAAGTTAACAGCAACGTATGTAAAAGTCTTAATTCACCTGAAGATAATTCTCAAAATGATCTCTCGTTCTGTTAATCCTTTGTCCCCTTTCAGTGATTCGCAAGTGAAGAAGTTAAGTAAAGTCTTCATTTTCTCGTAAAAAATAACTTTTACTTCTGTATTCTGTGGAAATAATAGTGATTTTCTTGAAAAATGCCACTAAAATGTTCGAATAATACTCAATGCTTTTGCCTCACTATTTCAATTCGGTCCTCGCGGAGAAGGTTCACTCAGCTTCCACCGCTCTCGGTAACAGAAGTAGAGTCTGATATTAAGAAACGCAACAAACATACTAGATTGCCTGGGATTTCGTCAACGAATATTTTTCGGAGGAATTGGCGCTAAGCGGGTCAGAGGGCGAGAAGCAAAGAGCCCTTTGCAAACGAAGAGATGGTCAACAGCAGAGGGTGAAGTCTTCAGTCAAACAGAGTCGGCCATCTGCCACCACCACTTCGTTTGCTGGTCAACCTCAATTCCCGGCCTCAATTCAACTTCAGGTCCTCTTCTCACTCCTTTACACCTATTAGCAAAGATAAACCTGGGGACATTTGTTTCGCGTGCGGTCGTTGGAGGTCCCAGTGCCGGGGTAATTTACAACTTAGCTCCTCAAGTTCTGGCCAGTCAAATTTTGGTTGGAGGGAAATAAAATCCTACCCGAGAACTTGTCGTACAAGTTAAGTATTTATTTCATTTATTGAGTTATTTTTTTGTAAAAAAATACCTCTTAGTCGGCGCGTAGGATATGTTATCGACGGGTGGATCAGTGGATAAGTGGTGGATCATTCAATTAGCGCTGACGAATCGTTACCACTTGTTCCCACAAGATGTTTGCTATTTTTAGTTACAAATGGTAACTTGACACTTTTGTTTTTCACAAGGGAGTAAATTCAGACAGCTGACGAATCATCACAACTTGTTTGCATGAAATATTTGAAAAACAAAATGAGATATTGCTGTTTTTAGTTTTAAATGGTAACTTAACACTTTTGGTTTAATGTATTGATTATGTTGAGATTCGTTCATTTTGTGTGATAATTTTACTTTTCATGCCAAGTTTTGTAATTCGATACAAGTTTTGTAATTCGATACTTTTGTTTCCCTCGCCAATGTACCCAACCAGACACCTTTGCTTTTAAGAAAATATAAGACAGATGTGTATTTTTTTTTTACTCACCCCTGGAGATAAATGGAATATAAAAGTGAATTATAAGCTGAAAAGTCGAAGAGGAACGATTTTGTTTTATTCAAACCCAAATTTTCATTTCACCGATAAACAGGAACTAATCTTAATTATCAAATAGTCACGTCCAGTCACGGAATAATGCGTTCTTATTCTGTTGCAGCTTTGGTGTTAACAATAAAACCTCGTCAAATTAACTAATACACAGTGCTATCGAGTAATACAACTGTGGAGCGTTTCCATTCTACAACAAGTACTGAAGGAAGAGATCTTTACTTGACCGAAATTATATCCGACATCGGTGAGTTTAGTCACCTCATCGACTGCCACGGAGTCTGCGGCAATAATAACGAATTTTCTTTTGTCACAAATTTACTAGTTTTACATGCAACTAACGCGGGAAAGTTTCGGCTGAATATGAAGTTTCCCTCTCTTTCACCGAAGAGAAAACAAACAAGATGCCAAGGAGAAGCAATTGTATGTTTTCATCCTTTATTTGAATCCTGGCAAACACCTTATCGCTATAAAACAGCAGACGACTTTCCTTGAATCGAGCTAGGGAAGATTCCAGAAGATACGCAGTCACAGTAGCGTTCTTTGCAATAAAAAAAAGGAAAACTGATGTTACCTGAAATATAGCTTCTAACCCCGGCCAAGACGAGAGTGGTATGACTCATTACAAAAACTAAAAAAAGCGTGCATCTGAACTTGAGAGTTAATCGCACTAACAATGCTAGGACGCATGGGTCTTACATTTTATGTTCTACCACAAGGAAAAGCACTTAACGTTCGTGGGTTGTCCCATTCGAAAAGTATCTTTCACCTAAAATATAGCCGACTTTGACGCTAACGAATCTACGCATACGTTTGAAGCAATTTGCTTTTGTTCTTAAGAGAAGAGCACCACAAGGACAGCATAAGATTATTAGAGAAAATAAGGTAAGAATGACACGTTTTGCGTAACGCACACAGGTACACCCATACCCCTTTACCGAAAGGCTAATTGATTAATTGAAATATGTAATTAAACAATCATTAAAGTTCACACCTTATTGTATTAGAAGCTAACTCCTTTGGACAGTTTTTATGCGTGTGCAGCAGCAGTTTAACATTTTTAATTCATGGGTATTTTATGACATTTGCTTCAGTCTGAGATCTTTTTTAAAAGGTAAAGAGGCATGAAAACTGTTCAAAACGGTCTTTGAAGACTGCGTGCCGCCAAGTTTAGCTACAAGTAAATTAAATCAGACTAAATGTGTCAGAGAGCTTATTTCTCTTTCTCGCTATTTTTTGTAAACAATTGTTGTTGCGTTCTGTAAGAGAAACTTATGACTCGTATAAAACAAGGAAAGTTCTCTGCGAAAATTGCTCTTTGGGGTTGGAAGGGCTATGTAGTCAGTGAGTGAGAGGAGTCATGCCTGTGCTTGCATCACACCAATCACAGTGTGGGTTGTGTTAAATAACGCATCAAATTGCCGGTGAGAAATATAGGATGGTATCTACATTAATCTGGAGATGTATCAGATTACTGTAATTTGTTCAGTCAAACATTTTACTGCATGTTATATCGAGGGAGAATTACATATGAAAAGTATTTTGTGTGATGCTCAGCTGCTTACAATCATGGATAAAAGAGCGCACGCTGTGAGCAAAATGCCTAACACTTTAAAACTGTGATTTGAGCCTTCCTTTTGGACGAGCTAGTTTTGCTGACCGAAGTGAATATTGCAGGAAGTAGTCACCTGTGCTATCATGAAGATAAATGTTTAGAAATCTCGTCATGGTCTATGTATCCTTTGTCTCTGAGTTGGTTGGGAATATCTCGTATGGTAGTCGTGGTGTCTGTCATACATGATGTTTGCTATGGTAGTCACGTGTAAGAAAGAGGATGGCAGAGAAGCAATTGTAGATCAGTGAGACGCGGATATTAGTAAAGCTACAGATACTGTTGTTCAAACTGAGTATGTGTGTGAAGAGTTATCAACAAAGAGATTCGAAGCTTTAGTTTTTTGAAACTTAGAGAAAGCGCAGTGTTTCCCAAATGTGAAACAAGTGAAGGAGTGAAGGACTGTGCGCAAAAGCTAGGGATTTCAAGCTCATGTGTTTGATTGAATACAATAATTATTCAGAGGGAACAAGATGCTTTGTAAAATAGTTAAAAGGTGTAAAATTGAGACATTTCGTTTTTGTGTGTAGCGGATGATGCAAAGGGATAACTGAAAGACGTGAGCTTAGAAGTCGAGAACCTTCAAGAATCTGTACCAGACTTAAGATTGCTTTACAGAACAATAGAAAAAAAGATGCTTATTCAAAGAGTACTGGGGGCTGTTCCGGGGTCATCTATACTTAACAAGTCCAGGCAAAGTAGTATTCGGAAAGAACATGTCTGCTTTAAGTATTTCGTTGGGATATCAGCTAAAAAGGAGAGAAAGAAGGAAAAGTGTTGTTCTGAAGAATCGTTGCAAAAAAGGGACAACAATCATCAAAGTTTGTACAAGAAAATTAAACTCTATAATGAAATTGAATGCCGGGAATCCGGGACCAATATACGTGAATGAGTTGCCCTTGTCATAACTCTTAAGAGTCCACTGAGTGCTGCTACCTCCAGGGGGTTTTAAGTCACAAAAAAAATAACTCTCGCACGCCGTGCGTGCCTATGTTTATACTTAGTTATTATGTATCTTTCCAATTAAGAATATTAAGAGAAAGATATTCTAGTTTATTAGTCGATACTGATCGATTATGATCACAATCTGTTTGAATAGGAAAAGAATTCTGCATTGCCTGTACTTAAACACGGAGCGATCCTATATAACGAGGCTGAGGTGTTCAGCCTGTCAATCACAAATCCCAACGGACGGCCAATGCTTCCATTTGATTGGCTTATTCATTCAAGTGTAATTTTAACGAGTTGCCACAGTATTTTGTTTTTGCATGTGCCGGTTTTCTGCGGTCGAGAAAAAAAATTTGAAACTTAACTAAAATTCGTTAAAAAAATGCAGACTGCAAAAGTAATATATTTTATCTACGGTAATGTGGATATTTTTCAGCCAGTTATCTAAGAGAGATTTCGTAAGATCAACATTAGCTGCTGTTGTACTCTTGCAACTAAAATTCAGTCGACCTTTTACGAACGTAATCAGTTTTATGGCATTCTATGGCATTCCGCCTCGAGTCTTCCATTTCCTTTCTAACGTCAATATTCAGGCGAAATCTCACTTTGCCATTTTTCAAGTCGGGTTCTGTTGTTTCTTCGTAGTACTTGTTCTTGCCAATTTCTTTGCACTGAATATGGAACAGTTTGAGGAACAAATTAGTGTTCAATACTGTTGTTCAATTTGCATTTTGTTTGCACCATCATAACGCTCAGAAACCTGAATAATTTTAAATATCCCACTAAAATCCGTCTGTGTTCACAGGCTAATCAAATCACCTCTTACGAGATTCCGTTTCGTTCTCAGTACGCTGAGATAAATGGAAACAGATAGCTCACAGGCATCAGCTTTGTTATTTTAGTTAGCGGCGAAATTTGAATGTTCCACGTGCAGCGACGACGAAGTTGGTCTTCCAAAGCCATCATCTTAAGCGTTAATATAAGTTTTATTTTCACTGTATTTTTATTATTTACCTTATACTATTCTACCTAAATGACTCCGTTGGTTTGAGGAAAAAAACGCTATTTCTCCAACCGTTATTCTGGCTTTCCACCATTGCACAGGAAGCCAACAAAGTGCTTCATGGGGGCGTGTCCTTGCCTTTTATAGGATCGCTCCGTGTTTAAGGGTGGACTTGGGACTAAGGGCCAGTTCAGATGCCGAATTTTTCATGAGCCGAACCTAATACCTTAAATTAAGGACGTTCGCGCGAAATTTTTCTAACATTGATTTTTTTTCTGAAAATTTTACCATTGAAAGATGATGAGTTAGCGATGTCAGAAATGTAAAAAAAATCGGGGGTCACCGACTTCGTTTTGGAAAGATCATGCCCGGAAAAACACCTAAATCTGAGTAAATCGGGCTTCGTTAGCGAAGAGGACCACAGTGGCTGCAAGTCTCAAAATATTGCAATTAGAGCTTTGAAGGGAAATGTTCTCTGCCAAATATGGTTTAAATGGACCTATTATGCGAATTTAGTGAACTGGTGAGGTTCCTCAAAGAAAAAGTTCGCATTTAGTGACCAGAGTTTCACACGCCTTGCAGCCGCAAGATGGCAGGATTCCATGTCCCGTGGACAGAAATCTTCAATTTTTTTAAACTTCCCACATTGATTTTTTGTTCATTTTTTAACAATGTGAAGATAATTGTAAATGAAATCTGTTTCTGAAAAGAAAAGTAGGGGTCACCGAACGTCCAAGATCGTTAAATCCAATCAAAGCTATAGCAATGGCCATCTGCCCTATCATTGTTCCTTTTAGCACTTAGCGCGCGGGCTCGATGCATGACGTGGCATGACGTGGCATGTGGATTTGCGTGCGCAGTAAGGATGCGGAATTTCGCCTTTGGAACGGCTTTGATTCAGACGCCGAACTTTTCACGTGCCTATAATGCATAAATTATTTTAACGTATTTTACAAGCAGTTTCGGTTTTCGGTTTCTTTACAAGCAGTTTTGGTTCAAACTGAATTAAGTTCAGCGAATTAAGT
>CBDDTI010000358.1:0-12500 GCA_965233585.1 bacterium
TCGTCCAGATTTCCAAACTTGCAAATTCTGCATTGACGACAACAGCAAGGGTTGTGAAAGCCAAGCACGATCTCGCTCACATCGTTTTACAGGTAAATCAAAGCAAACCATAACCACTAACCTGTCTCCACTGCAATCCACGCAAAGAAAAGACTACATTAGAACAGTGTCACAACCTTGTGTTGTTCGTGGCGCAATGCACTCTGGTAGAAGGCGCAATGCATTCTGGTAAAAAGCCACAAAGCATTCTGGTAAAAAGTGATGATTTTGAGAATTCGTTCTCCCTTTTATTGCTGCGGAGCGAGCGTAGCGAGCGAGCAGCAACATAAACAGGATTTAAGAAGAATATATAAAAGGGAGAACGAATTCTCAAAATCATCACTTTTTACCAGAATGCTTTGTGGCTTTTTACCAGAATGCATTGCGCCTTCTAGAGTGCATTGCGCCACGAACAACACAAGGTTGTGACGCTTTGATTTACCTGTAAAACGATGTGAGCGAGATCGTGCTTGGCTTTCACAACCCTTGCTGTTGTCGTCAATGCAGAATTTGCAAGTTTGGAAATCTGGACGATTAATTGTGACGTCCTAATTTAAAAGTGCTTCAGTCACGATCACCAGCGATGCGTCGTCATACATGTATGTATTTATCTGTCGATATTGTTTTCTTGCAGACAATTTGGAAATCTCAATTTGCTGCTATTCGGTGCAAGGTGAGTTTAGAGCGTAGAACACGCGAATTTTATACTGCTGCGACCGATTTATTTACATCCAAACATCATGAAATTTAAGCTAAAACTTCAGCATTTTCACACATCGCAATGGACGCGAACTCGTCAGGGTCTGTCAACATTCGATTCTAGAGATATGTGCGTACCAGTTAAGAATTTATAAGTCGGCTTTCTACTCTTACAATTTCCACATCTTTCGTTTATTTGGATTTGGTAAAGAAGAGGGTGATGTGTATCGTTTTATGGTCACCATGTGCTTTTGTCACGATCACCAGCGATGCGTCATGTATGTATTAAGTTACGTTTCTGTCGTTGTTGATTTCTTGCAAACAATTATTTGGAAATCTCTATTTGGAAATCTCTATTTGCCGTCGTTTGTGGATTTGGTAAAGAAGAGGGTGATGTGTATCGTTTTATGGTCACCATGTGCTTTTGTCACGATCACCAGCGATGCGTCATGTATGTATTAAGTTACGTTTCTGTCGTTGTTGATTTCTTGCAAACAATTATTTGGAAAGCTCTATTTGCCGTCGTTTGTGCAAGGTGAGTTTAGAGCGTAGAACACACGAATTATATATCTGCTGCGATCGCTCTATTTACCTCCAAACATAAATTTAAGCTAAAACGTCAGCATTTTCACACATCGCAATAGACGCGAACTCGTCAGAATCTGTCAACATTCGACTCTAGAGACATGTGCGTACCAGTTAAGGATTTGTATGTCGGCTTTCTACTCTTACAATTTCCACATCTTTCGTTTATTTTGGATTTGGTAAAGAGGAGGTTGATGTATATCGTTTTATGTCCAAACAGTTCATTGCATTGTTTGCCGGTTTACTTGTCCTTTGCTCTATCCAGTGTATTTCTCCCTTAAAAATGCGTGGTCTTATTTTAAGAAGAAAAACTGGTACCGTTTCTGTCAAAGTTTTCACATTTCATGTACATTTAGCTTTCGAACGGCACACGGGAACCGAAGGACGTGAGCCTTTACTTTCGTGCAGTGTTTATTTTGTAAGAATTCCCCTGCCCTTCGAGCTGATTTTTTTGCATCAATGTCCAAAAGACTATTGTTTTGATGTTATTCACCATGCTCTGAAGATTCAGAGAAAGACAGTTGTTCAAACAAAATTAAAACAACAAGTTATAACTGGTCTCTATTATTTGCTGCACATCAGTGCAGGCATTGAAAAAGACACAGTAGACTGATGAAGCAGATTATTTCTTCTTTACAATTCTTCTCAATGTTCAGCCATTTGTAAATTATGTACTAGCTCTTGCAACAACTTCATGTTCTGTACAGTATGGTTATGAAATATTTATGTTGGAACGTAAATGCTATTGTGATAGCTAATGATATCCTTTGACATAAAATCATGTAATCAGTCTTAAACTGTTGGCTTGCAAATGAAATATGCTATGAAAATTAATAGTTATTCACCTTTTCACAGATAAATTAAGATACAAAATGAAAGGCAAGAGGATGGTGAGGGGTTTACTATACCAAATAAAGCCCACAACTGCACTCTCCCTGACTTCTAATGTAATCTTGTTTATGTTATCTATTTCAGACCTTAAACTGCCACATTTGAGCCTTCAAGTGAGCCCCCTTGTCTCGCATAACCATCCTTCCAAGATATTAATGTGAAGAAGTTGCTATTATTTCCAGTTGAGGTGGTTACAACAATGCTACTTTGGAGGCCATGTGTGTGGCTTTCAAAGAGACAAATCCTTGTTTGGTTAAAGCATAAGACCAGTAACTTGACTGGTGGAACAATCAATATTGCAGCAAATGTTGTTAATTGTAATTGGCCTGTAATAAGAGCCTACCTATTAGACCACATGCCAATTATCTTAACAGAATAAACATGAAAACGTAACGTGAAAAATGTGTATTTTTTTGTTGTTAATTTTTTTTATCTGCAGCTGAAATTATCAACAGCAAATTGAAATACATGTATGTTTTGTTGATATGTTTAACCCATTGGAGGAGGGGGTAAAACTGGCCCGGAATTTCCTTATATTTTGGAATGGTGATCTGTTACTACTGCTAAGGCTGAAAAAATGAGAGAATTCGTAGAAGTACAAAGCTAAGTCCAGAGACAAAAAGTCCAGCTGAAGTATGAAGGGATGCAGCTGAAAGAGGCTGTGTCATTTCACTGGGCTACTGTATTTCTCCTCTGTACCCAAAACACATGGTGCATCTTCTGAGGTATGGTTTGGTTTCACAAGAATGGATCATTTGAATTTCAATAGCTCTGTCGCAACATCCTTTTCAAAGTGTGTTTGTCTAGTGTTTGACTACTGCCAATTTGACTGTAGCCTCCATATCAAATGTTACTTTCGCAGGTGAAACTCTTGCTCCCTGATAAAATCTTTAATATCCCTTCCATCTCTAAAAGCTTTCCATGGGTTTAAATACATCTTTCTAGTTCTACTACGTTATGACTTTTCTTAACTCGACATTGAAGTTTTCTGTGGTCATGTCAATAAACTTGTGCCATATTTTATTTTCTGATTCAATTTGACACAATTGCCCAAGGATTAATAATTGCACTAATAATGCAAGCGATAAGAAACGTTTATAACCCAGGAAAAACCTTGAATATTACGCATCCTTCACAAACATTCCTTCATTCGTGTTCTAACAATTCCATTCAATCTCTTTACGGTGGCCAATTCACATTATAACTCAGTTGATAAAACCAAATTATCAAGTCTAGAGCGTTTGTTTAGGCCTTGACCTTCTGAAACGGACTTGGTTGGGACTTTCTATGAGACTCCCCAAAACCATTTGGTTGATTTTCTGACTCTTTTACACAAGTTACAAAGGGAAACATCGCCGAAAAATTTGTTAAAATCACTGCCATTTTGCGATTTGCATACACGCAAAGTAGACGCATACCAGCGGTTACTCACATTTTTCTGCGTAGCAGGTCCGTAGCATGTGCAAAAAAATGCCTCTACGCTGTTCTGCTCAATGCAAATAATATCAGGCTATTAACAAAATGTGACGCAGCATTACTATCTTTTAGATACACTAGTATTCTTCTTAAATCCTGTTTATGTTGCTGCTCGCTCGCTACGCTCGCTCCGCAGCAAAAAGGGAGAACGAATTCTCGAAATCATCACTTTTTACCAGAATGCTTTGCGGCTTTTTACCAGAATGCATTGCGCCTTCTACCAGAGTGCATTGCGCCACGAACAACACGGGGTTGTGACACTGTTGTGATGGCGTCCATTTTTTGCGTGGATTGCAGTTGAGACAGGTTAGTGGTTATTGTTTGCTTTGATTTACCTGTAAAGCGATGTGAGCGAGATCGTGCTTGGCTTTCATAACCCTTGCTAGCGCTTTTCTCGTCAATGCAGAATTTGAAAGTTTGGAAACTCTGGACGATTAATTGTGACGTCCTAATTCAAAAGTGCTATAGTCACGATCACCAGCGATGCGTCATACATTTTAATATGTATTAATCTGTCGATTGTGTTTTCTTGCAGACAATTTGGAAATCTCAATTTGCTGCCATTTGGTGCAAGGTGAGTTTAGAGCGTAGAACACGCGAATTTTATTTCTGCTGCGATCGATTTATTTACATCCAAACATCATGAAATTTAAGCTAAAACTTCAGTATTTTCACACATCGCAATGGACGCGAACTCGTCAGAGTTTGTCAACATTCGATTCTAGAGACATGCGCATACCAGTTAAGAATTTATAAGTCGGCTTTCTACTCTTACAATTTCTACATCTTTCGTTTATTTGGATTTGGTAAAGAGGAGGTTGATGTGTATCGTTTTATGTCCAAACAGTTCATTGCATTGTTAGTCTCCTTCGCAGCCGCTCGGGCCGGAGTCACGTAACGCTCCCCGTCCCCACGCGTGGGGACGGGAAGCGTTACGTGACTCCGGCCCGAGTGGCTGCGAAGCAGACTATTCCATTTTTTGCCGCTCTATCCACAGGCAGCCCAAGCTCTCGTTGTGCGGAGTTATTATTGTTTTTTTCGCGAACATTCAGCTCGTGAAATGAGCTATCGTGACAAAGCTGGTTACCTCCATCATCTACTGTTACATAACGACCTTACGCGAAACGTGACTATGGACTTCCAGCATGTGGAGGTGCTACGTTCCAACGGTTTGAATTTACAAAGGTTTGTATGGGGGAAACCGTTAAAAGGCATTTTAGCCGAAATTTTGATATTGTTTCAATAAAAATGACTTACCTCAATGCCTATTGTCCTCTCGCTTTTTAGCGCTTTTCGAGTTTTCTTCTACTCTTTCTTAGGAGAGGAAACTCGAAAAGCGATAACTCGCTTAAAAGGCTTCGGAACGCACTGAAAAACGAGAGGACAATAGAAAAGACAACAAGCCATTGAGGTAAGTCATTTTTATTGGAAAAATATCAAAATTTCGGCTAAAATGCCTTTTAACGTTTTCCCCCATACAAACCTTTGTAAATTCAAACCGTTGTAACGTAGCACCTCCACGTGCTGAAAGACCAGGGTCACGTTTCGCGTAAGGTCGTTATGTAACAATAGATGACGGCGGTAACTATGTCACGATGTCTCGTCGTTCGCATAAAGATTATATTTTAAAAAAAAATAATAACTCGTCATAAAGAGATCTTGGGTCGCCTTTGCTCTATCCAGTTTATTTCTCCCCCAAAAATACGTGGTCTAATTTTGAAAAGAAAAACTGGTCTCTGTCGAAGTTTTCACATTTCATGTACATTTAGCTTTGGAACGGCACACGGGAACCGAAGGGCGCGAGCTTTACTTTCGTGCAGTGTTTATTTAATTGTAAGAATTCCTCCGCCTTTCGAGCTGATTTTTTTTTTGTATTAATGTAACAAAATGTACAGACTAACTTCCAGAAGACTATTGTTTTGATGTTATTCACCATGCTCTGAAGATTCAGAGAAAGACAGTTGTTCAAACAAAAATAAAACAACATGTTATAACTGGTTTCTATTTTTGCTGCACATGCAGACATTGAAAAAGACACAGTAGACTGACGAAGCAGATTATTTCTTCTTTACAATTCTTCTCAGTGTTTAGCCATTTGTAATGTGCTAGCTCTTGCAACAACTTCTTGTTCTCTACAGTATGGTTATGAAATATTTATGTTGGAACGTAAATGCTATTGTGATAACTAATGATCATCCTTTGACATAAAATCATGTAATTAGTCTTAAACTGTTGGCTTGCAAATGAAATATGCTATTACTCAATATAACTCTTCAACATGACAGAAATATACACCATGTGGTGTAATCAGGTCAATCTAATTAAGAATGAAAATTAATAGTTATTCACCTTTTCACAGATAAATTAAGATACAAAATGAAAACGTTGTAAATGGGAGAGACAATTTCATTCCAATTTTTTGATGAAAGGGCAAAAAAGGTAATTTTTCTATAAACACCTTCTGTTAACCAAAGCACAAAATTAAAATAGGGTAGCAAGTCTCTCCAGTGGTTAAACCATCTAATAAGACTGGAAAAGTTTTATTATTTTAGCATTTACAGTGGATGTAAGTATGAAGGCAAGAGGATGGTTAGGGGTTTACTGTACTAAATAAAGCCCACAACTGCACTCTCCCTGTCTTCTAATGTAATCTTGTTTATGTTATCTATTTCAGACCTTAAACTGCCACATTTGAGCCTTCAAGTGAGCTCCCTTGTCTTGCATAACCATCCTTCCAAGATATTAATGTGAAGAAGTTGCTATTATTTCCAGTTGAGTTGGTTACAACAACGCTACTTTGGAGACCATGTGTGTGGCTTTCAAAGAGACAAATCCTTGTTTGGTTGAAGCATAAGGCCAGTAACTTGGCTGGTGGAACAATCAATACTACAGCAAATGTTGTCTATTGTAATTGGTCTGTAATAAGAGCCTACCTATCAGAACACATGCCAATTATCTTAACAGAATAAACATGAAAACGTAACGTGAAAAATGTGTATTTTTTGTTGTTTTTGTTGTTGTTATTTTTTTATCTGCAGCTGAAATTATCAACAGCAAATTAAAATACATGTATGTTTTGTTGATATGTTTAGCCCATTGGAGGAGGGGGTAAAGCTGGCCCAGAATTTCCTTTTTTAAGTTTATTTTGGAATGGTGATCTGCACTGCTAAGGCTGAAAAAATGAGAGAATTCGTAGAAGCACAGAGCTCTGAAGACTCCTTTGAAGGGATACAGCTCGGAAAGAGGCTGTGTCATTTCAATGGGTTACTGTATTTCTCCTCTGTACCCAAAACACATGGTGCATCTTTTGAGGTATGGTTTGGTTTCACAAGAATGGAGCATTTGAATTTTAATAGCTCTGTCGCAACATCCTTTTCAAAGTGTGTTTGTCTAGTGTTTGACTACTGCCAATTTGACTGTAGCCTCCATATCAAATGTTACTTTCACAGGTTAAACTAATAATTGTAGTTAACTTGCTCTCTGATAAAATCTTACTTTCCCTTCCATCTCTAAAAGCTTTCCATGGGTTTAAATACATCTTTCTAGTTCTACTACGTTATGACTTTTCTTAACTCGACATTAAAGTTTTCTGTGGTCATGTCAATAAACTTGTGCAATATTTTATTTTCTGATTCAATTTGACACAATTTCCCGAGGATTAATAATTGCACTAGTAGTGGAAGCGATAAGAAACGTTTATAACCCAGGAAAAACCTCGAATATTAGGCATCCTTCACAAAAATTCCTTCATCCGTGTTCTAACAGTTGCATTCAATCTCTTTACGGTGGCCAATTCACATTATAACTCAGTTGATAAAACCAAATTATCAAGTCTAGAAGCGTTTGGTTAGGCCTTGACCTTCTGAAACGGACTTGGTTGGGACTTTCTACGAGACTCCACAAAACCATTTGGTTGATTTTCTGACTCTTTTACACAAGTTTCAAAGGGAAACATCGAAAAATTTGTTAAAACCACTGCCATTTTGCGATTTGCGTACACGCAAAGCAGGGCTGGCGTATACCAGCGGTTACTCACATTTTTCTGCGGAGCATGCGCAAACGTTCTGCTAAATGCAAATAAATGACGCAGCGTTACTATCTTTTTGCGTTCGTAGAACGCAGTCATTGCGTTCGTAGAACGCAGTTATAATGCCGTCTTGAGTCGAGTTTTATGGAGTGACGTCATGGTAGGTTGCATCAAAGTTGCGCACCGATTTGGCCACCCCGCAGCAGGGGCGAAACGAATCACATCATCGCCAAACCAATTTGTGCTGTACATTTCTTTGGAGTGCAGAGTCTTTGTTTTGTAAGGTGCGGGTCTTTGAATTGTGAACATTTACCTTCAAAAATCCTTTTTTTTTTCCACTGGAAATTCTTCACGGAACAGATACAATTCACAAGCTGTATATTTCTATATTCGTTTCAAAGGTCATTGATTTTTTTCCGTCGGGGTCAATCTCGGATTACAAAATCACGATGAACCCACGCGTTGGAAAAAAATTCTCTTTAAAAAAATGACATCAAAGCGATATATCACTTTCGCGTAATAGCTACCACAGATCAGCAGAAGTAAAATCTATTCCTTAACAATCCAGCTTCATCATGTAGATATTTCAGCAAAATCGAACAAAACAAGTTTACGTAAATTATTTAGAATGTGTATTTGATACCTCGCTCAACTGCTTGTCAAGTGCTTGAGTAAACACAGGGAGCCGCTCTCGCCCATAGCAACGGAAAAACCTGAACACGAAGCAATGTTTTGGTCCGAGAAAAAAGATAATTGAATGGGAGCATCTTTGTCGAACTTTTCGTAAGTGATTTAGAAGAGAAAATGACCTTGGCGAGCTGGAAAAGAGAACGAAATAAAAACAAAGCGGCTCCGTGCGAAGCCGATAATTTATTCAATTTGTTCACCGCTTGTCCTTCGTCACGTAAGGAGGTTAAAAGAGCAACGCCGATTAAGTCACCATGACTTCAATACTGGCAGACAGGAAAAAAAGACAACTTTACACGAACGCACTCATAATCTATGATTACTTCTAGTAATACCGTCTTGAGTCGAGTTTTATGGAGTGACGTCATGGTAAGTTGCATCAAAGTTGCGCACCGATTTGGCCACCCCGCAGCAGGGGCGAAACGAATTACATCACCGCCAAACCAATTTGTGCTGTACATTTCTTTGGAGTGCAGAGTCTTTGTTTTGTAAAGTGCGGGTCTTTGAATTGTGAACATTTACCATCAAAAATCCTTTTTTTTCACTGGAAATTCTTCACGGAACAGATATAATTCACAAGCTGTATATTTCTATATTCGTTTCAAAGGCCATTGATTTTTTCCGTCCGGGTCAATCTCGGATTACAAAATCACGATGAACCCACGCGTTGAAAAAAAATCTCTTTAAAAAAATGACATCAAAGCGATATATCACTTTCGCGTAATAGCTAACACAGATCAGCAGAAGTAAAATCTATTCCTTAACAATCCAGCTTCATCATGTAGAAATTTCAGCAAAATCGAACAAAACAAGTTTACGTAAATTATTTAGAATGTGTATTTGATACCTCGCTCAACTGCTTGTCAAGTGCTTGAGTAAACACAGGGAGCCGCTCTCGCCCATAGCAACGGAAAAACCTGAACACGAAGCAATGTTTTGGTCCGAGAAAAAAGATAATTGAATGGGAGCATCTTTGTCGAACTTTTCGTAAGTGATTTAGAAGAGAAAATGACCTTGGCGAGCTGGGAAAGAGAACGAAATAAAAACAAAGCGGCTCCGTGCGAAGCCGATAATTTATTCAATTTGTTCACCGCTTGTCCTTCGTCACGTAGGAGGTTAAAAGAGCTTACCTCTTGACAATTTTAGCCTTAGAAGCCAGCAACTGCTTGCAAATTACTTTCTATATCCTTACAAATGTCCTGACTTCCATCTTTGAAAGATTCAGTTCCAATTTTTTAGCAAATATATATTTCGCCAATGGCGACGGCCATTTCGGTGGCTGGCATACTCTCGAGTGAGGGACAGACCGGATGTAACGCCGATTTTCTGTCACGCTTTTAAGTCACCATGACTTTAATACTGGCAGACAGGGAAAAAAAGACAACTTTACACGAACGCACTCATAATCTATGATTACTTCTAGTAGATACACTAGTTTACATATCAGTTAGCTTATTTTGATCGATCGTAATGCTTCGCGATTGATCGGACGACTTTGCGGATATGTTGTCGCTAGTGTCTCTGCAAATTGATGACTGGCTTTCGGCAGAAATTTTTGAAAATAGCGTTTGAAAGTCCGCGGAACAAATTCCACTTAGAGTTCTTCAATGATTCTCACAGAGTTAGTTCGCTTGTTCGACAGTTCGACCAAATCAACCATCGTTTACGTTTTTTTGTACTATTGACCGATCATCGCCATTAAATTGTACAGTATATCTTTCTTTATATCTAAGATATTGCTGCAACAGCCGAGAGCACTTCTGGAAGGCATTTCTGCGCACTTTTCGAATATGTACTGCAATATCCTCAAGGAAATATCTTCCTGGGTAGACGTCACAACCACTGCCCGGCCCATTCTCCTCAGACTCGGTCGTGCAACAAAAATGGCGGTGTTTTGGAGCTATTTTCGAGATTTCGTCGGGGCACAGAAAATCGAGGATTTATCCGAATCAAAAAATTTTTTCGCAGGAGTATTTCAAATAAAAAGTAGATTCGTTTTAGCGAAGAAAAGATTTTGGGGTTAGGTACACTTTAAGTGATAACTCATCTTTTGACCTACACGACAGCCTTCTCGGGTCGCAATTTTCGTGTCACGCAACGCAAAAGCTTTGAAATTCAAACGCGCTCTATTACAATAAGGACCCTGTCGAGCTAAACATTGTGAAACGTCAAGTTCCTGTAGGGTCTTTTATCTGCTAAAACTAAAACCTCAGAAGGAAAGATAATATTTAATTTTGGAATATGATTACGTCCGCATGAAAACCGGGATGTTTGGAAACCAGCGCAGTTATAGTGGTGCGTGACATTCCGCTGTTTGTCGTGTTTGTGGAAAAAAATATACACTTACTTGACTTTTAGCCTTTCCGGGATTAAAGCGTTAGGAAAAGTGCCTGTCAAAGTGTTTGTTGGTTCATTTTAAGTAATGACTCGCCTAGATAGTCAAAGTAAGGTATGTTTTTTCCGACCGCCATGTACAAACATGGCGGCTCCATACTGGGCTCTGTAAATTTGCGCAAAACATTTCGACAAACATCTGAAGTTTGGGAAAACGCAGAGACCTAAATTGGAGAAATATCCTTTTTACCTGTCTCTTACAACAAGACAATTTCTTGACTTAATTAATCTATTGAATAGTTTTCGATTTACTTTTCGTTGCGTGACAGCGAAAGCAATAAAGGGTTTCACAACAGAAACATCTGTCGTTATCTGTTAATGAATTTGCTATTGAAACGAAAAGTTATTCAATACTCTAGAGTTCCTATACATTTAAATTAACACTTCTTCTAGTGCAAGAACTGTTCCGTTTGCAAAACCTTGAGCGATAACTCATCTTTTTACCTACGCGACAGCCTCGTGGGGCGGTAGGTACAAAACACAAGTCACAGGTCCTTGTTTACCGATACCGAAACAACACAAACCCTTAACAAATGCTAACCTTAAGCCTCAATGAAGTGTTTAGGTTTAATTTTAAGGTTAGCATTTGTTAAGGGTTTGGGTTGTTTCAGTATTGGTAAAACAATGACCTGTGACCGGTGTTTTGTACCTGCGGCCCCCGGGACCACCATTTTAATGTCACGCAACGCATAGACATGGAAATTTAAACGTGCTCTAAAACAAAGTGACGTCTCCTGTCGAGCAAAAAAGTTTTAAAAACGTCACCAAATTAAAGGGTCTTACATCTTACATTACGGGTATTATAAGATAGAGCGATAGTTGCTTCAGTCATGTACTGAATTGTTCTTGTGGACAGGAGTCAGTTTCGCTCTCTTGAAGTTGTTGAGCAGAGAACCACTTGCAATCATAGTGTCAGTGTAAATATGAGTAAGGGAAGGAGCGATAGCGTTCAAAGCTATTTTAAGGATTTTTTCAAGGACATGGTTTGAAAGGGAAAAACAAACCGTCTAAGCTAAAAAGGTCACGGTCAGATTGTACAATTGGGACTTGATTTCAGCTTTTTCTTGAAAAAAAACCCCCAATAAACCAGGTAGTCAAACTTGTTTACGTACATTACAACCCGATATAAAAACATCAAGACAAAAATATCAAGTTTATCAATTTTCACGTCATCTTGATACATCAGTACTGTTAGATTCATACAACTTGATAGATGAAAATGTGCACAACTTCATGTGTAAAAATCGTGCACAGCTTGATGCACAGCCTGCATAGCAGCCGGAGATCAAACAAGCGAGCGAAAAAATGGGCGAACGAAGGAGCAAGCCAGCTAGGGTGAGCAAAAACTCTGCTGCTTATTTTTCGCACTCCCCGGCTCACAGTTTCGTTCCTTTCGCGTAGGTTTGTGGAAACGGCTGCTACGCAAGCTACTTGATGCATGTACAACTTAATGTAAATAAATGATTTATTTGATTTAAGAAAATAATCACTTGATACCGAAAAATTTGTTTTGACATAGAGTTAGAACAAATTGTTATTTAAGAATTGAGGTATAAGATGTACAGTCAACTCTCTCCAAGACAGACACCATCGGGACCGGCCTCAGCTGTCCGTCTTAGAGAGGTGTCCGGCTTATAGAGAGTCGACATAACGTGACGGCCCAGGAATTATAAGATAATAATGCTGAACCTGTGCACAGTGA
>CBDDTI010000359.1:0-5000 GCA_965233585.1 bacterium
GTGAAATCTTAAGGTAATTCCCTTGAAATTGTTGCACTATCAAACTTTTTTTGAAACTTGGCGTAATGAACATTCATGATATGAACATTAAAAAAGTGCAATAAAAATATGGGGTCACCGTGCCTGTTTACGCGTCAGCTGGTTCTTAAAATGGGGTATTTTTACTGGTTGCGCGTTAAAAGTTTGAATCACCTTCATACACAAATAAATCTTGGTTACCTAAAAGTCACAAAGTTTTGTCTTGAAAGTAAAGCTTCACTTATTGACATAAGCAGTATTGCTTCATTTAAGCCGTTTTTGATTGCCTGGTTGCGGCAATATTGCACTTTTTAGGACAGTTCCGTGGTTAACTTGAGGTCCTCGCGTTGGCCAAAATACACCCAGTTAGGAACTATTTTCCCAAAAAAATCATGTTCTACTATCAAACTTTTTTTCCTCTTCAAATATGTTCTGCATTAGACTGTTCTTAGCAAATACCTGAAAAAAAAATCACCGTGCTCGTTTAAGAGAAAAGGAGAATTTATTTCATTATCGAGCTTAGTGTGAGGGAAATCTCTTACGTTTTGCACGTGCGCGCGCTGCTGACGCGAAAATCGTGCGCAGTAGGGATGCGCAATGCAATACTAATGAATTACCTTAAGGATGTTCGCGCCCATTGCTACTGCGCATCTCTAGTGCGCCCGCTATACATGACGTGGCGCGTGCCACGTCATGTATTTTAAGCGCGCGCACCGAGTCGAAACTCAATAAAATATAGAGCTGGTGACCTTTCCGGTAACTTGATCTGCGAATATTTTTGTTGGATGCTCGGTGACCCCCACTTTTTTTTCGGCAGATCACTTCCTTTTCTGATTCTTTCCATTATACTAAAAAGCAAAATAAATCTGTACGTGGGAAGTGTTAATTATTTCTCATATACTATTCAAATAGGGTTGAATTGGTACATGAATACAGGTGTGCGCAACTTAGAAGTCTGTTTTTAGGCTAATTCTACCTGAATTAATGACACAGGTCGCAAAAATCTATCAAACAGGGCTATATATGCCGTGTTAAACACACATAAAACTCATATTAAGAAAATACAAACTAAACAGGCCCATGCTATTAGGCTTATATTCTTCGCACGTACAATAGGCGAATTAACTGAGAGCGCTCTTCCGCTGCTTAGCCTTCTTGATGTTCTAACAGTAAATAATGTGTATCGATTGCATATTCTAAAATTTACGCATCTTTGGCATAAAGGTCTGCTACCAGTCTTGTTTCAAAATTATTTTCAATATGGAAGTAGTATTCATGGGTATAATACCAGATATGCTTCCAAACAAAATTTATATAAACCTAAAGAGCGAACTAACACTGGAAAACAAACAGTTGCCTTTGCAGCATTTGTCCTTTGGGATGATATCCCAGTAGACTTTAAAACCTAAATGCCTTCAAATTCTCAAAAAAATTAAAACATTATCTGCTGTCAGAGCAACATTTTAAAACTTTGTCCTAAGATCTTCCACTTTTCTGTTTTACATTTATTTATTTATTTATTTATTTATTTATTTATTTATTTATTTATTTATTCATTCATTCTGTTCTCCATCTTTTGTTATAGGTAACTTAAAGTAACTGGGGGCTAACTCGAAAACTACCCAGTTAATTAGCCTCCAGACTCAAAAATTGTACATTAATTTAGTTGTTTTCCATATTTATATGTATTTAAGCTTGTACAAGAGTGAATAAAGTGTTGTTGTTGTCATAACTTAGATATGATTCTTCAATTAAAATATATGCCGATAGCAATGAATCCGGCCAGAATCGCCTCGAGTGACTGGAAATCCTAGAAATGCTATGGTCTATGATACGCCTTATCTTCAAAACGACTTCGGTGACCCCCGATTTTTTTTACGTTTTTAATCTAATTTTATCATTTTCTACCTGCAGTCAAAGTTTTTAAAAAAATCTGTACGTGGGAACTTTTGGGCGCGAAAGTCCTTAATGCGTTGTTCCATAGTTAAACTATGATTGTAGACAAAAGACACAGATAACACCATATAAGAACCTGTCTTTTAGACAGCCATACTTTCCGTTTTCCTGGTAGAGGAGAGAGATATTGAGGATATTAGCACTGCAACAAATCAAGTGATTTTATTTTTCTTTTTACAGGAGTTGATATCCTTTCATCAACACCAGTGCTTGTTTGACTAGCACATGGACGGCGCTTCTCCACCTCGGAAATTTTACTGCTTTCATTGCCCCGCAGGTGTACCTTGAGAGATTCTTCTATTTAAAACTGAAAATGTGTATTTCTATGGGCACGAGGCCTGTCTATGTCATTTTGTGATCCTGCACATTTACTTAAAACAGCTTTTGGAGGAACAGGAGTGAAAACAGTATTAGCATTTTCTTAAATGACCAGACTTGGGAGGTGCTACAGATTTGTGCGAAATTTGTTGTAATAATAGTCTGGTTCTCTCTTTAAGTCACTAATTTTGAATCCACTTCAGCAATTCTTTAGCAAGTGAAAGGAGCTGTGTCATGGTATCTTTAAAAGTTTAGCCTAAATTTGTCCAGTTTCTCGTTTGCAATCCTTGTTCCTTTATGGTTTATCGCTTTGGTGTTTTTTTTTTAATAGTTTTAGTTAAGTAATATTTTCAGCTTTCCTTTTCCTTTATTCATGCCTAATGACAAAATAATGTTTAAGTGCAAAAAGGTCCACAGGATGTAAGTGCCCATGTTTTGTTCTTGAACTCCCCATGTCAGTGACTAGTAAGTATTTTCTCCTCATAATATCAATATATTATTGTCAAGCGAATAGGTGTTAAATTAGAACAAGGGCAAATATCGACCACATGTAATGCAGATTGTTTAATTTATAACACCAAATTATCAAAACTAACAAATTGAGAAATGTATGGCAGACAAGAATTCATATGGAAATCTTGTGAGTGAAAGGGTCAACTAATATCAACACAAAGCTTATTATATATTATAAGTGCATACTGACAGAATTTTAAGACATCTGTGCTTCCGGATGCCGTTCTCGTGAATTTCGACTGAATGTAGTAAGTAAACAATGTCGAAACGAAAAGTTAAAAGATCAGCTTGAGAGAGGCAGGCTCCCTCACGTACATCGCTCTGTCCGGTTCCCAACACTCCATGTCATTTTGCAAGAAAGAAAACCAAAAAAACGCAATTACAAAACATCAGTATTTATATAATTAAAAGCCTGGAAGATTCTTGCGGGCGTCGGATTTGACAAGCCTAATTTTGTTATCGTGAATGTGTACGTTCCAGCCATTGCTAAAATGTTTTCAAGAAAACCTTTCTAGGTCCGATTTGCTGCCGGTAAGCAACAAGCAGATGTCCTTAAAGCCAAAGTATATGGAGGCATCGCCTTTTACAAAGAAGAAGCCAAATTTTTCGGACAATTGCCTTTGCACTGGGAAAAAATGAATAATGGCCGACCGAAAATAGCGACGTCATAAATTTCCACTAGGTTGCAACGGTCGCGTCAGCTAGTTTCCAATCCAGTCTCTTCTATTATCCATGCTTTTATCTTACGCGATTTTACTGGGAAAACCGCTGCTTACAATCCTGCGTAACACTGTAGCGCTAAACTAGTACCTAGGCTTTTCCGCAGCAAACTTTTTTTTTTGGTTTGCATAAAATTTGACCTTGTCAAATTTTATACAAAGGAAAGGCCTAAGTACGAGTTTAGCGCTACAGTGTTACGCAGGATTTGTAAGCAGCGGTTTTCCCGGTAGAATCGCGTAAGATAAAAGATATGCGAACAGGAGACAGAGGTAAACTATTTAACAAATGGTAAACGCCATAGCGTGTACTATTGAGTTATGGTACACGCGGGAGGTTGCTAAGCACGAAAGAAGCGTGAGAGTCGCACGAGGCGACAGCCGAGTGCGACTCTAGCTTCTTGAGTGCTTAGCAAACCTCCCAAGTGTACCATAACTCAATAGTACACGCTATGGCGTTTACCATTTGTTTTAAAACATAACATTAAGACACTGGAAAAACAGAAGTCTTTTAGAGTTCATACCACGCTGCTCGCGTCAATGTGTCACGCAATAAAACTCGCAATGACTTTTTTAGCTCGCACTCTGAAGAAAAACATTTTCTTTGACGTTGATATTGTGGTATAAAACAAATCGAAATGTGGTTTATCGTGGTCTGTACTCCTACCAACAACGAGTATGTGTCATTACTCGTTTCCCAAACATTTTTTCGTATTGTTTCTGCATATTAAGCGAGTTTTGTAAAAGTTTTTGAAAGCAAAGTCTGACGCGTACAAGCAGCTAATTTGCATAATGCAGCGCGTACATTTTCAAGTCCGAGTCGGTGTTTTCAGTTTTCAAGACAAATATTTATTTCGTTGTCTTTGATATTGTGGTAAAAACCAAATCGAATGTGGTTAAGCGTGATCTGTACTCTTGTCGACAACGATACGCGGCATTACAGTGGTCAAACTGTTGTGCAACAAATTGAGCTACATCACCAAGCGCGCGCTTTGCTTTAGTTATTGAGTACGTCAGCAGCATACACCCATGGGCAAATAGTAGATGCTGAATTAGCCAATCAGAGCGCGCGCTTTGCTTTAGTTATGTTATAATCATTCCTTTCGTTCCTTGATTTACTCTCTCCATACTCAGCAAGATTGTGGGTGCCCTGCGTTCGGGTATTAAAAATGATTTCCAGTCCGAACTGCGCAGTCACAGAACCCTAATATTTATAAACATTACAAACGGCTCACTCGATGGAATGCGAATCGATGTTATTCGTTCAAGTAAGAGCCACATACATTGTCTTTGAGACCTTTCAAATTTTTTTTCCAGCAGTTTCATTGATTTTTACAGCTGTGAAGTTATTTCACGAAGTGAAATGAGAAAGAACGAAATATTAAGATTCGACCGCTTCGTATCCATGATGGCAGTTGTTTTTTGACTTTTTTAAGTTTGAATTTACTTCATATAAGTAGTTGTGAAATGTTTACATTT
>CBDDTI010000359.1:10000-11806 GCA_965233585.1 bacterium
TTTTTTGGGGGAAAGGGGGGGAGGGGTGGGGGATGGGGGTAAACTGTTTGGTAGTGATCTCAATCCATTTTTACCTTAACAACTCCCTTTTAAAACTACTTCAAATTTCACTCCATTTCAGGTAGCCCCATGCCCTAAGTAAAAATAGAAAGGGTGGTCTAAACACTTTTCAGCTTTGAAAAGCGAAAAGTAAAGGCCAAACGAGTTCTGAAGACCAGTAGCTCTAAGGTGGTATAAACACTTTTCAGCTTTAAAAAGTGAAAAGTAAAGGCCAAACGAGTTATGAAGACCAGTAGCTCTAAGGCTAAAAAGGGCGTGTGTAACATGTCTGCATAGAAGCCGGGTAGGAGGCTAACAGACCAGTAGATATAAGTCGGTTTCATCACAGCAACAAAATTTCTTAATTGTTCACTCAAAAAACATAACCTGTAGCCTCTTACCGGTGCAGACATCCTTGGGCTCGTCACTCACAGCGATTGCGTGACAAGCCAAGAATAAGGAGAATGATACAACTGAGGATTAAAAAAAATATAGGATTACGGTTTTCCAAGGCTCAGGGAATTCACAAAAGCATATTCCCCGTAGCCTCATGTTGAGTTTTCTATTGTTTTAGAATGGCTGGATTAAGTTAGTTACCATAACATGCAGCAAAACTTACCTAATCTCGTCCCCAGATCTCTTGTGGACGAAGCCGAAGGCGAGATCTGGCAAAGTAAGAAAATTTGTTTTTTTTTGATTGGCTGCTCCATTTGACTCCTGCCCAATCCCCTCTCTGAAAATTGACGCGGTTTTCCGCCCGCAGCAAACTTTCTTCAAACTCAAGTTCTAACCTGGTTCTTTCTGCGGTTCAGTGATGAAAATGAAAAGCGGATAAGAAAAGACGAGAGGAGGAAAGATTTGGAAGTAATTTGCCATTCGGGATTGAATAACTTTTGCAACATGATCATACTGTTACCTAAATCCCAAACATGTCATCCAGCACGTGCTCCCCTCCATCTCCCACACATGCTTTTTTGACACAAAACTTTACAAACCCCTCCCCTGTTCTTTTTTTTTTTTTGCATTTACGAGGTCGCCCAATCTCCGTACGTAAACAGCATATTGGGAACATGCTGTTTTAACAAGATTTGGCGATAACAATTGAGAGAAGGGGGAGGATTTTGTAAAAGCTTTTTACGTCAAAAACCTTGTGTGGGAGATGGAGGGGAGCTTGAGCGCGCGCGCGTTGGATGACGTGTAAAACGGTACGATCATGTTGCGAAAAGCGAATTGAGACAAAACTTTGCAAAAGTCGCTAAAATTCTCTGACTGTCGCAAAAGAATTCGAAAACAAATCTGGCCAAGTTGTAGAAAAAAACCTTTCGACCTCATTTTTTGCTTGTTTGGTTTCGTGAAAGCAACGAAATTTAGAGATTCGAGCGAATAATCCTAAGTCATGTCGTAGGCCTGTCATGAGCTTGTTGTATGCGACAAAATCAGCCTTTACTGCTCGGAATTTACGTTGGTCATGCGCACTTGCCTCCCCTGTCACATTACTGACAGGTGTGATCACGTAAGCAAATTGGATTTGGCCAGATCTCGCCTTCAACTTCGTCCACAAGAGATCTGGGAACGAGATTAAAACTTACCTTCACATTGAATCTTGATGCAAATTCTCTTTAAAGTAACCAAAGACCAATCTCGTGGAAGCGTGAGAAAGTGTGCCTGCAGAAAAGCGCCTCTAGGAATGTTGGAAAACCTCTGCAAAATATGACTAATGTTTACTTACTGATTTTTTTTTTTCACTTGATAAAAAAGGCAAAAAGA
>CBDDTI010000360.1:0-6432 GCA_965233585.1 bacterium
AGGAACGTTCATTGTAGAGGTACCGAAAGCTAAGGCTGAGGCAAATACTGCGCGTCAAATCACTTATTCCCTTAAAAATGACAAAGGATGGTTTGAAATAAACAGCACGACTGGTGGTATTACTGTTGCAAGAACTTTGGACAGAGAGGTAATCATACATATCATCATAAAGGTTTTCAATTCGAACAAGCTTTGAAATGGTTAAAACAGTTTCAGGGGTTGTTCGGTTCACCCAAAACGTTAGTGATTTTAACAAACAAGTATTTAGAATAAGTATTATTTATATGATAAATTCGACTACGCTTTATTGTTGGAGTAGACCCTAGTTCAACTCCAAGGTTTCGCTTGTAAATAATCAACTGGCCTGCCTCCCGCCGATTGGAATGTTTATTTGCGATATTTCTTTCTTTCAGTTTAAGGTGGCCGAACACAGTTTTCGCGCGCGCTCTTGCTGATGCGATTCAGCGCGCACACAAGGATTGCAAGAACAAACATGCTGTTGATACAGCGATCATTTTATTTGCTCAATGCTCGCTCTATTTTTGCTATATTTCTATGCAACTGAACGCAGTGTACAAAATAAACCACGAAAGTACAAAATAAACCTCATCCGCTCCCTAACTTATCGCTATAACCGTCTTTGTTCATCTGGCTCCTTGCTACAATCTGCCCTCCATGATCTTCGAAAACTCCTTCTTCAGAACGGCTACCCACAAGGCATAATCAACTATCATATCAACGATGTTTTGAACAAAAACAGACATCAGCATAGCAACCCCGTGTCTACTGTTCCTAAGAAAGATATCATTATCCTACTTAGGTTTACAAAGCAACCAAGTCGCTAAACGCCTGAAATCTTGTGTGTACAAATTCTACTCTTTTGTTAACCTTAAGATCGTTTTTCAGAGCACTCGATGCATAAAATCTTTCTTTCCTTACAAGGACCGTATTAATCGTTCACAGCAATCCAGAGTTATTTACAGAGCAAATTGCTGGGATGGTAATGGTTTTTATATCGATAAAACTAAACGGTGGCTTCACGATGGAAAAACCGAACATTTTAAGGCTCTCGCTAAAAATAAAAATGACAATACTTCAGCCATTGCTGACCACGTCAAGGCCACTCACTGGACACAACATCAAGTGGGATCATTTTGATATTTTAGCGAAGGGCAAAACAGACTATCATTGTAAAATAAAAGAGACCTTATATATTCAAGAACTTGAGCCAGCTTTCAATGTCAACGTCGGAAGTGAAAAGCTGATGCTTTATTAATCTGTTCTGTTTTATTTTACTGTTAAGTATTTACTTAATCTAGGTTCCAGTCCCCTCACCTTTGTAATATATATATAAATAGCTGTTTTAAATTTCAACGGTTACTTTTGAAAATGTATGTAGAGTACATACGAAACGTCAAGTCATAATCAAAATGTGCAAGTTCAAAGATATGTTAGAAAAGGTAACGACACAAAGAACTCGGCAATTCAGTCTCAGCTTTTGTTTGTTTCCGAAAGAACCCGAAAGAACCCAGCTAAATGCAGCGCATGCTCGGTTGCTCCAAAAATTGAGACCGATTGCTTTTCCAGAAACTTGCCGATTTCTAACGATCCAGTCATTAGAATTTTAAGACATTTGGCAAAAAAAAAAAAAAAAAAATAGTTCAGAAACCACGTGAATGATCTATCACGAAAAGTCTGAATTTTGACATAGAGAAGTTTTGATAATACAGAAAACGGTTAAAGACGAATTAACAAAATCGAGTATGTCAAATTGTTATTAGAACAATGTTGCCAGAAGGGATTTAAGGTCAATTCGAAGTGGGCAAACAATGAAAACAATCTAGCGACTAGATTTTTTTTAAAATTAGCAAAAACCACATTTTTAAGCCTTGTTTTTAACCAGCCCCGTTTCCATGGCAACAGCATGCACCCTTACCAAAATGCGAGAATAAATACTTCTGTGGTTAACCGTGACTCTTGCAAAAAACAGCGCCGAGGCATAAATAGTTTAAAAGTAATTGTGAATTAGGCATAGGCACTTGAAAACTGTCGGTTCGGCTACCGTTAGTGGTATGCCTGAAAACTAGTTAGTTGTAGTCAGTTAAGAGCATCGACCACTAGAAACATTTGTTAATTTTATCATTATCGTTCTCATCATCATCATCATCATCATCATCATCATCATCATCATCATCATCATCATCGTCGTCGTCGTCGTCGTCATCATCCGTCCGTCTGGCACGGTCAGTTAATTCTTCCTCTAGTCGATCGCAGATACATTGCGACTATAAAAACACGGTGTTTTCTCGTCTTGTTTAAACCCTAAATTATTTTGTTTTTCAGGAAATGTCGTCGTCGTTTCAATTTGAGGTGATTGCTTCTAAAAGCGACGAATTCAATAAGGTTAGAAGCATTTCTAAACGTAAATTTAACTCGTATAAGGAAAATCGTTCAAGAACCTGCTGAACGGGTGAGCGTCTACACTTTTTCTTTTTCTTTTTTTCTTTCTTTTATTTTTTTCAGTTCTATATACAGAAAGGGCATGCCCACAACTAGCAAAGGCTAATCTAGGCGGGCCATGCCTTAATAAGCAAATTACAATAATATAGAGCCAAAAATTAATTAATAACAAGAAGAAATACAGTTTTAGGTAATAACAAGAAAAAAAAGGAAAAAGAAAAAAACAAGAACAAGAAAAACCATTTCACTTATCTAACTTAGAATATTAAACGTACAGATACAATTTATTTTAGTTGGAAGAAGACAGTGAGTGGGTGGGTGGGTGGGTGATCCCAAAGTCTTTCAAACATTGCATTCAATGTACCTTTTTTAGGGCAAAGGACGTCCGTTCTCTTTTCATTGCCCTCGAGATGTTAATTTGATATTTTTCTGATTTATCCAGACATTTGTTACATAATTGCATGAAAGTGGTCGGTAGGAATAATCATGAAAAAGCGCTAGCTATATTTCGGGTAATGTTTCCAGACATTTCGGGCTTAGCCCTTCATCCGTTTTCCACTGATGCTAAGCCCTAAACGTCTGGAAACATAACCCGAACATTACCCGAACATTACCCGAAATATGGCACTTTGTTTCATGATTATTCCTACCGACCACTTTCATGCAAGTCTTAATCCAAGAGCCACGCAGCTCACGGACATTTTACCGTAAGTGTTTTATAACCAATTGTTACATAGCTCCCGGGGATTTGAGTTCGTGCTAAAAGCCATGTTACGTTGACTATGGCGGATTAGTTGTCGGAATTCTGCTTGTACAATAAAATTAATGTTGCAATTTGATGAGCTGCAGTTTGGGGAGCACATTTCCTGGCGTATCTTATCGAAAGTTGGGTAATCGAACCCAGTCGAACAGCGATCGTACGATTGGATTCGGCAATATAATCGAACGTAATCGAGCGTACACTAAAATTTGGTCAAATCGAAGTTCGATTGCCAAACGGTCGACAGTCGCACTCAATCAAACGTGCGCTATTACCAAACTTCTATTTGTTTAATTTACTACTGGTAAGAAAGGAAGTAACGAAAAATAGAATGCCTAATATTACCCTATTATCAAACAAGTGTATTTTTTGCGGAAATTTTGTATGGTGAGCGGTCGACTTTCTAATCCCCCCTAATCCTTTGTTAGCGATTTGAAAGGACAATACCCCATAATAGCGGAAATAGCCATGTGGTCGGGGAAAATTTCTACATGCTTTCAGTGAACGAGAGTGTCAAGAACCCGAAGTGACATCTGGAGGTTTTTCTGACTAATCCCATTTAACAAATTTCGATTAAGATTGCTCTTGCGTGATTTACTTAATATCAAGAAATACATTCCCAGCAAAATCGAATTGGGTTAAGTTCGATTGCACTCGATTTTGTTTGATTGGTTCGATAATCAAAAAATAGATTTTACTCCATCAGATATTTCGGGACATTTAGAAGAAGGATGCCATCATGTGAATGAAATCATGGACTTGAATCGTTCTAACCATTTTTCCTTTGTTCTCTTCGACAGGGTACAAAAAGTATCTTTTGCACCGTGCTGGACTTGAATGATAACTATCCACAGTTCGAAAACTTGCCATATCAAGTCAACATTTCTGAGGTAAACGTGAAATAAAAAACTGACCATTTTAAAACTACTTAGAGTGTTAACTAGGACACATTTCAATCAGCGAGAATATTTGCTGTGTCTTCCAGAAAATGTAAAACAATAGCCAGCAGAGTAACTATTGCAGGAACCAATTGTTTTCCTCCAGCACCTCTAGATCTGACCAGTCCATTCTCAAATGTGACACTTTGAGTCTCTGTTCATGAACATATAGGCGGGCTGGTAAATGATTATCAGGAAGTACGAGCGAGAGAACATATAATCATGACACACTTCACAGACTGCTCACAGCTGGCATTTCCCAAGACTAGCGCAACCGGCTTGCATGCCACCACTATTAACCTTTAATTTTTATTAAAATTTAAAATTAGAGCACAGAAGTTGGCGAGGTGGTGTTTCAGGTGTCAGCTTCTGACAAAGACAGCTCAGACCATCATTATAATACAGTCTACTTCAAAATCGAGGGAGGAGACAAAGTAAGTAAGGGAAAGATAATACACAGACTGGTTCAGTAACCCTTGAATTCAATTACTCTTGTCCAATGATATCTAACATTACATTCTGACATGTCATGTTGGTGCTTCAATTTCTCCCGGTTTCATAGGCCATTTCAAAGTAAAACTAAATTTTAATACTAAAGCACCCTTTTCATACTTTTAAGCTCATTGTTTTTGGAATTAGACCAACTGCATTCAGTGTGAAACTAAAGGGGACAGGAAAACTGGTTCAGTTGCTCAACTGGTCTCACCTTGGAATACAGCGTTCTTTTTATAACTGCCTTTCATTTCCTTTCATCGTTGAAACGGGTTCATCTGAAGGATAGTCACCGAAAATTCAGTGACAATTTTGACCAGACTTGCAAGATTCCATGTTTAGCCGTTTCCAAACTTCTTTGCTGTTGGTAAATTAACTTTAAACACGGAGCGATCCTATAAAAGGCAAGGACACGCCCCCTTGAAGCACTTTGTTGGCTTCCTGTGCAATGGTTGAAAGCCAGAATAACTGTCGCATAACATAGAAGTCGTGGAGAAATTGCGTTTTTTTTCGTCAAACCAACGGAGTCATTTACGTAGAATAATATAAGGTAAATAATAAAAATACAGTGAAAATAAAACTTATATTAACACTTTAGATGATGGCTTTGGAAGACCAAAAACGATGAATTATCTTCGTCGTCGCTGCACGTGAAGCATTCAAATTTTACCGCTAATTTAAGTAACAAAGCTGATGCCTGCGAGCTATCTGGTTTTATTTATCTCAGCAGGCTGAGAACGAAACGAAATATCGTAAGAGGTGATTTTGATTAGCCTGTGAGCACAGACGGATTTTGGTGGGAAATTTAAAGTTATTCAGGTTTATGAGCGTTACGATGGTGCAAACAAAATGCAAATTGAACAACACTGAGTTATTCCTCAAACCGTTCCATATTCAGTACAAAGAAATTGGAAACACCAAGTGCTACGAAGAAATAACAGAACTTGAAAAATGGCAAAGTGAGATTTCGCCTGAATATTGACGTTAGAAAGGAAATGGAAGACTCAAGGCTGAATGCCATAGAATGCCTTAAAACTTACTAAGTATTTATACGTTCGTAAAAGGTCAGCTGTATTTTAGCTGCAAGAGTACAACAGCAGCTAATGTTGATCTTACGGACTCTCTTTTAGATAACTGGCTGAAGAATAACCATATTACCGTAGATAACATGTATTACCTTCGAAGTCTGTTTGTATTTTTGTACGTATTTTAGTTTTCAAATTTATTTCTCAACCGCAGAAATCCGGCACAAAAACAGAATCCTGTGGCAACTCGCTAAAATTAGACTTGAGTGACTAAGCCAATCAAATTGGAGCATTGGCCGTTCGTTGGGATTTGTGATTGACAGGCTGAACACCTCAGCCTCGTTATATAGGATCGCTCCGTGTTTAACACCTGCCACAAAAAAGAAAAAACACAAAAATTAAGAGAGGGTGCAGCCGGGTACCACAGCCGTTAAAATATCGACTTCACTGATTACACGAGGCTGCGTGTGGGACCAGTAGTTAATGTGTTTATTTTCTTGTTTCATTTTCAGGAAGGAGTTTTTGAAATTGATGGTCTAAATGGGAAGATAACATTGAAAAAGCCACTCGATTTCGAGGGGTCAAGTTCGTATTATCATCTTAACATAACAGCAACGGTAAGCACAAATCTTACGTTAGGTGCCTGGTCTACATAGCTTTCCGTCATTGCTTGATTATCTTCTTCTTACCCCTGAAGAATAAATAAATAAACAACGTCTTGCGCTGAAGAAAGATAGTCTACAAGTAGCAGAAAGCC
>CBDDTI010000361.1:0-7763 GCA_965233585.1 bacterium
GAGTTCAAGTTGAATGAAGGAATCACGCTTTCGTTAAAATTCGCGCTTTTATTTTAAACACATAAAAGATTTCTCATGAGTCAATAAGGGTTCACTATTAACGGGCAAGTTTAGGCAAGTTTATTGTTTTTATTGTTTAGAGCGACGCTGATTAGTAAACCTAGACACTTCATTAGTATGCAGGAACCCATTTTTACCTAGACAGTTTGAATAGTAATGATTGACCTAGGCACTTCATTAGTATGGAGGAAGTCAAAAATTAGTATGCAGGAACGCATTTTACCTAGACAGTTTGAATAGTAATGGCGCTTTTATTTTAACCACATAACAGATTTCTCATGAGCCAATCAGGGTCAAAAGAAATCGGGCAAGACCGGACAAGCTTATTGTTTGTATTGTACTAGAGCGACGCTTATTAGTAAACCTATACCGAATTAGTATGGAGGAACGCATTTTTTCTCCTAAGTTATAACAATAGATGACGTCATGGACTCGACCGTTATGCATATTAATGATTTTCCTCGACCTACCTCGACACTTACTCGACCGTTATGCATATTAATGATTTTCCTCGACCTACCTCGACACTTACTCGACAGTAATCCGGCTAATTCCCAACATACAAGACTACTAACCGATTTATTGTCAACACAAATGTGTTTATTACTCCAGACGATTGTGTCTGCTATGGCATTGTTGTTCAGGCATTGAACACTGACGGCTGTTGCCGCAGAATGTTCAGCAAAAATTTGAAAACATTCCTCGTAAAATTTAGGTAGCTTTATTGGAAGTTTCTTAATATCGAATCCACATCCTAAGACCAATTCTCCTCCAACTGGTCTCAAATAATGTAGGAGAATGGTCTTCCAACTGCTTTGTTGTGAATTAACAATTTTTTTACAACATAAGATTCTCTGTGTTTTAATGGCCGATTCTAAGTGCGGAGCTCTTAGACCTCCTTTTTCAACGTCGCTTATGAGGGTAGATCGTTTTACTTTATCCTTTCCTTTCCAGATGAAATTGAAGAGGATTTTGTTTGCTTCCATAATTATGTCCTTATGCATGCAAACTAAGCCGGCTCTTTACATAAGAATTGGAACAGCAAATGTTTTCACAATTTGAATTCGTCCCAAAATTGTCAGGTTCCTCCAGTTCCAAAACCGCAGCTTCTCGCTTATAAATTTTAACGTTTCTTCAAAATTTAGCTTTTTCCAAAGGAACTGATTGTACGTAAAATAGACACCTAATATTTTAACGGCCTTTTTAATAGTTATGTCTTTACCAGAACAGATTGCAAGCGTTGCTGGATTTAGTTTTTGATTTCCCAATAGCATTACCTCTGTCTTATCGTAATTAATTTTTAGGCCAGAATATAGGGTGAAACATTCGATAGTACCAAGCAGAGCATTCAGCAAAACATCGTCTCTAAGAAAAGATGTTAAATCGTCTGCAAAGATCTTTAATTTTATCTCTTCATAATCTACCACAATTCCCTGAATTTCCTTGTTACGGCGTATATTAATAGCTAAAATTTCCAAACAGATTATGAATAAATACGGCGACAACGGTCGCCTTGTCTGACACCTCGAAGAATTGAAAAGGAGTTGTTGTATAACCATTGTTCATAACTGTACTTGTAATATTTTTATAAAATGTTTGTATCCAATGAATTAGGGAAGGACCAAAATTAAAAGCCGAAAGAGCCTTAACCATAAAGCTTCGCTTTATCGAATCCAACGCTTTTTGAAAATCTATCGCTACAAGTAATCCGCTAATATTTTTCCTCTCTGTGTATTCTAAAATATCATCTATAGTTCTCACAGCATCAAGAATCGTCCTGCCTTTTACGTAAGCATTTTGATTGAAATGTATTATCTCCCCTAGAACTTTTTGAAGTCTTGTTGCAATAACTTTCGAACCAATTTTTGCATCAACGTTGATCAACGAAATGGGCCTCCAATTACAAATATTTCGCTTGTCTGTCCCTTTCTTTTCAATTAATGTGATTACCGCCTGTTTTTGGGTATTTGATAATTCACCACATTCATATGAGTAATTAAGAGAAATCAACAAGTAAATTTCCAATAGAATTCCAAAATGTTTTATAAAATTCAACAGTAAGGCCATCATTTCCGGGTGATTTGTTATTTTTCAAATGACTGTTGGCAATCAAAGCACTCCTTGGTCGACAACCTTCCTTCGCAAATATTTCTCATGTCATCGGACAGTTTGGGAATTTCCGTTCCTTGCACGAATGGATTGTTTTCATACAGTGTCATCATCTGCTGCATATACACCTTATTCACAAATGGCCGCTAACCTGGGACGAGCGCGCGGCCAAACATGGAATCGAGCCGTTTTGGGATAACATTTCAAGATCATCGAAGGAAACAAGTGAAACTATATCTGTAGTCCTTTCGGAAAGCGACATTCCCGGGTTCCTCTTTAAATGAAAGAAATCCATCGGAGCTGAAAAACGACGAGTTACGTTTTTTGCTTAAATGCCGTGATGATCCCGGCAAAGGTTTACGCTCAAAAGCCAAGTTTTTAAGCGGTAAGCTTATTTATTCGATCGATGCAACCATTTGATCTTGAAGGTGTATCCCAAAATGCCTCGATTCCATGTTAGACCACGCGCTCGTCCCAGGTTGGTGGCCATTTGTGAATAAGGTGTATAGGTCAGAATAAGACTTCTCAATTTCCTTCATAATTTTCAATGGGTTTGTGGTAAGGTTTCCGTCACTACTAAGCAACTTACGAATGCAACTTTTGGTGCCTCTGTGAGATTCCAAGCCTAAGAAATATTTGTTGCTTATTTCACCTTTTTCATACCAGTTTGCTCTTGATCGAATTATTGCTCCTTTGGCTATATAATCAAAATGTGAGTCATATTTTATCTTCAAGTCCTCTAAAATCTCAAGATTTGGCTCCGATGGATCTGTTGCCAGTCTCTCCTCTGCTTGTCTTAAGGATATCTCAATCTGCACTAACTCTTGCCTTCTCTTATGTGCCTTTTCTTTGTATAGCATAATGCATCAGTTGTAAATTGTCTCACGCGATATTTGATTAAATCCCATAGTACCCTTTTATCAATGACTTCTTTAAACTCCTCTAACCATTCTGGTATTTTCTGATTAATTGCTAAAACGTAATTCTCATCGTCAACTAAACTTGAATTAAATTTCCAATATGAAGGGCTTCTCGTCTGTTCATCTAGACTATTGAAAGAAATTGTTATTGCCGAATGGTCTGTTCTAATAGCTGTCTTAATATTCGTTTCTTCTACCTCATCTTGGCACACACCGCTTATTAGCCAAAAATCAAGTCTCCTTTGGACAAGAGGGTTCTTTTGTTTCCGGGAAAAAAGCTTGCGGTCCGAGTTTCTGGTTCTCCAAATGTCAATTAAGTCGTAGTTAAGACATTCAAATACTATTGGGAAATTTAATTGATTCTTTCTCTTTAGGCGTGCCTCCAGAACAGTCAAGATCTGGGTCATTAACCACATTGAAATCCCCTCCAATTACAATTCTTTGATTTTCATCAGCAATAAAATCATCTATTTTTTTGTCTAGCTCCTCGAAAAAGGAACACTGTTCGCGTACTTTGTTCGGCGCATAAGTATTGCCAAAAAGATAGTTGCAACCGCCTGTACTGTGGCATTCAACAAAATATAACGCCCGTTATCATCAGCTAGTATACACTTCAAATCATATTCTAAGCTGTCTTTCACCAATATTAAAACACCACAACTGCGGTTGGAGCCATGTGCAAAATAAATTGATCCCTTCCAATGACACTTCCATATGTTTTCTATATCTTTCGTACTGTACGTCTCTTGAATAAAGATAATATCTGCATTTTGCTTTTGAAGCCAAAGTAACAAAGATTTTCTTTTCTCCAGAGAGCGAAGACCCTGAGCATTAAAGACAGCATCTTAAAATTAACACTTCCAGCGTTCTCGAACTTTCAAGAGTCCATCAAAGCTATTGTTTCTCATAGCACCATGCACAATTAAGTACGGAAATTGACCAGTGGTGAAACCGAACTGTTCAAACATGAAACCTTTCACTGACACGTTTGACAAAAAAGTTACATGATAGACCTTACACGGTAGTAGTGCACATAAAAGAATTAACATACATACACATAATAATTTTAAGAGGCCACTAGAATAACTTCTGAATATGACCATGTGATATGGACTCTTAAAATGCCGAATGCCCTAAGAGAGAGGTTTGCCATCAATAAAAAGTCTATCTTATCGGACTTGCTAAAGGCTGCCCTCTTTTCTGCTCTCCTGGCTTCATGAAAAGCTGGCACGCGTTTCTTCCTTAAGTCAATCAGCTCTTTGGGTATATCATCATAAATCGTGAAATCTGTGTTCTTCAGTTTGTAAGCGTTTCTCATAATTCTTTCTCTGTCAGCATACCGCAGAAAGCGCGCAATAATCATACGAGGGCGGTCTCCTTTCTTTCCAATTCGGTGTACCCGCTGAAATTCTATATCTTCAGGATTCTCAATCCCTAACTGTCTTGATATAAAGTTAGTCAGTACGTTCTTAATATCTTCCAGGTCATTGTTTACGATGCCCGCAAACTTTAAATTTTCGCGTCTACCGTATGCTTCTAGGTAGAGAATTTTCTTTCTTAGCTCTTCTTTTGCTTCTTTAAAGTCAACGTCCAACTTATATGATTTAAGCTCCAACGTGCCAGTTCTTGCATAAGCACAGTCGACACTGTCCTTAACTTCATCAACTTGTTTTTCTTTCGAAGAATTGACTTCACACATTCACAATGAGACCGACTTCACAATGAGACCGACTTCTCAATGTCGTCCAGCCTCGTCGAAAACTTTTCCATTTTCTCCTCAATGCTGTCCAGTTTGTTCATCTTTCTTTCTATTTCATCAAGTATATTTAGCTTTGCCGATATTTGTTCCACTCTTTCTATTAACTTTTCCATTTTATCGAGCTCTTGGACTTCTTGTAATGCTTCGACGCCGTTGTCACTTTCGTGGCGTTCTTCTTCGGTTATCTTGCACTCTCTCGATCGCTTTTCTTCAGGCGAATAGCGTGTGCTTCCAGATGGCGATCGGTTATTAAGTTTACGTTTAACGTTTGATACTGGTAGGCTGTTTACAGACATTTATGGCTTCGAAATGACAAAAAGGAAAAGGTCTTCGACCGGAGCTCTTCGGAACACGTCTACATAGCTTCACGTCGAGCCCAGACCCCCAGACCCCTAAGATGCTACACGTTCTTCCCGTCACTCGTGAATTGCGAGACATACTCGACACGCACGTGGCTGTCCGCGAAGTTAAACGTTGGCCGCATGTATGGGTCTTTCCCGCCAAAACGACGACTCGTTCCTGTTTATTTGCTGCTCGCGTTGAAAACGAACCCCAAGAGATACCATGTTATGTAGCAACTGAGAAAATGTGAAATTAACTCCAGGGAAATCCCAGGAAGGCATGATGAGCGCTTCTTGGTAGCAGTGCTTTATTGTCGTTCTATTTTTCCATTTCTCCTGACGGTCGGTAAAAGGAGGTTGGTTTGTTGCTGTTTATTTTGTAGCGTTTACCCCGGGTAGGGAAACTCACATTAAAAGAACGATAGTGATCGTTGGAAGTTTTGTAAAGAGCCCTTAAGAAGAACAAGATGCTGTTTTGTGGGCGTGGCTTGAATTTTTTACACCCCTAGGAGGTACCTATTCTAAAACAATACATTGTATAACTCCTGTCATTTGTTATTTCGGCCTACTACCCCAAAATGTACCCCAACTGCTCCCATCTTTTTAATCCCTAAAAGGTCCGTCGAACAACCCCGTCGTTTTTATGAGAGCTCTCCCTTCCTCTCTTCCCTTGAGTTCTTGCTTAGGAACATCAAGCACAAATACAAGCTTGCAAAGTTAATAGTTAAGTTTCCAAAGAAAATGTTTCCTTGCGTCGACCTCGGCGCGCAAATGAAACACTGAGGTATCTCTTAGCTACTTATCAACTTCAAATTAACCGCCGTAGCGAGTTTCTGAAGCTGACTTTTCGATTTGTTAGCTCCTTCAGTAGTAACAGTAGATCACGATATTTTGCCACGAAACTGCAATACTATGGGATTTATTGGACCAGGCATCAATGGTTTGCTTCTTATTTAGATAATCGAACACAGATTTGTCATCTAAACTCTCGTAAGTCAACTCCGAAATATCTAAGATGTGGTATTCCTCAGGGAACAATTTTGATATATATTAATGACTTAGGCCCGTTCCAAACGCCGCTCCACTCATGTGCCGAACCAAACGATCGTTAGCTCCTTCAGTAGTAACGATTACGATTTACTGGCAGCCACTTGAACAAAACAGTTGCCATTCTCGGTCATTCCTAGAGACTTCTGTCCTTTACTGTGCAAGACTATAGACATCTTACCTTCCAAGCTCTCAGTGGAGCTAACAAAACAAAAAGAGCAGGGGACAAGAGATATTACGAGGGAGGAGTGGGGAAGCTGCTTTTTCTCGCTAGCCACTTTCTTTTTCTCCCGTTCTTTCACCCTCCCGTCCCTAACCAAGAACCTTATAGAGCTCTTGAACAGGATTAAGTGAACCATGGTCATCGCCAGTCATCTACCCAAAAAGTGTACTTGTAGGGTCAGGGATGTGCCGTTGCTACATATGGTTATGTCAGGAGTTTCGTCAATAAATACAGCAAAAAATCCTTACGTGAGAGGCAGCTATGTTCAAACTAGAATCTAACCACCTGATCAGACGCGAGCGGGAGCTGGTAGCTAGTGAGAAATGAGCGGCAAGTGTAATAGGCCATGCCGTAACATGGGTCTGCCGCTTTTAGGACAAACTTCTATTTTTATTGTTGTTTTCTTTGTATCAAAGTCTCTTAAGGGAACTGAGAGACGAAAGAAACTTTAAACATTTACTATAATTTATTATAAATGAAAGAGTGTCCACAATTTTGTCCAAGCAGTAAACGAAATTCGAACTGCAATGTTTATTTTTACATTCTTTGTTGCTAATATTTGCCCCCATCTCAGAATCAGACATAACGCCCTAATTAAGGCGGAGGTAAACCTTAGTACGAGTGAAATATGAAATAGTTTTCAAAGGGAACTGTGACGATAAAAATGGGTTGGGATCACTACCAGACAGTTGACCCCCCCAAAAGAGATCCCTAGGTTGGTAGCCGACCCTTTGGTGTCCATCAACTAATTCTTCACTACAAGTTTCAATTTTCCAAATCCAACAAATCTTCAACATTTCAAATTTTCCTCAATTTAGCATATCTTTTAGCAAAAATATCTCTTTCTCAAAATGCCCAAAATTCACCCACAATTTTACACATAACCGCCTAACATTGGTTAATGAGATAAGCATAGGTAACCCAGGCTCACTGTGTGTGACACGTGACATAATATAGGTAAATATAGAGAACATATGAGGTGAAGTTTAGGTCTGAAAATTTGCTAGAAAATGGAAACAAAAATCGATGAAACTTACCATGTGGCGAGTTGTTGTTGCCCTTAATACGTACACGTAGTTTTGGGGAAAAGGAGTCTTCATCATCTTTCCTTCATAGTAAAGTGGCAAGGTAGGAGACTGAAGCCAAAGTCGGGTTCCGATCGACTCAAAAGAAGCACGATTTTTTTCGCGAAAATCGAGTCCAGTCGCTAAATAAACACGCCAGGCTTGTGGAACATGAATTTCTCTAAACCACGAATCCCCTGAAGCATCTCCAGCTAGCAACGCGAGGCCACCAGGCTCCGT
>CBDDTI010000362.1:2500-9057 GCA_965233585.1 bacterium
ATCATTCATGCACTAGGTTCTGATCACTGTGCTGTCAAGTTATTTACTCAGGCAAATTATCTCAATAACACTGGACCTGGGTTTTGGAAATTTAACTCATCCCTTCTGGAAGATGAAATTGAATTAAAAGAAAACATCAAAATTTATCGAAATAAATACCAATGCGTAGAAGATAAAGGTCTCAGGTGGGACCTTATGAAAATGGAAGTGAGAGGCTTTACAATAGCTTTCGCCAAAAGGAAAGCTAAAAATAAGAGGGACGAGGAAAAAAAGCTACAAGCTCAATTAAACGAACTATTGTCTCAGTCAGAAAAGTGCAAAAACAATCCACAGCTACGTATACATATACAAACTGTTCAAATGCAATTAAAACGAATAACCGAACAAAAAGTAAACGGTGCAATTATACGAAGCAAAGCGAGATGGGTTGAGTATGGTGAGAAAAACACAAGATATTTCCTAAACTTAGAAAAAAGAAGAGGCGAGAAGAAAAATATTAATAAATTGAAACTGAATGATGGAACCGAAACTGAAGATCAGCAGGTCATCCTAAAGGAAGAAGAACGAAAATTTTATAGATCTTTATACGAGTCAACTAGCAACAATAAAGAAATACCAGAGAGTAAAATATTCTTCCAAAACAAGCTAATTAAACCGTTAAGCGAGGAGAGTGCAAAAATTTGTGAAGCAGCGAGGGCATGGCAAATGATTCACGCGATGCAATAATTTCAACGCTCGCCTTCCTGTAAGTAATCAGGTAAACCCTCCTTACTCTTCTACCATTCAAACGCGGCCCGTGTTCTGCTCTTTCCATTTCAACAGAAGATGACTTCTACTGAGTAATTAAACTTTCAGGCAACAAGTTACTACGCCAGGTAACAAATAACTACGCCTTTTAGCATAACAGTCCGTAGGAAATAACGGCACAAACCTTATAACGACCCAAAATATGAATTCTTAATTAAAAACACAACGCTGCCGTCGGTTATTTATGCGTACGCCTCAGGAAACAAGGGAGGTCAAAAGGTAACCTCTAGGATTTTGTTTGGAGGATTTCGAGCCATTTTTTGCTTTCTTTGTTTGCAGTGTGCGTTTCTAGTACGCGCAAGACGGTACACTCCTTGCCTCTCTGGGACTCTGTTACAGCAAGTTGTGTGACATTCTTTAAATTCTTTTTTTAGACAATCCCGGACAAAAAGGTTGGGACAGCGAGCAAGCTCTCCCCTCCCCCCACTTACAATGTTGATAATCGGGTGATTTTTTCTCTTTTTGTTGGAAGAAACGCGATATTTTCCAACATTGATTAGGGGGGATGGGGGATATGTGACCCAGCTCAAGTGTCCCAACTACTTTTGTCCGGGATTGTAGGCTGTTCTTTTTTTCGCCATGTTTTTCAGGCACACAGTTGTAGTATTTTACCAAGTAAAAGTAACCATTTTTATTTTTGTCTCGTGGTATCTTTACCATCGAGTCGAGTAGGTAATTACAGGCTGCTGAGACAAATTTAGTGTTAACCTCCCTATCTCACATTCACAATGATTTCTACCGAAATCAATAAAGTCATTGATTGTATTATTTTCCCTCCGATTGTTGATTTCATGGAAAAATATTAGCCCGGTTAGTCGGGATCTCGGCTAACCAGGCTGGCTCGGTTGTCATGTAATTGTGAAGTTGATTTTTGTTGCGTTTAACAAACGTGCCGAGATCCCGGCAAACTGATACCAGCCAGGCTAACCGGGCCAGCCCGGCTCATGTAATCAGGCCCTTACTAGGACAAAAAGATTGCAATTGTGCAACACTAGTTTGTTTTCTCTCTTAATTTATTTCTATTATTCAACAAATGTAAAAAAAAAACTAGGCAAAAAAGAGAGCATAAACTTGATTGATTGATTGATTATACCAGTACATTTTAAACTTGGGAGATGGTTAAATCTAAAGGATGTTTCAAGGCAAAGTACTATAGAAACAATTTTCTGTAGTGATACCACAGGAATAAGAAACATGATGCTCCTCATGTGACAATACTACATGTATGTGCTAATAGGTTGCTCTTTACATTATATTTTACCAAACAGTGGTTCAACCTTAGTCACAAATCAATGTCATCTGCTGCTTTACATCATTTATGTCATATATAAAGTTGGTTCCTGTGCCTTGCACCATCTTACATATTCAAGATAGTTTGGATCTAAGAAACTAAATGTTAACACCGTACCCTAATATTATAGAATTGGTGTTTTACTGCATCCCTTACCAGTGAATGGGAGACCTGGTGGCCTCATGGAATTTTTTTTGATGCCTCCCCCTAATTTTCCTCACCCACCCACCCCCCACAACCCATAATAAATGAATGAATGGTCTTTAAGTGCAATCAACTTCAGATTGAGTGGTCCTGGTTCAAGCCCTAACCGGGCACATTGTGTTGAGTTCCTGGGCAAGCCACTTTACTCTCACGGTGCTTCTCTCCACCCAGGTGTTCAAATGGGTTCTGGTTTATTTAATGCTGGGGGTAGCCTTGTGAACTAGCACCCCATCCAGTGGGGAGTAGAAATACCCCTAGTCCCTACTTACTACAGAAACGGGAGGTAAGTGCCGGTCTGATGGGCCACTAAGACTTGGTCAGTATGCAGGGTTTACCTTTACCTTTTACTTTGCTTTCAAACATCGTTTAGATTTAACCACCTCAAAGTTTCTAGCATTTAAAATGCACTGGTATAACACAATAGTGTTGCACAATTGCAGTCTTTTTTTACCATACAAAATTTTAGATTTAACACATTGCAATAAACAATGGTTAAAAAGGAAGCAAAAGACAATTTCTCCATAAATTAACACACAACACTTAAAGCCCTGAAAAATTTTTCGGGCTACATTTTGCAAGTGTTTTAATTGCAATTACAACTGCGATGATCACATCTCAATTTCGCACAACACTTAAGTTTCTTATCAGAAATAGATTTCCTTGAAAAATGTCTAAATTACACTTTACCTAAACTTACTGCGCAGAATTACCCATAATATCATTTCAACCATATTGATCCCAGACTGGGTATTTTTATCAACAGCTTCTATTCAGCAAATTTTTATCTAAGCTGCTGCACATCCATACTCAGAAATCAACAATCGGAGGGAAAACAATACATTCAATGACTTTATTAATTTTGTATAAATCATGGTAAGGATACAACAAGACAAACATAGAAACGATTTACCGACTTTTACTTGGTAAAATACTACAACTGTGTGTCTGAAAAACATGGCGAAAAAAAGAACAGCCTAGTTAACCTGACTTACAAATGTAGCCGGATCATTCGAACATACCGTCGTCTTACAAGCCGTGCTTTTATGCACGATCACGCTTAAACCGCTGCCAAAACAAAAGATCAGGTTTTTCCAGCTCTACTGGTTTTCTTACCGTAAGGCTAACTTCAGAAATATGACTTTCCGTTACTTACAAACATCAGAAACATCTCAGCAAACCATAACCTGCCTCGTTCCCAGACGTCTCTCTCGCTGCAAAAGGGGTGGGCGCGCAAGGGATGAAGGGAAGGGGAAAGGATGGGGGGGGGGGGGTCCACATGTCACTTGTCAAATTTTTGACCTTTATCGGTTGTTGGTAAATCCGAGCTAATTTTTTGTCGCTAGTCGGTAATTTTTTCCTTGTTTTGTCGGTAGTCAGTAATATTTTCTAGCCCTTTGTCGCTAGTCGGTTAACCCCATTCACACTCTCATGGTTGATGTCTGAGCACTGGCACTTGGATGCCAGAAGAAAAATACTACTATTATCAGACACTGGAAATCAAAGTACCCAACTGCCAAGTAGTCGTATATTAGTCTCCAGCAAGAATTTTATTTGGGGCATACCTGGTTATAGCCTACGTGTAGCCGTACCCTCCCCCCGAGGAAAAACGGGAGGGAGGGAACGTCTACGAAAACCTGACACGAATCGTGTTATGTGACGTCAAAGTAATTTATGTAAGTTATGTAAATAAATTATATTTTCCGGGAAAGAGTGTCTGTCTCATGTCCTCACGCAGACAAATTTGTTCATTTGCCGTTTTCTTTTCGGTCTCTCGACCTTTTTTTCGCTTCACTCTTGTTTGTGAAGGGCACTTCATGTTGTGCTATCAGCTATAAGGAGAAATTAGAGCCGTCAGATCGTGCGTGCTACTGCTATGACAAATTTTTAAGAGGTCACAGGTCTGCATGATTTCCGCTGTTTATATCTGCGATCGCGAGTCGCCTCGTCGAGTTTGACAACTCTAGCTATTATCAGCTACAATTTGCCATGTGTTAGTGCATTGTTTTGGCCCATTTCAACCGCAAGATATGTTTTTAAGTCTCCAGGTATTTGCTTTTGAGAGACAAAATATGACGTTTATTGTGAACGTGTTGCTTACTTGCATTCAAAATTGTGACGCCGGGCTCGTCTCCAGTAAGAACTGTTTACAAGTTAAGTACAGTGGGTAGATTCTTATCACAGGTATCATATTTACCCTCGTACGTTTTTCATCGGAGACGGCGTAGCTTTACTTCGAGAAAGCTATAGCGTTTAAATTCTTATGTTTCCTGCAGCTATGGGATCGAGCTTATATTTCTGGAGCTTGATTTATAGGTTTATTCTTCCATTGATCGTTCGGTACCACAGGATTCAAATGTAGCTCTTTACGCACAAGTCTGCTGACAGTGTTGCGTGTTGTATATGCCATTGTTCGGCTTATTTCTCAGTTCCAAACGTCTCGCAAACCTCTTTTATAGCTGCATGTTCGTGTTGCTCGCCTCCCACTTCGCCGCGCCACTGTTGCTGATATGAAAACGAGGTCAATCTGTTTTAACCAATAAATATTCTCGAAAGTATCGCTTGCCGCCTTTATCCAATAAGAAACCATTATATATTTCCATGCAAAAGAGTGACGTCACATAACACGATTCGTGTCAGGTTTTCGTAGACGTTCCCTCCCTCCCGTTTTTCCTCGGGGGGAGGGTACGGCTACACGTAGGCTAACCTGGTTACTAAGTGTAAACAAAGCCATAATCTTGTGGCAATAATCTTTCTAATATTAAACCATCTTTGCACATTTGTCATTTGAAGTTCTCAATCTTTATGCATTATTTTGCTAATAAACATCAGAACACACAATATATTTACAAGTCTTGCCACAATTCCATTTTAATGTATAACAATGTCAATATAAATCTTATACAAGCCCTAATTAAAATAGGAGGTTAAATCTATTTGTTGGTTACCATACAATAATAAAATACAATACAGGTTTATTGTCTAATATGCTTAGCTTATTATAGTTAATCTTGTGGAAGTGATCTTCACAAAACGTTCATAATTTTTTTGTTTGAATTTCTGCTCAACCTTCTTGGTGCCTTTAAAATCTCTTGAGACTGCTTTTTTTTATTTGGCCACTGAATAATTGGTTCTTGGTCATAAGCCTCTTGAAAATCTGTACACTAGGATGTTCTGTAGCATGATGTAAGGAAATTAGTATTAAGGCATTAAAGGGATGTCTGTACCTGAAAGGCAGTGCATACAACTTAGAGATGAAGCCTTCCCCTAATCGACTTTCTGAGGAAGAGAGGGGAGATCATTAATAAATGTAACCTTTCGATTTAGGTGTAAGGTCGCGCTCACTCCTTCAATGACCAAGGCACTGCTTTCACAGGAGTACTTGTAGGTGGTCGTTCTGTAGATTTCCTTTGTTAAACGAGCGAAAAATACAATAATACAGTCCGTCAGTTTGTACATCGATAATTGAAATTTTAAAAAAAACTTAAAATTTAACTTTCAGGAAAGACTTACCTGATATCGTCAAGTCATCAAATGATTCTTCAAGGTCTTAAAGCAGTTGCACTTCAAAAATATATGACTCGTCCTCTACCTCTTTTGCAGCCATCGTTCGAGACCGAAATATTGCGAATTTTGGACCTCTGGCCTTTCTACTTAACGTTTACATCGTGTTCAGTAGTAAACTACTAAAACCGATCACCACTAAGGCTTAAAAACTCGGGAAAAGTACCGTGCCAAGAAAACGACAAAATTGGCAAGAAATCGACACTAATTCTTGCAGGCGTTTCGCCTCTCTTCTTTCTCCTCACCGTGATCCCTCGCGTGCTCGTCCCCAGTTTCTCGTGCTTCTAGCTCCATATAGATTTGGGACGGACACCCACGACAGGGTAACCACAACACTGTGCACCGGAACCACGACAGTGAACCAAGAAGACTGGGCACTAGAACGAGAAAATAGATGTGGCGTGACAGTGTATGAGGAAAATCGTGCTAAGGACAGATAATTTCGTAACGGAATCTGTCAACACTCTTTCTTTTACGCATTAGTAGATCGTTCTCGCCTTGCTAGTAATTTCTCTACGTGATTCCCTGCCCTAAGGAGTGACCCATTACGCCAAGAGTTACTTCATTTCATGTGCTTCACTATGCTATTTTAACACAGCAGTCACGTTCTATTCATGTCCATTTTTCTGCTATAAATAAAGCCCAACATCTCATTCATTTAGTTGTGTTTTCGTCGTCAAAAACCGTCTTCACG
>CBDDTI010000364.1:0-6220 GCA_965233585.1 bacterium
ATCATTCAGGGAAAGTTTCAAAAAAGATTGTTAGGCAACTTTTATTTCTAAGGAATCAGTTTAACTGATGGGAACTGGAAAAGGGAACCTATTTAATTTTTTTCAAGGAGCGTGGGTGAAGCAAAAGCCCAAAGTTTTTGATTAAAAAAAATGTAATCTCATTTATAGCAGTCACAAACTTAGCTATACAAGCACTAAACTTAATTTCAACTTTACTCTGCAATTTTAATACGTTTCAAATTCAGACTATTTTGACTAAGAGTTATAAAGCCACCTGTTTCCATTAATTGTACTGAAAATGTCGTTCTGTTGTTCTTAGCGACTGGATTTGGTGACCCACACATGGTGACGTTGGACGGTACGCCCTTCACGTTTAACGGTTACGGAGAATATTTCATCTTAAAAGTGAGTGGGGTGGACTTCGCTTTGCAGGGGCGCATGGAACCTCTCTTGGGGGATGATGGATCTTTATCACGTGCCACTGTTTACACAGCCTTTGCCGCCCAAGAACAAGGATCAGATACTGTGCAGGTCAGCAAATAATGAGCTTAATGGTAAAGTTTATCTGTGATGGCAGAACCTTCATGAAAGGCTGTAGATAGGACTATGCACTATGGAAAGTAGCTTTTGAAGTAATGGGGAAGGGTGTAGTGGTGGTACAGGGAGAATGGGGGTGGCTTCAGGGCTTTGTATCGGTGCATGTGCAAACAAGTTGTCAGAGAACACTGATATAGTATCGCATTCAGAAAAGGTATTTTGTTTGTAATATGGCTTCCTTGTAAACTAAGATAGTTATCTGAGTGTATCTAGCCAGCATCCTAAATTGGCCATTTCCGAGTTCTCTTGTGCCTCTGTTTCAAAACGAGTCTAAGCGCGAAACCTTTCATATGTTTCATGAGAATGGTTTCACACTTAGACTCGCTTTGAAACAGAGGCGCATGAGAACTCGGAAATGGCCTATTTGATAACATACCAGGATATATATTAAAGGATAAAAGGAAATTCCCAGTACAAACATTTCTTGAAAGGCTAAAACTGATTTTAAGCTGGATAACTAAGTTACAGTAATAAGCTTATAACAGGCGTGATTGTGCTTAATTTGCAAATCTGACGCGAAGTTATTAACCAGAATAGGTATTTTATTCTGTTGACTCAGATTCAGTTGAATGGTCGTGGGTTGGTTGACGTGCTGGTGAATGGTGAAGCAGTCATTTTTGATGAGCTCTCCCTTTTGGAGTTCAATGGCGTGTCTGTGTTACAGTATGTTAACACCTCCAAGTTCTCTGCCATTTTTAATTCTGGCATCTCCGTCACTGTAGAGGGACAACAAGAACTGCTTGGTCTCGTGACTTTGGTACCGACAATTTTCAAAGGTAGAAGTGTGTTTTGCCGTTTCTGTTTTACGTTCTTTTTTTACTATTTCGCACTCTCAGGAGAAACGAAAAATAGTTAGAAATAGCAAGAGGTCGAAAAATCCGATAATCAATGACTGAAGGGCAAATTCAAGGAAAGTGATTTCAGTTCCAAATAACGGGGAATTCGAAATAAACGAGTTCCACTGAATTAGCGGGATCCAACCATGTTGCATGGTATTTCTTTTCTCGGCAAATAAAAGTGGTTCTTTATTCCATTTTTTTGGACATTGGTGTCGAAGTGTACTTCTGCCCAACTTAGCAGACAATAACTTTTACATCTAACTTGTGTATGGATTTTCCCGGCTGTCTTCACGCATTCAACCTCTTCGTCCGCGTCTCTAGTGTAATTATAAGGCCAATTACAATGATTTTTTCTCTCAGTAAATATCTTATTGGCGACTGGGAGTGATATTGCCAGCGCTGAAATCACTCAGTCTCGACCGCTGTAGTCTTTCTCCCGGGGGATGTGAACGAGTTTCCCTCCATTACAGGACAGGTGCAATTTAATTGTTCTCGGACCAATGTTGGCTTGGTCTTGATCACCTTTACAACTGACAGTACCATTTCTTGCTCTGTTATTATGAAAGCTAGAGTGTTAACGAGAAAGGAAAACAAACTGAAACTATTTTTTCATTACAGGGAATACAACCGGCCTCCTTGGCTTCTGGGATGACAGTCAAGAGTCAGAATTTCTTCGACCTGATGGAACTTTCTTGGGCACAAACGTCAGCCTTGAAGTTATACACAGGGATTTTGGACAGCTATGTATGTAACTCAATATCATTACAAAACAGTTCCGCAGAACTCTTACTTTGCTGGGTTGATGATCGTTCTTTTGCGATTGGGTTGAATGTTTAAATAATATGGATAGGATATTATGGGTAATACTTTCAAGGTGACCTTCAACGCCGCGAAGGATTAAATAGCCCGGTATCAGTGAATTGTGAGAGTCCACTCTACGCCAGTGGAATTTGAAAACGGAGGTTTCACTCTGAAAACGCATCAAATGTTTACCTTCCACATGCACGACGCCGGAGAAATTTGAAACGCAACAATCAACCATCATTTTGCATTTGTTCGAGTAAAACTCGGGCAGGGAAATACATGTACCATGATTATCTTAACGTTATCATCAACGAAAAGCTTCGTTTTCGAATTGATTTCCTTCCACACTAAAGCGTTAAGCCAGCGTTTTCGAATTCCTCCGGTTTGATGAGCGTTTTCGAAAAGCCCCGTTTTCGTGATGTAATAGTGTGGATGGAAAGTCTTACTGGAGAAATAAAGCTGCGTTTTCTCAAATTCATTAATAATTCATCAAGTTAAAACAAAGAAAATCACAACCGTGAAGGAGGTTTGGATACCCGGTCTTAATTAGCAGAGATTTAAACGATTTTACTTCTCCGTTTACTCCTTAGTTTGTGTTTCGACTGAGAAGATATAGCAAACACTTGAGACAGTGTTGCATTGGCTATCCAAACACCTCGAATTTCGTCAAAAATACTCCGCTATGCACCGTATTTTAAACTCTCTTCTCGGTGTTTGGATCTACCGATGAAACACTAACACTGTCACTCGTGTGTGATATATTACTTAATCTATTATTTGCGACAAGTAAAACAAACTTACTGTTTTCATGCTGTAAGTGACCAGTTGCTACATGCACTAAGATGTTCTTCAACCAAACTGAAAATTAGATCTGGGCGATAACTAAGTATGTGAGAGATAAGCGTTCTGTTCCTATTTCGGTCACCTTTTAATTAGTTACCATTACTTTCCGTTTTAAGGGGTTACCAGACCAGACGAATCTCTGTTTGTCTACCAACAAGGACAAAGCCACTCTACATTCCACCACCCAAGTTATCAGCCAATTTTTCCTGACAGCCAAAGCTTGGAGTTCTCAGATAAAACGCTGGAGAAAGAGGCTCAGGACATCTGTGCAGAAAGCTCAGAATGCTTGTTTGATATCTTTACAACTGGAAAAGTGCGCATCGGACAAGCCACTAAAGAAACTGTCAAACAGTTTGTCGCGGTGGTAAACGATACTGTTAAACCAGGTTTATGAACAATATTTTACATTGACAATTTTATTTCCTTATGTTTCAGTAAGGTTTTTTTTTTCAGGAGGGTATCAGGATATGACATCAAAACCCGCCAGAATTAAAAATAACGCGTACTACAACGAGTAAATTCGCGGTGCCTTTGAATGTAAATAAGTCCAAATTTTTAGAGGACTGTTGGAGAGTCTTCTACAGTACCATATAAAATATCAGTGAAACAGCCAGGCAACGTTCTGTTCACAGCCAGTCAAGCTACGCGGTGCTTCGCCTTTAATGAAACCATGCCGCATATCCCGTGAGATAAGATGCTCTGATAAGCATACAAGGAAATAGTTTCACCGGTAAATTCTTTATCGGTGTCCTCGATATCTCTAGCTTGCTTACTTGAAATGTATGGAATAGAACCTCGATATAACGAATTATTCGATATAACGAACATATTCCGGGAGCCTAAACGTAAAATCTACCTCGATATAACGAATTACATTGTCAACAAGCTGAATATACAACACGCGACAGTAGATAAACGCTGAACAGATCAACAGTCAGCAAATCCTTATGGTAAAGATCCAGAGACAGCAACTTTTCAGTTAACAGCTCATTGTACTGATGTCATAGACATTGGTGCAAGAGTATTTCCACAGCAGTCACCTGACTGTGTTAGAAATCAATCATTAACTATGACCTCGATATAACGAACATTTTGGTCGTTTCCCCTCAAATTCGTTATATCGAGGTTTTCGATATAACGAACCCTCCATTTGACGAACAAATTTGGCCGGTCCCCAGCGACTTCTTTGAATCGAGGTTCCGCTGATAAAGCCTAGTTTTAATTCCTATCTTGCCTGGAGTTCAGAAGGTTATTTCAAAACTCAACATGTATTGTTTTGTAAATGACTTAACGTCACAATGCGGCACTGTTACATGTGAAACCTCGCTTTTAGGAGCTTAACTCACCCTTTGTAAGGGAATACTAATTTGAGTATGTTGGGTGCACTTGTATTCCGGCATTCATGATGACATGCTTTCCCTCTTAGCCTGTGTGCCCCTGGACTCTCAGTTAGCTGATGGTGTTGTTCAGAGAAATGACATGGAGGGAGGAATCGATTACACGTTTGAGTGCAACAGAGGATTTGCCATGAACGGGTCGAATCACGTGAAATGCGAAGATGGAGTTTACAACGGTTCAGCCCCAAATTGTCTGCCTAAAGGTGAATTCAATCGCAGATTTATTTTTTATTAACTTGTATGTATGTTAAAATGGTGAGCAGTGAACACAGGGTAAAATTATCCGTTGTCCACACAACGCAGAACCGTCATTTCACGTTGTTATTTTACAGAGGACGGCAAAAAAAATGTAACAAGAGTTAAAATAAACTTGCGCAGCCATCGTTCTGCTCATAAAACCTTTTGTTTTGTTCCGTAAGCATTTAGTTTAGCAACGATCCCGTTATCCGGGTTGTGGCGTTCTTTAACTCTCTATTGACCCCCCTCCCCCCCTTCCCTTGGCCTTGGACTTGATGGATTAAGTGTCCGTTTTTGCTTTCTCCGACAGAGTGTCCGCTTCCTGCTCCAAGTAATCTCAATAATGGTGTTGTCGACGGAGATGGCAGTGTTTATCGTTCAACTTATTATTTCACTTGTAACGATGGATATGTACTCCACGGCCATGCTATAGTCAGCTGCACGGAAGATGGCTCCTGGAACGGCACTACGCCGCGCTGTTTGAAAGGTAACAAACTTGACTCTCATTCATCGCATGCCTTGTAGATGGCTTGTTGTCTGACTTCGTTTCGAAGAGAAAATATCAAGTATATCGTAAGTAGATACAAGTTAAAAACTTGGGTCTACTTGCGACTCCGTTTGGCCAGGGCTTACGTGCACTTGCGTTGGTACGTTTGGCCAGGGCTTAAGAGCAATTAGGGTAGACCAGACACGAGAGAGCGGCGGAAATCGAGCCTTAAGAGCAACCTGAAAAAATAGTGGCAGTGACCTGCAGTGGTCCCATGAACACCGCGGAGGATTGAAGAAAACGCGAGATTGAGAGGCTAGGTAGTGAGAGAGAGGAGCGGAAGGGGGAGATTGCGGGGTAAGCCGCATTGAAAATGTTACATAAGGCCGAGCCTCAGACGAGAAACAACAGTTAACAAGCAAAGTTATATGGCGTTCTTAGTGTCTACCGAGTATAGCGTTAGCCACTGCAAAGCATAAACAAGCAAATTTTATTTCGACAGTATTACTGGTGGATAGGAAGTGTTGTGACTAAATCGAATCAACGTAAGAATTGATTTAATGTGAGAGGAGTGACGATGGTATTTTTCTTCAGGGCACGTTCCTTGACCTAAAGTAATTTTGCTTATTTTCAGAGTGTCCTGTACTTCCTTCATCCATATCTAATGGTGAACTTAATGGCTCAGGTCGTGTCCAAGGCTCGCGTTGGAGGTTTAGCTGTCACCATGGTTATGGTCTTGTTGGCCACGACGTTTTACAGTGTACTGAGCAGGGAAATTGGAATGCTAATGTTCCTACCTGTTTGAGAGGTAACAGATAACAGGCTGAACAGTCGGTAATTACCTGCAATGCTCCAGGATTCGCTTACACTCCAAGATACACTCCAGTACCCTCCAAGATTCGCTTACTACTTTGTAGCGTTTTGGCTACATGTAATAATAAATAAGGCATATCGATATTCGGCGTCACGTTCTTCTTGAATTGTCATTCCGGGTTAAAGTGGTCAAGTCTGATTTT
>CBDDTI010000365.1:0-5000 GCA_965233585.1 bacterium
TATTTCCGCAAAAATGCAAACTTGAAGCTGTTCCAAAAGCGACTTAACATTTTTTCGCAACATCTGAAATTTTTTCGAGCAACAGTACAACCTGAAATTTGATACGCATACGAAATTTGATGTCTCATGACCGAGCTGGTGAGGGGCATGGGTCTATTCTCGATTTGACGTCACAATCTGTTTTGCATGCATGTTCACAAAGAGTTAATGCCATGTAAATGAGTCTGTGACGTCAAATCAAGAATAGAGCCAGGCCCCTGCTAACTCGGTCGTGAGCCAATTGATAACAAATTTCAGCTACTTTCTTTCAATTTTTAAAACCGTTAAAAATACCACATACTGATAAAATTAGCAAATTCTTTATGTGAAAGTTGCACAGTTTCATCTCGGCCGAAAAAAAATTTGGGGGTTAGGTGCACTTTAAGTTGTTTTGCATACAAGTTGTGCACTATTTGTCAATCAGCGACATTTTCTTCAAAACGGCCTTAACGCCGCTTACCTGTTGTTGTCTCGCCTTCCATTATCGGCAAATGCTTGGAGTCAAGAACGCGGATGTCAAAACCCAGCTGTTCTTTAAGCATTTCTTCAATTACAGGCGCTGAAGCGGTTTCCTCTTTCAAATTTAGGTGAACTTGAAATTTATCAAATACATGTCCTGAGGACTTTATTTCGACAACCACGAACGATTTCTTCCATCCCTGGGACTTCACCACTTTAAAAGTTGGCCTTTCAAATCTTCCAGTACCGGGTGGAGGGTTCGTTTTACTTCTAGGTTGTTGGTAAGAAATCGGTAATCCAAGGGACGTGGAAGGGGATTGCGATAAAGAGTTTACTGGTGGAATCACTGACACTGCCGGTTCTCCATTCACGACGTACGTTTTCGAAAAGTCTTCAACTAGGAAGGTTCCACTTTCTGAAGGTAGAATGATTTCTGCCTCCTCCTCCTCCGAATGGATATATATTCCGTGCTGTGTTTCTAGTTTAAATATCATGGCCACGTTTGTCACTGAAACTGTGGCAGGCCGAAGTTTTAAAACCTTTTCCCGGTGTTTGACTTTCACATAAGTGTGAGCCATCTTGATGTCTGAGTGGCGTTGGAAGCGTTGTCAAACTGGTTCAGTGGACGGCCCGTGATATTTAAACGTGGTTGTAAATAGATGACAGGTGTCAGTTATAACTAAGTAAATGAAGAGAGGGGCCGGGCTTTTGTACATTATGCTCTTGTTTTCGCACTAAAATGTTCCACCTTAATCAATAATGCTCCATTTTTTACAGTGCTCGCTTCTCCCCAAAAAAGTCACTGAAATGCTTGATCATGCTCATTATGCAGAGTCTTTTTTTATTAATTTTTACGCTAACAAAAACGTATTAAGTGGTATAACAACAACGTATATGTTGCAGTTAATTTTTTTTATTTCAGTTAATTTTTGTTTTTCCATTGTTCTTGGGTATGGTAATGTGTGCTAATGAATTTGAAACAAAGGAAAACCAAAAATTAACTGAAATAAAAAATATACTGCAACATATACAAGTTAATGGTTTTAAAACAACAACCGATAATATCTTGTTATAAACGGTTGTAGTGGCATATGAATTTTTTTATCAACTTTAAGAGTTCATTTTCTCTTTAAAAGTTTCCATTTTCTAGGGGAGTCTAGGATGGGTTTTGCTCGGTTTAATTAGATTCGGGACTGCGAAATTCGCGATTGTAGAAACGGAACCTAGAGTCCCCTAAAAACGTCTGTGTATCGTTCGTTGGAGGCGCCAACGGTTGACATCTGTCAATCAGTATAATTTTAATTGAAGCTTCATTTATTTTTAAAGGTACCTTTCTCACGCTTTTGATGATATTGCTTGTAACCGCAAAAGGTACCTTTTTGTAACCGCAAAAAGGTACCTTTTGCGGTTAAAAAGGTGCCTTTTTGCTCTTTCGATAGGAACGTTTCTAAACCGCAAACAAGGTACCTTTTTCGCGCTTTTGAAGAATCGCTTCTAGTCGAAAAAAGGTACTTTTTTCGCGCTTTAAAGTTTTGTTTGGTAAAGTGAGAAATGGATGAAAAGCGGGCAATATTGACGTTAAAATATTTTCACCCGAAAGCTTAAAATACCCGCCTTTTTTTTTTCTAAAAAGGTACCTTTTCTTAACTTTTCACCTAATCGACTAGTATTAACAAATAAGGTAACAATTTTGCATGTTGTTCTATGATAAACAAATGCAGAAAGTTAATTTCCCTTCTGTTTTCAAGTAGAAGAGATGATCTTTTTGTAAAAAGGCAGAATTGCCGGAACCTTTCACTGATTATAGACGCCCCAAGGGAAAACCAATGCGAGACACGTTGGCTCTTGAATGGGTTTTTTTTTTCTCACGGAATGGGCTGTTCCGAAAACGTGGAGTGCAGAGAGCGGAATCTAAAAAAAAAATAAAAAAAAGAACCAAAAAAGAAATTAAAAAAATACATAAATAAACTAGAAATAGAAATTTAATAAATACAAATAATAATTAGTAATAAAATTTACGCCGCCTGTAGTGGACTGTTCATACCGAGTATATTTCATTCAGTCCAAATGGTATATTTAACGCGCGATTTTTCATAGTTAATTAGCAGTTCACTTTAACGAAAAAAAAGTAAAGAACAGTCCAGTTTCGACCATGTTTAGAAAATGTGAGAAATTACACCTTCGGTTTTGTTGGAAAGCCGTTTCTCCTCTGAACAGTCTAAACAAACTCAAGCTTTGCTTTCCAAAAATAAACTGCCCGTGTGAAGTAACCCTTGAACCATTCAACAACTTGTCAACTGCTCGTCCTGAAGTTCTCGCAAAGCTCAAGCTAAAACCTTGAGAAATATTCAGCGCTGAAAAATAGTAAGACAAAAAATATAGGTTGACGAATGAAGAAACAAATAAATACACAGGTAAAGCACTTTGAGAAAGACATATTATAAAAATAAAATGTTCTCCCAGAAAAGCCATTTAACTGCACAGCGTTGCTTGTCTCGTCAATTCCACGTGCAACTCCGGCGATATTTTTTTTTCCTGTTGGAATAATAATATCTTCTCCGGTAGAAAATTACTAATTTCAATTTGGAAATAAATTAAAGTTGATACACAGTACTTGAAGGGTTTTAACGCAAAACAAAGTAGAAATATCCTAAAAGATGCTATTCCCGACATGAAAATGATTTAGGTCGGAAAATAATTGAAACATGTGGTTTTCCTTAGGTTCCAAAATACTCCAAAATTTTCCCGAAACAAAAATCCACAACAACTTTTTTCCTTTTTTATGGCGTAAGCGCTCTTCTTTTTTAATCCGGGAACTTGATTACAACTAAAATGTCAATCATTTCGCGCGTAAATTCCAGTGAAAGAACTTCCGGTATCTCGAAAGAAAATTATCTTTAACATTTTCCCCCTCCTGGATTTACATTGATTTGAAAATCCAACAATGCCTTTGCTTTTTTTTTTGAAAATCCAACGTTAAGTATAAAAAAGTGTTCCAATGTTCCTGTAAGTTTTTGTGCTGCAAATCTTTTACAAACTGATATCAAAGTTCAGTCCATTTAAGGCACTTCAGCTTCCAAAGGTGAAAGTCTGGAAATTGGTCGTCGCTTCACAGCTCCTCCTGTTCTCACGTGTACAAATCTGACTAATCAATCTCGACCTGGATACACCGCCTCGATTCGTCGGAGCTTCCAGTGTCTTCTTGGTACGTCTGGTTTAATAACTAGAACCACGTCTCCCACTTTGATATTCTCCGTGGGTGGAAACCACCGGCAATCCACGGAAGTCTTACCAATATTTTCACTTATTTTTTTTCTTTTCTTTATGTGTGGTTAAAAAGTGATTTGTTGAAGGCCCTTGTCTGGCTGTTTCTTTTTAGGAAAGGTAGCTACAATCATGGACAAAAGTCTTGGGACAAATTGACATTTGTGGCGCTTTTCACACGCGCCAAACAAATTCATCTACACTTGTTCAGCCCTTCCCCCGCCCCCCACCCTACAATGTTGAACACGTGTACACGCTATTTCTCTAGAGTTTCAACATTGTATTGGGGGTGGAGGGGGGGGGAAGCAACGCATTTTAAAACGGATAACAGTACTGCTTTTTAAAACTCCGTTTTATAAACACCGAAAATTAATGCAATTACACAAGTGTCCCAAGGAATTTTGTCCACCATTGTAGTTGTAAGTTTTTAAAAAAATGTTCTCTTTTTTTCACTGTAGGTTAGGATAAGCTTGTAATCATATCGCAGCATTGCCGTTTGCAATTGAAGACTATGCAAAAGTTACAAGTGAGGGGGAGATGTCTTGTACTTCACTGCCATGTGAATGGAACAGGCCCCGAAAGAGAAAGCTTAGCCCCAAGCGAATAAGTAATTTGCAACCAGTGAAACATCAGTATGGCAAAAAGCCCAGGCTGGCAGCCACACCTAAACCAGGGCTGTACAAGGCAGGTGGTCCTGTCAGCAGGTCTTTCCTTCCTAATTTTCTGGACAACTTACAGTCAGTGAATCCTGACTGTGTAATTTTTACAGTAACAGAAAGGCAAAATGTTGTTTCATGTGATGGTGCCATTGCATGTGATGATAACATCAGGGCACATGAAGAGGTCGTAACATCAGAATTTGATGTTGAGGAATTTGCTAAACACTAGGAGCCGCAAAAATGTCCTCCCAGAAATTTAGAGTTGTTAAGTGATAACCTTGATTATGCCTCAGATGAATTTCAAGGAAAAAGAAATAATTACTTTGCATCACTGAGAATGTCAAAGGTTGAGGCAGAGCTGATTGAAATCAGTACTCGTGGACAAAGTGTCAATTCTAAATGGTTGCAAGCCAGGGAAGGAGAATAACAGCATCGCAGTTTGGTCGAATCTGTAAGATAAGGCCAACAACACCTCCAGATAATGTTGTAAGAGAAATAATGGGTTACAAGCAGCAATCTAATGGGTCTCTCCGCTCAAAAGCTGCACCCCTACAATGGGGATTTCAGCATGAGTCAACA
>CBDDTI010000366.1:0-7144 GCA_965233585.1 bacterium
TCCATTTGGATCCCTATAAGAAGAACAATTTATAATGACCAAATAAATTATGTGAAGTTCAGCTTGAAGGTTAGCAGACATCAGATTTTATGACGGCTACGTATAAATTATCTTTAGATCAATAGAAACCTGAGTTTTTGTAAGCGTTTGTTCGTATTTTGGCGAGACGTACTCACGTCAAATTAAAAATAGCCAGGGCGCTTGATATGCCACCGAAGCGTTAAGTACCAAACAGCTACGATTAGATATTTAAGTGAGCATGATATCGTAGCCATATCAGGTCCGTGACTTGATATCGCAGGATATCAACACTGTAAACACGGCTTCTGATTGGCTAATATGAATTTGTAAAGGTAAATTAAGATAGAAAAACGCCAAAGAGATTATAATAAACCATAAAGGAACCGGGATGGTTAATAATGGAGAAGATTGGCACGGATTACAAACGACGAACATTTCAAAATGACCAAACTGCGACGCAGCCCCGTATGGTGTGATTCGGAGTTGCTTGCGAGAGTAGACCCCATTTTCGGCTTTTGTTATACACGTAAAACAAAACCGAGAAAGACTTCTGCTCTCACTTACAGGTTAAGCCGGATGGGACAGTATCCCTCCAAACACAGCCCACCCAGTAAAGCTGCCAGATTCTCCCAACATTTCTAGCCAGTGTATAAACGTTTTGGCACAACGGTAAGGCACAATAAGAGAAAAAAGCCAAGCACACTCTGAGGGAGAACAAAAAATTACTGCTTTGGCCAGGCTGTCAAAAAAGGGAACTGTTTTAATTTAGTTCGAATTCAATCTTACTGAACAAGACTCACAAGGTAGCCATTTTGTCTCCAGCTTTGCCCATGAATCGGTACCAGACCTCTTTCCAACTGCTGCGTTTGTCCGATTTCTTTGTTAGTTTGTTAAAACCAACCGCTCGATCAGGTCTGCTAAGTGTGTGGTAATTGGAACACGGGTCGTAACCATATCCACCTTTGGAACAAAAATTGCATGTTAGTCGTGATGACTGACGGTGGATATTTACAGTATATTCAATTACCTTTGCAACAATTGTAAGCCAATTAATCTGAATATTTCTAGTATTTTAAAAGATGCACAGGGCTAACAAAACCAAATGTGTCTACGTAAAGTATATTCACTTGAAAAGTAAAAGAGAATTAATTATAAGTTCAGACAATACTAAAAATTTTAGTCTTTGCTATACAGAATAATTCAAGAGCTGGATGAGTATTTAGTGACTGCAAAAGTTTAGTTCTTCGCAGTTCACACGCATGGCTTACTTTCACATTGGCATTTTTAGTACATGTAGAGTGATTCAACTTACTCGTTCTGTCCACTTCAGACAAGTAAACAATCAGCAGAAAAAGAAAGGTTAGGCTAGCCATTTTTACCTGAAAATTAAACGGCAGTCGAATGAGAATGAGTCAAGTAGTATTTTAGAACGAAACTGTACCGAGGGGAGAGGACGGGGTCAGGCTTCCCGTCGGGAGACTCCCGTAGAAAAACGTCGCAGATTTTGAAAAGAACCTCTCAGAAGTACCAAGATCCTGTTTCTGGGCGTGGCTTGAAATTTTTTCCACCCTAAGAGTTACCAATTCTGAAGCAACACATCTGAAATTGACCCTATGACGCTGCTCGGTACTCTAAAAGGTAGAAAGCTCCCGTAGTAAAACTTGGAGGCTGAACATTCTAAGAGATACCAAACCCGCTTTTTTAATCCCTAAACTGTACTAGGAGTACCCCATCTTCTTTTATATGAGAATCTCCCCCTGAGGGGGGGGGGGGGGGAGGGGGTACTTAGGTGTGTGCTGCGAAAGGTCTTAGACCTTGGCCCTATTTAAGGATGAAGCAAACGAAATCGGGTTGATTTTGTTTCGTTTCTAAAACATTCATTTAGTTTAGCTGGGCATTCACGTACTGTAGCTTTAACTGATACAATTTACGGTACCCTATCTAATTAGGACCACACTGGGAACACAAGGCCAACAGGGGCAAAAAATGAGATCCCGGGGATGGGGGCGGGATTAATAAAACAATTAAGTTACAATAGAGAGGATTATTGACCTCCCGGAAATAACTAAAGAGTTAATAACGTTAGGACCCCAATTTACCTGAGGTAAGTTAAATTGCTACTTCGGAAAGAAAACAGAAAGAAAAAACACATACAGAAAAACACTCAAAACAAAAATATACAGCAAGGAGTAACCAAGTAGATGCTATTTGGGAAAAAAAAAACAGTAACAGCCTTGAGTGTTCTTTTGTATGTTGAATGCAAATAACTATTTTGGCATGTTTAAAGAGGATTTGGATGGAGTTTTACTGATGGTTGAAAAAAGGTCAAAATTTTTAACTGTCAGCTGCGAAAGAGGCTGTCTAGAACATATGTAAAATCCTATACTACATAAGAACATGACAAATCGAGGTTAACGACGGCTATAGCAGCCTATTGGCTATTTAACTTTTCAGGAACTTTTAAATGCACTCAGAGATTCCTTGATCACCACGTAGTTGACTATTAACAATCACGACTTCAATCATATATTCGTGTTAAAAATTCCACCTAATAGAACAATTTCCATTAGTAACAGGCATGGGTACAGGAGAAACACACGCGCCCTGACTTCCATAATGGAATTAAAGAAACCATACACTACTCATAGAACAGGAAGTCCCTACTAAAATCCTTTCTTTTTAAAGCAGTGCTTGTAAAGTTTCTAAGGTTCATACGAACTTCAGTAGCAAGCGACTCACCGACACAGAATTCCGACTCCAGTAATATGTTTACGTACAAACCGGGTCGAAATATGTTCCTACTGAGTTTTCCATCACCACCCTTAAACTTTAGTGAAATTGGTTGAGAGGTGCTCTTGTTCTGAGAAGTTAGACTAAATTAAAACTTTAAAAAAAAACGATGGACATTGGAAAATAACCTTATTTTTAAGGTGTCTGGATGTTTTAAGGTCAAGCAGTCTCCAACTAAAATATCTGGAGCTTATTTCTACTTCGTACTATAACCTGCATGAGTTTGACCCAGCCAATTTGGACTCAGCTGATGTAAGTTCTGAAAACTGGCGGTAGCAAAACAATTTTGTTTTTTCTTGAAGGATCTACATCATAGTTTCATTACTTTTGGAAACGATGCAGCACTCACCATCTTGCTGTTACTCCGGGTCCGGTGGCAGGATAAACAAAAATTCCTTTAGTGCTTTAACTTTAATAACACCGAACCTTGATTTGCATTGATGCATGCTTGTGTACATTGGTTAATTACTTGATTCTTCCTTTGTCATCGGCAGTCATAGATTTGTTGACAGAGCTTACTCCTTGTGCGTAATTAGAAGGACATTTCTAGGCGTATCGTGGGAGTGTAAGGGGTGGGAATAACACGCCAGCGCTGATTTTGGCGAAACTTTGTGACTTGCTTTAATTTACCATAAACGCTTTAACGCGTCAGTTTTTTTGGTCACTTGACTAAAGTTATTCTTGGAAAGTATTCAAAAACGACAGCCACCACCAATCGCAAAGCTTTAACCTATTCAGAGAAAGCTATGAACGGGCTTCAAAGGGATCCGCCTACCACGGTAAGATTATTAACACGTAAAACAAAGACACATTTTCAGACTTTTATTAAGAAATCAAACTGAAGCTACTCTATGAATTGAATATACATGTCACATCAGGCGCCCGAACTTGGGAGAAAGCCAGTAATGAGCATTTAGCCCTACAGCATGAAAAAGGCTTTGACCACAAGACTGTGCCGTCGTCACGATCAATTCGATTCCAACAAAGACGAGCCACAGAATGTCTTCTACACTGCACGGGCACTATAGTCTTTGCTAGTGCCCTCGACCCTAGATTGTTTATATTCTAGAACTTCATTAGATTTTCATTTAGCTATTGTCTTCGTGTCTCTATTTGCATCTATCATATTGCCAATCAAATGTTTGGAGTGATCTAATTAGCTTATCATCGAAAATGAAGAATATGAAAAACTGAGAGCGATACAGCCTTAAAAAACTTTTTTTTTTCAAGTATACCATACTTCGCCTAGCCACTAAACCAGCCTTCTTCAGGTGCACTGAGATTTCACATTGGAAAGGGTGTTTTTGTACTGATCAAGGTATATGCGTAACACCAGAAATACATAAAACTAAAATGATTGACAGGGTAATCTTATGACAACATAAAATAAAATAACTAACCAACATAATAACGGAAAATGAATAAAAATGTTTCTTCCCGTGTCTTAAGACCACCAGGATCAATTGTTCTTATTCCCATGATGGCTTGATCCTAATACGACAAAGTTTAAAATCAATATTATTGTTATTCTTTAGCATCCCTGATCTTCTCGTAAGCGTAGGCGACATTAAGAACAGTGGCTTCGTCAAACTTTCTTCCCACAATCATCATACCAACTGGTAAGCCATCACTGAACCCGGCGTTGATTGACAGGGCTGGGTGGCCTGTTACATCAAAGGGGGAAGTATTTGGAATACTTTCAGATGCCTTTGCCAAATACTCTGTAAAATAATACAAACAAAAAATGAAGTGTTAAGTAAATCTTAACAAGCGTTGCATTAAATTGCACAGCATTGAGCATTGCAAAGCATTGCATAGAATTACATAGGATTGCGTTGCATAGCGCATTGCATTGCATAGAATAGCACTCCATAGCATTGCATAGCGTAGCATAGCATTGCATAGCGTAGCATAGCATTGCATAGCGTAGCATAGCATTGCATTGCATAGCACTGCATAGCATAGCTTTACATAGCATAGCATTGCACTGCATTGCATCGCATTGCACAGCACTGCATGCCAAAGAATTTCATTGCATTACATTGCGTTGTAACCGACCCTGAAATATTCTTATCACTAATCTTTCATCGTCATCAGTTGAATTCGTGACTTAAGACTGGGACAGATGCCTCTTTACTTACCTTCAAGCGATGGATTTGCCGGCGGGAAAGTTGGCGCCTTCTTAGGAATGGTCGGCATCAACAACACGTCGTAATCTTCAAGAACTTGATCATATGCTTTAGACAGTTCCCGCCCTAAGTTCTGCGCTTTGCTGTAAAACGTGCCATTGTACTCCGAGAGAAGATAACGTCCATTCATGAACGTAAGCTTGCATGTGGTTGGCAGATCATTTGGATGCGCCTTCAGACCACGAGCGAAGGCCTCTTGCAGGGTCGTGTCATAATACATCTTTGCGCTTGTTCCAAAACCTAGCAAAAGGTGAAAATGGTTACACACAGAGCACGGTGAAATCCAAATCTTTTAGAGAAAAAGAATGCAAAGAGAGCAGGATATCGGAAACATACAATGGGTTTTTATAACCTTCTCCAATTTGTACTTTGAGGCTGAAAGAGATCATTTGATCTATCTAGAGTGTGTGGGTATTAAGCACAAAAGAGGGTGAAAACGTAACTTCTTGATTCCTTTGGTTTTTAGACTAAAGTTGCATCAGAAAAGAGAGACTCTGTACCTGCACCATCTAGCATCATTCGTGTTGCTCCTTCAGCAAAAATGGCCATGTATATTTTTGCTCCTAGAAAATAAAGCAAGATTTACGGTATAACTTTTGAAACGGTTTTATTGACATTTATTATGTGGCTTGCGTGTGTAGCAGATTAATGCGCGTTCTTAAGGCTGGTTTTCACTAGCGACAGAGTCGTGGTCGGAGTCGTAATCAGAAGCGCTAGCGTAGAGCGATACGATCTAGTGAAAATCAAATCGACGGAGTCGGAAGCAGAACACTGATTCTGCTCATGAGTCAGTCGCTTATATGATTATGATCAAGTGAAAACCGCATTGTCGGAGTTGCAAGAAGAAGCAGAAGAATAAACCAATGACAATGTTCGATTCAGGGCTTTGCGATTGGTTGGTTCTCCCGCTTCTGCTTCCGACTCCGACAACCTAGTTTTCACTTGATCATAAGTGACGGAGTCGTAAACGGAATCGGAAAAAATGGAAACGTTCTGATTCTTTCGACTCAGATTCCGTCGAGATTACAACTCCGCTTACGACTCCGATTTTCGCTTTTCACTAGGTCATAAGCTCTCTTATGACTCCGACTCCGTCGCTAATGAAAACCAGACTTTATAGTTTATTGGCCAATTTTAGGGCATTATTCTCCCGTAAGGAATGCCCACGGGTCGATTACGAGCCCACAAAACCAATGCAAAAAGCCATTCAATAAATAACTTTTTAACCTCCAACGTACGGTTTTTACGGGAAAATCTCTAGTTCTCGGTTTGAGATTTTCCGGTAAAGATAGACCGAAAGTTCGTGGTAATAAGTTGTTAGTATTATACAATAGCAAAGAAATTACCAACCGGTAATATAATTTTGGCTACGATTAAACAAGGGTTGTAACAGGTTGTAACCTTGAGGATCTATAGTATGTTTGACGAACTAAATGTTGTAAAAATGCTTCTCAAAAAAAAAACTTTCGATTCTAAGGCAGCGAGAGAAGATCACTTTCTCTGGAAGGCATGCAATGCAACTTGCGCGCTGATTTGCCTTACCTGAATGACTGGCAAACGGATTGAATAAACGTCCGACTGACCGACAGGCTGAATAACTGAATGAATGTTTATATAACTGACTGTCTGACTGACTGACCGACTGACTGGCTGACTGACTGGCTGACCGACTGACTGACTGCCCACCGACCGACCGACTGACTCACTTATTGACTGACTGACTGACTGACTGACTGACTGACTGACTGGCTGTCTGCCTACCGACCGAGAAACCGACTGACTGACTCAAGGAATAACTTATTCCGACTGATCGATCAATTAAGTTTCAAATACCATCTAAGTGCATCTTGATGGACACTTCCTCTACTGTTGCGCCTGCTTCACGTCCCAAACGGTCAGCGGCATTTCTAACAACCTCATCTACGTCGGCTTCGGAATTGGAAAGGCCAAACCCCTCCTTCAATACAGCCAGTTTTAAGTGCGATATTTCACCTGTTAACTAGGAAATAACGTTCAACAGTAAATGGCGCTGTCTGATATTCGAGAATAATCAATAATAACATAACAGCGACATCGGCAATAATTGTGAGGACACTAATAATGTTTTAGCCTACGATACGAGAACAACATTATGGTACCTTCGA
>CBDDTI010000367.1:0-6676 GCA_965233585.1 bacterium
ATGTTGATGACACGCTCACTGTAATGCCCGATTTAGCAACAGCAACTACTTTCCTGCATACCCTCAACAGTGCCAACACTTCGGTCAAATTCACCATGGAGGTGGAAAAAAACGGCAAGCTTCCTTTCCTTGGCACCGAACTACTCAACCATGCACCTCGGATTGAAACCAAGGTTTATGTGAAACCAACAAACACGGGTCTGCTATTACACTACCAAAGCCATGTAGACAATCGCTACAAACGAAGCTTACTGACAACTATGTTTGATCGCGCACACCGATTATCTTTCTCCTGGGCCTTAATTTCTCTGAAGAATGTGATCGCCTAAAGAAAGTATTCACACACCTTAAATACCCGGAACGCTTGGTAAATTCCACCATTAACACCTTCTTACAATCAAGAATCGTTGATAAGCAGCCCTCGCAGACGCCCAAAGAGCCAAGAGCCATTGTTCGTGTGGTCATACCGTTTAAAGATCAAGAATCAGCAAATTATGTTAAGAAGGAGCTCAAGAATCTCAGTATAAAGGTGCAGACAACTGTCCAGCCAGTATTTGTTAGCCGCAAAATTGGCCAAGATCTTAAAGTACGCGAAATGAAGCCACAGATCGTCAACCAACAACGCGTCGTTTATCGTTTTCAATGTGACCTGTGTGATGCGGGTTATGTGGGCTATACGCGCGGACACCTACACACACGTGTGGATGGACATAAACAAAAGGCATCTTCAATATATAAACACTACCACGAACAGCACAGCGAAGTCCCGAAAGACCTCCTGAGGCGTTTTAGCGTTCTGAAAAAGTGTAGAAATAAGTTCGATTGTTTGGTGAATGAAATGCTTTTCATCAGAGATCTAAAACCCACTCTGAACGTGCAAGGCGATTCAATTCGCGCAAAAGTATTTACATAACTTAGCTTCAAACACTATATGCTAATTTATTGTTACACCTTGCCGCAAACTCTGTAATCTTACTTCTCCTTGACAATGGCGTCATGAAGACACCGAAACGTCGGTTTTTATCGTTAATTTTTGCTTGTCTTTGAATTGAAACTGAGTATTTAAAAGGTCAGGCAAAGACCTACACCTAAGATTTCTTTCCAGTTACCACAGGTATAGGCTCCCTTTAAAGCCACCTGTTTGCAACGAACTGGAATTTTTTTTGCTGCATACTTGACTGTTTTTAAGACCTTTCCTCTCTGCAAGAGGGAATTTATTCTGTGGCGGATTTTGTAGAAGGATTTAACTGTACAGAAACAGACAAACATCCGCATACTCAGACCTTTCGATATGTAGTTACGCATTCGTAGAATGTGATCGTCCGGGTGATTGTAGTTCTGAAAAGAACTGTTGTTGGTGGCTGACGTTTGGACAACCTGAGTGGAAGTCATCTTCAGAGAGAGTCAGGTTGTCGAAACATCGGACACCAACAGCAGTTCTTTTCAGAACTACCCACACCCGGACGATCACGCTATACAAAATACTGATACTCCTGGGTTCAAACAATTTACAATGTAGTTACGTATTTAAAATGTAGGATTTCTTTTGAGGTGGAATTCAATAAGTGAGGATAGTAAGAAGAACCTGTGCATTCTTGATAAAAACTGACAATAGCCCGTTCCTTGGTTAACTTTGTTCATTTGCATTGCAATGAAATCTAGCATGTATGTGAGGCAATTTCGGGCTATTTTGTAGTTTTAGCCCGAAATTACCTCGCGTCCATGTTGGATTCCAATGTAATGCAAATGAGAAAAAATTAGCTGTGAAAAGGGCTATTACTTGGCAAGTCATTTTATGTACTATTCTTGAACAAAAAATGGGTGTTGATCAGTTAGCACTTTTTATAACTGAGCGTCGAAGTTTTTATTTGTAGTGAAGGGATAGGCTTATAATTTCTAGTGTAGCTTGTTCGGTGTTTATTTTCTTGTTTAGTGAGCTGTTTGGACTGGAGTTGACAACGATATCCTCTGAAGCTTTTAAAGACGTGACAGTTACTTGGGATCTGTACGTATTTACGTTTCATTCTTTTCTCATAGACAGCAGAATTTCTTGGTATACTCTATCTAGTGATCATCGTATGATCGTTGTAAAATATAAACCTGATTGATAGTGGCCATGCACTTAGCTATACAAGCACTAAGCATTAGCTAGTTTACAGGCATGCCACTGAAACAAAGGAAACAAATATTTCAAATAAACGTAACATGATTAAAAATCCCAAGTGGCAGGAGGCAGACCAGTTGGCTATTTACAAAGCGTGACTGAGGATTTGAACTCGGGACTACCGAGAAGCAAATTCCACTAGTGATAGGGAGGCCTTGAACCTGGGACCTCCGGATTTCAACACCAGCGCCCAACCAATTTAGAATAAATGAGCAGACTTTGACCAATTTATTTAACACAAAGTTGCTTCAATTTGTGATTACTGACTGCTTAATTATTTCTGTGGCAATGATCGTAGAAATTTTTTTATAATATTTGTCTTTTGCAACATTTTTTTTTTTACTCCAGTGAGCTGTATAACAGCAAGATTTCTACGTTTGAAGAGAACCCTTTCCTGTCGCTCACAGTGACCAATGGAAGGCTGTAAGTACAAGGAAGCAACAAAGAACCATTTGATTCCAATTCATAACTGTTAGTATAACAACTCAGTCAAATGAGCTTGACATTGTTACTCTTAAAGATATCTCATAAAACCGTATTCCCTAGACTGGTTGTGGTTACTTTTTAGACTTTGCAATTTCGAGGGTTGGAAAGGCGGAGGGTGGGGGGTGGAGGTGCTTGGCTGCTTGCGTTTTCCACGTCACTTGGTATTTAACTTTAACTTGCTTCTTTGTTGTTCAATTCCATTTTTTTCTCTTAGTGAACTTCAGAACAATGCCATCCAGGCTGTTACAGGAAAGTTGTTTGGAGATTCTGGATCATCCATTAACACACTGTAAATATCAATTTCTAAAATTGTCATTATTCGATACGGGTTATTGACGTAGTGTCAGGTCAAGATGGCTGGATATTGGCCGAGTTCTTTTTTGCATGTTTATGGTTCAAGACAAAGTCGAGGTCCTTAAACTCGCAAAAAAAGAAAGAACAAAAACTTGGTCAATAAAGATACAGCAGGTAGTCCCGAGCGTGCAAGATGGCCCCATCTTACCCGCTCAGGTAGCCAAACACATCGTGTGATTTGGTTCATCTTGCCCGCTCACGGAACTAGTCATATAATAATATATCTTATTAAAGGAGAGAACCGTAACAACTCAATTACATGTTGATTTAATCCTCTGCATTTGTTGTAGATTGTACAACTACTGTTATTTGACTTCATCTTTGCTTATTCTAGGGACCTTTCTAACAACCAAATACAATCTTTACATGAAGATGCTTTTAAAGGTGTTTCAATTGAAACAATGTGAGTATGATTTATTTATTTTCAAGCAGTAATAATAATAATATTTACATGTATTCAGCCTATCCAAATGTCGACATTCGACCTTCACACTCTTAGGTAACAGGGGAAATAATGTTGTTACATTGTTTAATTTGTTGAGATTCTGGTGAATATATATAGTAACTTAAAATTTATCATGTGAACATTTGTCAAACAAACATTTAGGTATGATTCAAGTATACTATGTTATGTTTAGGAGTCGAGAAGATAGAAAATGTATGCTTCATTGAAAATTGCAATGTATCTCCAGATTTTTTTATACACAGTTACTAGATGCCAAACTGGAGGCATTCAGCTGTTTTTGTGCATATCTCAATAATTTTTTTGCCACCTTTTTTTGCAGCAAACTAATGAACAACAAGTTGGTTACATTTCCTTCAAGAACTTTACGGAATCAAAATCCCATTGAACTGTGAGTGTGTTTTTTCTCTTCTTTGGGGAAATCAAAGATCTGAAAAACTCCGGGTTACTCTTATTAAATAGTGGACAAACTGTACTCATGGTGATTATCGCTCATTGAAAATTCGAGCGATAGTTTTTCCATTTGAAGGAGTGCTATGACGATCATAAACAAAACTTTAAAAAGAGGAATAATCAGATTCGTTAATTTTTAAAAGAACAAACTAAGATATCACTAGTATTTTCACCAAATCGTTGATATGGAGCATTTAAATTGAATCCCAGAAACTCATTACAATAAGCTGTTTATTGACATGTGGTTTTCCACTGGTATTTCCTCTTGAAGTGCCTATCACCCTTAAGGTAATTCCCTTGAAATTGTTCTACTATCAAACTTTTGTTGAAACTTGGCGTAATGAGCATTCATGATATGAACATTATAAAAATGCAATAAAAAAATGGGGTCACCGTGCTTGTTTACGCGTCAGCAGGCTCTTAAAATGGGGTATTTTTACTGGTTGCGCGTTAAAAGTTCGAATCACCTTCATACAGAATAAAGTCTTGGTTACTTGAAAGGCACAAAGTTTTGTCTTGAAAGTAAAACTTCATTACTTGACATAAGCAGTATTGCTTCATTTAAGCCGTTCTTGATTGCCTGGTTGCGGGAATATTGCACTTTTTCGGACAGTTCCGTGGTTAAGTTGAGGTCCTCGCCTTGGCCAAAATACACCCAGTTGGGAACTATTTTCCAAAAAAAAATCGTGTTCTACTATCAAACTTTTTTTCCTCTTCAAATATGTTCTTCATTAGACTGTACTTAGCAAATACCTGAAAAAAAAATCGGGGGTCACCGAGCTCATTTAAGAGAAAAGGAGAATTTATTCCGTTATCGAGCTTAGTTTGAGGGAAATCTCTTACGTTTTCCACGTGCACGAGCTCATGTGCGCGTGCTGATGACGCAAAAATCATGCGCAGTAGAGATGCGCAATGCAATACTAAGAAATTACCTTAAATAGATATTTTCAGAATCAACTCTACGCACTTTGAATAGTTTAGTGGTGAATTATTTCTTGTTTTAAACATCGCGTTATTGAGTAATAGAGATTTTAATTTGCAAAGTGCTTGTTAGATGACGTCAACCCGGGAATTTGTCATTATTTCTATGCCAATTTACAATGCGCAGTTTACAGCTTGAGGATAATTTATTTGATAAATACAAAAAATAAACTGTGGATAGTCAATTGATTCCTAAAAAATATTACTTGCAGGTGAAAACTAGTAGTTGTATAATAAATGATCCCCGTATAGTCGTCATCTAATTAGCATTTTGCAAATTCAAATCTTTATAACCCAATAACGCGACGTTCAAAACAAGAGATATTTCACCATTTAAGAGGCTGTCTCTCTAAGAACCACCCTCTCAATTTCGCTTAACAAATAGTTTTGCCTGAAACTCTGGCAACTGAAAGATTTTACCAAGGTTTGAATAAAAACAGATTTGGTTTGATTTGAAATGGTTTTCTAGTCGCGTCAGGAGCCATTTAATATTTCGGCTCATCAGGGCCCATCGAGCCGTCTCCAAAGGCATCAAATTGGCATTTTTCGCGACGCTGTAAAATATTTCATTCGCAACATCTAGTAATGAGTCTTATGTTATTTTACTCATAAACATTTCTAGTTTTCCAAGAGACTAACCGATTTTTTTTTATTTAAGTGGCAAGACGAAATCAAGCATATTACTGAACACTATTAATCGCCGTCGAACGATGGCTAGAAATGGCCTTCATTTAGAAGCTATTTTTTAAAACTTGGGACCTAGCTGAAACCTCTAGTCTGCACAGCCGCAAAGCGTAGTCATTTATCGGCAAAAATATGCAAAAAGCCCTGTACGATTTCAGTATTTCAAAAGTTATGGCCGTTAATATCAGCACATGTACGAGCATTTCCGACATTCAAACTTATAACAAAATCGACCAGTCCGAGCAGATTTTATCATAACTACACCTTACCTGCTTCGAAACTTGGGTTTATTTCCAACTTCAGTCATTTTACAAGCCTTCACGTCGTTGAATTTAATAGCAATGTCAGCAAATAGGTAGGTTTTGCCTTCGAAACTTGAGCACGGCTTCATCGAGTTTCTTGGAAGCAAACAAAGCTCGACTCCATGGCCATATTTTGAGCTAAAATACCCTATCGAAACATCGTTTCAGAGCTGAATTTCTTCAAGAATCACATAACAAACGATGCACGTGTGGTATCAAGGAGAAAATCGAGTTTTGAACGCGTAAATTTTGAGGAAATCACCCCGTTTAGATCGGTAGAAGAAGAGTACGATACAATCAGCGTCTCTACTCTTTTTTGCGGACCTCTGTGGAAACAACATCACACCGATACCTTTCCTCTAGCGATCTACATGTGATGATTCCTTTAAAATTTAAGCTTTCAAAGGTCGATTTTCTCCTTGATTCAGACTTAGTTAGTTTATTATCTGATTCTTGAAGACGCCCAGCTCTGAAACGATGTTTCGATAAGGTATTTTAGCCCAAAATGTGGCCATGGAGTCGAGCTTTGTTCGCTTCCAAGAAACTCGATGAAGCCGTGCTCAAGTTTCGAAGGCAAAACCTACCTATTTGCTGACACTGCTTTGAATTCAACAACGTGAAGGCTTGGAAAATGACTGAAGTTGGAAATAAACCCAAGTTTCGAAGTAGGTAAGGTGTAGTTATGATAAAATCTGCTCGGACTGGTCGATTTTGTTATAAGTTTGAATGTCGGAAATGCTCGTACATGTGCTGATATTAACGGCCATAACTTTTGAAATACTGAAATCG
>CBDDTI010000368.1:0-4660 GCA_965233585.1 bacterium
AAAAATAATCACATTCTTTTTGAAACATTAAGTCTTTAGGAAAATATACAATCTATTAAAATAAAAACTATTCACAAATTAACTTTTCAATATGTTAAGGCGGAATCAGTAATTTTAGGGAAAACATTGATATTAAAGTTGGTTAATTTAAAACTTCGTTCATTTCTTGTCTAGCAAGGCAAGTCCAAAATAAAAATAAAATAAAATAAAAATAAACGAGTCATGATAAATAATAAAAAACAATTAGTCTCCTAAAGTATGGTAAGGTTGATAATCCATAGAAGCAGGGTTTCATGACCTAAAACGACGCCCGCGTGTTCCACGCGAGATTCCACGCGCGCCCAGGGAAAAACACAGAGCTAAAAAGGTGCCCCTTCTGCCCTTTTGTCCTGAATGGCCTCGTTTTGTCCCTTTTGACCCTCAAAAGTCCTTTTTGTCCTGTGTTGTGTCCTTTTTGTCCTTCGCATGAAAGGTTAAAATTCGCTGGAACTGTTTTATTTTTGTTGAGATCTCGAACAGTTAACATGACTAAACGCGTGTGCCGTGATTTCCCAATTCAGAATTGTGGAGCAAAATATTTCGTTAGATTGTCTAATCATCTCACCGATGTACATGGATTAGATTATATCAATCGAAGGAAGTGGTTACAACAAGCGAAACTACAACCTAAGGTTAGAGTGATGATCTATCCATCAAAGAGGAGCCAAGGATTAAGACCTACAACAAGTGAAACACTTCTATCAGTGCAAGAAGAGGAAAAGGATACAATAGTCCATCACTTATCAAAACCAAGAGGAGTAAAGAAATCCCTGAAATCTCTACCAAGAGAAGTAAAGAAATCACTGAAACCTCTACCAAGAGGCGTTAGAAAAGCAGCCAATAACATCAAACATTATACTGCAAAACAACAGCAGATTCAGTTCCTGAGTGGCTCACTTTGTATAGAGACGATGAGGGGCCAAACACGGCGAAGAGAGCTTAGTAACCCCGCCCACAATACCAGTAGCTTGTGACACTAAATCGCGTCCCATACACCTTATTCACTAATGGCCGCCAACCTGGGACGAGCGCGCGGCCAAACATGGAATCGAGGCGTTTTGGGATAACCCTTCAAGATCATCGAAGTAAATAAGTGAAACTATGTCTGTTGTCCTTTCGGAAAGCGATATTCCCGGTTCCTCTTTAAATGGACGAAATCTATCGGAGCTGAAAAACGATGAGTTACGTTTTTTACTTAAATGCCGTGATGATCCCTCCAAAGGTTTACGCACAAAAGCCCAACTCGTTAAGCGGTAAGCTTGTATTGTTTGATCGATGCATCCATTTGACACGGAAGCCGCGGGTTTTGCCCATAGCGAGTTTCGTCCATGAAGGGTTTCGCCCAGGCCTAGACCTCTACGAATCTCTGATCCGACTAGAATTGTTTTGACTCGAATTATTCCGACAAGACTCGATTCCTCTTTTTAGTATTTACGAATCCGTATTCGTAATTTGGCGTGAGGAAGTTTTTTGTGTACAAAAGATTTGCAATGATGAGAAGCTATGATACTGTTCCACGCGTTAGTATTTTCAACAGCGTTTAATTTGCTTCAGCACAAAACGAATGCGACCTTCTCGAGAAAATAAGTGCTGCAGACAGAAACAAAATCATAGTCATTCTTTTTCGGTAAGCAGTTTTATTTAAACATCTCTTTTCGCTCGGTTCTCAGTGAAAGTGACAACTTGTTCGTTTCAACATGGTTTGAAATTAATATACTCTTTTGTGTTTCTAAGCAGTAAGATAGTATTATTTGATCGATGTTTACATTTGACACAATCAACCTGTAATATTCCTTTGCGTTTCTGAATAGAGTTTAAGAATACATCAGTCAAGGAAAGGACGGTATTGTTGTTGATTCTGATCCAAATTCACTGTACACGAAACGAAAACTTGCCAAGCAGAGTGATACTCCTGGGCAGAACTACGTATTACCAACTAGCAGTAATCAAAGATTAGGAGTGCGTTCTGTGGTACCTGTAAAAATACGCGTCCGTTGTTGAACTCATTATTATCTTTATGTGAACGGCTGAAGTTTAGATATGATATACTGACAAAGTCCACTATTGTTCTGTGGATTATTTGATTTCTTTGCTGTATGGTTAGCAAGGGACGTCTCTCCGGCTGCAGGTGAACTGCGATTTGATGACCTTTGGTGACACGTTGCGTGACGGTTCTAGACTCGCAAGTGAACTTTTGCCTTTGATTATTCATGCTAAACATCTCAGTTTCACTTTTACTGGTAATGTTTGAACATGAAGGGCAATATTTTAAAACGAATACTTCTGTTACATCAAGTATTCTAAGTTGGAAGCACACATATCAGCTAACATCCGACAACACCTGTAACATTTGAACTCGCATGTCGGTTTATCCCTGGTTTTTCGTAAACAAACTCCGTGCTGGCAATAATTATTATTTCCGCTCTGATGAATGAAAATAGTCAGGATTTTGCTGTTCCTTAATTCTGACTTACCCTTATAGGTCTTGGCTTCAGAATACTCTTCCATCGATTCAATTTTGACCTTCGCTGGATACACGCTGAATTATTTGTGGCCTCTATGTCAACAAACGCAATGAAATTGGAGCCAATGAAATGTGGCAGTTCCCACTGTTAATTCATCTCAGTGCTAAAGCGATTGAAAGTTGTATCCGTGAACAGAATAAATAATTGCTGTCCCAGTTATGTCCAGTTATGCAACAAAAGCACTTCATCTCGCATCCTCACCAAACATGCCACGCACGGTCCAGAATCAAACTACTACAAATTAACGAGCAATCGTGAACGATCGAAAACGCAAATCGTCTTGTATACACGTACTTTGCGATGATTTAGTTCTTTTTCGCCTGAGGTCAAAAGAGCTCAGTCCAGTCTGCACTGGGACAGCATTTCATTTTGTCGATTGCCATCGGAGTGAAAACCAGTTCCAAGAAAACCACAATACGTCGTACAGAGCGAAAAACGCCAAAACATGACCTAGCCTCGTTTTGTGCCCAGTGGACACAAAAACGAGGCCCAAAGCCCCTGCAAAAACTTAGAGGGGCGGCCAATTTGCAATCCAAAAAATCTCGATTCCTGCTGCCGAAACAAAATTGGGATGCGTTCTATCGTACCTCGAGAACGCAATGATAATAACAACAACAATAATAATAATAATAATAACTAGTAGTAATCAAAGATTAGGAGTGCGTTCTGTGGTGCCTCTAAAAATACGCGTCCGTTGTTGAACTCATTAAGCATGACGTTTACGGCAAACGTCAAAGGTTGGAAATGTCCCAAAGGACATTGCACCCATTAAAATTAATTCACTCTTGCTTTACATGCTTAATTTTATGGTGTAACTGTGATTAGCTTAACCTCTCTATTATCTTTATGTGAACGGCTGAAGTTCAGATATGATATACTGGCAAAGTCCACTATTGTTCTGTGGATTATTTGATTTCTTTGCTGTATGGTTAGCAAGCGACGTCTCTCCGGCTGCAGGTGAACTGCGATTTGATGACCTTTGGTGACACGTTGCGTGACGGTTCTAGACTCGCAAGTGAACTTTTGCCTTTGATTATTCATGCTAAACATCTCAGTTTCACTTTTACTGGTAATGTTTAAACATAAAGGGCAATATTTTAAAACGAATACTTCTGTTACATCAAGTATTCTAAGCTGGAAGCACACATATCAGCTAACATCCGACAACACCTGTAACATTTGAACTCGCATGTCGGTTTATCCCTGGTTTTTCGTAAACAAACTCCGTGCTGGCAATAATTATTATTTCCGCTCTGATGAATGAAAATAGTCAGGATTTTGCTGTTCCTTAATTCTGACTTACCCTTATAGGTCTTGGCTTCAGAATACTCTTCCATCGATTCAATTTTGACCTTCGCTGGATACACGCTGAATTATTTGTGGCCTCTATGTCAACAAACGCAATGAAATTGGAGCCAATGAAATGTGGCAGTTCCCACTGTTAATTCATCTCAATGCTAAGGCGATTGAAAGTTGTATCCGTGAACAGAATAAATAATTGCTGTCCCAGTTATGTCCAGTTATGCAACAAAAGCACTTCATCTCGCATCCTCACCAAACATGCCACGCACGGTCCAGAATCAAACTACTACAAATTAACGAGTTATCGTGAACAATCGAAAACGCAAATCGTCTTGTATACACGTGTTTTGCGATGATTTAGTTCTTTTTCGCCTGAGGTCAAAAGAGCTCAGTCCAGTCTGTACTGGGACTCCGTTTCTTTTTGTCGATTGCCATCGGAGTGAAAACCAGTTCCAAGAAAACCACAATACGTCGCACAGAGCGAAAAACGCCAAAACATGACCTAGCCTCGTTTTGTGCCCACTGGACACAAAAACGAGGCCCAAAGCCCCTGCAAAAGCTTAGAGGGGCGGCCAATTTGCAATCCAAAAAATCTCGATTCCTGCTGCCGAAACAAAATTAGGATGCGTTCTATCGTACCTCGAGAACGCAACTAGTTGCAGTGGTTCTGCTGTCGCTTCAAGGCGTTCGGAGCAAACGGTGAATCTTCCAAATCATGGCTGGGCAATCGCTTGGAAAAAATGCCGCTTTTTACCAAAGCTGCGATGAATCGATTCATTGAATAAAGTGAAGCG
>CBDDTI010000369.1:5000-9133 GCA_965233585.1 bacterium
AGGCCAGCCTAATAGCGTAGCTCCTGGGCCGGGTTGTTCACAGCCCGATTAAGCTAACCCAGGAAAAAGTAGAATTTTAATTTGAGTTTTGTAACTTTGCGCTGAGGTTTTCTGTCTATTGTTTGGCCTTCTGTTTTGAGTTTAAATAATCACCATATACACAAAACAAAGCACCAAAAACATTAGTATAGAAGTAAAAGTTATAATTTGGTTAACCTTGAATCCTGGGTTAGCGTTAACCGGCTTCCAAACAATCCTGCCCCGTTCTCAACAAGTTGAGATGGCTCCCTAGAGTTATTACGAACATCGTCCTTACAGAGCGCGAGTTATAAAACGAAACTTAGTTAATTTGCCTTAAAGTTTTCCCCCATAGAGATTTACCAGCACGGGTACTGTTGAAATAAGGGTGTCCGCCGGTTTCGCCCCATGACGAGTTCGCCCCCACATCGACTGAACTTGATCGAGTTCGCCCGCAACCAGACCGAGTTCGCCCCCAACCAGATCGAGTTCGCCCCCAAACAGATTGCGTTCCCTTCCACGTTACAATTACTGAAGTTTTGAATTCAATCGTGAATTCTTTTGATGTGAAAGTTGACCAAACATTAGCATGTTCAAGTCAAGAATGTGATGTAATCGGCAGCCGCTGACTCTACTTACTCAGACTTCCGAACGAAGCCAACTCGCACTTTGAATATGAAACCTTAACAAACATACATAGACTGAAATGGTTCTTCGAAACATTTAGTAACGCTATAACAACTACGTAAACGTTTGATAAAGAAGTTTTAACCGCAGTTCATACTTTTAAGCGTCAACATCCACGGACTGCTGACTCGAATTACTCAGACTTACTCGGGTGAACCCTTTCTCGACTTACTCACACTTTCAACATGAAACCTTATCAAACATACGTACATAGACCGTGCCCTCAGCTTTATCGAATTCACCCCCAACTTTTCGAGTTTTGTGTTCGACCGAAAACACTCGCTATAGGCTTTACAAAGTGCTAGTTGACTTAACTTGTGAATTGGTGGCCATTTTGAAATTTTATGACGGATTCCGCTCAAAGTTCGAGCAATAAGTGCAAAAATTAATTACTAAAATTCTACGCATAGCACGGCAACTTTTGGAACACTATCTAAAACAACTCACTGTAATTCATTTCTCTGAGTGACCCCGCGATCAAATTCTGAAGCATTCTCGAGAAACTTAATGTCTAACATCGTAAGAATGCTTAAAGCGTGCGTTACTGTGTTTTTAACTGAAGCGAAACGTCTCTTTTAAGTGAAATATGAACAACTTCAAGTTCAATTTTCTCTCGCGGGGTCAGCTTGAGAGCTTAAATCTCGATAAGTTCTTATTAATTGGGTTCAAAACAATAACATGCCACCGGGTTTTTCTGGTAACTTAATTTTTGCCATTATTGCTCGAATGTTGTGCGGAAATCATCTTAATATGCAATGCGCGAGCGAGATCTGGGGGACTGGAAACAATGAAGAGATCTTGTGTGAGCAGAATAGAACCCAGCCCGTATTCCCCTCGTGTTTAACTAAATAAACTACAAAACACAGACTGATGCACTGTTGATCATGACTTTCATAGATTTGTGGCTCCTAAAGGAGCCGTTTTGTTTTAGTTTACCGAGCCCGAAGGCTACAAGGTCAGACTTGCGTGTTCTGCATCACTCTTCGCGAGGACCATACAAATGTGAACACGCTCGCAATAGTTGTTTGACCGTTCTCGTAACGGTCCCATAAGCTGAAGATTTTCGATTGCAGCTGTCGATAAGTCTTTCGCTGGATACGGCAGAGCTTTCTGTCGGAAACCAATCTGATCTGCAGAGATGTAAGTCGGCTCTCCTCGTGCAGGAACATGATCAGCATGTAGAGTGGCAGCTGACTCTTCCCTTGGGCGCGTCTATTGAGGCTATAGTGCCAACCTTCTACATTGTTGTTGGTTCGGACTGCTCGAAGGTAAACGCTCCAGGATGCGGGGGGCCAGGTGGTGCTAGTGATCCAGGTTTTTTCGACGTACCCGGCGAACTCCTGTAAAGGTCTGGTAGCAGCATTTCGTTTCAGCTTTCTGAAAGCGCGTGAAATCTGATCCTCCGGGAGAAAGGGTAGGGCCATAATCTTTCGGATCCAGGTATGTGTGCCCTGGTCTCTGCTGTAAGAGGTCTGAAGGCCAAATTCTTGAACCTAAAATACAAGAGAAAAAGATCGTAAGTACGCTACAACAAAAATCTATGTCAATGTACACGTTAAGTACTTTACAAATTGACTGTTCAAATCACGTCAATAGTCTAAAAATTGAAATATTCTTATTTAATCTACATTTTGTTATTTAATCTACAGTTATTTATAAATCTACATTTTTGCGTAGCAAACGCAAAACCAAATAATTTTCGACACTCAAATGAAAACCGCTCTGACTATATTATTACATACCTTTCTCCAAAGAGCTTGACTCCAGTGGAATACGCAGCCCTGAATTGTCACGTCCGTGAAGACCTGGCGAAGCACTGACCAAACGGCTCTCTCGAAGTCTACAGTGATCTGGCTTACTGCAGGCGGTACTGGGAGGATGTCGATGAGGGCCCGGAAGACAGGTCTGTAATCCCTCTTCTTTCGGCCAGACATAATTACGAACAGCAAAGGGACTTGCTTCGTACATTCTCCTCTCCGGACGAACGCATTTACCGTCAACAGCTGTTTAAAAGGCGATCTGCACAACTTGAACGTACCATCAATGTACCACGTTTTGGCTCGGCCCAAGACATCCAACTGCTGATTGGTCGCCAACATTAAATGACGGCGGTCACGTACCTGGAAAAAAAGCCAGACCATCATTGTTACTTATGTTTGTGAAGCCACGGTTGTCCACCAGTTTGTTTCTTCCACGCTTTGTGGAATCTTCCACAATCTCGAACTGGAGACTGAAATTGGACAGCTCCTCGTCTGCTGGCGGGGGTTCTGCTATTGAAGATTCATCGGCGGCGGGCACGGCGTTAATTGAAGTCTCCTAAGATCAAGAAAAAAAATTGCGATAGTTAGATGAAAAAAATCACGGCAAATATCAGTGTCATTATAGGGGTTGCCGTTTAGATGGAGGTAGATTTGATAGTATTACTGAAAATTACTAAAAATTGAAAGAACGTACCATTGTCTCCTTGTCTGCTGATGGGGGTTCGGCTATTGAGGATTCGTCATCAGCGGGCATGGCGTTAATTGAAGTCTCCTAAGATCAAGATAAAAAATGGCGACAGTTAGAACAAAAAATTCACGGCCAATGTCATTATAGGGGTTGTTAATAAATAGATTAATTAATTAATTAAGCGCCCTAAAACTGATGGAACGTACCATAGACTGACTTAAATCAGTTTGGAAGCTGTGATCAGTGAACAGTAGTGGTGAACCTCGGTCTGCATCCAGGTAGGTGCTGTTCAGGATTGGGACTGGCGGCTCCTCGACGTCTTCGCACGAATGACAGCGCCAATTTATCGATTGATCCAGGCAGACTGCCTCACGGTAATCATCTTGACCAATACCAGTGTTGCACGTACGATGCTGCCATCTTTGACAGCCATCGCAAAGTAACGCTTGTTGGCGAGGGCGAACGGTAAGTTCACATACAATGCAAGGATTCATGTAGTTTTTAAAAAAACTGTTTAGAACGATGGAGTATTTGCGAAATAGACTGAAGATGTTATCTGAGCTGTAATAGCTGATATGAGTAATGAGTGAATCTGGCAACCCTTTTATAGATGCCCCAGGATCCAAATAGTAAGATTCGGTTAATCGCATGTTTTTATTGGTCGCATTAGAGAAAAAAGTGCGAGTAGATTTATAATAGACGCGCGCTATTAACACCAGACTTAACAATGCAACTTAATTAGCCAAGTTTTCTTTTGTCTACATCAACGCACATTTTTCACACTATCTGTGCAATTAGCGCTTGGCGGAGTTTTATGATTAAAAGTGAAGTTTACTATTTCGCAAGTAAAAAAAAAAGGCTCGCAGATGAACAAAAATTTGCAACCAAATAAACTACGTAAACTGCGTAAACCGCAAAGCAACAAAGTCAGCCGGCGCATAACAACAAAGTCAACAAAGCCCATTGCTCGATCGGTTTAA
>CBDDTI010000370.1:0-3943 GCA_965233585.1 bacterium
CACCTGTGTATAAACTGGACTAAACTCACTCGTGAAAGCAACAGTCTACTCTAATAACAACGAGTCAAATTACATTGCACTTAATTTGCATAACTGTTTCAAGTTGTGTTTTTTGAAAATAAACTTCCGAGAATTTGGGACTCCTAACGCAGTTTGCGAAGAAATAATCAGGCTATATATTTTTATTGAATCAAGGCAGGAGTATTCTTAAAAAGGAGCTCATTTATAAACGAAGATGCGGCAGTCTGTTTTGCTATTATTTTGGCTTCACTTGTCTAGTTCGTGTCACGCAACATGATTTTCTTTAGCAGTCAGACGCAGATTTTTTCAAAAGAAGAGGCGATTGCTAAGCCTGCTAAGTATATTTGAACTACTAGTGAAATAAACTTGGCAGTACTATTGTCAATGCAGAATTTCCCGCTTAGAACTTGGTAAGAACATTCAGTTGACTCGTCAATAATCTCGCACAATTACCGCACAATCGAAGTTTTAATTTTCCCGTTCAATTTTGCTTCAAAATCATGGTGTTTTTTTTTCTGCACCCTTTATCTAAAGCCGACTAACTTAGAGGTAAGATATTAAATTCAAACTACCGAGAGTCTTATATATCTTACAAGTTTGTAGATCGGCGTATTTTTGCGTATGTTGACGTTACGGCTAAGTGGAGCTGATGTTAAATGGTGATGTATGGCTGCTCTAATTCCAGTCAGGGCACTTGGAGTCAGTGCTTGTCCTTTTTCTGTTTTAACCTCGGCGTAAAACGTTCGTAAAATCTTGTTTAGTTCTTTCTTGTCAATCGTTTTCAAATCTACCTTGATTGCTCTCTTCTCGCACCATTTATCAAACTTTTTCAGCCCTCATTCTGTCGTTTTCTTTTTACTTTTTGCTTGCGCCTTTTGCTCTATTTCGTTTAGTTGCTCTTGACCTAAATCTGAACTCTGACTGCATGTTAAGACGTCGAAGTTCGGAGTTTCCTCCATCTCAAAAGCTTCGTGAGAACTGTTCTCGATAAAAAACAACTTCACGGCCTGTTAAACTCGCGCCACCTTTACACGCGCTTTCTGATTGAGCAATCGTAGTCGTACGACGTCTCCTCAGCTAATCAGGAGCAGGGCGGTAAATGAATTTGCCGCCCGCACATGGTCATTTATGCCCGCTGATTAGATGCTTTGATGAGGGCAGTTTCCTATTTGGCCGCGTATGTTGATGACAATAAGGGTTAAACGGCGAAATTTCATTAAGACATGATCCCTGTTAGGGTTGAATCAGTGATTGTAGCTTCCGCCGATTGCCGGATTATAGACAATCTATGTCAAGAGTGGTATTGAAGACGACTCCAAAGCTATCAGCATCTCAAAGGCGATATCCTTTTATTTACCCAGTAAACAATGTGACCTAGAACAAGATAAAATTGTCTTTTCTCAGGATAGGCAACTTCGGAACCTGACAACAACAGGTGCTAGCAGTTTTTACTTTTGAAACGGTATTGTATTTGTTTTATGCTCCGAGCCCAATTAGAATTCGAGTTCATTTGCTCCTTTGCAGAGCTAAGAAGGTTGTCCGGATGCCAGACAATCACTTTGTGGATCATCGCATTGAGAGTTTAAGCCACGACAAAGATTACAACAAGGTTAAGCTGTATGAGCATGCTGAAGCTCATTCTGGGCTGCCAGGGCAGGCCAAGTAAAGGCTTGACGAAAAGACAAAACGACAATTGATTCAATTGATAATCCATTTACCCTGAATAATTAGTGTTTCATACTTTCAATGCAATGATTTCTTTTGGGATTTGATTGGCATTAGCTTTAAAGTGAAATTTTGTTTAAGACAGTTTACAGTTGTAATCAAATACAAGTTAGAAATTAACAATAGTAAGACTAAGCTTGTTGTCGAAACCAGGTTTTGTCGAGTGTTCTTATCACAGAGTACTGCCTTTGGAAAGATTTTGAATAATTTGTGTTCCTTCCCTTTCTTGTCTTGTGTGCTAAATATGATAAGAATGGTTTATTCTACGTGATCTGTAATTACTGATAATGGATTTGGCACATTTTGTCCCGTCCAGTTTAGGACATCATGGCTCGGTTCTGATACTTGTAGTTTCGAATATGGTTTAGTTGATTTCCTATTGAATCCGGCCGTTACTTGAAGAACTCTACTATATAATTAAGTAACCAGCAAGTAAAGTTCTGACGTGTAATTTAGATATAATCCATCTTAAGTTCAAGACATCTATCTCAATCTAGGTGCTGCCTGTTGTTTACAGTATCATAGAACAATTGAGAATCGAGTCGTGCTCTGTTCATTTGATTAAACTTAGGTTTCTCTCCGGTAAATAGTTTCTAGTAACATTTAGTGCTATTACTTACCATTGAAAACTGTATTGAATGATTTTTAAGTTTAACAAGTGCCAACATGGTTAGTGACAAAATTAGAGTGATGAACATATGCTAGCAAACTAATGAGCTTTTAAAGAAAGATAATGTCATGGGTGACAAATCAGTCCTTAATTTTGGCACGAAATTTCGGCGTTAATTTATAATTTCACATGTGAAATTATAAAATTGCCATGGCAACGTTTCGTGCCAAGATGGCGCTGCAGGTTCAAAGATGTTATGGATAAGTTTACGAGCTCTTAAAGTTTTAACTTTGTACATTTTTGCTTGAATTTCATCTGGCCCAGTTTGCTTTGGCCATATAATAAACTTTTAGTGGCAATTCATTCTTCAAAACGTGTTAACAGGAAGTCAAATACATGATGGCCGCGATCGAATTTTAGGTGCATTTGACACGGGCGCCGTTTTCAGCTCATTCATGACGAATTATAATGAATCATATATTGAAGATTTGACAGTTGACTCAACTTTGAAACAATTTGTAAACAGCAAGAAGGAATTCAAAAAAAATCAAAATCATGTAAACTTACTAGTAAGCCAAAATGCAGGCTTTAAACTTTTCAATGCGTGTAGTTCTCATTACAAGAAACAAGTCAAAAACCCACGATTGTGAGCGTAATTTGTCACCCATGATATTAAAAGGTAATCAAATGGTGTATTCGTGAAATTAGGGAATAATTTCACTTGCGTTTTGTCAAAATTCTAATAATTCCCCTCGCCTAAAGGCTCGGGAAATTTTAAAATAGAATTTGACAAAACGCGCGTGGAATTATTCCCTAATTTCACTCCTCACCATTTGATTACACATACTAATCAGTTTATGTGCTTTTAAGCATTCAAAATACATATAATCAGACATTTTAAGGAGAGGATTTTGAAAAGGAGGCATACGGTCAGTGAATAACAGAGAAGAACTTTCTGAGAAGAGTAATCCAGAGAAGAAAGAAAAAAGGTCGGGAATCTATATTAAAAACAGAAAAAGGCAACAAAAAGAAAATAATAATAAATCAAAAAAGCCAAATGAAAAGGCAATGCTTCTTAGAATGTGTGCAGTTAAATTTTTTAAGCTACCGTAAAATCAAGAAACTTAACAGCGCGAAGTGCAAGTGTTATTTCGTACAAAAATTACCATTTCATGTCAAGATATTCCGATTGGGAAAATCGCGAAATTTTGTTAGAAATCACAAGCGAACACTTACTATTTTGATTGACGGGACGGCTGCTCATAAGTCAAGCAGCTCAGGTTTTCACTAGTCCATATTTTGCAGTAGATTATAATCTTTGGATAAGGAGGTCTCCCACTCACCCCCCCCCCCCCCCCAAATAAAAAAAAACGGATGCTATTACAAGTCTGTACTGACGTAGGACCTTGGCGCCGCGCGCTTCAAATTAGTTCTTTCTGAGCAAATAGAATTTGGAAATAACACACGCAAAAATACCTAGAGATAATTGAATTGAATAGCCCTGAAAACGCTTACCATAAGCGACTGCATAACCCTTATCATAGGCAAATTCAAGAAAACAAAATTGTCGTGCCTGGATCGATTCTC
>CBDDTI010000371.1:0-7546 GCA_965233585.1 bacterium
GAAAAATATGAGTACAAGAGTGTGATTTCTTTATTCAATTCAGCTGTGCTTATAAACGATATCTCATGAAGAAACAGTTTCTCCATAAGATAGAAAAAAAGAAACTCTTACTTAGGCATTGAGCGTCTGCGGTCTAAACTATTTCGGATTGCTCGAGCTCTAATGACAGTGTAAACGTAATACAAAATTTAATTACCTTTGGCGAAGAACTGTCTTGTAAGGTCGCTGGTCCAAACTTTTGGTATTGTCTCAAGAAATGTTTGTTACAAGTGTTTTTCGATCTGAAATTAAATTCAAAGTGTGGCCATATGTACCATAAGAAAAGGCTCTGCGTGCGGGGTGACAGTTCAATGCCTTTCCTGGAAAATGTTTTGTCCAGTACAAGTTAATGCTTAATTTATTTTACCGCATGAAACACTAAGAATTGCTTGGCATTCATCGTCGAATCGTCCATGATTGTGCCGAAAAAACAGAGTGCTTTAAAGCCACGCGATGCAATTGGCAAGAAAGAAGAGGCCGCGGTCAGTTGGTCAGGAATACCCATATCTCCCTACCCCTCCCCTACCGAGTTGAACATGACTACCCCAAAATCTCAATCTTTTTCATATTTGGAGCTGATAACAGTTTATTTTTGTTTATTTTATTTCTCAAAATTGAATTTTACATATTTTCATCATAATTATCATAATCATTGGGTGTTTAGGTATGTGGAATGTTCCGGGGATGTTCCATGTTCCTGGTTTTAGCGACCGCTCATCTTGTGACCACAAACTATCCAAGTTGTAGCCAGTTATTTGCATAACGCTTTACTTGCATATTTTACTTTCAGTTTCAGTTGATTTGCAATTTGCACTCAAAGCACTGGCTAGCAATTCCAACCGAAACGAGTGGACTTCAAAATACCCTATTCTCCTGGGACTTGACACAGACCGATTGTAAGTGTATACATGCATGTATACGTACAAATTATTACAATGTTTACCCTGTCAGCAAATTTTAATCAATTGCTGGTAGGACTCGGATTTAACCGAAGCGAGAGCGATGGAGAACGTGTCATGATCGTACGTGTTGGAAACGCGGAAATCAACACTAGTCACTCTCGATCTCGTTGTAGTATATTTTAATGCTCACAGTAAATCACTCCCTATGTCTCGAATATGTCTCAGTCCCTGTCACACTTTCTATGTATACAAGCAAAGAAAGGCTCTCTTTATTCGCCCTACGGTTTCTACGGAAATACGATTTACGTCATTGCTAATTGTCACGCACTTATATATTTCTAACAGTACGTGTCATTGAGCGGAACAACACCGAGCACATTTTTACCTTCAGTCCTAGTTGATTTTTGGCTTACGTTCGGAACATTAAGCGAGGGAACTTTCAAAACTCCTATTTGTTCTGAGATGTAACACAGACCAATTTGTAAGTACATACTAACTTGAAATTTCAAGTCTTTAATTTCGAAACTGATTTGCGTGTCGAACGAGAGTTAGTTCACTCAATTGTAACAATTCATCGTAGTTTACAAATGAGCAAGGCCGAAATGAACAACATTCTCTCACTTAACACAAATTGCACAAACGTTTGCTCGAGCTCAAGGCAAATTTTTCTCTTTGCTGAGTTAGAAAGAAGTATTACACCATTCACAATGAAAAGAACGGTAATAAATTCTCGTTTTTACAGGATGCTAATTTTAGTGAAACGAAATTTTTGGATGCCGGTCTAGTTGAGCCTTGCATGTGTTTTCCTGGTCTGCACTGCTTACAAAGTCGTTCATTATTCAGAATAACAGAATTTCACATTTATAGTCAGGCTGACTGATGTCGTGAAGAATCTGTAATGTCGAACTTAAGAAATATTCTGGGTAAAGCTTCAGATGCATTTCGAAACACAACTGTTGTTTGTGAGGAAAATAAAGTCAATATGTTAAGAATGGCGGCAAAAATCGCATGTTTCGGTAATTTCGGATTTCTTTCAAAACTGAGTAAGTTAACGGTTTGTTACTGTGCCGAAATTGTCTTCTCTGCTTTGGTTTTAAAAGCAGCTGTTACAAAACTAACGAAACAAGCGAATTTGATATCGATTGCAGTTTTTGGATTATGCTGGTTTGCACGCCTGTGACGTGGTCATACTTCAAAACATAGAAAATTATCAATCCTTCTTCCTGAAGTCGCGGGAAAATCAATCTTTCCTTTGGTCCCTATGTTACTAAGTAAAACTGTAGAATTCTGGGTTTTATTTAATCTGCAACAAGATATTTACACAGCTACTGTTCGCGTGGCTTTCGGATGTATTACTCTACGAATAAATTAAATCCTCCGCGCGATTTGACCCGATTAGACAAGTTTCTGTCGCGCTATTCAGATTCCATGCTTTTATTCACGGGGTCTGACATCAGACGATAAGCAGATTAAGCTGCATTTTCTGCGAAAAGATTACACACGCTGTTTGGTTTTAGATTCCTATGGTATCAATTATCGTTTCAACCCGAGAAAGTAGACCTATTTGTCAATATGTTTTCAGAAACCTTTTGATAAAGGGTCGTAAATGCTTCAATTCAATCCAAACATTAGAAAAATTGAGGGATCATAATAAGCCGATTAAACACTAACATTTAATACGCACTTTCTGAGAATAACAAAACTAGTATAAATCACAACAAATAATATTCAGCAAAGGTCAGATCGAGCCTGATCAAGGCCTATCGAAAGTGAAAATGCGCGCGTGTTTTCGTTAGCTAGCATTACACTTGTTTGGTTCAGCAGTGGATTTCTTCCTGACAAGTTTTGACAACTTTCAGTTGCAGCTGAAGTGTTTCATGTAGAGGGAGATACATGTAGAGAGTTTCATAATAGAACTGTGGTCTGTTTGCAAAATTTACAGGAGGTGGATTTGTCTTTAGGAATAGCAGATTCGCGTCCTTCAGTAATTTTAGTTGTCTGACAAAATATAATTCAGCCCAAAACAATAGACCCCAGCACGGAGCTCCAGGGAATAAACTCCACAATCTCTGTAGTTATTTCCTAGAGCCTTGTGCTGAGGTATATTGTTTTAGGCTGAATTGTAATCATTGTGTCCAGATACCCGGCAGCCGCGAAGTGTTTTTAAAATGCTATCTAATACTACATGCCTTGAAATAGAAAAAAAAAGTACAAAAATCAAATAACAGGTTGTTTACACAGACTGCTTACAACTTTTAAAATGGATAATTATTGGAACTGGAACATTGTTTTTAAGTTAAGTTGTACATGATGTGGTGTCAAAGAATAAATGCAGTCTGTCTTGTATTTCATGTAACTAGCATGTTTAATTTCTGTCTTGTTCTTTTGGAGAAATATATGATTTTGTCACAGTTACATGTATGAAAAGGTGATGAAAAAATGTATACCGATGCAGAACACTGTGACACACATGGCAATGAGGGTTCTGTTAACCTCCCGGCAGCCTCCAAAATGTCGGCGACCGGGAGGGTAAAGTAATTCTAGCTAGAGAGCACCTCATTATTTATGTGTGTGGTCAATCTCGGCACAAACACAGTGCTGTCATAAGAATCGCCGCCCTGAAGAAGGGTAACAGAATTATTTCCTATTGAAGAAAGGCGTTGCTTTTGTATACACATATTTAGACGCGGCAAAAATGTTCCGGTTGATCAAAGCCAAAACAAGCCAAAAATTCTCAAGGACAAAGAAAGAGAAGAATATTATCAGTGGTGGCGTTTTGATGGGCCGAAGGAGGATAAAAATACAAATTCAGTATTCTTACCAGACGATGTTCTTAACGACATGAAACAAATGAATCCGCAGCAGCTTGTGGAGTTTCTTAGCGTGACAGTGTTTTGTCATGGTCTGGTTACCAAGCTCTTCTCCGCTGAAGCGTCTTGTTGCCAGCCGCCATCAGAAACGAGTTTCGTCGATAAAATTGTACAGTACAGTGGCTGTAATGTTAGAAAACGTAACTAGCATTGAGGATGCAGCCTCTTTTTTCGATATCCCACGAAGTGCCGGAGCAATGCAGACAGAAGAAAGCAGAAAGATAACTGGATTTTGTGTTTCACGATGTATCGAGCGAAAGAAAGATTTTACGAGCATATCAGGTTAGTTTGAGTATGAGTGCTTTTTATTGTTCTGCCCTCTTCTATCGCTTGAATAACCTGATATGTTATATTCCTCACCTCTGTCTGCTAAGCGGGCATAGAAAGTTGGGCGACTGACGAAGCAAATAGCATGGAAAGAAACGAGTATTTTCTATGCAATTATACATATTTGTAATTAATTTTAATCGCAAAAATAATTTATTCTTGCTCAAAAGCGCATGCGTTGCAGACTGTTGCATGTTGCGTGTCAATGAAAATTGCCCATATGTTTAAGAAAAAAAGGATTTGTGTCATATATAGCCCATTGGCTTTGTAGAGTAAAATAGTGAGCAAATGGTGGTGCCTTTGGATGTGGGGAATGGCCACCCCTAATTCCTTACACGGCACGTGCAGGCGCTCGTTAGGGGTAGTGGGGTGAGGCTGTCTACGGCGACAACCCCCGGATGGACCAGCCCCGGCCCAGTAGATGACTGGGGGTGCTCAGAGATCCTTTAGGACCTCAAACCTCGTTCCCAGAGGTTAAATGGGAATGACAGCCGCCTTGTCAGCGGCGGGAAAAAGTCCTAGCTGGGGCTAGGCAAGAACGGCCGTCGAGCACCCCCGACAAGGGTTTTGTCTTCTTTTGTGACGCGGCACGCAACGTCACGCGTAGGGTCAGCACCAGCGTCTTGCTGTTCAGCGGGTACAGATTCAGATCTGGCATGAGACGCTTTTGGTAGCCTGACATCTGCTCACTTTTTCTTACGTTTTTCTCTGGCGCGAGTGGGTAGCTGTTTTGGGCGACATGCTCGAGGTCCAGCTCCAGTATTCACCCCTTCTTGGAATGTTCTTTCATTTTCATGAGCTGCTCTTCCGTGGGCACACGCGCTTCCACTTGAAGCTTCGTCAGCGGCAAGCTCATCGCATATCTGTCCAGGTTGTTAGCGTCCAGGTAGGTTATGTAATTTGTAGGTTTGCTTGTGTCATATCCATCAACCAGCGGGTTGCTCGCCTTTGCGTAGCGTTTGCTTATCATGGAGATGCCGCCTCTCATCCCTCTCTTGATGAAAAGGTTGATGTCTTGATCTCTTTAGAGCTCAAGCTCCATTCCCGTCTTTTTCAGAGGAGCGTGCCAGCTCGATCCCTGGAAAGACCTTCCATCTTCTTTAAAAGACTTAAGTGTGTTTGTATTTCCAAAGTATATAAAACGTTACCTCCTGTCAGAACAAAAACTGAACCAATTTTTCACTTAGCTAAGTCTGTAAATTAATAAGTCATTTAATTATTGCTGTAATTATTTCTGTAATTTGTTAGTCCTTTAATTATTGTTGTAATTTGTACCGTGTAACTACTTGCCTTTTCTTCATAACTTAAATTGTACGGGGAGCTAACTAGAAAACCTAACGGTTCACTTAGCTCCCCAGCTCGTAACCTAATAACCAACAAAAAGATACTAAAAATACTACGGAAATCTGAAAATTTAAAAATCCAATGTAAACAACAACATGAGCTGAATAAAACATTATTATTATTATTATTATTATTATTGAAGTGATGCGCGGGATCCAGCCCTTATTTCTCCAGGCAAACCTTTCCGGCTGAAGTTTTCGAAGACATCCGCCGCACGAAGACAGCAGCACGTCCGTCGGTCCTGTGATGTGGCATTGCTCCTTCACTGAGTCCTTGTGTTTTCTTTATCAGCAAAGGCTCGGCGCAGAACAGGCATGTTTCTTTGGCTTTTGCTATCCATTGGTCTATTTTTTGTTTGTTTTTTGCTTTCTCTTTACGGTCCCGTGATTGCAATTTTTCGGAGAGCTTCGTAAAAGCATCTTCTGTGGCTTTTGCCGCAGATCGGCCAGAATCGGGGTGGTGGACAGAGAAATTGTCCCAAACCACATCCTTGACGAGGCTCTCCTTGCAGATGTGTTTTTGCAAATCTTTAGGCGTCATTAGTGGCGGCTTTTTCTTCCCCATGTACGCCTCTATCCTCATTTCTTCTTCCAGGATGTCTGCGAGCAAGACGTATACAGCGTCTTCCCCTCTTGGCATTAAAACATTTAAACATTAAACATTAAAACAGTTTTAGAGAAAGGAAGAACAACACAACAGGTTCAGTGTATCAAATCCAGCTGTGCATTGTATACTACTTGCAATGAAATTGTCACCACGACATATTAAAAATAAAATTAGTTTGTATTAGTTTGTTGTTGTTGCCCTCTGTATTGAGCCGGCCCCAAAGTTTCCATCGCTTCTGACGATTTTGTAAGCGAACCCGCATGGCTAATGCATCTGTTTCTACTGTGAGACGTCGGTCTTTTGGCGGTTTGCAGCCTTGGATCTTTCTCAACAAATTCTTGAAGTACTAAGCAAATACTTGTTAGCCTTTTCAGCTGCCCTTCGCATTTGGGTTTTTGCCTTTCAAGCACATACTTTGTTATCGAGCCGTGCAAACAGCGTTCGCAGCAATGTTTGCTGTTGAAAGTCTTGCTTTGGTCATACAGGAGAGCTGTCAGCCTGTAGAGCGTGTTCTCGCCTTGCTTCGTTATGACAACATTGACCCTTGGTATAGCGCCGTCTTTTTTACTGTGCACGATCACCCTTTTCTTTTTCCCATCCAAACACATCGATCGTTAGATTCGGATTTTGTTTCTCGAGTTTATCAATTTGTGAAACCCACGTTTTATGGAGTTTTTTTCAAGTTACCTCTTGGTGCTGGAAATAGAGCAGCAGGAATTGACCATCTGAGACACTATTTGTATCTGTTTTGTATGTTAAGGATCATGTTCTTATTTTGCAGCTTTTTGGCAGTGGCATGTAGCTTTCTCCACGAAATGGTTCATATAGAGCGACATTAACGAACGTTTCCAAAATACCTCTATCACCCAGCCAGACCCGCTTTGAGACCATTCCTCTATCTCGCGCTTTCACTTCATTTATGAAGCGTATGAACACGTCTTCAATCGTTCCTTCATTTTTTTTATTGAAAATAGAAGCTTAGGCATCTCTGAGCGAAATAATGGTCCAAGTATTGTTTCAGGGTCTCTGATGATTGAAAACTTAACAAGAAGACCGAATTGGGGGGGCGGGGGGGTGGGCAGGGGGAACTTTCTCATTTTCGACCACGCCTCCTACGCGCCCCCAAGTTGAACCAATAAAAAAATTTCTTACTACACTGTTCAGTTATTCAAAATGGCGGACGAACTGGACTCGTCCTCCTCAGAGTTTTCCCGGATACAAGTTCCTCTTTTCTTGATTCTTCTTTGGAATCAAGTGTTCTGGAAAGCGAAGCTCAGGATAGTGGTAAAGAAACAGCTAACCCTGAATGCAAAAGTTCTGATGGTCGATGGAGAGAATCACCAAAGGCAAAACCTAATGGTAAGTGCAAGCTTGCTTCGACAAAATCGCTAAATATAATTTATTAGTGTGGGTTTCTCTCTGACGAAGAGGCTAAGAATGTGGATAGCGCATTATGGA
>CBDDTI010000372.1:0-4002 GCA_965233585.1 bacterium
TTAAATATAATTAACTCTACTAGATAATTTTTTTTCCTTACCGTCTGGAAAGTTAAATAATTTAGGCAACTTTCCAACAAGTAAATAAAAATGGTAGGTCACCGAATTGGTTTTTCAGATAATTTACAGAAACTGAAATTTAGAGGACACTTTGTGGACCTATGCGTGCCATGGTAACTGATATGACGTCACAAGTACCCTTAAAGTACATGTATAGCCCATCAAGAGAGCTGCAAGGAGACATATAGTTTGTCCACACCATTAAATACCCTTTGTAATCTTTCATCGTTTCACAAACAAAGCAACGAAAAACCCTTTCGAGCTTCCTTAATAATTAAAAAAAATGGTAAACACTATAGCGTGTACTATTGAGTTATGGATGCACGCGGGAGGTTGCTAAGCACGAAAGAAGCGTAAGAGTCGCACGAGGTGATGGCAAAAGATTAACTGCCGTAACAGTGGGCGTGCGAATTTCAAATGTCCGTAATCAGATTTTGTCAAACACATTAAATCTTACGCGATTTGCTAATGAGGCAAATCATTTCCCTGTAATCTCCTCAAGGTGTTCTGCGTCGCAGCGGGCCGAAAAAACCGTGACCCCGGGGCCTGGATTTCATCGTTTTGTTTCTGAGCAATACACATCTCATTTATTTAAGTCTTCAGCGCGCGCTGCGAGCGACATTTAAACAACATGACGAGAGCCTCCTTCAACGGCTGCACACTGTTCAGTTGAAGGTGACAAAACGTCAAACTAGGACCGAGTTGTATCATCCAAATAGCAAACAGAGCAATGACTTCCAGAACTCTAACCTTGCAGATGGATTTTCATAAATCTTTGGCAACACCTGAGGTCAGTTCTCAGGACTGGTATTACAGCAAGAAGCTTCGAACAAACCTGCTTGGAATTTATTGTGCTAACGACGATACTATTAATTGTTTTCTATACGACGAAACAACGGGTGGAGTTGGACCCAATGAGGCGATATCACTCTTGGACTATTTATTAACAGATCTGGAGAGTCGAATCGGAGGCCACAATCAACTCATAATATAGTGTGATAATTCTCCAGCTCATTTTAAGGAGTGTTATCTGTTCTTCTACATGGATGACTTAGTTAAGAAAGGAAAGTTCTTGAGGGCCGATTTGAAATTTTTGCTTGAAGGCCACTCGTATTCTATTTGCGATCGTCGGTTTGGATCTATACAGCGCCTTTTCGACACCCACGAAGTCATCGAATTCCCGCACCAGTGGGCGATTGTGCTGGAACGAGGTCATCTGAAGTCATCGCGTTTCCTTTATTAAAAGAAGACAAGTCACTAAACTTATGCCAGAACTACTTACACCGTTTAGTCAGGAAGCACGGCCGGTGAAAAAGAGCGTTAAAGATTTTTGCGTTAAGTTATCACAAAAATATCTAGCCGAAAATGCTGTTCATTTTTATCAGTCTTTAAGAGTTTTTGACGAAGATAGTGACACTGACTAAAGTTATAAACGCATCCCGCATGACCCACTCAAGCGCGGATCCAGGGGAGGTGAAATAGGTGAATTTTCACCTCTCCCCTTTTTTTCTGAGCCCCCTTCTTTCTTTTTTTTCCTTATCCCTCAAATATCGAAATAATATTTGATTTCTCTGATTGAGGTGGAGAATGTGCATAAGCGATGACTGGTTCTACCAATCAATTTATTCATTTTGAGCCCACAAACACACTGTCAAAAATTCACCCCAAAAATTACAACAATTCACTCCCCATTTCAAAATCCTAGATCCGCGCCTGCCACTACACTATTGTTTGCTATTTGGATGATACAACTCGCTCTTAGTAACACTGTACTGATTTAGCTGCCCATGTAAACTTAATCTGATGTGTCGAGTAAAACCGAGTTGGTAAAGTAAAGGTAAAGTCTGCATTCGGGCCAAGTGGCCTATCAGGCCGGAGCTTATCCCGGTTTCTGTAACATGAAGCGACTGGGAGTATTTCTACTCACCCCTGGATAGGAAGCTAGTTCATCGCAGGGTTACCCCCAGCATTAAATTCACCGGTACCCATTTATACACCTGGGTGGAGAGAGGCACTGTGAGAGTTAAGTGTCTTGTCCAAGGACACAACAAGAAAACAAGAACAAAACCGAGCTGACTTAAATAAAATCATCTCTCATCATCTGCTTTAACGCCTAGGGGTCAGCTGGTTATTTACGACCTCGACTATCGTTAAACCTAAAAATTGGATGGTTACAATGATTTATCCATCCATCCATTCATCAATCAACTTTATTCAAGCGTCAAAGTCTTTAGGTAATACACTGAAAAAAGAAGAACGCCGATTCAAAGACTAGTGTAAGTCTATTTATGCCAGGCAAATTTTCAGGATGTAAATATCTTAAAATCGAAGGTGAGACCAAAGAAATTGCATACACTGCGAAATTAGTGTGGTAATCTAAATGTCTCAGTCCGCTTCATCCCTATTTCGAGTTTTTGCCAAAATAATCACGTCATATTTTAGCGAGGCAAATTTGACTTCACTCTCTAACAAATGCCTCTGTTGTTGTTCTGCGTATTCCTGGAGTATACTATCAACAGCCTCTTGCCTCATTTTCTTTTGATACTGATCACAAAGTTGGCATGTGTCCACGCAAGCCTTCCTAAAACTTATTATATCACTCAAGTCTTCAATAAAAATTTCTCGAAATTTGGAGTAACTGATGCCAGGGCCTTTTCTGTTAGCGCAGGCAAAGCTTGTTTTAAAATCAGGGTGCTTAGCAATAAAATCTGTCCACATATTGTGCATTGAAATATGAGATTCAAAATATCTTTTCCTTGTTCGCGTTCTTCTGTAGTGTGATTCTGTCGCGCTATGCAAAAGCATAAAATCAACAACGGCCTTTCTGGCCTCCGGGGCAATCTTTCTCGGATAATTTCCATGCTTGCCCCGCTGATCACCCTCCATCGATAAACCATCGGCGTCCATTTTTTTTTAACAGGACCTTGATTTTTGCGTCGGACAGTCCGTAGCAGCTTTCGAAGGCACCCTTGCAGACTTGCCCCAAGTCTGGGATGTGGTACCTTATTCTCCTAAGGCCACTGGGACTTCCATCAGTTTTGAGAGAATATAGTTCTGTTCAATATAGCTTTTCTGGAATAGCTTGTTTCGTTGCTGCCGTATAATTTGTCGAGCTTCAATTGTACCTGGTCTTATCAAACAGCCCTGATTGCACGAGCATAACAACGGCATCCTCGTCAAGTCTGCATAAGCCCTATTCTTTCTGGTGGCGATTGTTCTTTCCCTCTTAAGATAAATTTTCTTTAGTTTAGTGCTTTGTTTTTTAGTTCCCCGCTCGACGGAGCTTGAGAGAGGTGCCTGACCACCGGTAAAATGTTTCCAAGGATTTTCTGTGTCAAATCCGTACAGTAAATGAGCCACATTTCTCCCATTACTGGACTCAGTACACAGACTCAGTTGTTTTGAAGTACCCGCCATTTTTTTTGTTTCCCCCGTCAAACATACTGCGTCACAACCATGATCAATGTGATAGCCGTCAATGCGCGCGCCATGCGCACCCATCCCTAAATCCTAAGAGCGCTATACCGGAAACAAGTTGGTAGAAGAAGAAGGCATCATGCGCCTATCAATGTTTTGCCCCAGGATGGGGGAGGGATGGGGGAGGAGTGGGCAACTCATGAGACGGGACTGATTTGACATTTTCAGATTTATAAAATGTCAATTTTCCCATCCTTGGATCTCCATTATAAGTCAAATTCCCACCCCTGGGGATTACAAATTCTACTTCTTGTAGACACCATTTTATAGCGTGGTATTATTAAAAATCAACACAGAAGTATCACTAAGTAAGATTAAAGTATTAAAAGCACTACATGTCATCGTTTGGTGACATTGATTTTGTCCCAACAAAGCACTAGTGCAAAGAAATTATGTAGTAACTAGTGTGCTGAAGTAAAAATCTTGGATGTTAATTTAATTTTTTACTTTAGCGCAGGTATTATA
>CBDDTI010000373.1:0-7500 GCA_965233585.1 bacterium
CTAATGAAAATGAAAACAAAGAAAATGAAAAATGTTGGCAAGTTTCATGAATTTATTTTAAACAAAATCCATCACTTATTGACCAAACTTCGTTCAGTCAAGGCGGCTAGGCAGATGGCCTTGTTAATGTTTTTGCGTGTTAATATGGGCCTTGCATGTGTTTCGGTCCATACACAACATGTAAACCCAAAGAGAACTTGAACACTCCATTATCCAGCAATCTTGACCTCAGGCTTGGCAGTAATGCACATATATGTTACCTCTCAGATGATAAATATAACCTAATTGAACACATGGAACACAAACTACAATGAGACAAAAACTGAAGCTACTTACGGGGTTGTAGTGTCCACTGAATAGGATCACTTACTTACTGGTGTCATCCACATTTTACGGGGAGGCTACGCCAGGAGGTCCAACCCCTCCTTACCCTTTTATATACCATTTTGGCCGAAAAGGTAAGTCTTTTATATACCTTTTACTGAAAAAAGCTACCCCTTTCACATACCTACTTTGGTACTTAATAAATAAACTGAAACACGCACAAGGGGCGTCTATTCGAAAAATTATAATTAAAGGCCCTTTTAAATACCTAAATAGCGAATTTCTCTACCCTTTTATATACCTCAACTTGTGAAATCTCTACCCTTTTATATACCTGAAGCCTGAAAAAGGTACCCCTTTCGGACGGAGCCTCCCCGTACAGAACAGAACAGAACAGAACAGATATGTTTATTTGGAGTCTTATACAAAGATAGTACATCGACTATTTCCAAATAAGTAAAAATTACCAATAGCAAGTTGTTTTAATTAATTAATTAATTAATTAATGATTTCTTAAATTAAATCAATCAAATAGTTAATTAAATGAAAGTATAGGCCATTATAGGGAGTACCCCCCCCCCCCCCCCCCGGCCCTACTACTATCTGGATTTGTTCTCGGTGGTCTCGAGTTCAACTCCTCGAGCGCGTTGTGTAAATAGCCAACTGGTCAGCCTCCCACCAGCTGGAATTCTTAATAGTTTATGTTGTATTTACAATATTTGTTTATTTATTTACACAGTGTCCCAAATTTGCGCAACAGTGCTAAAAAACATTAGACACTTAAATAAAGTTATTATTATTCAGGGGCGGGGCAGAAGACTCCTGAAATTTTCGTATCTGGATCATCCAACAAAAAGTGACGTCACATCCGGTTCAAACTGGATCGCGCAGCACGTTTCACCAAGCGAAAAAATGGCGTTTCGATTTGCCAAGATTTTCTTCTATTTGCAACCCATCAGGTTCGTTTCCTTTCAAACTGAGGGTAGGAAGATGTTGCAGGCACATTCCTTCGACTTTGAAACTAAACCTTTTGGCAAAAGACAACATTTCGTTATTGTTTTGAAGGAAAGTAACTGAGAGCCTTCTGTCATCGAATTGCCTGGTTTCAAACCGTGAGGGTCTAGGTACGAGTCTGTAAATTATGGGATTAGCAACTATTGATTCACATAGTCAGAAAGAGCTTACCGAGATTCACAAGATTCCTAAGTTTGGTGTTAATCAGGCTAGTTTTCACTGAGATACAGCGATTTAAAAACGACAAAATTTACAAAGAAATGTATGGCATCCGGACGCCGTGTCGGACAGCGTCCGGATTGCCATACATTTCTTTGTAAATTTTGACATTTTCAAATGGCTGTATCTCAGTGAAAACCAGCTTGATTAACACCAAACTTAGGAATCTTATGAATCTCGGTAAGCTCTTTCTGACTATGTGAATCAATAGTTGTTAATCCCATAATTTACAGACTCGTACCTAGACCCTCACGGTTTGAAACCAGGCAATGGCGGATTTTACACATTTGCGAAACTGATGTTGTTCCGACTTTTGGTTGTTGTTGTTCGTGATTGAGTGATAACACTAAGTGAAACAGCGCATGATATTAGAAATGACCTGGATGAAGTATTGCTGGACATGGTTTGCACTGTGTACAACGGGAACATATATAACAGAAGCCCTTTTTCTCTGAAAGTCGTTGTCAGTGAACTCTGTATCCACGTGCGTGTCGTGGAAAAGACAAGCTGAATCGTATTCTCAAGGTTAGTATCCTACTTCCGTATCTCCTGTTGAATACTGTTTTCTCTGTAAGAAATAATCGATGCTGAGAGTTAGAATTGATTGTAAATGTTGGTTTTGGGAATATCAGATTTCCCCAAAAAGATCAGCAAAAGGGTGATGCAGTCCACGAGTAGATCACGACCAATTCTTCGACCAGTTTCCTCTTATAACTTTCCTTCAGTCATCCAGTGGTTAATTGTACATTCCTCTGTGTTGTCTAAACTGCAATGCTGGCCCGGGGATCAATTTCTTTGGGCAGTTCCAAAAGATCGGGGTTGGCCTGTTAGGGGTTAGCTCTCAATGGTATGGGGTTTACCTCGGTGTAAGAACCTGCGAACTTTTTCTCTGTTTTTTAGCTATTGTTAGGGTTAGGGTCTATTATGTTGACTTCTTTGTTTTCTTTGTTTTACGTCACTGGTGAGTTTCACAGGTTCTTACACCGAGGTAGAGCCATGGTAATATATATCCTTACCCTTGGGTATGGTTTTCAGCCATTTTGGTCATAAATTAAGGGTATCAAATTTGGCCATTTCGTTCATAAAAAGGGTATGGTTTTTGTACTTTAGTCTTGAATTGTACTGGTATGTCGTTTAGAAAAAGCTATTTTTTTGAAAATTATGTTTTGGACAACTGACATTTGCAACACTATGGTCGTAAATAGGGTATTGAAATTTTGGTTTTGTCATAAGTATGGTGCGAGGTGTGGTAGCCTCATGGTTAGTGCGCTCGACTCCAGAGGGAGTGGTCCAGGTTCAAGACCTGGCCAGGGACATTGTGTTGTGTTCTTGGGCAAGACACTCTCACAGTGCCTCTCTCCACCCAGGTGTATAAATGGGTACTGGTGAACTTAATGCTGGGGGGTAACCCTGTGATGGACTAGCATCCCATCCTGGGGGGGGGGGGGGGGGGAGTAGAGAAACTCTCAGTTGCTTCATGCTACTGAAACTGGGATAAGCTCCAGCCTGATGGGTCACTTGGCCCAAATGCAGACTTTACCCTTGAACCATAAATATGGTAGGAAAATTGCAGATTTTCATCGTAAATAGTCAAGGGTTTCAGGGAGCAGGCTGCACACTCCCACCAAATTTCTGGGAGTACCCCCTGGGTACTCTGAAGTAATAATAATAATAATAATAATAATAATAATAATAATAATAATAATAATAATAATAATAATAATAATAATAATAATAATAATAATAGTCTTTATTCATCCATCCATAGTCAGATAGCCACAACATACGTGTGGCTTTACATACATGACAACACTTCTCATCAACTAATTTAAGATCAAGTACAATTAAATAAAATTAAAAAGACACCTATTAATAAAAGATCTCTTAAAACGTTCTGTTTTAACAGCAGGTAAAATAAAATCATGTCCTCTGTTTCGCAAAGATCTCTGTTTCTTAGGGGGTAATAGTTGGTAAAGGGGGTGGGAAGGAGTATCTGTGATAGTGCTCCATAGCTTACAGTCTCGATTTCTGATAACTTCAGCTATTACATACAGGTTGTTGGTGTAACCAAATTTAAACGCTCGCCTAAAAAACCTGTCAATGCAATCAAGGTATTTACCTTGATATGCCGCTCCCCAAATCTCAATTCCATATAAAAACAGGGACATAATTAAGAGATCAAATAATTTAGTCAGTGGTTCATTAATGAAATTCATGCTGGAGAGAATTCAATTTTATCCTGCAACTGGCTTTAAACTGTAAATTATTATCCGGGAATTTAAAGTTAGCTGGTCCCAAAGGATGTGCATGGCTTCCTTAATTTTCAACTGGAAGCTTGTGGAAGCAGAGTCATTTTCAAACAGTCTTCTGAACAAAGGGAGTGACAATTTTCAGAAACTCTTTGGAGCAGCTGTCTTTAAATTCCCAGGTCAAACATCTTAATTTATCCCTTTTATTCTGATTAGTCTCCTTTCTTAGCTTGAATAATTTCACTTTTTTGGTTTTCGCCTTCATCCTTAAATATTCTTGTTACTTTCTCACATTGTTATTAATATTTATTTTTCTCATATTTGTACAACTGATGGTGGATGATGTCTCATCTGAAACATGTTTTGTCTTCAAAAGTATTATCTATTATATCTATTTATAAAATAGAAAACATTGTCTATGTTTTTATTCAATTGGACGAGACTTTTTTGAGGTGATAATTTAAGGCTGTATTAACTGTACATTTTTTATCACCTGATGGAAATCTTAAGCTAATGCTATCCAATGATATTAACAATTATTAGATTTGGTTTTTGTGATATCCAGAAAAATCAAGGTTGAATAAGGGGTTTTCAGCCGAAGCCGAAGGCTGAGGCTCATAACCTTAACAAGACCTTTATTATTCTGGATATCACAAAAACTGTATCTAATAATTGTTTTAAATTTATCATACATTGAATGCAAAAACCTGGAAGTCATATTTCTTCTTCTTCACTGACAGCATTAGCAAAATGAATCATGCAAAGTTGACATGATTACCCTCAGAAATCATGCTCTGCAGTCACACATGACACAATTACCTGTGACCTTGAGTGTCCTTGACATGATTGTTATATAATCTGTAGTTATGACGTCACAGTCACTGATTTTGAAAATTCACCTTAGGCTTTTGGCCAATCAGAAAAGAGTTAGAGTTCAATGTATATAGTTTTTTGATTAGATTGCATTGTAGTTGAATTTTCGTCAAACCATTTTCTTCAAAAGACTATCAAACTTCATACTTGGGTGTAATCAGCCAATCTGAAATTCTCATAATTGTAGTTAACTCAACTATTTTGAGATTTTAAAGTTATGTTCTATATCAAATTAACTCAGCAAGAGATGCTGTGGGAACACAGGCTGCAGGTGACCGTTTTCACACCTTTTTTAATCCTTTCAAAGATCTGTTTTTCAGCACCTCATCTTCTGCAGCTTTACTCCAAGCCAAAACAAAGAATTGCTTTGTATTTCTATTCTAGAACTTTTAACATAAAACTTAATTTCAGATGTAGACGATTGTGGAATGTATGAATGAATATTAGACATTTTCAGAAATAAATTTGACATGTTTGCTGGTGCTTTATTATTATTGATATCATGTATTAAGGTTGATACAGACTAATAATACAGACCTCTATTGTTCATTATTTGATCAATGTTTGTATGACATCTACCTTCCATTCAACTTCCATCTTATCAAGAAAGAATGAAAAATGGTTGCTTCATAAGCATTTGCATCAAATAATTCACAAAGGTCAGTTGTGATTGCTCCATTGTGGATGCAGGGCTGAAAATTCTAGCTTGGTTTGATCTTAAAGTATTTGTTACCATTAATTTCCCCACACATTTAGCTGAATTTGACCCTGCATTACGGGGTGGAGAAAACTCACTCAGTTTAATAATTAAAAGATGTGTTAGTGTGTGTGTGTGTGTCTGTGTGCCATCTGTCTATCAGACTCATTATCTGATGTAAATTGCAACAAATCCTGGCTGACAATTTGCCATGGTGTACATGTACATGACTGTACAGTACCTAGTAGAGCCATGGTCAATTTCAAGCACTCACAGAAGATCAGTGTTAGTAGTACAGTTTATTCTCAATGAAGAAATGACAGTGTATTAAATAAAAACAGGGGAGAGGGATATTTCAAAATGTAAATTTCTGAGAAAAAATATAATATTGTTTAACATTTTTGGAGCTGGAAATCACTGAATTAATATTATTGAAATCAGCTTAGAGAGGAGTGGAAAAGAGCTAGTTGCCATGGGAAAACGCAGGCTGTATATAATCTTTATAGCCATATAGGTGTTTTTCCTGAAGTTTCAATGATCTCTGCTGCATGGTGTGAACTTGATGTAATTTAATTAGGTGGAGTGTATGTTTTCAAACTTAAATATCTTTAGACCTGATGGAGACATTTGCAAATGATGAACAGCATCAGTGGCTGATCTAGATCTTGAGCTAAGGGGGGGGGGGGGGGGGGGGGGGGGGGCGGGGGGCAGTTTTGGCAATATCCTCACTGAGCTGTGTTAAGGTGTTTTTAGGTTTCTGTCTCTGACAATGAAGGTCAATTTAAGTAGTCACACTGTCTTTATAATAGAAAATGAATATTGATAGTGTTTAGTTATATATTTTTGATATCCTCATTACAAAATCATTGTCATTTTATGGTTCAATTTGTACCTCTGTTTTAATTTGTTCAAACTAGTTCATTTTTTAAACCAATTTAATTTCTCAAAGCGGAGGGATGAATTTGAAAGCAATAATAAAGTAGATCAACACATGTAAGGAAATTTGCAACAATTGCTTTCATGGCCTAGCCTCAAGTGGAGATGAAGTGGAACAAAAAGTCAGAGATCTGATGTTTTGAATCCAGGTCTGTCTGTACAAAATAAAAACAAAGTTATTGTACTGTAGTATATGGGGAGTATTAATTATGGTCAATAGACCACTTTCGATATATTAAAATTCAGCATGGCAGCAAGGCTTAGAGGACACAAACAAAGAAAATTGCATGACCATGTTTATTTATTTCTTTTGTTTGTGTCCTCTAGGCCTCACTATCAAGCTGAATTTTAATATATCGAAAGTTGAGGGGTTGACATGGGATCCTGGCTGTACTGTTGTAGGGTGCAAATAGGGACTGAGGGGGATGGAGGTAGTATGCTTGTGATTCATTGAACTAAACCATAATTTTTAAATATTTGTCTTTCTTAGGTGGTTACATGCTGGTATATACACCACACAGCAGCAGGCAATGCCATGATTTTACTAAATGTCAAATCCTCTTTTTAGATGCATATTTTGATTGATTTTAATTCTAATGCATGTAGATACACGACCCCATAAGCTGTTAGCTTTAATCACAATCATGTTTAAATAAAGGTATAAGCTGCCCTCCATTAAGCGGTCACATGCTCTTAAACGGACACTTATCAAATTCCCAAAAAGCAGTCCTCTTATTTTCTGTTATTTTTCTTATTTGTCATTAAGCGGACGCAGTCACCATCTAGAATTCCCAATTGGCTAATTTGATTGTATTTCACCTCTGTTAAGCAGCCACGTAGTCAGTTACAATGTAATATTTCAGGGTATTTTGACATGATGATGTGCCAACCATGTCCAGTTTCTTTCAACTGCTCATCAAACACAACATGATATAGATAAAACTAAAACCTGATAAAAAACTAGAATCAGTAATAAGAGTGGGTTTGTTTGGGCTACTCAGTATAGGCCTTCGAGAGCCCACTGCAGTACAAGTCAAATTCCTCTTTTATTAACTTCGCTTGAAACCAACCACAAGAAAACTGTCACCTTCAACGAGATATTTGCAAGGAATATACCAAATATATCAATATACGGTATACATGCTACAGTTCCATCTTTACCATATTATATTACATTTTGGGAAGCCT
>CBDDTI010000373.1:15000-22546 GCA_965233585.1 bacterium
TTTTCCAAAAAAATGGGTCGGTCGGGCGATGGGAAACGAAACATTTTATGGGGATGGCCTTAGGAGATTTCAGTCCAAAGAACAACAACAACAACCGCGGCTTCTAATATGATAACAAGAATGTATTTACTCTTAACAACTATTTTTCATCTATTTTCGCTCAATGTATTGTCAATATATTGTACAGATTGATGTTCCTAAAGAAAACGTAAATTAACCAGTCCTCTATGCAAAGTAGCTTTTTGGCGTGTTTAGGGCAGGAAACGGCAGTATATATATCAGGTTTGCATTTATTTAAGGAATTTTATTGCAAATGTAGTGTAAATAGTATTCGATGCACATGTTTAAATCCTATTGTAGTTGAAAGACAATCCAATTTATAGAGTCAAAAACCATCAAAGATTTCCCTTTTAGCCTAATATTTTTTCCTTTTCCAATATATAACCTTTTAGGAAACCTCGTTTACTTAGGGACCTGACTCAGTTTTCTAAGTACAACATACTGACTGGTTTTCAGTGCTACAACAGTAGTTACTACATTTCTCCACCGTATGCACTACAAATGAATTGAATCACGCATTGGTATTTGTTTCTCGAACTATGATCATATATATATATTGTTTTCATATCCGCTCCACTCTTTTAAAAATATCACGCACGCTTTAGGTTAACCTTTGCAACTGGCGTTACATAGACATACGCAGGGGTACGTCAGTTGAAAAAAATATCAAAAAAAACAAAAACGAAACAAAACAAAACAAAATAATTGATATTGCCTACAGCGCCTTGTTGTTCAAAAGAGCGTTACGTTACGTCCTAACTTTAGATTAAACCTTTTCAACAAGAAGGAAACCTTGCGTTTGTTTGCTTGTTTTTTGTTGTTGTAGCTAGTTCCTGTTGATTTTGCTGTTGTTGGTAGTTCTGCCACGGATGCTGCGGCTAACCTCAGGTTAAACAGTGAGTGAAGTTTAACCAGCCTCGCTTCGTGGACTCACTCGCTAACTTCGGTTAAGTGAAAGTAAATCAGTGAAACAGTACGAAGAGGTTGTTTTAAATTAACAGTGAAGGAAAAACAGCTCGGAAAAAATAACGCTTTGAACGGAACTTGATCATACGAATTTTCTCCTCCGAATTAGCTCAAACGCCGGGTAAACCCTCTTTTGAACAATTGGGTCAAAATGATTCTTTTTTCCTTTGGTAAGACGCGAGCAGATTGAAATATATAAAGAAAGTGAAGAACTTGGTTAATGACTATATCTCAACCGAATTGATTGATCAGTGGCCTATATATCATTTTTTTCTTAACATACAATAGAAATGATAATGATATGTATTCCACAACGTAACTTGTTGGCACGCGAAGCTCTATTGTTTTAGGGCTTGGGAACATTGTTACCATTGCTTGAATATCATTTTCTCAACCAATCCTGTGAGATGTTCCAAAGAGCTTCGTGGCTGCCCGTTTGAACCGGCTCTGATACCTTTCTTTTACGACAGTTTTTCAGTCTTGAGTGACTAAAGCAATTCACATTCGCGTCGATCAAGTTTTCAATAATAGTTGCAAAAAAAAAAAGAAGAAATTACAGGAAAAAAAAAAAACTATTTGTCATCCACTCAGGAACAAAACCAAATCCTTCACTTGCACACGTGATAGGTCCTTTAGATTGTCTTCAAATTGTCTGCGTCCTTGTGATTGGCTAGAGTTACTTGCGTTTGGTTTTACGACCCTGAACCCCGTTCTAAACGAGTGCGCTTGAGTCTTGACTATGATTTATGCTGCCATATATCCTCACAACAGGTCTACAAGCACCCTGGCGACGATACTTGATGAGTGACGGGTTACGCAGCAGAGTAACAGCAAGGAACCACCGGTTGATCGCCTGATGAGACATGCGTGGAAGGCGAAGTTCACGAGGATGAGCTAAACAAGAATGAAGAATGAAAATTATATAGCATCCTGTTTAACAATATTCTATTGCAAACACCTGAAAGCGTGGGTACGGCAAGTAGATTGCTCGATTTATCGTTTACATTACATAAAAGCTAGACCTTGCTCATGACAGACATGTAATCTAGACATAAACCGAACGACGTGTAAGAGTTTTTTAATAATGAATAGTGAGGAAATGGCACCATTATCAGTGATTACTTGACCAGCGCCCGAGACCAATCTGGGGGCTTCATTTGACATTTATAGTTTGTAATCAGGACTATATTAAGTGCGACAACTGCAATATGAAGCAAGACAGAGTCTCGAGTCCACTTTTACTTGGCGCTCTCTCCTTCTTCTAGCACCTCTGAACTTTACGCTATTTACAGTCTTCTAGAGATTTCTTAAACCAGATTTGAGTCGCGAGGCGCTCAATTGCCCTCCCTCCCTCAGCTCCCGGCTGTTCTCATTTTTGAGTGTCTCTGTGTCTTGGGTCTTGTTATTTACCTTGTTCTAGGGATTCCTGAAAATTCCCATTTTTGTTTCTGTTGATGAGCAGCTGACAAAACATGAGCATCACCGGATGACTGTGAGCCACCAGTAAATGAATAAAACCCAGATATGCGACAAAGGCTGAGAGAAAGGAGAAGAGATAACCAGTAAAATATATTAGCTTTCCCGACTGTAGCGTTTGCAACTTTAAAGTCAAAACGTTCCTTACTTCAAAGAAGGTCATGAACCCGGGACTTATGGATTACAACACTAGCGCCCTAAACTACTCGGCCATGTTGCCTCCTTTTGGCTTTTAAGAAATGTATCCAGTACATCTCAGAAGACTATAAAAGCAGTAATCAACAATAGCGTGTGTAATATTTCATATTGGAGTGACGTCTGAGAGTGCTTTAGTAAATCGCTGAAAAGTTATGATTGGTTTCAGATTTTATGCAAATTAGACTCTGAGCCAAGCTTCAACAATCTTGAGACGGGTTAAGGTGCCCCAAAACAGTTTCCAGCACATTCTAAGACTTAGATTTTGATGGGTTATTATAGCCACTCTTTATCAATTGATGCTACAATCATGGTATCAAACAACTGCCCAATCACTGGTGAACACGTTGGTATTATTTTCGTGACACAATAGGTTACCATAGCAACACTATGACCTGCCAAAAACACCCTTAATTTCAGCTTTAAGCGTTCATATTTCAAAAGCGGCACGGTGAAATTTTTCTTATTATAGAATTTTGATAAGCAGGATGAGATGCAACTTTTGGCAAAGTTTAAAATAATTCTTTACATGGGGTTCAGGGCCACCTTAAATTTTCGAACATAGCCACTGCTTTTCTCGTTGCCGTCGTTGTCGTAAGTGGTTTGCTTAAACTTAAATAACGTCACTTAATAACACAGTTGCTTTACAAACCTTGGTCCCAAGTCTGGAATCCCTGCATCATGGATGTGCGGTCGATACGAGATAAGAACACGACACCTAAGAACATTCCTTTCAGAATGCGAACCAAACAAGAGAACACTCCAAGGAGAATGTTGTAGAAAAAGAACAAGTAAGACATGATGGAGAAGAGCCGCCTGTGACAGGGAAAAGTAAATTAAATGTTAATTAATTGTAATAGGTAAGAGTCAAATTAATGGTTACATGTATTTAAAATTAACCTAAGGCAACCTACGGCCTGCATAACTCATGTTTGACCCAACAGGATAATGGTGCTTAAATAATAACAAAGGAAAAACAATTGCCAAAACAAGCAAAAAAGAAGCCCAATTGGTTCTAAGGGCTTTAAAAACATATTCCCACACACCCTCAAATAATTCACAGTTTTGTTCTGTCACTATCTGAAAAAATTTGCGATATCAGTGAGAAAAGTTTGCATGGCTCCTGGAGTCATCTACAAATGCCTGTAAACATTGCTTTGATATTTATCGTTCAATTTCGAAACTATTGGCTATTTGTTATTCGTTATTCAGCTTTCCTGACATCTTAGCTTAGCAAGAAAACGAGAAGCAGGTCATACTTGTTATCAACAGTAATGTTGATGTTTGGAAAGTCTCTGTCACGGAAAACGAAGAGCTCAAGAAACAGCTGGAATCCCCAGAGGGAAATTGCCATACCGACTGTGGGTCTGAAAAATAAAATCGTATAGAACAATAAAACAAAAAATCTAGAAGAAGAGATTTGTTGAACAATTTAACTATAAAAAACTGCGATAAAATTGAAAAGTTTTTTTAAAAAATCCGTCTATCTTTGTGGGTGTAAAGTAAGATTGAAGATCATAGATGACGAAACTGTAAGGTCATGCATGATTGACTTTTGTGATGTTAGTACTTAAAACGTCCTGGGCCGGGTTGTTCAAAAGCCGCTTAACGTTAACCCAGGGTTAAAGGTTAACTGAAGGATTACATTTTCTTATTTAAAACTGTTATTCACCTCTAACGTTTGGTGAAGCTTGAGATTACTACAGCTCAAAACTGAAGGGCAAACAATATAAACAGAACACCTCACCAAAAAGTTACAAAACTGAAATGAAAATTCTCACTAACCCTGGGTTAGCTTAATCGGGCTTTGAACAACCTGACCCTGTTTAGCTAAACAATTTGTGGTCAATAATTTCTATTTTCATGATGTTTAATATTTTTTTTCATATTTTTTTTTTCTGACAAGACTATAGACCTTTATCACGCAGTGCTGAAAAAAAAGATTTTACACGTCTAACCTCTCATCCAGTGCGAGGGTAGACGTGCAAAAACAAAGCTTTTTGCTCTCCTGGGACTCAAAATGGCCGTCGTGTGATAAAGGTCTATTGATCGATTGCATGACTGACTGACTGACTGACTGACTTGCTAGCTTGCTGGCTGGCTGGCTGACTGACTGACGGACTGAATGAATGACTGCGTAACTGGCTGACTTCCTGAATGACTGACGGGCTAGCCGGCGGGCTCACTGGCTGAATTAGTCGATAGATGGAGATATTGAGTAAGTTTTTTATTAATCTTTTTCCTAACTGTTTCTATTGTTGAATCGACCTGAACAATCTAAGAACCATTTACTAAGTTTATCATTACGTTTGCTGACGTCAAATAAAAAACTCTACATGATACTTACAGCATCGTTATTCCGATCTCTTTCAATTCGTTTAAGGTTGCGGCGTTGAAAATGTCCTTCGCGTATTTGAATATAAAACCCAGAATAAGAGCAATTATAGCCATAAAGAGACCCATGACAACATTTCCTAGACAATAAAAATTAAGAAGATAGAGGTGAAAAGGCAGATAAAGATATGAAATACTCTGTATTGCTATTTGTCGACCAGCTTTAGTTTTACTCTCTCGGATCAGTCATCTCTGTCTAAGACTAGTGATCTGCAATGAATTTACAAATCACAACATGTCGCGATAACAGACTTCAGTATCTTCATAATGATGATGATCTGGTGATGATAGTTATTCCACAAGTGCACTTTTTATAGCAGCCTTTAACGATTCGACGCATGTGCCAGACATGATGCGATCATAAAGGTCCGCTCTCTTTCGGAGCGACATGTCGTACACTATAATTTGTTTGGGGAGAGTGTTGATTTACTTGCCCTGCTGGCTTTTTCCCCTTCTGTTATTTCTTCTTTTTTTAACCGACGATAAGGGGGAGGGGGGCACACCGGGTCCTTCCCCTAGATCCGCCACTGAAAATGAAGAATCCAATATTAAACAACGAATTTTATTTATTCTTTAGCCCGAAAGATTTAATGGGGTCAATCTCTTTTGGAATGCACGATCTTTTTGCTTGCATCCAATAGACCACTTTTGATATATCAACAGCATGGCTTCGAAGCTTTCGGGTAAACATTGTAAACGTCATCAGCCCGCTTTTGATTGGATTGTACGTCATAGCTTGCACATGCGCCGAGAAGTGAAACCACTCCTTCGAAAAATAGCTACAGCTGTTGGATTGAACTAACAGAAACCCTGTGGGAAAAACTGCACTCGAAAATGGCACTTCTTCCAAAACACGAATGCCTTTCTTACACGAACCGCATAGCCCTTCATTGTCGCCAGCACATGGAAAGACTGGAAATAAAAAAATATCTCTGGTTAACAATATAACAATATAACAATATCTGGTTAACAGTCTAAAATCCCCTTTCTTGTTACCGGCGGCACTAAAACGATTAAGGTACAAACGATCCTCGCGTATGCCTCATAATCCTGAAGAAAGGCTGCTGATATCTTATGGTATACTTAAACTTTCGTTGAACACGAGATGTACTTTACCAGTAAAAACATAGGCTATCTGATATCCAGAGAATCGAAGACTTCTTCCCTGCAAAATTAATAATTATTAGTAGCTTGAATGGAACACATTTTTTGTTAGCTGGGGTGAGAGAAACTTCTGAAACTAGAGAGGACAATTTCATTCTGTTCATGATTTCCGAAAATGTATCTTTTCAGTGGTACGTCATCAGCCGGCTTGGGACTTGAGTCTGCTGTTAGTTCTCGCCTTGCTCCGAGAGTCTTTCTCCGGGTACCCCTTTTTACCTCATTGACCGAAACTAACATCCCCAAATTCCAATTTCACCGAGATATAAGACCCGCATGAAAACCAGCCAAGGCTGATGTGACTTCCTCTCTAAATATGGTCACTTTTTATTTGTCTTAGTTTTTCTTTATGCACCATAAATTGCTTTCAAGGGTGAATGTAAACCTACCACTAGCCGTGCAGGAGAAACAAACACATCTTGACAAAATGTCATCCGGCCTCGATACAGTTGAAAAACATGGTCTCTGAAAAAGACGAATGAACAACACACTTCACCGTCCAACCGGTGTCTGGAAGGTCATGGGTTCAACTCCCTTTGTATTTCGACTTGAGAGCGCTTCTCCGTTATTTAATATACTCCACGTACATCACGGTTGGGAAAAGAGTCACACGGAGAACAACAAAACACCCTTATTTGAAATCGTATCGGACCTTGTTTTCTGAATTCTACAAGACTACGTACATTAATACATTTTTTGTATATTACTGTTATCATGCCAACTGATTTTGAGGTCAAAGTTCTGGTCACTGATTAAACCAAAACAAAATTGTTTGAGAAGATTTTTTTTTTTCAAGATCATCGGTGTATCTTGAAGGTATTAATGCGGATGTTGGAATTCTTAATTAAATTTTCAGTGTTTTCTCAGTTATCAATTAAAATTTCAACCCATTTCTCAGCAACCTGGACAAGACGTCGACGGAATAGTGACACAACCTAGCGAAAAAGATAATGAATGCTCACCGATGGCATTTCATGAAATGCAGTAGAATTAGGATAGCGAAAAATGCAGCGACAATATATCCTCCCTGCAGAGAACCTGTAATAATCAAACCAAACCAAATTTATTTGGACATTTTAAGCTCATAAAAACACTGTTGTGCTGCATCAGTGGCGGACGGATTACCTGACTAATTGACTCACTGATCATGATGTTAGTAAAATGTTTAGTATATCCACGGTATCTCAGTCTGAATGGCAGAAAAACGATTATATCAATGAGGCGGGACACATACATACAGGAGGTTCGGCCCCTAAAGGGATTGAGCATTGGTATGACTTTATTTTTCGAATTC
>CBDDTI010000374.1:0-3814 GCA_965233585.1 bacterium
ATAGTAGTGTATTCTCTGTTATTTAGTCCATCTAGAGATAAATCTTGTATTTGTAAACTGTCTTTAGATCTCCCCGCCTCGATTAGTTTATAAGCTATTTGCGGGGGGAAACTTATGTAATTACTTATATTTGTAATCAATAAAATTTTGTTGTTGTTGTTGTTGTTGTTGTTGTTGTTGGTTTAACCTTTCCCTCATTTCTAACACAATTATTTATTATCCAAAAAAAAGCAATCAGAATAATATCTTTCTCAGAACCAAAATCCCATTCTGAGCCTCTGTTCAATTCTCTCAATCTACTTAAGCTCAATGATGTTATTGAACTACAAATTCTCTCTTTTGTCTATCAGTGGTCACATAGACTGTTACCCCCCTGTTTCAGTGAATATTTCAAATTTACATCCTCTGTTCATTCCTATTCAACAAGGCAATCGTCCAAGAGAAATCTTTATTTAGCCTCAGTCAATACAACCCAATATGGCCTACGATCCCTAAAATTCACTGGTCCTCGCCTTTGGAATTCCTTGCCTACTAGTTTAACTACTTCAAATTCTCTTAGAATATTTTGTAAAACCCTTAAGAACTCTATGCTTAATTGTTATTCTATTTAATTACTTACCCTAGCGTATGAAGAAATACTTTTTATAAAAATATATATATATAATCCTAATTTTGTCTGTAACTGTATTCTATTGTAGTGGTCATCCACTAGATTAGCCTTTGCTATTTGGATGATCCCAACTCGCTCCCTAGGTTATTGTCACATTTTTCTTTTTTCTTTTATTCCTTAGCTGTACTGTGTTTAGTTGTCTTTGTAATTTTAATCTAAATGTCCTGTAAAACTGAGCTGAGTAAAATAAATCTTGTCTTGTCTTGTCGAATCTGTCAATCAACTTGTAGCATTTCTGACTTCCGTGGCCCCCAACTGGCAGAGACATAGCACGAAAGCGGGTAGTTTAAAAAAACGCCAAAATACCGCAGACTTTCTGGGTGCTTGGGCTAAATGAGTTTAGCTATATTTAGCCTAATCCTTCTTCTTCTCACAGAGTAATTTTTGGCAAAATACGATGTAAATTTCCCCTCGAAGTAAAGCGAAATTCAGAACGCCATTATTTAAGTTTCATCCCTTGTCTCTTTATTAGATCTCCAAGCAGGCTAAGAGCAAGCTACGAGCAATTTCCGTAATCTCGGTTCCAGACCTCGCACTAGCAGACCGCGCAATTTACCGTGCGCGTGTATTAAAAATTCAAAATAGCGGCTAATTAAACTTTTATTCATATTCTAAACGGATGTGAGGGCTCCCTGTGACTGAGTGGATCGTTTTCGAAATATAACAATACGTTTTGCCAAAACACGGCATTATCTACAACCTGTAGCATGCGTTTAAAGAAATGTACAATATTTCGAAAATTACAGGGCCGGGTTGTTCAAAGCCCGATTAAGCTAACCCACGGTTAGCGAGAATTTTGACTTCAGTTTTGTAACTTTTTGGTGAGCTGTTCTGTTTATATTGCTTGCCCTTCAGTTTTGAGTTGTGGTAATCTCAAATTACACCAAACATTAGAGGTGAAAAACATTTTTAAACAAGAAAACATAATGCTTCAGCTAACGTTTAACCCTAGGTTAACATTAACCGGCTTTCGAACAACCCGGCCCTGATCTTTAAGAGGGTATAAAAGCACTTAAGGTGATTCCCTAGTAAAAGAACCCACCATAGATTTTCAATGAAACTTGGTATGTTGATGTTACAAGACAAGGAGATGTTAAAAACGTAATAAAAAGAGGGGGTCACCGTGCTTGTTTTCACGCTACAATGCTGACAAATACGGTTATTAAGGTGACTTTTGGTGATCTCCGTGCGCAACAAATAAGCGCGATTATTTTCCAGTGCGGCGTGTTATATCGCACAGAGTTCGACTTTCTTCGATTGTTTATTTATCTAAGTCCCAGAAAAAATGGTTTCAAATACCCTGCATTATTAATTAACATTTTTATCTTTAAAAGGAAACCTAATTTGGACTTGCTCTGTTGGACCCGTTACGTCTCTATCTGTAGCATGCACAGAGGGTTTTGCATAATGAACACGTGTACTTATATCGAAAAAGCTCCACGCTGCAAATTAGCCATCGAGTGCCTAGAAATCTTGGAAAAACGTCGTCAAAGAAACACAAAATAACGAGGTCGGGCTTCAAACAAATTAGGATGGGAAAGTACATTACGCCATTGGCTAGCTCTTATAGTCAATAGAGACGAAGCATATTCGATCCGTCACGAGGGTACAAACCACGAGAAGTTTGTTCAAAACAGCAGAATGTCTTACATTCTCATATGTGTACGAGTTGTGCTAGCAGCTTCAGACGTACAGAGTATTTTAGATATTCCGGCAACTGATGATATCCACATGGAGGATCGACACCACGGTCTTGCTTGAACCAAGCTGAACAATGGCATATACACCACGCAAAACAGTCTACAGACTTGCGCGTGAACAGTTACATTTAAAAAAGCAAAGCTTTCAGTGAAGATCAACGATTCCCTATCTTGTCCAATAGGAGTCGTGTTTGGCCTGTCAATCATTTGTATCATGATAAACATACACACACAAAACACTACAGAGGTAACCCCCATTTTCTAATGAACAAAAGGAGGGGTATTAACTCCCGGGAAAAGGAGAACTATCTCTCAGTCGCCGCCATCTTTTTCATAAGCTCCCCACCGACCTGAGCAACAATGATGTGGAACTGAATTTGCTGGATTTTAACAAGTCGGATGTCGGATGTCGGATTTTAACAAGTCGAATGTCGGATTTCAACAAGTCGGATGTTTGATTTTTACAAGTCGGATGTCGGATGTCGGATTTTTAAAGTCGGATGTCGGATAGCACCTATAAGCTTCCGTACATTTGCACGGAATGTGAATTCAATAACATCAAAAGAATATTCTTTTGCACGATCGGGCATTCATTTTAGTGAACAATAAATTCAATAAAGTTTTAAAACATGGCTAAACAGTCAATAGCATCAATCAACAACCAATACAATTTTATTGACAATCATTAGCACGCTCATACAAACAATAGAGTGCTCTTTACATTCTTTGCCCAAAAATCTTTTTTCAAATGAAAACGTTACTTTATCAGCCTGAATTTGTAAACAAATGGAGTGAACTTTGTAGATAAATGCAAAGTGCGTTACTAGCCTTCAATTTCCTCTCCATTAAGACAGCGTGGCAAATAGGTCTACATGAACCTAAACCACTGGTAGGCCTTGGCAGCAGTTATAACACCAGTGCAGCGCTGAAGAGCATCGAATAGCAATCGGGTTCGCCTTTCTCCTAGCGGGATACCTAGGCGTATGGCCTCAGTTCTGAGTGCGGTTTCAACATCTGGACTGCCAGAAAGCAGGGTGAGGGACGGTGCCAGCGAGGACGGAACGTGACCGTCGCCCTAGCAGTATCGCCCGTTAACAGCCTGGTGTTTCATTCAGCATAGATCGGCGGGATGAATGCACATCGCTTTAACGACTTCTTGGCCGAGACGAGGCAAAATCTCGACCCCGACGGGGAGGTTATCTTCATTTACGACGGTGCGCCAGCACATCGAAATCCCGCCATCCCCGCGACCAATACCGAGCTGGAGATGCTCCCGGCCTACAGACCATTCCTGAACAAAGTGGAGCAGGCAAATCAGCTCACTGAAGGCAGCGATAAAAGGAGACGTATCGAGGCCCAAAATACAGGCTCGAATGGACGACAGAACGGAGGCCAGAGGCCTAGGTATCCCGTTAGGAGAGATGCGAACCCGATTGCTACTCGA
>CBDDTI010000375.1:0-7562 GCA_965233585.1 bacterium
ATGTTAAGACCCACTAGCACTTTAACTATTGTTAGTAATGTTATAAATTATTGAAATAATGACATGTTTTTGTATGCTTTTGTTCAATAAGGTCCTAATTGACCAGTTTTCTATAGGGCGATAGCTTTTGCAGCTAAGAATTAATAATTGTAGACTTATTTTATATGCGTCTTTGAAAGCAACAAGACAATTAGACATAAAAAAAGTATTGACCAGCTTGAGACTTTCACTTTCATACACATGCATTGTAGCTATATCTGGCTAATGGTTAAAAACTTCCTGTATGCCTCAACTTAATTCTTGGCATGTTGACCCCATTGAGACCTTCTGTTTTGTGTGTTTTTCCCTTTTTGCCTCCTTACTCATATTTGTTTCTCTCTGGTTTTGGTTTTTAGCCAGAAAATCTTTTGTATGCTGATGAATCTGAAAATGCAGCCTTAAAAATTTCGGATTTTGGATTATCAAAGATGCTTTATGGTGAACAGGGAAACACAAGTACAGTATGTGGAACTCCTGGATACTGTGGTAAAGTCAGAACAGCTTGCTCTTATTTTTCTTTGATTTTTAAAAGAGTTAACCACCAGTTGTTTGGATCAACTCAAGAGGTGTTGGTTATACTCATCTGGAACCTTTGGGTGTTTATATCTGTTAATATATACATGTAAGCAGCATACAAAAAGCCTTCAGGGAAATGCAAGAAATGCATTTTAAGGTTGGATATCATTCATCAAAAGGAAACGATTACTGACTTCAACTTTAAGACTTGTAGTTTTAAAAAGAACTCTGATTAACTTGAAGTTGGATATTCTCTGAGGGTGTTAGCAGGATAATTTTTGTGGGAAACATGGAGGAAGGTACATGTAGCTAGGAGTATGTGGTAAGCGTGATTTTCACTATTGCAAGAGTCGGAGTCGGAGTCGGAGTTGTAGTTTACCACTCTGTCACTTATGATCTAGAGAAAGCTAGATTGTAAGAGTCAGAAGAAACAGAAGAACAAACTGATCTCAACACCTGGAATGGAAAATAATTATATTATCTAATGATTAGTTTATTCCTGCTTTTGCTTTTGACTCATATCATCTAGTTTTCCACTAGATCATGCATCATAGGCAGAATGGGTGCTTTGCTTTTACCCTGCTAGCAGAGTTTTTTTTTCTGAAATTTTTTTTAGCATGTATGAAGTCAGTCACATCTCTTCTATTTTGCATGGTCAGAATTGTTTACTTCCCCTAGAGAAACCTCTGCCACAAGCTGCTTAAATTGCACTGTCAATGCAAAGGTCATTGATTTGAATCCAGTTCAAAGCCTGAAAATTTCTTCAAGGCCAGTAGTGTGCGTTCGCATCTATCATCACTTCCTATGCACTTAAAATACCTCCAAATTCTTTGAGGTGGATCACATGACAAACAAGTTAAAAAACTGGCTTAAACAAGTTTGTGAACTCATGCGCATGTATTTTTTAATTGATTGGCTGTGCAAAAATTAGCCTGCATGAAGTTGGAGATGGTTGCCAAAGGTCTTTCACATTTATGTTTCAACGAAGCAGTTCAGAAGGCTTTAAAAGCTCTTGAGAATTGTAAAAATCTAATTATAGCAAGTTAACACAAAACAATGAAGTGTACTTTCTTCCGGGAAAGTACAAAACATGGACCCCTGGTCCATGGACTCCGACTATGACTCTATTGTTAGTGAAAAACAGCCTTTACAGTATAGCGGATAACTATACTTTTCAGTGGGCTTGTCAATCTGGAGGGGGGAGTACATATAATCAGCATTCTACAATGTAAACCTGGGATTTATTTAGTATCTGAAGCTTTAGATGGGAGTATATTCTATCATATTTGATCTCCATCTCCACACAGCGAGCTGTGAAAGTGCAAGTTGCAGGGAATTTTCTAAGGGGAGTACATAGCAACAGCTTGCTACTGGCCTTAAAATTGATTTTCCTGCTTGCACCCCTTGGTGTCTTTGCTGACTTAATGACCCCCCTGATTCCCCCCCCCCCTCTTCCCATCACCATCTCCATCTGACATCTCTGCATGAACTTATCCCGGGGGAACTTCCATATAAAAAAGGACAGCAGATGCTTCTCATACCTCCTCCTCTGGGTGTCCAGCTTGAATACGTCCCCAGTGAGAACTTTTGCGGTGCCTGAGCTGAAAAGAATAAGTCAGGATGATGTATTGTTTAAGAATTGGTGCCACTTAGGGGTGAAAAAAATTCAAGCCACGCCCACAAAACAGGATCTTAATGCCTCTTAGGGGTTGGTTTGAAAATTTCTGATGGACACCCAGGCCATGTTTTTATATCAATTGGAGTTGCCCCCCCCCCCCCCCCCCCCCTCCCTGGAACTTGCACACTATTAATGTGGTGATCTCAATGATGATATTATCTGATGTTTCAATTTTCTTCAGCTCCTGAAGTATTGTTGGGCAGAGCATACGACACACAGATTGACATGTGGGCTGTTGGTGTTATTGCTTATATATTGTAAGTATAAACACAACTAAGGTTAGTTTTTGTATCATGAAAACCATGGCCTAAATGTTTAAACAAACAGGTCTTGGTTTCCTGCATCAGCAGGCAAGAAAAACACAGTCACTTTACCGTTTATCAACTTAAAGTTGAAAAAGGTTAATTGACAATATTGTACTGAGTTTGCGAAGGTGCCTACACTTTATTCCAAAATGGCTGCAATTTTAGTATTCTTTTGTTTACTTGCAAATTAGCCCTTGTTTTGAATTTCGAATTTAAGAACAAGGCAACAAGGGCTAATTTGCAAGAAAACAAAAGAATAGTTAAATGGCGACCATTTTGGAATAAGGTACATGGTCGAGGAGACAAAGTGCTTTAACTTAAACTTATAAGCTTAACAAACTAATTCCCGGGCTTAAAAAAAAAACTTGAATTGCAGCCTGCCTTTCAGACAAGCAGCTAGCTTTCAAATTTTTCTTGCCTGAGCAAATCATAGGTTACTGTTATTACATGTACAATTTAGTTCAAGTTGATCAATAACTGTCCACAGTTTGTACTTCTCTTCCCATCCTCAACCATGTACATCTTTTACTGTCAACCTGAAGGTTTTAAGTGTAAATTAACTACCCTGGAAAATTATGAAACTGATATTTCGGGCATTATATCTCAGTTTGTAAAATTCTGTGAGGCTGTCAAAATTGTCAACTTGTGGCATGCATGCCTCAAGTGTGATTTGGTTTGACTTACTAGATTTATTATTTAACAAACAGGCTGTGTGGTTTCGAACCCTTTTATGATGAACGGGGTGATCAAGCCATGTTTCAAAGGATCTTAAGGTGCGACTATGAATTTGTGAGCCCATGGTGGGATGAAGTATCAGAAAATGCTAAGGTTGGTAGTAGTTAATGCCTTGTTGTTGTTGTTGTTTATAGCATGTGTTTTTAACAGTAGATTAAAACTCTTGTTGGAATTAGCACAGCTGCCTTAAAGAATTTTGGTTTGAGATAAGAAAAAACAATAGACTAAGCTTTGCTGTATTAATAGCGTTAATTTTTTTTCTAGCAAAATTTCCAATATTCAATTAACTCATTTATTTTGATCATCTATCTATTCTGCCTTGGTCTTTCCCCTTATGATAATTTGAATGGGTTTGGCGGGATGCGGGACGAGAGTATAAATGAAGGCGGGATAACGGATCACAGGGCTTTTAGTTATTTTGTATTTTGGATGGTCACAAGGTCATCAGTAATGTTAGTTACTGTCACGTGTTACCCTATAAAATAAAGTCTCTCTCTCAGGGATAAGAATATTTCGGCGGGAAATAGATTTGCTCATTTCGATAGACGGAATGCGGGATTGCTGCATCCCCAAATTATGCAGTACGGGATTTTCTCAGGATATAATTCAAAGCATTGACACGTTTATGCAATACCTAATATGATATGTAAATTTTCATGATAAGTGTTTTTTTAATTTTATATGATTAATTTGATATAAATTGTACATATTTTTTAGAAATTTTAGATTCTTAAGTCTTAATTATCATAATTTTACTTTATCTTAATTAGCTTTGTTTTAGTGTCCCCAATTAGTACTGTAATGTACTAGAATTTTGGTGACACAAGGTTCATCATCATCATAATAAAGTTTTCAAATTTACTGCGGGATGTGGGATAAAAAACAGAAAGTCACACGTTACAGAAGTTACGTGGAAGCAGGCAGGAAAGAGATAAAATATTTGACTAAGATAGAGCCAAAAATAGTGGCGCGATGCGGGATTGAAAAAAAAGAAGTTTTCAACCCTCACTTATCAATTGCCTCTCTTTGTATCAGTAAATCAAAATATTAAAAACACATAACATTACGTTAATCTTGGCCGTGTGTTTACTATGACGTGCACATTTTTCGAAAGCCTTCAGATTTTCCAGCTATGTATCCTAAGAAAATGTGCCTTAAAGGCTGAGACATGAAGCTTAACTCCTCTGACTCTTACCTTCTTTTTTGAAGGATCTTGTGAGCAAGTTGATCGTTCTTGATCCTAAAAGGAGATTAACAGCAAAGCAAGCTCTAGAACATCCTTTTGTACAGGTAAATGTGAAACTGTAGGAAACTGTAAGTACCTGTAAACCGTTAGGGGAGTAGGGAAGAATGGTTAATTAGTCACCAATCTGCTCGCTTTCCCAGAACCTAGCCTGACCGGAAGAATGGTCAGTTAGGTTAATTAGTCACCAATCAAGTCAGTGACAAAAAAACAACACTTTTGTCAACTATGTCATCTCCTGACTACAATTACTCCATTTTTAGTCACCAATCTGCTTGCGCGTTCCGAGAACCAAGTAGTCTAACCCAGACTTTTTCAGCACAATAAACTAAACTTCCCAAGGGTGGGGATATTCCAAACCTCGGAAGACGTATCCCTAAAGTTCAAATCCCAGAGTTCTGAGGTAACCTTGTTATATTCTCCTCCAGCTCTGTATTCACTGAAAGCTTCTTGCGTTGAGTGAGTTCAATTTTTTTCTCTTTTTGCAGGGCAAGGGGGCAAAACGTGACAAAAAGGACCAGAAGTTTTTCGACAAGTTACACGAATTTAATGCCAGGCGGAAGTTCAAGGGAGGAATGATTGCAGTAACGGCCTCGACTGCGTTTACTATTAAGGCGAAGAAATAGGCCTGTAAGTGAACCGTGCGGACTATCACACATGATCTTAGATCTTATAACTCTTGCTTCACAAGACGCGGTCAATTGATTTTTGACGATTGTTTGAATTCCTATGTTCTTCGAACATGCATGAGTACTGTAAACGCAGCATATTCTGTCGATGAGGCTTCGTTTTTCACAACCTTTTCTTAAAATTTATATATTTCTGTTGTTGTTTCCGATGATTTTTGCCGTCGTATAATTTAATTTAAGATCGAAAGAGAGTTCTTACGAACGTATGCTAGAATGACATTGCCAAGTCGACCGTCCAGGTATGGGTGGGGATTGGGGTGGGTAGGTCGAGTACTAGTAATGTTAATTAAATTATGGAAAGTTGTAATTAGTTACACAAAGTCTAGCAAGGTCTGTTTCAACGTTTATGTAGCTTATATTATAGGCATTTTACTGTTAACTTCTAGGGTTTGATCTTAGTTTTTGAATCTACGTGGCTCTTATTACCAGAACATATGCGCATCAGCCCCTTATTGCGCGGACGAAACTGAATAAGCATCTTAAAAGTCAAAAGGTGAACTGCAAAGAGAAGAAAATTAGCTATTATTAGATTTTTTTCCTATGTCTGCGCTAATAAAGCTCATCAGTTTTAGGGAGTGGTTTGGTCATTAATCTGTCTCACAACACTCGCATCCACCTAGATCTGTCATATCTGCATGAGCGAAAAGTTGATGTAGCGCTTATTACCTTGTGATGCTTTCAGTAATGTACTTGACACGAATTTCGAGCAAGGCGCTGATTCTCTTTGTGGAGAGGGGATAAGAGATGGAGCCTCAGTCCCGCCGGAGGTTGATGCAATCGCGTGGTTTCTGATATCTTGAGTAGTGAATTGAACGACAAAAATAGGTGTTGCTGGTTTCTGTGTGTTTCGGGAGACAATGAAAAGTGCGCCATGGTTTTAGTCTCTTGCAGTAGAATTTCAGCAACTGCTGTGGCTGTACACTCCTGCCCTAGACAGGCAGATCAATTGCAATTCCAGAAGACGAAGTCTGCGCTTGACTCGGCAGGAACTGGTGCTGCCGTATGTTTTTTTTTTTTTTTTTCCGCTGCTACGCTCTCTTCCTCTCGCTCTCAGTAAAGCACGCCTGCCTACACCCTCTGAATAAGTCACTTGTCTCTTGTTCTTTTAGTTTTGCTGTTTATAAATACATACAAGTCAGCATTTACATGTCTCACTTTGGTGTTGCTATTCACAGAGTCAGAAACAACACCGGAGACACCACTTTAATTCTCGTTCCCATAATCCTTTTTCGGGTCTTCTTGGTGCCGGGGCCTTGGCACTAGGACGAAGAACTCTACAACCCTTCGCATACAGGCTCGTCATTTTTGTGCCAAGGCCCCGCCGGCCAAGACCCGAAACAGGACTAATAGGGAGAAGAGTGTAGATAACGGCAGTTACGATTTATAAGTAAAGTCCTACCCAGGGCCGAACCGATTGACGTACGATTAGCGTTGCCTGGGGCGCGACGAGTTGTCTCCGATCGTGTGAGGGATTTTCGTAATCACGATAAACTATAAAAGCAATTGAAAGGCTGACCGGACGGCTAAAAAAGATAAATTCAATGCCCACTATTTGTGTTATACAGGACTAATCTTCTCCAGGGGCTAAACTGAAGCTAAGTAAAATGGGTAATTATAAAACGGTTGCCCGACAAGTCATAGAAACTTTAATTTGTTTAAGGTTTAAAACTTTTGAAAATCATTAGTACATCGAATTGCAGTCAGTGTGGTTACTCGCGGTCACTGAAAAGGCGAGGGGTTTCGTCATCATCGTCACACACTTTAAGAAATAGCAACATGTACCGTGTTTCTATCGAGTTTTAATATAAATCTACCAGCGTTCTATCACGAATGCCATTCTCTAATTGGCTACGCTACTTACTACCTACTCTGTGATAGATAGTAGCGTAGCACCGTACCTTTTTTAACAAAACGACGGCCGCTTGGCGTTTTTCAAGTGTTTGTGACGAGGATTTAGGTAAAATTTTGAACGACTAGTAGATTTTATACTAAAAGTTTGGAAGAACGAGATATGCTGTGGGAACGCGAGCCGCAGGCGAGTGTTTCCACAGCTTTTTCGGGTTCTCAAAAACTTTCACGAGACGAGTGTTTCTGTAACTCAAAATTAAACAATAGCATCGAGGAACTAACCACTAAATTTTCTTACGAGCTGAACACTGTCGCGTCACGTGATCGATTTAAACCAATAAGGATCGGAGAAAATTTGGTGGTGAACTTTTTATTTCTTTTAGAAAACGCCGCGACGAGAAAAAGGAAAGCAACTTGTTCTTTGGTTATAAAAATGTAAACTATTACAATCATTAAGTCAACAGCCCGTGCTAGTTCTGTGTTTCTATCGAGTTTTAGTAGACTAAAGC
>CBDDTI010000376.1:0-29849 GCA_965233585.1 bacterium
GTACAAATCTAAGCAGATCGCCCTTCTTCCCGTGCCAAATTTCTAGTGCAATTTGAAGAGTTTCCCTCCTCTCCCTCGTCCGCTAGCACGGTGAATGTTTTCCCATCACCAACATTAGTAAGTGTATTGCAAGGAACTTGCAAGTGACTACATGAGGACATATCAAGTACTACCAAGTTCTACTAAGTTCTATTAAGTTCTGCTAACTTACTATATCGTTTTACTTTCCAATGAGCATAATCAGCTGGATGCCGGGTGAGTTTTAGGAAAATGCGCTGTAGGCAGGTGTGACGCCAGGTGCGTAGTGCGACATCACCGATCCTGCTCTGGGTCCTCGTCGCGGGAGAACTGCGGTGCGATGGAAAATTCGGCATCGGGGTTTCCCGTGGTGGGCCTTTGGCGGGACCCGAAGGTGATTCAGTGATCCTAAAGTGCATAGTTTTCATAGATTTTCAAAGGGGGTCCACTGCTTCCTGTTCAAGTCAATCTCACAACACTATACAGTTTCATGGTGAGAACATGCCATGTCAACAACATCCTTCTATCAGCATGGATTTCATGTAAGAGAATTTGGATCAGAGGGTGCAAGGTCCATTTTTCAAGATGCACAATCAGGAACCCCACCTGAGCTTATGCCTCAAGACGAGATGTCCCAGTATGACCAAGGATGATCATTGCTTAACAAATGGCAAATCATTGTTGCAACCATATTCCAGGTGTTTTCGGGGCGCATGTGCCGGATCCCTCACATCAATGGCTGGTTGGAATTTGCCCCTTCCATCATTCTAAGGGCAATTGCAATTCAGGAGGCTATGAAAAGCGGTGTGAATACCTTTCAACAGCAGAAACACTACCGACAAATGACGACGCTTGCGCACCTGGAAAAAGCCCAGACAATGCTGCAGTCCGATCGTTCTGACATGGCGTCAGACCGCTTGCAATGATGGGATGAAATTGAGCAATGGCAATTGGGAGAGCATGGCATAGGTTATTTCTTCTTACAGTGTTTACTCAGACAGCCCAACCAACCGAATAGGTGTGGTGACGAAAGGCACTTCGGTGATGTATGCAGTGATGTATGCAAGGATGCATTGGTGTGGGGTTGTGTGATACAATGTCATTTTATATCATCTGATGCAACAAAACAAATACAGTGTTTCATGCGATTGTTCAGCTAATACATTGTGAATATATTGCTATACAACATGAATTCAAACCGTATGAACTACTGTGGTACATTTAGATCGCCTTCCAATTCCGCAGAGAGAAGGAACTTTTCACCCCTCCTGTCTACTTTGAGACATGACAGGGCACTTGAGAAACCTCACGAAACAATGAAAGATCATGAAAGATTATGACAGAAATATGATCATGGTTGCATCATGTTGCATCCAAAAGATATCAAATTCCTTGCTGAAGCGGTTGTGCTGCCAGTTCGGAGATGGGCTGAGTACGTGGGCAGCCCATTGGTGAGTCAATGTAGATCGATCTATGTGCAGTGAAACAGTCGTGAAAGATTATGACCTTAGCAATAGATTATCAGAAAATGATACGATCTTGATTCTTGATATATCTTGATATTATGAATATGTTTTGATTCTGCAACTTCTGTGTTTTGCCAAAATCAAGCTTCTCATTTTAAGAAGCACAAGAAACTTGCCATCCAGGCAAGGTGTAACCCCCCAGAGGGCATGGGTTACACTAGAGCTGCGTCCCAAGATGCGAGTTTTGCGATCAATGCCGGGCTGAAAGGGGCCTTCAAGAGGGATGGGCTGCACAGCCCGTTGCATAGTCACGAGAGTCATGTCTAGTTCTTTGGGAAATGACCTTGTATCACATCAGCTTTGGGAACCCTTCAACTAAAAGGCTCTCTCTCTCTCCTTGTTCCGCCAAAAGTGCCATGCTCCAGATGTGGTAGCTACTGTACACAGCCAAAAATGCAGTGCAGCAAAAGCTAAAGGACAAACACTGGCTAAGGGATTTGCAACGGAAGCAGACCAATCCTCTTGGCATCGGTCGGTGGATCACACAGGCAGACCCTGGCTCAACACACCAGTAATTTCGCTGACTTCGGAGTGCACCGCCTATCCACAGCCGCTTACTTCGATTCGTATCTTGTATGGCCTCATTTAGACAGCATCATGCTAGACAGGGAATGGAGGGTTCTAGACTTCAACTTTACGAATGTGTAGTTGTCACGGTTGTGATGGTTGTGGTTACCTTCCGACTTACACTTCACAAGTCCAATGGTTTCGGTCGAGTGTGACGTGCCAGTCTGCCTGTGCATCAACGTTTTGGGAGATGCACTGGAGTCTTCAGTTGTCTAAAACGTTTTCTCACAGATCCAATGCATTCGCCTTCACAGACTTCACAGCATACCAATCTCAACTCCAGTAGCACGGCCTTCAAAGTCCACCAGCGGGTGGATTTTGCAGAGCTCACGGGACTATCCAATGCTCCGATTTAGTGTAGGTTGCCTTGCAAAGTGATGGCACTTCTTGGGGAGATCAGAAACTTGGAAGGTTTTCTCTGCATGACAACTTATGACACAACTTATGACATTTTGATACATTTTGATCATGCCAACTGGGCCGTTTCAGACAAGAACCTTTGGTTCCAGCAGGCCAAGAAATGAAAACATCATCCACTTGGCTGTCGATGAACCAGTGGCACCAAGTGTGGGGATAAATTGAAACCTACGATACCATATTTGGTGCCAGGAACATTCATTTTCCAGCTATGCTTACCCATGGGTTCCGGCTGATCGCCATTTGGGGCAGATATTTCATGTCAAATCGATGATGATCTGCCAGTTCATTATGAGTTCAGTATGAGTTCATTGGATCTCTCCAGACGCCAAAACCGTGGCAAGTTTCTCAGCGTCTCTGGTGTCGACCCTCGGTCGCAAGGGTGGGATGCAATGGGTGCTGGGTACACTTCATTCGTTACCACAAAAGGTAGATTCAGGTAGATACTCCATTCCACATGGGTATTTTCTATGGATATTTCTATGGGTATTTCTATGGGTATATGGATGATCCAAGACTTCCTAAGGTTGCAGATAACAGTCGTACCTTTGGGTGCTCCCCAAACATGACCCTCCAATTCAATCGGAGTTACAAATCCTAACGGCCGAGGTTCAAAATGATCCCCAAGAAATTCTATGGTTATCGGTTCCATCGGTTCCATCCCAGAACTCACCAAATCTATATGTTGTTCAAAACTGTTGTTGTCTATTTTTCTTGTGGTTTCCCTTGACTGCCCAGGATCGCAACAACGCCCGGAAGCTCCAGGCCGGGGTTCCACTGGACCCCTGGTGCGGAGCCCCAGACGAGTTCCGTGGAGTCCCTTGATGTTTCAGACCGTGACCTCTGCCAGATTTTAGGCAGGCCTCTTGGAATCCAATGAACTGGCAGAAATTCAATATCTGGACCTCATTGATGGGGAACAGAAGAAGAGAAGGGTAAGAAAATCTCAAATATGTTTCTGCCCTGGTGCCATGAGTCATGTCGGCCAATCTTCATTCCACATTACCTTGAGCATCCCTGTAGATATGGAATCACTTATGAAGGTTGAAGTTTTGGTCCAAGATCAACGCTTGTGACGCCTTCCTCTCCCCTGAGGCCGCGAGTTCCAACTAATGCAATTTGTGCCGCGTGCACTGTTCGCGCTCGGAGCGAAAGCGACTGGTGAAAACCGTGCCGTGGCAACGCTAAGACATGAAGACATGACCGGTGTAGAAAACCCATTCCCCAAAAGCGATCGGACCGATAGGATCATGCCCATTCTCGGACGGGTGTCACAGCTCGAAATCAAGATCACATATTCCGATTTTTGTTGCAGAACTCTATCACTTTGTTAACCACAAAAGCCATATTTTTTTTCGCCTTTTGGAAACATTTGGAAACTTGAAACGACATGGATGGCCTGGGGTTATGAAGCTGATGACCTCGAGACAACTTGAGACAACTGCTGTTTATGACAATCTCAGTGTGTCTCCCTTGACACACCAGTGTTTTACAGATGTTGGTGGGAACGATTTTGGGGTGCTCTGTTTTTGCTGCTCTCCAGCTTCAAATTGGTACTTATGGATGACCATGTCCAACTGATCCTAATATACCTTTTTATTTGCTCAAGTTAGTGACATGGAGAAATGAAGGCAATAGACGAACTTCTTCGCCGTTCAGATGAAAGATGAAAATGACCAGACGTCACATATTGAGCTGCACGGGAAAGTTCCACTTGAAGAATTGAGATGTGTCAACAGATGAGCACAAGTAAGATTCATTTAGTGGCCTTTCTTCAAATTTGAATTCTAATAGCAGAGCCTGGAAAATTAGAAGCGCTCGCTTCAACTGTCTACTGTGGGTTTTGGCTGGTGCTGAAAATTTCACCCAGTCTTTTGCCCGTCATGGCGACTCGCAGCCTGACTGGCGCCCGTGGCCGGATTTTGCTGCACCGCTGTGGGGTGAGGCCGAGACATGATCAAACTGCATAGATCTGCATCGCCGGTGTAGAAACGAGGATGGCGCTCCCCTTGGTGCTTTCCGTGGATTTGTACAATGAAACACAGTAGAAGCACTGTAGAACTTTGTTGTCCCAGAAAGATGGAGTCATCACAAGACCATGTGAACCGGTAGATGACAGCTCGCGTTGAAGGCAGCTTGGTGACAGCGTGCAAGGGCCACAGCTGATGGATTTGCCGGGGAATTGGCAAAAGGCAAAGGACTCGCCTGTCTGAGGGATGTTTTAGGGATTCCGATCCTTTGAGCTTTATATTGTTGAAGAGAACCCTGAAGAACCAAGGTCCGATTTTGTAATTAGCGTCTTCATGTCAGCACAATGTGAAACCGAACCCTAACCTTGACTTGAACTATCCATGCGACCAGAAGGAGGGACGAAACCTGCACGTTGCTACCGAAGGCTACTACCATCCAAGTGGGAAACAGAGGCTGTTAACCAATTAGAAACTGGCTGAAGCTCTTTGTGTTTAGTTCCATGGTCACATGCTGCACTTGAAAATCGCCAGGAGTTCTTTACTAAGCCAGCTCTCTCATATGGACAGTACAAACAGCAATGCGTGTGTGGGCCTGAGACGAGTCTCATATCATAGGACGAAGTTCCACAGTTCGCCATGTTTGCGGTACACTTGAAGACTTGTGGACTAGAGTTGGCCCTACAAAATGAGGATTGGAAGCCTCTGTTTGGAAGATCCAACTTGACCCAGGTCGCTACGAATATTCGCTTTCAGCGGCATTTGTGGTGGGTGTGCTCGGTCCCCAGTGGTTTGAAGGTACGGCTGAAATAGATCTGGCGCAAATGATTGATCATACTGATCCCAGATTGAGTGGTTTGATACCAACATTCGGGGTCCTTTCTGGTTTTGGTCTCCCTATTCTTGAGTTTTTGGCAAAATATAGGTTTCTCTCACAGCTTCCGCAAGTCTTCTTTCGGACCGGGTCCACACAAGACAACTCGGTAGATTAATGCGCTTAGATCACCAAACAAACGCGAGTGTGGATCATTCAAGATTTATGGGTTTTTGGAGCAAGCAGTGACAATTGGTTTGTATGATGCTGTCAACCATCACTTGTGGCTTCTCACAGTCACCTCAACTGGGAGATTCCTCCAGCTACAGTCAGTATGTCCAGCTTCCAAGGTTCTTTCACTGGCAATGTTCCCACCGCCACTTGGTAAAGCTTTCCATTGCCAAAGGTAGTTGAGGTGATGTTGTATTTTGATTGATATTCAAGACTGCAATATTATTGGGCTCGCAAGTCTCTTGCCACTACCAACATCCTTGATGATGTCTTGACACCTTTTGTTTCATGAATGAAATGGGGCCGGAGTTTGACAGCTTTACAGCAGATGAACCTATGACCTCAGCAGTGTGCATGGACGAGCTAGAACAGCATCAAGTTTTTGCCACTTACTGTCCAACAGGAATTGGCCGAATCTTCATCGGGGGAGATGCAGTGAACAATTGAACAATTGAACACATAATTGAACAACTTTAAACAACTTAAACTTATAGATGTTCAAGTCTCTAAGGAAGTCATCATATTGGATCACCTGGAGTCCTTTGTACTGGCTGTCCTACGTCCCTCAGTTGCATCGTGCTGTTCGTGCCTTGAACGCACATCAATAAGATTCAATAAGTGTGAAGACTGGTGTGAACCACTCTGAATGGGAATCAAACGAATGTCCTTGAGATGTTCTGAGAAGGAAACTAATAACTATCTCCAAATCTATCGGTTTCGGTCTTTGGAATTCCTGTGAAGGCTGCTTCAACCAAGTATATAAGCACCTGGCTCATTTGTACCAAAATGTCCCACAACTGCTTTCGGATGCAAGGCTGCTGGTTCTTGCAGGATTGCCTTCGTCAAAGGAAGTTTAGAAGCCTAAACTCCGTGGCACGGAATTTTTGAAAGATACTAGTAAGAAAAAAGCAACCGCCAACAATACATCACCACAACAATACATCACCAGAACAATACATCACCAAAACAATATATCACAACAACAATACATCTCCAGAGCAATACATCACCACAATAATACATCACAACAATAATATATCACCAGAATCACCAGAACAATACATCACCACGTCACCACAACAATACATCACCACAACAATACATCACAAAAACAATATATCACAACAACAATACATCACCCCATCACCACATCCTCACATCACCACATCACCACATCACATCACATCACCACATCACCACAGCGAAGTGGGATTGCTTCGTCCAGTGATGCATGAAAGGGTAGGAATCGCACCAAACTCTATGTTTTCTCGCACAAAGTGCATCCCAGCAGCGATGTAGGGAACCTTGTCTGTGCGACGGGTGCGGTCTTCGCACGTTTTCTCTCGGATGCATCCTGCATTGCAAGGTTGAATTCAGGGGCGCAGATCGCACAGTAGGGGCGGCTTAATAGTTGTGATGATAGTCTTGGTGGACGGAGTTCCATTGTGACTTGCAAGGCAGTGAGTGCAGATCGCAGTGCAATTGCTTTATTCTGGAAGGGTTAGGAATCGCACCAAACTCTATGTTTTCTCATACGACGTGCTGCTCGGCGGCGATGAGGGGAAGCTTGTTTGGGCGACGGGTGGGGCTTGCGTCCAGGCGCGTCCGGAATGGCTGTGCTTCATGTTCATGGTTGTGGTCTTGGTTGGCGCAGTTTTGTGGTGATTTGCAAGTCAACATCTGCAAATCGCAGTGGAGTGGCTGCGTCAAGGTTTGCAGCGGCTGTGTGTATAATACTTTGGTCTTTTGCAGCTGAGCGTCGTAAATCGTATTGGACTGGCTGTATCAAGGTTGCGGCGGTGATTTGTCAGCAGACTCATCTCCATTTTGGCTTTGAAGATTCCTTGTGAAAAGTCTGAAAAGTGCTTCATTTTTGTTTGCTTTGGCGCCAAGATCCGGTTTTGGAGCTGCAAATTCCTGTGTATAAAAGCTTCTCTGTGTGCAAGGTTCCCTGTCAGTGTGAAAGCTTCTGTCTGTAAAAAGCTTCTGTGTGTAAAAGTTTCACTGTGTAAAACTTGTCTGTGTAAAAGCTTCTGTGTGCAAAAGCTTTTGTGAGCTTTTGTGTGTAGAAGCGTTTGTGTGTAAAAGTTTCTCTGTCTGAAAGCTTCTCTGTCTGAAAGCTTCTGTGTCTTAAAAGCTTCTGTGTGTAAAAGCTTCTCTGCGTAAAAGCTTCTGTGTGCAACAGTTTCTGTGTTTAAAAGTTTCTTTCTGCAAAAGGCTTGTGCAAAGACCACAGGGAGACATGGAGTACTGGGAAGTATTTTGTGCAAGTCTTGTACTGCAAAGTAGTACTGGCCCGGGAAGTACTTTGTGGAAGTCTTGCAGGACAAAGTAGTACTGGGAAGTAAATTCTGTAGGCTTTGTGGTACAAAGTAGTACTGGGAAGTATTTTGTGCAAGCTTTATAGTAGGAAGTAGTACTGGAGGGTGCTTGCGCAAGCTGTGTAGTTAGTACAAAATACTGGGAAGTACTTTGTGCAACCTTTGTAGTACAACACAGTACTGGGAAGTACCCTTGTGCAAGTCCTGTAGTACAAAGTAGTGTTGGGAAGTACTTTACGACTTTGCGCAAGTCTTGCAATACGAAGTAGCACTGGGAAGTAAATTGTGCAAGCTTTGGGGTACGAAGTAGTACCGGGAAGTACTTTGCGCAAGCCTTGTAGCACAAAGGAGTACAGGAAGTACTTTGTGCCAGTGCAAGCGATGACATCAGAAAAACATTGTCAGGAGAGAAGAGTGTGTCAAGTCTCGGGCTTCAGAGCTGTCAACAAGAAGGGCCGTCAAGATTCAGAGATGTCAGGACCTGATCAATAGAAAGTGGCATCATCAGAAAAGGATGTCGAGAGAAAGAAATGTCAAGGGCAGACAAAAAGTTCCCAGAGATCAGGCAGTCAACGGCTTTGACAACCAGGGGGTCAGGCTTCGTTCCTATAGGCTCCCCCTTTTCTTTGTAGGCTTCTCCCCCTTGCGAAACTTCCGTCACCCGGCTTGGAATCTGAGCAAAGAAACTGGCGCAAGGCTTGACAAGGCGATGCTTTGCCGTTAACAGGACCCTAACCTGCTAAATAGTTACATGGAACCTCGCTTACATGGGCAACTTCTTAGAGTGACTGTGCGCGCGCAAGGAAGTTACTTTGAGGCAATAACAGGTCTGTAATGCCTTGAATGTCCTGGGCTGACGCGCCCTGCAATGATGCGCTCAACAAGCTGCACGTGCGCTACACTGATGCACTCAACGAGTTTACGATCTTGCCTGAAATGGCTGGGTGATCTTTAAAAATGCATCGTGATAGGGATAGATCATTGTAACTATTGATATATTTTGATCAACGAGGAATTCCTAAGCGCGAGCCATCAGCTCCCTGAGAGTCATGCCAGGCGAAGCAATGCTTCACAGGTGCAGCTCCACCGCTTTTTCTCGAGAAACAGCACGGAGCACAAGTCGCGGCTCTCCTCAGGCCCAAAGGGCCGATCGATTCCATGAGACGCAAGCCCTGTCCAGTGCCGAAGTGACTTTCTTGTTACCTGCGATAATCACTTCACACATTCTTGAGAAAAGGTCTCCAGTCTCACAAGGTACCTCAGTCAGACTTAGTCCTTAAGTATGGATCTTGGAAGTGGATTTGGTATTGCTGCCAGAAGTATTTGCACGGCTACAACTCCAACTGCAAGTATCTCAGCTCCCCGAAACCAAAATGCCCAATTTTGAGATTGTTACCAGTCATCACAGCCAGGCCGGAAACACAGGCACCACCGAGCTGGAAGGGAGAGGGGGTCTGTGTTAGCCCTTGCACTTGGAATTCATTCATGCTTCATGATAGCTTGGTTAAAAAGCACCGTGTTTGATTCTTGGATTTCTTCTCGGTACCGAACCCATCCATCTGAAATTCATCCAGCTTTGCTGCAGGTTCCTGCCCATCATTTGAGACGTTTGATTTTTTTTATCCGAGCACAGTGCCAGGCTCCGGCACCAAGCGACACCGACGTTTCCACAGTGGCAGTCGCACCGGCGCCGGCTGCCACGACCACAGCCACCTCCGCGGCCTCCGCGGCCTCCGCATCTCCGTGCTCCGTGGCTTCATCGGCAAGCGCCATGGTGCTCGCCGCGCCGGCGAAGCCCCGCGTGGTGTTCGTCCTCGGAGGACCTGGTGCAGGTCACTTGGAGAAAAGGAAGGACCACTTCCAGACCCATCCAGGCCCATGCAGATTCCGACACTGGGAAAAATGACTGAAAATGACAGTTCTACACACGTACCCCCAGGTTTGCCCCCCACGCACCAGTTGCACTAATTACCTTCTCAAACATGTTCTAGACGGGGAACAATACAACAACTCTATTTGGGTTCACATGAGGTCTAGGGTTTTGGGTTGACCATGATAATCATCATCGTCCAAATGCTTTTTGAAATTCCAGGCAAACCCCAGGGTCTCTGTTTTGTTGCTCTGCGGGTTGTAGTACTAGGTTCTGAGGCTCTGAAACTGTTTCGTACCACTTGGACCGAAAGGCTTACATTTCCAAAAATTTATCGTTCCATCGGCACCATCCTTCCTGAACCCAATTAACAATTAACATCACTAACTGGAACCTAAGATCCCATTAGAGGATCTCATCCCAAATCTGCGAACAGATGTAAAAATGACTTTTAACGATTGTTGTTGACAAATAACCCATGTTCAGCTGAGGCAAAGGCACACAATGCCGCTTGGATCGAAGATTGATCGTTTTCGATTCATTCATGGGGAGGACCGATAGGGCAGCTGAACCATTGATGAAGCCGGAAGAAGAGGAATGACTTTCTGAGCCGCAGGAGCGGAGGAAATTCATGTTTACATACTTCCTACGCATAGTGCCCTTGAAGAGTTATCAGTTCTTTAGCGGGGTCCTGCCAGCGTTTTATTCCCATGTGCCTAACTGAGTGCTTCGGTAAAGGACATGGATATTAAAGGTTAAGATGGTTGCTTTTGCTTTCTGGTTGCAAGTTTCAACAGGTCCAAAGATTGATGCGTTTGAATGAGGTTCTTGCCATTGATTGGGAAAAGGGCGTCAAACGGAATCTGCTTGGGCCGATTTCTGTCTAATAGCTCTACCTCGGTTTGGTGTTCCTTCTTTCAGAAGGATTGGTGGGGGCTTTCATGATACATACCGTACCCATTTCATGTGATTGAACTTGCGGGCACCACCTCTAGGAATATAGCAATATAGTGTCTTGGTGCCGATCCAATTGCTGCAAACGAATTCTTGCCAGCAACCAAAGATGCCCTTCCAGTGAGACTTATGACATGGTATCGATGTGTTGCCCCATGAAGCAAGGCTTCTGCTTTGCTGGCAATCAACAAGTAGGCCTTGTGCTAGGAGATGCGCAGTGCCAGCAAGGCTTATGAAAGATGAAAAGGAGAAGAAAGTGGAAATTGCCTTTTCTCGTTTTTTCAATTTCCCCAACCTCTATGAACTTTTCCCGTCAGAATCACGTCCACAGAGGTGCAAAAATTTGTGACGCGTACCCGCAGTGGCAGCACATCTCTGCCGGGGACTGTTTGCGTGCAGAACGGCAAGATCCCAATTCCAAGGACCTGACTGGTCCCCAAAGTGGGATAGGAGAGAAATAGAATTCATAGCGAGCTCACATGATTTCACAATGCAACTTGTATGGGTGACAGCTTTGACATCCACCATGGCTTTGTTTAAAGTGTGCAAACAGGAAAACAGCGAGCAATGGCAGAAAGGTGGGACCTCTTAGGCATGTTCAAGAATTGTGCGATGCTGACTGCTGAAGGACGGGGAATTGATCAACTCTTATATCAAGGACGAGCTGGGTGCATTCTGAAAGTTTGGTCGAGCAAGATGATACAATAGGGAAATCCATCCTGCGAACATTGGGCTTTCATAAAGTCCAACCAAGTCTGGAAGATTGATGGTCAGATGCATATTGACTGCGACAGGTATTCATAAAGACGGATATACGAATTACTTGATGTGATTGGATAGTAGGGAAGCCTCGAAATATGTGAAGGTACTCAAATGCATATTATATAAGTTCTTTGAAGCGTATTTACACGGATAGGGTCTCCAAGCTCTGCTTCAAGGATCAGTTCCACGTAGCTACTGGTTGGTGAGTGAGGCTAGAACCCACCTATGAATGTGACAGCCCCGGTTACTTGATCAAAGGAAGTTGGGAAGCGATCTTCCGAGTTACGGACAAAGTGAAAAGCGGTGCCTAAGAGAAGTGATGACTTCGGGAAGCGGTGACTTAGGGAGGGGGTGACCTAGAGAAGAGGTGACTCAGGGAAGTGTGCTTATGGAAGTGGTGACTGAGGAAAGTGGTGACTGAGGAAAGTGGTGACTTAGGGAAGCGGTGACTTAGGGAGGGGGTGACCTAGAGAAGAGGTGACTCAGGGAAGTGTGCTTATGGAAGTGGTGACTGAGGAAAGTGGTGACTTAGGGAAGCGGTGACTTAGGGAGGGGGTGACCTAGAGAAGAGGTGACTCAGGGAAGTGTGCTTATGGAAGTGGTGACTGAGGAAAGTGGTGACTGAGGAAAGTGGTGACTTAGGGAAGCGGTGACTTAGGGAGGGGGTGACCTAGAGAAGAGGTGACTCAGGGAAGTGTGCTTATGGAAGTGGTGACTGAGGAAAGTGGTGACTTAGGGAAGCGGTGACTTAGGGAGGGGGTGACCTAGAGAAGAGGTGACTCAGGGAAGTGTGCTTATGGAAGTGGTGACTGAGGAAAGTGGTGGCTGAGGAAAGTGGTGACTTAGGGAAGCGGTGACTTAGGGAGGGGGTGACCTAGAGAAGAGGTGACTCAGGGAAGTGTGCTTTTGGAAGTGGTGACTGAGGAAAGTGGTGACTTAGGGAAGCGGTGACTTAGGGAGGGGGTGACCTAGAGAAGAGGTGACTCAGGGAAGTGTGCTTATGGAAGTGGTGACTGAGGAAAGTGGTGACTTAGGGAAGCGGTGACTTAGGGAGGGGGTGACCTAGAGAAGAGGTGACTCAGGGAAGTGTGCTTATGGAAGTGGTGACTGAGGAAAGTGGTGACTGAGGAAAGTGGTGACTTAGGGAAACGGTGACTTAGGGAGGGGGTGACCTAGAGAAGAGGTGACTCAGGGAAGTGTGCTTATGGAAGTGGTGACTGAGGAAAGTGGTGACTTAGGGAAAGCGGTGACTTAGGGAGGGGGTGACCTGGAGAAGAGGTGACTCAGGGAAGTGTGCTTATGGAAGTGGTGACTGAGGAAAGTGGTGACTTAGGGAAGTGGTGACTTAGGGAGGGGTTGACCTAGAGAAGAGGTGACTCAGGGAAGTGTGCTTATGGAAGTGGTGACTGAGGAAAGTGGTGACTGAGGAAAGTGGTGACTTAGGGAAGCGGTGACGTAGGGAGGGGGTGACCTAGAGAAGAGGTGACTCAGGGAAGTGTGCTTATGGAAGTGGTGACTGAGGAAAGTGGTGACTTAGGGAAAGCGGTGACTTAGGGAGGGGGTGACCTAGAGAAGAGGTGACTTTGGGAAGGGGTGACTTTGCGAAGTGGTGACTTAAGGAAACAGTACTCAGATGAGATGAAGGGAGTTTAGAAAAACTTAGATGACATCTGCGAAGAGATGACGAGATGAGATGAGATGAAGTGTGGAGCGTGGAGTGTGAAGTGTGACCTTTGGAACGCAAAGTGTCCCCTTGCCGTTGCATTGCAACGTGGTCATGCGCAGGTCATGTTCTTGGACAACAACAGGTTCGCACAAAGCACGCACGCACGGGCCGCTGGCGCACGGCGCATACAAGTTTTATAGATAAAAAAGGTCTTATAGTGTAAGCCTAAGGCGACTTCCGCGCCGCCTGGTGGGGGGCACCGCTGGTAACCAGGCTTGGTCGCCACTTACTAAGCAGGATGATCCTCAAAGTGGCGGAAGTTCAAACCGGCGTTGTCATGTCTCAACAAGCAGAGCGGCGCAGATGCGTGTCGTTCAGCAACTTCCTTGGCTCAGGAAAAGGTTTCGAAGAAAAGATTGGGGTACCACAAGAATTGGATTTCTTGTTGCTAGATGGTGAATTTCTGGGTTAGCACCTGACAACCAGAAGAACAACACCTCGCTGTCCCCCAAGGTTTGGCTAACACCTAGTTTTAGGTCAAGGTTATTTGCTAAACCCGGGCTAAACCAGTGACTTCGGGCAGGATGGAAAGATTGTTCCTGTGCAAATCACCGTCCGTTTGTTGCACAAGGCTTTGGGCCGTGGCAGGTGGTGCTTCAGGAGTTGCAGTCCTGAAACTGTTCGCCGGTCTACGGAATAGTGATGTAGAACCTCACGTGTCACTATGGGATTTGCAAACGCGCAACACCAATACTGGAAACCTATGGAAATCTTGAAGCTTGCGCTTTTATCACGATTCGAAAAACTTTCAAGATTCAAGAGTGCAGCATTGCAGGCTTGTGGATAGGCTACAGGGAGATGGAATTGTCATTCCCACTATGGTCACATAGAAGGTACTTGTTGATTTTGAGCTGAATCAATGGATGTCAGGATCTGTCTAGACAGTCATTGCCACCAGATCGCTACAGAAGCATGATGATAGGCAGTTTCCTTGCTGTGGAATCCGCATTTTATCTCTCATCATGTTCGCTACATAGGGTTTTTCAATGAAAGCCTTGGTGCCTGCAGGCTATGCAAAAAGGACAAAAGGAAGGAAAGACAGATTTATTTTCTGATCGATGGATTCCCTCGAAATTGGGACAATGTGCCTGCCCCAGCTAAAATATAAGCTCAGATCCGATATGGGCATTTGCTTGAGGAGGTGGTAGATGGACACCAGATCCAAACCTTTGAAAAGAGACCCCAAAGACTTCAGCTTTGTTTTCAATGGAAAATATTGATTTGGTCATTCCTTTGCTCACTGTGATAACTTGTTTCTCCGACAATTCGGTTTGTCACTTCAAGACTGGAAGCCTGTGACAGCTGGGGCTGTTTTTCGAAGCATCGCTAGCAGAGATGGAGTTTCTTGGTGCAGGTTGTGTGTCCGGTCTGACTTTTTGTGCCTTTGGTCAGGCTGAAGGTTTGGTTTCTGAATATTTCTTCAAAAGTCTGTAAGCATCATGCCTATCATGGACTCAGGGACGGATCGGTTTTCTCGGGTGATTGTGTTTGTGCTTCTGACTTCAAGACTGACTTGTGATTGTACAAGATACGTCAATGTATATTTTTCATTGGATGTCTCAAGATATCTCAGTGGTTGCTGTCGCGTTTGTGATTGTTTTGCTTTCAAATGCATCCAAAGTTTGGTAGCCCATCATTTCCTACTTTTGAAACTTATAGACATGAAAACAATGAAACTTGAAGCGTTGCTTTTTTTTCAGAGTCTTCTGCCCGTTTTGAAGTTGAAATGAAGCATCGCTCAGGAAACGACTCTTGGGGCGTTCCGTCACCAGCAGCTGGGCCCATTGGAGATTTCCAGGACATTGCTATGGCAAATTATGGCAAGACTATTGCAAAGCTACGGCGATTTTGATCAATTTTATTCGAAAGTGATCATGTTTGATCAATGCTTGATCAAAGGTCCCAAGTGTTGGGGAGCTTCAACTTGATCAATTCACACCTAAGACATTTGAGACCCCAACCAATGATGCCAATTATCAACGCACAAGTTTCCACCTGGTCAGCACCCATCGGGTACCTCTTGAATCTTGAATAAGACCAACCGCAAGAATTTCGTCGGACAAACTAGCGACTAGCGACGACATGTTTGACGACGATTTCAATGGGAGTTCAAAGCTGCAGCTAAAGAAGCTGTATAAGCAGGCCATAGCTGCAGTCTGCAAACTTTGCAATTTAAGTTAGGGGAGAGGAATGCAAATGTCTTTCGGGCTAAACCACAAAGTCACTTGCAGTGGTCCCTTGAACTGGCAATCGGGAATTGCAATATCAAATTTCCAACTCATCATTGCGATTGTTGACTCCCAGTTTTCTCTTCTGTGAAAGGATTTCTTGGTGACTAACTAGTGGCAGCTTGACAGAGAATGAGGTGGTCGGGTGGACGACAACCTTGAGAGCATTCGAAAACGTTTTGCGACTTACGAAAAGGACAGCTTCCCAAGTGGTCAGTTCTTAGAAAGCTTAAAGCAACTACTCGACAGGACAGGCTGACAAGACGTGGGGACTTTCAAGAATCTCAGCTTTTCACTAGCGAAGCTAGAACACCCCGGGAAAAATTCCAGCGTTAGTTGAATGGAGTGCTACAGGTACTACTACTTACTTGGTTGGCCAAAAATGTCAAACTTTGCCATTGTGTTTGAGGTGGCTTGGTAATGGCTTCGGGCAATTTGATTTTTGACGCCTAAAGAATTGGGCAACGATCCCACCGGATCGGCTTCCCCACTCCCCACTTCTTTGAACAGAGTCATTTGGTCGCTTCCAAAGCGTGAGCAAGCTGCAGGAGACAAAGCCGATTCTCGAGAAGTACCAAAAGGAACACAAGGTTTTCAAAATTGATGCTATGCAGTCGGTTGATTTTGCTTCTTGGCCGAGAAGCGACCCATAATTTTAAATTAGCATGACACCCAAACATGGATCAAACTACAAGCCCTTGGGTTCTAAACGAATATTTTCTGATATGTGTATACACGAATATGCATGATGCATGTACAAATATTTTTGCATATGCATATGCATATACATAGACATATATGCGTGTACAAATTAATGTTCATGTACATGTACACAGACAAAAAGCTTTTCTTTTACATGTCTATATCTGGCTCTTCGCTCTTGCTACCAAGCAGTCATTACCGTCAGTCTTTTTTGCGCTCCAAGGTTTGGGCCCACACCCAAACAAAGCTTCGAGAAGTCGTACCTTGGCAGCAGGTGTAGTCTGGTGGGCCACATCCGTCTCAATTTTTTTTGCGGCTCAAGGGACACATTGTATTCATTGGCATTGCAAAATGCGATTTAGAGCCCTTAGGAAAGTTGGACATGAAAATGCACTTTACATATATATATTATGTATATCTGTTCATGTACCAATCTTTATACCCATTGCATATCTGAGGAAACTGTCGCGAAATTCGGCCCTTGATTCAGCAATAAATATAATTATGTCAATTTACATTTTTCCCCAAACAGAGTGTCCACACTGAGGGGTTCTTACGGTAAGTGTAAAGGCCAGTGCTTGATCAGGGTGCTCCAGCTTGGCCCCAACATTTTCCTTTAAATTTCTGTATTAAGTGACTCTTGTGAAATCTCCAAGTGTATTTTGATTACCCAGACTCGTACAAAGTTTGCGGCGCAAGATTTGCTTGCTCTTGGTCTGCGGCCTTTTACTTGAAATTTCCGTGTAAAGGGGCTCTTGCGAAACCTCCCAATACATGCGACTGCGCATGCTCTACCCGCGGGCCTGGACTCGGATATTTTTTTCTGTAAATTTCCGTAAAAAGTGGCTCTTGTGAAATCTCCAACTACGTACTGGTATCGATTGCGCAGCTTGTACAAAATGTTTGTCTGCGTTTTGACATGTAAATTTCCGTATAAAAAATATTTACAATTAAAAATGGACCTAGAATTTAATTATTCTTAGATGGATTTATCTATACAAATTGATTAGCAAGAATCCATATATTTAAATATATTTGAATATATTTAAATATTAATTACTTATTTTTTTTAATTAAATTATAATATATTTGTTATTAATATTTAATTTTTAAATTAAGGAAATTAAAATATATTTAATAATATATTAAATTAAGTATATTATAATATATAATTTTTAAATGTAATAATTTTGAAAATATTTATATATATATATATAATTGTATATTTTATTAATTTTATTTTTATATAAAAATTAATTTATAATATAATTATTTTAAAAAATATTGAAATAAAAATATTATAAGGGATTATAATATTAAATTTAGAAATAGTAAATATTTATTTCGATTTGGTTAATAGGAAAAAATTATTAATACGAATTATGATGTCGTGGTACTTTGGTTGGGGGCGAGTGGATTTTGCGTTTGTCGAGATGTGGGCCGGTTGTAGATGTTGGAAGTTTTTTTGTGATATTGATCGATGGTAATGGGTTTTTTTTTTTAGCCGGATAAATCGACGTATTTTTTGACCTGTACTGGGGTATTTGACTTTTGATCCTATAAGGTTAATAAGTGGGTAAATCTGAGGACCTATATCGATGCCGTTTTTTGCGCTTCTTTGACCGATGAACTCTTATTTATTTCGTTCTAGTAGTGTGGTCGCTTCGGCTGCTTGGTTTGCGGGCTTAGCGAATTCGATAAAAACGGGATTTATCCGACTTGCCGTTTCGAAGCTCGAGCGCCCGCAATAGACTACTAACTTGATATTTGGAACGGGTTTTTTTAATGGTTGTGACCATCTAAGCCGGCTAGCTCCCGACTTTGCGATATGTATCGGCCCTCGGCCTAACATACCTGCAGGTATGCAGCAAGATTTGACCCGGGCTTTGGCCACAATTACCCACCACAATAATAATTTTTGATGTTACCTTAGAGAGTATTATATGTTTTATCTCGTGGCGGGTGAAAACACCAGCGGGTTGGGGCTTATACCCTTGACCGTTTGTAGAGGAGGTAACTTGATGGGGAACATATAAGTTTGTGGGAAACTCGTCGCTAGCCTCCTCATAATCTTCCTGGGTCGTTGTCCGCAGAGGAACGGCGAGATCTGGCCAACAGTTTGGGCCGAACAGACTTTGATAAAAAGATATATATTACCCTGTAATCTGAAGGTTTCTGCCCCTTCATTCTAGAAATTGATTGCGAAGAGCCTGGAAGCCTTGCACCCCCGGAGGACCTTTTTTTGGGGCCAGAGATTGTGCCTGAATTATTCGCCCGTTGTGTATCCCATATTATTTCTGAGTGCTTGTTTTCGAACGAAACCTTTTTACATTTGACACAGAAAGATACTAAGACGGTATCCGATCCATTAATATTGCTCGATTAATTACAAAGAACATCAAATCAGAGGCCACGAATCTTCAGTTATTACACATTTATTCCTTATAACAAACAACACATCAAATCTTTAAATAAGCAAGATTACATGCCAGGTCCTTGATTTATTGGTGGCGACAGAAAACAGCTGCCAAGCTCAGGTGCGGCACAAGTTGCCTGCGCTAACGTCTCAGTTGCCTTTCGCTTGCAAGGCACAAGGGGACCAGGGGAGTATGTGGCCGCTGCTGAGGCCCCGGCTGCCTGTGTGGCGTGCCTGGCCACTGCTTTTTAGAGCTGCGCCTGCTTTTTGAATGGCAGCGCCATACACAGGCCTGCCGGAAAAGTTGCGGCGTACCCTGGCCGTTGCTGGAACTCATGCCATTGCTGGGACTCATGCCATTGCTGTGCACATGGGTTGCGGCGGTTGCTATGCCAGGAAACGATTGGGACCGCCACAAAGAACAAGATTAAAAAAGCTCCAATGCTCAAAAAATTATTAAATTTAAGAAGGTAAAAAATATTTTTTTTTAAATAAATAAACGAAAAAATCAATAAAATAAATTTTAATTGTTCGAATCCAATAGTTACATTTTCATGATTAATTTTTTTCAAAATTTATTATTAAATATAATTACTTTTTTTTTTATTTCATTAAATATAATTTCCTAATACTGGAAAAAAACTCCTGAAATTTATTTAATAAAAATTTTAATTTTTTTTATGTCCTTCAATTCTTTCAAAGTTATTCATTTGCTTTTATTTAAAATATATATTATTAAAAAAATTAATGATATCCATATGGAACCGAGGCATTACAAGTAAAAAAAAATTCTTGGTGAATAAACCACAACACTTATGGTAACTGCAGAAAGGCCTCAGAAAAAAAAATTGAGTAATAGCCAGCAAGGAAAACAAATAGCAGGAATAGACACAGATGGCACAACAAAGCAAAACAACCAACCCACACAGGTCCGACGACATCCAAGAGGGGTAAGACGTTTGCAGAACCCCCAGGGAGACTGACTGGAAGGACCTTTTAATCAGCCAACCCACTTCGACGCCTGAAAACCGCCTGGGCCTGATCTGACCACCATTTCAACTTCCTGCAGAACAGAATTCTCCGCATTAAGCGCCAAAACACCAATGCGACCGGCCATTGCACAGGCTATATGGCGCGGCACCCACCCGGGCCGCACCAACAACCCAAGGCAGAAGGCGGGACGCTTTTTTTCGGGTCCGAATCCAGCTTTTTCAGCCCATGCATGAGCCTGATCTCGAACAACATAGTGCAGCTGCGGTCGTTCTCCAACAGCGACACAAACAGCAGTGTGATGCAAAAAAAACAAGAATGCCATCGCAAAGGGGAAACCACAAATCGGTGTGTAGGACTGGATGGGACGCCAGCTGCAGGGAAGCCGTACTTACTAGACACTTTTAGGTGAAACCAAACCAAGACACAGACTCATCAAACGGGTCCATTGCAAATCAATTTTTCATGAATTATTGCACAAATAGGAGAATTGCCATTTCCAAGAAAATTGTTCGTTAATTCGGGTAAAAAGCATTTGTTTCTGAAAATCTGCTTAATTTTTTTGAATTTATTCCACTATGAATTCCTATAAAAAACTTTGTTTCAAAAACCCGTATGGGACATTTTTGAAAAACTATGACCTCTGGCAAAATAATATTGAAATGACTACAAAAAAATTCTATTTTCAATGGGAACACGCAGTTAAAAAATAGTAATCAATAGCTAGTGTGCTTTCCAAAGGAAATTTGTTTGCCCAGAGCAAAACGGGACATAAAAATTTTCAAAAGGACCTCAAGACGAAAATAAAATTATTTCTTGTAGTGCGGCAATTGCGGTTGGGCATTACATCATTTTTTTGGAATTAAATTATTTTTGGTATTCGTAGTCGTATTTAATTCTTGGATTTGTGTTTGTCAAACATAGGAATAAAAGGACCAGAAAATCGCACATATCAAAGCTTTTATTCAAAGTTTTAATATGAACTTCGAACAAGTATGAGAAATAAAATGTAGGCACGAGGCTCTTAATATTGTACCTGCCACGCGAAAATAAATAAACCGGAAAAGGAGCGGCAGGATCCAAGCGAAAAACAAGAACCCACATACAGTGGTGTGGGAAATAATTACTTACCTGCTTATTGCGAATTGATCAAGCTTGATTGGAACAAAGGATGTAATGGTATCTTTTCTTTGGATTTTATGGCCGGACATCAATTTTTTTCTTTTATAATACATATTTTATATCAAGAAAATTTTCCCAATTATAAAATACTAAAAATATCGGGAAAAATGTTTGTATAAATTTTATAAAATCAAAAAATATTGGAAAAAATATATTGAATAAAAATAATGATAAAGAAAAATATTCTTGATAAAAAATAATTTTTTAAATAAAAAACATTCAAATAAACATATATATTGTTTTGAAAAATATTCTTAAAATAATTTATATAAAAAAAATAGAAATAATTTTTAAAATAAATTTATTGTATCAAAAACCTAAAAATAAAAAAAAAATAATATTATATGAAATCAAATTTCAATAGACCCCAACTAGAAGTGTATCAAAATTACTCTATACTTATAAAATATATATATTATTTAATAATCATACCACTACACATACACAACCAATCAATATCCCCTATAGGGCTTCTTCATATTTTTAAATTTTCCGTTACCGCCATCAAGAAAAATCAATTAATATAGTAGAAATAATATAATAAATTTTTTAACTTAAATTAAAATAAGAATAAAGAAGAAAAAAAAAATAAAATAATTTTTGCAAAAAATACAAAAAAAATACGGAAGGAGAAATACAAATTAATATGGTGGAGGAAAAAATAATACTAAGAGAAATAATAATAAATAAAATAAAATTAAAATACATAATAATAAGGAGAATTAAGTTAAAAATAATAATGATAATAACAAAAACGATGAAGATGAAAATAATGAAAATAATAATAATGACGATAATGATAATAAAAATAATTATATGTAGGAAAATTAAAGTATTGATAATGATAATGTGACTAATTATATTATTATGAATAATAATTCATAAAAAATGAAGGATTATGAGGTACAAGAAATAATGTGGGGTATGACAATGCTAAAGTAGGTATTGATGAGGATGATGATATTAAGGAGGATAGGGATGAAGATAATAATGCGGAAGATAAAGAGGACAAGGTGGAGCATAATAGTATTAAGAAGGAGGCAAATAATAATATTAAGAATTATAATATTAAGAAGAATAAGGAAAGGGATAAAAAAGTTATGTTAGATGAGGTGGAGGGGGCCGATATTGCGAAATATAAAATAAAGGATAAAAATATTAAAGATAATGATATGACGGGGCACGAAGATCATGATAGTGAAATAATAATATTGAGACAGAGGAAAAATAATAATCAATTAAAACAAAAAAACCGAACCCAAGAACTAGGACCATACTTTTTACGAACCTACGCGGTCTAAACACACAATAATATTAAAAAAACTATTCATAAAAAAAATTACAAGCAAAATGCCGCAGACCACAATAAGCCCAGAATGCGGGCACAGACTTTGTTGCGAGCCTACGTGTGAGCCTACGCAATCGAAACACATACGAAGATTTCAAAAATTACTTTTAAAAAGAAATATTTAAATAAAACACAAGGAAAGATGCCCGCGGCCCATACTTACTTTCTGACAGAATCCAAATTCTAAATATAAATTAAAATTTCAACAATTTCAAAAAAATATTTTACACAAAAATTCACAAATTAAAAATATAACAAACCAAAATAAAACCCCAGAACAAACAAACATTTAATACGAGCTTATACAAAATAAAAATACACATCAATATAAACAAAAATATCGAAAATTATAAATAAAATATAATATTAAATATAACAAAATAGATCCATATTTTGTACGAGCCTATGTAATTAAAATAAATTTCTTTATTTCAAAAATATACGGAAATTTATATGCAAAATACCGCAAAACAAATCCATAATTCCCATCATAAAAAATGTATCCAAAATACATATCAATATTTCAGAAGGGCCACTTCATAGATAAAATTTACAGGTAAACATCACAAACCAAAATAACACCAGGGTACGGGCATAAAGATTATATAATCAAAATTTTAAACAGAAATGATTTATAGCAAAATTTATGGGTAAAATGCTACTAATCCCTTACAAAATATAACTAATAAATCCATTTTATACGGGCCTATAAAGTCAATATATAAATAAATATTTGTATATTTCCAAAAAAAAAGAAATTTATTAAACATTTATACCACATATTTTATACAAACCTTTATAATCGAAATTCATATTAAAATTTAATAAAAAAAATTTTATACGGAAATTTACAAAAAAAAATCCGCGACTGAACTAAAACACCTTTCTAAAATAGCAATTTCTACACCTTCCGTAAAAATTTTTAATATAAATACATTTTAAAAAAATAAAACATAAATAATATAAAATACTATGGTCGGCCAGCTTTTTCGAACAGCGGGGAATTACGATAAGAATAAGAATCAATATATTTTTTTTTTAAAATAAAAATAATTCGAAATATTATTTATCAATTAAAAAAATTAAATTTTAAAATTTTCGGCGAATTAATATAATAAATTATTTATCAATTAAAAAATTTGAATAAACAAGTAGTAGCGGGGCGTACTGTAAATTTGTGAAGATTTGTCAAGATCTTTGGAGATATGAGAAGTAAAATGCTGACATCAATAGTAAAAAAATAAACAAATAATACAACTTCAAAATATATCAAAATATCAATTACCACATTGGGGTTCCAAGCCGTAATTCATTCTCCATTTCGGATCCCACCAAGCCTCAATTCCATACACCAAATCCTCCCAGTCCTAATATCAATTAATATATTATTACTAATATTACGATCTAGCTTGACCCAGAGCGCGTGCGCGCAGTTTCTCGAGGCTAATTTTCCCAAAAATCTGCTACTTTTGGGAAAATTGGCAAATACAAACTTAGTCTGCGCGAATACAAACTAAGTCTGTGCTTCCTGGGCCCCCTGCGCGGAGGTTGAAATTTTACTACTATTTTTGGAAAATCATTTTTGGTTTTCCCAAAAAAGTGATACTTTTTTGGGAAAAATTCTATTCTTTCCAGTCAGTGTCCCACTAAGCAAATGCAGTACGGTCGGTCAGGGTCGGTCGGGGGTTAGTTCGATTCCCCCTGGTCCAGTGTCGCTTGGTATTCAGTTGTGTTTGAGCATGTGTCTTCTGATTTCCCCCGTAGGTCTCTCATGGATCAGTTGAGCTTTCGTTTTACGTTTCCGTTCTTCTGCATGTACCGAATGCGTCTATCACTCTTTTGAGTGCACTTTCGGCCCCAACGTCGCTCGGTCAATCTCTCCTGCATCAGTTGCGCTTTCGTTTTACGTTTCCGTTCTTCTGAATGTACCGCATGCGTCTATCACTCTTCTGAGTGCACTTTTGGCCCCACTGTCGCTCGGTCGGTTTTTCAGTTCCATTCCAAAAAGGGTCTTCTGGGAGCTTTGGTTTTGCGTCCACTGTCGCTCGGTAGGTCTCTCATTGGTCTGTTGTTGTTGTTGCTGTTGTTGCTGTTGTTGTTGTTGCTGTTGTTGCTGTTGTTGCTGTTGTTGCTGTTGTTGTTGTTGGTGTTGGTGTTGGCGTTGGTATTGGCGTTTGCGTTGGCGTTGGTGTTGTCGTTGGGGTTGTTGTTCTGGTTGTTGTTCTGGTTGTTGTTCTGGTTGTTGTTCTGGTTGTTGTTTTGGTTGTTGTTTTGTTGTTGTTTTGTTGTTGTTTGTTGTTATTGTTGTTGTTTGTTGTTTGTTGTTGTTGTTCGTTGTTGGTTGTTGTTTTTGGTGGTGGTATTGTTGTTATTTTTTTAATTTTGATTATATATTAATTATTTGGTTTTTTTCTCATTCGAATTTCCTATATAAAATGGGGTTTAAGGCTCCTACAAGACGGGTTTTATGGGTTATTTTGTAGTGAAACTACCTTGTGAAAAGGTCTAAGGTCTACTTTAAATTTGAATAGTAAATTATTTTGTAGAAAAAAATATCGGGGTCTATGGATAAAGATAGAAATTTGATCGAAAAAGGGACTTTTTAAGGCTAGATAATTTATAGTGAAATTACCGAATTCCATTGAGGATTTTTAAAGATTGGAATCCCTGTATTTTGTAGTGAATTTATTGTGTTTTTGGTTAAAATTAAAATGAAGAAAACATATTTATTAAAAAGTATATTAGATAAATATATAGAAAAGTAGGAAATTATGTTATGTTTCAAAAGTATTCAATAGTCAGACATGCCCGTGGCATCCGGAGTATTTTGCTTGAAATTTTGGCGTCAAGATGGTACCGTCAGGAATATCATTACTTCTGCGCGGTTCAGTTGTGTGACAGGGGCGTTGAAACACCTGCATGGGATACTGCGCGGGGATGTTGGCGCATCTTGACGCAAGGTTAGGGATGGTTAGGGAATATAATAGAATAAAAATATGAGCAAATATTATGTTTTAATATTTTTGAAAAATACCGGGGCCACTACTAAATGGGTGGCTCCAATCCCACCCCTACTAAACGGGTAGCTCTAACCCTTCCCCATTTAATTTCGGAATATTATTATATTTTAATTTAATTTAGATGTTATTTATCAATATATGTCTACATATTTTTTATTTCTTGCCATGTACTCGAGAAAATTGGGAGGAATGGACTGGCAGATTTAGGCACTCCATTTTGTAATATTTTTATAATTTAAAATCGTTTTGTATACCCAATGGTAACCCATTTTATAGTATTATTATGGAGTAAAATTATTTTGTACACCCAATAGAGGCACCACTAATTCCTACGGCGCTGCTCTAAGTCATACGATGCAACAAGATCATGACCAGCCTCAAGGTGAAGAAAACTATCATCACTTTTACTGGTGCAAGTATCTTGCTATATTGGCCCGGCCAGGTTGGACCTATTCTGTTACCTTGGATTTTTATGGATTTTCGTTATATTCCCTAACCATTCCTAACCTTGGGTTAAGATGTGCCAACATCCCCGCGCAGTATCCCATGTTGGTGCTTCAACGCCCCCGTCACACAAGCGAACCGCGCAGAAGTAATGATAACCCTGGAGGTACCATCTTGACATCAAGACTTCAAGCCAAAATATACTCCGATTGCCACGGGCTAACTATTAAGACACGTCTGACTATTGAACATGTGTATCAATGTGTTTTCCAATCTCTGGTCGCCTGCGCAAGCGGTGAGAGGCCATAGCGCAGCGAGACAATCGGTATAGCTGCAAGAAAAATAAGCGAATATTTTTGTGCCAGACGACATCCTCAAGTTGGGTTCTTGGTGTGTTTTAGATTTACTACAAAATAGATATTTTGAAATTAATCACGTAAAGTAGTTTTTAATTTTTCAAATTGCTCAGGGCCCCTCGGAGCCTATTTTTAGTCTACAAATTAGGTCTTAAAAAATGGTTAAAAAGAGCCTTTGAAAATTATTTTAATAAAAAAAATAAAATCAATCTTGTTTTAATTAATTTTCAACACTTATTTTAAAGTAAAAAGGCCTATCCAAGGCCAGGTACTTTGTAGAGAAATTTCCAGGCAGCCCATTTTGTAAATTAAATCAAATTATTTTATAAAAAAAATACCGGGACTACTACTAAATAGGTAACTCCAACCCCACCCCCCTAACTCGAAGGAAGATAATTTTTTGGGATTTATTCAACATACTTAACGTAAATCTCCCGCTATTAGAAACAGCAGGCCGACCAATATATTATATAATATTATATATTAAATCCCATATAATTACACTAATTTATAAATCGAAATTTCCGAAATTACAACCAATTATAAGTATTAAAAATAAAACAATATATTTAAAATTAAGATTTCAAATTCAAAAATAACATAAAAAATCAAGTCGGATCTTGCCAATAATCATAACCATAAGAAAGAAAAAAGTAATATATTATAATTAACTACAATATATTAATACAATTTATTATAAAAATAAATTATTTAATTCTAAACCGAACCAATAAATTCAAGAAAAAACTATTCCCAGCCTTACAAACAAAAAACAAACAAACATATATATAATTAAAAATACCAATCGGAAACCTATATTAGTATTTTTAATTACCTACCTACTCTTCACATACTACCAAATACTCCCCAAAATTACAACCAAAAACTAATTCCCAAAGTTACGTTATCGAAGCCTATTTCGCGTATAGCAAGGTCCATTATTATTCCAGAAAATTATTTATAAAATTATTCTCCAAAATTCTTCCCGAAATCTGCTCTCCAAAGCTGGTTCCCGAAACTGCCCCAGAGCAGCTCTCCACAACCCCGAAGCTAATTCCCAATACTATTTCCAAAAATATTCCGGAATAAAATTCCCAAAATTATCCAAAATAATTATCCAAAATTCCTTATAAATACATACCCGAAAATTATTATTTTTCGAAATAAGTAAAGAAAAAATTAATCAAAATTATTCTTAAAATTATTTATGAACAGTAACTATTACCCCAAAATTACGACTTTTCAAATTTATTTGTAAAATTATTTCCGAAAATTACTCCCCAAAATTAATGTTCTTCAAAATAATTAATCCTCAAATTTGTTCCGGAAAGCTTGCCAAAGTTACATCTGTTCCCCAAAACACCTCTGCGAAGCGGTTGCCCCAAAGCGGCTATGCTTCAAACCTATTCCCCAAAGTTATTCTCCAAAGCGGCTCCCGAAAGCTGCTCGTCATTCAAAGCTGCTGTTCAAAGCTGCTCCGCCTCAAAGTTGCTCCGAATAGCTGCTAAGCTTGCCCCGAAAAGTTGTTTCCGAAAGCGGTTTCCCAAAGCTGCTTTCTAAAGCTATTTCCCAAAGCTATCGTTTTTCAAAGCAACTGTCCGTCAATGCTGCTTTCAAAGCCGCAAAGTTGCTCCCCACAGTTGCTCCCCAAAGCTGCTCTTCAAAGTTGCTACCGAAAGCCGCGTCCCAAAAACGCTCCCCAAAATTCCAATGTTAATACCTGAAGTTGCCTCAAAGCTGGTCCGAAAAGCTGTCCAAAGCTGCTCCCCAAAGCTGTTCCCCGGCGCTGCTCCCCAAAGTTGTGCCCCAAAGCTGTTCTCCAAAGCTGTTGCCCTAAAGCTGCGATTCTGCAAACCTGTTCACCAAAACGGCTCCCCAAAGCCATTCTGCAAAGCGGCTCCTAAAAGCTGCGCCCCAAACTTGCTACCAAAAGCTGCTGTCCAAAGCCACAGCCCCAAAGCTGCAACTCTTCAAACCTTATACCCCCAAATAGCTCCCCAAAACTATTCTGCAAAGAGGCTCCCGAAAGCTGCTCCCGAAAGTTGCTACTGAAAGCTGCTCCCCGAAGTTGTTTGTAAAATTGCCCCCGAAAGCTGCTGTTCTTCAAAGCAATTGTTCCTGAAAGTTGCTCCGGACAGCTTGCCAAAGCTGCTCCCCAAAGTGGTTCCCCGAAGCTGCTTCCCAAAGCTGTTCTCCAAAGCACCTCTGCAAAGCGGTTGCCCCAAAGCGGCTATGCTTCAAACCTATTCCCCAAAGCTAGTCTCCAAAGCGACTCCCGAAAGCTGCTCCTCAAAGTTGCTGCCGAAAGCTGCTCCCCAAAGTTGTGTTCACAAAGGTGCTCCCCAAAGCTGAAATTTTTCAAAGCTGCCGTGCAAAGCTGCTCCTCAAAGCTCCTCCCTAAAGCTGCTCCCCAAAGCTGTTCCCCTGCGCTGCTCCACAAAATTGTGCCCAAAGCTGTTCTCCAAAGCTGTTGCCCCAAAGCTGCGGAAAGCTGCTCCCCAAAGTTGCTGCCGAAAATTGCTCCCCAAAGTTGCGTTCCAAAAGCTACTCCCCAAAGGTGCTCCCCAAAGCTGCGGTTCTTCAAAGCTGCCGTGCAAAGCTGCTCCTCAAAGCTGCTCCCTAAAGCTGCTCCCCAAAGCTGTTCCCCTGCGCTGATCCACAAAGTTGTGCCCAAAGCTGTTCTCCAAAGCTGTTGCCCGAAAGCTGCGATTCTGCACACCTGTTTGCCAAAACGTCTCCCCAAAGCCATTCTGCAAAGCGGCTCCCGAAAGCTGCGCCCCAAAGTTGCTAAGCCTGCCCCCGAAAGTTGTTTCCGAAAGCGACTTCTAAAAGTTGCTTTCTAAAGCTACTCCCCAAAGCTGTCGTTCTTCAAAGCAACTGTCCGTCAATGCTGCTGCAATCAATGCCGCAAAGTTGCTCCCCACAGTTGCTCCCCAACTTCCGAAAGCTGTTCTCCAAAGCACCTCTGCAAAGCGGTTGCCTCAAAGCGGCTATGCTTCAAACCTGTTCCCCAAAGCTATTCTCCAAAGCGACTCCCGAAAGCTGCTCCCCAAAGTTGCGGTTCTTCAAAGCTGCCGTGCAAAGCTGCTCCTCAAAGCTGCTCCCTAAAGCTGCTCCCCAAAGCTGTTCCCCTGCGCTGCTCCACAAAGTTGTGCCCAAAGCTGTTCTCCAAAGCTGTTGCCCCAAAGCTGCGGAAAGCTGCTCCCCAAAGTTGCTGCTGCCCGAAGCTGCCAGCTGGTCGGAAAGCTGTCCAAAGTTGCTCCCCAAAGCTGCTACCCAAAGCTGTTCCCCGGCGCTGCTCCCCAAAGTTGTGCCCCAAAGCTGTTCTCCAAAGCTGTTGCCCTAAAGCTGCGATTCTGCAAACCTGTTCACCAAAACGGCTCCCCAAAGCCATTCTGCAAAGCGGCTCCCGAAAGCTGCGCCTCAAAGTTGCTACCAGAAGCTGCTGTCCAAAGCCATAGCCCCAAAGCTGCAACTCTTCAAACCTATACACCAAAACGGCTCCCCAAAGCTATTCTGCAAAGCGGCTCCCGAAAGCTGCTCCCGAAAGTTGCTACTGAAAGCTGCTCCCCGAAGTTGTTTGTAAAGCTGCCCCCGAAAGCTGTTCTTCAAAGCAATTGTTCCTGAAAGTTGCTCCGGACAGCTTGCCAAAGCTGCTTCCCAAAGCTGCTGTCCAAAGCTATTGCCCGAAAGCTGCGATTCTTCAAATATATACCCTAAAACGTTTCCCCAAAGCTATTCTGCAAAGCGGCTCCCGAAAGTTGCTACTGAAAGCTGCTCCCCGAAGTGGTTTGTGTACAGGCAGATCGTAATATTAGTAGTAATAAATTGAGGACATGCCGTTATAGATTGCGGCTTGCAATTCTTGGGGCGCAACAGTGAACAGCCATGCGGTCTACACCGAGGGCACCGCCACAGGGTTAACATGACTAAATGTGTAGTCATATGAAAATATGCGACTGGTTTGGTTGTGTAACTTCATTCCGCTAG
>CBDDTI010000377.1:0-5626 GCA_965233585.1 bacterium
CTTCAAATCTCTAATTGCAATATTTTGAGACTTGCAGCCACTGTGGCCTTCTCCTCTAACGAAGCCCGATTTACTCAGATTTAGGTGTTTTTCCAGGCATGTTTTCTCCTAAACGAAGTTGGTGACCCCCAATTTTTTTACATTTCTGACATCACTAATTCATCAACTTTCCGAATGGTAAAATTTTTAGAAAAAAATCAATGCTGGAAAATTTCGCGCGAACGTCGTTAATGCTGGGGGGTAATCCTGCGATGGACTAGCATCCCTTCTAGGGAGGAGTAGAAATACTCTCAGTCGCGTCATGCTACAGAAACCGGGATAAGCTCCGGCCTGATGGGCCACTTGGCTCGAATGCAGACTTTACCTTACCCTAAAAGGTTAAAAACCTAACACTGTGCACCTTTTCATGTTGAGCATGCACATAAACTGCTTTTTAATTCCTAAAACAAACGAAGAGCATCCGCGTCTTTTTAATGTGGGAGTGCCCCCTCTGTGGGCGGGGGCGAGATACGAGACGGGAAATCAAGACTTAGATTTTCTCGTCAGCGCGTCAAACTTTGGAGAATGTTTCTGGCAAATCTTACTGAACTAAAAGAAAATACTTGGATAAGTTAAGACGATAGAGATTTGTACAAATTTCTCTCTTCTGCGCCATTGAGAAAAACTGCTCAATCCTTAACTGCAGAAGAAATAACAATATCAATGTCTATCACTAATAGCCGAGCTGATACTATAGACTCCTCGGAAAGTTCGTAAACGATTCCTCGACTAATCTTCGGGACATTTCTCCAACATTTTGCAAATGTTTTCTTAATATACTGATTACTACTTATACTCGGAAATCTTCGGCTAATCTTCGGTGATAAGAATAGTTTTTGTCACGCCATGTATCGGTGTTGCTTAACTAAAAACCAAATTGTCACTTCGGTTACGGGCCTATCTCGGTAGTTGGTAGGAAAATAACAGATTCCCGCAGCTAAAAGTGACGTATTTTTGGTAAACACTTAGGTATTTCTTTGTACAGGATTTAAGGACAAGCGACTGGCGGCGGGTTTTACAAACCAGTCCAGAATCTCCAACACAAACAACGCTGTCACAAGAAGTGTCAGCCACAAAGTGGCGCTGTTTTATGGCAGGAACCAAAGTTAATTTCCCGGATGAAAATGACCGGACCTGGAGGACTGTTGGGGACACAGGCATGGAGGACATTTTAGCAGACCTGTTTCACAATGGACTTCAAGTGGTTGATTATGAGGGAATTAATGCAAAACACAGTCAAAACAGCGTATGTTGATTTTTAAATACATAATTACGTGATTGAAGATTGTGTTTTCTAGTTTATCTGGTAACTACGTTTAGCTTCTCCTACAAGAGAAGACCATTTTACATAAGAGATCATCTATGTTAAGCTGAAAGGCAAAACAAAAATATTTCTTGTCAATACGCTTCGAGTCCATGTCCTTTGCCTTAAAGCTTTGCATCTAAGTGAATGAACTGTGAAGATTTCCCCCTATTATTCACTCATAGTTAACATTTATGAGTTACTTCATAGATGTAAAATATCGATCAGGAATTTTTTTTACGTTTCGGTGAGAGGCGAGGAAGGGGAGCGTGCATATGGATGACGTCTAGGTACATAAATCAAGGTACATAAATCATGGAACGTAAATCAAGGTATATAAACCAAGGTACATAAATCAACGTATATAAACCAAGGTACATAAATCATGTTACATAAATCAAGGTACATAAATCAAGAAACATAAATCATGGAGCATAAATCAAGGTATATAAATCAAGGTACATAAATCAAAGTACATAAATAATGGTACATAAATCAAGGTACATAAATCATGGAACATAACTCAAGGTATTCTCGGTTTTCTTGTGACGTCATCATATTCGAAAATTAAAAAATTACCTTTTCTTCTGAGGTTTCAGTTCCATCAGATAAATATAGATTACTTCATAGAAAGTGCGACGTACGGATTTTTATTCACGAGTTGCAAGACTTTGGAAAACGAACGAGTGAGCGCAGCGAACGAGTGAGTTTTCCAAAGTCTTGCAACGAGTGGATAAAAATCCGTACAAAGCACTTTCTATGCTGTAATTTGTTTATTGTATATATAACGAGAATTAGACAGACCCATTAGATCAGTTTTAGTTTTTTTCTGACACCATAAGTTTACATGCAGAACGCTGAGAACGTAATGAATGACCGAGCGTAATGAAAAACAAATCCGCTTTCTAGTCCAGATAAAGGCGGACAAGGAGCCTACACAAGCTTAAATATAATAGGGGAAAATTCGTAAATACATAGTGAGAAATCTTTTCGTTTGTCCATAATTAAGCTTACTGTCAGATTCAATATGTCATAGCGACACTTCGCGCTGTGCAAAGACACAGAAAGACAAATTCAGACTCTGTTGACTTACTCTGTTTATTTGAATGTTCCTCCTTGATTGTTGTTGGCTTTCTGGTGATAAATTTACTTCCTCGGTTTCTTGAATGGCTATTGATTCTCAAACTGAAGTTCTAGCGCTCAAGATATTTGTTGGATATATTCCATTGCTGTTTTTCCGAAAGTGAAGTAAAACGGGAACCGAAGCCATGTTATCGAGACACAAACTTCAAGCGGACGCTGATTTCAAGCCCGCGCTTCTCGGAAGCCATTAGAGTGCTTAACTCTGATTGGCTAAGTGATTCTATCATGAACGGTGATTGGTTATATTTTTCACATGTGAAGAACGGTATACGCAAACCTGATTGGACGTATCGCTTTTTTCACAGGTGAAATATAGCGCATATAGAATTCTATTTGCAAGGTTCATTGCCTAAAATTCTCGCTATATATACAATAAAAGACCTTATAGCACCTTGACTTTTCACAACGTTTTAGCTCGACACTGTTCTTCCTTTTGTAACAGAGCACGCTTGAATTTCCAAGCTTTTGCGTTGCGTGACACGAAAGTGGCGGCCCAAGAAGGCTGTCGCGTAGGTCAAAAGATGAGTTATCGCTTTTGTTTTTGCTAAATAAACAGTGCTTGCTCAAGAAGAAGCATTTATTTCAATCTATAGGATCTCTAGAGCAATAATTTTTCGTTTCTATAGCAAAACTCAGTGACAGATGTTTCTGTTACTTTACGGCCGCCATATATGTGCCCCTCAGAAGGACACAAACATGGCGTCTCCATACAAAGCTCTCTAAATTTGGGTGCCACACTTTTGCAAATAACCCGCGAATGAAAAACAGCAAAGACCTGATTTTTGGCGTTGTTGTTAATATATCAATCATCTATCGTATCCCAGATTCTTGACTTTATTCAGTCAACGGTTACGATTTTTAGTTTTGATCACATGACTGGTGAAAACCGAGAATATAAACCAAGGTACATAAATCATGATACATAAGCCAGTGTAAATTTAGAGCCACTTCACAGTCCAAAACTATTTTACAGTTCCTTTCCGAAGACGTATTTGAAGTTAACGTTGCATGTGCTGTTTTTGTTTTTAATTTACTTTTCTTGATTAGGAGGAATGCATTGTCTCCTTTAAATCGTGTAACGACCAAACGAGCCTGCAAGCGGAGATCACCGCTGACCATCCATTCTTTGTCAGGAGAACAGACAGGTCAAATTGGGCTTCGTTCAATCCTGCTGCGACTGAATTGCGTTATGGGATAAACTGTCAGACCTTACAAAGGGGTGACGTGTGTGTGTTGCCACGTGACTCAGATGTTCTTGGAAGTTTTAACGGAACCCAACGTATAGGCGACAAAAAATCGTAAGTCCACTTAGAATTTTGGCTCCAAACCTCTCTGTTAATCTTTGATGTTTCTCCCTTGTACCACATGTTGCTTATACATGCACCTTTTTAAATGTTTTTGTTAATTTTTTTAAGGTCTGATTTCACTGCTATGGATTCAACAGCGGCACTTGCACTTAGCAGTATGGCTAAGGTAAGTTCTAACGGATTTCAGAACCAGATAAGAGAGTTCAGACGTACGCAGTCCCCTTTAAGCTGACAGGTTTAAGGAAAGGTCTGGCAACAAAAAGGGTTAAAATTACTTGTCATTATTTAAAATGCAAGCAAGTCTAATTTCAATCGTTGCGTTACGTTACGTTACCTCAAGTAACTATTCTATGTCCTTGGCACGTGCACTACACATCTGACATATCTTTCTGATCCTCGGTAGTCTTTAAGGAAGCGTGAGTTCACCCAATTTCATAGTTTTACAGAAAAAAGAATTGTATGTTCAGCAAAGTAAGCCAAAGTTTCTGAATCAAAGTTATTACGAGACACTGCCACATTTAAACGAAAAATCATTCAAATGAAAAATGTAGTTCTTCAGAACAAGAAAATTCTTTTCAAGCTTAGAAAACGTTTTATATTTATGACAGGATAAAGAAGAACACAGCCACCGCAGAACCAAGCTTCTATCAGAGTCTCATTGTCCTTCAAGCCCAGTGAAAAGAAACAACACACATCAGTTCACCAAAAGACCAATGAACGCATTCATGTTGTTTGCTAAACGATTTCGAGTGGAAATCACCCAGGCCCACCCTGGCAAAGATAACAGGTAAACCTTTAGAGTGTGTGTCGTATAGACACGTGGACGTTAAGCCAATCAGAAGCTATAAAATATACAATACCTGTTACTGCTCTTGTCGAGAGAGCATTGAAGATGCTCTCTTTGTCTTATTTATCAAACCTTTTTTTGTTAAAGCAAGTATAAGATAGACCTGTTTTGTGACTGATTTAAGAGAAAAGAGGACAAATTTTAAATTCTATAGCCACAATGTGGGTGATTCATTGTTTACGCGGACTGTATTTGGACGGGGGGATAAAAGAACTGACTCCCTCTCGGATTTCGTTGCCTGGATAGCATTATTCAACGTGTTAAGGTAAAGATAGTCTATATCAATTTTGAGCGTTGTAGTTCACAGACTGGCTCTTAACTCTATGTTACTAGGAGTGTTTTTAACCCCTTTCCCTCCTCCCCCCAGTATTCACGTCTCGTTGGGATGCTGGTCTATCGCAAGGTATTCATTCATAAACCCGGCTGGATAGAGACACTTAACGAATCGTGTCTTACCTAAGAACACAGCGCAATGGCCCCGGCCAGGTCGCAAATCCAAACCGCCTGATCTGAAGTCTAACGCGACTCTTATTAATTGCTGCGTTGTTAAACTATCTAAATTGGCCTGAGAGAGGTTCAATGTTTGTTTTGTTCAGAGCAATAAGCGTGATACTAGGAGAGAAGTGGAAAGCCATGAAACAAGAGCATAAATAGAGGATATTACATGCCCGCGCGTGGATATGAATTTTATCTTCGAGTGGTCAACTCGATATCTCACGAGTGAGCGCAGCGAACGAGTGAGATATCGAGTTGACCACGAGAAGATTAAATTCATATCCATAAGCGGGCATGTAATGTTCTGTTTATTATATAAACACCAGTGAAATACCAAACCATTTTACTTTAATATTTTCAATGGTCTTAAAGTAAAACGTGTCGTTACTAAACATGGAAGAAGTACATGGACGAAAACCAAATTCATTTGATAAAGTCTAAAATGATGGCCCCTAGAATTCTAGATTCCGAGGAAAGCCAGTTGTAAACAAC
>CBDDTI010000378.1:0-5400 GCA_965233585.1 bacterium
TGCTTCAAATTTATCGTTCTCATACCGAGAAAAAAAGACAGTGTGCGCACGATGAAACAAAACATGTTTATTTCTCGTTCTTTAATCCATTGAAGGTGACTGACGAACTCGAAATAGAAACTTTAGGATGAGTTTATGGGGGCGAACTCGGTGGAACTCGCCATGTGGCGAAACCGGTATAAACCTCACCAGCGATGCGTCATGTATGTATTAAGTTACGTTTCTGTCGTTGATGATTTCTTGCAAACAATTATTTGGACATCTCTATTTGCCGCCATTTGTGCAGGGTGAATTTAGATCGTAGAACACACGAATTATATATCTGCTGCGATCGCTTTATTTACCTCCAAACATACATTTAAGCTAAAACTTCAGCATTTTCACACATCGCAATAGACGCGAACTCGTCAGAATCTGTCAACATTCGATTCTAGCTAGAGACATATGCGTACCAGTTAAGGATTTATAAGTCGGCTTTCTACTCTTGCAATTTCCACATCTTTCGTTTATTTGGATTTGGTAAAGAGGAGGTTGATGTGTATCGTTTTATGTCCAAACAGTTCATTGCATTGTTTGCCGGTTTACTTGTCCTTTGTTCTATCCAGTTTATTTCTGGTAACCGGTCGTTTCGCCAACGAGTCAGTTCGCCAACGACCAGACACAGAAGACACAGTAAAAAGACACAGTAGACTGATGAAGCAGATTATTTCTTCTTTACAATTCTTCTCAATGTTTAGCCATTTGTAATTTACTAGCTCTTGCAACAACTTCATGTTCTGTACAGTATGGTTATGAAATATTTATGTTGGAACGTAAATGCTATTGTGATAGCTAATGATCATCCTTTGACATGAAATCATGTAATCAGTCTTAAACTGTTGGCTTGCAAATAAAATTTGCTTTTACTCAATATACCTCTTCAGCATGACAGAATATACACCATGTGGTGTAATCAGGTCAATCTAATTAAGAATGAAAATTAATAGTTATTCACCTTTTCACAGATAAATTAAGATACAAAATGAAAGGCAAGAGGATGGTGAGGGGTTTACTATACTAAATAAAGCCCACAACTGCACTCAACCTGACTTCTTATGTAATCTTGTTTATGTTATCTATTTCAGACCTTAAACTGCGACATTTGAGCCTTCAAGTGAGCCCCCTTGTCTTGCATAACCATCCTTCCAAGATATTAATGTGAAGAAGTTGCTATTATTTCCAGTTGAGTTGGTTACAACAATGCTACTTTGGAGACCATGTGTGTGGCTTTCAAAGAGACAAATCCTTGTTTGGTTGAAGCATAAGACCAGTAACTTGACTGGTGGAACAATCAATATTGCAACAAATCATGATGTTATTAATTGTAATTGGCCTGTAATAAGAGCCTACCTATCAGACCACATGCCAATTATTGCTGCGGAGCGAGCGTAGCGAGCGAGCAGCAACATAAACAGGATTTAAGAAGGATATATAAAAGGGAGAACGAATTCTCAAAATCATCACTTTTTACCAGAATCCTTTGCGGCTTTTTACCAGAATGCTTTGCGGCTTTTTATCAGAATGCATTGCGCCTTCTACCAGAGTGCATTGCACCACAAACAACATGAGGTTGTGACACTGTAATGGCGTCCTGTTTTTGCGTGGATTGCAGTTGAGCCAGGTTAGTGGTTATGGTTTGCTTTGATTTACATGTAAAGCGATGTGAGCGAGATCGTGCTTGGCTTTCACAACCCTTGCTGTTGTGGTTAATGCAGAATTTGAAAGTTTGGAAACTCTGGACGATTAATTGTGACGTCCTAATTTAAAAGTGCTTTAATCACGATCACCAGCGATGCGTCATACATGTATGTATTAATCTGTCGATATTGTTTTCTTGCAGACAATTTGGAAATCTCAATTTGCTGCTATTTGGTGCAAGGTGAGTTTAGAGCGTAGAACACGCGAATTTGATATCTGCTGCTATCGATTTATTTACATCCAAACATCATGAAATTTAAGCTAAAACTTCAGCATTTTCACACATCGCAATGGACGCAAACTCGTCAGAGTCTGTCAACATTCGATTCTAGGATTCTAGAGACATGTGCGTACGTAAATCGGCTTTCTACTCTTACAATTTCCACATCTTTCGTTTATTTGGATTTGATAAAGAAGAGGGTGATGTGTATCGTTTTATGATCACCATGTGCTTTTGTCACGATCACCAGCGATGCGTCATATATGTATTAAGTTACGATTCAGTCGTTGTTGATTTCTTGCAAACAATTATTTGGACATCTCTATTTGCCGCCGTTGGTGCAAGGTGAGTTTAGAGCGTAGAACACGCGAATTATATATCTGCTGCGATCGCTTTATTTACCTCCAAACATAAATTTAAGCTAAAACTTCAGCATTTTCACACATCGCAATAGACGCGAACTCGTCAGAGTCTGTCAACATTCGATTCCAGAGACATGTGCGGACCAGTTAAGAATTTATAAGTCGGCTTTCTACTCTTACAATTTCTACATCTTTCGTTTATTTGGATTTGGTAAAGAGAAGGTTGATGTGTATCGTTTTATGTCCAAACAGTTCATTGCATTGTTTGCCGGTTTACTTGTCCTTTGCTCTATCCAGTTTATTTCTCCCAAAAAAATACGTGGTCTTATTTGGAGAAGAAAAACTGGTGCCGTTTCTGTCGAAGTTTTCACATTTCATGTACATTTAGCTTTCGAAAGGCACACGAGAACCGAACAAAGGACGTGAGCTTTACTTTCGTGCAGTGTTTATTTTGTAACTTCCACTGAATAGACTATTGTTTTGATGTTATTCACCTTGTCTGAAGATTCAGAGAAAGACAGTTGCTCAAACAAAATTAAAACAACATGTTATAACTGGTTTCTATTTTTTGCTGCACATGCAGGCATTGAAAAAGACAGTAGACTAATGAAGCAGATTATTTCTTCTTTACAATTCTTCTCAATGTTTAGCCATTTGTAATGTACTAGCTCTTGCAACAACTTCATGTTCTGTACAGTATGGTTATGAAATATTTATGTTGGAACGTAAATGCTATTGTGATAACTAATGATCATCCTTTGACATAAAATCATGTAATTAGTATTAAACTGTTGGCTTGCAAATGAAATATGCTATTACTCAATATAACTCTTCAGCATGACAGAAATATACACCATGTGGTGTAATCAGATCAATCTAATTAAGAATGAAAATTAATAGTTATTCACCTTTTCACAGACAAATTAAGATACAAAATGAAAACGTTGTAAATGGGATTAACAATTTCATTCCAATCTTTTGATGAAAGGGCAAAAAAGGTAATTTTTCTACACACCTTCCGTTAACCAAAGCACAACATTAAAATATTGTTGAATATCACTGGGTAGCAAGTCTTTCCAGTGATTAAACCATCTAATAGAACTGGAAAAGTTTCATTATTTTAGCATTTACACAGTGGATGTAAGTAGTATAAAGGCAAGAGGATGGTGAGGGGTTTACTATACTAAATAAAGCCCACAATTGCACTCTCCCTGACTTCTAATGTAATCTTGTTTATGTTATCTATTTCAGACCTTATACTGCCACATTTGAGCCTTCAAGTGAGCCCCTTTGTCTTGCATAACCATCCTTCCAAGATATTAATGTGAAGAAGTTACTATTATTTCCAGTTGAGTAGGTTACAACAATGCTACTTTAAAGACCATGTGTGTGGCTTTCAATCAAACAAATCCTTGCTTGGTTAAAGCATAAGGCCAGTAACTTGACTGGTGGAACAATCAATACTGCAGCAAGTGTTGTTAATTGTAATTGGCCTGTAATAAGAGTCTACCTATCAGACCACATGCCAATTATCTTAACAGAATAAACATGAAAACTTAATGTGAAAAATGTGTATTTTTTTCTGTTGTTATTTGTTTATCTGCAGCTGAAATTATCAACAGCAAATTGAAATAAATGTATGTTTTGTTGATATGTTTAGCCCATTGGAGGAGGGGGTAAAACTGGTCCGAAATTTCCTTATATTTTGTAATGGTGATCTGCACTGCTAAGGCTGAAAAAAAATGAGAGAATTCGTAGAAGCACAAAGCTAAGTCCATAGACAAAAAGTCCAGCTGAAGTTTGAAGGGATACAGCTGAAAGAGGCTGTTTCATTTCATTGGGCTGCTGTATTTCTCCTCTGTACCCAAAACACATGGTGCATCTTTTGAGGTATGGTTTGGTTTCACAAGAATGGAGCATTTGAATTTTAATAGCTCTGTCGCAACATTCTTTTCAAAGTGTGTTTGTCTAGTGTTTGACTACTGCCAATTTGACTGTAGCTTCCATATCAAATGTTACTTTCACAGGTGAAACTAATCATTGTAGTTAACTTGCTCTCTGATAAAATCTTTAATTTCCCTTCCATCTCTAAAAGCTCTCTACGGGTTTAAATACATCTTTCTAGTTCTACTACGTTATGACTTTTCTTAACTCGACATTGAAGTTTTCTGTGGTCATGTCAATAAATTGTGCAATATTTTATTATTGCCCGAGGATTAATAATTGCACTAGTAGTGGAAGCGATAAGAAACGTTTATAACCCAGGAAAAACCTAGAATATTACGCATCCTTCACAAATTTTCCTTCATCCGTGTTCTAACAATTCCATTCAATATCTTGACGGTGGCCAATTCACATTATAACTCAGTTGATAAAACCAAATTATCAAGTCTAGAAGCGCTTGTTTAGGCCTTGACCTTCTGAAACGCACTTGGTTGGGACTTTCTACGAGACTCCACAAAACCATTTGGTTGATTTTCTGACTCTTTTACACAAGTTACAAAGGGAAACATCGCCAAAAAATTTGTTAAAACCACTGCCATTTTGCGATTTGCGTACACGCAAAGCAGGGCTGGCGTATACCAGCGGTTACTCACATTTTTCTGCGGAGCACGCGCAAACAAAATGCCTCTACGCTGTTCTGCTCAATGTAAATAATATCAGGCTATTAACAAAATGTGACGCAGCATTACTATCTTTTAGATACACTAGTTTATTATTCTTGTATAGTTTAAGGCAATGGCATTAGCTTTAGCTTTTTTATATCACATACTGATTCGCCCAAAATTAGTTTTGTGTTTTACCGATTTAAATTCTTTTGTTTATCGTTTTCATGGAGATGTAATAGATTAGCTTGAGAAATATGATACCAAACTTCAATCAATTTCCATTGACTCTAGTAACGGTCGTAACGACCCGATTAAGAGAAGACTTAAAAGGAGATTGAAAATGTTTTGTATGGTCGAAAGAAAAGAAATAGATATATATATATATATTGATAAGTGATGTAAACCTTAACTATGCTTCAGTTTGTATGGAGATTAACTGATGAGTGGATCAACGTTTGTTGGTCTACGAAAC
>CBDDTI010000379.1:0-4302 GCA_965233585.1 bacterium
GGAACTCGTTGGCCGCGTGAAGGTCGCAATCAGTATACAGCGGATGAAAACTCTTCGGAGACCAATAAAGAATAGAATGGAAGAGATAGAACTAGGTTTCAGCAATTGACAAAAACCAAAACGTAACCCAGTCACTCAACCTCGTTCCCTGGGTCTTTTATCTTACCGGCGAGGTTGGACCCAACCGACGTGACGCGGGGCGGTATATAGTGGAAGTCAGCGTTTTAGCTCAACCATGGAGTCAGTCAGTTAACCGAACTCCTAGAAAAGGCTTAAGATGTCCGGCAGCAGCGAAGACGCAATTCATAAACAGGTTACAAAGCACCTTTATCTATGTCAGTCTCTGTAAAGTAGGCAAATGATTTAATCCAGTCTTTCCGTTTACTCATGATCCAAAACTGCTATTGGCTGCCTCAATAAGTTTATTTTTTTCTACGCTATTCCACCATTTGCAAGTGGAGCAGTCTGTTTTGCTGCACAGAAAACTACTTACAACTTTCGTTGCCTTATGTCCCACAGGAGACGAAGAGGATTAAAACTCACAACTTCACAGTAGTTATCTTAAGGGGAACGGCAAATGAAATACTTTTTTACTTTCAGATAGTTCTCACTGTTGCATGAAAATATTGAGGTGGTTATCATGGTTAATCATATAGCGCTATTTCTGTCATTATCCAACAACGATTTACAATGATTTCGAAAATATCTCAAACCAATAGAAAATATTAAAAAACGCAGAAATGGGTCGTTTGAAGGATCCAGTCACATCAGTGGTGCGGAGTAAATTATGCTGGGACGCAAATAACGCAGTGGAACCGCGTTGGGACTTTCAAAACAACTGGAAAGTCGGGCTGGACTGCTACGAGTTCCTTTGTTTTGAAAGTCCCTCTGTGTTATTTGCATCCCAGCATAATTTGTTCCGTACCATATGAACGGATCATGCAAAGGGCCTATTGCCTTGTAATGATGGTAAGGCAGTAGACGCCAAGGGGAAAATCAACTGGAAAATTTGTACCATTCGGCACACAAACAAGTAACACCCACTGCTCTTTATTCTCCGAATATGCCGCAAAAAGCTACAGTTTGATTGCGTTCTGCAACAAGCACAATTTCTGCCGACTTAACTCTTTCTTGTTTTGAATCTAAGTTTTACCCATTTCCTAAAGAATGAAGAAAACTTTGCGTTAAGTGCGCCTTGAAGCACCTGAACATAAGTGCGGGTTACTCGTCGCCTGCTCAAAGAAGATCTGGCAACAAATAAAAACACACGATGCTGTCCATGGAGCACCGCTAAGTATCCGTAAACGTTCAGACGCGAAATGTTTCGGCTGTTTATTTTCAGATAGGTGTTTGTCCGGGATTGAACCCATGTACATCTGAAATTTTTAGGTTTTAGTGTATTTGATATTGTGCCACTGTTGTTTGTGTTCCCTGATGAGCTATAGCTGTGTCACTTTATTTCCTTTTGAACAAAGCCGAGTGTTCGGATATCTGAAACTGACAACTTGCATGATGGGCACAGTTAAAAGACACTTCTAAATGGAAGACTTGGGAAATCTACGGGGCGTGTAGACTCCTGAACACCAACTTTCAAAAGCTTCCTTCTAGGCATATAATGTTATGCCATTCAGTCGTTACAATGATACTCACTCAGACATGTCAGATAGTTTCAGTTGTGCGAAAAATTGTTGTCAGGAATGTCACAGTTTCTCATTTGAGTCAGCAACTTGAAGTGGAGTGTCTTGCAAAACTGACTGCGAAAGAATGTTTGTAATACCAGTTACTGGTAAATAGAGAGTTAAGGGGGGAGAAACTTAACTACAACAGCTGTACAAGTCTGTTGCTAAGGAAATCTCAAAACCTCCTTTTTTTGGCTCCTGAAGTCCAGTGGGCACTGAAATTTTACCGTGTTTGTTCGATTCACGTTTTCTTTAAATGTTTCGAGCCATGCCCATATTTGGTATGTCACATGACCACAATAGAAAACGTCTAAAAACACAGACTGAGTGGATCGTTTTCGAAATATAACAATACATTTTGGCAAAACACGGCATTATCCACAACTTGTAGTATCCGTTTGAGGAAATGTACAATATTTCGAAAATTATAGATGTTTAAGTGCTTTTATAGCATCTTAAACATCTATAATTTTCGAAATATTGTACATTTCCTCAAACGGATACTACAAGTTGTGGATAATGCCGTGTTTTGGCAAAATGTATTGTTATATTTCGAAAATGATCCACTCAGTCCGAGTTTTTAGACATTTTCTATTGTGGTCATGTGACGTGCCAAATATGAGCATGGTTCGAAACATTTAAAGAAAACGTGAATCGAACAAACACGGTAAAATTTCAGTGCCCACTGGACTTCAGGAGCCAAAAAAAGGAGGTTTTGAGATTTCCTTAACAACAGACTTGTAGTTAAGTTTCTCCCCCCTCAAGAAATGAAAATGGCGTAAAAATAAAAAAATATCTACTGCACAAATCACGTTTCAGGCCATATTGACACGGTTTCAGCTGCCTGCTAAGCCTGGCGGAGTATTTAGTCTCCCCAGCGGTGTCGTCACTAAAACATTTTCTGTATATTTCGACAGTTTTCCTCTTAAGCGTCAAGTACAATCTCAAGGAGTCGAAACCCCACGCTTGCGAAAGCTTTAGTGTATGGGTGAAGTTTGACCTACAAAACGCGTGGTAACGTTTAACTTCTGATTACGTGAATGCGGATTTCCGGCAAGTACGCCTTATAATAATGTGTTCATACAAAACACTTTCAATATAGAATCTATAAACAACTATTTTCCGAGATCTAAAAAATTTGATTGCACTGTCAGGCTAGCTCCACTGAGTGTTTGCACAAATCAAGTTTGCAGAAAGGTAATTTACACCTTTGAATTAACTGAAGGTAGCAAAAGAGCTTAGACAAAGCAGATCAAAGGCTACATGCACCTTTTAACCATTTCCTATTATCACGCCCACTGCTTAAGCTGGATAAGCCGGACAACTATACACGCTGGAATAATAAGGCTAATTATAATAACATCACGCAGGAAAGAATGATACTTAGTGGATACCAACACTCGTGTGGTTTCGGGTGGGATTAGCTAATGGTCACGTTTTGCTCCCGGGGAGGGACTCCCATATGAAACAGACGGGGATGCTCGTCGTCTCGCTTAGGGGTGTAAATTTTGGAGTTTGGTCTCGCTTAGGGTGTTCCGGGCAAAGTGCCAATATTTTATGCCACCAAGGTCTCGTTTAGGGTTCCGTGAAGAGACACATAATAACGCGAAGAGAAACAGAAGTCAAATTTTCTTTTGAATTTTCTTTTTAGATAAAAGCATTCCATGATTAGGTCTTTATATCATCAAAACTCATTGAGCCACGCCCAGATGGTCTCCTTTAGGGGTTAAATTCAAAATTTCCGACGAGCATCCCCGTCTGTTTCATATGGGAGTTCCTCCCCCGCCCAGGGTTTTGCTCCAGTGCAGTGTACCGGCTCTGGTGCTTCGTGCTTTCTCCGTGACCGAGAACGGAAAAAGACCACTGAATAGCTTTCATTTTTGTGGAAGAAAAAAAGAAAGCCTTCATAGTCATACAATTCTAAAAAAATTATTAATTACGCCGTTTTTCTTCCTGGAAAGCTATCATTGTAGTGGATTACCTCCACATTGCGTGTCTTCATTACATTGAAGAGGCCATTCCGAAATTGCGCAGGAAACTGGCCATGGGGGGGGGGGGGGGGGGGGGGGGGGGGCGAGTTTCAAATTTTCACCGCACCGATCAATAAAATGACACAACCACATTATAAAAAATCACGTTGTGAGTAGTCATTTGACAGAGTTTGATGCTGTTAGCGAGACCAGAGACCAAGTTATAAACCTTAGAATATGGTTCAAAATCCATACAACGGTCTCTAACGTTGAAGAGACAGTGCCCACCCCCCCCCCCCTCAAAAAAAAAACCATATAAACTCTTAAAATTTTTTATCAGTTTCAGTTTGTGACAACTGTAAAATCCCGTGATTCGCCTACCCTTCTGTCGATTTTTCATGATATCGCAAAAATCATAAAAATTTTAAGAGTTTACATGGTCTTGGGAGACGCTGTCTTAACATTAGAGACGTTTGTATGGATTTTGAACCATGTTTTAAGAAGTATAATTTGGTTTCTGTTCACCCTAAAAGCACCAACCTTGGTCCAATGACTAATCTTTACTTGAACTTTCTCATTTGGTGGTGTCAGTTTATCGATTGGCTAAAATTTGGAACCTGCCCCAGTTTCCAGCACAATTCTGGAATAGCACA
>CBDDTI010000380.1:0-21710 GCA_965233585.1 bacterium
TCTTTTAGGTAGTTTCTTTGCGAAGATGAGATCATTTACACGTTTTGGTTGCAAAGTTTCAATTTGCCGGCAAAATACAGAGCTTATGACCGTTTCCATGGCAATGGTCCGTATGGCAAAATCCCAACCAAGAAAGAACCAATCAGAATGCACGGATTTACCTCAAGACTATCTTGCCATATATAATAAACAATAATAATGGTAATGATAATGATAATAAGAAAATTGACTGAGGCATGGCCATTGTCAATAAAAAAAGCAGCAGACTACGTTTGTTCAGGATGTGTAAGAAATAAGAAAGGTATTAAAATGGTTTCAGCTCAAAACAGTATGATATCAGCTCAAGTTGCAAAAAACCTACAAGATCTAATCCAAATAAATTTCTATCGGTAATGTTTGCAACAGAAGAGAACCAAAAATCCATCATGCTGTATTAATAAATTCCTTATTTTACCACAAATTATGTGCTCGTTGGCACTCTATCGACAGGTATAGCTAGTATAAAACAACTATTTTGTATCTAAATTCCTTCTACTCATATTCTTGTTTTGGGTCACCTACTCGGATAGTTCCACGAACTATTTAGGTGTCCCGAACTCTGCAAATGAACCCACAATTGACATTATTCTTTCCCTTCCCAATCTCTCGATTATTTTTTTTTTAATTTTTTTTTTTAAAGCACTAATTTGTATTGATTTATAATTTCTGTGTGAGTTTAAATAAAAATTGACTTGACTTGACTTGACAAATTGACGTCAGTTTTTCTTGCGTCTGTCCTGTTGTTGATCATATATTTCGTCATAACATTGTCAAATTAAAGTAACTGTGGATCCACCAGCGGATAACCGATTGGAATTCATTGTCAATAACAGGACAGACGCATGAAAAACTAATATCGATTTGTTTTTTACGATATCAAATTGTCGCATCGCATAAATTATAAATTCATGTGTCTGTCCGCTTATTGACGATAACAATTAGCCAACAAGCGCGCGAGAATTTCTGCAGTTATCGTAAAATTGTTAACTGACTTTCCAGTGTGATCACAAGTAAAAAAAACTGGAGAATTGGCAAGGAAGTTTGGTTGCAGAATTAGTTCACGCAGAATTCAGAGACATCCCAAATTCCAAATTAACTACTAATACTAGCTATTATTATTCAACAAATTGTAACACTATCCAAATATGGTCATGATGCTCTCGATATCTGTCATCCGTAGGTAACAGATATCCGGCGATATACGTAGCTCCGTACGTGGGAAGAAAAAGTGAAGTGAAAAAATGTCGACAGAAAGATTTAAAAGCGTTACGAGTTTTGTTATCAATTTGTTGAATAATAAAACAATTATCCTGCTCAATCTCGCGGAATATCGTCTGATTTTAGCCGACGAGGCCTACGGTCTCGTCGGCTAAGTATCAGACGATATTCCGCGCGATTTCGCAGGATAATTGTTAATTGTACGTTGTTGTGAGACGGCTGTGATTGTATTTCAGATTTCGAGGATATTACGAGCGGCCACTGCTAACGTTTGGAAACCAGACCTTTCCAAACCCTAAATCTTGCCAATTCTCTACAGCTTACTGGCACACTCTGGCAGCCAAACTGTTTTTTGTTGTGGCATTCTTGGTGATTACTTGATTTCATGATTCATTAGATCAGAAATTAATTTATCCTTTGACTTATTTTGTAGATTTTATAGCAACGAATTCAAGGTAGTAAAGTTTTTATATGAGCCAAGCATCAGGCGGAGGCTTATCCCGGTTTCTATAGCACGGAGCAACCAGGAGTATTTCTACTCCCCCGTTGGATCGTCGGGGTTACCCCCAGCATTGAAATACTCAATCTGGATTCCAATGCACTAACCATACAGCTATAATGTAGTGCAGCAATGAGACAATATTAGAGGACGCGCATTGCTTAGGGCTTCAGATTTTTTATTGCATCAAGTCATGTGATCATCAAAGTTAAGATTGGAGTGTACACTTAGAATAAATGGAAGTCACACTCTTTCTTGGCTTCAAACAAAACACAAATATAACTAACATGGATGCATTGTTTTTAATTTGTTATCTTGTCACTTTGAACAGCACATTGTGTTCGGCATGACGGCAATTTTGACCTGGATTATCCCGGATGTTCCAAAAGAAGTTGCAAACCAAGTCAAGAGAGAGAACTTTCTTGCTCGCGAAGCCTTGCGGTCAGCGGATCAGTACGACTCAGGTTCTCCTGAACCTCCTAAAGACCATCGTGGGGAGAATGATTTGCTATAAAACACATTGCCATGGCTGGAAGGATTTTGCATTGAGTGGTTTTGGACACTAGATGGGTGCATTGTTCGGATTTTGTACTTGCTCACCCTAATAATACAGTCGTAGAATAATATGCTATAAAACGCATTGCCATGGCTGAAAGTATTTTGCATTGAGTGGTTTTGGGCACTAGATAGGTGTATTGTTTGGATTCTTTTTTACTCTCTCATCCTAATAATACAGTCGTAGAGTATTTTGAAGGAGCTCAGCCACTTGATTTTGGATTTATTTTGGCCACGAACAAAATCACCTTTAAAATTGAAGGGAACTTGAAAATAAAAGTCTACCATTAGAGAAAAAACTCCAAAGAGATAATAACAAACCATAAAGGAACGAGGATGGTTAAGGTTGGAGAAGATTAACGCGGATTTCAAACGACGAACTAGAAAAATTTAGGCTAAACTTTTCAAGATGCGCAAAACAGTGACTCAGCTCTTTTAAGTTGTCAATTAATCGTTTAATAAGTATTACGATGCACTTTTGGCCAAGATGTAAGAAGCTCTTACCTTCAGTGACCACAAACGTAAATAGGTACACTGAATCAACCAAATTAAATCGCTACAGTAGAAAATTTGATTTACACATTTTATTTTATACCGCACCCAACGTTCTAAAATGTGACTCAAGCAAATTGAAGGAAAATACTATTTTTGAGCCATGTGGTCGATGTAAAGAGAGTTTTGTAGCAGTAAGACGGATCATCGTCATATGATAGCATTTTATTCGCGGGTCTGTATGAGTAATAATGTAAATGTATCTAAAATTACCTCTTTCTGATGCTATTAAGAAACTAACAGCGAAAGGAAAGATATCTGTAGAAACGGCCAATGTTAATGTATGTTGGAATTTGTGGAGCTGTCCATAATGTGATGATGTTTAGAACAGATTAAAAAATTATTTTTGAGCCATGTGGTCGATGTAAAGAGAGTTTAGATGTTTAGAACAGATTGAAACAGGCTTTCCACTTTTTTGCGAGGAGGAGAAAATAATTTATATAGCGTCCCATTGCCGAAGCAAAATATTACTTAACAAGAGAGAAACGTGATTGCAAGCTAAACTATAAGTATTAGCTAGTATTATATTCATTTGGCTGTATCATTACATGAAGCTTGCTTCTTTTGGCTCCGGCAATTTTGAAAGAGCCCTGTTGGTGAATAATCTTTACACATGTATTAATTTTCAAATTGTAAACCTTATTAATCCTTTGATAATTCACAGGATTGATAAATTTTGTAGCTCTTTTGAAGATGATTGCCAGTCCATACTGCGCAGTCTCAGCACTCTAATGTTTGTGAGCCTCACACGATGAAATGCGAATTGATGTTATTCGTCACGAACCGCTTACCTTATTTTTGAGGCGCATTTTAAATTCTTTTTCCAGCAGTTTCCTTGAGTTTTACAGCTATGAAGTTTTTTGATGAAGTGATGTCAGAAAGAATTAAGCATGAAGCTTCGCATCGTAATGGCGGTTTACATGAAACTTTGAATTTACTTTATGTAAGTAGATGCGAAATGCTACATTTTGTGACATCTTACACGAAACAAAAACAAAAATCGTAAACAAACTCTCGAGAGTGCGCAGAACGGACTGGAAATCATCTTTAAAGGTAACGAACGGAAGTTTTGTGTTTAACATTAGTGGGTGATAATCTTCTGGCTGTTTTTTTTTTTTTTTTTTTTTGTTTTTGTTTTTTTGTTTTTTTTTATTCTCTTACATGAATTACAATTTACACTAAAACGGCAAAAACATAACAACACATTTACATATCTACACGTTACAATCTACATGCTGTGAGAAAAACTAAGAATTACGTAGAACTAAGTATTACAATACGCTACTTACATTGATGTCCAGTGATTACATACGCTTCCTACGTCGAATTGTATTTACCTATTGTTATTTGACACTGTGTTCTATTTGTTGTTTTATATACTTATTACGGCGTACCTTATATACACATTACGTTACCTAAGGACTTAAGGACGAGATACCGGCATTTTGTACTTATGGGAAAGAGAGAGAAAAAAAAAAAAAAAAAAAACGCAGCAAAATAATGGGCACGCTTTAATTGGTGAGAAGGAATTTCCACTTCTGTTGAAATCCCCTCTCATCATTACACGTGGCTGCAATGTATTTTTCTATTTCGATTTTATCTTGCACCAATGAGATGAAGTCGCTGAAAGCGAATGTAGTTTTATTTAGCGCGTTGATATAAAGAAAATATTTGCCTAGCATTATGAGGTTGTTGAGGGCCAAGCGGTGCGTACAGGGACGAGTAACGCCAAATAATATCTCTGGTTCGGAGAGAAGTAAATTCGCATCACTTACGGCAGAATACCAGCTTTTGAACTTATTCCAAAAACAAGATGCTTGTGGGCAGCTAATAAACAAATGATGTATATTTTGACTATCAGAGGGACAGTAAGGACAGGACGGGGAGGCAACCTTTTTCATTTTGTATAAAATACTGTTCGTGGTTAAAATATTGTGTATAATCTTGTGCTGAAATATTGCTAACTTAACTTCTTTTGTGGCTTTGAACGGTAGAAGGTAGATTTTATTTAAATTCTCTTTTGTAATACCGTACGATAGGAGTTTTTTTTCTGAGGTGGGAGGAGGAAGATTTTGAAGAGTTAACAGTTTGCCATATAACATCTTGCACGTTATAGTACAGGTTTGCAGCGGGGGTGAAATAGGGACACCAGAATTAGTGTAAAGGAGCTTCTTCCAACTTTTAGGGATCGCGGATATGAGAGCATGGTATTGTAAAAAGTTGCAAGTTAACGTATATTTATTGCGCAAAGAAAGGAAAGGCAGGAAGCAATTTTCATTCTCGTCAAACAGGTCTGAAATTTGCTTTATTCCTGCTCGGTGCCAAAGAGGCAGATATACCATTTTTTTGTCAATCGTAATGAATTTATTGTTCCATATTGTCTGAGACAATATCTCGGTCTTGCTGCGAGGTGTCATAGACACGATTTCTTGCCAATGATGAATAATTTGTTTGTAAAATTCCGGAAGATGGCCATTAAGATCAAGAAGGTTACAATCGTAATTGCATTGAAAGAGGTCACGATTTCCTCAAGAGAGGAACGATTTTGGAATATACTTGGTCACGATTTCTCAAGAGAGGAACGATTTTGGAATATACTTCCACGGGGCGTCTGAGGCGGAGCACAGCCGTTTTACCCAAGTTAATTTCAAAGCCTTATCGAAAAGAACAAAATCTTTCATACCAAGACCGCCATCTACTTTTTTCTTAATAAGGGTTGTCCTTTTTATCTTGGCGGGTTTTTGCTTCCAGATAAAGTCAAACGCTATTTTATTAACCTCTGTTGCAAAGTTTTGGGGGGTCTCCATAACGCTGGAGATGAATACAAGTTTGGAGAGGGCTAATGTTTTAACGATATTTATTCTACCGTATATAGATAGGTCTCTTTGGGACCAAACACTTAAGGTTTTCTTTAGGGAACCTAATTTGTCAAAGAAGTTTTTCTTATAAGACAATTCAGTATTGTAAGTAAAATGTACCCCGAGCGCATAAACAGGATCATCGCTAATTTGGAGGTTGCAAACTGCGTCGCTCCTGTGGCGCATGGAGCCAAGCCATAGCATTTCTGATTTTGCCTGATTTATTTTTAGGCCAGAGCACTTTTCATACAATGAGAGTAACTCAAATAAATTAGAAACTGACTCGACATCGGTGAGAATGGCAGTTGTGTCGTCAGCATGCTGCGTTAGCTTGACTTCCTCATTCCCTTGGATATATAAACCCTTGATGTCGTTTGACCGTCTTATACTTTGGGCAAGAAGTTCCATAGCAATAACAAAGAGTGTGCCTGAAAGGGGACAACCCTGACGGACACCGCGTTCCAAGTAGAAGAGTTTGGAGGCGACGCCATTGTTAACGATACAACTACAGATATCTTTGTAGAACACACTGATCCATTGCCGGAGATTTGGTCCAAAGTTGAAAGATTCAAGACATTTTTGGATGAAGTCCCATTCAATTGAGTCAAAAGCTTTTTCGAAATCTAAGAAAACAGCTATGCCTGGAATATTTTTAATCTTAGTGAAGTCCATTGTGTCTGCTATTAGTCTGATACTTTCTCCAATGAATCTACCCTTTACATAGCCGGATTGACAAGGATGTATTATGCTTGGCAGGATCTTTTCCAAGCGAAGAGCAATAGTCTTGGTCGCAATTTTGTAGTCCACATTAAGTAGCGATATCGGCCTCCAATTTGTTAGATATTCCCCGTTCTTATTCTTTTTTGGGGTTAAAGAGATAATACCTTGCCGTTGAGAGATAGAAAGTGACCCGTGTTGTAGACCATAATTAAAACTGTCTACCATGTATTTGTTTACAGCGTTCCAAAAATAGCGATAGAATTCTGAAGTGAGGCCATCTGTACCTGGTGTTCTATTGCTTTCCATCGTCATAAGCGCTCGTTCACATTCATCAACTGACATAACACCTTCGCAAGTTTTTGCAGTCTCTTCTGATAACGCGTTTTCCGCATTAAAGAATTCGATAAACTCTGAGCCGTTCGGATTCGTGTTTCTTGATGTATAGATTTGTTTAAAAAAGCGCTCTTCCTCTTCAAGAATCTCTTTCGGGTCAGTTAATTTTGCGTCATCATCGATTTTTAAGGATGTTACATGTTTTTTCCTTTGGTTTGCTTTTTCTAAATTGTAGAAATACTTACTATTTTTCTCGCCAAATTCATACCATCGCGCCCTACTGCGTATAATGGTGCCACGCGTTTTGACGCTTGCTATTTTTGAAAGCTTGGTTTTTATTCTTTCTAATTCACTCCTTAGGGAATCGCTGTACTCTGTCTGGAGCTTACACTGCAGTTTGATCATCTCTGACAAAAGGGCATACTCTTCGTCACGCTTGCTTTTTGCTTTTTTTTTCGAAAATTTTATTGTAAATGCTCTGATTTCCATTTTAATCATTTCCCAGAACAATCCTTTGTCTTCGGTTTCTTGATGCTTTTTGGCGAACTCTGGAATTAAAAAATTCAATAATTCCACATATTTCGTGTCGGACAGCAACGAGTTATTAAATTTCCAGAATCCGGGCCCACGAGGGGGTTCCTGTTCGGAGAAAGATATAGATAGGACGACAGCAGAATGGTCAGAATAAATATTTGGGATTAAAGTAATTTGTCCCATAGTAGCAATTGAGTGATAACGGTCATTAATGCAAGTGCGGCCGTAACACTACTTGAACAGAGACCTGAAAAAATTTTCAGGCTCTGAGCGGGATTCGAACCCACGACCTCTGCGATGCCAGTGCAGTGCTCTCCCAGAGCCTGAAAATTTTTTCAGGTCTCTGTTCAAGTAGTGTTACGGCCGCACTTGCATTAATGACCGTTATCACTCAATTGCTACTATGGGACAAATTACTTTCATCTTTACTGTACTTGGGCCAAGTCTAAACGTCCCCATATAAAGGGCTAACTCACATACGACCGCTCTCATGTGGCTTTGATAGCTCAGTTGGGAGAGCACTGCACTGGCATCGCAGAGGTCGTGGGTTCGAATCCCGCTCAGAGCCTGAAAATTTTTTCAGGTCTCTGTTCAAGTAGTGTTACGGCCGCACTTGCATTAATGACCGTTATCACTCAATTGCTACTATGGGACAAATTACTTTCATCTTTACTGTACTTGGGCCAAGTCTAAACGTCCCCATATAAAGGGCTAACTCACATACGACCGCTCTCATGTGGCTTTGATAGCTCAGTTGGGAGAGCACTGCACTGGCATCGCAGAGGTCGTGGGTTCGAATCCCGCTCAGAGCCTGAAAATTTTTTCAGGTCTCTGTTCAAGTAGTGTTACGGCCGCACTTGCATTAATGACCGTTATCACTCAATTGCTACTATGGGACAAATTACTTTCATCTTTACTGTACTTGGGCCAAGTCTAAACGTCCCCATATAAAGGGCTAACTCACATACGACCGCTCTCATGTGGCTTTGATAGCTCAGTTGGGAGAGCACTGCACTGGCATCGCAGAGGTCGTGGGTTCGAATCCCGCTCAGAGCCTGAAAATTTTTTCAGGACAAATTACTTTCATCTTGTTCAAGTAGTGTTACGGCCGCACTTGCATTAATGACCGTTATCACTCAATTGCTACTATGGGACAAATTACTTTCATCTTTACTGTACTTGGGCCAAGTCTAAACGTCCCCATATAAAGGGCTAACTCACATACGACCGCTCTCATGTGGCTTTGATAGCTCAGTTGGGAGAGCACTGCACTGGCATCGCAGAGGTCGTGGGTTCGAATCCCGCTCAGAGCCTGAAAATTTTTTCAGGTCTCTGTTCAAGTAGTGTTACGGCCGCACTTGCATTAATGACCGTTATCACTCAATTGCTACTATGGGACAAATTACTTTCATCTTTACTGTACTTGGGCCAAGTCTAAACGTCCCCATATAAAGGGCTAACTCACATACGACCGCTCTCATGTGGCTTTGATAGCTCAGTTGGGAGAGCACTGCACTGGCATCGCAGAGGTCGTGGGTTCGAATCCCGCTCAGAGCCTGAAAATTTTTTCAGGTCTCTGTTCAAGTAGTGTTACGGCCGCACTTGCATTAATGACCGTTATCACTCAATTGCTACTATGGGACAAATTACTTTCATCTTTACTGTACTTGGGCCAAGTCTAAACGTCCCCATATAAAGGGCTAACTCACATACGACCGCTCTCATGTGGCTTTGATAGCTCAGTTGGGAGAGCACTGCACTGGCATCGCAGAGGTCGTGGGTTCGAATCCCGCTCAGAGCCTGAAAATTTTTTCAGGTCTCTGTTCAAGTAGTGTTACGGCCGCACTTGCATTAATGACCGTTATCACTCAATTGCTACTATGGGACAAATTACTTTCATCTTTACTGTACTTGGGCCAAGTCTAAACGTCCCCATATAAAGGGCTAACTCACATACGACCGCTCTCATGTGGCTTTGATAGCTCAGTTGGGAGAGCACTGCACTGGCATCGCAGAGGTCGTGGGTTCGAATCCCGACAAATTACTTTCATCTTTACTGTACTTCAAGTCCATTAATGACCGTTATTTGGGATTACTTTGCTGTTTTTGTCGCTAGCGTCTTTACGAGTCTGTTAGATGCAGTTAACAAGTTACTTCACGGATTTGAATGGCACCTCAACACGTCAGGAGAGTAGACCGTCAAAGACTTGTCTTTTGTGTCAAATCACAAAGGAGAATAATTCTTGTTCGAGAGAGTGCAGAGGACTTATTATCGCAATGTAATATAGATAAACAGTAAAAAGCTCGAGAAATTGGAATTAAAATGTCTACATTGCCTGTAAAGCTTTTGTAATCATATTGAAAGCGAAGATTAAAGCCAACAGTTTTCTACGTTTTGCACGATCTGTTCTGTGTTTGACTGGTCAAAAAGTACAGACGCCCTGCGGTTGGGCCGGAGCATTTGAAAATGCGGTGGTTAGAAAACACATGATCCACCCCTTCCATTTGGCACAATAGGTTTAAAATCACATGACCCACTACCCCCTCCCCCTTCACACCCCCGCCAATAAGACATTTGATTGCATAATCCTACAAAATCACATTTTGTATATGAAATTATGGTAACATTTACGTTTAAAAAGTGATGTTTTCCTTTACCCTTACAACTTTATGTCACGTCCGTAAACGCCCTAAACCTTTCGCACTAGTTCTCCAGCCTTGCTACGGGTGGATCAGTGATCCATTTAGAAAAAGGCTGTAGTGAGTTCTGGGAGTCACATGGCCAGTAATCTACGAGTCCCAGATCTATAAACATCATAGGAAAAATAGCATGTAGGCACAAGTTGGCACCATTATGCCAACAGAGCCAGAGTACCTCGGAGTACTTAACTCCTAATACTGTAAAACCCGCCCAGGCCACCAGCCACGTAAAACAAAGTCTTGGTTATAACGGGGGATCACTATGCAACAGTTTGTCAAGAAAACTACACAAAACACACTCACTTGGGCGTTTCAAAAGCGAATTTAGCTGATTCTATAAGAATACTCCATCAGGCCCCAACACGGCAGTCTTGTAAGTAGTTCTGTATTATTTTAACTAAGTAGTATGTAGCCTACTGTAGTCATACAGTAAAAAACCCGACTGTACATCGCTCACGAGGTGCGCCGAAGTGGTAGTTGGCCCATTGTTTCGCCCACGTTTCAAAGGACACCCATGGGCCTTTTCACATGGAAGTGGGGGACCTCAGGCAGGTGAGGTCTTAGGTGGGGTACCCCACCAAGGTGGGTTACCCGGTCAGCCTGTCCGGGTAACCCGCTTCAGTGGGGTGAGTTTTCTCCATGTGAAAACTGCAGAGTGGGGTAACCCGCCTAACCGGGGCAATCAAATCACTCGAGCGTGGCGAGTTATTTCGACGATCTCACCTCAAAACCGCCAAAACGCTGATGAAATTGACAGTGCTGGCGACAATTTAGGCGTGGTCATCGCATAGTCAGACTATTCAGCTGAATCAAACTAAAGTTTTGCCTGGAACAACGACATTTAAGCGAAAAGCAGCTTTATTGGAATAAATGATAGTTCTTTGTTTATGTGCGTGCTTAGCGACCGAGTGACTGCATTTTGGACCTCACCCCGCGCCTCCTTAATTGCATGTGAAAAGAAGTGTTTCTTTACCACGGGTAGGTGAGGTACCTCACCTCTCCGGGGTCCCCCATTTCCATGTGAACAGGCCCTAAGAAGTCACAGGAACCTTCACATATAAGGTAGCGTTCTCTTGAAGTCGAACGCAATTAACACTTAATCCCTGGTCCGGAGAGAAACAGTTTGTTTTGTTTTCCCGATAATTTGTCTCGATATTTTCCGAGACGAAGTCTTTCTTCTGAACTAAATCATTACGAAATATAGCTCAAGGCTTGGTTTGGAAATCTAACAGTAATCTAAGAAGTTAAGTATAATTCATTTCAGTAAACATGTTTCTAGATCTCTCTCGAAGGCTTTATTAATTAATCGTGTGGTTTAACAGCGATGCTTATTGAAATATTGTGTAATACATTGTACTTGTAGTACTTTTACACCATTTTAAAAAAAGGTTAATGGGAGTGCAGCCGTCACGCTGTTTGCTTTCTCCTTCTCCTTCACTTTACAGAGTCCTTAAGAACATCCTCGTGTCCGCGCGTCTTTGAGGAGAACAGTTACATGATCTGATAACATGTGCAACTAAACGCCATGATGGCATGCATTCTCCCTAAGCAAAGCAAAGTAAAATGCGTTGTTTAATTCCTACAAGAGAGAAAAGTTACGTAGGCAGCCACTGTAGTGCAACAGTGAAACAAAGGTTAAATATCGTAAAATTCCGGCTATAAGCCCTGGGCTTATACAACTTCATAACGGATTTTGGGTGGGGTTATAAGGAGAGGACATATATCCGGGGAGGGGGGAAATTATAATCATCGAAAAACAAAAAAAGTTTTGAGGTGAGCTGATCAAACCAGCTAGCTTCCAGTTGTATTTTATCTTTTGGGGAACATGAAACATCAAGCACAGCTACGAAAACAAATACAGGAAGTACAGAGGTCATTGTATGGTGCTTCCTCGTAATGGCAGATGCTAGAGGTATGTTTTGTGCACAAATAAGCCTTTTGAAATTGAATAAAGATTAATCTTTTTCAAGAGATGCTCTGCGAGTCGGTTTTTGAAAACTGTTGCACACTTCAAAACAAATTTTTCAGCGGAATTTGACAAAATGGTGACAAATATATTGTTCCACATTCCACTGGTCATATGACAATACTGTCAAAAGATGAAAAAGTAAAAGAGGAGTTACATCGGGTGTTGGGGGAGGGGCAGGGGGTTGGCGCTTATAACCGGAATAGGTTTTTGCTTACATATAGATGGGAGGGGGGGGGGGGGAAGAATGTGCCAAAGCACTTTAAATTGGGTTTATAAGCTCTAAACTAATTAATAGATTTTGAACAATGCACTTATTATTACACGACCAAGCTAGTTCAGAGAGCCAATGACTACAATCAACCAGTTAGACTGCTGCATAACCGATCCTGACGATCACTCGTAAGTTTGAAGATTTTCCTCTAATTTTATGGCTCACGATTGTGAAAGAACTTGTTTTCATATAAGTAATTTCTTTTCTTTTTCTTCAAACTCTCATTTCCTTCCGTGTTGCTTAAAATCAGACGTCAGTACACGTCCAGAGGGATTCCAATCAGAATTCAAAGCTTGAAGTTTGCGATGCTTTTCCAGTCCGTGATCGTGGTTTTTTAGTCGTGTAACAATTCTCTAATCCGTTAACAGCGCTGCTTATTGAAATATCGTGTAATATATTGTTCCTGTAGTACTTTTACACCATTTAAAAAAAAGATTAATGGGAGTGCAGCCGTCACGCTGTTTGCTTTCTCCTTTTCCTTCGCTTTACAAAGTCCTTAAGAACATTCTCGTGTCCGTGTCTCCTTGAGAAGAACTGCTACGTTATCTGATAACATGTGCAACTAAACGCCATGATGGCATGCATTCTCCCTAAGCAAAGCAAAATAGATATAATACTAAATTCCTACAAGAGAAAAAATTTAAGTAGTCAACCATTGCAGGGGGATTGGAGGGGGTAATGTGCCAAAACACTTTAAGTTGGGTTCTAATCTATGTGAGAGATTTTGAACAATATACTTATTTATTACACGACCAAGCTAATTCAGAGGGCCATTGACTACAATCAACCAATCGGATTTCTCCATTGCCGGTCCCGAGGATCACTCTTAAGTTTGAAGATTTTCCATTAGTTTTTATGGCTCACGTTCGTGAAAGAACTTTCTTTAACATAAGCGATTCGATTTTTTGTTCTTTAAACTCTATCTTCCTTCTGTGTTGCTGAACATCAGGCGTGAGTATTCGCCCAGTCGGATTCCAATTCGAATTCAACGCTTAAAGTTTGCGATGTTTTTACAGTCCGTTATGGTGGAATTTTTTCATAGCGCTTTCAGTCATGTAATATTTCTCTCATTAACTCCCAAGAAATATATATATTCTAGATACTTATGGACTACATGCCTACCGATAACTATGACTTTTACTGGGACATTAAGTATAGCCCCAAATTGATTTTTTTTCAGTAAGGTCAGTATATGTCGTTATTGTTCATCGTCACTGTCAGCATAATCATCATCTTTATATCAGACGTTATTTCCAACGTATCTTACTATCGTCATCACAATCCTCACTGCCATCGTCACTCTCATAGTCGCCAGCGTTGTCATCATCCTTATTTGCATCATTATCCTAATCGCCATCGTCATTATACATGTCAGGTTTGTAATCCTCATCATCACCGCTATCATCACCGCCATCATCACTGAAAAGATCATCCTCGCGGTCACAACAGCATAAACATCACGGCAGTCGCCGCCGTCGTCGTCGTCGTCGCCCTCTCCCTCGCCCCCGTTACCGTCATAGTCAACGTCATCGTCGTCGTCAGCGTCACCATCACTGTCACAATCACCGTCAGCGTCACTATCAGCGTCACCGTCAGCGTCACTGTCAACGTCATGGTTTGAGTGGGCTATAACTCTATCTCAACAGAGCGAAAATGACACCTGAGTGAATGAATACTACATATCTAGTTTTTAAGAATAATGAATTACAGAATTAATATTCATAGGAGACTAATTGCATGTAAATTTCAATCTACATAGGTTTTGTTCAGGTTTTAGTTGCCTAAGGAACTCTTTGAGTACAGCTTATGCTGACAGGCTTACTCTGGTTAAATATGTAACAAGTGAATATTAACTAACTAATTACCACTGAATAAAATGATAGCGGTGCCAGAAACATATTTTTGGTAGTTCACGTTTTGGTTATACTTTACATTCCTCTCGTATTTAAGTGGGAAGCTAAGAGTAACTAAATTAAGTGTAGTCATTTGGCATTAAGTTATTAGTTTAACTCTTATATATTAGCTATCAGGATATTAGCCTAAACTCTCAAACTGAATCCGAAGGCATGCCTTAAAGATTCGGCATCTGCAAAAACTACCAAGAAACTGTAAAGTTGTCGTTGATGTTATATCATTCTATTACTACAGATAGCTTACGGTGTTTATGCCAATAGTCCGGTTTTTACGTGATTTCTGGAGCAATCTTCTGTACCAAGACGATGCTTCACTATTCAGAGGAACGTGATTTAAGAAGAGACTTTACCGAGTAGTGTTTAATTCTAATTCTACTTTTAAATTTCTGGGCAAATCTTCACTATGGGCCAATCTCCAGCATTCACATGGAAACCAGCCTTAATCTACCAGCACATTCTACATATTGTCGGCGGATTACAACTTTGTGTCATACTCCAAGGCTCCGTCCGGGAAAGATGCCTCCTCTGTGGCTGTCTGCAACGTGTCACCGCCGGTTTTGTCGTGATCGCTTTCAACGTCAAGGGCATCCTTAGAATGATCTAAAGAATGTTCATCCGGTCCTGGCTGGCACTGTTCTTCTCTGGATTCCTCTTCAACTTGATCGTTTGCTAGTTTGCACGAAACATAGAACAAAAGTTAAAACTCAATGTCGTTAGCCAGTCGGTTGCATTAGTCAGTGAATGACAAAATCAATCAATCAATCAATCAATCATTGGATGGATCGTTTGATTAATCACACAATCGATTTTTAATGGAACGTCACAGAAGGTACTTTCTGGTTTACGTATGAGTGGTGTCTAGTTCTAGGCTGTTCTATGAAAAAGTGCTGGAAGTTTACTGGGACTATCCATCGCAGCATAAGTACTCTTCATGATGATAAGATAGATAAGACGGGGTGGGAATGCAGCATGACGGATGAGTAAGAAAGGACAAATTAGATCTTACAAGACAGACACAAGACTTTATCATTACGATCGACATTTTTCCCTGACTAAGTACCAACTTTTCTCTTCGGAGGCCATCACTTCGAAGACATTAAGTTTCAAGTGTACGAGGGCCCGTTTCTTGAAACCCCTGAAACCTTTTCGGGCCCGCAAAGCCATAGCAAAGTCTCGAACCTTACGATTAAAGAGCTGTTTTATTCACTCGCATATTCGTAATAAGCTTTAATATGTTCCCGTCATACAAGAAGTTTCAGGCGCATTCGCTTCTCCAATTTTAACTTGGAAAATAATTGTTATTTTTCAAGTTGTAGTGGTGGGACGATTTCACTCCATCACTCCATCACTGCACAGACTCACACTCTGCAGCCTTGATCAGAAACATACATAAATTAAAATAAAATTTAAATTTAAATTGATCGGTTAGTTTGCTTAATTAAGTATAAAAGCTACAACAAAAAACGACATAAATTGATAGCAGCCTGGTCCTTTCATTGGTGTGCGATTCTAATCCTTCTTTTGCTGCATGCCTCGTTGTGTTGTGCTTCTGCTGTTGATTTATCAGGAGAAGAGCCCAAACGCCTGAATGCACACTCTTGTTCAGTTTTCAGTCTTAAAGTAAAGCGTACCTTGTTCCGGACCTTGGACATCAAGAACTTCCATTTCCACCATTTCACCATTTCCTTCTCCTGAGTCTAAACAAGCAAACAAACTTAGCTTCAAAAGTATGCATTGGAGGTTGTGTTTGACACTGACTCTGGTAAAACTATTTTAGCAGAGTCAGTGTACAGATGTAAGATGTACAGATGCTTGTAATGAAAAACGTGTAGGCAGGCCTGAGAAACAAACAGTTTATTAACGTTGAACTGTTTCATTATGCAAAAATCACGATAGATCATTTTCACTGTCACGCAGCAAAAACTAAATCGAAAACCATGCAGTGGAAAAAGTTAAGAAATTGCGGTGTTAGAAGATAAATAAATAAGAAACTTCTCCAAGTTTTGGGCCTGTGGCTTTCTCCAAACCTCAGAGTAGTCATAGAGGGTCAGAATTAAGCCTTGTTGGTGTATATGTATATGTATAGGTATAGGTATAGGTATCGGCCGTCGAGTCAACGACGTCACCTATTGCTAAAACATAGGGAAAAAATGCGTTCCTGCATACTAATGTGGATTTCCTGCATACTAATTCGGTATAGGTTTACTAATAAGCATCGCCCTAAAACAATGAAAACAATAAGCTTGTCTGGGCTTGCCCGCTAATAGTGAACCCTGATTGACTCATGAGAAATCTTTTACGTATTCAAAATAAAAGCGCGAATTTTAACGAAAGCGTGATTCCTTCATTCAACTTGAACTCACAGGAAACTTGAAAACTTCTCCGATTTTCGAAACCGGGCTCTTTTAACCCCAATTTGTTCGTGAAAATGCCTGTTAAGTTTTTATCTGACCTCTCCGCTTTGACGATGAGAGTGAATTAATTCTTAGCTAACTGCCCGAGTTTTCCGCTCCGTTAGTCATGCACTGAACTCTACTTTCAACCCTAGATTTGCATAATGACAAACTCGAACGGAGAAACCCATGGGACCACTCTATCATTGAAATTACGACAATTGAAGTTCGGAGCGCTCAACACGCGACAATAGATATTTTCGTTTCTTGATTATTACTTTGGAGCAACTTCAGAATACCCGTCCACTCCATTTACATGTGTCGGTGTGCTTTGAAGAACGAGGAATATAACAATAGTTGCTATTCTTATTCAATGAGATGCTAATAAGTGGACGGTTATTCTGAAGTTTAGCCATTACTTTTATTAGCGAAATGATTGAAATACACAGAGATTTGAAATGAATTTAAAAAAAAATTCATTTATTGACAACGAAAGCTCCAACAACTACGAAGTGTTTAACACAAAGTAAATCAGGAAATTAGGATGCAATGAACAATAAGACTGAAGTCCGCTTAACAAAGAAATAAACCCCAATCGAACAACACACTAGATATCGGTTTGAAATACATTTGAAGGACACAGCGCTATAATGTGGCATTTTTGGCGTTTATGGCTGTCGTTCCGTATTAAATTGACAATAAATTTCATGTCATAAACAGCATTGTTGTTAAGTATTTGTTCATATTTTTTACCCGAAACACAATGTTTTCAAATTTGTTTTTAGCGCGCTCCCATTAGCGGACCCCATTTAAAGTTTGTAAATAAATTTCTCGCTTTTTGCAAATTGAAAATAAATAGTTGTATATAGCCTTTTACAGATGCTGTACATACGAAAATTGTAAATAAATCATTGGTTGAATTGAACCATGGCTTGTTTCCTGACTCGACGCTCGAGATCTCCACGCGCTCTCAGGGAAAACACAGGGTCAAAATATACCCTTTATGCCCTTTCTGACCGGAAAGCCCTCACCACAGTCATTATAACGGGCAAAGGTTTCTTTTATATGCTCGTTGTCTACCGGGATGTCGTAACCGCAAACGAGACAAATGGAATTGTTATCGTGCCAAAAGCATCTGGGACACTTAACCACCGCAGTTACGGACATATTCCAATTTTGACAATTATGACATGGTTTCGAGGACTCTTTCTGAATGATTCTTTCTAGGTCAGACTCGCTATCACTTTCAACGTCATTGCTTTCAGAATGACTTTCCTCGCCTTCACTGCTGTCGCTAATGTCGCTACGGCCACTGTCATCATCACCTTCCCCTTCGTTTCTCGGTAAACCTTTTCTTTTTCTAGTAAATCGCTCAAAATCTTCTTGTTTTTTATTAAACGCTTGTCAACTCCTAACTCTGCCAGACCGTCCAGGAAGGTATTAAGGACGTTCGCGCCCATTGCTACTGCGCATCCCTAGTGCGCACGCGATACATGACGTAGCGCGTGCCACGTCATGTATTTCAAGCGCGCGCACCGAGTCGAAACTCAACAAAATATAGAGCTGATGACCTTTGCGGTAACTTGATCTGCGAATATTTTTGTTGGATGCTCGGTGACCCCCACTTTTTTTTCGGCAGATCACTTCCTTTTCTGATTCTTTCCATTATACTAAAAAACAAAAAAAAAATCTGTGTGTGGAAAGTTTTAATTATTTCTCGTATACTATTCCAATAGGGTCGAATTGGTACATAGATACAAGTGTGCGCGACTTAGAAGTTGCCTGTTTTAAGGCTAATTCTATCTGAATTAATGACATAGGCAGCAAAGATCTATTAAATAGGCCTATATATGCTGTGTTAAAGACACATAACTTAGATATGATTCTTCAACTTAAATATATGCCGATAGTAATGAATCCGGCCAGAATCGCCTCGAGTGACTGGAAATCCTAGAAATGCTTTGGTCTGTGATAAGCCTTATCTTCAAAACGAGTTCGGTGATCCCCGATTTTTTTTACGTTTTTAATCTAATTTTATCATTTTCTACATGCAGTTAAAGTTTTAAAAAAGTCTGTGCGTGGGAACTTTTGGGCGCGAACGTCCTTAAGCGCTCTGGGTTTGATTACCTCATCGTTATGGGGTAGTAACACATATTCGACCAGCTCTGAGATGTTCGTCACTGGTATTATTCTTTGGTTTCGGAGTAACTGTCCGCGAGGTGTCCAAAACAAGATATCTTTGGAAGCCGCCATGCTGTGTAGCAGGTCAGAAGCGCGTTTTCTGGAAACGGTTTTTGAGAGATTTCCTAAAACATCTTTAATTCGTGGTTCCTCGTCATTGCTATGCTCATAGTCAGAAACATCTGTCTCGCTTGCTTCCTCAAAAGGATCCATTTCGCTTTCTCCATTTTCTTCATCATCCCACCATTCGCTTCATGCCCGATCCCGCACTCGTCAAAAGCAAGATGTGAAATGATCGAACTCAGTAAGGGTTATTGCATTTATAGCAGAAGAAATCCCAAGCTACTTATAACTGGGGGCAACAAGTCTTAAATAAATCCACCACCCTCTTGCACAAGAATATGCTTTTTCTTCTTGTAGGGAACATGCGGTTCTGCAAGACTAATTAGAGCATCCTTATATGGAAGCAATTTCTGTCTGTTTTCTTCGGGAAAGGGGATGCATTCCTTGAGCACATTGTATAAAACTTGAACTAATGCGTGAACTTGTTGCGGGGTGGCAGTCCTTAATAGAAACTCGCATTGATGGGTAGGACTATGCGCTAACAGTTGAAGAAAACCACGGTTGTTCTTTACTACCTGAGACATAATTGCAGACTGAACTAGAGACACAGGTTTACAGTTTTTTAAAGAATTGTGATGGCGGTGGCGGTGGTTTAAAACAATATAATTGAGGAGGAGGAGGAGAGAGAACAATAGAATTGAGGAGGAGGAGGAGGAGGAGGGAAAACAATAGAATTGAGGAGGAGGAGGAGAGAGAACAATAGAATTGAGGAGGAGGAGGAGGAGGAGGAGAGAAAACAGAATTGAGGAGGAGGAGGGAAAACAATAGAATTGTGGTGATTGAAGCCTATATAAATGTGAAACATCATACATATTTTGTCAGTTTGCACTAAGCTTTGAATGAGTTGACATGAGTTGGCCCTGTCCTGTTTGTCAAAAGGATTTTTCTAGAAAAGATAATTTGCAAAGACATATGAACAGTAAACACAGTGATTCCAATTTCGCTCCAGTCATACCGATGTCTCAAGAGAAGTGTCAGCGGTTTCAATTGGTTCATCCATTTAATGCGACGCACTATTCCGCTGAGCGGTGTCAGCGGTTTCAGTTTGAACATCCATTTACTTGCATGGTGGCTGGGATGACCGGTTCGGGAAAAACTGTCTGGGTACAATCACTGTTACAACAAGCTCAAACCGTGATTGATCAACCACCGGAGAGAATAATCTGGTGTTACTCACAGTGGCAACCCGCCTACACGCAACTATTGATGATGATACCGACAATCGAATTTGTCAAGGGGATCCCGGAATCTCTGGAAAATGATTCCTATTTAGATGTCAACATACGCAACCTGATTATCATTGACGATCAAATGATTGAAGCCGGGAAAGATAATCGGATCGTGAACCTGTTTACAAAAGGATCGCATCACCGAAATCTGAGCGTTATTTACATTGTGCAAAATCTGTTCCATCAAGGCAAAGGCAACCGAAGCATCAGCTTGAACAGTCATTACTTGGTTTCCATCACTTTTTGAAAGGTGTAATCTTTCTTCATCGCTCGCTGGCCTTAGTCTTCATCTTGTGGAATCGGTTGCTTCACAAACAATCGATTAAGCAAGAATTTCCGCTTATCGATGGCTAGTTCTGTCGATTCTAACCAATCAAATCCATCTGTATCTTTGAGATCTTTCTGAGTTTCCATCACTTTTTGAAAGGTGTAATCTTTCTTCATCGCTCGCATCCATTGCAGATACTCTAACCGTACTTTTCTCAGTTCTTTTCTGTAGAGAGGAAGGAGAGCGTTCTGCGCTTTAAGGTGAGCTACATTTTCCGAATCTCCGTTTCTTTGGTACTCGTCGACCAAAGCATTGAGCTGAACCTCGTGGCGTTCCTGAGCTTCATCTAATATGCGCGACCAAGGTTTTAAGTGCTCGGTCACTTCTTGGGAAGAATCCGTTTCATGACTAGACTGGGAAGAATCTGTTTCTGGGCTAGATTGAGAGTCTTCACTGTCTTCGTAATATCCATTACCTCGTTGAAGAAGGCAGTAATTATAACCGTTGCTCCAAGACTTTTTCTTTTCGTTTAAACAGCACGAGCTTTCACAGCAAACTGAACGGCAAGTGGAGCGCCGTCTTTAAAACAAGCAGTGAAAATGTGAAGCTTATGGGACGCGGTTTAGTGTCACGAGCTACTGATACTGCAGGCGGGGTTACTAAGATCTCTTCTCTGTGTTTGGCCCCTCATCGTCTCCATACAAAGTGAGCCACTCAGGAACTGAATCTGCTGTTGTTTTATCATGTTTGATGTTATTGGCTGCTTTTCTAACGCCTCTTGGTAGAGATTTCAGTGATTTCTTTAGTCCTTTTGGTAGAGGTTTCAGGGATTTCTTTACTCCTCTTGGTGTTGATAAATGATGGACTATTGTATCCTTTTCCTCTTCGTGCACTGATAGAGGTGTTTCACTTGTTGTAGGTCTTAATCCCTGGCTGCTCTTTGCTGGATAGATCATCTCTCTAACCTTAGGTTGTAATTTCGCTTCTTGTAACCACTTCCTTCGATTTATATAATCTAATCCATGTACATCTGTGAGATGATTAGACAATCTGACGAGATATTTTGCTCCACAATTCGGAATCGGGCAATCGCGGCACACGCGTTTAGTCATATTACAGTTCGAGATCTCGGCAAAAAATAAAACAGTTCCAGCGAATTTTAACCTTTTATGCGAAGGTCAAAAAGGACACGACACAGGACAAAAAGGCCACAACACAGGCCAAAAAGGACTTTTGAGGGCCTAAAAGGACAAAACGAGGCCAATCAGGACAAAAGGGCAGAAGGGGCACCTTTTTAGCTCTGTGTTTTTCCCTGGGCGCGCGTGGAGTGTCGCGTGGAGCACGCGCGCGTGGCT
>CBDDTI010000381.1:0-8195 GCA_965233585.1 bacterium
TGACAGTTTTTTTGGTTCACGATAAACCAAAAATTAAATGTTTTGCATTTTTTTCTTTTGTTATAATTACGAAGGAAGACACTGCCCGCTATGTTTGTCATCGAATCATAGATTCTCCACACCTCGCGATTCACACGTCATTTTGTTTAACCAATCACAGAAAGTGAATCGACCTTCTGAAACGAAGCGACTGTTTGCTTACGACAGCGCTGTAGCTGTGGTGAAAGTGGTATTTCCGGTCAAGTTTAACAAAGTAATGGAAAATTTCTAGTCCGAAGCTTAACTACAGTCAAAACGGTGAAATGATTTTGAAATTTGGTTCATCCTGTCTCATGAAACCTTAGACCAAGTCAGCGGATTAACGAGTACATGAACGCTGTGCGATACCTCGTTCGACTCTCTCGTTCCGCCACTTCGACTAGGTCACCTGAAGATGTGTTAGACTGTGAAAGATTTGTGTGGTGAAAAGCTGAAATAGTCGCCAAAATGGGAGATTTGCCGTCACATTCAACTAAGTAATGGAAAATTTCTAGTCCGAAGCATAAAACTTTAGATCAAGTCAGTGGATTAACGACGTCCACGCCAACGCTGTGCGATACCTCGTTCGACTCGATTCTCCTTCCGCCACTTCGACTAGGTGACCTGAAGATGTGTTTATAGCCTGTGAAAATATTTTTAACTGGCCACTCGGGGAAGAATTATATCAAGGCTTGATGGCCGGCGTTTTGGATGTATCTAAAGCGTTGTGAAAGGGATTGTATTCGCGCCGCGACTGCATTCGACAACACGTAAATTTTCTCGCCGTGCTTTGAGCATGACTAAAGACGAAGGATGTGCGATTTACGCAGTGGCCCGATGTAGCCTTTTCGACGATTGGAGAAGGTATTTACCGTTGACCTTTTATTTAGTCGTTTTCTTCAAAAAACTTACGATCAACCGACAAGTCAGATAAGCGTTGTCTTTGTTTATGTGCCTAACTTTTGTATGACTCGGCAAGAAGTTAAGCTTACTCTCAAATTTGGTTTTCAAATTTATCGTCAGTTTGTTTGTGAAGAAGGTTTTCAGGATTTCTGTGTTGGACCCATTCTTATAGCAAATTACATTTTAATTTCCCCTCAATTTAAAAAATAGATTCAAATGAAATTTACACATTGTTGTAAAAAGGTTTTTCCTCAGACTACCATTGTAAATAGGTGTCACAAACCAGAAGCGTAACACTTTGTAAAACTGCCAAATCTATTAAAACAATTATTTGCTAATCTTTCTTTGTTTTTTTTCGACTGGTTCTTGGTCGGTTTTGACATAAACTTAAGTACTTGACGTCTTCAGAGTTATTAAGCTTAGGTACTTTCCGCGTTTAGCGCGCATGTACACGAACTCGCACAAACAACCGTGATTTTAAAACTTTTCTCTGTTTCTGCTGAATCTTTGACATACAATTTTTAGCTTTATAAAAATTGAATTAAATTATGTGAACCCCAATGCATTACAACCTCTGTGAAAACGTTTTTTGTAGCACAGTAATTTTTCAGATACAACAAAATGTTTCGCCACTCAAATTAAACTTATGTATCGGAATCGTGTAATTCATGAAGGTAATCCATTTGAAAGCACGAACTGTTCCAATATTTGTTTATGCGCAACTATTTTTCTTAGGCCAATACTTTGAATAATGGCTTTATTGTACACTTTGTTATAATTGTAATAGGGAATTTAGTTCATGGACAGTATAAAATAAAGTTTTGATGTCTGTGCGAATGAAGGTAACGTTTTAAGTTCCGGTTGAAAATAAAGTAATCATTTATTCCGTCACTGTTTACGATACGTTTTTAACCTTCAAATATCGTATTTAGTAAAACTACTGAGCTTGCATCGATTGCCTTAAGCAACTTAAGCAACTTACCTTCGCAAGTATACATTGTCCCTGAGCAGACAGCAGCCATAAAAAAAAAATAATAATAATAATTAAAAAAGTCGTCAAAAGTTCCGTTTAAAGAAAATGCAAGTCCAGTCCGTTGTCCAGTCCTTGGAATTTTTTTTTTCTAGCTAACCTAGAAAAGTCTCACAGCGTACTTTAATGGCCTTGTCCTACCACACCTAGATTATGCAGATGTTGTCTGAGGAGATCAGCCTGGTCTAACAATGCAACACAGATGAAACAATTGCAATCTTTTCAAAATCGCATTGCAAAGAAGATTTCAAAGGGGAAAATGACATCAGCTGAGGCCCTAACATCGTTGCAGTGGGTCCCATTGCATGCGAGGCGTTTTGGACATCGGTGTTGTCTTGTGCAAGATGCAATGAAAGGAAAGATCCCCGAACATCTTGATGTATTTAAATCTACCATGAGCCAACAACATGGCTACAATACCCGAAATGGTTACATGCCCGTAATTAGCAAGCCAAGAACTGAATGGGGCAAAAACAAAACGTACTATAAAGCAATCACCGATTGGGCCTCACTGCCATCTGAGCTAAAGAAACTGATGCCGAAAAGAATTTTTAAATACAAACTTAAGCAGTTTTTACTTGATTATTTTTAACCTTAGTTTCCAATAGACTTTTAACATCATTTCTAGTTTTAAACCTTACTTTTTGCTTCACGTTTTTAACTTTTATCACTGATTTCTGTATTTTAGACTTTTTATGTATGTTTTTAGACTTTTTATTTTCTAGAGGACCCTCCTGAAAACCACCACTAGGTGATTGGAGGCCTCCTCGTAAAATATTAGTTTATTATATTTATTTATTATATTATTACCTTTTGTGGCGCGGCGTCGCAGTGAACAAAAAGCGCGCGGAGGTGTAGCCTCGTTTTCGTTCTTTCCTCCAGGCCCTCTCCTATAAAAAAATCTTAAACATCGATCCTCGCCAAAAGCAATTGAAATTAGAAGAAACTGACAACGCCATCATAAAGAGCATACTCTCAAACCTTTGGCAAAATTTTCTTTTATTCCTATCTCAAATGGTCGTTGAGCAGGAAGCTGACAAACTTTTTAGTTAGATTTTCTACTGCCGCACTTTTCTTTAGGAAAAATTAATCATGTCCATTTTTTTAAAACACTATTTATTAAACTACAACTTCGCTTAAAAATATTCTTGGAGAAAGATTCTAGTAAACTTTTGGAGCGAATATTAAACTTCGGTTCGTTCTGGTCACGTGACCGATGACGTCACAGCATTGAAAATGACAAAAATGTATATTTCATAAAAATATCTACCAATATCCAAATTTTTGTTTCCTCGCGTTTAATGCAACGCGAGATAGCACTTGTACCCAGACTCCCATTTTTTGAAATTGTATATAAAAATTGTATATATTTATATTTTGTTCGGTACCCGGGCAGTCCGAAATGGCTCTCACTATCGTGCTTCAAACCATGTTGATTGCTTTTTCAATAACAAAATAATTTCGTCACAGTGAGCAAAAACACACTTGTGAGCAAAGTCACGTGACCAATGACGTCATCGCCCTTAGTCTTGTACAACAATTAGTTTATGGTAAGACTTATTTCTAGACAACGTGGGGGTCTTGCTGCCCTCCAACTGACCAAGTTATTTGGGATTGACGATTTTCCAGCCGCAAAGGATTCTGGGAAGGTTCTTATTGTAATTATATATTATTATTTAATTATTATTATTATTGTAGATGTTTACCCGTACTTCATCTTAAACAGGGCGGCTTTAAATTCGAGCATTTGATTTTCTTCTCCATAGACCTCAATTATGATATTTTTCCTCTCTTTGTGGGTTTTTTATAACGATGCAAGGGAAACGGCAGTCCGAAATTTCTTTGCTCGAGCGTTAGTTAATTTAGCGTTTTTTTTTTTTTTCGTTGACTTGAAACCTGTCTATATTAGGAAAAATCTTTGTCTATTTTTTTCCTCTTACTGTCAAGATGTCACGACAACGTCCACATTTCTCCGATTACCGTCGGTTGCTAAGCTAAACCACGCCTTCAACTGTCGACAGACCAAAGTTTACTTACGTTGGATTTTGCCCCCATTTACCGAGGTTTTCCACTGTGCTTACACGATTAACCTTAAAAAATTTCACTTCAGTATTGTTAAACAAAACCCAGGTAAACATTTTCGTGAAAACACGGGCTTAATTTGTAACTTGGGTTTTAGTGAAATGGAAACTAGACTAAGCAATTAGTAACGACTCGGATGTCAGGTTTGTTCGACCTGTTTAATAGTTCTTACCATCTTTTATTTCTTTAGACTCTGTCAGTTTACCCGAGAGTGGTGTGTGTCCTGCTCACATGATTCCTCAGCGATCTGTCGCTACTACCGAGAACTCAGTCAAGTTATGCGGTATGTGGCCCATGCAACCTTGATCTTCTTGTAAATTGAATGAAATAAGTCATTTAAGGAACTATCCCTTTGCTGTGTTACTGTCATATTACGTCATGACACTTGCTCCCATCGGGCCTCGGGAGCTCAAACATAAGACTTCTGGAATACGCCATATTGTTCGCTCGTGTTGTCATATAGTACTCGTTGCATTGTTAAATAAAGAACTTAGGGTGCTTTTCTTTAAGAAAATCCAAGATTCCAAAAATTTCTTTACAAGGTGCGTCAAAGTAACCGACCGAAGAATCCACTCTGGAAGTGGACTCTCCGGCTCCATTGCGCACCATGATCCGAACGATCTTGGAATGATTTGTCTGGTAAAGAAACGCAAAATCCATTTTTGGATTCTTTCTGATTTAAGAATCCAATCTTGGATTTTCTTAAAGAGCGCGAAGGCAATATTGTGACATGGATGTCAGAGGCGGGATCGATCTACGCCAAAGGAGAAATTTTCAGTGCTAGGACAACTAACGACACTGACCGGTACGTACTGATTTTACAGTGCTGAATACAAGGTCTTATCGTGAGATTTAGCCAAAATGTGGTTGTTTTCGAAGTACCAAAAATGGTTCTCGTCTGGTGATTATGGTCCTGAGGCGGTCTTTAACAGATGAACAGCAGAAAGACCTAAGAACGTTGGACAAGATTCGAAGATCACCTCAATCCGCAAGCAAACCATATCTTGAACAGATAATATCTACAAGGTTTGAAAAAGAATAATCACTCACTAGCCACCCTCCTGACCGAAGCAAGATTCCTCTTACAGAGATTTGGTTACCCACCTGACTTTATGATGAACTGATGCGAGACACTTAAGCTTGTGGCACCGACTCGGAAGAGGTCAGACGAAAATGTAACAAGCGAGTGCCAAGTTATGACATAGTCCTCCTGGGAACACTAGAAGACCAAGACAGCTCCAGTACCCCAATGATCGCAAGCATCGAGCAGAAAATAAACCACACCACTCATGTCTGAAAAACAGCAGGCCTCCATGGTACACACATGGCCCAACAGAGTACAGGATTATTGCATACGAAGGCTACATGTACACAATCAAGACCCTTGAAACCTGTTCACTGTTCGTCTGTCAGAATGGCAGTATTAAGGAGATAATTTTCAATATTACTGATTTACCAGGACCTGCAATGCTTGGTTGTGAAAATTGTGAGGAACTTGAGCTGGAAAATTTAATTACAGCTTAAAGACCTCCAAGGAAGACATGAAAACCCATCCTAAAGAACATACAGCATGCAAATCGCAACAGAGGACCAGCGAAGACCCTAGCCGTACGTCTTGATACTCAAAAATTTCCCCCACTGAACAAGATAAGCTTCTTCAACAGGTTCGGAGACTGCTTTGGGAGCCTGGGGTCCTTTGACATAAAGGCTTATCACATAACCCTGGTCTTTAGAAAGGAAGTACGGTTTAAATGGCAGGAGGTTAGCTTCTTTGGACACAAGTGGACCCGGGATGGATTTTAACGCGATGACAGTAAGATATCTGCAATCTAGAAGATGACCCCACCTGAAAACTGCAAAGACCTTCAACGCTTCTTAGGCCTGGTAAGTTACCTCAAAAGATACTCAAGGAAACTGGTTCGCCTCACAGCACTACCGCGTTAACAAACCACAAATGACATCAACTGTACATGTCTGGGGACCTGAACACGGTCAGTCATTCAAGCGGGTTAAACAAGAAATCACAGCAATATTCAATAACATCGTTTTAGTGTATCTCTAGTCTCTCGTCGTAACCGTTGTTAATGTTAGGGAGATTAAAGCACGCGCGTTTTTGAGACGCGGGCGGCAGCCGGAAGAGAACAGTTTGCGTGCTAGGACCGTATTGCCTCCTAGATTTTTATACTACTTATCTCTAATGGAGAAAAGATACTTAGGTATGTAAATGTGGCTGTGTTCGAGCGAGTTAAAAGGGAAAAAAAGCTCATTTCCGGTTGCCGTCCACGTCTCAAAAACGCGCGTGCTTAAGCTCACTAACAATAATTGTAATACCGTTAGTTTATTGGTGGTCTCTGTTGTGTCTTGTTATAATTGTTGCCAATTATCATTTGTAATACCGTTAGCCTATTAGTAGTCTCTAGTCATTGTTGTCAATTTTAGTCTCTTTAGTTTTCTTGTTGCTTTGAGCTGTATTTAGTTGTGCCTTGTTGCATGTTAATAATTCGTATAAACATGACCTGCCTAGATATGATTGACATAGCTGAGGGCTTCCCAGGGGTTTTAGGTCACAGTGGATATTTTTAAATAACTTTAAGGGAACAAGGGAACTGTTGAGGTATATTCGGGAACAAGGAAACGTTGACTTTCGACCATTTTCTAACTTTTGAACAGATTTCCTTTGACTGTTACGACCAAATTTAGGACATTTCGCACATATCCGACGACTGAATTCTCTATCGGGCCTGGCGACTAATCTTAACAAATAAACTGGTGACGCCTGGAGACAAGCTTGGAACGCGTGACAGTCTGGGAAAAGAACGAAACGCAAAACAACGGGATCGAGCTTCAAAGGGTCGAAAAATACATTACGCATTTATTGTCAATAGAAACCAGGCATTTTCGATTCATCGCGAAGGTGCACAGCACAAGAAGTTTGCGCAAAGTCGCAGAATGTCTTTCATTCTCAGATATGTACGAGTTGCGCTAGCAACTACAGACGTAAAGAGGATTTTTTTTTAATCTTAGAAATACTGGCAACTGATGAGATCCTCATGGAGGATCGAAACCATGGTCTTGCCTGAACATATAGAGCAAAACTCTGAGGGTCAAAGTTTTCTTATCCTCAGTAATAGGAGTCGTGTTTGGCCTGTCAGCCATTTGTATCATCATTGAGATGAAAATGGGTGCCAGTGAAATGCTCTTGCAAGTTGCGTTGACTACAGGTACAAATCAATCAAAGAACGCTTAAAAAGGCTGTGCTCTAAACCATATTCATACTTTACTAGCTATATTCCATACTATCCACACAGCTTTGTCTCTACAAACTTCTCTGACCTTCTGAATTACGTCCCCCAAACACAAACAAGCTACCTGGACAACAAGTTGGCGAGACTGTTATGAGGAACTGGAGAGCTGTCTATGGTCAGAGCGTCCCCAAAAAAACTGTGCGAAAAATATGACAACCAAACACAACCCATTAAAGGTAAAGTAAAGTCTGCATACGAGCCAAGTGGCCCATCATGCTGAAGCTTATCCAGTAACTCTCCCTATTAATCCCTTTTAATATGTACGCAATGGGCTCACCGGACTTCCAGCCACTTGCTTTAACCAAGAGACCATGATCTGAGAGAACACATCCCCCATACATGGCCTCTTCCAATGATAATCTTTTTCAATCTAATTTTAGCGCGTGGTCAAGCTGCGAGGCTATTTCAGGAAAGACATAACAACATAAATATTACACAGCAACTTCGAAATTAAATATGCAAAAATTTGCACCGGGATTTTCGAAGCGAAAGTTCTAACAAACGAGAAACAAGTATTTTAGCTGTCCTACGCTTTGAATAACCTTTCCAAAGAGACGTTTTTTCGATTTAATCCGTACAGTATTTTTTGAATAACAACTTTCGTGTGTGTTTTGTCAGCAGCCACGGCATGGCGCCTCTTGGGAATGAGTCATACAGAGAAATGACAAGACTTCATGATTTTCGAAGTAAACTTAGGTTAAACGCATAAAAGATAATTTTGCTGCCCGACGCTCTTCAAAGAGACTTCTCTTGATCCAAACGTTGCATTAAGTCCGGAGAAGCATCTTTTCTCGACGTGGTCTTGCAAACCTGCTAAATGTTACACAGCTCTTTCGAAATTAAATACACAAACATTT
>CBDDTI010000382.1:0-40093 GCA_965233585.1 bacterium
ATACGTTTATACCCAATTAAAAGATTTTTAACTTCCTGTAAGATTTTTAAGGGTGCAATGTTTAAAGCAAGCTATTTATCCTTCTTTAAGTAAAAGCCTTCATTCTACAATGTGAATGATTTAATTCTAGAATAATTAGTAGCCAAATAATCAAGTTAAGGTCAAATGGAACAGTTCTAAGAGGCTTATGTTAATAGGTGAAAAACAACAATTTTTGAGAAGCTGAAACAGCATCAATTTTAGGTGACCAACGAATTTTTTACTAAAAATTGGTTAAAACTACATCTTAGGAAGCCTTTCTGACAAAAATAACATTTTAAACTTGATTTGTATCCAAATTGAAGGTAAAAATCCAAGGCCACTTTTGCTTCATAAAATCGCCCATTTTTGCCTTCTTGCCAGAGCACGCCATATTTTATCGTAGCGGATTTAAAAAGAACTAATATCGCCCAACGTGAAGCGCCCCCTATTTAACTAATCCAAAAAACTCAGGGTGTTGCCTGTACCAATGAACACTGCTACCCTTCAAATAAAATTAATAGTGCAGTGTTGTTGAAGCATTTCACATATGCATTTTGACGATCATTAGATCTTTTTCCAGAAACGAACTTATTTTTCATCGCTGGGTTACTACCATAGAAGATTTCATCGGATACCATGAAACACTCAGGCTTTTACTATTTATCATGTAGACGTTATTAGTACTGATTATACTCAAAATACATTAAACGCTTTCTTAAAGACTTATGACTGTGAAGTGCTCCTAACTTTAGCTATTGAAGGCCTTTTTCAACGTCGAAGAAGTTCTCACCGAGAAAATGAGGGGTTCGGAATGCCGGACTCGTCAACGATGTTAGTGATTTATTACACATGCCTTTCAGGAAACAAAAGAAAAAGGTTCAGACAAAGGAGAGTCCTTTTGTTCACTCTACATTTGCAGCATCGTCGCCGCAACCCAAGAGAAGAAGTAGCTTTTTTCTCTGCTGGAATGGCAGCATTTTTTTGGATGAAACTTTTCCGCATATTTGTCATCCACATGCATACAGAACAATAACTGTAAGCCCATTATAGCATTCTTAGAAATCGAAGACAATTCATTTTATGCAAGCAATAATAGAAGAAAAAAGAAAATTGCACTTATTGTTATGCGTGATTTCAGCTCGTTCTTAACCGAAATGAATATTTTCACGCGAATATTCTCTTTACTTCTGCCCCTTTTTTGCGTACTTCCATTGTTCTTCTTTCTGAGGGGGGTTCCGGAAGCGAAAAGTGCGGTTTGGCAAACACATCATGTCGATCAGCTGTGGCATCGTATCTTTACCATTATAAATTCCCTTTCCTTTGACTTCAACCCTTTTTCTCCTCACTCTTCCTCTGCCCATGTTGCAAAATATCAATATCATCCATCCACTACATCAATGAGATGGAAATCGATGGCTAAAATATGGTAATGGCGGTAATTTTCTTCGACAAGGAAAGCCTATTTAGCCTCACTTACGGATGCAATCCAAAGGGCGGAAAATGAGAGCTAGGTTCTTACATCGAAGGCGAGTGATGAATCCTTGGGGCCCTAGAACAACAAACAGACCCCTTGTACTTATTGGTTTTGCTACGGTGTACTTTCAATCTATTACCCTCTCATCATTCTACTCGATTGGGGTGAAAAAGAAATAACAAAGGGATAATTCTTTTAAGTGTGGAGTGGGTGTGGTGATAAGAATGATGTTACATTTCTTGTTCAAATGCCAACAGATCGTGGAACGGAGAAAAGCATCTCACGAATTCTTGTTATTCCGTACTTCGAAGTCATTTTACTCCGTAAAAAGTAGGGGAAAAGGCACCACTCTCTTCCTCTTCAGTGGCGTATCTTTTTTATGTGTCCTGATGTTATCTCAAAGACCGCAAACTCCACACCACCCCTTTTCTATCATCTCCAGCCAATTTCCATGGCTCTGAAGTGGATTTTCTAACAAGGAAAAATCAACCAACCGCTTTGGCAAATAACAAACCCCATATCTAGGAAAATTCAGGGTGACTTTTTCCCTTTCTCGTCTCATCTCCTTTCAGAGCTTGACGACCATACTCTTTCATCCTCCTTAGCAGTATTTTTTCCAAAAGCCAAAAACTTTGATGGTTTGTTTCACGTTCGCTGTTCTTTTCAATGAAAATGGATCGGATAAACTTTTTTCTGGGCTTGCTGAAAAGTAGAATAAAAATGTCCCTCAAACATGCAGGAGCTTTGCTGCAAGCTCAGCCACCGCCGATGGGGATTTGACAGCCACCAACGGAACCTCATATCGGGCAATAAAAACTTTTTATGCTGCAAAGACTTGGCGAAGCGTGAGAATACCTTTTTAAACGCCGCGTGGCTTCTGGATGTGTCGAACCCCTTCTTTCCTCTGCGTCTAACCCCATTTTTATTCCTTTTATGGCATTCAATGCTGGTTGTTTTGTTTGTTTGCTTCATACAAAGAGGACGTGATCGACTTTAAACGACAACCAAAGGGTTGCCTTGTCCGTCAACTTTACCTCGTACACGAGCGTAGCTAATGAATTTTGCTTCATGTTCAATCGAGGGAAAATAATGGCAAGATTGATGTCACTTCTCAAACATGAGAAAAAAGGTGCTGATCACGCGTCTCCTACCATCATTATCATGCTATTATGCGTAAAAAGAAAGTTCTTTAATAATAACTTACTACATGAGCGAGTCGATGATAAAAAAAATTTGGCTATTCCTTCTTCTCTGGAGGGTTGCATTGGTTTTTTCAAATCTTTCGAAAGAACATTTGGTTGCTCATGTGAGAACCATTGGTAATTGCTCTTCAAGAGAAGTTGAAGGAGTTGGCAACAGACTCTACATGGAATCGGTTAAACTTTGTTTTTGCCAAGTGACTTGTCGACCTGACTTTGTATCATCAAATGAAATAAATTAATAACACATAACTTCTTTAAAGGAAATAGCTAGCGGAGAAATATCTCCAGGAATATTCTTAGGAATATCCCTGAAAATGGTGCCACCTGTCTTGAGAGAGGGATATTCAGGCCCGTAGCCAGGATTTTTTATGGGGGGTGCGATCAGAAAAAAGTGGACCTCAGCTGTCTGCGGGGGGGGGGGGGGTTGCGATGGGTGCGCCCCGGACCCCATTTTTTTAACAAAAAAGTGGACCTCAGCTGTCTGTGGGGGGGTGCGAGCGCACCCCTCACACCCCCCCTCCCTATGGGCCTGATATTCCTGAGAGTTTCAGAGATATCCTTCTTTCAAGCTGGCTAGCACCATTTCCTGGGATATTCCTTGGAATATTCCTGGGGATATTCCTCCGTTAGCTTGAACCCTGAGGGAGGAAAGAGACAGCGCGAATAGTTTGGTTCAAAAACTTTCGCTTCATCTTACCACATAGGCTAATTATCTAATTCATTCCTGTCATCTAAATGATTCAAGTCCATTGAGTGTTCAATAGAGTGAGAGAAAGATCCAGCGTGCCAGTACAAATCTTAGCAGTACTGACATGGGGCATGGCAGAAAATTAAAGATAAAAAAGTTTTTTGGTACAGTAGATGATGCTGAGAAAAATTCGGACGAAAATATTTTTTTCACTTCAATGAATTTTGATGTTGTCGCCACCATTTCTCTGTTAGTAAAAAGTTAACACTGAAAACTTCAACATGTTTTCTCCATATTACTGTCTTTTTTTATTAAATATGATATTTTTTCTCATTGGGGAAAAAAGTGTTAATAACTTAACAAAGAATTTAAAATTTTTATGGAATTTTTACAGTGACTCCTCTAGAGAGAAGAGAAGGAAGAAGTGTTTTCTTCTTACAAGAAAGAAGTTTTTGAATTTTCCCACTTTCCAGAGCATGCCTTCACTGGTGGTGCAATCTATGCGTCAAAGGCTGAACTATTTTCTGACACGCCCCTTAGTGGGGAAATATTCATCAGTTGACCAAGCCAGACCAGTGTCCGGACTGTTAAGTTTTGTACTGGCACAAATGTTTTGTTATACAATTGTTTAACAAAACAAAATTAAATAATACAAAAGTGTTGCGATACAATTGTTTTATTAATCTTCACTATCCAAAATCTACAGTGTTAAGTATAACTCAGAATTCTGAAAAATATGTTGTAACTTCTCCATGATGAAAAATTTTGTGTGAGCTAAGCACATAGCAGAGCAAAAAATATATTAGTTGGAACAAGTATTTTAGCAAATTAGAGTCAAAACTGAAAAAAATGAATATAGTATTGGAAAGATAATAATTTTACCCTACTTTTGCCCTAGTTTTATTGAAACATTACTGAGGGGTTTTACAGAAAATCAAAAATTGGGTTATCAAGCAGTGCATTGGGTTGACAGGTTTTCTCATCATTTTAGATGGGCAAGATGAGGTAGGGCTGAAAAAATTTTTGGTGTACCCTGGTGGGATGGTGAGCAAGGGGCATAATTGTATCCTCTAATTTTACATGCCCGCAATTTTGGGATTCAATTACAGAATAGGAGAAAACGGATGACAGAAGCTTGTTTTTAGATGTTTTCGGCCCGAATTCATCTAAATTCATCTAAATGCGTTCTAAATTCATCTAAATTCATCTAGATGCGTTCTCGTTGCAAGCAAAACGTCAACTGATTCAATCTAAAATCATCTAAATGCACACCGATTTCTGGTGCGTGCACCAAAAGTTTGGTGCGTGCATTGCTGTGTCTAATGCTGGCATGAGAAATTTGGTGCGTGCACCAAAAGTTTGGTGCCGGCATTGCTCCGTCTAATGCCGGCATGAGAAATTTGGTGCGTGCATGAAAAGTTTGGTGCCTGCATTGCTTCGTCTAATGCTGGCATGAAAAGTTTGACGCGTGCACGAAAAATCTGGTGCCTGCATTGCTTTGTCTAATGCTGGCATGAGAAGTTTGGTGCGTGCATCAAAAGTTTGGTGCCTGCATTGCTCTGTCTAATGCAGGCATGAAAAAGTTGGTGCACGCACTAAAAATTTCATGCACGCATCAAAATTTTACTTGTCTGCATTACTTTTTCTGGTGCCGGGATCTCAATTTTGACGCTGGCATGAAATTTTAGATCCCGGCACCAGAATGTCAGCGGTCCATAGACGAAGAAACGTGCTCAATAACTTGGGGGTTTTTCTTTTCTTTTTTTGCAATAAACTTCAACGGAATGCTGTTACTAAATAGTTAAGGAAATTGCAAAAATATGGAAATTTTATTTTTATCTTTTCATCTTCTTTTTCTTAAAACTTTCTAACAATCAATTTAGGAAATGGCTTCTTGTAAAACGGGTTTTTTTTTTTACTATTGCGTCTTAATTTTGAAAGTGGTTCATTTTCATCGTAATTTTTATAAGGCTTTTTGTAAAATGGGTTTTTTCGTAATTTAAAAAGCTGTATTTCATCATCAGTCAACTTTTTTAACTCTTTCTTTTCTTTCTTCGTTTTTACACCTCGATGTCTTAATTTAGAAAGTGGCTCGTTTTCATCAAAAGTCGACTCTTTTGACTTTCTCTTTGTCGGTTTTGCATTTATTTTTTTATTTTTTACATTGCGTCTTAATTTCGAAAGTGGTTCATTTTCATCGAAATTTTCACAAGGCTTCTTGTAAAACGGGTTTTTTCGTAATTTAAAAAGCTTCCCATCCTGTTTAAGTATTTCATCAACAGTCAACTTTTTTAATTCTTTCTTTTCTTTCTTCGTATTGTATTTTTTATAAGGCTTCATGTAAAACGGGTTTTTTCGTAATTTAAAAACCTTTTCATCTTGTTTAGGTATTTCATCAACAGTTAATTTTCTTGATTCTTTCTTTTCTTTCTTCGTTTTTACACCTTGACGTCTTAATTTAGAAAGTGGCTCGTTTTCATCAAAAGTTGACTTTTTTACCTTTTTCTTTGTTGGTTTTGCATTTAATTTTTTATTTTTTACATTGCGTCTTAATTTCGAAAGTGGTTCATTTTCATCGTAATTTTTAGTTAAACAATCACGTTTTCGCCGCTTTGATGGAATGCCGCTTTCATCCTCGTCACTAATGTTTTTTCTTTTGCCGCGAAAAGATGGCAAAGGTTCCTTGGTTTTGTTTGAATTGCGCTCAATTTTGGCCTTTTCCAATGTTTCTCTCGCTAATCTTTCTTCTTCCAAACTAGCGCGGTAGTTGTGTTTATTACGCAAATGTTGCATAAGAAAATATACCCTTGAGTAGGTTGCATAGTTACAAAACGGGCATCTAAGTTTTGGCGGAACGATGTTTTTCTTTTTCAAGTCGATGTTTGATGGTTCGCAGTGTTGAGGCTGAGGCTCGTTATTAAGTAAATTTTCCGATGCAATTTCCTGATGCGAAAGCGTTATTTCCTTTTGATGTCTTACGTTTTCCGCTTCCGTTGGATTTACAGGTGGAAAGATGAAATTAGGACCATCGGGCTGGCTTCCGCTTGATGGAGGGACAGAAGTAAAACCATTTTGCGAGAGTTCTTCGCTGTTTCGAGCAGGCAAGGTGTTTATTTCCATCTGTGCTGGCTGCTCAATGTTATTGAACGTATTTACCAAAGTTGAAACCGTTTTCTTCAAATCTTCCGGTTGTGTCTTGTAGGATTTCTGCTGCTTAAATTGAATAGCGTCTTCTATATAATTTGCACCTTTATTCAATTGATCTAATTGATTAAGCTTGTCATCTTCGCTAATGACCTCCCTCAAGGCAAGGTAAATTCGTTTCGGCACCAAAAACATGGTGGATACGTCCTCTTCCTGTTTCTTTTTCATTTTGTAATAAGTTGAGTGATTAGAGGTATTACAGCGCTAGCAATAGCCGTCAGAACCCCGATTATGCCTCCTCTTTGCAGTATTCGCTTCTTTTTGCAAATATCTCGACTATTGCGCGGGTAATTTGACAGTTTTTTAAAGTCAGGCAGATGACACCCGACTTTCGATCTTAACCTTGCTCGAACGCGCTTACTAAAAGTAAGCTCTCCGTTCAAAACGTAGTGTATTATTCGACACAGAGTATAGATGCCTTCCTCGTTTAAACATCCAATGAAATTGGAACAGTCACGGTCTTTTAAATGTTTTACCGCGTTTAAAAGAGAAACTGCTTTTTCTAGTGATTTCGTCATTTACCATTCTACTAAACGATTTTGCCATTCTTACGTGCGTACGTTGTACGCCCTTGTAGGCTGTTCGTCCGGAAAAATATGACTTCTTAATCGAACCAAATTATTCTGTTGCTGATGAAAATCCAGCAGTAAATAGCCATAAGGTCTTTCACCGGTTGCTGCCGCATATGCATCGTTTAGCCGATGCACGTTACCCGGATACACCTGTTTAGCCAGGTGCGAGACGGCACTACGGTCTCTGGGATTGTTGAATAAAATCATGTACTGCGAGTTGATGCTGAGCATTCTGAGTTCGCTTTTGGCGCTAAACATGTTCTGACACAAAAAAACTGTCAAACAATTATAATGATGCGTTAAAACCGTGAAAAAGTGCTTTAGCACCGTTCCTACTTCATCAAGAAAATCGTCAAATACTACAATTTTCGGAAGAGCTCTAGGGAACGTTTCCAGTATATCTTTCATCTCTTCAACCGATTCTGGCATGGATGAAAATTTGCAGAACCTTTTCTCACGCGCGTCATCGTTCATCCCTCGCTCCATATCAGCATAGGCTGGTTGAAATTCTTTGTAAAATAGAATCATACATTCCGGAACGGGCGAGCACATTACGGCCCTATCTTCAACCAGTTTTTTTAGCCATGACGTTTTTCCGCAAGAAGTGGGACCTACCGCGAGTAAGTTAGATGGAAGCTTAAAGCGCAAATCAAATCCGTCCATGTTTTTAATTTTTCTTGACACAAAAAAGAGACAAGATATTACCATCAATTTTTATCAATACGTTTATTTGATTTCCTTACATTCATGTTTACAACATTTTTTTACATGACAACTTCCTAAGGCCAAAGTGCACTTTCCGCAAGAAAGCACATAACGTTTGGTGTCCATGGCAGATAGAGCAATTTTTCGTTGGTGGGTTGTTGACATTCTGTGATTCTTTGATTTAATATTAACAAGAGGCTTATATACCAATGTTGATTCGTTTAAACATTTTTTGTAATCCTCAAAGGTCAAGTGATTTTTAATACTAGTTTTTTTAAGGCCCTTACAAATTTTCTTTACGCTGGCTCCTCGGGTTTTCAAATCCTTGACCGTCATGCTGTAACATTTTGGCCTTAAGCCGATAAATTCAGTAATTGCGGCCTTTCCTTTTAGCTCGTCTTTGAAGTAAAACAAATGGTTGGCTCTGCTATCGTCAAACAACTCGTGATCTTTATCGTATTTTGAGAAGTCGAACATGTGTTCCATTCTTTTTAACTTTTTAACTAAATTTTGACATTTTACTTGAAACAGAAACGAGTCTGTGTCCGAAAAGCACAACTTTAGATTCTCCGTTCCAAAATAACGTCTAAATTTGTCGTACGATCGATACATGTAGAGTTTGGATAGTTCCAAAATCGCAAACCCCACCGCCAACGGTTTCTTCATTTCAATAACGGCCGGTTTTTTCATGACAGCCACAAGGTTTTCGTTTATGACTTTCAAATTCGAAACATGCTGACCCATGCAAGTCTTTCTCAGCTTCTTTTCATTGTGGCACAACACGATTTCGATGTAGTTTCGCGCGTTCTCTGAAAAAAAATTAAACATTTTATTGTGAAAAAAGGGAGCCATTACTTTATTTTACCTATAAATTTGCCAAATGTGGAATTGGCAAACAACTTGAAGAGACGTAATTCAAAATCAGTTTTCGCCTCCGACCTTAATTTTGTAATTTTTGTGATAAAGTTTTTTAAAAAGTCTTTTTGCTCAAACTTGACCGCTCGTCTGATTTTTGTAAGCTTCAGCCCTCGCCTCAAATAATACTTTAGATTATCTAACAAGACGACATAATTACGTCGCGGGTAGAATGTGGCAAGAAGCTTTCGCGAACTGTAACGTTTGTTTTTGTAATCAGCCGGACAGTGCTTCTTCAAAAGTTGTTTGTTAAACGGTGACAGATCATCAAAGTTTATTGTGTCAGTGTAAGGAGCCAAAGGAAATTGATCATCTCTCTGCAAAATAAATAAAAAAATTTTTCTAGCAGTTGGTGTTTAGCAAAAACAAATTTTTTTACCTTATGATATTTTTTTGGATAGTGCAAATCCACTTCAAAAGCATAGCCAATCCTGCTTTGCGAAGGCAAATTCAAAATGTCCTTGTCCGTCCATGTTTTTATCACCTTTTTTGGCACCCACTTAAAATTACCCACCGGCAGCATGCGTGTTTCCATGCTGCCGTAAAGATTGTTAGCTGAAAATGTATCGTAATTTTAATCAATCTTTTTTTCTTTGACGTTTAATAAAAAATATTACCATCTACATATAGTAAATGCTCGCCGCTCGCTTTAGGATCGGCCTGACCCGTCGCTTGTCTGGTAGCTATAAAACTCTGCCCTCCTCTAATGCCGCGTGTAAAAAACTGTTCCATTGCCGGATCGTGAAACAAGTCCAATGAGCCCGGTGGTTTCGACATAAAATCGGCACTAATCTCTTCTTCGTCTTTTCTTTCTTCATTTTGAAACATTTTCAGCATGATGTCAAATGACAAGCCAGGTATACCTAAATAGTAGATGGGATCCAACTCAAAGTGCTTCATCACCATTTCTCGATACTTTACAAAAATCTCAGCCAGCAAAATCACGTCCAGTCCGCAATATAACTTCATGTAGTCGTCCATATTTTTACAATTAAAAAACTTGTACACTTCATAGCCGTGCTTATGATCTTCGGTTGAGATGTGGGCTTCGCTCAATCTCGAGTAGAAAGCGTCTTTTGGTGGAAATTGACTGTTTTTAATTGACTCATATGATGAAAAGTATTCATACGGATATACTCCTTTTCTTTTCAATAATTTTAAACCTTTCGCCTTTTGTCGCGTCCACAGCCTCCTGTAAGGCTCAAATTGTTTGAGAATCGGAAAGGTAAACGTCTCATCCTTGCATAAATCGGTCATGAGCGCATCAAGACTGGATGGCACGTGCTCTAGAGAATCCCTAATTTGAAATTTTCCAATAGTGATTGTCCTAAACTTTTCTTGGTTACTCGCCATCAGATTAGCCTCTTTGTCCAATTTTTCTACTAGTAGATTTATGTCATATCTTAAAATTAAAAAAATTAAAAATGACTTTCCCTCAAGTCAAGGATTATAAATATTAAAAAAGTCTGTACTTACCCTTTGGCGTTGTGAAAGTATATAGGTGTTCTAAATGGGCCCTGTCGTTGCAGATTGCAAATAGAATGCGCCGCTTGAACAATGTTTCCGGTGACGTGATCATGATCAACCACTTTTTTATATAATCGCGAGCCTGAATCAAATTCTTTTTTGCAAATATGACATAGCGTGGCGGCGCGGTACTCTTCCCAATCATGTTTGCTCGCTATAATTTGAGATGTGTTCTTGAACCGTTGCTTTCGCGCTTCCACTAATTCTTCGAAATAATCCAGCTTTGATAGAAAATTTTCCACAGCGTCTTTTCCACTGTACGTTTCTTGATAAAATACTTCGTTTTCCGAATCGACAAAACAAATTGAATAGCCGCAAGCTCGATGTTTACTTAGCTCAGTGCATCCCGACACTTGACATTCGCATGTCACCCACGCTTTTCCGCATGTTTTACATGTTTTTGCTTCTTGCTCTGACTTTTCCATAAAACACTCAAAATCAGCAAATCCCACTACAGGTGCTTTAAAAGCATTTCTTTGCTTATCGAAATTCAAGACACTGCCCTTTTCCGGATAAATCACCGCTTGTTTATCCATTTGACAGATTTTTTCGTGTAATTTTTGTTTCTTGTGCGAACGAAAATCTCTTAAACAGCTGTCACAAAAATAAAACTGACTTCTATGCCGTCTTCCTTTGGTCATAGCAGATTTTCGGTTGTTCAAAAAGCCATTTAAATTAGCAATAGTGAAAAAATGGTGCTGATGCTCAAGGTCTTTTACGTTGGAAATGCCATTTACGTCAATGCTGTCTTTATTGGCCGATGAAATTCGACAATCACTTTTAATCATTAGCAAATTTAGCGTATTTTTGTTCTTATTTTTCTCGCCAGATCTATTGGAGAAAACGTCTAAAACACTCAGTTGATGTTCACCTTCAAAAAGAACTCTTATACGTAACGGTAGGTGCTTGTTAATTCGAACAAACTTACTAATCTGGCTAAACTGCAGGGGAAAGGTTAAACCTTGCAAGTTAAATTTACTTTCATACTCCTTGGGAATTTTTTCGCATCGTCTGATGTTTGCCGTTTCCGGCCAAAGATGTCGTATGACACAATATAGAAAGTTCTTTTCATCGTATTTTCTGTTCCATAAAACACTTCGACACTTTAATAAATACTCGGGCACGTTTACAGAGTCGCTGTTCATTTTTTAAAAAATACTGCTACAGTCATAGATTAAAACGCTGCAACTTTGAAGTTGAGCAAATCGCCAGCCTGAACCTCTAGTTAACAAATCGTCTTCCCTCTCCACCGATCCAACCAAAAGTGACTTTATCCTATCTCGAATCTGCTCATCGCTTTGATATTTGTTGACCGCGACGCCTTTTGACCGTAACGTGAAAGAATCGATGTCGACGCTTTTTCCCTGACTTTCTTCATCTAAACCCTGTATCTCGTAATCTGCCGTGATTGTTATACTTATTCGACAAACCACCCGATGTGTAAATTGACTTTTAACGAGATTCAACACATTTTCGATCGTTTGCTTAGAGTTGCAAAAATCTTGCAAAGAGCTTTTTAAGTGAGTCAGTTCTTGTTGGAAAATGCAAACTTTGTCGCCAATGGCTCCTTGCCTTTTAGAAAATACCCTTGATTCCGCGTGATTCGAATCTACGTGTGACGATAACTCGTTCTTATCACTGTATTTAAGTTCACAAAACGGGCACTTTCTTAACTTGTCGCGACCACTATGATTTGCTTGATTTCTGTGTTTTAATTTTAAATGATTGACAAGACGACTCTTTCTGGAAAACGATATGTGACACGTTTCACACTTGTGCGTCATTCTTTTTTTCTCTCGCTTTTAAACTTTTTCTGAAAAAGGAAAAAATGATGTATCTTATAATCTTTAATATATACACACACAAACAATTGTTATATTTACAATAAATTATTTGCACTTTCTACAAATTCTTGGACTTCAGTTAAATTTTTTTTATACAGATCGCGTATGGAAGGGTTTAAAAACAAATTTCCCCCTTGCGACTCGTAAAATACGAGCAAGGGGGACACCTTACTTAAAATTTTTTTCAATTTTTCCGTAAAAACCTGCGGATCCGGACAGGGGCGGTTTACCCTCAAGTCGAGCCCCTCACTAATGACCCCTCCATTTACCGACACGCGCGGTAATCTTACCACCCTTTGCGGTTCGGGGATGACGAGTCGCGGCGGTGCAGCTAGAAGCGGAGTTGTTATCGGTGCCGGACGGATCGGCCTTAGCTGAGCCCGCAAAGCCCTCATGTCACACAACATTGGGGATTGCGGGAGGGGCACAGCCGTTGGAGACATAATTGGTAGTCTCGGTGGAGCCGGAGTTGGGGGGCCCGGCAAAAACAAAGCAGGTTGAAGCGGACGATAGGGAGCCGGCATTGAATAGACCGGTGATGCCACGGGCGATGGGGAAGGCGGAGGGCTGTAACACACCGGTCTGAACGATGTGTTTGGTGTCGAGGTTAAAAGGGGCTCAGTTCTAATTCGTATAAAGGAAGTGGAAAGGGAAGCGGGCGGTGAATTCGAAGGCAGCGCGACGGTGGAAGATGCGGACGTGAGCTCGACCGAGACTTGTTCCACTGGTGTCCTTCTTCCCAGTTTTATTTGGAAAGGCCCACACCTCTTAAAACCAATCAATCTTGATTCCCTATTTTTTGGCATTGTCTAGAAAGCAGGGTGGTTGAAATCAGGTTTAAAATTTTTTGCGTAAGCTCAATTTTGGGTAAAAAATTTTAAGACTTTGAGCACTTGTTAAATTTTTTTTTTGCGTAAGCTCAATTTGTGTAAAAAATTTTTAGACTTTAACCAACTTTATGTTTAAAAATATTTTTAAAAAAACTTCAATGTTTAAAAATTGTAAAGACTTTTTTGTCTACTTACGATTTTTTCAAGTGTCTAAAAGATAAAACCAGGATCTTTTCGGTTTCAGTTTAGATTTTGGAATGACTCCTTATCTCAAAAAGGGTCATTCATGTAAACTTTTTAATAGTAGAAAAAAGGCGCAAAAATTAAACCTGGTTTTTTTCAAAAGATAATTAATTTTGGAGAAAATTTTAACCTTTCTTGTAAATCCTTTTTATCCCCGCAACCTGACGTCAGATTGTGTTTTCCGTGCAATTTTCCTTTATTTTTGTTCATTTTTCCGCACATGCATTAAGGCTTAAAGCAAAAGCGCCGAAATTGGAGCAAATTAATGACAAGATATGAGACAGTGTGTTTGCTAAAAATTGTTTTTTTTCTTTTAAACAACAGTCAATTTTTTTAGCAGCACACCCATTAAAATAAATCAGCAAAAGGAAAAAAGATTAATTATTAAAAGATTAACAATCGGGTCTTTGCACCCTTTTTTGCGGTCAAAGAAATAAAGAATGACAATTTTCTGGAAGGAAAATTAGCGTTGAAAACCATTAAGCAGAAAAACCATTAGCTCAAGTGAGAAAAAAAGCACGTGCCAAGGAGCAGCATCTAGAAAGGAGAAAAAATTCTCCATTTTACAAAAGATGCCCTAATTTTAGGTCATTTTACCGACAAAAAAAATTTGAAATGAGCATTTTTAAATTTTTTTCAAACCTTTATAAAAATAATTGCTTTTAGATTTTTCTAGTTTCTTCTAGAACTTTTTTTGCCTTAAAATGGGTTAAAAAGTTGACCATAATTTCATCGAGAATATTCTAGCATTTGCCATTATACAAGTCAAAATAGTATAAAAGCCAATTTGCGCTTTTGGTGAAACACCAATAATAGTTTGACTGGCTTCACATCCACACCTAAGATAAAACATCGGTCGCGTCATGGGTAAACCGGCTACATCATCTGAAAGCAATGGCAAAGGCAGCAAGACGATCTTGTACAAAAAAAAGGGGAAGTCTGCGCATAAAAAGGTCGCGAAAAAGACACCGTTCGAAAAAAGCCACGTTGAAAAAACGTCAAAAGTTTACACCAAAGAGCAAAAAAGTAGTAAACTTGCCAAATCCCGTTCGTCATCTGCGAACAAAGGACATAAGCAATTAGAAGATTCCGACTCAGACATGGAGAAGGATGAGGACATGAGAGACAACGAGAATTCAAGCGATGACGAGTCTGAAGAATCCGGCTCAGAGAACATGCAAGACGGCTCTGATAACGATGATAACGATGTTGAGTCTGATGCTGCCCAAGATGATAACGAGGATGACGATGATGACGAAGATGATGACGATGCTCCGACTGATATTGAAGAACCGGAGATGGAGGATCAAAGAAAGCCGTTTTGCGCGAAAAAAAGACCAAGGTCCGATTCAGGCAAAAAGAAATTACCCGATTCAAAGAGGAAAAATTATGTCGAGCCGGAGCCGGTTTCGTCCAAGGTGGATGGGATTAATTTGACAAGGAAAAAGCAAGAGGAGTTGTTTCGACCCTGCAAATGGGATCTTAACGAGCGCGTAAAAACCGCGGAGGTAAACTTTTCCAAGTGGCTTGAAAGCCACAGCCATCGCGAACAATATTTTATTGGAGACGACGGGGTGAGTAAAACAGTTTAGAATCAGCTCAGCGTATTTTTAATTTAAAAAACTTTTCTGCGCTGTTTTGCTCAACAGTACATCTACCCTAATCCAGCCACCATGAAAAAGTTTATTGAGGCTTTTAAAAACAAGGAGGTGTCATCGCGATCGGTGAGCTTGCCTTTTGCCCCAATGAGCAAAGTGATTGCATCCAACCCTAGGATGGTAATTGGAGTTAGCGGCGTTAGGCATATCCAGCGTGCTGCGGGCCTTAGCGTGTGGCCGGTATTTTACGTCTCTAAAGAGCAGGTAAGGCGAAATAAAAATGTAAATAGAAAAAAATTGATCGGAAAAATGCGTAAAAAAATCTTTTTTCCCGCAGTATAACGACAACAACAAAAGCCACAGCACCAAGATAATTAGGATGAATTTTCCTCTGCACAAGTTGGATGAATTTACCGAGGGTATGGTGGAGCTGTGTCAAGGTCTGGATTTTCCCATCAATGCCAAACTCGGCGGCAAGTGAAGATGCGTGTGTGCAACCGCGGCAACAGCCGCGGCAACGGCGGCGACTGCAGCTTTGCTGCAGAACAGAAATCAGATTTGCGGCTTTTTATTAACTAAAACATTATAGGCAATTCTGTATATTCTAATAAAGCTTGACTTGCAAACAATTAACTAAATGTTTGACGCGTTTTTCATTTTCGCGTAAATTAACGGGATTAAAAAAAGTGCAAAAGTGCCGCGGATTCGCGTTTGCGTATGCATTGACAAACATGCAGAATGCGGCAGCATACCACCCGCAAAACAATGAATCGAAAGCTTGAATCGATCGGTCCAAGACATGTCTTATTCTGCCGCAATTTTCCCATTTTTTCAAAAAATGGATGAGGTGGTGATTATAGGCGGGCACGGGTAGTGCATAGCTGTCGAAATAATACAAATAGTTTTGCTTATTAATAAAAAAGGCGATGAAATGACTGCCGGGATGGCTTGAAACCGAAAGATTGACGATGGCGCAACAGCTAGTGTTCCACAAGTTTGAGGGTATCGTGTCGACTGCAAAGGTGCCGATGAAATTCTTGCAAAGTGGGGATAAAAACCGATCTAGAAATACGTTGCTCAAACCGGTCATTATCGCTCTTCGGCCCTAACAACTTGGCCGTTCTCCTCTATTTTAATTCCGGAATTAAAAATGCTGTAGGCTAGCAGGTAGATGGGGTGAGGCTTGGCTGTTTTAAAGCCTAATTCCAAGTCCAACTTGCCTTTTTCGTCGGGGTGAATGTGAAAACTGTTGCAGCGATCGGGGGTCAAATCGGCAGTTAGAAAACATCTTCCTCTCTTAAAAACCGCGGGCGAAATGTCGCAAGAACTATTTGAAATGCCGAAACCCGTGCTGTCGTACATGTGTCTGTACAGGTCCATGTAGTTATCATCATCAAAATCCGGCTGAAAAGCTTTTGGGAAGACGCATTGTCCGTTTTTAATAAGATTGAAATAATTAAGATCAAAGTGTTGAAAGTCGAACGGGTTGAATTTGCTATCGTGCGTCAAGGCTTGGTTGTGAATTAGGGTGAAAATAACTTGTTTGGGCAGTATTTGTGAGGCAATATTGGTAACGGTGTACGATGTGACGCCGGCTGGAATCACAAAAACCTTCAACTGACTCAGCTTAAAGGGTATATAGCAGGGCTGTTGAGACATTTTCATCCTAAAATGCTTTCTCTGCTGCTCGACCGGCAAAACTTTTCTCATTTTCAACTTTAAATCCTTTAAAACGATTTTAAAAGATTTGTCATCTTCGGCGTGAAGAATACCAAATGTCGGACTGTTTCTAATAAGCTTAATCTTGATGTCGACATTCGGTGGCATATACTTATCCGTATACATAATATCCGCCCCCAATCGAGAGCAGAAATAAACTTTTTTGCCGTGAAGTATAAGATTTCGACGGTGTATTAAACGCTGATTTATACCGGGCTCGCAAGCTCCAATATCGTTTTCTTTTTCTTCAAAATAACCTTCGGCTCTTAGCTGACTCTGTTTGGCCTCTCTATCAAACGACAACTCGGTCTGGATAAAGTTTTTGAAAGGGTAGGAATTTGCCGTGCTCAAGTCGCAGACTTGAGTACCGTTAATGTAGATTTCAACCGCGCTAAATAGATTGCTCGCGAAATTATTGGCCAAAAAGACTCGATCGTCGGGTCCGACATTTTCATCCTTTGCTGTCTTGACAACGAAATGCCCTATTAATCTAGTCTGATCCAGAATGATGGAACACTCTTCGTCTCGCGGGATGATGAATTCGATCGGTCCGGTGTTTGAAACGCTGGAAACGCTGTTGTAGACCACATCATTGCCTTTTTCAAGGCTTATATCGACCCCGAGCGGCGCGTGCAGATCAAGAGCTTGTTCTGTCAAATCGTCCTGCTCGAACCCTAGACCTCCGATGCCGCCCTTTTCAGTCATTGTCGAAAATGCATGCTAGTCTGTAGTTTTCTGTTCTTCTTAAAAAGAGGGAGTCGGTGGTGTGCAATTTTAATATTTTATTTTGGTAACCTGAAGGTTGCTGTCGATGGAAATGGCAGCATTATAAATAGCGTAAGAAATCAGGGTTAGGGGGGTTCTGGTGGGGGTGTTAAAAGTCAAGTCTAGTTCTAAATTTCCGGGCACTCCGACGTGATTGTGAAAGGATAGGCATTTATCCGGAGTCAAGTCGAACGCGAGAAACATCTGACCCCCTGTAAAAGCTTGGGGTGAAATACAATTTCTGCCGCCGACGTTGCTTTGAAAATGGTCGTACAATTCCATATAATCGCCTGTAAGTATCTTGCATTCTATAGGTCTAGGCATGAGAAGTCTTCCATTGTTTTTTAAAATGACGGATCCTAAATCGGCGTGTTTAAATTTAAAGGGAAATTGATCGCTCGGTCCCTTGGCAAAAAGGTCGCTTCGAAGCATGCAGAAAATAATTTGTTGCGGCAACATCTCGCTATTGTTGATGTGATTTGCAGAGAAACTAAGGGAACCAGACGGGATCAGATAATGCTTCATCTGCGTGTCTTTAAAAGGCAGAAAAAATGGTCGACCTTTTAGCAGTTCGGCGTTTAGCCTGTTTCGCACACGCTCGCACGGTAACACTTTTCTCATGCGAAGTTTTAATTCCTTTAAACGAATGCGATAGACTTTGTTCGGATTATCTTGAAGCAGCCCGAAACACGGGTTGAACCTGCGTAATACAACAGTGATTTCCACATTCGGAGGTAAATATTTGTCGGTGTAAAAAATATCTGCGGGCAAAGTTGAGCTAAAATAAACTTTTTTGTCGTTTATTATTTTCGCGCGATTCTCCGCGATGCATTGGCACATTTTACCGGTCGTGGTAATATTGTCAAAGCATTTGTCGTGGTGCGTTCGGCAAAAGCCTTCGGACCGTCCCACATTTGTTAATACATTATTGTTATAGGACAGGAGAAAGTCAATGTGGTGTTTGTACGAATAAGAAAGAGGGGCACTCAAATCACATATTTGAGTTCCGTTAAGGTGGACTTCAATTTGCGAGAATAATGCGGCGCAATAATGGTTAGTAATTGTTGGCGTGTCAGTGTCTGTTACACCCTCGCCGCTGTCGGTCTTTACCACAAAGTAACCCTCTAGCCTTGTCTGATTTAAAACAAAAGCGCATTCGGGGTCGGAAGGAATTGAAAACGTAACATCTTCTAAATCTTCGACGGGAGTCACGCTATTATATAGCACAGTACGACCTGATATTAAATCCGTGTCTTCGAGGGGGGTCGCATGCGCATTCAAACTATCACCCTGCAATTCATTGAAATCCACATTTAAACCGCCGACACCGCCATTAATCAACGATGACATTTTTAGACAACACGGAGCACGTCACTGTCACAAATATAAAGCTTAGCTGCACAATTATTCTTACGGATGAGGGGCCGTTATCCTTAAATAAAGATGTGACACAAAAAGTTTTTAGTAATTTTACGGTAGTGAGGAAACAATACGTCTACACCATTTTCAAGACCCGCGGAAACAACAAATCATATCATGTCAATATTACCAAAGTGCCGTCGCGAGCGGATATAAAAATATCGTTAAGTCTGCTGACGGACATTATCAGCAATCGTTTCTTTGTGCAAACATGGGAAATAAACAATTTAACTTGTTCCTTTCGTGCGGGCTTTGAGATACCGCTGCCGGACGTTTTTGATAAACTTCGAAAGGAGAGCTACGTGAAAAAAGTACGCTTCAATCCCGAACGTTTCCCGGGCATGTTTGTGACTTTTGAAGCCAACACGGTTTTAATATTTTCCACAGGCAAGATGGTAATCATCGGGGCCAAGTCCGAAGATGCGGTCAAACATAGTTTGGACTTTATTATAGATTTTTTGAAACAATATAAAAGCGATCGATAGTTGATTTGCGTTTCAGTTTTGCAGCGCGTGCGGAGAAATAAACATGCCTCGCTTTCATAATTTCAACAGGACTTGTTCTCATTACAATATTGTGGATGATTTTTCAAACGGGTGTGAAGTATGTACAGATTGCGGGCTCGTGATGCATGATCGGCTATATGCCTCGTATGACTATCGGCTCGAATCGATTAAAACGGAGAAAATGAGCGAGGATGTGACTTGCGACAAAAACAATTTTACTGATGAGACAATGCAAAGGGTATGCTATAAGTGCAATATCGAATGCGCGGATTTAAAACGCGTCATCGCCAAAAAATGGGACGCTAGCGGGAAAAGAGGGAAAAGAGGTGTTTGTTTAGAAAGTTTAGCGGTAATGTGCATCTACTCCGCGCTTATAGAGTCGGGGGTGCCGCGACCGATGAAAGATTTATGTGCCATAACCGGCGTCAAGCAGGACAAAGTGTGGCAATATCTTAAAAACGACGACTCTTTCTACAGCCCAAATTTAATGTGCGAATATTTTCTTCACTCTTTAAATCTAAGCTACAAGGAGTTGAAGGAAATTAGAGAGAAAGTAAAGCAACACGAAAAAAAGTTTGTTTTTTCGCCAAAAACACTAATCGCGGCATGCGCGCACGTCTTTTTAAGAGAACAACGGAGTAGGGTTGATCAGGAAAAGCCGAAAAGCTTATCACGTTTAGCCGAGCAATTAGGCGTTAGTCCGATGGCCTTAAGCAGGTGCGTCAAAAAAATTGAAAATTGTTAAAGTATGCGATACCACCGCGGTCCGTCTGTGCAAGCTGGGGCGGGATTAGGTTCAATTTTTAGCAGTCTTTTCCGGTCGTTGGTTCCGGTGGCGAAGGGCGCCGCAAAGACAATCGGTAAAATTGCGAGAAGCGAGGGTGTCAGATCCGCGGGACGATATTTGAAAAAAGAGGCGGGACGAGCGGCCATTGACACCGCACTGGAAGCCTTGGACGGCAAAGCAGTTGGAGCCGCTGCGAAAAAGAGATTAAAATCCGCGACTAGAAACATCTTACTGGCTGGTAAGGCGAGTAGGCCTGCACAGGCGTCCAAGAGACCGGTCAAGAGAAAAAATAGCACGCATGCGGTAGGAAGCGGTAAGAGAAGAAAAACAAAACAAAAACCGCTGTTTTATGTTGAGGACGACAACGACGACGACGACGAGGATGATTACTAAACGCGAATTTTTAAAAGCTTACACTTCGCCCGGCTCGCCTTTTGCTTTTTCATCGCCGAACCGCGTTTTTAATCATTTTAACGGGACCATACCCATAAATAAAATAAAGAAATGGCTGCAGGCGTCAGACACCTATACTCTGCACCGACAACCTAGGGCTCCAAAACCTAGGAACCCGACCTATGTTTATTACAAAAGATATCAATTCCAAATAGACTTGGTTGAAATTGGAAAAATGGCAAGCGCGAATGACAATTATCGTTACTTGCTGACAGCGATCGACATTTTTTCGAGATATGCCTTTGTTGAACCCATAAAAAACAAGACAGCTTTGGTTTTTTTACAAGGATTCAAAACCATTGTCAATAAGGCTGGCCAGCCGCCTCGAAAAATTCTAGCTGATAGAGGGTTAGAGATCAAAAATAAATTTTTTAAAGACTACTGTCGACGTAATGGCATTACTCTTTTACACAGCGACAACTTTGTGCACGCGCCGTTTGTGGAAAGATTTAACAGATCTCTAAAAAGTCTAATGTTTAAATATATGACATCTAGGGGTACGGATCGATTTATCCACGTGCTTCAATCTTTAGTAAAGACGTATAACTCGCGCGTACATAGAATGATCGGTATGAGTCCGGCTGAAGCGGAAAAAGCAAAAAACGCGCCCAAAGTCCGAATGAAACAAGAAGAGGCTTATGCGAAAATAAAGAGGCGACCGCCTAAATTTAAGAAAGGCCAGACGGTCAGAATAAGTAACTACAGAGCTCAATTTGACAGAGGTTACAATAAGCAATTTACTGAAGAAATTTACAAGATCAAACGGGTGTTTACGCGATTACCCATACCTACATACGAACTGGAAACTCTGGACGGTGACGAGACGGTAGAGGGAAATTTTTATGCTAATGAGCTGACTCTGGCCAAGCCGCCGGAATTATTTCACATTGAAAAAATTGTTAAAAGGAAGAAAGATAAAAGAACCGGGCAGAAGTTGGTGTTGGTCAAGTGGAAAGGCTATAAAAACCTTAGCTGGATTGCGGAAGATAACGTTATTAATCAGGCGTAACAAGTATGAAAGGAGGACATCTTATATATTGCATTTCAAACGCCAGCACTGATTGTTACGTAAACACGCTAACGCGTTTTAACAATTTTTTACCGAAAAATTTAGAATTAAACAAAAGAAGAGATTGGGAAGTTGGGGTTGTAGCTTTTGGTCTGCATTTAAACGTGAAACAAGATTTTGTTTTTGACGTGGTGCAGGTTAAATCCAACATTGTGTCTACAAGCTCAAACGAGAATTCTCACATCTTATGTGTGGCCGACTTGCCTTCAAGCAAAAAACGGAAATATTTCTACCATACTTTAAGCAACATACGATATTATCCTATTCAAAACACTTCAATAAAATCAGTGGGCATTGAGTTTTTAGACGCGTCCGACAAACTTCTGAAACTAAAATCGGGTCAGCCGAGTCTAGTTTTACTTCATTTGCGAAAAACAAAACGAGCGATGTCATATTTGACAAAGCACATTCGCGTCGACTCAAAAATGGGCGACAACATAAAACCTGCGCAGAAAAACAACAATTTCGAGGTACATTTGAGCCATCCCATTTATTTGAACGAAGGAGCTAAAATAGCCTTAGCCGACATCTCCTTTCCAAATCGTGTTAACAGCGTTCCGTCAAGCGTTTTTGATAAGAAAATTAAAGTAAGTACAGACCCGTTCAAGCAAGAAATCGAGGTCAAACTTGATCAGCAGAAAACAATTGCTTATTTATTAAATTGCTTAAACGACGGAAGAGACAGCGTAGTACGTAATTTTGTTGAATTTGGGCAAACGGAGAAAACAAAAGAATCGGTCGATATCTTTTTTCGAGTAATTTACACCGGACCGTCGACGTACGATGCCGAATTTAAATCACCCGAGGTAAAAGTGCTGATACCGCCCGAATTTAAAAACATTTTGGGAATCAAAGAAGAATATATTGTTATGGGACCGGAGAAAAAAGAATTTATATCGCAACAGCCAATGCAAAACCCTGATCCAACAGAAACATTTCCACTGGTGAAAATCAGGGTAATGATTGAAACAATGCAATTTTGCTTTTGCATTGAGAAGAGGTTTATCAAAACAACGGATGAATTAATCGAGGCCATGTCTAATGGTATGAGCAAAGATTTACAAAGTCTCATTCAAATTTCCGCGCATAAAGACCGTTTTAAAGTAAAACGGGTCGGCAATCAATTCAATCGCTCCTTGGTAGTAAGGATAAGAGTGCCGCATGAAATAAGATTATTGCTAGGAATAAGTCAAGATGATGACATTGTTTTGGCGGATGAAAGTAAACAATTTATAAGTGACGAACGTCTAGATCCGCACTATCTATATCCGGGAGTGATGATCTGCTATGCCAATTTCGTCAATCACTCGGTAATTGGAGACGAGTTTTACCCTGTATTAAAAGTTATACCAATTAATAGAGCCGAGGAACAAGACAATTATGTGACGACGCATTTTGACAATTTGGAATACATAAAGTGTAATACAAGTCGACTGGATTTGTTGCATTTTCAGTTAAAAAGACTTGACGGAGAATTGATTAATTTTGAAACAAATGAAAAAATCATGATGAATCTAGCCATACAAAACCCTAAATAAAAAACATGATCTGTATTTGAGCACATTAAAATAAAATTTTGATGTGTATTTCTAGTTTAAACGCGATTAAACATTATCATTTTCTGATTTGTCTGGTTCTGACCAAGCAGCGTAGAATGCTCCTACGGTTGAAAAGAGCAAGAAAAAAATTAATGCCATTATAATAAATGGGGTTGAGGTTCTTGTATTATCTGACGACGATAGGAGTTTATCCAAGGTGTTAATTACAATCTTGTTAATAGCGTTCGTTGTGATGTTGGGGGCGGCGGTAACGTTTGACACGTCTGCCACTTGATAATTGTCTTGGCGGGGGGAACTCATTCTTGTATTTCAAATTCAAGAGAAGCGGCCGCGGAGTATTTGGAGCGGTTGTAATTTTGCGGGTTAACATACACCCCATCTTCTAACATACCCATAATTTCCCTCTTTAATTTTCTCGCCTGTCTAGCCATTTGTCGAAATTTTTCAATCGATCTCTCCAATAACTTTTCTTCTTTGTGAGCATCTTCACGAGTCATATCAATGGGAAAACTCAACTTTAGTTTTTCGAGCTCAAAAACGAGGTAAGAGACGTTTGCCATCAAATTCTCTAGAATGCTTTTAACATGGTAGGACCTTTGGTGCGTCAACGGTGACCAATTAAAACAGTTTGGTACGGTGTAAGACAATGGATTCGGAGTTTCTATTTTTGGTTGATTTTCATCGGTAATCCAGGCATCAGTCGGCTGAGTTTCAGGAAATGGAGGGATGATTGTTTTATAACCACTCGTGTCACTATTTTCCGATTCATCGTTTGTAACGGGTGAAGAATTTGCTATTGTCATCTGACTATCGTTTTTCATCCAGGACTCGGTCATCTGCGTTTCTGGGAACGGAGGAATGATGGATCTATAACCAGACATGTCTCTAATTCCTGTTTCGTCAGTCATGTTGATGTTGATTTTTCAAGTGATGGATTTGAAATGCAATGAAATGTGATGTTCAGGCTGCTTATATACCTTATTACAAAGGAACTTTCTAGAAAACCCTAGAAAAAATTGCGGACAGGTTGAAAAATGTATCTTGTCAAAAATTAAAAAATTCTTTTACAAAATACCTTCAATCCTAATTGTTTTTAAATGATAGGAATGTTCTAGAAATGGGAAGAATTTATAAAAAGAACAAAAAAGGAAACATCTGCTTTGCGCAAAAATATTATGTAGAAAACACCAGAAAAAATCGCGGTCAGTTCAAAGGTGATTTTTGGAAAAAATTAAAATTGCATGGTAAAAAATACCAAGGAACCATACAACTTTTTCGAGAAATCAAATTTATATAAAACCTTTTTGTGCTAAAAACAAAAAACACAATTGATTAAATTATTGATAAAAATCACATTAAATTATTGATAAAAATCGCTCGTTTACTGATACCATTACAGCAAGAAAATTTACACAGAATGAAGAAGAACATTGTGACATTGCAACACCAGTTATGGTAAAAAAGAAAAAAGCTCTGCTTCTTTTCTCCAATTTACTCAACTATGGACCACTGACATTCTGGTGCCGGGATCTAAAATTTCACGCCAGCATCAAAATTGAGATCCCGGCACCAGAAAAAGTAATGCAGACAAGTAAAATTTTGATGCGTGCATGAAATTTTTAGTGCGTGCACCAACTTTTTCATGCCTGCATTAGACAGAGCAATGCAGGCACCAAACTTTTCATGCACGCACCAAACTTTTCATGCCAGCATTAGACGGAGCAATGCAGGCACCAAACTTTTCATGCACGCACCAAACTTTTCATGCCAGCATTAGACGAAGCAATGCAGGCACCAAACTTTTCGTGCACGCACCAAATTTTTCATGCCAGCATTAGACACAGCCATGCAGGCACCAAACTTTTGGTGCACGCACCAGAAATCGGTGTGCATTTAGATGCATTTAGATTGATTCAGTTGACGTTTTGCTTGCAACGAGAACGCATCTAGATGAATTTAGATGAATTTAGAACGCATTTAGATGAATTTAGATGAATTCGGGCCGAAAACATCTAAAAACAAGCTTCTGTCATCCGTTTTTTATACATGGAGGGGGGTTCATCCATGGCAGCAGTAGCATGTACGGACCAAAGCATTTGCTGGATAGAGATGTAATTTATGTTTCCATGAACTATCGCCTTGGTCCGTTTGGATTTCTGAACCTTGGCATTAAGACTACTGATAGGGAATTTGAAAAAGGATTACCCACTGGAAATCAAGGACTCTGGGATCAGAGACTCGGTAAGGGCTATTAAAAATTCTTTGAGTCATGGAGAGGCTTGATGAGGTTCAAAATTTTGTTGCAATCACAAAATCTCGATTAAAAACAAACAGAATGTTGAAATGCACTGGCTTGACTTATCAAGTGAGTGATGTAAAAAGAAAGAGCTGCTTCCTTTGCAAGTAAAGTAGTGAGGTTTCATCAATACTCTTTGTTGATCTAGTATTAGATTCAATCTGACAGATGGCGTTAGTATCAGGATTTAGGGGAAGGTTTAGGGGAGGATCTAACATGTGTTTAAAGTAGAACTTTAAAGTTAATCAAAAACGGTAACGCATACTTTGGCAATTGATGCTAAATTAAGACATATTTTGTGATATTCCAACAATTTTTTCCCTTTTTATTTGTCCTTTACAGAGATTGGAAAGTTAATGTTTATTAAGTGGCTTATTATATGAAGAGACACCAGCGCTATCTTTTGAATATCTCCTGAATTAATGATGGCTGGCTGATCAACAAAGACTATTACATCACAGCCCATACCATTTATGAACAGGATTTAACAGTACCATTTGCATTGGCCTTTGCAAGACTTAATTAGGAGACAATACTGAAAGGCTTATTTTATTTACAGCCCTTAAGTGGATACAGAGGAATATTGAGGCATTTGGGGGAGATCCAAAGAAAGTTACCATTTTTGGGGAGAGTGCTGGAGGTTGGAGTGTAGGTTATCACCTGGTATCACACCAAAATGAGGGACTGTTTCAAAATGCAATCATTCAGAGTGGTTCGCTTGGAGGGGTGCCTGGTAGCATTGACAGATTCAGGCATGAGATTCTTAACTTGCTCTTAATTAGGTTTCCAGAAATGAAAACAAATACTCCAATTTCAGGCATTACCATGAGGTCAGTCGTGAATTTGCTGCCAATGTTGGATGTGATACTAAACAAGGAATAAAAAAGGCTGTTGAATGTTTACAATCCAAAACTAACACTGAGCTGATTGAAGCATCCCAAGTGGTGTTTGGATGTTCAGTCATGGGTCACCTGGCTGCCAACAGTCCAATAGAATGGGTAGGATCTGTCGATGCCGAATATGATAGTGACCCGTTCTTTTTGGGAGATCCTGTTCAACTCTTCCTCAGGGGAAAGTTTTTTAGTGAAGACACCCCGATCATGATTGGGTTCAACAAAGATGAGGGCCTGGGTATAACAACAGAGTTTTTACAAGCTCCGAGTACCTTTGAAAGATTTAAAGGGGAGTGGGACCAGTGCAAAACAAGACACTTGTTTTCTATCCAAAACTCTGGAAAAGCAAACAAATTAGCTGAAGAGGTTAATGAGTTTTACTTTGGAAGCAAAAATCCAAATCTTGAATATGACAAACACCTGCAAAATTTGACAAACATTTTCAGTGATGCTCATCTTAATGCTGTCAACCATGCAGCTGTCAGGTGAGAAAGAGAAACTTTTAGCTCCATCTCACTTGACCTCAGCTATATCTATTTTTTAGTATTTGGAGGAAAACTGTGAAGAACCCAGTCAACTACTATATTTTTGAGCATGAAGGTGAGTTTACTTCAACCATGGTTTTGTCTGCAACTCCAGCAGACATGATCAATGCTTTGGTCACTGGAAGTCTTGAGAAAAAAGTCCTGCAGTCTGCCATATGGATGACAACATTTACCTGTTTGAGTTAGTTTTGAAATTTTTCAATTTGATCGAGCTTTTCAAACTGTGTCTCAAAATATTACAGCCCACCTCCATTGCCATTTACATTCATCAAAAAAGAGGTGGACATCATGACTAGAAATCTGGTTGTAGATCTCTGGACAAACTTTGCAAACTTTTCCAAACCCACTCCTGACTTGAGAACATTAAATTCAGCTGGTATGTATGTCAATGATCTTATGGCAAAGGACACTCTTTTCAAACCAACTCCAAAAGTTTGGAAAGGAGATGGGAAATATGTGAGGATAATCAATGGAAGTTTGAATTTTCAACCAGTCACGGATCTGGACAAAAGGATGGCATTCTGGATGAACATTTTCAAAAAGATTCAACTTGACCTTTTTCAAATGAAACTGCCTTTATGGGAAAAGTAAAAGGTTTTTGAATCTGAAATATCTTTCAAAATGATATGAAAAATGAACTCCCTTTTAAAAGAAGACATTGATGAAGAAAGAGAAATCGTTCTACGCTCAACTACCTGTTCCTCTTCCTGTTCAACCTTTTTGGCATCCTTGATCATGGCTTGCCTGATGGGTTCGTGAACTTTTGGCTCATAAGGTGAAAACGTCAGGTAATGGGGATCATCAGTCGATGATGGGGAAAATATTCTGTCCCTCCATTCATTGACACACTCCCTGACCCTCCTCTTGAACAATTCACCTCCACCTTTGCTCTTTTCATTGTACCTTTGAAATATAAAAGACCTCAAAATTGACATTTTGTTACCACAACCTGGAATTTTCTTCACAGAGTACTATTATATACATAGAGGAACACTAGATCCTTGTGCATGGTGGGGTAACCAACAGAGACATTAGCTAGCCTGGTGCATGGGACCGAGAGATGAATATCACAAATTCTTGCATAAATTAGATATCTATCTTTCTTTTATCTTGCTGTGTTGCATCTATATCACCTGAATAGGTCTGATATGCTTAATGCAAGAAAGATCCAATAATTTGTGATATTCATCTCTCTGTCATTTATAAAATACCCCAGAAATGCTTTTTTTCCCGTTCATCTATGAGTATAATATATCTATGATTCTCTTTACTCACAAATCAGCTGCTTCCAGATTAACCGGTTCTTCTATATCAATTTTATGAAAGCTCCTTCGAAGGTATAACAAAATCTGCCAAATATGATTGACATTCCGCCTCCATTTCTTCAATGGCCCCCTTCTCACATCATATTCATGAGGATGTTCAGGATTAATTAAAGGATGGAGGACCTCATGCTCAAAGAAGACTCTCTGCAATGAAAAATTGCATTGTTAATTTTTGGGGGGAATCGCATGTTAAATTAACGCCGTGATATTCATTTAAATGATCAATGTGATTTTCAAGAACTCTTTCAAAAAACTTTTAGACAACAATAGCTCTCGGGGCAGATTTATGAAGTAGTATTGATCGACTACGTGTGTGGCACCATTATCGGCGTACAAGCGGGGAGGGGGGTCCACCCCCACCACCTCCCCGCCACCCTCCAAAAATTTACAGTACCCCAATGCTTCAAAAATTCAACATCATAAGCCTTTTCAAAAAACCCTGCAAGGGTTTTTCCTGACAGAAACCCTAAAAATTTTTTTCGGCCTCTGGCTGAATTTATTTTTTTACTTTCATCATAAGTTGTCCCCTAAAGATCACCAAAAAATGGTCACTTTTTTATGTGAAAGCTTTTCAGCATCGTCAAAAAAGCCAATCGAACTTTTTGACCCTTATGATTGATAGCAATTTCTAGGAGATGAAAATAAAATGGCGAAACATCACAGTCAAATTGAAAAACTACAGCAATCCCTCAAAGATTTTGAAAAACAGCATGGGCAGTGCACCCTGCACTCCTTTGGGCACCATCTATGGGGATTTACAAACTTGATAAAAGCTGGTTTAGCGCGAAAGCTGTATTTAATCCTGACCCTTCAGAAAGCGAAAAAAGCATCTTTGACCATCAAGTACATCATTTTTTTGGGTCTCATTTTGCTGAGATATTTTTTGTAGTTTTCAAGAAAATCCCAATCATCTTTTTAAGAAAATGACACGGTAATTTTACATGCTAGTATAATATGGTGAATACTTACAGGACAATCACCGTCAGGGTAATTTTCAGGAACAATGATTTTAAATCTAAAGATCCCCTCCTGATAGACCCCCTGGCGGATGAAAATAATACCATACCAACCTGAAATTTTTCAAATAATCGGAATCGAATGATTGAATGAAGATTTTGAAAATTTTCCCCTTACATAATGGAGATTGAGATGATGGGATCAAGTAAACCCCGGGCAATTTTTGCTTTGACCTCAGTCCTCTACATTCACTTTTTTGACCATGGCTCCCAAGATCCCACACAATCTTATCTGTCAGTTCATTGGTCAGGCGATACTGACCTTGAAGACACAAGGCTGTGGGTGAGAGTCTGCATCAATAGGATGGGATTGAAAAATGTCTCAGAAATCCTTGTCTACAATGCTTTTGAGTTGGTTTGCCTTGAAAATAAGTAAGATCCTATCAAAGTTTCCACATCATTGGCTATGGATCTTAAATATCTCCTTGTTCTCTAGGGAAGTCATCTTTTTTTCATGTAAAAAATCTGAGAGTGTTGTTCAAGCAATGCTTGAAGGATCCCCAGATTACAAAACAAAATGGGATGTTGTCAGGTTTCATATGGATCCAAAGGGAGACAGGGCTGCAAAATCACAAACACTTTGCAGTGAGATCAATGAAGAAATACTTGGGTTAAAATTTCATTCTTCTGATGGAGATGATGAACATAGTCAGCCTTTTCCAGACATTCTGACAATTACCACTCCAAGTGGGTTCATAGTTGTTTTCACTCCAATGGATGATTTTGTAAAAAAGAAAATTCTCAGGTGAGCAAAAAAAGATACTTTAATTAAATGAAATGAAAAATTACCAATAGGGTGATTCCAAGTTCCGTGCAGGTACAAAAAAGTTAACGTTACATGCACTGGCTTAGCTTGGTTGGCTGATGAATGTTTCCCCACTGTATCACTTGTTGTACCGTTAACTTTTTTGTAGCGGCACGGAAGTTGTAATCAGCCCATTGGCATTTCAGATTACGAAGAAGTGTGAATCATAAGGGTCAAATTGAACCAGTCAAACCCAGTTGTTGTTGGATGGAGAGGCAAGCAAATGGGTAGGCTGAACAATGGCAGCCTCTTTATAATTGCTGGAATAAGGAAAGACATTTTTGTTTGGGATGTTGACAAGGAGTTGCCTCTCAGGTCATTTGTAGCTCACTCTGCCGGGATTCTTCGGATGCAAGCTTTGAACCAAAAAGAGGCCAATGTTTTCATCACCTCAAGCATTGATAAAACCATCAAGGTCTGGGACATGAATGAGCTTCTTCAGCTTGTTCATCCTGTGGACAAAATGGGTATTTCCATCAAGAAGCTGATACATTGCCCACAATTAAACAAGGTAATAGCTGTTACAAGATGTGGATTGGGTTTATGGTCACTGGAGACTGGAAATCTAGAGAACATTGTGGCTGACAACCCCATGGGAGGGTTCATCACGGACGTTGTGCTGACCTCTGATGGGAAATACCTTTTAACAGCAGAATCTGGATATATCAGGGTGTGGAATGTCAAACACAAGGTTGTCCTACAAAAAATTCAACAGGCCTCTGTTGTTCAGCTACTGGAAATTTATGTTGGGAAATCTGATGTCCATGTGGCAGCCATTTCCTTGGATAAAGCCACAAAGGCTGACTATTGCATTTTGAAACTGGTTTGCAGAAATGTAGTGGATGGAAGCACAACATATCAATTTGAGTTGCCAGTTTCTCAAACTGTCAGGTTCAATGTAAGCTTTAATGATGGGAACTGCATGGTAACTATTGAAAACAAAACATTCATTCTTATTTACTAACTTGTTCCTAAAGAATCAAAACAAAAGAGAGACTGTGGCTCATGCAATATAAAAAGTTGATATTTAATCGAAATAGAAGTTTCTAAAGTTGTTCAAATAATTATAATGCGACAAACCAGTCTCATAGGTTGTTTAATCTAAGACCTGGGTTCCCATGAGATTTTTGCAGCGACCCAATTATCGGTCTCCGTGTACGTCCCGCGATCCATAAAAAAAATTTTCTTTTCTAAAGAAAACACCGTCAAAAAAATTTTCTTTTCTAAAAAAACGCCGTCAAAAATATTTTCATTTTATATATATATAAAAATCTGTCGGCGACCCATGCGACCCATTATCGTTCCGCCGACCCACAACAAAGTACGCCGCGACCCAATTTTGGGTCGCGACCCATGGTTTGGGAACCCAGGATCTAAGAGTTACACTAAATACAAAAAATCAATTTGGCCCCAAAGTTACACCACGTAAACTTGACTGTCAGCGCCATCTCTTGCATTTAAATTGGGGCTTGATCCACAAAGACTATGGCAGTATCTCATTTCCTAAATACTTTTTTCAAATTTAGAAGGAAAATTAAAATTGAAATTCGGAACTCTTTGAGAATTTCTCAACAAACCTTGACATACTTCTTCATTTTTAGACCATTTTGAGTGGAGATGGCCTTTATATCCTCAATTATGGCCTAGAAAAGCAAAAGGCTAGAGAAGTTATCCATGTCCATAGTGCTAAAAAAGGCACCCTTGTACACAGGGTTCCAATAAGGTAGGTTCTTCCAGCCTTAAAAAGAAAAAGACCCTCTTTTATCATGGTATCTTTTAATATCAGATATCCTCAGCTAAAAAGGCCTACAAAGTTCTTGGCATATGAAGAGCAATGTGTTGTCTTGGTAGATCCTGAAAAATCCAACATCATAGACATCAAGGCCAGGGTTTTCGTCAAATCAGTAAGGAAATGGACTGGCCAATCAACCAGAGATGGGAAGCTTGGACTCTCATCTCCAAATGGGTAATTTCAAACTTACCAGAACAGTGGACAATTTCAGAAAAAGTATCTTTTTTTCCAGTGGAGGACTTTTGTATCTGAACTTGTCTAAAGGCTGTGTTCAAAAGACCCTTCTGAAAAACACAGACTCTGGAGTTTTCAGGGTTGAAGCTCAATTTTCAACCTGTCAAAAGTATATCCTTTACTACCATGAGTTGAGGCAGACTGTGATGCTTTTAAGAGCAGAAAATGGGAGGTGTCTGTCAAACTTCCTCTTGCCAAGCCAAGCAACCTGTTTCATCACCACTCCAGATGGAATGAGGCTCACTGTAGGAGGTGAAGATCGAAGTGTAGTGATCCTAGTTATTGCTGCTCTGGAAGAAGATAATCACGTTCTTCCAGAAGCAAAGGAGAAGATGGGAAGATATTTAAAGACTTTGCCATCAAGTAGAGTGAGGAGGGTTGAAGGCTCAGTGACAGATTCCTTTCAACAAAAGTTAACCACAGAAAATAGGATAAAAATTAGGAGGAGATTCAGAGCTGTGGTCAGAACTGCTCTCTTCATGGACAAGTTGATAAAGTATCATAATGCCAAAAGGGGGAAAATTGATATCAAAGGTCCAAAATCACCAGGAAGCTCAAAGAAGCACACCTCCTCATCATCTTGTCCAATCCAGTAGTTTTTTTCTCTTCAATAGTCTTTTGGCAACGGCTGTCGAATTCAGGCAAGATTTTCGCCAGGTAGATGGCGCTGGGAACCCTTACTAAATAAGTTACCGAATAAAAATTAAACCCAACTTTTCGGCTCGTGGAACGAAGACACAAATCTGATAAATGGTCCTAAATTTTTTTAGGATTTTATTATTATAAAAAAATTTTTTTCATTATTTCATTATTCTAACCTAACCTAACCAGACCTAACCTAACCTAACCTAACCTAAATTATCAGATTTGTGTCTTCGGTCCACGAGCCAACTTTTCTCCTCAAAAGTTGTAAAAAGTTGATATTTCGCCTAAACAGAAGTTTCTTAAACTATTCAAAAAGTTCTATTAGGCAATTCATAGGCCTCATTCCCTAAAATTGACAATCAGCGCCATCTCTTGCATTTCAATTGAAGCTTGATGCTCAAAGACTATGAAAGGACCTTCATGTCCCTAAAGTTGGAGAATTAGCACATAAACATCTGGTGGCTGAAAATCTGTGTCAATGCTCAATTTTGTGGCCTGTCTTACTTTTGTGTAATCACAAAATTAAGGCCTGTCTTAATTTTGTGTAATCATTGACACAAAATTGAGCATTGACACAATTTTCAGCTGCCAGATGTTTAGGTGCTTAACCTGTTGAGAGAGGCTTCAATTTTTCTGTTTGTGACATGGCACAGTGTGCATTCAGAGGGGAAACAGATTTTTTAAATTTTCTTGCATTGAAGTAGGAAATAGGAAAACTTTCTCTTTTTTGTGTGTTTTCTTGCATAAAAAGTGCAATATGTGTGGTAATTTGTTGCTTTGGATTATATTATTAATGTTTGGTGTAAAAGTATGAATATTTAGTGAGAATGAATTTATATGCAGCAAATTATTCCTTTCTCTTTTTTGTCGTCACGATAAAGATGAATGTGGATGCAACAAGGACGTTGATGAATCTTTGGAGAAAATTTCGAGTGTGCCAGGTTCTAAGAATGAATGACCAGCCTTGGATGAGTATGTGGAGGAACCAAATTGTTGTTGCACATTTAAGGAATGACAATTCCTCATCTTTGCCTGTAAAATATATAGAATGAGAGACAAAAAAGAAAACAAGCAGCTTGATTGAACATCTAAACAATATCTCTTTTTCTTTCCTCAAATATATCTCTTTTTATGGAACAGTTCAAATTTCAAACTTGTATATATACTAACACAGAGTCAAACTTTTATAGACCTTTCTAGAATTTCTCTTTTTATTTTCCCAATAATTTTAAAACCCTCATTTCTCACCAGGTAGCTGAGATTTAAAGGACTCATGACTTTAAGAGACACTGTCATTTAATATCTTCAATTTAGCTGATTTTCAGTCACCATTTGAAAGAGGTTGCCATCATTTTTTGGACATTTTTGTACCTGTAGCTTAATCAGGGACTCTAAGGTCATAGCTAACTATTAATATCCTAACCTACAGTACCTTAAACTCTACTGACATGAAAAACTAGCATTGGTATAAGGCTGAATAAAATAAGGCTTGAAGGATTTATATTAGTTTGGTTTACTCATGTGATTGAGATAACCCTTGTGATTTGTTGAGTGACAAAAAAAATAGATGGTGTTTTTTATTTAGAACTGGTTTTCATATTTGTATTGGTAAATCATATGCAGATAGCTCAAAGCAACTATTTCATTTCCTGAATGAGAAGGGCAAATCATGGTAGGCCATTTTGAATTTCTATAATCCGTGAAAATCTTTTTCATCCTGGTTCAAAAATTGTAGACTTGGCCTAAAACAAATAATATTGTTGTTAACCTATATTTGTAACCATCAAATTCATGGTAATTAATAGGTTTTCATTAATACTTTTTCATTTTAAAATTCTTATTTCCATCAATTTTCCGTCAACAGGAAATAGAAGCTTAACTTAAAAAGGACAGAGAACCAAACAAAAACAAAAACTGCATTGAAACTGGATCAGAAAGATCCATGACATTCTCATTGTAAAAAGTTTTCCTGTAAAATGCAAAAAAATTAATAAATCATTCTATTTTCTGTCATTAATAAGTGGACAGTTTCCCTTGCTATGCTGAATTATCATCTTTAGAATCATAATTCATTTAATTACAAATCTGCTGTTTTGATGTATCTATTAAAAATCACATCCGGAATTTTTGCAATCACCATCTAACAGATATGTTTTTATAGTGCTTTGTACAAAACTTCAAGGACCATTTCCTATTGATAGATATTTTTAGGTAAACCAACTACCAATAACATTATGAGAAGACTTATTTTATGATCAACCTTATACGCATAAATATTTCATGCCACAAAGGCTTTAAGGGCTGCAGGAATATTCCTAGGTTAGCTAGAACCCTTAAAGTTGTGATACATAAAGACTTTCCAGTAATCAAATCTTTTTTGATTAGATGAAAAATCTTCATGTTATTTAGGCTCTGCATCATAGAGGTATTATGTATTGCTTAATAACTCTATGCTCTGGATACACCTTGCGATGCAAAAATGCAAATAAAATTTTACATTTTTAATAAAAGCTCTTATGGATTGATGACACTCATTTATTTGTAAATTATTCCCTTGCATGTTTTCAATCCGTTTTTAATACCCTTTAATAAGTATGACATTTTGTGATTGAGGATGTTACATTGTATCAAAAATAACTTGCCCACTATCAACTGAGACAATACACGCGAATATGTATAATCTACTCAAACAGGTTATACATGAGATATGTAACTTCTTAGAACCTACTGCTCATAGACCTTATACCAGATTAGAGGAAGAAGGCAGACTTGAACATGTCCTCCACTAAGTAAAAATATATTGTGGGAGGAAACTGAATATTGTAGGTTCTCGCATAGTTAGCATTTTATTACTGGAAAGTGAGGAAAGATTCAGGCAAGATTCCATGAATTTTTTCTCTCTCAGAATCTCAGTGCGAACGGAGCTGCAGTCTTTTTACTTAAGTATAGTAATGTTCCTCCTTGAGATTTTGTCAGTCATGATGGAGGCAAAGATTTTAGGACTGGCCCTCTAATCTAATATTTGCTTTGAGCCACTCCTCTACTGTCTGTTGGTTTTTAAAAGTTTTGCTGTGTGTTTATCTTTCTGTCCTAACACAGCTGTGTACCACTATGTAACACAATTTTGTCCAATGGCTAAGTTGAACAGATGTAAATATGAGCGTTATAGTTGAATCATTTATGGGGATTTTCCAGACATGTCAGTTGTTCAGCACCTAAGTTTCCTTAAATATTTCTTAGTTACAATTTATCTTCTTTATTATGGCACTCCAAAATCGGCTCCTGGATATTTTGGAAGTGATTCTTCAATCATTGAGGCACCATGTGGCAAAATAAGAGGGTCAGACTACATGAAAACAACTGTGAAACAAAGAACAATCCACTCTTACACAGGTTTTTTTTTTTAATTTCACCTACAAAATCCCCTAAGCCAAAGGTAATCTCCTTTACCCTGTAGGTATTCCATATGGCAAGCCTCCAGTAGGAGAATTCAGGTTCCAAAAGCCAATACCTGCTGAAGATGCTCCAAAAGGCACTATAATTGAAGTGACTTCAAAAGCACCAAAATGTGTCCAGAGGCCGTTGATTCCAATGTCATTTGTGAAGCATTTCCCATTTGCATGCCGCCTGAACAAGTTGTTTTCAACAATGGATGGGTTTGACTGGATCCCATTTGGAGGGTTTAATGGGGTAGAAGACTGCCTGACCTTGAATGTTTATGTCCCACAAATCAATCATAAGGAAGTGAGCAAAATACTTTCCTATAACTGAAGTCAGGAGAGTATATAATTCAAAAATTTCATACATTAGAAACTTCCAGTGATGGTATTTATACATGGAGGGGGGTTCATCCATGGCAGCAGTAGCATGTATGGACCAAAGCATTTGCTGGATAGAGATGTAATTTATGTTTCCATGAACTATCGTCTTGGTCCGTTTGGATTTCTGAACCTTGGCATTAAGACTATTGATAAGGAATTTGAAGAAGGATTATCCGCTGGAAACCAAGGACTCTGGGATCAGAGACTAGGTAAGGGCTGTTTAAAAATTCTTTGAGTGATGGAGAGGCTTGATGAGGTTGAAAAGTTTGTTGCAATCACAAAATCTCAATTAAAAAACAAACAGAATGTTTAAATGTACTGGCTTGACTTATCAAGCGAGCGATGTAAAAAGAAAGAACTGCTTCCTTTGCATGTAAAGTGGTGAGGTTTCATAAATACTCTTTGTTGATCTAGTTTTAGATTCAATCTGACTGATGGCGTTAGTATCAGGATTTAGGGGAAGGTTTAGGGGAGGATCTGACATGTGTTTAAAGTAGAACTTTAAAGTTAATCAAAAACGGTAACGCATACTTTGGCAATTGATGCTAAATTAAGACATATTTTGTGATATTCCAACAATTTTTTCCCTTTTTATTTGTCCTTTAAAGAGATTGGAAAGTTAATATTTATTAAGTGGCTTATTGTATGAAGAGACATCAGTGCTATCTTTTGAATATCTCCTGAATTAATGATGGCTGGCTGATCAACAAAGACTATTACATCACAGCCCATACCATTTATAAACAGGATTTAACAGTACCATTTGCATTGGCCTTTGCAAGACTTAATTAGGAGACAATACTGAAAGGCTTATTTTATTTACAGCCCTTAAGTGGATACAGAGGAATATTGAGGCATTTGGGGGAGATCCAAAGAAAGTTACCATTTTTGGGGAGAGTGCTGGAGGTTGGAGTGTAGGTTATCACCTGGTATCACACCAAAATGAGGGACTGTTTCAAAATGCAATCATTCAGAGTGGTCCGCTTGGAGGGGTGCTTAGTAACATGGACAGATTCAGGCATGAGATTCTTAACTTGCTCTTAATTAGGTTTCCAGAAATGAAAACAAATACTCCAATTTCAGGCATTACCATGAAGTGAGTCGTGAATTTGCTGCCAATATTGGATGTGATACCAAACAAGGAATAAAAAAGGCTGTTGAATGTTTACAATCCAAAACTAACACTGAGCTGATTGAAGCATCTCAAGTGGTGTTTGGATGTTCAGTCATGGGTCACCTGGCCCTCAACAGCCCAATTGAATGGGTAGGATCTGTCGATGCCGAATATGATAGTGACCCGTTCTTTTTGGGAGATCCTGTTCAACTCTTCCTCAGGGGAAAGTTTTTTAGTGAAGACATCCCGATCATGATTGGGTTCAACAAAGATGAGGGCCTGTCTGCAACAACAGAGTTTTTACAAGCTCCAAGTACCTTTGAAAGATTTAAAGGGGAGTGGGACCAGTGCAAAACAAGACACTTGTTTTCTCTCCAAAACTCTGAAAAAGCAAACAAATTGAAAAGCTGAAGAGGTTAATGAGTTTTACTTTGGGAGTAAAAATCCAAATTTTGAATATGACAAACACCTGCAAAATTTAACAAACATTTTCAGTGATGTTTATGTTAGTGCCGTCAACCATGCAGCTGTCAGGTGAGAAAGAGAACCTTTTAGCTCCATCTCACTTGACCTCAGCTATATCTATTTTTTAGTATTTGGAGGAAAACAGTGAAGAACCCAGTCAACTACTACTTTTTTGAGCATGAAGGTGAGTTTACTTCAACCATGGTTTTGTCTGCAACTCCAGCAGACATGATCAATGCTTTGGTCACTGGAAGTCTTGAGAAAAAAAGTCCTGGAGTCTGCCATATGGATGACAACATTTACCTGTTTGAGTAAGTTTTGAAATTTTTTGCCCACATCAATTTGATCGAGCTTTTCAAACTGTGTCTCAAAATATTACAGCCCACCTCAATTGCCATTTACATTCATCAAAAATGAAGTGGACATCATGACTAGAAATCTGGTTGTAGATCTCTGGACAAACTTTGCAAACTTTTCCAAACCCACTCCTGGCTTGAGAACATTAAATTCAGCTGGTATGAATGTCAATGATCTTATGGCAAAGGACACTCTTTTCAAACCAACTCCAAAAGTTTGGAAAGGAGATGGGAAATATGTGAGGATAATCAATGGAAGTTTGAATTTTCAACCAGTCACGGATCTGGACAAAAGGATGGCATTCTGGATGAACATTTTCAAAAAAATTCAACTTGACCTTTTTCAAATGAAACTGCCTTTATGGGAAAAGTAAAAGGTTTTTGAATCTGAAATATCTTTTAAAATGATATGAAAAATGAACTCCCTTTTAAAAGGAGACATTGATGAAGAAAGAGAAATCGTTCTACGCTCAATTACCTGTTCCTCTTCCTGTTCAACCTTTTTGGCATCCTTGATCATGGCTTGCCTGATGGGTTCGTGAACTTTCGGCTCATAAGGTGAAAACGTCAGGTAATGGGGATCATCAGTCGATGATGGGGAAAATATTCTGTCCCTCCATTCATTGACACACTCCCTAACCCTCCTCTTGAACAATTCACCTCCACCTTTGCTCTTTTCATTGTACCTTTGAAATATAAAAGACCTCAAAATTGATATTTTGTTACCACAACTAGAAATTTTCTTCACAGAGTACTATTATATACATAGAGGAACACTAGAGCCTTGTGCATGGTGGGGTAACCAACAGAGACATTAGCTAGCCAGGTGCATGGGACCGAGAGATGAATATCACAAATTCTTGCATAAATTAGATATCTATCCTTCTTTTATCTTGCTGTGTTGCATCTATATCACCTGAATAGGTCTGATATGCTTAATGCAAGAAAGATCCAATAATTTGTGACATTCATCTCTCGGTCATTTATAAAATACCAGAGAAATGCTTTTTTCCCGTTCATCTATGAGTATAATATATCTATGATTTTCTTTGCTCACAAGTCAGCTGCTTCCAGATTAACTGGTTCTTCTATATCAATTTTATAAAAGCTTCTTCGAAGGTATAACAAAATCTGCCAAATATGATTGACATTCCGCCTCCATTTCTTCAATGGCCCCCTTCTCACATCATATTCATGAGGATGTTCAGGATTAATTAAAGGATGGAAGACTTCATGCTCAAAGAAGACTCTCTGCAAAGAAAAATTGCATTGTTAATTTTTTGGGGGAATCGCATGTTAAATTAACGCCGTGTTATTCATTTAAATGATCAATGTGATTTTCAAGAACTCTTTCAAAAAACTTTTAGACTACAATAGCTCTCGGGGCAGATTTATGAAGTAGTATTGATCGACTACGTATGTGGCACCATTATCGGCGTACAAGCGGGGAAGGGGGGGTCCACCCCCACCACCTCCCCGCCACCCTCCAAAAATTTACAGTACCCCCATGCTTCAAAAATTCAACATCATAAGCCTTTTCAAAAAACCCCGCAAGGGTTTTCCTGACAGAAACCCTAAAATTTTTTTCGGCCTCTGGATGAATTTATTTTTTTTACTTTCATCATAAGTTGTCCCCTAAAGATCACCAAAAAATGGTCACTTTTTTATGTGAAAGCTTTTCAGCAT
>CBDDTI010000383.1:0-6407 GCA_965233585.1 bacterium
TAGCCAAGAGATTTTTACGAAAAAATGCCAGCATCAGCAGATTTTCGACTCAGACCTCAAAGGGGCGTGGCATTATAACCACGTGACAATTACTCCGATCGCCAAAAATTTTATGTTATATTGTAGATTGATCTATATGTTATCCATTCTATGTGTTAGACTTACGATAAAAGTAAAGGTGGGCATACCAGAGAGCTTCAAAGTAGGATGGTACCCCCCAGAAAAAACTGGGTCGAGTCACCTTAAGGAGGCTCAAAACAGTAATATTTCCGTAAGAAGCCTAGGCTCTAACGGCCCCTTTAGCGCGGGCAATCACGCAATCACTCGAGGGTTCGTGAGATAGCGCGCGAGACTCAAGTTTGCAAACCTCACAACAAACATGGCGGCGCGAGGCTTTATTCGTAAAACTATGTTTCTGCCAAATTTAGTGAGGCGTTTACAATATCGCCTGTTTTTACCTTCGAAAATATCCATCCCTCTGGCAATTTCAAATGGAAAATCATTCTTTTAAACCGCTGAGCTAGAACGTGAACGAAAATTGTGATGTTGATGTTGCGATCGATCGTGCCGGCTATCAATCTTGAAAACGGCAGCAAACAACTACTCTTCAAGTTTTTTTGTTCTTTTCAGTCTTCCTCTGCCGCTTGTGCTGCTAACAACAACAGCGAAAAAGAAAACACTATTCGCGGGTCATTCGCGGGTATTCACGTTTCTTCGCGTGGAATTGAGGGCTTTACTGATCAGCGGACCGCTTTCACGCGTGCGCAAAGTGCGATCTTGCAAGGTCCAGATTTTAATTTGCGCGTAGAACGCGTAGAACGCGCGCGAAAAATCCCTTATTCACGAAGCTAATATCTCAAAAACGGATCCGGTGACCCAACTATTTTAATACAAAAACTTATTCAACAGCAAGTGCGGAATGCATGTGCGAAATTAAAAAAAAAAACTGCGGAGTGGAAATTTTTAAACTTGGAAATTTCTATCTTTTTAATTTTAGCAAAATCTACTCCGCAGAATTTTTTCTAATTTTCCTTGTTTCTTCTTCTGTATGCAATAAAGAGATTTTCATCAAAAAAATATGGGGTCACCGGCTTAGTTTTTAAGATAGATGCAATTAATGGTAAAAAGTGGGTCAAGTTTGTTGCTATGCAGCAGGACAGTGCTACCTTAATTTATGACTTAAACACCATGAAAGGAACAATGAAGATTTATCTTAAAAAAATAGAACAGGCATTCAAAACAGAATACTTCCAAGCCTGAAAAATCGCGCCTAGTTCTGTAAGTCTCAGAAATCAGAAAACTGTTTTGAGCCACCTTAAGTAAAACTGCAAAGTTTCAGCATTTTGGGTGTAATAACAGCTGAGAAAATATAAGTTGAAAATTGAAAAATTTACAGACATTTTTATGACTGGGGGTATAATGCATACCCCTAGTCATACAAACGTCTGTAAATTTTTCAATTTTCAATTTATATTTTCTCAGCTGATATTACACCCAAAATGCTGAAACTTTGCAGAGTTAGTAAAGTAAAGGTTTTCTTTCTAGTGCTGGTATACGTTTTTAATTTTAGCTAATTTTAACTTATTTGAATTTTCGGCCGCCATTTTGGAGAAGGGTTTATAGGCAAGACTGCGAGAAACTACCGTGAAAGGAACGGAATCAAAAGCTCCACAACCTGGAAAATGTACAATTTTGTTTGTTTCACATCTAGTAACATATTTTCAATGTACGTGAGACACAGTGGGTTAACATATAAAAGCTAGGCCTGACGATAGCTTTTAGCAACGTTAACCACTAAGCTCGAGTAAAGACACTCCAGGGTAATGCACTCCGGCTGAAATATTGTACACTTAAATCTATTTTATCCCAAATACGTTCCAAAGCCTTAGTCATGGCTTAGCAGAGACCACGAGGGGCCAAAGCTCGAAACGTAATTGATAAATAGTTAAGCATTTCAGTAAAGCAAATGACACTGGGATGCCCGGGGGGACTCCCATCTGAGACAGATGGGGGTGCTCGTCGGAAATGTTCAATTTAACCCCTAAAGGAGACCAATCTGGGCGTGGCTTAAGCAAATTTTGACACCTAAAAGAGACCGTTTAAAAACACAAAAATAGGAAACGCAATGAGTTTTAATGATATTAAGGCATAATCATCGAATGCGTTTATCTAAAAAGAAAATTTAAAAGAAAATTTAACTTCTCTTTTTCTTCGCGTAATTCTGTGTTTCTTCGCGGAACCCTAAACGAGACCTTGGTGGCATAAATTATTGGCGCTTTGCCCAGAACACCCTAGGCGAGACCATTTACACCCCTAAGCGAGACGACGAGCATCCCCATCTGTTTCATATGGGAGTCCCCCCCCCCCCCCGGGGGCTGGGATGGAAAAACTTGAATCTACAATTTTGCCTGTTTAATTTCTCATCGTACTTGTCCTTCATTTAACAAGATCAAATGTCAAATGATAATCTCTTACTTCAGTTCAAAAAGATCAATAAGTTAGCAAGTGCATATGGAAATTTCATGAATCTTTATTAAATACTTCTTAATCGATAGCACACTCCATACATAGTTCATAGAGACCATTCAAGCACATTTCAAGGCCAATTCAGCCACATTAAAGAGATCACCTCAGAATCAAATGTAGAATTTCTTTAAGCAGGGGAACACTTGGTTTTGTTTCTGAAAGCGACAAACAATATGCAATGTATCCTTTTTCGCTCTAATATTTTGACAATTTGGAGTCGAATTTCAAATTTTTGCTTCGGAATGTTGCGTTTTTCTGTGACTCAGACAAACAGTGAAAACTGACGAGCTATTCGTTTGCAGAAGATATGGCTACACGGAGACCATTGTTAACGACAGAAGTATTAAAACTGTACTAAAATAACAGGTTTTTCTAGATTCTCAGAAAACGGTATCACGTAGCAAAATAAACAAATTCCCAACCTAAAGTATGCTTCGACAAAAAAATATTATATTCGTTACGAAGGTAGATATTCTACTTTAAAAGTAAAACAATGACAGAAATCACTTTTGCGGTTTCTGTTCATGATGAGAACCTTTACATTTGTATAAATGCTCAAACAACACTTATATGCCGCGTAGCGACGCTCGTTCGCTAAATGGCGATCTCCGGTCATGTTAGCGAAGTGAAACTCAACAATTACAAAGCTCACTCGACGTGGGATGAGTTGAAGGCTTGCTGTGATATTATCTCTTGTACTCGGAGTAGAACCGCTGAGAGCAGTTTAGTCTTTCCAGCTCCTTTCAATACAGCTCAGAACTTCGCATTTTCATCTGCAAACTTTGAGCTTTTAGTTCAGTAATATCCATTGGATAAGTGCACGTTTTGATGAGCGACGATGCGGCCGGATTTAAAGAAATACGGACTAGATATTATTGATCCTTATTTTTAGATCAAACTATCAAAAAAGCGAACTTTGAAGCGATCGTTGTTCTCTCGAAAGCCACTCGATGAAAGCATAGCTAACGCCCAGTGTCTGATTGACAAATGTTGTCTCGTTTGCCAGTCAAGTTATTTGACCAATTCTAACAAGGATTTTGATTGGCTTATTTTAGCGCGCTTTATCAGAGAACAGATGCACGCCGACGCCACTTTTTGTCGTTTTGATAATAAAATTTGGCTTGAAAATACTAGGCTGAATGTGTGGGGAAAGTAATGCACTCTTTACCAAAACAAAAATAAAGAAGCCTCGACACTATTATGTTCTGTTGTAAAACACTTAGGAAGCGGTAGAGCTCTCTAAGTAGGGAAAAACACTCAACTACTTCTAGAAACTAAAAACACATACAAACATTACAAGATGGCTGGCTTCCCTTAAATCCTTTTACGTTGTTCTGTCTACTCTTTCTTGTTTAGCTTCACAAAGCAAAAATTGACACTAACCGCAGAGTATAAAAAATTACTTTGCTATCAGAATACCTTTTCGTTGTTATTATTTCATTACTACACTACTAATTAATGTAAATACGTTTTCGTTTCACAGACGTATGGTGTTCCTCTCCGTTATTTACAGAGAGCGTTCACTAACAACGACAACACTGAAAGTAGAGAATCATGGTGTAGCATGAACAGCCAAGAGATTAGTGAGAGGCGCCATTCCTGAACCAAGACATGTTCCGCAGTATGTCCATGACAGAGTGTCTAATGTGAGCCATCTTCCAGCAGTAAATTACAGGATTCAAAGACGAATTAAGATACACAAGAGTAACGGAGGAAAGAAAACCCTTCGTTAAAGGAATACTTGGGCCGCTGATTTGATATACAGCCATAAAAATACAGAAAAGCAAATAGCAAATTAAAAACAAGAGAAACACGTAGAATATACCAAAGGCAGATTTAACAAGGCTAGTTAAATTTAACATTTCATTATTCCTTGCTGCTTGTTGTACTTGCAGGGCCTGAATCTGATTCTTGTGACGTTGTACGGCGAAATAAATCCTGATGTAAACCAGTGCTGTAACAAAAAAACCAACACCTCCAACAATTATTACAAGACTACTGCTAATATTGAATGGAGCCCACAAAATCGTCAAAGAAAGAAATACACTTAACACCCATATTACCATCACAACAGCAACAACTCGATTGTGAGTCACAAGTTCCTGATATCTGAGATGAAGATGAATAGCTAAGAGCCTGTCTACACTTACAGCCACGACACAAAAGAACGAAGCTAGTGCAACCGACCACGAGACGATGGTAGACCACTTATATGTATTACAGCCAGGTTCGTTTTGTTGTAACCACATGACCAGAAGTGAGATGTACAATGGTTGACCCAATAAACCAACACCAACATCACAAACAGCAAGACTCAGGAGCAATGTTCTTAAAGTTTTTGGCAAGGAAGAGGTCCTTCGTATCGCGCAGATTGTTACAATGTTTAACATGATAGCAGTATAGCAAAGGAAGCTGCTGATGACACAATTAGCGACGTACGTCGAATAAAGATCTTCAAATTCGGAGGTTTTCGGGTAGAACTTCAGCAGTAAGTCACAAATTGATTTGCTCATGATGTCAACTCAAGGTTCTATAACACACGGAGCGTTTCACGTACCTCTTGTTTTACGACGTAGCCCTGAAATTTTCTTTCTCGGTGCCACACGGGAGATGCTGCGTTCGAGTATAACACAATTCAGTCAAAGTTTCAGGGTAGAGAACTAATCGATCCACCGGCGATGTTTGCTGCTAAACTAACACGCTGGCGGGCTTTACTGAGCACAATGAAGCCAAGAGATAATTAAACCGTCAGTAACCTTTGTATATGTTTGTTAAACAGGCGATATGTTGTTATTTCTATCCTCAATTTGACGCTCAAGCCGAGGTAACAGGCATGATGTTAAGAATACTACTGATTGAAGAGCCTAAACTAGAGGAGTAATTCGGAACACGTCAAAACAGAAAAACAACTAGTCATTGCATTTAAGAACGATTTAAAACAAAAAGCCACTTGTGTATATTAGTCATATGGCACACCTGCAAATTGATGACAATTTTATGTTTTGCACTACTTAGCATGTGCGACAAAAGCTGCTGCATGTTGGTAGTTTTACCAGCAGTAAGGCACAGTTCGAGCAAAATAAAAAATAAACTAGAGAAATAAAAAAGCTTAACTTAACTAACGGATAGCAAACACTGTATGAATAAAGGGGGTAAGTTTCTTAAGAAACTGTGGTGCTGCGTCGGTGGGAGTATTACAAGATAATTTGGTTTTATCAACTGAGTTGATAATGTAAATTGGCCACAGTAAAGAGATTCGAAAGCTACTGTATGAATAATATGGTTAAGTTGGAGTGATAAAATATTGGTGTTTTTACAACAATTGAAAATCGAGCAAAATTATCCCATTTTTGTCCTAGGCTCTTCCTTTCTACTGGTAACAAGGAAAAGACTAGTTACGAGGTTACTCCGGCTCGATTCACAAGTGAGTGAAGTAAAACAGACGAATTTCACAAATCGCTCTTTCAGAACCTTTTGACTAAACTTTAATTGAGAACTACTGACACCGTCGTGGGTGCCGCTTGAAGTTTGTCATAACATTCACAACTAGACATAACGCAGGTGCGAGTGTCAGGCCATGAAAAACGAGGCCAATTTGTGAAAACCTAAATGACAATCTCAACTGTGAACCTTTTGAACTTTTAAATAAGATATGGGAAAGAATACTAGCCAGAGAAGATCTCGCTTAGCTGCATCAAAAATTATTTAGGGCCATGATATCAAAATTACCCATGAATATTCAATTCATTTTCTCAAAACGACAAAGCTAAACAACTTTAAAATGCACTAAAAAAGTTCCTCCCCGATGGTACACCTGCAAACCACTTCAAGTGTTGTGTGTACCGTGTGGTGAACGAGTCAGAATGAATTCTACAGAAAGC
>CBDDTI010000384.1:0-3837 GCA_965233585.1 bacterium
AGAACAGTTCACCCTTGTCTCCTCTTGTCGTCTCTTTTATCTTACGCGATTTTACTGGGAAAACCGCTGGTTATAAATCCTACTCGTACCTAGGCTTTTCCGCGCTTAGCAAAAAAATTTTTGGTTTGTATAAAATTTGACAAGGGAGGCAACTCTTTGCCAAAACATTTTGAACGCACTGCGAATATTCGCTCGAATCTCTAAATTTCGTTGCTTTCACGAAACCAAACAAACACAAAATGAGGTCGGAAGATTTTTCTACCCTGACTTGGCCGAATTTGTTTTCGAATACTTTTGCGATAGTCGGAGAATTTTAGCGACTTTTGCAAAGTTTTGTCTCAATTCGCTTTTCGCAACATGATCGTACCGTTACCCAAATCCCAAACACGTCATCCAGCGCGCGCTCGCGCTCCCCTCCATCTCCCACACAGGTTTTTTTGACACGTCAAAACTTTACAAACACCTCCCCTGTTCGCAGTTTTTCTTGCGCTTACGTGGTCGCCTAATCTCCGCACGAAAACAACAGGTCGGGAGCTAATACCAAAAGCGTTTTAGCGAGATTTTGCGATAACAACTGGGAGAAGGGGAAATATTTTGTAAAAACTTTTTTCGTCAAAAAACCTGCGTGGGAGATGGAGGGGAGCGCGAACGCGCGCTGGATGACGTGTTTGGGATTTGGGTAACGGTACGATCATGTTGCGAAAAGCGAATTGAGACAAAACTTTGCAAAAGTCGCTAAAATTTTCCGACTATCGCAAAAGTATTCGAAAACAAATTCGGCCAAGTCAGTGTAGAAAAATCTTCCGACCTCATTTGGTGTTTGTTAGGTTTCGTGAAAGCAACGAAATTTAGAGATTCGAGCGAATATTCGCAGTGCGTTCAAAATGTTTTGGCAAAGAGTTGCCTCCCTTGTCAAATTTTATTTTTACGATAATTGCCGAAATTCACGCGCGCTCATTGGCTAATTTTTATTGTCAATATGCGGACAGACACATGAATTTAAAATTTATGCGACGCGTCAGCGAGCGAGGGCCGGCAATTCGACAATTTGTTATCGTAAAAAACAAATTGATGTCAGTTTTTAATGCATCTGTCCTGTTATTGATCATGAATTTCGTCATAACATTGTCAAAGTAGTCTGCGAGGCGATAGCCGAGTGGATCCACAGCTACTTTGACAATGTGATGACGAAATTCATGATCAATAACAGGACAGACGCATAAAAAAACTGACGTCAATTTGTTAAACAAACCCAAATTTTTTTGCTAAGCGCGGAAAAGCCTAGGTACGAGTAGGATTTATAAGCAGCGGTTTTCCCAGTAAAATCGCGTAAGATAAAAGAGATGACAAGAGGAGACAAGGGTGAACTGTTCAGGCTTTTCGTTCATTTATTTACTCTTTCTCCCTACTCAGCAAGATTGTGTGCTCCCAGTGGGTGAATAATTAATTCGAACACGCTTTCATGCAGCGAATCACGTCTGTAAAATTTCGAAAATATTTTTGCTTTTAGATAAGGTTTTTTGCCTCATCCTGAATGAAAATTTATTGTTATTGAACTTCCTGTCACGTTTCTTTCATTTGGCTGCCTTCATTTGAGAGTTTTAGTGCCCGCTGGATTTGGATTTCTGTACATTAATTTACGGCGATCCCCGTGATTTGTTTGTTTAGTATATTTACTTCCCTCAAATATATTTTATTGAGTCTTGTTCAGCTTCTACGGAACTCCTGGGGATAGAACTAAGTTGGTACTAAATTTACACAGTTGAAAAACGATTTATCTCAAAATAATTGCCTTGATTTTGTTGTCTTTTTTATGTACAACTTTCCTCTTTCTCTCGCTGCGCTGTAATATTTCGTCGGGCGGCGAAAACATTATCCGATTTCTTCTCTTTGAATTCGTTGTACGTGTGTTTTTCGCCGAGGACTTCGGTATAATCCTTTTGAAGAGAAACTTTTTTAACATGCTACTCTTGTTCTTGAGACGTCTTAGAAATCGCATTGAATAAACTTACGTTTTACAAGAGATTGATGTAAGCTTAAAGATAGTTTTGAAATATGTGCGCTTTGATTCTCGATAGAAGTTTCACTCTCAAGTGCAGTGGTCGCTCATAAATACGTCTCTCTAAATATCCACTCTTAAGTTTTCGCTTATGAAGTAGTCTCTCGTAAAGATTGTGGAAGTTTTCGTTCCCCCAAAAGTTACAATCTTTGTCTGGAATGCCTTCGATTGCCTCAAGTAAAGTTACTACGACAACGATTTTGTCACAGCGGAAAGCGGGGCCCTGGAACGAGACATTGAATTTTAAGACCGGTTCCAGCCTTCGGCTGGCCCCGGTAAAAAGGCCTGTAAAAAGCACTGGAAACAAGAGTTAACTACCAAAAACTTAAGTTCATTGCACAGAAAAAAACAGAAACTTCCACGATATCCTTTTTTGACAGTCAAATCTTGTTTTGTGAAAGAGCAGGAAATGTTGGCGTCAATGCTATAAAACACTACCTGAAAAGGCTGTGGCTGGTTGCCATAGCAACCATTTTGAGTAAAACCTTCAAAATTAATTTTCTGTTCACGAGTGCAATCGCACACAATTGGTCTTTTTTCACCAAACTTAAACAAACTTTTTGGTCCATATATAGGGTACCATTCCACCTTAATTTGTCGTTCAGTTAGGCACATAGAAACAGTACTTTGGGCAAGACTCATTGCACACTTATGTACCTCATTCGATTTATTTTCGGCTGAAAATGAGTTGTTTGGACCTTGTATGACCCACCTGAAGAAACTATACAGTTCCATTGGCAAATTCTCGTCGGTCATGTTTTCTAATGACCCAGTAAACTTCCATTTCTTACATTTCCTTACCTAATAGTTTTTCTAAGTGCTGCAGCAGCGTCAAACAAAGTTTTCATCTCAGTATCTCTTTTAGCACTTTGTTTTTCTGCCAGTTGTATTGCAATACCTCTTGTTCTCTTTATACTTACTCTTTCAGATTCATTGACTCGTTTAGGTATTTCAGTCTCGAGTAGCTGCTTCGGTGCCTTTCGGTTGTATGTCGGATCGGCGACATTATTCGCTCCTAAAATATTTTCAAATGAAGCTTGTAACTAGGACATGGTTGCAATGTTACCCTCTCTCAAGGTCTTCTCCGTCATTGTTAGGAATTCAATCTTAGCTGCAATTTCGCTAGTTAATCTACAACTAGAATCATTTGCTGATGTCGGCTTGCGTAAAACGTTTGTGACTGAACTTTACAGAGAGTTTGTCATTGCCTGACATACCCAGAGCGGCACGGAGCGATTCACCTGCAGAAAAGGTGCTAACCTTATGCAGAGTATGTCGAAATCTGCAGCGCCATCGCCAAAAAAAACACACATCCTTATTGTACGGCGATGTTTTTGACCGAGGTAACTGATATCGTCCGACAGCCAGATCTCGCGACTTTGCGGGTCTAGACTCATCAGGACCAGCCAATTCCCTTTCCATAACTTCAGGGTTAACAGTGGAATAGTGATTTTTAATATGATATAATCAAATAATTTCTGTAATAACATTGCAAAGACAATTCGGTATGTCATGTTTGCATCAGAAAAAGCGATTCGTCCAGTCAGCTTTTCCAGTCAATCAAAGCATAACAACCCAAAAGAGCTCCGTGACCCGCGGTTTAGAAAACAAGGCTTTTTGTGCGATCTACGGATTGTATTTAGTTATTATTGTCAGACTATGGCTTGACCATTCGCTATATTAAATGATACGTTTTCCGAAGGTTTGCAACTCGTAAATAACAATTCGTAGGTTTAACTGTTTAATTTCTATTTTTTCTGAAAAGATTTTTCGAGGAT
>CBDDTI010000386.1:0-13174 GCA_965233585.1 bacterium
ACAACTTCTGAGGAAATCTGAAAAACTGTTATTGCCCTGAGCGGGATTTGAACCCACGTCCTCCTGATCACTAGTCGGGTGTGATGACCACTACACTATCAGGACAACCATGCTGGCAACATGGCTGATTAATCACTTAATGTGTGGCATTTTTTCGTGGGACTCCCTAAGGGATCAGGGTTTGGAACGTTTTCCCCATCTCAGACCCCCCATCTCAGACCCCCCATATCAGACCCCCCATCTTAGACCCCCCATCTCAGACCCCCATATCAGACCCCCCATCTCAGACCCCCCATCTCAGGCCCCCAATCTCAGACCCCCCATCTCAGGCCCCTCATCTCAGACCTCCCATCTCAGGCCCCCCATCTCAGACCCCCTATCTCAGACCCCCATCTCAGACCCCCCATCTCAGGCCCCGACAATGTCAGACCCTACACTTTTCTTTCGAGACTACAATATCAGGCCCCAGCATGCAATGTCTGACCACACACTTTTCGTGCGAGACTACAATATCAGACCCCGACAATGTCAGACCTCACACTTATCTCCCTCCTCAAAAATCAACATTTCTAAATTCTAATTCGATCTGGAAACAGTGAATGAAGAGCCACCTCGTGGAAATACCACTGCAAATTTCATTATTATTATTATCGTGCGAGACTACAATATCAGGCCCCAAAACCCCACACTTTTCGTGCGAGACTACGATATCAGGCCCCGACAATGTCAGACTCTACACGCACACTTGTCTTTCGAGAGTACAATATCAGGCACCAACAATGTCAGACCCCACACTTTTCGTTCAAGAATTCAATATCAGGCCCCGACAATGTCAGACCCCACACTTTTCGTTCGAGACAACAATATCAGGCCCCGACAATGTCAGACCCCACGCTTTTCGTGCGAGACTACAATATCAGGCCCCGACAATGTCGGACCCCACACTTTTCGTTCGAGACTACAATATCACGCCCCGACAATATCAGACCCCATGCTTTTCATGCGAGATTACAATATCAGGCCCCAACAATGTCATACCCCATGCTTTTCGTTCAAGAATACAATATCAGGCCCCGACAATGTCAGACCCCACACTTTTCGTTCGAGACTACAATATCAGGCCCCGACAATGTCAGACCCCACGCTTTTCGTGCGAGACTACAATATCAGGTCCCGACAATGTCGGACCCCACACTTTTCGTGCGAGACTACAATATCAGGCCCCGACAATGTCGGACCCCACACTTTTCGTGCGAGACTACAATATCAGGCCCCGACAATGTCGGACCCCACGCTTTTCGTGCGAGACTACAATATCAGGCCCCGACAATGTCAGACCCCACGCTTTTCGTTCGAGACTACAATATCAGGCCCCGACAATGTCAGACCCCACACTTTTCGTGCGAGACTACAATATCAGGCCCCGACAATGTCGGACCCCACGCTTTTCGTGCGAGACAACAATATCAGGCCCCGACAATGTCAGACCCCACGCTTTTCGTTCGAGACTACAATATCAGGCCCCGACAATGTCAGACCCCACGCTTTTCGTGCGAGACAACAATATCAGGCCCCGACAATGTCAGACCCCACGCTTGTTTTCAAGATAGAGCTAATTACAAGATGAGTAAAAGAACTAATTAGGATCATTTGTTACATACTGTTTTCATTGTTCTTAAAGTTCTCTACTGTACTTAGCTTTGTTGTCTGAATGAAATACATCGAAAGTCATTCTCACATCAGCTGCTTATTTTATCTTGTTGGTTTGCAATATGTTTTAGTAAAGGTGTGGAATCTCAATGATCTTGTGGGCAATTTATTCAGTTTCGTTTCACCATCTAAAATGAGTGCAAAATGGTTTTGTCATTATACAAGCTGCATGAAGTGAATTTAAACTGCAGTTTTTTCTTGTTGATGGTAAAGAGTTTTGTATTTATTTTTTGGGAAGAACGGATGTCATGGATGATTGAATTTCACTGTGATAACAAGTAGCTAAAAGTGAATTTGTCATCATGTGTCCGCGACGACAGTGTAAAGCTAATGATTCTTTTCAAAATTCAGGGTCTTTACTATACAGTCTTTCAGATATATATATATCACTCTTAAACTTCATTATCACACTTTTCGTGTGTAAACAGTGACAGATTACATCTATGAGTATGAACAATGAACACTTCATGTACTGTATACATATACTGTATACATATACTTTCTTGCTAAAGCCAAATTCCCCAAGGTTGCTTGCCGTCGCTTTGACATCTTGATGGATGAGAAAACATGTAGCGCCACGCATGCAAACAGTGCTTTGGTACAGTATAATATGATCCACGTTCTGTAAGCTTCGCCCATTTTTTACAATTATTAAATCCAACTGTTTAATGTTTATCTATGGTTTAGGCACCCTGTAGGTCAGGGTCCCTACAGTGAAGTACTCTAAAGTACGGTATAACCACGTTTGGGGCCATTAGAGAATACAGAATTTTCAGAACAAAATAAGAACATTTTGAGGCTGAAATGGCCGAAAAAATAAGAACATCGAGCCTGAGCTAAATTTTACTGGTTCTTATATTTAAAAAAAGAGTGTAAGGTCGAAACAGCTGTTCACGGTTGCAATTTGGCTTTCAGTTTGGACTCTATCGTGTCATTGCCCCGTTAAGCTTTCAACGTAGTATTAAGCCTTGCATCATTGTTTACTAGTCTTTCTATTTCTGGCTGATCAGATCTTTCACAGATCCTACGTAAACAAGCAGCATTTTCGTTTGCGGTCCTTTGCATCATTATGTTCTTATAAAATCAGTTCTCGTCGGTCTACACGATTGCGTGAGAATTGCGTGAGCATTGTGTGACAACAAGAAGTAATTGGATCATAATTTCTGAGACGGACAAGATACCAATCTGTCATCGAAGTCTGCTAATCAACAAAGGAATTCTGAGGTCAAGAAAAATTTAAAGACTCTGGTTGCGTGACTAGAAACAAAGTGATACATATCATCATCAGAGAACGTTTTGCGAACGATGCTTGCTTCAAAACGATATTTTGAAAGTATTTTTCATTTATAAATTTCCTTAAATATAGTACCAGAATATGGATAGGATACTTTAAAGTCTGTAGGCTAGAAAAGAGGTGGCAATAAATACAACGACTTTATCTTCAACTTTTGTTATTACTAAACGCCATAATTCATAAATAAAACACGCTACTGAAGAATTACTGTCTTACTGTACTACTTGGCACAACAGTCGACACATCAATCAGATAAAACAGGTAAATCCGACACATAAAACAGTCAAACCTGAGCGATATGAACGGGGCCTGATATGGTACGTTGGGGTCTGATATGGTAGGTCGGGGTCTGTTGGGATCTGATATGGGGGGCCTGATATGGTAGGCCACGTTCCAACTCTATTAGCCCTAAGGGCCAGTTTTTCTGTGTGATAACGCTGGATCAACATGTGATTCACAGGCGGACAAGGGTAGTATATATATATAATCAATAATATAATCAATTAAGTAGATATATACTACCCTTGTCCGCCTGTGAATCACATGTTGATCCAGCGTTATCACACAGAAAAACTGGCCCTTAGGGAGTCCCACGAAAAAATGCCACACATTAAGTGATTAATCAGCCATGTTGCCAGCATGGTTGTCCTGATAGTGTAGTGGTCATCACACCCGACTAGTGATCAGGGGGACGTGGGTTCAAATCCCGCTCAGGGCAATAACAGTTTTTCAGATTTCCTCAGAAGTTGTCCAGTGTTGAGTTTCTCTTAACTCTCTCTCTCTCTCTCTCTCTCTCTCTCTCTCTCTCTCTCTCTCTCTCTCTCTCTCTCTCTCTCTCTCTCTCTCTCTCTCTCTCTCTCTCTCTCTCTCTCTCTCTCTATATATAATTATTTTGAATGAAGAAGCTGGAAATCCAACGATGTAGTCACAAGTTAGTAGGATCCAAAGGATACACAACGCTTTGCTATATTAATTAATTAATTAAGTAGTATGAATGAAGAAATAGCGACAGCGAACTACTAACTGATCCTTTTTGAATGAAAAAACATATATGTGCCGTGAGTGGGAATCGAACCCGCGTCCCCCTGGTTACTAGTCGGGTGTGCTACCACTGCACCATCACGACAACCCTGCTGGCAACAGAGCAATCAGTGAGGTTTACTGGTAAGCTGCGGGGTTCCCCGGCGTATAATCATTCAGGAACAGGACATACATCGGATCATCCAAGGATGATTCATAGGCTACCAGCAAATTATATTAATTATTTTGAATGAAGAAGCTGGAAATCCAACGATGTAGTCACAAGTTATATGTTTTTTCATTCAAAAAGGATCAGTTAGTAGTTCGCTGTCGCTATTTCTTCATTCATACTATATATATATATCAATTGAAGTGGTGTTCACCGTTGATTCCAGAAAAGTGCTCTACAGTTAAGGAGCGGTTATATCAGCATGTAGACTACTCAATATGAGTACATATGGATTTTAATACAGTTCTGTTTCGTAGACCAACAAACGTTGATCCAACAATGTCGCGTGATTATATTGATAAGTGATGTAAACCTTAACTATGCTTCAGTTTGTATGGAGATTAACTGATGAGTGGATCAACGTTTGTTGATCTACGAAACAGAACTGTATTAAAATCCATATGTACTCATATTGAGTAGTCTACATGCTGATATATATATATACAAGTGATTAACAAAATCACGACCGGGAAGCGGGAGTCCGTTTTGTTAATCACGAATATGATTACAGACTGAATTGGACGACACGATGTCCTGTTACCAATTAAGCATAACAATTGCAATTTCCCAGAAAAGTAAAAGTTTCATTTGAAGAAGAGCTTTTACATGTAATAGTCATTTTAATATCATAATTAAAAAGTCAAAACAGTCACTGGAGACTAAACCTCCACAATTTAACAAAGTCAGTCTCTTGAATTGGTTACTATAGTGATTGTAGTCAATGTTGTGACTGGTGGGGTAGTCAATGTTGTGATTGGTGGATTAAGGGGAGAGATGATTGGCTTATGTAACTGTCCGATTACAGGTGTCTGATTTCAGCCAAGCAATTGTCCGATTCCACTGTCCAATGAACCAAAATCATTACTCTTCCATGTTTTTTCGTAAGTTAATAACAGTATTTCATTTTTCTCCAGCAGGACAAAAGCGAGCATATCTTCCTTTGCATGTTTTTGAGAAAACAAGGGTATCATGTTACAAAGTTTGCGAGGAAAACAAAAGTATCAAGTTACAAATGCTGGCGTTGAAAAAATAGAATTATTACGTTTGCTAGTTCAATGTATTAATGAATTTAAAATGAACAAAAATCGATGTAAAACACCACAGTGAAATTGAAAACCGTCTTGACAAACAAAAATTGTAAGTTATTTTTGGGCCTTGAACAGGAGCCCATGCTCCGTAATGAAATGTGAAAGGTGAATTGATCAACATGACACGCGAGCGGGCCAAAGAGAAAGGCCTGGGTCCCAGACAGGACTCGTACCCATTACCTCCCGAACACCGGGCGAGCGCTCTATCCACTCAGCTAAGTGAACTCATGGAGAGCAAGGTCATTTAAACACGGAGCGAGCCTATAAATGAAAGCTGACCGGCTCAGCCCATCAATCAGAAATTGGAATACTCTGCTCTGATTGGCTTATTCACCCAGGCGTGTCGTACTCCCGCGAAATTTGTATTTTCTCCGAACGGGAAGGAAGCTATCACTCATTTCATGCGTTTTTTGTCTAGGAAAACATTCTTGAAAAGGTAAGCAAATCGTTGGGGTTGTGAACTAATAATTTAATGTATCATTTTTTCAAAGCAGACAACTACAGATTTACCAGAAGATTTATAACGATAGTGACCGTTGCAGAAAGCCGCCATTATCGGTGCTAAGGAAGCGAACAAAGTGCAAACCGCTGACCTTTTATAGGCTCGCTCCGTGTTTAACTGCTGCTCCCACTCGGTGTTCGTAGATAGAGAAACAAGCGTGCAAAACGTCTGCGCATGCGTAAAGTCTCTATTTTCAAAATAGCGGTTGCGAATGCGAACTTCACAACAAGAACGCCCATTTTTAGCTAAAATCGAACTTTATTAGCATCCAAAACTTCAAAGCAGGAAACGTTAAACCTCCAGGTATGCACTGGAGCAAGGATTTCTAGAAAGTTCGCCGCGATCGTGCAAGAAAGCTGCTCATTTAGACAAATTCGTGCATTGCCGTTCTCAGTGTTTATGTTCGACTTCAGAATGAAACGAAAGCGAGCGTGGACTTTCAAACATGATTTTCGCCTTTGGTGCAAGGAGGAAAGTATGTGGTGCAAAAGAGAGAAACTAAAGCAATTAATAAACTTTGTGTTCGCGAAATTCTCAACTTATCTTTTGTGTGTGGAGCTTACTTTTTTGAATTTCGCGGCCGGAATATGGTTTGTTTTGTTATCGCGTATAATTTCAATGGCAAATTAGCGCCCGAAGCAGGGAAGACACGCATGCGCACTGCGTTTTTCACGCGTGCCTAGATAGAGAGGCTGTGAACAGTTTAAATAGACTGCGTGTAGTCCCTCTTCCGCTTGGTCTCGTGCGTGAAGCAAAAGAAAACCGCGAGTGAAAAATGAAGAATATGAAGGCAGAACTAAAAACCGACACAACGTAGAACGTTTTTTTGAAGCTGTACTATATTTAGTCTAGCCAAACCAGCCCTCTTTAGCTACAATGAGAATTTTACATTAGAACACGTTGCAGAGAAAGATGGCCGCGCGAATTCCTGGGGGCGAGAACGGCGAGGTGGGGTTTCACCTGGCCATATTTTTGCTCGCGGTTAATTTTCGAGCGAGACCGACGCCAAAGAGGAATTACTCTTGGTTTAGTTACCGAAGTTTAGGCTGACTTCGAAGAAAAATATTGGAAAAGAGAAACTTTTTTACAGTGAGGTGAGTCGCTTCTGTAACCACACGAATTTACAACACTGACACTTCCAGTAGTATTACTATCCTCCATTGCGAGTGGCGGGGAATAATTCGGCCATGACGCCTGTTCTAGTTTGATTCGCTTATAATGTCTTTTGACAGACAGTAAGCCAATCTGCAAATAAGTGTCTACAAAAAAAAGGTGTCAATTCTAGGACTCCATTTACTTGGCTTACTACGAAAGGACAAAACGATCACTTGTAAGAAATCGTAAAATGTGCAGGTGCTTTTCTTTGATATTTAAGTAGCAGCCTGGGTAGCTGGCGGTTTCGTTGAGTTAGAGCGCGCGAGCAAACGCCAAGAGCGGCGAGAAGCAATTGCGAGAAGGAATTGTAACGATCGCTAATATGCGTTCCGTAATTCCTTTTCAACGGACATTGCAAACACAGAAACGTGCTTGATCTGTGGATTTTCGATTTCAGACGGGAAATTACATTTCCAAAAATTTTGCATTTAATTATATCTACAGAACACAATGACACCTATTTCTCTCTGTGCATTTTCCTTTATTACCGCATTAAAACCTTCGCCGAAATATTATCTCTGTGTCATAGTAAGGTCCTAAACCTGGCCGTTTAATAACTGCCAAATACCTCTCTCTACGATATTAGGAGCCAGACACCCCGCCGTTTAATACCTGCAAGCTATTTTCTCTTCATATTTTAAATAGGCTCCGTCACGGTACTTTAAGTTATTTTGATCATCGACAAAATTACGTTTAAATTGAAGGAAACCTGAAAACAATACGTTACAAAGATAGAAAAACACCAAAGAGATAAAAATAAACCATAAAGGAACATAGATGGTTAAGGATGGAGAAGATAACACGGATTACAAACAACGAAATTCAAAAATTGAAGCTAGACTTTTCAAACTGTTTAACCGTGACGTAGCTCCTTTAAGTGTCATTGTTATGGAAAACCGGGCAGGACGAAAAGATCGAGGTCGGCCATTTACCTTCATCTTTTCACGGAATAAAAGCTGTCCGAAAAGATTAACAACCACGACATTTGCCGAGGTAGGCGTTCGTTTTTCTTCGAGATATCACCACATCATGATTTTGGCCCCTCAAAATTTCGGGCAACTTTCGGTGAGCCTAAAAGATACTTCGTACACATTGCAGAAACTTTTATTTTCGTGCGATAATATTTGTTCCTTTATAAGTCGACTGAGATATATTTGGCGTCTTCCACTTTAATTCTACGGTAGTGAGCCCAGGTACCGGTCGATCACAGGGGTGGTCCCAGCTCAGACCATATTAAGTCAAAATTTTGCCGCGTCACTCTTATGCTAATTCATGCTTAATGGGGTGTGTGAATATTAATGATGTCCGGCCATTCTGCGCCATGCCCCATATGGTAGCTGCAGAGAGATAACACTTCTAATTATTTTTCAGTAATTAAACATATTTGAGGTCGTCTCTTTTTAAGACTGACAGAGTACAGTGAATGTCCATTTTGTCTTTGAATTTTTAAATGTTTTAGAAATGTTTTATTCATGTGAAAAGTCAATTAGAAGCAAAAAAATCCATTAGTTTCAATTAAGAAATTTTCGTCTTTTGTACTTCCCAGGAATGTGATAACATTGCAATACCCTGCTATCAATTTCTGCCCTATTATTTGGCTCCATTACAAGCCGCTGTTCGGGAAATGAGCCCGCGCTCCTCCCCCGAAGGCACGGCTGGACGCGTGACGCGGATTCTTTTGTTAGTCTTAACCAATCAGATAACCACCCGCAGATTTTTGTGGAGCATAAATTATCGCGTGAAATGAAGTTAATTTAAACTGCGAGAATACAGATGAAATCGGAGATGTGGACATCGCATTTTCTTTCGGGATAAAATTTGCAATTGCTTAAATCGCGATTGGAACTGCAATGATCACATTTCAATTTCGTTTGTATTCCTGCAGTTCAAATTAACTTTATTTCACGTCTCATTCCTGTCACCGGTAAAAATGAACTCAATCAATCAATTTTATTAATCAATCAATCAATTTTAATTTAAACTCTCACAAATGTTATTTTTACAGTGTAGAAAAGAAAAAAGAATATATTTAAATATATACAATTTACATGTAGAAGATGATAAAGAGTAGTGATGAAATATTTACAATTGTCATTAAGAAGTGAAGTGTTAAAGGGAAAAGAAAAAACTTAAATGTAAAACAAACAGTTTTATGAGAAGGTTGATTGTGAGGAGTTTGGGACACCTAAATAGCTTATGAAACTAATCGAGTAGGTGCCCCAAAGTAACTAAAATTATCAGAGGGAATGCAATGTTAAATAGTAAAAAAAATCATTCTATCCTTTTTTGGAAATTGCATCATTATGGTGTGAGAGGCAAAGCCTATGAATGGTTCCAATCTTACCTCTCCAACTGAAAAGAGTTTGTGTGTGTTAATGGTCATGATTCTGAGTCCCTACCTTTAACTTGTGGTGTTCCTCAAGGATCTATTCTTGGACCTATGCTGTTCTTGTTATATGTTAATGACTTACTCATCACCTCAAGTTTACTTACCTTTCACTTGTTTGCTGATGACACTAATATATACTATTCATGTAAGAACCTTGATGATCTTGAATCAAAGCTAAATAATGAGCTTAAAATAGTTGCCGAATGGACGATAAAATGATCTGCTCAGCAGAGCACTGCAGCGCTGGCGCAGATGCCATGGCGAATCTCGTTAAAGCGAAGAGAAGAAAAGAAAAGTAACATGTGCAACTGGAGAAGAAAACAAGACGATGTTCCAATTTATATCCAACCCCAATAAATCCAAAAAGATAATAATGATAACAATGATAATAATGATAATAATGATAATAATGATAATAATGATAATAATGATAATAATGATAATAATGATAATAATGATAATAATGATAATAATGATAATAATGATAATAATGATAATAATGATAATAATGATAATAAATGATAATAATGATAATAATGATAATAATACATATACAGGCGAAAACTAACGATAGAAAAGTCCGACGTTTCGGCGACATCTTGGCGCCATTGTCAAGGGAAAATAAATTAAAAATGCGATTACAAGAGTAACTAAGAGTCTAGCGTCATTAATTTGCATAAGTTAAACAAAGACCTTGGCGCGAATTGAGTCTGATTGTACATTTAGGCACGGTCGTAATTGTTTAATGAGTAACATCTCATTAACGAGACAATCAAACTTGTTCTGGCATTTTTTCTACTGTAAAAACCTTCCTAATTTCAAGGGTCACTGACCAGTCCTTATTACAGTCTAAATCTACGACAGAAAACACTATTCGGGTCGTCATACCCTTTAAAGATCAAGTTTCTGCTAATATCGTGAAGACGCAGTTAAAAGATCTCAGTGTGAAGCTCCAGGTTAATGTCCAACCAGTGTTTACGAGCCGCAAGATTGCCCATGAGTTCCCGACAAACGAACCAAAGCCTCAGCTCATTGATCAACAATGTGTTGTTTATAATTTCAAGTGTGACCAGTGCGATGCTGGTTATGTCGGATACACCCGTGGTCATCTGTTCGTACGTGTCGACGGACATAGAAGCAAGACCTCGTCAGTTCGTAAGCACTGTGATAACAGACACCCAGGCAGGATTCCGGATGACCTTCACAGTTGTTTTAAGGTGTTGAAAAAATGCCAGAACAAGTTTGATTGTCTCGTTAATGAGATGTTACTCATTAAACAATTACGACCGTGCCTAAATGTACAATCAGACTCAATTCGCGCCAAGGTCTTTGTTTAACTTATGCAAATTAATGACGCTAGACTCTTAGTTACTCTTGTAATCGCATTTTTAATTTATTTTCCCTTGACAATGGCGCCAAGATGTCGCCGAAACGTCGGACTTTTCTATCGTTAGTTTTCGCCTGTATATGTATATCTAAATCATTATTGATTAGAATCATAATAATAATAATAATAATAATAATAATAATAAGAAAGGAATTTTTCAAGGTGATTCCCTGTCATCATTACTGTTTATAGTGATCATGTTACCTTTGACCTTAGTATTGCGTAAGATGAGAGCTGGGTACAGACTGGCAAAGGACACGACACCCATTAACCACTTGTTATTCATGGACGACCTGAAGTTGTACGGAGCCAACAAAGACCAACTAGACTCACTTATTCAAGTAGTCAGGATCTTCTCGCAAGATATCAAGATGTCGTTTGGGCTTGAAAAGTGTGCTGTCCTGGAAATAAGAAGGGGAAGACAAGTCGACAGTAGCGGAATAGACCTACCCGATGACCAGCATATCGGGGAAATAGGGGAAGAAGGCTACAAATACCTTGGCATTTTACAGTTGGACCAGAATCTCAACACCAAGATGAAAGAAAAAATAACATCGGAATATATCAGAAGAGTCAAGAGGTTGTGTAGATCAAAATTGAATGGAGGAAATTTGATTGGTGGTATCAATACCTGGGCTGTAGGCGTGGTTCGCTACAGTGCGGGGGTGGTGGACTGGACCATGGAGGAAATGACCAGCATGGATAGGAGAACTAGGAAGATCTTGGCAATGAATGGTTGTCTACACACCAGGAGTAATGTAGCAAGGCTGTACCTGCCGAGGAAGGAAGGAGGAAGAGGATTGATTGGAATCGAGGAGAGTGTAAGAAAGGAAAGAAAATCCCTGTATGGCTATTTAAGGGAGAGCACAGAGTGGATGCTTCAAGCGGCACTGAAGGAGAAAGTGGTTGTTGAAGAAGAAAACCTTCAGGACTATGAGAGGAGGATAAAAGAAGAGAAAGTTAAGAGCTGGAAGGAGAAAGCCTTACACGGTGAGTTTGTCCAACAAACATCAGATGTAGCGGGAGAGGAGTCTTGGAGATGGCTTCGGAATGGATTTTTAAAAAAGGAGACAGAAGGTTTGATACTAGCTGCACAGGAACAAGCTTTAAGAACAAACTCTATCAAGCACAGCATAGATAAGACCTCACAGACACCACTGTGTAGATTGTGTGGAGAATCCACTGAAACAGTGTGGCACATTGTCAGTGGATGCAAGAAGCTTGCCCAGAATGCGTATAGGAAGCGCCACGACAAGGTGGCCCTGCGGGTACACTGGGAGATGTGTAGGAAATATGGGATTGACTGTAATGATAAATGGTATGACCATCAACCCTTGCCAATTGTAGAAAATGGAGAAGTGAGAGTGACCTGGGACATGACTATCTACACAGACAAGGTATTGAAGCATAATCGACCAGATATTACTCTAGTGCATAAGGATACACAGGACTGGACTCTTATTGACATAGCTGTGCCAGCTGACCAGAACATCATCAGAACTGAGGAGGAGAAGGTGGAAAAGTACCAGGATCTAGCATTTGAAATCAGAAGGATTCATGGGGCCTCGAAAGTCACAGTAATACCTATCGTGATTGGTGCTCTTGGAAGTATATCGAAAAGAGCTAAGACCTGGTATGACAAGCTAGGTGTACCTGAATTTATTGGAAGTGTACAATTTTCAGCCATCCTGGGAACAGCCCATCTCCTACGTAAGGTGTTGTGTCTCTGAACCGCGGGGAGTGGTTGAGACATAATTAATTGGACCCAGTAGAAAACTGGAGCGATTAATTCAATTCAATAATAATAATAATAATAATAATAATAATAATAATAATAATAATAATAATTACAACTGCGATGATCACATCTCACATTAATTATCTCCTTAGTTTGGATGGCGGCTAGGAATGGTCGATGATGTGGAATTGATAAATAGGGTGAGAGAGAACTTCAGAAACAATTAAGATCGAAAGTTAAAAAATTCACAACGAGAAACTCTAAAAACGTTTGTTAATGGCCAAGATGTGAGAAGTACTACCTTTCTCAAGGATAGCAACACCAGTCTCTGACGAAACCAGGCCGCAAAATATCTTTTTTTTGCGCAAGCTAAATTGCGGGTAAACCAAATCGAACTAGCAACATGCAAGAGAGAATTCAGGGTATCGACTCAACAGCGAAAACCATGCAGACCAACATGTCACCCTTGATAGCTCTCGACATGCTTGATCAGTTTTCTAAACCAGAGTCGAACGGCGCTGTTCTACAGTTTTAAGTAATGCTTGGCTCCATCTACGTGACCTTGAAGCTACTACATTTTTTAAAATATTACGAAACAGTAAGTCATCGTCGCTTACCCGAAGCTATACGTAGAATATTGATACCCCTAACCTTTTTTCAAC
>CBDDTI010000387.1:0-5714 GCA_965233585.1 bacterium
ACAGTCACCAACAGCAAAGTCCTGGTACTGAGTAGTTTCAGTGTGGCTGTGTACGATACTGATGGATTGTTTGTTCGTTCTTTTGGAGAAAAAACATGGAAGAACGCGTGTGATTTCACTGCTGCTAATGATGGCCGTGTTATGGTAGTGGACTGGGGTGATTCCTGTGTTCACATATTCGGTGAAGACAGCGACTATCTTGACAAGTTTAAACTCCAAGGACGTTATTATTATCCCAGAATTGCATTTCACCAGTTGACTGAACATGTCGTCATCGCTGGTAAGAAAGAAGAAGAGTCAGTCGTCGTCGTGGAAATATTCACCAAAGATGGGAAGTTTGTGCGAAGCACTCAAATGCAAAGCCATGAAATACGGAGAGTAAGAGGAATGACGGTGGCCAGGGATGGACGAATTGCTGTGCTTCTGTCATATACCGATGAGAAATGCAAGGTACTTGTTATATGACACATTTAAGTGCCACTATGACGAAAATCGCATTTTTTCTATCAAAGCCATTTTAAAGCATAAACAAATTGCCTGCATGAGAAGAAAAATGCTGTTTACTATTTTCAAATATCTCGTTTTGTTCCAGAGATATTCAAGTTTTAAAAATATGCAAATTAGCCAAGTGATAACGTCATACCCTCAACCAAATTTTGATCGAATACGATGAAAAAGGATATCTCAGCCAATTTGTATCAGAAATGTTTGATTTTTTGCAGTAAGATTTTCCTAAATGTGCTCCACAACTTGATCTTAACAGTTTTGTTACCATGGCAACATACTGGTTTTAAGACCTCTCCAATAGTAAAGGCATTTCTGGCCACCTTTGGCGTACCATTTTCATATTTGCAATTGGTACCCATATACATGATCCAACAGGCGTATAAATATGTTACCTTGAGTTTGTGGCCTTGTTTAACGTCACTTACATGTACATATTGAAATCAAGTGGATGGGGACTGGAAAAGAGTGAGTTGCCATGGGAACAAAATGTTTCATGGCCGTAGGTGTGTTTTCTGTAGGACTTTCAGCCTAACAAGTATCAATAGTCTGCACTGCGAATTGGCCAAGATAGCTCTATTTATATACATGGTGTTATTTTGGGTTGAGTATATGATGTCATCAGTCATCTCATTAGCATATTTTTCACATTTTTCAAACTTAAATATCTCCGGAACCAACGCAGGTATTTGCAAAGGGTGAACGGCATTTTCATTCTTTCATGGAATTCTTTGTGATTCACCTAAGTTCAAGTTCAAGTTCAAGTTCATTTATTCACACTTATTCACTTACGATATAGCAAAAATGAGGGATAGGAAAGAAGTAAAAAAACAGAGCTGACTATACATTAAGCTAAACATAACAAAGGAAAAAGTGTGTAGCAGCCAAAGGAGCAGAGCTTTCGAGTTGGCTGCTACCACAGAGCAATTATAAGTGGGTGGAGGTTATACAGAGCTTATAGAGACTAATAAATTATAATATAAAGCTCTGGTTATATTAATTACATTGAACAGGAAGAGTTTATATGTGTAACAATAACTATTTAAATTAAATAATTAAATAAATAGGGCTAAATAATTAATCAAGATTATTCAACATACCTGACTTTCAAGTAGAAAGAGTTTATATTCTTTTTTAAAACTGTTGAAAGCAAGACACTTAATTTTCATGGGTATTGATTCCCAGATCTGTGATACCACTACGCTAAACCTTGCCAGGCCATAATTAGTTCTCGAGAGTGGTCTGTGTAGGTTTTGATTAAAGGCATATCTAGTATTATATTGATGGACAGCCGAAGCTGGTTGAGCTAGATCATAGAGGGCAGGAGGTGCATCCTTTTTTCTATATTGTAATTTATGCACAAGAGTGCCAATTTTTAATTTAAAAACATTCTCTAACTTTAAGATTTCTAAAAGTGTGAAGTACGGTGTGGGACTTTCTCTCTTATTTGCAAAGAAGATGCAGCGAATACAGTTATTTTGACTTATTTTGATTTTGTTTAATTTAGTTTGGTATGCAGTGCCCCAGCTCATTAGTCCATATGTCAGATAGGGATATATGAGAGTATAGTACAGTTGTTTGAGTGTACTCATAGGCACATAATATCTAAGTTTAAACAAAATTCCAATATTTTTTGTTATTTTGTTATTAATGTGCTGGAGCTGAGCATCCCATTTTAGATGTTCATCAATAAAGACCCCTAAGTATTTGATCTGGGACTTTTGCTCTATATTACACACTGTTATTCTAATATTTGTTTTCTTCTTAGGTGAAGTAATTATCATGTAATTAGTCTTTTTAAAGTTAATGGACAGCATGTTTGCGGCACAAAATTTTAAGACCTTTCCAAGTTCTTCATCAATGATTGATTGTAACTGCTCTGGGTCTCTTGTAGAATAAAACATATTTGTATCATCTGCAAAAATCCTAAAAGTTAACTTCTTAGAAGACCTAGGCAAATCATTAATATACAATAGAAACAGCAGTGGACCTAATGTGGAGCCTTGAGGTACACCACATGTAATGGTCCTCAGGCTAGATTCTACATTACCAATCTTAACATATTGTTTACGATTAGTTATGTAGCCTGAAAACCATGCATGGGGAAGTCCTCGGATTCCATATTTATACAATTTACCTAAGAGAATATGGTGGTTAATTGTATCGAAGGCCTTGGAAAAGTCTAAAAAGATGCCGCATGTTACTTATAAAATATCAAAAAATACTTATAAAATACTTATAAAATATCAAGAGGTAAAAATTTAATCATAGTGGTACTTAAAGTGTGACGCGCCTTACCGTGGCCACCCAACAAACATTAGGGACTTGAAGATCCAAGACGCAACGGCTCTAAGACGCGGCCGGAAGTATATTTTCAAAGAGGTGACATATTGCGCATGCTCAGGCTGTCGTCCTGATGGCATCACGTCGAGTCGAGAACGTGAGTTTGGCAATTTTGACGTTCTGTACAAAACGTGAGTATATTCCTTCCAGTGCTTAAGTTATATGATGATATCTTCCTCTAAACATGACAAACAAGAGGCCTAGAGGCCTTAACGCGGATGCTTTTTTAAGTTTGCAACGATCATCTTGAGGCCAGGTAACGAAATTACGTGGAAATGGTGAATCTTTTTTTCTGATGGAAAGAGAAAGCCTTGGGGACCCTTGGGTGTTACGATAGCTTGTCGATTGAGTTGAGCTGAATCGTGACCAGTTAAGAGAGTTAAGCTGAAAGCTTTCATTATGGACAGCGCATTAAAATACGAGCAATATATATCTTTTGAGGACTGTAATTCATAAAGTCGCTCAAATTTAGCTTCGGGCTGTCTGCACAACCCCGGGCCATTGAATTTTTGTGGCAAAAAGTCTGGGCATTTTTTCTGGTCGAAGATTTTTCTGGGGAAATTTCCAAGCCCCTCACAAGCAAAAATTTAGCTTTTGTGTTTTACTCTGATCTTTTAGCTTTTTAGTTATTCTGAGTAAAAGTTACCTTTTTTGTATCATTCAATATAGTATATTGTAAATTAAGTTTAATTTTTTATTTGGTAATAAATCGAAATAAAGCTTTATGCTATGCGCTGCGATGATACTTCTGCGACACCTTGCACGTGCCCAGAGGCGAAAAACAAACTTGCGGTCACACGATCTGAAAAATATCGGAAAAGAAACAAGTATATACAAAAGTGAAGGTAATTTCTCACATATAAGAAAGCTCCTGATGACCTGTGTGATCTTAGCTTGATAGGAGGCCCATAATGAGAAGAATTCAGAGATTTCCCTTTACGCGTTACATGTAATAAGCAAGACAGTAATGTCAACATGTTCAGAGAGTTGTAACCAAACAAGGCAGCAAATTCTTGGGATGAACATCCTGAAAATCCCGTTTCAATACAGCACTTACACTGGAAAAGAAACACCTTTTCGTTCAGAAATGGATAAAACGACCTCCAGCAAGCAAATACGTTCCTCCAACGTGAGAAAATAAATCAAAACTCTAGTAATTTTCCGAATGCTATTTGCATACGTGTCGCTTGAATCAATTCGAACACATGAATGCTCTCGAATCAATTATTTTTGTTTTCTCTTATTCCGAACTGTGTATTACGAATGTTACCCCATGTTTTCTACGAGCCGTACCGAGTTCTCATTCGGTTTGCTATGTATTGCTATGGATTGCTCGTTCCTGAAAATAAATGCTTAGACGCAGCGGTCTGATTTGGAAGCGTAAACAACATACATTTGGCGGCACATTTGGTCAGGTAAACAAGAACTGTCCTTTCTCAAGGGTTCGAAATGCTTTTTCAGGTTAAAGTCTTGCAAATCGAAGCAACGAGGCGAAAAATAAATTAAGCTCAAGACAACGAAATCCAAGTTTAAAATAACCAAACAAGAGGCTCTTTCCATGGCTCTTTATTGAAGTCACCTTCCAATTTCTTTGAACACATGCAGTACACCAACGTGTACTGCAAAGAAAAAGGAATGTGAACTCGCTTTTCTAAAGGCGGCGAAATATACGAAAAAGAAAAACCTCGTATATCGCCGCTTTAAACGCGGCGACAACATATCCGATACAAGAACTCACAACTTGGCTGATGTTTCGAGTTTTCACCTTGCGCGATCAACTTGTTGCGAATAGTAGAGAGCGGATCTGCTTTGCCAACAAATTTTGACTTCCCGTGCTCGTTCATCAAACTCACAACTTCTCAGGCATAAAATTTGCTCACATTTAGCGACCAGTTGAGACAGTTGAGGGTTTGTGCATCTCGTGAAGCAGTCTCGAAGCTCACCGCATGAAACCTTCCATGTTGCGACAAATGCAACCTTGAATCCGGATGAAAAAACAACAGGAGCTACCATTGGCTACAATTCACGTGTAGCCAATAACAACTTGCGTTACAATTTGCGACTACCATGAAGAAAAAAAAAAAAAAAAAGAGAAACTCGTCCTAATTTCTAACGCGGATTGCTTCGCATCCGCGTAATTAGCAATCTTGGATCATTGGACGTAATTCTTGGCGATATTTTAGATCACAGAGATGGAAGGATTTTGATTTTTTTAAATTTCTCTCAGATGTACGAAGCTTATAAAATGGCAGCGCCTTCGAGCAAGGCTTGCAAGTAAGTCACGAACTACAGCTGCAAATACTGAATGCAGGAATTTTCTACGTACCTTCCTCGTCTCTTGTATCGTTGCATTTCTCGATTTATTGCGTTCATCTGCCGCTAAACTAGCTCATCAAAACTTGTTAAATTATTTAATTCAATTTCATTAAACTTTAGTAGTCTATGTTCATTGGAATTAAGCCCCGTTGGCGTATAGGTATAGGTATAGGTATAGGTATAGGTATAGGTATAGGTATAGGTATCGGACGTCGAGTCAACGACATCACCTATTGTTTAAACATAGGGAAAAAATGCGTTCCTGCATACTAATGAGGTGCCTTCCTGCATAATAATAAGCGTCGCTCTAGTACAATGAAAACAATTAGGTTGCCTGGGCTTGCCCGCGATAGTGAACCCTGATTGGCTCATGAGAACTCTTTTACTTATTCAAAATAAAAGCGGGTAGATTTCGAAAGCGTCATTCCTTCATTCAACTTGAACTCGGTGGAAAACTTTGTTCGATTTTCGAAACCGGGCTCTTTTAAGCCTTATTGACTTATGAAAAAATATACTGTTTTTATTTGACCTCTCCGCTTTGGCGATGAGAG
>CBDDTI010000388.1:0-11009 GCA_965233585.1 bacterium
CTAAAGATTGCTTATATTATTGTAAGATAGAACGTTTGTGGTGTCTGTGATAATGGCATACAAAGAAGACTACTTCAAGAATCTGGATTATCACTGTCGAAATGCGTTGACATCTGTCAGGTGAATGATGCTACCGCAGCACAGCTCAAAGACATGGCACCTGTTAGATTTTCCCATTTGGGTTCCCTGTTCTATGTAGAGCTAGTGCCGCGTGACCTGTTTCCATATTTGGTATTGTACACGAGGTTGAAAGTTGAGCATTAAAAACAGTTCTTACCGCCATCTTGATCTGGTTTTACTGTGTTCCTAGCTTTTATATTCGGAATACACGACAGCACCGAGCCAAACTACCGAACAAGAAGTGAATGCAGTCAGCCGGAAAGTTCCAAGAAACTGAAGGCACCCAAAGAAAATGGTAAAGATCCAAAAGATCAGCTTAGTGTAGAATGCAAATGCTGTGGTAATAAGCATGAGCAGAAAAGAGACAAATGTGCTGCACAAGGAAAAATGCTCATCATGTGGAAAAGCCAACCATTTTGCAGCAAAGTGTTTCAAGAATTTACCCGAATCTAAGAAGAAGCATTCTCAGAAGTTTAAACACAAGAAATTGAACCAGTTCAACAATGACTTCACAGAGTCTTCTTATTCCTCAGAAGAAGAGATGTTGTCTGTGTCCTTGGACCACACCACCCACATGAAAATTGCAAATGAGTTAGTGAAGATGCAAGTTGATTCAGGAGCTTCCTGCAATTTGCTACCCTGTAAGTTTCTCCCATGGGACACTGAAATTAAGAAGACCAATCTGAAGTTAACTATGTGTTCTAAAATGAATTTGAAGGTGCTGGGCATGGCGAAAATATCACTGCGAACAAGAAGTATCATGCCAAATTTGCAATCATTGATGAAGATTACACTCCACTATTTGGCTCTTCAGCAGCACAGCAAATGGGACTAATAACTGTCCAAAGGGAAACATGTTACAAGTCAAGGAAAGTTATCAGGAACTTAATATGGAGAGAATCACTGTGACTTACCCTGATGTCTTTAAAGGTCTGGATTGTATGGAAGGAGCTCTTCACCTAGAAGTTGTTGAGAGTGCTTTGCCTGCAATCATGCCTCCCCATCATGTGCTTAGAAAAAGCTAATGTGATAAAGAGAGAAGTAGAACCAACAGACTGGGTGTCTAGCCTTGTTGTGACGGAAAAACCAAATGGCAAATTAAGAGTGTGTAACGATCCTCACCATCTTAATAAAGCCCTCAAGTATGTCCACAGTTTGGAAAGTCTTTGTGAGAAATGCTTTGTGAGAAAATCTTTGCGTGGTAACACAAACATAATAGACTGTGATGACAATTGTAATCTATTACTATAATAAGAGCTTCTGCCTCAGAGACCGGGGCAGACTTGGAAATGAAGGTCAGCCGATTTTGCTCAAAATCGGTACACATAGTTGTTATGTGGACCTATCTAATATGCCAAAGTTTTAGCTTCAACGACCTTTTTCCAGCCGAGTTCTGGTATCAGCCCCTCAGGGGTCCTCAAAAGCTGATTTTCAGTGCAATTTTGGCCACTTTTCAATCTCTCTTTTAGCAACGTACAATTAACTTCAGTCAAAAACAAAACAATATTTATAATGCCCGATCCAGAGGCTTTTACGGGTAAAACATTAGCTCATGGAAATTTTTCGCTAGGCTGTGGCTGTTATCACAACTTGGTCCTATTTCAAGCATATGGGAAGCAACCGGAAATGGCCTGTTTTTGAGACCTTATATTTACCATGCCCATGTTTTATATAGTGAAGTCTTAATATCCCTGCTAAGTTCAGTCCTTGGTTTGGTAATATCAAGAAAAAAATACTAAGGTTGAGGTTTTTTTGCTAAGGAAAAACTTAGAGAAGATGACTAGCCGGGCCACTTCCGGTTAAAGTTTCAACAAAGCGTGATGGTAAAAACCAGTTATTTCGATTAATGCCTTTTTTCTTTTTCTAAGTTACGATTTAGAGACTCTGAAGCTTATTGCAACCGAAAATACTTGCTGTTAATTAGAAATTTCCATGTGGTATTTTGGGACCGATCAGATTTTGGTCCGGCAACGATACGGTTACAAATTACGTGGGATTTATATGACATAATTCATATTTGTACTGCGGTTATAGATGAAAGTGAGGAGCGATCATCGCAGTAAATTTTCCAATTTAAGCAATTGGAAAGAAGAAGCCTTCTTCTTTCCAATTGCTTAAATTGGAAAATTTACTGCGATGATCGCTCCTCACTTTCATCTATAACCGCAGTACAAATATGAATTATGTCATATAAACATCACATCACTTCACTGCACGGGAAGATATGAACTCAATAAATTGACCTCGCTCCCAATGTGTGGCTTCATAGCTCAGTTGGTAGAGCATCGCACCGGTATCGCGGAGGTCACGGGTTCGAATCCCGTTGAAGCCCTGATTTTTTTCAGGCTTCTTCTTTCCAATTGCTTAAATTGGAAAATTTACTGCGATGATCGCTCCTCACTTTCAATTACGTGGAAGTAGTCTTGCAAATTACGGATAATGGAGCGCTGTGAAAAAAGGATATATATTGTATACCTAGCAACCCATCCTGCCGGTTAATATCAATCTATCATTGCATCTTTTTTGGTCTAAACTGCAATATTATTATATCATGATAAACGAATAACAAGTCTGTGGCTCTAAGTAATGAGGAAATAAACACACACGATGGGACTAGTCCCTGCGACTAGTCTCTGCAACAAGTCGCAGGGACTTGTCGCATCGTGTGAACTGGCAACTAGTCCCTGCGCCTAGTCGCAGGGACCATTCACATCGTGTGAACTGGCCATTTTTGCTTCAGAATCTAGTCGCAGGGACCAAAGTTAGTCCCTACTACTAGATTTTGTGGCAAAAATGGCCAGTTTACACGATGCGACTAGTCTCTGCGACTTGTTGCAGGGACTAGTCGCAGGGAGTAGTCCCATCGTGTGCGCCGACCTTTATGGTAACATTTCGTATTATAATCCACCAATTTGGCAACTTGGCAGTCATTCTAAATGCAATCACAACGTCTCTCGTGAGACTACTTGAAAATCTCTTTAAACTTTTACATAACTTTGAACTATTACATATACATGCAATTCAGTAGCTAATTACAGTCCCACTCTTCCAGTCTATATGCATACAGTTTCTGGATAAATTCTCTTACTATAAATGCTTACCTGGCTTCAGGTTTAGACGCATGCCCCTTTCCTACAATTCCTTTAAAGTGAAGCAACATTAAAAACCTTGACTTAACCCAGCAATAAATTGGTTGCGATTGTGTCGTTGCGAGCAATGAAAATTCAGGTTGATTCATGCTTACGTGACGAGCTGAGGTCGCGATATGCCAAATGCTGGCTACGATTGACTTCAGTTTTTTCTCCTCTAGATTCGTCTCATTGATACTTCAGAGAATGATTAGGTTTAGAACTTGCATGAGAACCTGAAGAATATAAAGAATATTTATTCATACCCAGTCCCTTGTGCAAACGACCTAGGTATTATAAATTGGGGACATCTAAGACGGTCCATTTTCCCCGCGAAGTCGCTGAATGTCTGACTAGAACACTTTCCCTTTCTGTATCGGGATTTTTCATTTATTGCTTTCGTAGTCAGCATAGATCCATGGTGGCAACCAGACCAAATCCGTGTACTGCATACCAAATATTGGACAGGGGAGGAGTGGATCTTCCCTCAAAGACTACTATTAACTGCTTTGATAACTTGGTAAAATACAATATTTCAGCTTTTTTGGAGCACTACGAACTTGTACCTTGCATGTTTATGGCACCCCAGCTGTAGAATTGCTGGTTTACTCCGATAATCCTCAGGCCGACCAGTATGTTTGCTGCAGGTGATATGGTGAGTCGTTACCAGGCCCAGTGTCTCATACCTGCTGGAGCTACTGATATCTAAGTGTGGGCATGTGAAAATACTTGATTCATCTCCAAGTTATTTCGCCTTTCCAAGTGAATCAACATACAATATGGCGTCGGAAATGTTAGCAATTGAATTATGGCTGGTGAGGTAATTTAATTTAGAAATATTTTGTTTAAATGTCTTAAATGTGTATAGAGATAATGATGAAACAATGATCCTTTACCAGTGGAACGAATTACAGTGAGGACACTCAAACCATGAACACTTAGTGACTATAGAATGCGGGCTTGTAATTTTAACAGGAGCATTTAATGTTTTTACACTTACAAAATGCTATACATGTAACACTATTTACAATAAAGTTTCCATATAACGCGCGCTCTGATTGGTTGAAACAGCGCACTTTATCAGAGAATAGAGAAAGACTTAATGACATTAAGCTGGCTTTCAAATTTTTTGCTTCGGAATTTCGACAAGTTTGACCCAAATTAAACATCCCCTGTACGAATCAGACAAAATCAATATAAACGAGCTATTTGTTAGCAGTAAATATGGCTCATGGAGACCATCGCTTACAACAGTAGTGTAGATACTGGATGAAAATAACACGGTTTTGCTAGATTCCGACAAAACACGTAGCGAAATAAACAAATTCTCAACTTAATGAATTCTTCGATTTAATACATCAGAGTATATTACCGTGAGGCAGAAATAATACGCAAGAAGTAAAACAACGACAGAGAATACCATTGAGCTGTCTCTGTTTACAATGAGAAGCTTTATTTTTGTAAAAAATATGCTCAAACAACACTTACATGCAGTGTAGTAACGCTCGCTTGCTTAGTAGCGGCGGCTTCGGTCATCTCAATGACTTGAACTTCAACAATTCCGTATTCATCGCTCAACCGACGAGTGATCAGTTGAAAGCTTGCTCCCTTGTTCGGAGTTTAACAAGTGCGAGCAGTCTAGCCTTTACAACTTTCACGCTAGTTCGGGCAATCTTGCCGTAAGCAAGTAAAAGCCGTAAATAACTGTAGCTTCTTTCAAATACAACTCAGCAGTTTGCATTTTCATCCGCAAGCTTTGTGCTCCTTCTTTCGTAATTACCATTAGCAAAGTATGCACGTTTCCGTGAGTCACAATGAGGCCGGATTCCTCTGGACTAGCAATCTTTGCCTGCTTTTACGTCCTGTGAAAACGTGTTAAACTATTTACTGAAAAGCGAACTTTGAAGGCATCCTTCTTCTCTCGAAAGGCAACGCGAAAGGGCGGGAAAGGTTAGCCGAAGTCCAGTTTGTGATTTGACAGCTTTCATGTCATTAGCCAATCAAATTATTTTGAAGAATTCTAACAAGGATTGTGATTGGCTTATTTTAGCGTACTTTATCAGAGATTAGTAGACAGCTGACGCCACTTTTACTCCTTTGGAAAATAAAATTTCTGTTTGAAAATTCAGCGAATGCTTGGGGAAATAAGAAGAGTTTTTACTCCTTAGTCATCGAAAAAAATGTACACAAATATGTGAAGTGTTCACGGTTCGAATGTCCTTACTGTAAAGACATTAAAAGCTTGTAAAAAAAATCTTTGAACGGGCAAAATAAATTTATTTCTGATAAACTTGCATGCAGTCAGTCCACACTAGGATACTTATGGGATGCAATAGGTATCACAATGCCGAGTTCCTGAAATATGTTATCAGAAACGTCAGCGGTAATCTTCTTCGGTTTCTTCAATTTCTTTTTTCTCATTGATCTTCTTGATCAGTCCGGGAGAACGCCAGTTTTGGAAGGAGGGAGAACAATGGATTACATCACGAACATAAGAGGATCACCATGGCGATGAGCATTTTCAAAACATTAAACATGGCGGCCGAATGCGGGGAAATGTAGGGGTAAAAGTATTCGCTTTATTTTGGATTTCATTTCGACTTTTCTTTGCCTAATTATAGGAAAAGTCGTTTTATACGGATAATAACCATTCTTGTGACAAAATATTGAGTGTATTTTATTGAGCGTAACATGCACTTAGTTCTCAAAGCGTTAGCAATGTCGATGCTACTGGTATAAAACCAAGGTTCATTTTCGAAGGTCACGCCGAAGATCTGCCAAGTTTACGCCAAGATGTTAAGGCATTGTATCGAAAAAGGCAAAAATCTACGTCGAAGATCTTTTGCGTATTAAAGTTATTCAGAATGCAGCTCGGCTATGTAATCTCGAACTTCAAACAGGTAAACAGTTTTCCAAGTCTTCGCCAGTTGTAATATTCCATGTTTATTGAAATACGTAATAAGAGAATTTCTGTGTTTGCAGTTATTTGTCTCGTAAATATTCGTTGTTTAGCCTGGTCGAGTGCTTAAAGGTCAAATGTGATGTAGTGTTTCTTAAAATCAACAAAGAGTGAAAAACCAACGCTATATGTGGTCTTCGATGGTTGCAGTTTTCCTTTCGGAAGAACACTAGCTTTCATCATCATTTCCTGAATAAATCAGTATTTTTTTTTTTAAATGTGTCACTGTTTGCTTTTATCTCAAGATAATAATCCATCAATAGTGTAGCTACTGTTTTGTCGCTGTCAGATACTAATGTTACTTACTTTTATTAAAGCAAAACTCGACATTTTTCTAAATTCCATGGGCAAAGATAAAATACTTGTGAAATTGGTCACACTCTACACTAAAGCTAAGGCTTCAGGGCATGGCTAGCCTGTGTACATATTATTAGTACCAAGAAGAGTAGTCTGCTTGTGATGTAATGTAAATGTCTCTCAATCATTCAGTAAGTTAATATTCCTCAAAGTACAATTATTAAAAGTAAAATCATCTTAAAGTTTTGTTTTTGTTGTCATCTTAAGAGCTTATGCCTGAGAGACCGGGGCAGACTTGGAAATGAAGGTCAGCCGATTTTGCTCAAATTCGGTACACAAAGTTGTTTTGTGGACCTATGTAATATGCCAAAGTTTTAGCTTCAACGACCTTTTTCCAGCCGGGTTCTGGATATCAGCCCCTCAGGGGTCCTCAAAGGCTGATTTCCAGTGCAATTTTGGCCACTTTTCAATCTCTCTTTTAGCAACGTACAATTAAAGTGCCTATGACATGAAAAATATTTTCCGCTTATTTGAAAGGCCTTTCAAAATACAGAAGAATGGCGTTTTTCTTTTTGAAATATCTCTTTTCGTTTTAGAGATATTGACTTTTTTCTGTTATGCAAATTAGATCAGTGATGACGTCATTTTGTTTGCAACTAAGAATGGTAAAATACTGAATAAAAGATATCTCTGGAAATATTGAAGCAGTGTTCTTGAAACTTGGCACCATAAATGTGCATCACAAAAGAAACACAATGACACCATTAATGCCATTGCCATGGCAACAGTTTGGCCACTGGTGCTGTCTTAATAAAAACTAAAATTCCCGGTTTTTGTCTTAACCAAGTACCGTCTACCCCACACAATCTATTGACGGGAGTTAAGACAATATGGGAACTGTGTCTGTTCCAAGTAGCACCCTTTGTCTCATTTCAAGAGTTGTAAATGGGGACATTTGTTTTTTGGACAGAAAGAGACTGGAGCCGAAAGAGTTGCTATGGCAACACCATTGAGGGTGTCATTTTGTTTCTTTTGTGATGCACATTTATGGTGCCAAGTTTCAAGAACACTGCTTTAATATTTCTTGAGATATTGTTTATTCAGTATTTTACCATTTTTAGTTGCAAACAATATGACGTCATCACTGATCTAATTTGCATAATAGAAAAAAGTCAATATCTCTAAAACGAAAAGAGATATTTCAAAAAGAAAAACGCCATTCTTCTCTATTTTAAAAGGCCTTTCAAATAAGCGGAAAATATTTTTCATGTCATAGGCACTTTAACTTCAGTCAAAAACAAAACCATATTTCTAATACCCTATCCATAAGCTTTCATGGGTAAAAACATTAGCTCACAGAAATTTTTCTTTAGGCTGTGGCTGTTATCACAACTTGGTCCTATTTGAAGCATATGGGAAGCAACCGGAAATGGCCTGTTTTTGAGACCTTATATTTTCCATGCCCATGTTTTATATCGTGAAGTCTTAATATGTAATTTCGATTAATGCCTTTTTTCTTCTTCTAAGTTATGATTTACAGACTCTCAAGCTTGTTATAGCTGAAAAGACTTGCCGTTAATTAGAAATTTCCATGTGGTGTTTTGGGACCGATCAGATTTTGGTCCGGCAACGTTATGAATTACGTAGAGGTAGTCTCGAAAATTACGGATAATGGAGTGGCTGTGAAAAAAGGATATATCGTATACTTAACAACCTATCTCTTGCCGGTTAACAACAATCTACCACTGCATTTTTTTGGTCTAAACTGCAATATTATTATATCATGATAAGTGAATAACAAGTCTGTGGCTTCAAGTAATGAAGCGCTAATTAAATCAGGAAATTAGCAAGTTCTGTGGAAACATTTCGTATTATAATCCACCTATTTTGAAATTCTTTTCTGAAGGGAAACAACTTAGCAGTCATTTTAAACAAATCACAACGTCTCTTGTGAGACTACTTGAAAATTGCTTTGAAATTTTAGGAAATTTCAAATACATGCAATTTCAGCTAATTACAGTCCCACTCTTCCAGTCTATATGTAAACAGTGTCTGGATAAATTCCCTTATTATAAATCTTACCTGGCTTCAGGTTTAGAGGCATGCCCGTTTCCTACAATTCCTTGAAAGTGAAGCAACATGACTGGAAACTCTAAGGCCCTGTTTACAAGGAGATAGGGTAACCCTACTGCCAGGGTAACCCTAGCAAGAGGGTTGAAAGATAGCCCGGGTTTACAAGCAAAATTTTCAGGTAGGGTAACCCTACTGCCCGAGACAACTTTACGTTTGTTCCGCTTCGGTTACTTTGTAATTAAAGCACGAACAGATAACAAAAGTGGAAAATAATATATTTCCAAAGTAAAAATATGACAAATTGTGAAAGAACTTGATGTTTTCTGGGTCGTATTTCGCTGATTTTGTCGGTATTGTGATCATATTTTGCTATTGGGAGCCAAAATAGAGTTGTCTCGGGTAGGCGAGTTGTCCCTAGCAGAGCATTTACAAGGCGCTAGGGTTACCCTAGTGCCAGGGTAACCCTAGCAGTCAGCTAGGGTTACCCTAGCTCTAGGGTAACCCTAGCTGCCTTGTAAATACGTCGTTGAAAATAAGAAGAAATGTGCGAGTGCCAGGGTAACCCTCTTGCTAGGGTAACCCTAGCACTAGGGTTACCCTACCTGCTTGTAAACAGGGCCTAACTCGACCTTTTACTTTTCACACTAGGCCTCAAGGCATGTAAAGCAGTAATCCATCTAGAAAATGGATGTAGTGAGTCCTGGAAGTAATATAGCTAGACAACTCCCAGATCTTTGTGCATGTGTCCCGTACCTTTGGGGAAAAATAACATGTAGACACAATATCATATCAACTCTTTGGTTTTCGTCCATCGTATCTTGATTAAAAATATATCACCACTGTTTGTGTTATATGTTTAATCATGTAGACACAAGTTGGCCATTTGATGTTCTTGAATACCAGCATGTCAACCGAGTGCAGTATTTTGAATATTTCCGCCCTGGGACTCCTTGCTCAATCCTTTAGCTTTTCTACAGATTTTACAATACATAAGTTATCATCTCTGTTGTACACCAGCCAAGTTTTCTTTTTCAAATACGGCTTGAAAAGTTTTTTTTTCTTTAGTATCTAGCTGAAAGGAGTTTAACTCCTTTTATGTTAATAACATACAATAAAAGGCAGTGACACTCAAACATGAACCCACAGTCTGTCAAGTGCCTTACCCACAACCAACAGCTCCCACATGTGTCGTGTGGAGCTGGGGCTTTAATAAAGTGGTGCTTTGAACCTGTCTTGGTAGTAAAGGACAGACTACATAAGGCTCTTGGTCCTATTTCTGCCCGTCAGCTATGCTACATGTGTATGCCTATGAGGCCTAATAAGGCAGAAACAGCTGTCCATGGCTGCCACTACCTGGGTCAGGAGCCCATTGGGCTCCTGCCTGGGTGATATGGCTGTGCGTATGCCATACCGTGGGTTGGTGTTTGAGCGGGTCCCTTGCTTTTATTGTTCGAAAAGAATTACCTTTCTTGTAGATTGTGTCAAATGTGTGTCAATTCCCATAATAAAAACAAGATGACCCACCCCCCACGGCTAGCTAAAACTTGCACGACCCACCCCTTACCAAGGTTTCAAAAACTGATGGCCCACCCCTTCTCTACTCCGGCCCACCCCTCCCCCCCCCCCCCCTATACTTTTTGACCGGTCCCTTAAGTCGCTGAATGTCTGACTAAATTGCCAGAAAATGTCTCACAAGAAGATTTTCCTTTCTCTATCGGAATTTTTCATTTATTCCTTTCTTAGTCAGCACAGATCCATGGTGGGAACCAGACTAAATCCGTGTACTGTATCCCAAAGATTGGACAGAGGAAGAGTGGATTTTCCTTTAAATACTACTGCTTTGATAGCTTGGTAAAATACAATATTTCAGCTTTCTTGGAGCACCATGAAAAGGTACCTTTTTTGGCACCCCAGCTGTAGAATTGCCGGTTTACTCCGATTTCCATAATAAGAAGCGATAATCCTCAGGACGACCAGTGTGCTTGCTGCAGGTGATATGGCGAGTCGTTACCAGGCCCAGTGTCTTATACCTGCTGGAACTTAAATTGGTTATTGCTCTTCTTCCCAGGATGATAATTACCGGTCCCATTTATACATCTGGGTGGAGAGAGGCACTGTGAAAGAAAATTGCCTCTCCCAAGACGAGATGACAACGCCTTAGTATTCAGGAGTGATCTATCTGGAGGCCAGCCCACTAACCATTAGCTATAGGCGCGACTGTGCTATGCGCTAGGCAGTTGTTTTTGCATAGAATCCAAATGCGTTACTACTTTACATGTTTACTTCAATCTGTCGTAAACTGATAAAATTCAACAGCAAAAAAATGTGTAGTTAGCACTTTAAGAAAACGTTGACACCCTGCTGGATGGATTGTTTACAAGAAAAGAAACTATCTGCGATCAACTAATTGTGCCGTTTGAGTGCGCTTGAAA
>CBDDTI010000389.1:0-32683 GCA_965233585.1 bacterium
CGATGTGCTAACAATATTTCCTGAGAAGAGGGTTGGCACCCTATGTGAAGCGGGGTTGGTGCCCCATCTAATGCTATGAATGAATGATGTACTAATGCTAATCCCTGCGTAGATGGTTGGAGCCCTATGTGAAGCGGGGTGGTGCCCCTTGTGGTGCTATGCATGAGTGATGATCTGACGATAATCCGAAAATAGGGTTAGTGCAGATGCAAGGTGGAGTTGGTACCCCTTGTAAATGTGCTGCCGCTTGTCGTGGAGTTTTGACCCGGTCAACGGTGGAATACCTGGTTCCTAAAGACCTGCCTCTTGTTCTTTCTTTTTGCTCCATGGTCTCAGGTGGGGGTGCATTCTGGTCAGCATTGTCCACCATCGACCATCCACACCTCAAAGATCTTGCCGATCAACTGCGTCGCACAGTGGTCTTCGATAGGGCCCCATCTACCATCAAGGCATATCTCATCGCATTCCGCCGCTGGAGCAAGTGGGCTTCAGCGTTCCACCTGCCCAGTTTCCCAGCTCGGCCACAGGACCTAGCGCTCTACCTACTTCACCTGGCGCAGACTTCCGCATCACACTCGTCCACCTCACAGGCTTCCGCGGCCCTGCACTGGCTCCACCAGAAAGCCGACACTCCTGACCCCACCCGCCATCCGGTCGTCACACAACTTCGCTTGGCATTGGTGAGACTCTACAGCCGCCCAGTTCAACGTCGTAATCCCCTCACACCAGTTCAATTTCGGCAAATTATTACGTGCCTTGCCTCATCCGACGCATCCCTGGAAGACCTACAAACAGCGGCCATGTTCGTGATGGGCTTCTGTGGCTTCATGAGATGGGACGACATGAGCGGCCTGCGTAGCCAGGATTTTTCATTCAGCGAATCGCACGTCACCGTCCAGTTCCTGAAACGGAAGAACTTCCAGCTCCGAGATTGCGATCAACTGGTGATTGCCCGCTCTCCAGAAGACGGCGACCTCTGTCCTGTCCGGGTTCTCGAGCGGTTCCTGGTCGCTGGCAAGCATGCCCCAGCGGACCCCATTCTCCGGCGAGTGACCACCTGTCGTCGGAAGCAAGACAACCTGCGTGGCGCCATATCCTACCGCCGGGCCAGGAAATTGGTGTCTCAGACCCTGTCTCGGGTTGGCACTTCTCCAGAGGGATTTGGCACGCACAGCCTTCGCGCAGGTGGCGCCACCGCTGCAGCGCGCGCTCACGTCCCTGACCGCCTTATCCAACGCCACGGAGGATGGTTATGCCCCGAGTCTAAGGATAAGTATATTAATGATTCACTGAACGATGCTCTGTCCGTTTCTCGTGCGGTTCTGCGTTCCTAACTATGCTCTTCCGGTCGTGGTGTTTGGGCGTTGCCGCAATAAAGAACCACACTCCTCCGGTATTCTCCTGTGTCGTGTGGTTGTTGTCGGGTACGAAAAGAAACCCATTCCTCCCGACGTCCTCAACTGGTGCGGACGTCTCTTTCTTTTTCCACGAGGATTCATGCTGGTCTGCGTCCAAAACACTCTTCGCAAAATGCCCCAAATGACGATGGGAGCCATGAAAGACTGCTGCTCCAAGCCTCAGGTCGGACAAACAGTGCGACGGCCGTCGATGAAAGTCTCGATGAGTCTGTTCGACGAGCATCACACGGCGTCGAGCTCATTGTGGAATGGGAGAGTGGGACTTGTATTTTTTCGTGCCTGGTGCTGCCTTCCCACTGATAACATCAGAAAGTCAGCAGATACTCCTCTGGCTTTGGAGAAGCAAGCAATTGTTCCCATGTTGCAGTGCAGCTGTTGGTTGTGAGCCTTGTGTGGAGCTACACTACCTGTCAGTGAATGATGCAACGGTCAGGCTGAGTGAACAAAGGCCTTTGCACATGGACCTTGGAGGCAGCCAGATGTGGCCGCTGAACGCTGTTTTGAGCAAGAGAAAGCAAAAGCGCACGCCACGAGTTAGCACAGACTTGATAAGCCGTGTTGACAGGGACCACCACAACAGCAGTGACTGAGCACTGATCTGGATGATAATGCCTTCAGCAAGACCTTCCTGATGGCATTGTTGTCTGCTCGCATATTTCCGAGTCCGGGCTACCTACAATTTGTTTGATAACGGATGAGGAAGCAGTATAGTGGTCCGTTCCAAGCAAAACTGACTTGGATGACCCCTGCTTTGCAGTTGCTGGAACTTTTGATGTCAACTTTGAAGAATGCCTGCCTCTGAAACATGCAAAACACACCCAATCTGTCCTCGCTGAACCACAATGTTCCCTCCCCCTGGCCAGCAAGCTTATCAGGCAGCAACATGCACATTTGCACTTCCTTTCAAGTTTCCATTTCTCCCTCTCTCTCTCTCTCTCTCTCTCTCTCTCTCTCTCTCTTGTTTTCGGTACAATGCAGTTTTATCGCACGCCGAAGAATGTCCCGCCTAAAAAAAGAAACTTCGAATTCCCAACCTGAACTATGTCACAACTGGCACAAGCGAAGAACATTTTTTTTTTTTGTGAGAGTATTACCAATAATTATTACAATCTGAAATGTTCCTGTTTAGAGCGTGGTACGAATGCAACCTGAAGAACACCTAGTCTGGCTCCTGAAAATGATTTTTTCTTTAGTCTCTTATCTTTCTGCAGGCCACAGATGAACTTTGTAAAAATGAATTTACGTAATTTTTATTGTAAGAAAAACATCCTTTACCTCTGTCAACAATTATCTTTCTGCAGTCCACAGATGAACTTTGTAAAAATTAATTTGCGTAATTTTTACTGTATAGAAAAACATCCTTTACCTCTGTCAACAATTATTTACAAAGGAGCCTTCTGAACTTGTTTTCTTTTACTTCCTTGTGCTTCTCTTATGTAGTGGTGAACACACTGTTCACGACCAATTCTTTTTCTGTCGTTTGCACTGCTCAATTGTTAATTTTTTGTTCCAACGTAACAGACGCAGGAATAATTGTTTCTCTACTCTGAGTTTCACGGCTCAGGGCCGATCATCAGGCGTTTTTTCCTGCGTCTGTTACGTTGTAACTCGCTCTAATTCACCTCCGGGTAGGTACTGAGCACCGTTCCCCGCGTTCATTCATTGAAAGTCATTAATTTTTTTGTTCCTTTTTTTTCAGTCTTGTGCTTCGCATTTTTCTTTTGTGTACAATTTTCACAAGCAGGGTCAGTGGTGTATGTCTGGGTGCATGTAAGTGACGAGTGTAGAACTTTGAACATTATCTGCATATATGTAGTGCGGTCAGGCAAAGCTGACGCTGTCAATGACTGCCAATTTCGTAGGAGAGAGTCAGCTGGAGAAATGGTGACAAAGTTCACTGCAAGTCTCATGGCAGAGATAAGAATTTCTTTCCTTGACAGGCTTCTTTTCGGGGCACGAGCTTTCTGTGCCAGGGAAGTTTTCGTGGTTGCTTTCCATGCAAACATCGACGGACCACGTCCTTGTGCAGACACACCACTCGACGAGATCCTCCGCGTCGGCTATTACTGAGTTCTGCTCTCGGACTGTCGGAAATGGTCCTAGCACACCCATACGATGCTGGTGATTGCATTTCATAAAAAAAGAAAAGTAAGAAAAGAAAGAAAAGACAACCCGAGTTGCAAGCTACGAAAGTGACGTTCGTCGGTCGAAAGTGCAAGGACAAAGTTCGCAGTCCGGGGTGGCCATCCAATCCATGGATCCCAGGATTGCCGGGCGCCATTTTGAACCGGTATAGTTGCGCCGGTGTAACCGCGTAGAAGTAATCCCCGCGTGGAAGTAATCCAGCTTACTTCCAAGCGCGCGTGGTTGTAATCCCCGAAGACCTTCGTTTTGAGGGTCACCGCGTACAAGTAATCCCAGCGTAGAAGTAATCTTGTAGCGACGTACGCGCGCGTATTGATTTCTACGCCGTTCATTTTTCTTTTCTTTTCTCGTCTTTTTCTTTTAGACTTGAAAACAAGTTTTATTGAACACAATGCATAGCGCACATTATAACTAACAAAACAAACGAGAATGGAAACAAAAGAAAATAGAAATTTACATGAAAAAGCACATCATCAAGCAAAAAAATGCATGTAGTCTGAAAGTTGAGTAGATGTGTTGTTTTTAGAATATTGACAAAACAATCAAACAGATAAAAAAAACAGGGGGGGGGGAGACACGTTCACTGAAACAAATAAACAAAGAAGGGACATGTCAGGAGCAAGTAACCATTCAATTGAGTCGTCCTTCTGAAGCAACCAAGGACAAGCTATCCTGGCTCAAACAAGTAGTGTTGAGGCTTCTGTTGGAGCGGCTACCTCGCAAGCAGAGCAGTGACGAACGTAAGAGGGAGAAAGAGAGGCGACAGCGAAGAAAGTTCATTACTACAGAGTAGGGTTCATTCTTCTTGTCGCTGATCTGACTCGCCAGGCGCTTGAGGAAGGTTGCTGCCTCGGGTGCAGCCCCACCATTTGTCGTGAAAACAAGCGGGGTGAACGAACCTCTCTCCACCTCTCGTACACAAAATCCGTATTCCCTCCTCTTCTGATTCTGGTGTTGGCGGTAAAGCGAGGTTAGACTGGAACGCTGATAGGTAGGCGCAAAAGGGTGAAACACCCGGACGTCAAAAAAGGCGTCTTGTCCATCATTGTTCCAGAATCCCCTCGCTTTCACATCGAGGCGAGCTTCATCTTCCTTGTTTGCGGATGAGGGAAGAGCTTCACCACTCAGAGGCTGGAGGCGAGGTTCTAGAGAGACATCTGTACACACCTCAATGAGGGCACTTGCAACCAGGTTGCGAACCTCGTTGTGCCGAAGAGTGGGGTAGCCTCCTTTCCGGCAAATCATGGCATGGTCGGCGGAGAAGGGAGCGTTGCAAACGCACTTCTCGGGGACACGTAGTACAGGCCAACCATATCGGAGTGCGATGGCATCACGAAACTCTCCTTTATGCAAGGCAAAGCCGTGCCTCTCAAGTGGAACTGCTGTTAGCCACGCTGACGTGCCCTTTTCCTGCGCAGCTGTTGCACAGCGTTGAAGAGAAGGTGGGAGAGTGGATGTTGTGAGCAGTGCTTCCGCTTGAAGAGATGCGGCTCTTTTCTTCTCCAGTTTCTGCTTGATTCCCACCTGTTCACTCAGAGCAGCGAGCACATCTCCTCCTTGGTCTATGATGAGCTTCACAAGTGGAGAGCAAATCTCACGCGAACCGCGGAACTGCTTCTCTGGAAGGTCCGTCGGGTCGATCGCTCCGATTCCTCCAAGGCGAGCAGGGAGAAGCAGCAGCTTGCGTAAATCATCTCCAGGTGATGGTTGCCCAGTCAAGGCAGGAAGAAGACGTTGCCGGATTGCAGTTTCCGTGCGAGCTGGGGTTGACTGCTTCCCTTCCCGAGCCCAAGAGGTCGATCAATTGCGGGTTGGTTCACACAACGGTCTGCACGACATGGATAGCAATTCGTGCAATCGGTCCCACGTTTCACACAAAAGCATGACAAACAACGTCCCGTGCTTTTACACGGGCAGCACGGAGCCATTATTTGTAGATTTCACGCTGTGAAGACGCGGAGATAATGCATTTTATTGGTCCAAGAACGGCAAGAAGTACGGAGTCTTTTTCTTGTCTTTTTCTTGTATTTTTTTTCTTGTAGCCAGGTACGCGCGCGTAATTACGACTCGGCTCAGCTGTCTCGAGAGGACAGTTTGAAAGCAGTGGCTCGTCTTTGCTCATTGCTCATTGAAGTTTCCGATGTCCTTGTCATGTGAACTGACTACTATACGTAACAATTAAGGGGGGACAACCCCTCATTTAGTCAAAAAAATGAAATTTGGAATTTTCAACTTTTCCTTTTGGGGGCTGTTGACAAACACCCAAACTGCGTAAAAATGAAATTTGAGGGTGATCTGACCAGTATTATGGTCACTAGAGACTTTTTTAGGACAGCAACTACCACTCGTTTTGCCCTCACTCGGCAAGGAAATGGCTGTGGTGTGGATGGCAATCATGATGTGGGTGACAGAGGCTAGGGGGTAGTGAACAAAAAAAAAAGGGGGGACGCAACGCCGATTCACTCCGTACTGCCAGGTCTGCCTCAGCAGAAATGGCGCCCAAATTTGCCGCGCCTATCCCCACACCGTCGCGCCAAAATTTCGAAGCTTCGCGCCAAACTCGAAGCTTGGCGCCAACTGAGGTTGTCAGCAGTAGTGTTAGTAAAGAATGATCTGGCTCACTCCTTATATGGTGATACTATATGTCCATATATGGTAATGTGTAGTACGGGGTACGAATACGATATTTTGATACGGGTACGATATGTGTAGTACGATATTTTTGTATACGAGTACGATATTATACGATAAAACCCTAACCGTAACCCTATTTTAAACCAATCACCATGGTAACCCTAACCTTAGCCTTGCTTCACCGACAATTGCTCGACATTCCTCGAAATCACCATGGTAACCTTAGCCTTGCTTCACTGACAATTGCTCGACATTCCTCGAAATCACCATGGTAACCCTAACCTTAGCCTTGCTTCACCGACAACTCCTCGACAGTCCGATCTAACCTCACCTAACTTTAACCCTAACCCCAGCGCACACTGGCCTCCTAAAACAGTGGTGACGTAAACGTGATACGAACATGTGACCGTGTCCTCCAAGGTCCGCCTCGAGAATGAGGTCTCTGGATCCACCCTTTCGATCCGACTCAACGTGCATAAAAACCGACGCTTGTCTCTCTCTCGCACTCACTTTCACCTTGGTAGCATCGTCGAAGCAGAAGAATGAACATGTCACCAGCAGAGTTCGAAGAAGCATCTCCATCCAAGAGGTTTTTGAAGAGACCTCAACGGCAGGACGACGAGGAGGTGAAAACTCCGACCAAAAAGAGACGTGTTCCTTTCGTCAAGGCGGTGGAGAAGGACTTTCAGATTCTCATCGAACATCTCGCTCGAAAGAGGGAAGAGGAGCGGAAGAAGGAGAACTACGAGCGTGAGGAGGAGCAGTGTGTGCACGAGGGGATCGAGACGGACGAAGCCTTTGTTTGTCAACATTGCGGGTTAGTTCTTGGAAGCTTGTATGGTCCTGATGTTCATTGGTTTGACCATGCTGTTATGCCTCGTGTTTACAGCGCCAGAGATCAATTGAACGCTGTCGACAAAGCACTGTACAAGTTCATCGACCGCATCTGTCTGCAAACGGATCTTCCAATGTACACGGTCCAAGAACGTCTTCGAGCAATGAAGATCGACGCTGGCTACAAGAGCTTGAACTACGCCATTGCCCTCAGCTGCGTACTGGAGGGAGACCATGCGGCACAAGAAGAGATTCGGCCATTCCTTCCAAAGTCGAACAATGCGTGGGCTCGATCGATGCGTTTAATGTCTCCACTGCCGGTCATTTTCTTGAAGAATTGGTTGAACAACCTGATGAGAACGTCCTCGACTTACGTCCCACCGTCGTCTTCGCGAGATCTGTCCAAACAGCAAGAGGAACGGTTTCGAGAAAATGTCCAACGGCTCGACGAGCTTGAACGTCAAGTGATGTACGACCTCGCTGCAACGTACGACTGCGAGCTGGACGCCGAAGACTTCCTCCGTCTGCCCACCCAACTGAAGATTGCATTGTACAAATACACGATGGCAGTTCGTTTCAAATAAACTGTTTTATTCAAATTCGATAATGTGTCATGAGTTGTGCATGTATGCGTTTGATGAGCTCGGGGGATAAGCTTTTTGAGAAATGTAGTTGACAATAGAGTTTCTGAGTGGTTGCGTTAAAGAATCTTGATCCGCCGATGTAATAGTTTGCCGTGTCGATACCATGGGCTCGAGTGAAAGGTTTGTCGTTACCCGTGTGTGTAAAAATCAATATCGAGTTGAGATAGACGAAGAAATCTCCTTGCGCATCACGCGAATAGCTGAGAACGCATTTTTTTCCAACAATGTCTTGAATTTTCGTAGCGGTCTCTCCCAGTGCAGTGGAAAGTTTACCAGCAATCGTGCTATTTTCCACCGTAATCACTTCTCTGAGAGACGTGAACGGTTGAGCTTCTAAACCATCTGGCGATGGTGTGATTCGAAGAGTCAACCCGTCACGACCAAAGTCTCCAGGAGTATCGATGTTTACGGGAGTAAACCACACGTTCGTGGTTGGAGTTGCATTCACCTCAAACACTTGAAAAACTGCAAACGCTTTGTTGAGTTGCGAAAGAGAGGTGAAGGTGTCTCTAACGACGATGGTTTTTCCTGGACCAAGAGATGCATAATAGCGATCGTTGTCCTCGTCTCTGGAAATGTCGAGGTATGAGGTCGTCAAACGTTTACCAGAAAAGTCGAAGACGGCTCTGCCTCTGAAGGTGTTTCGATCGGTTTTCTCTATCAATTCAAATCTACTCGGGTGAATGTATACGTAGTACTGAGCGTATCGTACAATGTCGGTAATCATGTAAAAAGGATCGAACGATTCACCACGCACTCCTTGTGGGCCTCGTGGACCTGTCTCTCCGCGTAGCGTTCCGAATTCAAACCACCCTTTGTTCGTCTTTTTGTATATTTTCATAGAGGACGAATCGACGTAAAAGTCACCGAGCTTTCCTTCGTCCACCAGCGGAGGTCGTCTTTCGCTGAGCCATCCGAAACGAGCGAGAGCTCTGTCTCTTTTCAAACTTTTCAAATCGTGAAGAACCGTATTTTCCGTATCACCATTCCCCAAAACGACCCTGACGCCTGCGACGGCTTCGTTGATCTTGTCGATGGTCTGCGACAAATCATTGTCGGCATCGCTTTTGTGAAATTGTGTCGCCCAAAAGGTCATGGTTACACTTGTAGGTAAATTTTTTTTCTCCACATAGTAAGAATGGCTAAAGTCCTGACCGTGGTTAACAACAGCGCGGCCGTGAGCCGCGGTCTGTTTTCGTCTCGCTTCACGATGAGTCTGAAGGGTCTTGATACTCGAGCTAAAACACTCAACCTCGAGTCGGCTCAGTTTGAACTACACTTTGAGAATGTGGACAGCACGAGCAATAAATTGTACGTCTTGACGACGGTCGACGGTAAAGCTCGACAAGAAGAGATGAGTCTTTTGACGGGTACCTACAGTGACATTGAAGATCTGATCACCGTGATCAACGAAACTTTAAAATTAGCTCAACATGCAGACATTGTATTCACGTACTCGCGACGTACGAGTCGAGTTAGCATTTCTGTAGCGCGTGGGAAAGAGGTCGTATTGAAAAAGGATTCACCGGGACTTGTGTTGGGGATTGGAGAAATCGGAACGGAGAAGAAAATTACCGGTACTTACTCATGTCCATACGCGGTCGATCTCTCGAAAGGTAGACGGTTCGTTTTGCTTTACACTGACTTGATCGGTCCTTCGGTCGAATATGAAGAAAACGAAGACTCGCGCGTGTTGAAGGCTTTTCTCATTCAAACACTTAACGGAATCAACAATTACGTGTTCAGCAAAGACGACAAACGCCTGATGCTGCCCCACGAAAACGTGTCACAGATAACCTTTTGGTTAAAATTCAACACGGGTGAATTAATCACATCCGGGTATCCGATCAATCTGGATCTGCGAATCGAATAAAAAAAATCTCTCTATAGTAACAATGGCACAGAAACTGTACTCGTCTCAGATCCCGGACTCGTTCCGGGGTTTGCTGTCCAACAGCAAGGTCGTCCAAGATTCGATCCTGGAAAGAACCGAGAAAAAAATCTCTCTTTTGGAAGGTCGTCCATCGATCAGTCTCTACAGTAAGACCGGTTCACCACCATCGTTAAACAATGAATTGGACATATCGTCACCGAATTTCATAGCCCTGAGCGAAAGCTTTTTCATTGTCAAGATGAGATATACGGTAAAAGACAACTTAAACGCCAACCCTGGCGAATACAAGAATTGGATATGTCCTACATCTCCCGCCTTCTCCTGGTTTAAAAACGTGAGAGTGGAGTTGGATGGGATTGAAGTCACTCAGTCAAGCAAAGTACCAGACATGCAGATCGTTCAACACGTGCTCAGTCTGATGGAGAGTAGCGTAGCAAAACTTCAATATTCCGACTCTGATCTGTATGGACTGCAAAAATTGGACCCGAGAAAATCGTTGAAGCGCGTACCATTAGCAAGCTACGAGTACGGAGGGAAACGTCGACGGGGGTATGCTTTTGCAAGCAATAATAATGACGACGATGCAGTGGCTCCAGATTTTAAGGCTAGCTTTTCGTTGAAACGAGCTCCAACCGTCGCTCTCGATACATTCGACGGATATTCCAACACTGTTTTAGAAAACGTCGTTCGCGTTCTTTCGGGGCAGTTCCAATACAAACTACGCCCATTCCTTCCCTTTTTCAATGTGGACGATAGCTGGTTACCTCCAAATACTCAGATTAAATTAAGTTTCGATTTGCCGCAGACAGAACTTTCTCGCTATATGATTCTGTCTGACTTGGGCGGTGGAGCCGACAATGCCGCCTCGGTGGGAGACGTTAAGGTAGAACTGCTTCAACTTGACTTTGTCTATCCTACCTACCGCATGTCGAAAACATACGTGGACCAAGTGCGGCTAGCCAAAGAGCTGTACTTTCACACCTGGTGTCCTCGTTTGGTGCAGAAGAGTATAACGGACGATGCTGGGACTTTGGAACTGTTGCATAATGCAGACATTCCCCGAAGAATGATTTTGTTTTTCTCAGACCTGAACATGGGAAAAGACCCTGCACTGGATGCTAAGAAAGGGGATTCCAGTAATCGTTTGGCAATGATACATGCCAACCTGTCTCAGTTGAGACTGACCGTGAACGATGATTCTGTCTTTGACAGTCCTCTGAAATTCAACTGGCAGTGCAGCGAAGGTGAACCTGACGTTAAAGATGCGAAAACCTATTATTACGACTACAACAAATCCAGCTATCTTCGCGGTTATAATCTTGTTCAGGAGTTTTTTGGAAAAACTTACGGCACAGAAATTCCCATCACAGCCGGCGATTATTGCAACAATTATTTCATGATTCCGATTAATTTGAATCTTCATCGGCAAATCGACAACGAAAAAATTCGCGGTAACCTATCGATCGATTACCAGTTTACCGACGTGCAAAACTCTCCAATCAAACTTCCGAGCGATGCCACCACCTCGATCAAAGTCAACTTACTTTGTTTGGACCAGTATTTATTTATTATTATTATTATTATTATTATTCTCTTTTCACACCAATAGCCAAAGTTATGGCTAGTATCAAGGGTGAGGGGTAGAGAGAAATAGTGACAACATCGAGTGAGAAGGGAGGGAGAGAAAAATATTGAAAGTTGAAGTTTTAGGAAACAAAAATGGGGATAAATAATGGTTTGAGAGTTTTGACTACGTTAGTATAATTGTTACTTGAGAAAGTGACTGGAAATTAGTTTCTGAAGTGAGCTAACAGACGGCGCTTGCCGCATGTCTTTAGAAAGGGAGTTCCAAAAAGAAAAACAAGTGTGTAACGGTGAGCGACAAGAGATAGATGATTTAAACCGTGGCAGACGAATTGTTTGAGAATCACGAAGAGCGAGACACCTGATCGGTTTTTCTGGCAACCACGCTTGAATCAAATTGCTCAGGTGACAAGGAATATCAAGGTCATTGACGACTTTAAATACGAAAACGGCTTGTGCAATCAGTCGACGTTCCGAAAGCGTTGGCAGGCCAGCATGGGCTAAGAGAACCTCATGACATGTACCAGTGCTGGACCATGGTTTTACCCCAGTGATGACGCGTGCAGCTCGTCTTTGAAGGCGTTCTAAGTGATTTATGTCCTGGGCTGAGAGTCCACACCAGGCCAGTTGGGCATATTCGAGTACAGGTCTCACGGATGTCAAGTATACTGATCGTATAGCCAGAGCGGATAGTCGTTTTCGGATGCGGTGGAGGAGGCCAATTCTTTGCGCTGCCTTGCTACAGACGTAGTCCACATGGTCCTTCCAGGTGAGCGTGGAGTTGAGGATGAGCCCCAGATGCTTATGTTTGTTCACTTGGTGTATAACATCTCCACATATCCTGACTGTGATGGGAATTGCTGGCATTCCTTTCTTCCGGAGAATCAAAAGCGCGGTTTTCTCAATATTCACATTCAAAAGCCAATTTACATTTACATTCGATAAGGAAAAAGGCATAAAGTCTGAAGTCGTTTAACGAAAATTCCGCTATATAGTAAAAACAGCAAGCATGGACGGAGGAGATTTGCGCACGATTCACCGAGGCGGTGACCTCAAAACCATCAGCCGTCAACATGGTGGATTTCTTGGATTGCTGAAAATGTTGGGATTGGGGGAAGTGCAAAAAGAAATGTCTGATCCGATTTCAAAGCAACATGTCATGCAACGCGGTGGATTCCCTTGGGCACTGACCGGATTGAGCTTGCTTCCAGCTCTTTTGGGTAAAGGTGATGATACCATTCGTTCCCAAATGTCAATATCACGGGACCCTGTCATGCTTCGAGGAGGTCTGTCAGTTTTACCAGCACTTACAAAAAGTCTCCCGTTAGTAAAGGACATTGCTGCTCCTCTCGCTTTGGGGGCACTTGCGAGTTTGGGTGACAACGTTGTTGACAAGATTTTTGGAGAAGGTATGAAACGGCCGAAGAAAACAAAGGTTAGGCGAACTAAGAAGCTTCGCAAGCGGAGATCACCTCGCCGAAACGTTAGGAAGTTGTTAAAACAGAAGGGGAAGGCATTTGCAAGTAAAAATCTCCGTAAAGTAGGTAGACGTTTGTTCGACGAAGTGAAACGATCGAGAAAGAAATCTATTCCGAGAAAGAGACTCGAATCCATCACGCCAAGTCCCTTCACGCAGAGGTTGAAAGATAGCATCGAGCGTGCCACCCCTTCATCATCACATATCGGCCCTTCATTCAATATATGAAAATGGACTTTTACAGTTTCTTTTCGGGTGAAACTCCTACAAGCAAACCTGAATTTCACATTCCAGGTTTAGAATTGAAGCTAAAGCCGAATTTCAATGAATTAATCCCCTCCTTAAGAGGATGGGGACAGAACGTGCTATTGTTGGGCCAAAGCAATGCTGGTAAATCTTACTTTATGAAAAAGCTTTTGTAAGTGATGAGACCGAAACGATTGTATGTAATCTCCAATACAAGCGCCGAACAATATCGACAGGAAGGAACGTTGCTCAAGCATTACAGCGTCATGCCAGAATCCTTTGACGATACGAATATCGAGCCGGAATCTTACGTGATTATTGATGACATTAGAGTTTTAGCGCTGAAATGCGGGAGTCAAAGAGAATGTCTTTACAAGTTCTTTACCATGTATAGTCATCATTCAAAATTAAATGTTTTTTTTCTGTCTCAGAGTTTTGATAACATCAAAGACATGAAGATCAACTGTAATTTTCTTTACTTGTTTCGTTTCACTGATAAGACTAATATCAGGCGATACATTAACACACTGTTTGGTGGAAAGTCGATAAAGGCGAATTTGATATTTAAATTATACGAAAAACTATTGGAAAAATGTCAAAGACCAATCTTGGCTATCGATTGTTCGAGAAATTTGTATTTTACTTATTGTAATGAAAAATCCTTCAAAGTAGAGTTTGAATAAATTCAAAACCGGTGTGTGTGTGAATGATGTTTAGAGGGTCACGACTACACGAAAAACTGCACGAAAAACTGCAGGAAAAACTGCACAAAAAACTGCACGAAAAACTGCAGGAAAAACTGCACAAAAAACTGCAGAATTTTACACACTTTTTACACAAATTTACAGAAAATAATTCTCCTAAAATTAAAAATGGAACATAATATTATCAGAGTTTTGTTTCGAGGGTCTCTGCCTTTCCGGTTGGAAAAAGCAGATGATCGCTCTTCCTATTTTTCTATTCCGAAATCTCACCGATTAAAAACCGTTCAGTTTATGAACAGTCAACCGCAACATATTTTAAGAAAGGGGAAAAAGTCTTGGGAAGTTATCGGTACGCTTCCGTTGAAAATGAAAGGAGGACGACAAAATAATTATCGCTCGTTTTTGAGCGGGATGAAAAAAGTCTTGTCTAACATTCCAGACCCTGAATTGAGCAATCTACCTTTGGTTGAGTTGCAAAAAATTCCTCACATTAAAAGACTCTACGAACGCTATTTCAAGCACAACCCTGAATTAATCAATGAAAGGACTTTGACCGATCTTGTAGCATCCTCGATTTTAGGGTATGATAACAATACCGGTGCCGTTCGTGAATCAATTGCTGATGTGAGAAAAAGAAGTCGCCTTCCGAAAACATCTACGACTGCACCGTCTTTGCAAACCACGAAAGAACACGAATTTGACAGGATGCTCTTACTCATTTTTCACCGCTTTCTGTCGGAAAAAGGACTACCCGAACTATTTTTGAAAAGTTCCTATTTCCTGTTGAGACCACAATTGTTACAGCTCTTTAATGAAAACCCATCGATCGACTTTCGCGTGCGCGTTGAACAAGGAGTGGGCAATATTGAAACGGAAATCTGGCGCGATTACAAAACGCTTGTCAACGAAACTAACCGAATGTTTTTAGCACGCTATCCTTTCGACAGCATGGCTGTCTCGGTTTTGCCTTCGACTGCAGATTTTTCATCAGCAGGTGATAAGCTTCGACACATCAAACACCATAGTCTGACTGTTCCAGGAGCTAATCAAAAGTTTACAGACTTGCAAGACTTGACCAACATTTACACTCAAACGAATGAAGCAAAGCTTATCTCAGCCCATCATTTCGCACATGGTTTACAAGACAAAATGACGAATGACAGTAATTTTGTACAAAGTATCTTGAAAAATCGAAGCAGATCATTTCAAAAGCTCCTCAATATTCTACAAGGAAAATCTCTCTAAGGTAAATATGGACGTTCCGCTCACCAATTTGGACATTGAACGTGCACTGAAAACGACTAAAGGATATAGAGGAGTGTTTAGCTATGATCTCCTACCGAAAGTTAACCATGGAGAATTCGCGATTGTCAATACTGACAATGTATTACCGTTGTTCGACAAGCGAGAAAATGGACACCATTGGCTGGCAGTTTGCCGTGAACATGATAACGCTCTTGTGTTTGATAGTTTTGGTCGTTCTCTTTCTCAAATGGAGATCAGTTACAGCGAGCCGAAATTTCAGCAATACATTTTAAACGCTTTGCCGGGATGCGCGGTGTTTACAAATACGCAAGCAATACAAAACCATGCAACTGCTGTTTGTGGATGGTATGCAATTCTGGTAGGAAAACTGTTCTCCATGTACAAATCCATCGACCATGTTCTCGATTATCTATCGATAACTTTTTCAAACGATACGTTGGCGAATGATCGACTCGTTTTGACTGGTGGACAATGGACGGACAAACTCGCTGACGAATTGCATCGACCCAAGAGAAAGCATTTTCCGAGAAGACAAGTCAAATCAAACGGAATAGACGAAATCTGGTCTGGAGACCTCGTTGAACTTCGTGCGTTTTCAAGACACAATCGTGGTTACAAATATTTGTTGACTGTCATTGATATTTTTTCAAGATACGCCTGGGTCATACCACTAAAAACCAAGACCGGCAAAGAGATCACGGCAGCTTTCTCGTCAATTCTGAAAAAGTCTAAACGGATACCCAAAAAGCTGTGGGTCGACAGAGGCGGGGAATTTTACAACAAGATTTTCAAAAACTATCTGAAGCAGCAAGGAATTGATATGTATAGCACACACAATGAAGGAAAAGCAGTTGTGGTGGAACGCTTTAATAAGACTATGAAAACGTGGATGTTCAAATATTTCAGTGCAAACTCAACTCGAAATTACTTGAAAATCCTACCAGCTCTCGTGCACCGCTACAACAATAGGAGACACCGCACCATCAAGATGACACCGCATGAAGCATCGCAGAAAAAGAACGAGGAGAGAGTGAAACGCAACATCGAAAAACCAATGAAAGCTAAACCAGCTAAATTCAAACTCGGTGACACTGTTCGTGTATCGAAACTGAAAAATATTTTCGCTAAAGGCTACACTCCTAATTGGACCGAGGAAGTGTTTGAAATCGATCAAATTCTACCAACGAACCCAATCACCTACAAGTTAAGAGATCTCATGGAAGAAGAAATTGAAGGATCGTGGTACGAGGAACAATTGCAGAAAACTGACCAAGACAGATTTAGAGTCGAGAAAGTTTTACGCAAGAAGAATGGGAATGCACTCGTCAAATGGTCTGGCTACCCACCCAAGTTTAATTCTTGGATACCGCTGACTGATTTAGAAAGAATTTCATAACTTACATGCAAGTAAACAGACAGTTTCTAGATTTCAATGTATGATTCTGACGAGGAGAGAGATAAGGTTATAACACAATAGAAAATAGAGATTGTGTGTCGTATGATGTGTCAAAGATATATAAAACAACTGAAGAATGGATGTGTGTGTAAAGAATGGATGGGTATGTGCAAAAATTAAGTGTAAAACGTAATGGCTATGTACAAAACCAAATATAGAATGGATAACTATGTACAGAATGAACGTGTGTGTGTGTGTGTTTGCGTCATTTGTTTGTTTTCTGATTTCTTTTTCCTTATTTCTGGTTTCTGAATTCGTTGTTGTCCAATTATATGTTTTCCGTTTGTACAATCTAGATTTTCAGAAATGAAAATCCTGTTGGTTTATTTCTATAAACTAAAATCTAAAATGCTCTCAGAGATAGTACCGATTTCTGATTTCTGATTTCCGAAATCGGATTGGCCGCAAATCTAGCTGATCGGCTATACAGCTGTTTCGACAAAGGTTGTCCCACAAAAGCGTTACAGCGTACGCCACAATGCCGAATGGTCTTATGGGTACAAAGAGTTTGGCGTTGATTGATTGAGGTTTACGATGTTTACCAACAAGAAAAGAGAAGGCATAAATAGATTTGTTTGTGATGCTTCCCTCTATGTCGCTAAAACACCTAAAGCCTCAATCAAATACCATAAACCCCCTTTACCCATAATACCTTGCGGCATTGTCGCGTACGGTTTTGTTGGACAACCTTTCTCGAAACAGCTGTATATACTGAAGCAAAGTGTCTTAGCTTCAGTGTATTCCCCTAAGAAGGTTAGTCCTGTCTAGCCGAAATATTGCAATTGGGCATTGATTTGGCCAAACGGAGTCGCAAGTAGACCCAAATTGAAAACTTGGGTCCACTTGCAACTACTTGCCGGTCGGTTTGACCAGGGCTTTAAGCTACATTTCATCCATACTAAACACATACTAAACACATGTAGGCAGAGTACATAGGGCTTTTAGTCCTATTTTCTGCACGACGACTATGTCATGCTGATGAGGCCTCGTGTGATACTGGCTAGACCGTGGGTTGATGCTCGAGTGTGACATCTTTTATATCAACAATATTTTTCCGTGAAACGAGAAATAAATGTTTAATTCGCCGTGAACCGTGATTTTCATTATGTCTTTGTTACTTACATTGCGTGACCGTGACGTCATGGTTGATCCCTGTTATGCTGCGACAACGTGGTTGGTCTGGTTTTCGGTGACCTTTGGAAGGCCATCATTTTCATCCTCTGTTTCGTCTATTTCGACCATAATGGCGGAAGCGCATCAAGTGCGTCAGACAAGAAACCACCAAGTATAAGGCTGGTACACTTCCTCTGAACATGTATCAGACTGCTGTCCACCGGGGAGAATGGAAGTTTGCACCAGTTGAAAGAGTAGAACAACCTGAAGTTTAAAAGGAAGAGGGAAGAGATGGCACGTCTACATCGAGGGACCCAGGAGGACGGGGGTGAATAGGTTTTCGGATCGACGGATTTGGCCTTAAAAAGCGCACGAATTGTGGATTTGTGCGATAAATCACGCGGATTCGCGAATTTTGAAAACACAGTGGATCGTGGATCAGTTGTAATTTTTGACGCGGATTGTGCCTCTTAAACGAAATTTGGATCACAAATCTTTCTTCAGCCTTGATCGGTATGTTAATGAGTTCATCCAAATTATTTCTTTTTTCGAAAGAAGTTCATTTAAACTCAAATGGTGGAAGAGAGAATTAACTCTGAAGTGTAAATTAAAGTGCTATGTGAAGCCCATGAAAAACCCACTGGGCGTTAGCCCTAGTAGAGAGAATCAGGGAACCACACGAGGTAAAGAAAAAATTCTTTTGACCTCAGTGGGAGTGGCAGAGTAACGGTAGATCTAATCTGGAGGTCGTGGGTTCGATTCCCACCAAGGTCAAAAAAATTTTTTCTTTACCTCGTGTGGTTCCCTGATTCCCATTACTAGGGCTAACGCCCAGTGGGTCTTTCATGGGCTTCACATAGTCGTAGCACTTTAATTTACACTTCAGAGTTAATTCTCTGTTCTACCATTTGTGTTCATAGTGCTACGCGGCACAATATTCATATGTACCCTCATTTAAACTCAGGTGTGAGACTGTTATTGGAATTGTATCGTGTTGTTGTCATCAAGCATGTAGCCTTCGTTACTATTTGGATGAAATTAACAATGCCATTCACATGTAACAACGACAAAAGCAAGTGACAGTACCTTACACATGCGCACAGCCATATCACCTGGGCAGTGGCAGCCATGGACAACTGTTTCGGCCTTGATAGGCCTCATCAGCATGGCATAGCCGTCAGGCAGAAATAGGACTAAAAGCCCTATGAAGTCTGCCCTTTACTGCCCTCCAGGAGACGATCACCCCCTCCAAGAGACGATCAGCTCTTCGAATATGATGACGACTCCGAAAACGACTCTGATGGTTTTGTAGTGGAGGAAGATGGTGCCATTCGTCATATGCAGAGCGAGGAACTCGGTTTCCTCTTAGCATCGCGCAGAACACGAAGTGGACGGAAAGTGACAAGAACTAGGAAGGTTTTGCTTTGGACGTAATTTTTCAAAATGTAACGGTATATAACTTTTGGTTAAAGAAAAACGTTTTTATTTTTTTCCGTGAAGCGTGGAATGCCTATTTTATTTTTCGTGAATCGTGAAAGGACCATTTTATTTTCCGTGAAACGTGATCTAGATCCCCCATTTACCACCCTCAATACATAGTTTTACATGACGATCGAACAAAACATACACAAAGGAATAAAAGTCAACCGAAACGGTTGGACAAGGAAATAAATGATTGAACGTACTGAACAAAACGTAACATTAGTGTCAAAATCATCGCGAGAAATACCATTTAAGAACCAATCAATTTTTTTTCTTATCGGAAGCACAATGCCATTCATTTCCGAGTATTTAACGCTTCGATAAAAAATTATCGGAAACATTTTCCGTGTATTATGTTTCAACAGCTTTTGGCAAATAAACATCACCGGTTGCGTGAATCAATGTCTGGCCGAATGGAAGTTTGGGTTTGGTCACCGACAAAACTAAAAATAATAGTAAAAAAATTAATAAAACAAATAAACTCATACAGAACAAGAACCGCGCCCAGCGCGGTTGAAAAATCAACAAGTGCGCTCAGCCCATGGCCTCGCGGTTAAAAAGATCTAGAACGAGACCGATACATTTGCCCAGCAACCATTATGTGCTTATTCCGCTCGAACATTCACTCTGCTCTCGCGTAATTTTAAACGCTCGTAGAATAAAACACGATATCAGGTTTTAATCTGGTCCCACGGGTCTGGTTGTCCAAACTGGCCGTAATCCATGATTGTCAATTTAAAAAATAACAATAATGTTACGTGGTGCGTAATAATTCGTTGTTGTGACTAAAGATGACAAAGAGATCAATCGTGTCTCCACGTGGTCTGTCAGAATGGATTTATTAGATTTCAAGGTTTATTTCAAGATTTTTTTGACATCAACTTGATGGGGGCATGCAAACCATACTTAACTTCTGGGTTTGTTGTTATTTCGTTTAATATTTCATCACGTTAATGCCTTATACGTGGCACTTACTGAAAGCTGCCAGCAAAGCAAATAGATAAGACCAGGAACTTTGAGAAAGATAAGAACTGATGAAAATTCAAAAGCAAATAAAATTTTCAGAAGCAAAGGAAAAGTTTACAGAGCCAGGATCCCGACGGAGCGAAGATTGCATGGTATCAAAATGGCTTCCTGAGTGATGTACTAAAAATAAAATCGTGCAATTTGAGCTAATTTGATTCCGGCCGGCTGTTGGCTGAATGTGAATGGATCTTCAGGCCTGATCGATCGATAATCTTTGAACCAAAATCCACAAATTACTGATCCAGCATTAAATTGGTTGAAAAAGAGGCGACAAGAACAGGTATAACGATATCTTTGTTCGCTGTTGTGCCCGGAGTGAAAAAGGCATACTAAGATGATTTCTAGCCTCACTTCCGGTTTCTCGCACTGCTTCTGCTCACTTGGTAGGTCAGAAGACAGAAAGTGTCTGACCCATCCATTCTATATTTCATTCATTTGGGAACTAAAAGATTTTTCCAAATAGAATCAACGATGTGATGATGTACAATTTTTGCAAAACTTTTTTTTTAGTGTTTTAAGTGCCATTGTTATTTGAGATGAACACATGATGGCATTTTGTGGACGTGAGGTTCAAGCTCTTATAACTTCCGTTTTGCCTAAATGGAGCTTTCCAGTTCCCTGTTATGCTATAGGTCTTGTTTACTCTCCTCTTGCTAAACCTTATTCTGTTCGGAAAAGAAACTGATTGTGTTTTTCATGGACTTTGCATTTAAAACTGTTTGTTCAGCCATTTTCACTGTAGACAATAGGTCGCGAAGAGGTTAAGCCATACCCCCTGCAGTGCCTCGGTCTCACTCATCAGTGTTGTGATTGTCGTTGGATCTCTCTCGCACTCGAGATGGCGGCGTCTCCGAGATGGAGTTGTTTTCTTTTCCTTGTTGCTTTATTACCAACGTTTGGTGGCTGCATTCGCCCATTTGCAGTTCCAAAGAATCTTTTCGTGCACGGCACCTCTCTGAATACCCTGCCAGAGGGAGTTCGTGTAATTCGGCGGGAAGCTCACGATGAAGTTGATCTGGAAACTCCACAAGAATTCCTTGAAGACCTTCACGGGCGTTTTCGTCGTGATGCAAGCCCCAAACCAGAGGTTTTTCTTGTGAGTTTTGAGTCAAAGTTTGTAATTCGTTCTGAGTTGTAATAAGTTACGTCTTTTATAAGCTTACAGGGTGATAAGTAGAGGTTGTTGAATGATGAAAAACTACGTAGCATGCATATTTAACCTCCACTGATCTTTTGTGTATTATTATTATTATTATTTTTATTTCCTTTCAGTTCTCTCTTGGATACTACGACACATATTTTATGTACTGGCCTCGGAATGATTTCAGCGAAAACTATGTGTTCTTGCTAGGAAAAAACACTACACGCATTAAGTCTAGCAATGTTTTCGTGTCGACAAACTACGGAAAGAGTTTTACAAGCCTGAACTTAACAAGTTCGAGCGCTCCATCCACCACATTGATTGACCAGATATACTACGGAAAAGCTGATCCTAAACTGGTAAGGCAAATTATTGTTCGTGCTGCTTTAATATCTTGTGTTTTGTTCTTGGTATGATAGCGTTGTTACATAACTTGTTGTGGTCGGCCCACGTGTACGCTTTTACTAGAACTTCTCTGACAATGGAAGAAGCTTCAGCGCGCTCGCTGGTTTTGCTTGTCCTTCTGCTATTAGCTAGTTAACGACACTTTTCATTCATTACAACGTAGAATCTGTCTGTTTATCAAGTCGAGTGTATATGTCGAGGTCGGTCGAGGAATGGTTAAATTCAAGTAGAAGGTCGAATATAAGAGTAAGTGCCGAATATACACACGGTGATAAGACATCGAACATAACTTACGTTGCGAAAAATTTAATTTTTACTAGGCGTCAAAACTTTTTTAAATTCAGCCTCGTGCTGTGTGTGATGATAAGCTTAATCGTTGATCGTGATGTAGAACTGTTTTAGTAATTGATTTATGCGTATTTATTTCGTCACCAAATTGCTATATAGTTTTGTACAACGGACGCGTAGAAGTTGTTGGCACGATAAACAACTCAAGCGTTGTACTCTGCCTCAGAAAAGGAAAGCATATCAAAGTACTTTCTGTTTGTGGTGATTTTTGAAGGCGTAGGCGTCTGAATACACCACAATTATTCCTTTTAATTGGTATTCCTAGGCAATTACATCTCGTGACTTGGGAAGTGTGTATCGATTGGCCAAAATAGAAGTACAAAGTGAAAGCCATTTTGGCAAGATTTCCGTATAACCCCATACATTTATAATGCATACAGTTCTTTGTTTAACTAAACAATAGCCAAGACAATGGAACTCCTGTGAGACTTTATCCACTTTGAATAACTTGAAATTTTGCCCTTTTTTACGTGTCGCATACTTTTACAGATCTAAAAAATATCCATTGACCATATTTTTAAATTGAGGGCAGGCTTGAAACTGCTTAAAATAATGGCAATTTTGGCATATGCACTTGTTTTAAAATGCGTAGAAAAAGTGATTTAGGCCACAGCAAAGGCTGCTTGTGCTAAGCTTTGAAATGTTGCTCAGGTTAGCGACTTACTATACTTATTGCACTAATTTAAAGAAATTGTCAATGATGTATTCAGACGCCAACGCCTTCAAAAATGGTACTGCGATGATCATTCTTCACTTTCATCTTCAACTGCAGTGCAAATATGAATTATTTCATATAGGGGAATCCTTGTTTACACTATTTGCCTCATTAACATAGGCATTTCAGTTTCTGATGGGGCTACAAATAAATCAGTTCTGAATATTGAAAGGCCATATTTAGTATGATCAACTCTGTCAATGAATATGAGCCTGATGGATTGAGTACTTTTTGCGCAATGCGGGTTTAAAAACTTAAAATTTTACAAAGAATGTATGAGCTCATTAGCGCTTTAGCCACCCAGAAATTTTGCAGTTTTTGAAAGACAATTTCTCCTTCAATATTATGCACAAAGAACAAAGAATTTCAGAATGTATAAAGTTTTACTAGCTCTTAAGCTGCCTGGAGTCAATTCATATCAAACATGTTTATTTCTGTAAGCAAAGCCGGATGCAAATGAGCAAAAATATAAACAATGACATCAGCATGAATCCCCCTATATACTTCACATTATTAAATTTTCACTGCTCATGTGAAGATATGAATTCAATAAACTGACCTCACTCCCAATGTGTGGCTTCATAGCTCAGTTGGTAGAGCATTGCACCGGTATTCACGGAGGTCACAGGTTCGAATTCCGTTGAAGCCCTGATTCTTTCAGGCTTCTCTTTCCAATTGCTTAAATTGGAAAATTCACGGCAATGATCATTCTTTATTTTCATCTACAACTGCAGTTCAAACATGAATTATTTCATATATTCTTCACAAGAGAGAGAGAGAAGTGAAATTTTTTAAAGACACTGTAGAATTGCTGTCCAAACATCAATTTTAGTATTTTTAAGCCAAAACAAACATGACTTTCTCATTTTGAGAATAATACATATGTACCTGATCATGTTCTACCAGTGAATGAACAACAGTGTTGGTTTCCCTATTTGTTATGTACAAGGTTGTTTTTCTATATCTCATTGTTATTGAATTGATTGTGCCATGTAATTACGATGTTCTGGGTAGTGCCGATAAAGAGATTAGAAGAGAGGAAGACAAGGCAAATTTCTACCTGTTAATTTATTTTTGATCTGCAACAATGTTGGCAAAAATACTACACTAACAAAGCATGTTCATATATAGAGCTCAATAATATTCATTAATTAATGTTGTGTTTTCATTTCCCATCAGTGCATCCTTGCCGATGTAGAGAACAAGGTGCTTTATAGAACAGATGATCTGGTCAAGTTTGAAGCCCAAAAAGTTTTGTGGGTGCCATCATATCTCACGTTCCATCCTTGGGATAGAAACTTTGTCTTGGGATATGACAAGCTAGCTGAAAAGGTACTATAACATTACATTCAAACCAAGTGAAGTGTACCCCTCAAGATTGCATTAATGAACTGATTATTTGAAACTTGAGCCTGCTAGTTTCAAGAATGCAATAATGAATTGATTATTCAAATATTGAACTCTCTCGTTCAATCCAAGTATAGGGCTAACGAGTTCTGTTTTCGAAAAATCAATTCACCATTGCATTCTAGAAAAGACTAGTTGGTTTGAAGCCTGCTAGTCACAACAGAGAATTGATTTTTTTTTTTACGCTTCACCTGGTTTAACTGTAATTTTAGCAAATGAAAACTAATTACAGTGGAACTCTGTTATCTGCTTACCATTAGGCCACAAAAATCTGGGGCTATTAAAGGGGTTCTTTAAATAAGAAAATGACTTGCTGAGCTTTCATTTGGGCAAGAATAAAGTGGTCGTGATAACAGGGCGGCCATGAGCCAGGCTTTCACTTTCACATATGAGGTGAGGTCGGTTACACTGGTCTGAGTTTACAGTCTGTTATACAAAAAAAGACAGATCTCTGCCTGTACCTTTCTGTTTTTTGGTCCATCATCTGGTTTTGTTGTTTCACTCTAGCTTTAATTTCTTGCTGCTTGTGTTTCTGATTCGTTTTGAAGAGGACTGATTAAAGAGAGTTTTACATCAATCTGTAAAACGCAGTTAATGGAACATGACGCCTTTTGCCTTGTGGGGCTTTGTTTGTATTGTACTTTGAACTCGGTGCTTGGTACTGTAATGCACCATTGTATTCTTTGTCTAGACATTTATCTGTAGTCCTATCTTGGTATGTCGCGATTCCATCTGGATACTAGTTATTTGGCCCTTTCTGTATGGTTAAATCTTCTAAATACCCCATTCATGTCTCTAGCACGTACATAGCACAAGCCTGGTAATTAGCTCAGGCATTGAACACTGTCCAGGTATAAAACACTGCGTAAAAGGTTTTAACTTACTTTTCTAATGCAATTGTTAGCTCGCTGTTAAGCTGTGTAAATTTTTCCCTCCCTCCCCCCCTTTGGAGGCCATGTTGTTAATAAACAAGGGACACCAATCGTTGGTTGCACTTTGGTTAAGTCTGCGTAGCGACCTCCTCAGGCTAAGTTCTCTAGTATCATTTTTTCCGTGTTTTAATTGTATTGACCTGCCAATATTCCAGTCTGACCCAGCAGCGCTGGTGAGATAGGTGAGGCACAAGAGGTCATTTCAGTTACTCTAGTTTTGGGACCTGCCAATACTCTTCTCGGAGTGGCACTGCTGGCCTAGCTGTGCTGCTGTTGCAGCGCATTGTTGTGTTTTGTTGTTGTTGGCCTAGGTGCAGCTGGAAGTGCCAGAGAAGTGAGGCCTCAAAATGGTCATGCAATAGAAGTCACCTCTCATGCAATCACCAAGCGGTGTTTCCCCCTTATTTACACCAATATGTCTGTTGTCATTACTTTAGTTAATTCCATAGTTGGGTAGAGTTCCATGTAGTTCAAATCTTAACTGGTACAGTGACATTAAACTTAATACTTGTAAGTGTTACATGTACATGTAATTTTGTCTGTGGCATCAGGTTCTCTGTTCAGTACTTCTTGAAAGTGGAAACTGGCACAGAAGTTCAATTTTCTGATAATTTATTTATCACATTTATTTCTTTGTTCTTTGTGTCCTATATAGTGACAAAAAATGCCTGTCATGCATATCTGTGTCGATTTTTATATGAATTAAACTGTTATCATGCCACCACTACTTGTGTAATATCTGTAACAATGCTTATATTACCACTTTTGCAATAGTTTTGTTCTTTTTATCTCTTTACCTTGTAACAGAAAGCTGTTTGTTCAGAAGCCAGTATTGATTGTGTATAATATTTTTTACAGCTCTACTTGTCAAAAGACTCCGGAAAAAAATTTAATCCAGTGCAGGGTGAAGTGAAGTCATTTAATTGGTGAGTGTTGCTTGTAGTGTTGGTCATTAAAGAAACAGTGCAGAGACAATTCCTCTTTCACCTATAGTTGTATTATTGCGTTCGTCAAAGAACGCTCTCATAATGCAGTCAAAATCGACATTCTTGGAATTTTTGAGGTGTATTCATTGTTACAAATTTGGTCCCCCCTGAAAAACTTTTCAGGGGCGAAATTATTGAGTGCGAATGACGTAATTTCCATCGAGCACGTGCTTTGTTCCCAGCAGGAGTCGACTTTTTTTGCCTTGCGTCTTGGTGTGCTTCGTTGTCGAGTTTGACCTTCTCTTCGTGTTTAGTGTGCTTTCTTGTCGAATTCTGGACTGTGCTTCCTTGTTTATTTATGTTCACGAACACGATTGCCTATGCTTTCCGATGTTAACCGTGGAAACAGCTTTATTTGATTGCATTTGTTGACTTAGTTCCAGTCGCGATAGAAAAGGTCAGTCTTATCCGGTCGAATACTGTTTGGAATCAGTGGAAGAGTACTCAGAGTGCACGATCCATAAGGGTGAACCTGAACCACGGAAAGGAAATGTAAATACTGTCTACTTTATTAATCAGGCCAGGGCAAATACTCGTCAGACGCACGGAGTTTATTTACGATGAAGGCATGGGATTGCAAATGGTTACTTATATTTGAGCTTCCTGCGTAGAATAATGTTCGTAAAAATATACTTTTACAGATTAGCTTGTACGCTTAAACATTACAAGTTAAAGTGAGAATATTTAGCACGAAATTTGTAGGCTGATGTAAATATCTTAGTCGTGAGTCTACGGAAACTGGTGCCGTCATGCAACGTAGTTTGTACCGTGACCTCTTCAATCAGAATAGCATGGACTTCGTCACTGAATATCTTGTGTAAAAACCCGGTTGCTGATGAAAACTTTTTGATTTTAGTAATAGACAGAGGTTGAAAGTCAGACAGGTAAATCATTTAAGGTATCTGTATTAAAGTTACAGCGTCGAACTCACTCTCATAATCTTTGATTACTACTAGTTAATTAGTATACATCTACTTGCATTCTATCATGATTGCATTCTCTGATTGGCTACACTACTCACTATGTACATTTGTATTCTGTGATAGTTAGTGAGTAGCATAGCAGTGTGCCCTTGTTAACAAAATGGTGGCCGCTTCTTGGTGTTTTTGAAGTGTCTGTGAGGAGTATTTTGATAATTGAAAGTTTCGCATATTTATACTAAAAGAATGAGATTATCTAAATGTACTCTTCAATGATTTCAATGCATGATAGTTGACTTGGGCTATGCCCTTGTCAGCTATCACTCAATAGAAATCTCGAGCTTGTATTCTAATTGTTAAATAGAAACTTTGTGTTGTGTTTTGTTTTCTAGGGGCTTTCAAGGCCTTGATTCATCAGACGTATTTTTTGTTGAGATTTATCAAAAGCCTCTTCAACAACGACGTGAGTATATTTAGGACAACTTTTAATAAGAATTGAGTGGCATAGTGCTATACCTCAGAGCTTGAACTATTCGTTTGTATAGATATATGACTGTGCATGGGAAAACGTACCTTAACACTTATCTGGTAAACTGTCACTAACAGATGAAAAGCTAATGGATAGTTAACGGGCTTTGCATCATTCTAACATTTTGTCCCAACATTCTAACAGTTACATGTGCTGTAAAAACCCACGACTAAGAACCTAAAAATTAAGAACTTCTTAGCCTAAAATTGGTCATTTATACCCCCTATAAACAAGAACCTACTTAGCCTAAGAAATTTAAAACAAGTTCTTTATTTTTGTTTAAAAATGTTTTTTAAAGAAAAATGAGTGCAAGATATGCAGATTTACAAAGCATACTAATGATGACCAACTTGAACTGTGTTTTAATTGTTTCTTTTTTTCTCCAGGATTAAGAACCCATTTTAAGAACCTAAATAGCCTAAAATTTTGTTAACTACCATTTATGTAAGAAACTGTTTAGGCTAACACCAAAAAATATAGGTTTTTACTGTATCTGATTGTGCCTAACAAATGATCAAAGCATTCTAACGCCTTCTCCTAATGTTCTAACAGCTAACTGAGTATGCCTAACGGCTGACTGAAGCTGTTTAATGGTTGTCTAACAGTTTACATCTGAAGACTTTAATGAATGATTAGCATAGCTTTCAGTCTAATGTTGTAAATACATATGAACTACATGTACGCATACACACATATAATATTATGTGCATATTCTGCTATACACACGTGTGCAAGTTGTTTGCAAAATATTTATTGTCTTCATTACTCCCTACTGAATCTTTGTCAAAACTGGAATGATATCTACATTTTTTGGGACAAATTGTTCATTCTAGCGGTTACACTCTAGAGTTTTTATCACAGTTTCCATGACACACAGCGTCCAATAATTATTGAAGACCTTCCTGCAAGAAGGGTGCATATTGCTTTTTGGGTCGATTTTGTTTTTTTGTAGGATCAAGCTAATTTTTGGCAGACTGACTTGTTTTTGACCTGAAAAGCTTTGTTCCACAATTGTTTTTGTTTAGCAGGCCAATATGCCAATTGAAAGCTTATCCCAGTTTTCTAGGAGTGTTACGACTCCCCCCTCCACCCGGATGGGATGCTTGTCCATCACAGGGTTACCACCCAGCATTAAATTCACAGGCACCAATTAATACACCTGGTTGGGGAGAGGCACTGTGAGGGTAAAGTGGCTTGCCCAAGAACACAACACAATGTCCCAGGCCAGGGCTAGAACCCAGGCTGCTCAATCTAGGGTCGAGAGGCCTAACCATGAGGCCACCTGGCCTCCTGGCCTCCTCCCTTAGTTTAGGGCCTTGGATAAAATAAGCTCATAGCTGGTTTAGTTACACTTGTACTACACAAAAACTGATACCAATAAATTGTAGAAAAACAAGACAAAAATAAGGCACAATGACTAATAATTGGACAATTTTCCTGGCATTCTTTGCTACAAATTGCATTGAAACTCAAATTTGTTCCAGTATGCCTTAATCCATTGTCGCTTTTTACTTGTAGTTAAAACCCGAGATAGCAGAACTAAAGTAATCAAGGTGGATAGCAAAGGAAACAAAACACTTGCAACTAATGTGGAGGAATTTGAAATGATGAAAAACTACATGTTCATTACTACAAGAATGGTTAGTGGAGAGTGTCTGATGGTTTGTCGGGAACAGTTAGAAATTTATGTTCGTCTTTGTTGTGGCCATTTATTAAATCAAAGTGAGGAGGACAAGCCACCCCTAGTGAATCAGCAATGCATAGTGTATTGTTTTAAATGTGACCTGTGTGATGCAGGTTATGTCATGTATACTTGTTGCCACCTTAACCAACCAATTAAAGAACACAAAGGATGAAAAAACATCTGGAAACTAAATTGAGCGTCCAACCTCCTCCTCTCCCTCCCCCCCGCCCCCTCCCTTGCCTTAAGTAGAGTAATGCAAAAGTTCTGACGGTTTGAGCATGAGATTTCATTGTTTTGTACTGGACATTTGATTGGCTGGATTTGAAAATGTTGAAATCTACAGTTTCAGTTCTGCTATCTGATTTTCAATGTTCTATTTAAAGATCTAAAAACAGTATTAATCTAGATCAGTTCTTTAAGCTTAGTAGTAGTAGTATTGTATTTTGATTTAATCCGGCAGAAACATATTTGTGCTAATTTCATATATTGTTTACTCAAAGTGGTTGAAACATAACAATTTTCTATCCATAGTTTTTATTGCAAAATCGATGTCTAAAGGCCGGGACACACGATGTGATAAATAGCTGCGACACGTCGCCGCGACATGTTGTTGCTACAAATCGCCTCATGTGACATGTGAAAATGATTGTGGCTGCGACAGAATTTTGTCGCTGCGATCTGTTGCACAAATTCAAACTGGTTTAAATTCGTGCAATATATCGCAGCGACAAACTAAGTACAAGCGACTTGTCGCAGCAGCAGTGCAGACAAGGCGACTTGTCGCCGCGATTTGTCGCATCATGTGTCTCGGCCTTAAGAAATTAGTTATCAAAATTTTATTGAGTATGCACTTCTCAAGTTTACGTCTTGTTTCTCCATAGGACCCTAAGGCCAAAAACCCTATCTTGCAAATTGTAAAAGATCGCAATTATCCCTTCAAGAATACGTCATTTCCATCAAATGAAGAAAGCAGAGTAAGTGAAATACTGCCCATATAACTTTGTAAAACAACTGCTCTACCCCACAAATAAGGAGAGCAAGGGGTTTTCAAAAACAAATAGGTGATGTTTTCAAGGAAGTAAGTTAGGTACAACACGTTTTTACCTAGTTTACACAGGGACCCAACTCTCCTCAACCACTTCCTTGCCTCAAGACTAATTAATTGATTGATATTGATTGATTAATTAATTTATTTAACATTAAGTTGACATGTTATTGCCTTAGACCTTAGTACCCCCAAACCACTCCAATAGGACACTTGGCACTAATACACTTTTGATCAGATTTTCAGACAATGAACTTGCACTTGAGGTTTGAACATTTTATGCCATCTGTGATCAATATGAGAGTGTTTATAGACCATAAAGAAAGTGCTGTCAATTTGTAAGTAATCTTCTGCAGTGGAATCCTGTTGATCCAGTCACCAGTGGGCTGCAAAATCTGGCCAAATTTACAGGGTGGTGTATTAAAGGGGATTGTAAAATAAGAAAATGACTGGCTGAGGTTAAGCCAGAACAAAGTGGCTGGTACAAATGAGGTGGCTGTAAGGTGGAAAAATAATGTTCTGTGATAAAGTTCATTATAATTTCGCCATCTTTTCTTCCACCACAACATAATTTCTTTGATCTCGTTCTACAGGACTTTTTCGTGTTTGATGTGGTCGAAGATCATGTTTTTGTGGTCATCAACCACTTGAGGAATCTGTCAAATATGTATGTGTCAGACATGAGTGGCCTCAAATACCAACTGTCCTTACCAAGAGTTTTATATCATAATCCATTCACAAATGTTTCATCTCCTTGGCTCAGGTATGGAAGTTACAAATTAATTTTTTAAAATCAAATACAATTTCTTGTTTATTCCAGAGAAGTTGATCATACCTACTTTCATTTTAATGCACACTTTCGTAGCAAATATGAGATACATTTGTAAGGCCAATGAGGGAAGTTTGCTTCCTAGACTTGCTGTAAAAATGAGCTTTTATTTGAGCATTGCTGTTCTCAATTCTTTCAAAGGGATGCTGATAGTTTTCTAGTGCTGACCAAAACTGTACCAGCAAAGCTACTTGTTAGAGTCAAAATTTTATTGAACAAAGTATCCCATTACACTGGAATAACAAATGAAATCTATGATAAAGTTAAAATGGTCATTATGTCACAAGCATGGGACAGAGGAAAAATCTGAGTACCTAACAGTTGTCAAACCCAACACCTGACAGATGCTGCTCAGGTGGTCTAATCTCTGAACTTCTGAGAGACTGTTGATTGTAATGAACAGTGGTACTTCAGGACTATGAGAACAGAGATCCACATTGTACCCGGATGCTTATCTTGTTGCATACATAATGGAACTTGGATCTTGTTTTTCAAAGCTGTGTTTATCCGAATCCATCGTGCTCTTTAAACAAGAATATTGCAATGGTGATTAATGCCGTTTTTTAGATTCATCATTGATCCTTCTACATGTACCTGCGTGTCCCTCGTCTAAGACGTATAAATTTCCGAAAAGATGCACAAATTTAGTCAATGCAGTTGGACGCAAAAGATTATGATTACGGCTTATGGCTTTTCCTCTCTTAACAGGGCATCTGACAGTATGCGGCGATATGGATCCGCATAATTTGCTAATATCCGCATCCGCATGATCAGAGCTTTTTCTTATAAAACAGAACAAATGTGCCATATAGCAATAAAGCAGCTTCCTTACAACCCCAAAAGCAAAACTTCCAAAGAGATTGGTTGTTTTGAAGAAGTTTTTCTCCCGAAACAGCAACAAAAACACACCAGTTCATTTGTGACGAATCTTTAACCTCCAGGCCTTTGACTGGAGAGCCTTGAAACTAGTTTAGGACGTTCCGCAAACGCAGCCACGCATTCTGCACAGGAAATGAGGTAAAATGTTGTACAGGACTCAATCTTTTGTCTGAGGGACTCACAGGATTTTGGCTGTGTGAGTCCCTAGACTCACTACTACCTACTTCTAGATGGATCACTGCTATGTGACATGCATCCTGTATACTACAGCAAGGAAACTGTGAAATGTACAATGGAGTCTAAATTGCACATTCTAATCGTTAAGGTTATACAAACACTGTAATTCATCGTAAGTTCAATGAAATTATTTTTTTCTCTTGTAGAAGCGTGATACCTTATGCATTTGTTGACGTGGACAGAATCAAATCCATGCGTGGTATTTACATCGCTACCCAGTTGACGCCTGGTCCAGTGGGCAAGAGACATTTGCTAACGCTTATCACTTACAACAGAGGTGGAAAATGGCAACGGGTTCGTTCTCCAACTGTGGATAATCGTGGTGTCAGAATTAACTGTTATTTGGTGGGTATTGCTGTGTTAATAACATACTTATCAGTACTGTTGACAAGAAAGATAGGTGCAATGTGCAGTTGATGTAGCAGCACTGTTATTGCATGTTGGAATTTTTAAGCCTTGTTGTTAGAGCAATAGAGCACTCTTGCCACATTTACGTAGCCTCATCTAAACAGGAGGTAGGTCTGGAGAATTCCAGAGAGATACACAGACCCGAGATGCAGTTGAGAAAGTGTTGTGTCTGAGGTTAAACAAAGTCAAGTAATCCAGTTGGCTGGAGCTTGTCATAGTTGCTTTAGTTTAACGAATTGGAATATTTCTACTCCCCTGTGGATGCTACAGTGATCTATTGCATGTTCTTCACAGC
>CBDDTI010000390.1:0-8762 GCA_965233585.1 bacterium
TTATTCTTTGCAAAGACAGGTGTACCCATTCAAACAGTTTCGTGGTTGACCGTCGATGGCTCATCACGATTTGTATTTCACCTCAACTCCAGTGTGAAAAGTAGATTTTTGTTGTATTATTTCCTTGGGCAGGCGAGGAATTCAAAAACGATTTAAGAAGACCCAAAGTCATCGATTATGATTTAATTAGAAGAGAAAAATAGAAAACTCGCTGGTTTATTTCGATTACATGTCAGTAAAATATTGTAAATAAAACCCCAATCAACCGGCCACCTCTATTCAGCGGCCATAGCCTTCTTTTGGTCGTCCCGATCAGGGTTGTCTATTGTCTTCACCCCTATTAAAGGGCAACAAAAAGTTTTTAAAAAAACTTTGTTTTGGAAAATGCGATGGCATATAAGAATTTGAAATAGAAGGTGACGAGTGATAAGAACATTCAAATACACGTTTACCATGATTTTCTCGAAGTGACACCATGTTCACTGACCTTCACTAAAAAATTTTAAAAACCGATCGATGACGAAAAATATTCAAGGTACACCAACCTCTATTAAGCGGGTCATCCCACTGATACGGGGAACACTTTTTATATATCCTGCATTGCATGTAAACGACATCTCTCTCAAAGAGCGTCCCTGTTCTAGCAAGAACAACCCTACTGTTGTGCGTATAGACCTATCCTGCGTGTAACTCTACCATATGCTTATCAAGGATATCTGGTAACATTTAAATTGATGACGTTACAAATGGTACAAAGAGTGCGACCATCAAAGACCGTATATGGCTCCTTGAGTGTCAAACGGTTCAAAAGCAATGTTAGGCGGGCAAGGAGCCCCACATTCATTAGTTTTCAGTATTTCAGACTAAAGACCTAAAATTGAGCAGGCAATCACTGAAAAAAATAAAGGTATAAAAATTAATGACCCAGATTAAACCTGATATCAAGTGAACATAGATGAGTTGTTGTAAGTTTTAAAGTGCATATGACCCGAAAAATAACTCATTCCAAAACTACGCTCATTTAAAAGGCTTTCCAAATTAGAGTAAAGTGGCGTTTTTAGTGCAGAGTGCACTATTGGGATGGTTTGGGGGTTGACGCTGCTAAAGCACTATGGCAATATGGCAATAAGGCACTATGGCAATAAGGTGTAAACTTTAATGTTTGTTTAATTAATTAATTTTAATTAATTAATTAGCCTTGTTTTGAGGGGGTAGGGTAGGTACCTTTGATGGCTACGTAAAACGCACTACGCCTACATTACTTCTTGAATAACATCACAAAGTTATATATCGTTCCGATATTCTCTTGTTATCCTTGTGGTACTATTCTCGTACGAACAAAAGCAATTTGCTCGAAGCGCATGCGTAGATTGATTAGCATTTATGTTAACAAACGATACATTTTATAAGCAATTATACACGAACGTTAAGTGCTTTCCTTGTGGTAGAACACAACATGTAAGACGCATGCGCTCTAGCATTGTCAGCATGATAGAAGCCGTTCTCGAGTTCAGATTCATGTGTGCGATATTACACTCTCGTCTTAACGGGCGATAGCAGTTATGTTTCAGGTAATATCAGTTCTCCCTTTTAGTGTAAAGAACGCTTTTGTGACAGTGTATCTTTTGGAATCATCCCTAGCTCGGTTCAAAAATTTTGTGTGCTGTTTTCAAACTAATTAGTGTTTGCTAAGCTTTAAAGAGGGAAACGAATGGATCTCCTCAGCCGCTTGTTTATTTTGACTATTTTCTTCCCAATGAAAGAGAACAAGAAGTTCAGTCACAAATGTATTCACCCGAAACATTTCCGAGTGAGCGGCATTAAAATTAGTAATGTGACAAAAGAAACTTCTCAAATATTGCTGCAGACACCGTGGCACTTACGGAAACCACAAAAAAATTTACTCAGTCTTTGCGGGAACTCTTTCACCGATGTAGGATATAATATCGGTCAGGTTGAAATGCTTCTCGGTTATATTAATTGATATCATTGTGTATTGTGAACTGGTTTATTGTTAACACCAACGGTGGTAACCTAATAAGAACGTTCTATTCCAAGACACGACTTGACTATTTGATAATTAAATTAGTAGTTGTTTATCGATGATATCAAAATTTGCCTCTTGAATGAAACAAAATCATTCCTCTTCGATATTTTTCATAAGTTAATAACCGTGATTTCATTTTTCCCTAGCAGGAAAAAAGTAAACATATCTTCCTTTGTATGCTTTTGAGAAAACAAGGGTATCATGTTACAAACTTTGCGAGGAAAACAAAAGTATCAAGTTACAAATGTTGGCGTTGAAAAAATAAAATTATCACGTTTGCTAGTTCAACGTATCAATGAATTTGAAATGAACGAAATTCAACGTAAAACACCAAAGTAAAACTTAAAACCGTCTTGACAAACAGTAATTGTAAGTTATTTTTGGGCCTTGAACTAACAAGTTACATTCAGGCAGCAGATGACTCAAAACGTTCTGACAGTCCTGTAGAACACTCTGCACTATCTGAGATTGTCTCACTAGTTCGTTTTGTGATATCTTTTTTTTGTTCTAGAGATATTCAAGTTTTTCACCCACGTGACCCTTTGCTTGACAACGGTTGCTAGCCTCCATGTTGGTGTCCCTCGACAGTAAACAAAGTGATCGAAAAGAGAGGCTAGTGTAAGGAAATGTAGGAGAGTTAACTGTGGTTTTATGCATTGTGTGGGGATGTGGATCCAAAAGTGGCAAACATAAAGGTCTTGGATTCTTTCGGATACCCAAAATCATCACTGACCAAGGCGAAGAGTACGAGGAACTGACTAGAAAGCATTGGGAAGGATGGATCAGTGCAGTACGTCGTGGCGACACTGCAGAGAAGAATATCCTTGAGACACCAAGGACAGTTCACTCCAGACTGGGTACCTTCCCTAAAGTTAGGAAAGAAAGTATATCGACGTCCAAAGGACTTTAAAGCTTCTGTAGAAAGAATGGCGAAGTGTGACAACGGTTACCGGTCCAGGGATTACCAGTAATCTAATAACATTAAACCACAAGCCGAGAAGACTGAAGTTCGTTCTACCTTGTTTAGTTGTGTACAACACTCACACAGTTCGTGTTACGTCGAACGATGTGCTGCACCGGCGGTAGCCCAAGATATCAGCTTACTTTGTACAAATAGCTTGGTTGTGTCATTTATTTAAACGATTCCAAAATAGAATAAATTAATTAACAAACGATCAGCTACGAAGGCAATGCAAAAGACTACTGCACAATCACAACAAGAAAGTCAGAAAACGAGAGCGCGACTTGTGTTGTTTGGAAAATCATTCTACAAAAAAAAGAACATGCGCGCATTTAATGTCGCTCGCCCAACTGCAAGACAACGGAACATTTCAAATAACGTCACCAACAACATGTAATTTGCATGCATACAGACAAGCAAGCGAACTTCGTTTGAACAGCTTTTTCATCTCGACTACTTTACTTTCGTTCGAACAGCTAATTCACCTCGACTACTTTATTTGGCGGCGAGTTGGTATGTGGCGTGATGGTTTCTTGGTGGCGAGTTGGTTGGTGGCGAAACTCCCTGGTGGCGAGACGACCGGATACCGTGACAAGGGATCGAGACAATAAACATTTACCTCCCCTTTACCAGAAAATCGAAAAGATGAAAATCGAAAGATGTGGAAATTAAAAGATGTGAAAATTGTAGCAGCAGAAATCTCACTTATAAATTCTGTACCGGTACGCATTAAATTCTCTAGAGTGTTGACATTGTCGAAGACGCGTCCATCGTCGGATGTATGAAATTGGGAAAATGCTAAAACTTAAGTTCAAATTCATGTTTGGATGAAAAGGAATAGATCGTAGCATATATGAAATAAGTGTGTTCTACAGTCTCCGTTTGTGTTAATTACTAATTCTACAAGTTTTAGTAACGATGATTTCTCTTCATCTGACCACGGAGGCGAGACTGCTAAGAAATGACATAGTTTAAAATGAGATGTCACAACTATTGATCCAGATTTAAAAACTTTCACGTACTGTATTTAAAACAAAAGCAAGAGTTGTGAAAGTCAAATCACAATTTGAATGCAATGCATTCTGGCAAAAGTGATGAATTCTAGAATTCGTAGTCCCTTTTACATATTCTTTTTAAACCCTGATTATGTTGCTGCTCCCTCGCTACGCTCACTCCGCAGCAATTAACTTGACTTATGTAAAATTGCCTTTCCTTTATTTTAGGATCAAATTGCTGCTTGCAAAACGTGTATTAAGTTCAAATTCTGGTGAATAAAAGGACACTTGCACGCAATATCTATTCAGTCCCACAAAGCACCCAACCCAATAACAATTTCAACTCATTTCCTATCATAACGATTCAAATATGTCTTGTGCAATTCAATTCTTTACAGTTCAGTTCATAGGGTTACTGTTAGCATACTTAATATTGTTCTCCCCTTCGGCAGCATTATTACCATTTAGGTATACTAGTTTTATTATGTAGTCGTGACGCATCGGAACCAGAAATCGTCTTTGTGGATAAACAAAAACATCGAAAGTTTCCGTTTGGGCATTAACACGAAAAAATATTCTTGAGATGGACTCTCAGCTTGCTAGTAGAAGAGCAAAATCCCGCATAGATTTTGGGTGTTTACTTTGCGAAAAGTTGTGAAACGTTACGAGTATGACGTCATACCTTGATCTACTGCTGTTAAATTGCGGGCTCAACTGGAACCGGTTTCGGTTAATGGCGGACGAAAAATTCGTAAGTTTATTATGGCAGATTTTTTCCACCTGAACTGTGATTATATTCAATTTTATTTACATCGAAGAATGTTTTACGATTAAATTGGCTATTCTGTGCGAAAAAATGCGGAAAAAATTGATGTCAATTTTCATCGAACTGGCACTGATCAAGTTTGAGTACGTGTCAGGACATTTGCCGGCGAATTTTTTTTACCGAAGAAATAGAAATTAAAGACAGACTGGCTATAATGGTCTTCAAATTGAAGTCAGTTTTTGTATCCACGGGACGCGACAGCGATAAACCGGAAAGGATAAATATCTCGATCCTTTCTAGTTCTGGCTGTTGCCGCCTATGAACATTGCGTGACCATAAAACATTTTAGATAATATCTGTAATATTAAGGATTGAGACGAGCTTAAATCTCTTTTCTTTATTTGTTTCCCGGGGTCTGAGTTTTCATGACACCCAAACGCAGATCTCGAAAACTCAGACCCCTGGAAATAAATAAAGAAAAAAAGGTTTAAACTCGTCTCAATCTTATCACCGAATCGAAAATGTTTCATTGTAACACAATGTTCATAGGCAACAGCCAGAAAGAATCGAGTTATTTATCTTCTCCGGTTTATCGCTGTCGCGTCTGGTGGATAGTAGGACCGTTTATTAATAAATACACCTTGCAGCCGATACAAAACTGACTTTAATTTGAACAACATTTAATAGCGACTCTGTGTCTTCTATTTCTTCGGTAAAAAATTCGCCAGCAAATCCTATCAAAATATCGGCTGTTATTTTAAACCTTGCTAGCGATAAACAGCTATAAACCGGACAGCGATAAAAACCGGAAAAGATAAATATCTCGCTTCTTTCTGACTGTTGCCTATGAACATTGCGTGACCAAAAAACAAACCGTGATACGAGCAGGGAGACGAGTTTACAATGTAAATCTTAAAAAAAAAAAAAAAATTCAAGGGACCTGAAGTTCTCGTGACACCCTAATTTTTACTTGCTTTTGTAAGTTTTATTTGTTTTTATTTCCAGTTCTATTAATAGTGATTGACCATTGTCAGTGGTAAGTTAATCGAGCTAGCAAGCTCAACAATTGGCCAGCGAGCCAAAACAGTACTCGGCCACCGTGCCAAACTTGGCCAGCGTGCCAAATCTAGCTAAATCTAGACAACGCAGCGGGCATAAAGCAATCAAAGAAACTGAGAAACCTTTTTAAACTGAATTCAATTCAATCGAAGCAAAGCTAAAACAAGCGACAACTGTAGCAAACTATCGGCCAGAGACCCACACCTTATGAGAGTAAACTCGACATCGGCCAGTGAGCCAACTTTGTCACCGCCAGCGAGCAAAAAGCAATAAAAGCAATTCTCGGTTTTCATGTGACGTAATCATATTCCAAAATTAAATATTACCTTTTATACTGAAGTTTTAGTTTTATCAAATACAAGACCCTATAGAAACTTGACGTTTCACAATGTTTTAGCTCGACAGGGTTCTTCTTATTGTAATAGAGCACGTTTGAATTTCCAAGCTTTTGCGTTGCGTGACATAAGAATTGCGACCCGAGAACGCTGTCGCGTAGGTCAAAAGATGAGGTATTGCTAACTGAACAGTGCTTGCACTAGAAGAAACATTTCTTTCAGTGTCGGAGCTCTAGTGCAATAATTTTGCGTTTCAATAGCAAAACTCAGTGACAGATGTTTCTGTTACTTTACGGCCGCCATGTTTGTGTCCCTCAGAAGGACACAAACATGGCGTCTCCATACAATGCTCTATAAATTTGGGTGACACACTTCTGCAAATAACGCGCGAATGAAAAACAGCGAGACCTGATTCTTGGCAAGGTTGTTTATATATCAATCATCTATCGTATCTCAGACTCTTGACTTTTTTCATTGAATGGTTGCGATTTTTATTTTGATCACATGACTGGTGAAAACCGAGAATATTTACAATATCTTCATCAGAAATTAAGACATCTGACGTTTTGAATACTTGACTACAAAAAAAGTGACGTGCGCAAACATGACTCTGTGTTTGGCCACGTTCGATATGTCGATATATCAATATTCTCACGTGGCTCCGAGGCTTTCGGGTCAAAGATGAATTTTTTTAAATTAAGTTTCTTTTGTCTCTCAATTCCTAAAAGAGACTTGAATACAAAGAAAACACCACCAAATATAGAAGTTTGTCCTGAAAGGCTCAGATCCATGTTAGAATATTGATATATCGAACGTGTCCTATTAGCTGTATTAGTATTTGTTTTGAATGGTTGCTCGTTGTCACTTAGCGAGAGCTACATCTAGAAAGATATATATCTTTAGACTCTCGTTTGAGGCAACACATATGACTCAATTAGTCATGCACGTCGCTGATCTTGTCAAGGGTAATTTCCCCTCCAGTAGGTCAAATTTTCGTGTTCAAACGGAAAATTCCAGTTTTGAAGGGGAAACATCCCATATGACAGTTAATTAAATGAAAACGTTCCGTGCAGTTTGTCGGCGAAATGCCATTCCCTCTTTTACGTTTTTTAAAAAAACTCATAATTCCATAAATGCACAAGTTTTACTTCATGTTATTAAAGCTTAGCGACCTTAGCCGAAAAGCTGCTCAAGGAAGTCTAGAGCTCGATGGCAAGGAATTCAAAGTTGAGCTAACTTACGGCTCGTTTTGATTATCTTCAGCCAGACATAACAATACTTGTGTTTGTAATCTATAGCCTAATAAAGAGCAATATTCAGACCACATCAAGCAACCAGTATTTTACTGTCCTCTTGGCATTCATCGTATATGGACACAGCAATGTTCAGCTGAGTGGTGACTGCAATGCCCGTGATGTACCACTTCCCTTTCTCGTGGAGTTGAATGCTGCGAAGAAATCCGCCATCTTTGCCGTGTATCGAGACCTGCAGGCGATGATCTGAATTTGTTGTTGCGATAAACATATGTTCAGTTGCCTGGTGAAATGTCACTGCAGCGCCCGTTTCAGGGCCAGTATTGCCCATCACTTTGAACTGTTGAACGAGGCTTCCTTCAGCGTCGAACACGTGAACACAAGAATTTCCTTGCAGCACCATAACATTGCCATCAGCAGTAGCTGTGATATCGAGTGTATCTTTTAATATTCCCTGTCCAAAGCTGCGAACCAGTCGTCCATTAGGGCGGTACACTTGTACTTTATATTCAGTGGAGATCGCCACGCAGCCACTCAGGGTTTTGATCATACGTTCCTTCACCAACACAAGTACCCGATTGTTGCTGTTTACTGTCAAGGAGCGGCCTCTTAGTCTCTCCTCTAGAGAAAACCAATTTCTATTAGTTTGTGTGTCGTTAAACACATACACAGTATTAGCTGGCCTGGAATCTACTAGAATGTAGATTCTGTCATTCTTATCTGTCGCTACACTTCGAACCTTGACCACTGCAGCCTTGTCATTGTTGGACAGAGTTGGGCAATAGGACAAGAACTTGCCCTTACTGCCATACACTTTTATTTCACAATTCATTTTGTCTGCTACAACAAACTGCCCTCGCGTGTTTGCAGCGATACTTTGAGGACCCTTTAACTTCTGGCCCTCCTCCTGACCAAATGTCCACACTGTACAAGATTGTTGCTTATGATCGTTTCCCAAATGTCCCCGCTCCTTTTACATTTCGGTCCTTTATTAAATGACTTTTGTCTCCGGCACACCTGTTATATCCTTTGAAGTTATAAAACTGTGAATATCAGATCAATTTAAGTACGACATTGATGACAAACACAAAGGGAAAAGAACTCAAGCTAAATGAAAACAGCTAAATGAAATATCAACTTAAACAAGCTCAGAGTACTGTTTGTTCCCCGCTGTTTCCGTTGTATCCGTCACATTCAACAGGTAATTGGACTTTTAGTGAGATCTCAATAGTCAAAAGATCTAAAGCATAATGGGGATAGCGGGTACAACGGGGACAGAACTTACAGTACATCAGATCTGTTTCAAGGAGCATAAAAACTTAAAGTACAACGGAGATCATGATAAC
>CBDDTI010000391.1:0-14735 GCA_965233585.1 bacterium
CGAAAGATGAAAGGCAGGGAATTCAATTTCAGGGGATCCAGGTAATACGTGTATTTAGTTCATATTTACACTTTGACACTGCTTTTAGTACATTGACAGCAGAGCCAGGGGGTGTGGGGCTTAAGCTTTTACCCTGAGATTCCAGCACACGTCAAGCTTTTGTAAAACGTTTAGTGTACTAGTTAATTAGATGGTATGTATGTATGAATGTATCAAGTTAGCAAAACATGGGAAATATTGTTGTTATTACTAAAAATACCTGTTATAATTTTTACACTTCGAGTTTGAAATATTGACTTGCACAATGCTGAAAATACAGTCTGTAGCATTTCCGGGCCTCTAGATTTCAAAGATTTCTGGAGGGCATGCTCCCAGACCCCCCTAGAGGCTCACGCCTTCCGGCATTCGTATTTAATAACCCCTCTTAATAAATATTGCTGTCAATACGAACACCCTTCCAAAAACCTCAGCTACGGGCCTGAGCCTTCCACTGGTTCAGCTAAAATACAGTCTATACCTTTTGCTCACAACCAGAAACTAATAAGGTGTTGAATAAGCTTGGCACTTCCATTTCATAGAAAACACATCTTTTTTGAAAACTTTTACAGTGGCCATTACATTTTTTCTTTTTACCTTCCCAGTCAGTAAAACATTTGCATATCTCGCACTTGTTTTGCACATGTACTACGCCATCTACAGGTACATGTTCACGGTTGGATTTCAGTTAGTAACATACTATTCTGGTGTTCCTGGTGTTAGTACAGGCTTATTAAACTTGATTTGGTCACAGAGGAAAACTTTGCCTTCATTTTAGTTGTGCACTTGGTAGTGTAGTTGATTGCATCATTGTCAATCCAGTACACATGTGGCACTTAAACCTTGTGTGATGCACAAAGTGTGTGCACACTAACAAAAGTAGGTACTGCATCTCCTTAATTAGGGTGGCTTATGACATTGCCTGCGTAGCAAGCGTTTCTGTGGAGCAAAAAGCGAAGAACTGGGTTTTCAGCGTTTTGCCCATGCAAGAAATGGGGCAAGAGCAAAAATAAGAAGGAAGGGGTAGGGGAAGCCAAAACACCGAAAACCCTGTTCTTTGCTCTTTGCTCTATGGAAACGATTGCTAAGCAGGCTACTTATTACAGGTTTTTGGATACTCAGTAGTGAGTGCTATGATTGCCTGCCAGAAATACTGAAATTTCAAGCTGGGGTCATACAAGAAGATTTTAAGAAAAAATTATGATTTAACCTACTAGTGCCCAGTCTCTTCTTAGGTACTCAGTCTTCCATTTTGGCCATTTGAAATTGTTGACATTTAATTGTTCAAGTTCCCCATAAAATGGTAACACACTTGAACAAACAGTAAATAGAGAAAAGAAAAATATCTTGGTACATTTTTCAAAAGAGTTGGAAGTTGGGATGTTATAATCCATCAAAACTGTAGTAAGCCACCGTAAGGGTAATTTTTTAAGATTTCAAGATTTCAATGCAACAAGTTGTTGGAATTTCTAATTAGACAAGTGTTTTCTACTAAGGTTTGAATTTTTTCCGCAATCATTTATTGTATGTTAATCGATAATCAACAGTTAACTAACATGTACCCTCTTTAAAGGTAGATACATGGCTCTCATATGTAGAATCTCATTATCGTAGTTCATATCACTACGGCACCACGTGGTCTCACCTGTTCCTAACACTGCTGCAACCTCTTGATCAGGTTCCAGATGGCTAGCTAGCTGATCTTGGGGCTCTCCTTGTGACTCTTGATTCCCTAACATTATATTTCAAGCTTTCCTTCGATTCACAGAACACGAGATCGCGAAATCTATTCATCAACAAAGTTCATCAAAACAAACGATTCAATGAACACTCTCGTTCCAGTTCTAACCGAGCATAAAACGTGAAAGGACCGAAAGGGACTGTGGGAGATCAAACAAGCACGGCATTTCGGGATTTAGTGACCCGTGACCTTATCAGCTCGAGAAGTTATGACCCGCTGCCGCCACGACGTTTTGATTTTTTCGCAAATCACCAAAATAAAACGACTCAAAAACAACCTGTGTGTACGGCACCCCGTACCCTGAGTTCCAGAGGTTATTTTTTTCTGATCGATATTTCGCGGCGAAGCCGCGTTAACGAGGCGCAAAGCGCTGAGGAGAAAAAAATAACTTCTGGTCACAGGAGCACGCAACCTCATTTCCATGCGTGAAATCAGTTCAGAAATTGAACTGGGTCACCGATTGGATACTCCCATGTCCGCAGGGAATTAACAATATAACAATGGCCCTGATTGGCTACATCGAACAACTTCACATGGGAGTATCCAATCAGTGACCTAGTTCAATTTCTGAACTGATTTCTCGCATGGAAATGAGGTTGCGTGCTCCTGTGACCAGAGGTTATTTTTTCTCCTCGGCGCTTCCTCGGCGCTTTGCGCCCCGTTAACGCCGCGAAATATCGATCAGAAAAAAATATCCTCTGGAACCCAGGGTAGGCACCCCGAGAAGGAACCTGGCATGTCACCAGTGAAAAAAAAAAAAAAAAAACAATAAAAGCAAGTGACACACTCGAACACCAACCCACGGTCTGCCCAGCCATATCACCCGGGCAGTGGCAGCCATGGACAGCTGTTCCGACCTTGTTAGGCCTCATCAGCATGGCATAGCCGTCGGGCAGAAATAGGACTAAAAGCCCTGTTAGTCTGCCTTCAGTACTGCTGAGGCGGGGAAAAAACTTTGCAGGCGTAGAATTTTAGCGAGCGAGAGAACTTTCATAAGGGGAGCGCCGCCTGGTTAGCTCAGTTGGACTGCAGTGCGGGAGGTCGAGGGTTCGAGTCCCAGACCGGACCAACACTCAGGGTCTTAAAATAACTGAGGAGAACGTGCTGCCTTTGTAATTATATCTGCAAATGGTTAGACGTTCAGGTCTACTCGGACAAGGACTATAAACCGTAGGCCCCGTCTCCTGCATCTTCGATGTTATAGTTAGCAGGGGACGTTAAAGGACCCACACACTTATCGCAAAGAGTAGGGCATGAAGTTCTCGGTGTTGTGGTCTGGCCTTTGTTGTTAAAGTGAGGGTTGGGTGGGAAATGCTCGGAGATATTAGCTACCATAAAGCTACTCTTCAATCCGAGGGTAAACATAGTATTCAGTATTCAGTATGAGATTACTCGATCGCGAGCTATGCCGACACTCAGGTGGTGGAACAGAGAATTAATTCGGAAGTGTAAATTTAAGTGTTATATGAAGCCCGTGAAAGACCCACTGGGCGTTAGCCCTAGTAAAGGGAATCAGGGAACCACACGAAGTAAAGAAAAAATTATTTTGACCTCGGTGGGAATCGAACCCACGACCTCCGGATTGGATGTACCGTTACTCTGCCGACTGAGCTACGAGGGCTTCAAGGGCTTCATATAGCACTTAAATTTACACATATAGCACTTAAATTTACACTTCAGAGTTAATTCTCTGTTCCACGCTTTGTGTTCATAGTGCTACGCTGCACAACATTCATATATACCGATACTCAGCCTGTGACTGAAAGTGAGACGAGGACGTGGCCCTGTCCGTGGCGAGTCCGTGGCCACGGTCCGTGGCCACTGCATGCTGCAGTTGAGCCCGCAGTACGTTCGGCTGTCAAAACTTAGCGGTCCTGTCGCTGTCCTGCCGAAACGACGCGACAATGGTCAACAAGCACAAACATAGTTAATAATAACTATGACACAAATAAAGACAATGCAAATAACGCTTCGGCCTGTCTTCTAATAGTTAACTTGAGAATTCTGGGTTTCATTTGATGAGGAACTTCGTATTTTGTTTAGAATAACGGAACTATTATCCCACCTGGCGACTCGAGCGAGTTGCCTGACGTTGGCGTCAAATTAGAAGCTTAGAGGCTCAAAATGTTTCATAACATTCACTTTTTACTATCTGATATGGTTTTTGGAATTGCAAATGCCTTTTCCTGAATATTTGATGCCCGACTTCAATGCTTTTGTTGTTAACTTGCACTGAACACAGGACAGTAGAGTTTTTGCTCGCAGGTTCGCACATTAGTTTACACTCGGCCATCATGAAAGAAATCTCTGTATACGCAAGACCGTATGAAAATATCATGACGTGTGCATTTTCAATTTAGCTGCAAAATTTCCATTGTGTTTGGTGCAAGTTCTTTTTCTTCAAGTTTCGGCAATGTGAAGATTATTCTGAACAATTCAAACCCGCGAAGCTCTTCGAAACGTCTCACAGAATCGGCTGAGAAAATGAATGATATAGAAACAATAGTAACAATGGACCTTAGCCTGACAACATTAGATAGAGCTTCGTGCTCACAAGATCCAATGAAATCAGAGGATCTCGAAGCTGCATAACAATACACGGCACGAAAAATTGGATGCACCGTAAATTTTATGTGGGTTGAGTTTTTTGTTGGTTCTCTACCAGGGCCCCTGGCTCTCTACTCTGCTCCGAGAGGTTTTTCTCCGGGTACTCCGGTTTTTCCCTCTCCCTAAAAACCAACATTTCTAAATTCCAATTCGATTCTGGAATGCACGGACATTTCTGAATGAGTCCTTGTGAACTCCTTGGTGCTCCCTGGGTAAATAAATTATATTTACAATTTTACATTTACATTTACATTTACCTTTGATCTCTTATGTACAACTTTCATCCCACGTCATGTCATGTCAAGGGCGAGGTCAAATATGGCCATATCGTGCCACTCCTCTTTAACGCCTTAATAAACTGCGTTTTCGTTTTTAATAATTTGTTATAGTATCAACCTATTCTTTATAATGTTGACTTTGTTAACAATAAAAGTGACTTGTTTAAGCTGACTGTGAGTTTTTTTTGCTTTGTCAGTCTTACCTCAGTCTATTGTTCACTTATTATTCGGACTTGTGACTTGGTATGAAATTTTCTTTAAATTTTTGTCTTTCATAACAATAACGTGTGGGAGGCGCGGTGGTCTCATGGTTAGTGCGCTCGGCTCCTTCTTAGGCAAGACACTTTACTCTCACAGTGCCTCTCTCCACCCAGGTGTATAAATCGGTACCAGCAAATTGTTGGGAAAAACCTATCAAATCGCTGGGAAGTGACCTGCGATGGACTAGCATCCCGTCCAGAGGAAGTAAAAATACTTCTAGCCGCTTCGTGCGATAGAAACCGAGATAAGCCCCGGAAGCTATGAGCCATTCTTGGCTCCAAGGCTTCACTTCTTCTTTCTTCATAACAATAACTAAATTATTTTAACCAAAAGAAGCTAATTAGACTAAAATCAACCAATCAAATAGCAGGCATTTCGATCCTTACCGAGCAAGGGTCTTCCTATAAAAGCCACCCAAAAAAACTAATTTGTCATTCGTTCATTTGAATTGCAAGAAAAATGGTAACTCTGTGCATTGAGTGCAAAAAAATTGTTAAGAAGAGTCAAGAAGCCCTTCTGTGCGACGGCTGTAACAAATGGCAGAATAGAACGTACAGCAGTGGTGTGTCCAGAGACATGAATAGAAACACTGTCAAGTCTGGGGAAGAGATTCTTTATTCAAGCAACTGTACGTGATCAATTTTACCCCGGATTTCTCGGAAGGTCTGATTTTTCTCACCAGTTTTCGTTTCCCTTGGAGTGTTACGGGTCTGTTAAAATCTTTTAAATCAACTAAAATCGATCTGCGTTACAATTTTACGGGCAATTTAACTGGAAATACGGTCAAACACGACTCCTCTGTTCCCTGTGGGCAGTGATGTTCATCTATCTTCGAAAAATATTTTCGACTTAAGTGTGGGTGAAACGACTTTAATTTAGGAAAATCGACTCAGATCGAGTAGGCGAAACGGCCGACATCCTCTCTCATATACAAGGTTTGAAGGGGCTCAGTTGTCAGATTATAACTTCCTTCACACTTTCGATACACGATTTTGTACATATTTGAAGGTGTGCAAGTTGTTCAATAGGTGATACTGAGAGTCTGAAAGTCCGACAGCACTAAAGCCTTCTGTTTTCATATCTGTCCCAGTCTTTTTTGAGCTCAGTGACAACTGATTTTCTCAAGCCAGAAAAATTGGACAAACTGTTTTCTAATTCACTAGCGATGTGGACAGCCTTATCAGCTGACTCCTCTCTGTACATTTGTGGTTGAGTGTCCAATTTTCGCTGGTCTGATGCTGTTGACGATGATGGATGCTTATTAAGAGAAATATCAACTCCTCCTGATTCACTACTCAACGTTGTTTCGTCTTTTGTGACGTGCATTTTTAGTTTCCCCGCATTACCACTTACGTGAAACCCTCCATATTTAACATCAGATTTTTTACTTCCTGAAACATTCTTGGCTTTATCTTGAGTAGACTTCCTTTGAAAACATTTTCTTTGCTTTTTGGGAAAAAATGAACAGCCTACCCTCAGAAAAACGTTTTTAAGTTTCAGCATCGGCATTAATCTTTCTACTTTCTTAGAATAAAGTCGTTTTCTTATTACAAGTGTCTTCCTTGGTTTGTTTGGCTTTAAGTTCTTCGTTTGCCTCCTCAAAGGCTTCTTTCTCTTGAAAATCGCAGATTTACGAATGCTTATGGAACTCCACCCTGGCTGAGTTACATGTACTACGGGCTTGTCTGATTTGAGGACGGGATAGTCCGCTGTTCCAGGCTTAACGACTACTTGAACGGAGTCTGCTTGAGCGATTACCTTCGCTTGGTCCTTAGTTGCTGTAATTTTCATCTCCCCTGACTTGTCCTCAACTTGAAAATGCGCCTTCTGGCCTTCGCTGTCAGCGGCCTGTGTTATAGGTATCCAAAACGGTTGCAAGATAAAATAGAAGGTGAACAGAACATAACTGAATGACTGCTTTTTGCTGCCGTTAAAAGGGTATTTTCTAGAGACGATTACCATCTTGGCTGGTGAAATCAAATAGCTAGACGCCCTTTACTCAGTCGCTATTGTTTTCTTTAAAGTTGATCAGTGTTATTAAATAATTTATTAGAACATTCCACGTTCATTTAGACGAAAAACACCATCGAAAGAACTCCGTTATGAGCTTGAACTTCACTTGAATTTTAAAGCACCACTGAGTGAATTTATCAGCACGTTATTCATCAACACTAAAATAAAAAAGTAGAACTGATTAATGTCAATGTGTTGCATTCAGACGCGTCCCACCAGCGGCTTCTTGTCGGGTGGTTAATTTGTGCCTGTTTGTTAAAGACCCGTCCATCGTTTCAAATGGCATATCGTTCATTTCCAGCAACTGACTTTTTGCTGCCTAACCCAAGGCTTCTATTTACTATTTTCGCTTAAAAATTGTGATTTTATGTTCTGTTTAGTGATGGTACTAATTAAAGTTTGGAAAACATGTTCAGTCGAATGTTTGGTTTCTTTATAGTTAATCAAATGATATAATCACAAATTAAGTGGAACACTGGACTGTTTATTCATTTTATTTTCATTATTTTCAGCATGTTAGAGAGGTAACTACGTGAAACGATGAACCTCAACTGAAATATCCTTTCATGAGATTTTAGAGCATTTGGACGTTGAAAACACCAAAAAAAAAAGACAATTGTCACCCAAGGGGGCTTATTCAGTATCTTGTTCAATATTAATTTAATGAGCAGGTTGTTTATTGAAGCCATTGGTCCCTTACTCCTCCTCCATTGTTTTCAGAACCACGGTGACTTAAATACCCATCATGGCGGCTTTACCTCTTGTGGGTTCTTCGAAACTTTCGCTTCTGACTGTTTACTGTTTTGTTATTGTCGCTACGAGATACATATCATCGATTAAATGTTCTCCAGTTCCACAAGATGCTGGAGGGTTTCAAAAACCACACTTCCAGGTAATGGAGAACTTTTCTGACAGTTTGATTTTGTCAGTGACTCGAGAGTTAGAGAGATCGGTCATAATTGTGCTTTCGGTTGTTATTTATGGATATTTCAGAAGTTTCTATTTAACTTTCTCGTCAGTAAATCATTCAACCAGCTTAAGGGTACTCACTTGTTTCGATATTTCTGCCAGCTTTTAAATAAAATAATGTTTTATTTCATTATTTACGGTTAGCTCCTGGACTGAGGGGTTTTGTTTTTTAATGGGATTAAATGATCTTTCCTCGGTTGCCTAAAAGGTAGCCAAGGCAAGAGAAAATGCTGGGCACAAAATTGAAGCGAAAGAAAGCGCCACGTCGAGGTTTATCGTATTTTGCCATCGCTTGTAGCTTTACTGTCGCACACAGTTTTATAAAAGGTTGCACACTTTAGCCTTTGGAGCTTCATCGTCGTTTTTACCAAAAGCAACTGAATTTGAAACTGGATCAAAAATGGAATCGCCGCACATGCGCAAAAGAGTGCAACAAGCCAGCTCTTGAATAATTGCAGATTCAAGTTGGGTTTTTGTTATTTGTTGTTATTTAGTTATCATGTATTGATATTTAGTTATTATATCAGTGTCTCCAATTATTCGACATTTAAGTAAAGTTGTTGTCATCATCATCATCATCATCATCATCATCTTCTTCTTCATCATCATCATCATCATTATCATTATCATTATCATTATCATTATCATTATGTTATTTATCATTCTCATTCTCATTCCCATTATCATTATCATTGTCATTATCATTATCATTATCATTATTATTATTATTATTATTATTATTATTATTATTATTACTATTATTGTTTAAATTTTGATATACCTTTTACACATTTACCCAACTGGCGCACGCTAAGTCAAACTGCGTGACATTACTCTGATTCGCATTCGCTCTTCACAAATGTCTAAAAACGTGTGATCTATCTTTAACGCCTTTAATACTCTGAACAAATAAATATTTTGTAGTTTAGCCTCTACGATGTGATCTTGTTATGTAAATTAAACCACAAATCAACAAAATGGAAAACTGGTCCGAATTCTCTTCTTGTTTTAATCTTTTACCAGGTGGAACACAAGGCTGGTGTTCTGACAATCATGGCCACAAAAGATAAAGCTGATGTTGATGTTAAGTCCGACACAATTCGTCTGCTGGTCAAACCAGGAGATAAACAAGTTCCCGTCGCCAAAGTACCCGAAGTTAAGACAGTTCACGTGGAAGCAAATTTTCCACAGATTCACGCCCTGTAACTATAAAAGGAAATGTGAGCTCAAACAACCCAACCACCGAATCTACTATCTCCCCTGTTGGGAAGTGTTTCACCCTGGACAAAGACTCACAGGATACTGTTCAGTACTTGCCTCGATTTTAATGCCAAGCTTGTGTTTGTAAGATGTTTCTCTGAAACATCCGAATTAGTTGTCAGTTACTTAGTTATTCTGGTTCTCTTACAAGGGTTAACGGACAAAGGCTTATTGTAATACATTGAAGTTCATCTTTTCGTCATGGAGACTGAGGAGAAACGAAATGGCCGCGTGAAAAGTGGTAGCCCGAAAGGTACTGGTTGTAGAGAAGTTCCACCCTGTTAATTGCTGCTTGTCAGGTCTTGTCAAGGGAGGAGGGGGATAGTCGCGTGGAGCAGGCTGTATGCTCGGCGAATTAGGGCCTGTTCACATGGAGGTGGGGGATCCCAGGTAGGTGAGGTTGGTGGGGTTATCAATCTCTTCATACAATCTCTCTTTTTTTCTTGACTGCTTTCACATGAGGTGGGGTAGCTCACCTAGGCGGGTTGCCCGGTCAGCTGTGCCGGGTAACCCGCTTAGGTGGGGTACGTTTTCTCCATGTGGGCATTTATCCATTATAAAACCAATTGAAAGGCTGACCGGAAGGCCTAAAAATGTTAAATTTAATGCCCAATATTTCGGTTAGACAGGGCTAACCTTCCTCAGGGGCTACACTAAACGGAAAGGATATTGAGCAGGGCCTGTCGGCGATGTACACAAAGATACGCCGATGTTTAGTTTAGCGATTGATTTCTTCGATGAATTTGGCCTTGAAAGGCTCACTGAGCCCGAAAAGCCCTTGAATGAAACCAGCAGTGACTTTAAATAACAGCTTGGCAAAGAACGAGCTCTTATTAAAGAAAGGTTATAACCTCCGCCCAGCACCCCGGGGTTATTAGATACACTTAATGTACGGTCCAGAGGGAAACAGTTAGTTTTGTTTTCCCGAGAGTCCTGATGTTTTCCGAGACGAAGTCGAGGGAAACATCAGGACTCGAGGGAAAACAAAACTAACTAGTTTCCCGAGGGACCATACATTAAGTGTTTTGTTATATAGCTAGACTTTCCCTTGAACAATCATACAGCAAAAGCAAACATAGACGGCGTGAGGGCAACAACTGCGCAATTGTATCCCGGTCGGGATACATTTGAGTTTGATCAGAGGCACGTGACCAAGAATCAACCAATCACGGTGCTCATTTTGTTGAGCGAAAGTCTAGCTATATAACAACTACAAATATTGCATGTGAAGGCTAGCTTTCTTTTACCACAGGTAGGTGGGGTACCTCACCTACCTGGGGTCCCCACCTCCATGTGAACAGGCCCTTAGATCAGATTTGAAGTCAGGGCGGGGAAGGCGAAAGATAAAGATGAAAATGTAGCCTAAAATACCACGTACTGAAAGTTTCCAAAGATACGCGTGACTCGTGGTTTCAATAAACGAAAGTTCCAATAAAATTACCAATAAAGAAAAACAAGCTAAAGTTAAACCGTGGTTCAGCGCTGTAGATGTGCTTTTCAATCATGTGTCTATTCAGGAGCTGGCGGGAACACTGGCGACATTTTGGTGTCTCAATTAATCAGGCATCCCACAAAATTTCACCTTAATTCTAAAAAAATGCGCCAAAATAGTTTGGGGCTGTTTTTGGCAAGGCATTCCAACTACCGTTTCAAGCAGGCGTGAGTTACTCGGGCTTTTAAAATTTACTTTTGAGCCGACAGTGTCATAGTATTTCAACACAAGCCGCTTTAAAGCAAACTTCATTTAATGAGGTTACATTTTAATGTAAGACATCTGTTTAATCATGGGAACGATGGGTAGAACGATGTTGTGGGACCTAGCCAAGTTCAGCTAGTGTTTGTGCTAGTTGAGTCTTCCGGGGATCTTTGAGGCTTCTCTCCCGTTATCATGTTGCTACACACACTGATCGACTGAAAATCAATAGTCAAGACTTAAAAGACCAGAGCTTCTTTATTAGAACATTTTTACTTTAAGACTAACAAAATAGCAATTTATGGGTTTACAGCATGGAAGCATTGCTGACAGGACCACGATCCATGATTCTCGCATCTCCACACAGTAAAGTCTCGCTGAAACAGAAATAAGCAATAAGTTAGAATAAGTTAGATGTTTAGCTCTATTGCCAGCCGCTGTTCAGGAAAGGAGCCCGCGCTCTCCTCATCTAGAGGAACGATAACAGACTCGAGAGAGCGGATGGAACTAACTTTGTCTAATTACGAAGTACAAGTGACCATTTTCTCTTGCAAAGTATTTAATAGTGACTCGACTTTGCTCAGAGAAGGGCTAGACATAATTAAACTTTCGTCTGTAGGTCAGGTTTACACAAAAATTTTAATTTTATCATTCATGCAGATTGTTTTATAAGACCTCGTTTGTTTTATATTTAAATTATCTTCAAAGTAGTATCAGATATAAAACGACAATGTTAGCTTTTACAAAGAAAGTAGATAATCAAAAAAGTAGATAATGTGAAGAAGTGTATAATGTAAGAAGTGTACATCTCTCATGGAGACGCGCTCTAACAGATTTGTGAGTAGGTTATTGCCCCCGCAGGGTTTTGGCCTCTGAGGAGGCACCCTAGGGTCCCCCGCGTGTACGTGTATACATACAAAAGGAATATCAAGACAGTATTAAAGAAATGTGTTGGTAGTATAGGAATTTTCACGATTTGATGAAACTAGGCGCGCACGGTGGTCTCGGGTAATGGTGTTAGTTACATGTAATTAGGTCGGGTTTCGCCATCTTCAGGAGGTAAATACTCCAATTGCAACTTGGCCTGCGTTACGATTTTAGCGTGGTGAAATAAATTCGCTTCGAAATGACCGAGATTCTGATCTAAAACAAATCGAAAACGCTTTCAAAGATCCTGAAGAGAAAAACAGCTCAGAGGGTATCGTAGGAAATTCTGAAGTATACTAGAAATTCGAGGCCAGTGTGGTTAAGTTGCAACTAACAATACCCTTCCGATCGCCAGTTTTACGTTTGGCATCTCGTTTATTTGGATCGCTTACTTTTACTGAGTATGTGACGGCTGGATGACTGGCTGGGATCCAAATGTAAATGAAATGTTTTGTGGCGTTTTCGTTGAGGACAGAAAGCTTTACTCTAATTTGCATATATGGCGACTGTAACGCAATACTTCCGTTTACCTCTCGGAAAAAAAAATGTCGACTTCTGTTCTGCTTTCGGGATACGTTTGCTCGTATATCAATACAAATGATTTGTTTTCAGTATCAAACTAGAAACAGAATGGTTTGTTATTTTTTTCCAGAATGCTGTTCGTGAAAGTATTGTGTAAAGAATATCATGTTAAGCTCGTTAAACAGAATGTGTTGGTTTAGTTAACTTAGTTGATTCTTTGGATCATATTTTTGTCAAAATTTATGATAAGATGCCTAAGTTACTTGAACAGTATGAGTGATATAGCTAACAAAAAATATCAAATTTTAGTTCATACAATAACGTTCAATATTATTGTTTTCAATCAGCATGAATAAAAGAAAGCGGGGGCAGCTTTAGTGATAACTATTACTAGTTTTTAGACATAAATATGATGTGGATATTGCTAAGCCTCATCCAAACTAGGATGGAGAAATTTGAGAAAGCAGCTTTAGTTTACAGTTAGGTCTACCTTCCACACAACTCCAGAGAAACTGTACAACGAAAATTAACTTCTCGAAAATGCTCTTCAAACTGTAGGAATTTGAAAAAGCCGGGGCGGCTCTGCGATCTAGTGTGGAAGGAAAACATTTTAAAACGGAGCTTTTGAAAACGACAGTCGCGATGATCATTATCAGGATAATTCTCAAGGTTATGTTCAGGTGTTTGTGTCGTCGGTCACTGTTGTTTTTTTAAAATTTCACAGGCTTTGGGGAACTGGGCCTTAGATTGGGGCAAAAGATGCAGCGCCTTATCAACGGAAAAAAAACTCACAGGCTGAGAAACATGGTACGCGGGGTTGAAGACGTAACTTTCGTCTCTAACCGGTAGAGTTGTAGCTACAAATGTGTTAAGTTCAACCAGAGGTGATACTTGACTAGCTGGGATCAGTTCCGGGATCTGCGGGGTCTGAAGGTGGCGTTGCTCGGACGCAGCTTGGGATAAAAGCGACAACTGGTTATCTCTCGAGCACTTAGCTGACTGAAGTTTTGCCCCAGGCTTATTGGCTGCGGTCTTGTAACCTGGCGGAGAGGCTGCTTGGGTTGGGTTGCTCAGCGCCAGAAGAGCATAAGCCGCGTCAATTTCTTCTTGGGAATGTCTCTGTTTGGAACACAAAGCAATCTATAATGATATTCATGTAAATGCGTAATCCGATGGATTTCATATACGTTGTCCAATAAAATTATCTATAAAAATCTATAAAACAAAGAAGTTATTTCCTTTCAGAAAAGCGTGTTTGTTAATTTTCAGTTTCCTGGTGCCGTCTACTGAATGTTAGTGGCACCGTGTAAGATTACACGTTTACTCGATCGTTGGTAGTGGGCCATGTTAATGATCGGTACCAGGACTGCTCAGTGGTTGAAAATGGCTTCAGCTTTGGGTCTTCGTCAAGTTTCTGAATTGTACTTCTTTTCTTTCTATCAGAATTAAACCCTGAAAACTGGATCCGAGTACATATGGTTGCTGCTTGGACTGTGTTAGACAGTTTTTACGAAGGTTTATTAAGCTTAAACCCAACTGAATAATGTCCCGTTAATAATTATATTGCGTTTGGTCACTAACAACAAACGCCAATCAAAAGACATGCGACTAATGCAAAGTGCGGGAAAATGCACGCATGTTAAGTTATCATATGTGCTATTTGTTGGTTGATTTTTGTACATGATAGTTTACATAGCAAGTGAAGCCGGGAACTTGATCAGACCGGCTGTGAAAAACATTCTACATGGTTTTCTTTTAAGGCATAACCCTTACTCTTGTCCCTACCTGTTGAATTATACCATCTGTATTGTTTTGCTTTGAATGATCGGCCGAGCTTGAAGCTCTGTCGCTGACAGATGCCATTGATTATTTTGAAGTTAATCAGTTAGTCGGCTCTCTAAAAAAGAAATAAACAAAAATAAACAGAAAAAACAAAAAACTAGTTTCAATTCGGAAACGATGTTAGATTGGAGATAAATGCGATGTAAACAAATGGATTCTTTGTTTAAAACCATGATATAAGCAATTTTATTATATGGCCCCATCTCGCAAGGACTGAGAACTACCAAATTCACGAATTTGATTGGCTGAAATGGACATTGATTGCGGTCTAGATTTTCACATCTAGACCGGCATCCAGACCGGTAATGTTTTGAAGTGAAAAAGTCGCAAACTAAAATGCAAGATCATTGACTGTTTTCATCTAACAGTATCCGTCAGTTTTTGTAAGTGCCAAAAAGCTGATGAGAAAAAAAGGTAAAGAGGACGAGCAAACTTTGGAAGAATTAAATTCGGCTCATCGCCGTTCGCAAGTAAATTGTCAGTTAGTTAAAACCAGTTACATTAAACGAATTAAACTGTTATTGTTTTCGCCATATAATAAACTTCTTATTATCCGAACTAAGTCGGTCTCTATGGGAGAATCTTG
>CBDDTI010000392.1:0-2500 GCA_965233585.1 bacterium
AGTTTTGATGTCGGACAAAGAAAAGACTACCGTTGCTGAGCAATAATGACGGATGTAGCAATATTCTACTCCGAAATGATGTTTTAATGCGGTTCATAACGATCCAACAAACGGATAAAATGTCGAGTTGTATTCAGAGTTGTCATTATAACTATCATCTGCGTGTTGACCATTTTTTTTACTACTTCTTTTGAGAATTAGAACTTGTTTCTAATTATCAAATTCTGCTAACCAGGATTTCGCTCAAAAAATTAAGACTCCTGTTAGTTTACTGAGTGGTTCTGGTGGAAAATTATAAAAAGGAGCATGTCAGTATAGGACGCTGTCCACACTACCCTGAAGTAATTTGAAAACGGAGGTTTCACTTAGAAAAAGCCTCGAATATTTTTCCATCCACAATACGCTGGAAAAATTTGGAAACGCAGCCTTATTTCTACGGCTAAACCAAACGTCCACACTAATCCGTCAAGCAAACAGAGCTTACTATGGAAAACGCACTTCAAACCGAACAAATTCGAAATCGCCGGCTTTTCGCTTGTGTGGACGGAAAGCATTTTGAAAACGGAACTTTTCCAAAACAACGGCCACAACTGAGGTAATCATGTGATTTTCCTCAACTGTAAATAAAAAATAACTGGTGATTATTACGTTTTCAGATACCTTTGGCGTGACCACCGTGAGACCCCCCCGCCTCAAAAGCGGGAGCCCTTTCTAACGCCATCGTTCAAAGCTAGTTTACAACTGCAGCGTCTGCTTTAAAACAGCATGAATACTACGTACCACCCGTACTACATTCGAGCTCAATGTCAGTTTCGTTGTTTACGCCGATGGTTTGTGCAGGAAATATTCACATTCAAAAGGTTGTGCTGTGAAATAAAGGGAGCGCTTTTAGTTTTCAAAAAGCAAAATTATGTATCGAATAATCTTTGAGTCATGTTCATCTTTAGATTGTTCCTTCCTATGTAATGAGCATTTTAATATAAAAAACAAAAGGATTTTTGTCCTACGTCAAACTTTCAAATTGCAGTGTGTAGGTGTTGTAAACAGGTGGAGACATACGCACAAATTAACAAAACACGTTGGCTAAGCTCTAGGATATGTTTCATGTTTTTTGTTGTTTACATTACGTTAAACGGGACCCACTTGCAGATAACCAAACGAGAAATGTCTTACATTATGAGGGACGTACAATTACTGGATCTTTTAACTGATTTTTGTTTCTTGTTAGGAGCCTAAAAAGGTGGAGTTACCATGGTATCCCTTTGGATCCTGAAAAAGCTCATAACTTGTTGACTCGTGCGATTGGGAATTTGTTTAATACCATTATCTTGTGTCCTCAACTAAAAAATATGAACCTGGTATGTAAGGCCATCAGCCTCAAAACACCTGACAACAACTTCATTTATTTATTTATCACAACTATTAATACAAAATTTTACCCTGTGTCAACTATTCCTCAAAATTTACAGTGTGTAAAGTTAAAGTGATGAGCTGTCATTCGATCAATTTTTGGACAACATTAGCCAACGACCGTGCCGTGTTACAGAGTATATGTTCATCTGTTTTTATATTTATTTAGCGCTAAGTGTATCTATTTGAAATGTTAAAATTGATTGTTATACTTCCCAACTCAAATACGCTTCCCAATTGGAGAAAAACGTGTCAAATGACACACTCACTAACTTGCTGGGGCGAACAAAACCCACTAACTCCATAGGGAAACAACAAATTGAACTTTCGAGTCGCAGGGAGATCATATCTCTTATTTATATTTACTTGGTAATTTTACAAAGCACATATCGCGTCCGTGGCTGTTGCATGGAGTTATAAGGTGAGTTCCTTGGCCATGTCCCTCAAGTGTCGATCTTCGTTCACCTCGATAGAGAAATATTTGATTAAAATAATATATTTCGTAACGCCTTTTTAATTTCGATTTGGTCACTTACGTTTAGCGCGTGTCGTGCTTTCTATGCTTATATCCTTTAAAAATGTGGATATTTTTTACGGGTAGAGAATAGAGATAGCAGATATAGTGAGATTATAAACAGGCCTTTGTCGACATGATTTTAAGACTTGGTAAAGTTAAATAATATTGAAGAACTCATTGCTTTCGAACAGTATGATCTGATCACGCAACAGTGTTTACAAGTGTTTTTTTTTAATATTGTCATAGATCCCAGCTTTGTTTGAGGTCTTATCTCAAATGTGATAATTTCGAAAATATAAAATCACCCTTTAAAATATGATCCAGGTGTATGTTTGCCACCGACGTCAAACATGCATTAAACATAGTTAATTGAGGGAAATGGCTCGGAAACTTGGCAAAGCTCTTTGTTTAATATGTTTTTGTTCGCTATTTTGGGGGTTGACCCTGCACAACACCTGGTAAAATACAAAAGCTGGTTACGTGCGCTCACGCAACTAAGCAATAGAAGCATTGCGATTACGTAATTCATGCATAGTCAATGAGCCTAAAACAAAAGATGTGCAGGGTCAAGGG
>CBDDTI010000393.1:0-7853 GCA_965233585.1 bacterium
CAAAAGAACAACGTTCCTTACCAAGAAACACAATACTCGAACGCGACTGAAAACAAGCTTGGAAGACGTTAGATAGGATGTGTTTGCTGCAGTTCAGATGCTGACAAGAAACTGAAAGTAGAATACTATGTAACCACAAGGGTCACATGATTTCGCAATACGGACGATGTTTCGTTTTGGAGATGAACAAGAGAACACCGCAAAATTGTTTCCTTCTGAGCAATATTTATTAAAAGACACCGGACGCGTTTCATTGGAAATCTGTAAAATTGTTGGGTTCTGTCATTGATATCAGTTTACAGAACAAACATGTCTCGACTGACTGTGTTTTGATTTACAGGAGAGTTTGTATCTTACACTCGAGATTTCAAATAAATACCTTTTAATTAATAAAGAGAAGAATTTAGTTAAGCCGCAGAGGCTTGATAGCTACTGCCATCCAGTAGCGGCCATGATCTTTATTTCGAATGTATTTATACTGTAGCGTGAACATCATACAGATTTCTTTTGGACCTCTTTTGAAACGCAATTAATCGGCCGGTCCGGTTCAGTTTCAAATGAAAGAAAGTCCTAAAAGGCTTCTCGATCAGGATGACAATTACTTTAACGTATGGACCCTGAATAGTCAACGAAAGCAAGTTATACTACATAGACTTCACCCAGGTACATAATAGGCAACGGCAGTAAGAACGCCGCCAAAACAAAACTTATAATGCATGTGCGTTATATGAATTTGTGAGCAGCGTGAAATTGACTAAGTGCATATTTTGAACAATTGCGAAATTTGAAAGTAATATATAAATTCATTTTTTAATAGGCGTTGCTCCCGTCTCATTGCTGAAGTTCCCTGGTGAATGGTTTAGACTTCCATCGATTTTCATTCAGCTTCCGTAAACAGTGCGGTTAACGTAGCAGGATCCACCTGCTCTGATCGATGATCAGCTCTTCCCCTAGCACTCTCAGTTCTGTTGAACTATTGCCAAGTAAATTTCATCTCAGTTAGCATATGTTTTCCTTAGGAAGTATCCACTGAAAACATCGAATTTGCCTTGTTGTCTCTTTCGATACTAGTTTCCTTATGAATACCATTCAAACGCTCTGTTTTGATGATTAAACAGGGCGAGAGGAAGACTCTCGATTTTTGGGTTTTCCTGCCTCATTTTAATTAATTTTATGAAAGCAAAACTGAGCTTGCAAGATAGTAAACCCGCGCATGTACGTACGAGTCGTACGTGGCCAGATACAAGTATCCTTGCCATAAGACATTAAATCAATTGCTGTGTTCGCCCATGATTCTTTACATACATGAGAGACAACCCTTGATATGTACACCTCCCCCCCCCCCCCCCCCCCCCACCCTTCCCCCTCCCCGGCCCGGTTTGGCTGTGAAAGGGAAAAAAGGCATAACTGCATTTTTTGTTTAACTTTCATATATTTATTTATGCCTCATTATCAGAATATACATCTACTTCTGACAACAATTCAGTTGCATACTAAGCTTACACCATGTGTTATCAAATCTACAACAATCTACGAAGAAATGAAAATCCCAGGTAATTGTTTCCATATTTTTCTTCAGCGCTGTTTTACTGTCGCTCTTCGCCTATCGGCCTGCCCCTTAAATGAAACGTAGAAACGTTCATTGTACATTTACTAAATATCAATAATTATATTTCCTAACTTCATCGAAACCATGCTGAATGACCTTTAAAAATAGAATTATAATTAGCTTTATTGTTGATGTAATCCAACATGGCCCTCAGGATGGTCTATCGAGAGTGCGTTCAAACCACCTATTGCATCGCCTTATGGCGACAAATATGCTGAATAAAAAAAAAATAGGTTGCAAAAAGATTCACGAAGCAAAATTGCAAAAAGTATATTAAATCGAAAGAATGAGACGAATAAAAGGAGAGTAAAGGATAATGGTTTAGCACATGGTTTGTTGACCGATATCAAGAAATGAAAAATGTCATTCAGATGAAGGATCCTTTAGTCAATATCATTTTAGTTGATACTTCCTTGCCTTCATCACATTACGATTTTTTTTTTCTTTCTATAGCAAGGTGACTTTATTATTTATTGATTTATTTATTTTTTATTTTTTTTTTTCAAGATTAAGTACTTGCTATATTTTTAAAGGACTTAGGTAATTGAGACACAGCATGTCCTAACTTAACAATGCCAAAACATGTTAATACTTATTATAAGAAAAACATTAGCATCGCCACCATCATCATTTTATTTATTCGCCACACAGCAAAATAACAATGAACAATAACAACTTTCAAAGGGCGAGGAGAAAAAGGAAGCGGAGAAAAAGCACTAGGCCAAATCACGATCAGCTTTGGGACCTTGATAAAGTATCTTAATTACAATAAGTTTTGCCTCATTTGCCTCACCTGAGCCACCGCCACCTGAGCCGTAATCCAACTTCACGTTTAGTGTGAGGTACTTTGTATCTGAGCCAAACTTGTTAGTTGTGGTACACGAATACTTTCCAGCATCAAGCTCCATCACGCTAAGAATGATGTAACGCACTCCTGTCGTGACATTGCCTGACGTGATGTACTCCACTCTCACAGGTCCAGCATATCCCTCTGGGAGAGTTATAACAAGTTATAAAACGTTTAGTGACTCAACTTAAGCCTTGGCCAAACGGACCGGCAAGTAGTCGCAAGTGGACGCAAGTTGAACTTGCGTAGAGACTTGCGTTGGGTGTCCAAACGGCTCGCAAGTTTCTTCGCAAGTACACGCAAGTCGCAAAAAAAAGATATTTTAAGGCAGACTATCCTCTTTTTTATTGGCTAATAATAAGTTAATGGACGTTACTAAACTTGCGCTGACTTGGGTTGAGTGGCCAAACGGTGAAAAACTTGTGTCGACTTGCGTGCAAATTTTATCTCGACCAAAGTGAGTGCAAGTCATCGCAAGTCTTCAACTTGCATCAACTTGCGTCTCCGTTTGGCCAGGGCTTTATTCTATTCAGTTGCAACTGGATACGAACAGCATTAACACAGCTCCCCGATTGAGTCCAGACAAGTCACAGCCCATTTCGCGAAAATGCACGAGGCAGATTGTTGCGCCCAACACACGGCATGAAATTTCATTTTTAAAATAATTGTATCGGGGTACTAGTAACATTATTTATAATCCCGCGTACAATGGTAACTTGACTTATCATATGACCGAGAAAATAATTTCATTATGACATTGCCTGAACTGCAGAAAAAGATATCGTTTATTTTTAATTTACACTGCACCATTCTCGTTCCCAAGGGACGCGCTCCTTTTAGTCAGCGCCAAGAATCGCGACCCCTGGAAAGGTCCACTTCGCTGAGCATCCGCAGAGTACTTGTTGCATATTCTCGGCCAATCAGATTTTACAAATTGATTGTGAGCATGGGCATAGTGACGAGAAGTCCGTGCCAGAGGTCGCGATTCTTGGTGCTGTCCAAAATGAGCGTGGCCGCTGGGTGCAACAGTGACACTACACAACGCAAGCGGTGTGGGCGCGTTCTTAATTTCCTCAGTTGTGAAATAAACAATTAATGAAAGTGAATGGACGTTTAGAATAAGTGAGGATTTATACCCTTCTCGTAATATTCTAAAAATAAACTCAGACTACAATCTTCAAATATCACTTGTTGTGTGCTCAAAATAGACATTTAATTGCACGCGTGTTCATACAATCATCAATGCTCGAAGACATCGATTTATTAATTCAACGACTTACCAGGCGCCTCCAGTAACTTTTTTACCACAAAAGTTGGTGCTGGGGGCCCAGCTCCCATACACTCGAACTCCACTCGGCCATTTTCATCTGCTTCTATAACCATGGAGGGAGGTCCAAAGGACGACACAATAGGCCTTGCTGTATAACATAAGCGTTAAAATGCAATATGAACAGTAAAACATTGTGAAAATATTTTGTTGCCAGAAGCTATTTGTTTGCCTTGACTACGCTACACGTTTGTCTTTGGAAATTCACACACACAGCGCCAGTTTTTATCCAATCGGAAGTAAAGCCAGAGCCAATCGGTCAAATACGTTCCCCGCGCTTTGTGGAAGCGACAAGTAATTGCTTCGAGTTTTGATTGGTCCGCTATATTGTCTGTAAACCTTGTAATTGAATGGTGTGCCATTAGGGAGCTAAACAAACCACGAAGACGACGACAGCAACGAAAGCGTCGTCAAATAAAAAAAGTTTAATGACCAGAACAATAGTTGTGCTCGTGCGTTATAAATCTTTGCATATTTCTTTGCTGTCCTCTGCAAAACAACAATGTGAAATGACAAAGTTCTGCGTTGTGTACCGAACGTGGACGAAGACGGCTAGTTTTTCGTATTTCCGTTTGGAAGTGAACGTCGTCGATGCATGTTTAGTTCAAGCCCGTTTTTAGAGCCATTGGCGTACCGAACAGACCTAGACAATCGCGAATTTCGCTTGTAAAAATAAATTCATTTTTTACTAGGTGTCATCCTCGGAGTTTTTGTCGTCGTTGCTTCAACACACTATTGCTTGGTTTTAGTTTGAGGAAACTAGATATAAAGCCGCTCTCTTTGTCTAAATTTTAAGTTGTATTTAAAGGAGAACGAAAGGCGATAACCCAATTTTCAAAAAGTCGTTCTTACGAAAGCATATAAAACGTCGTAATCAAATCGCTATGTTTTAAGATGTGAACTTACCTTTAAACTTGACTGTAACAGCAAAAAGCTCCGTACCAGAACAATTAGAACGTTCGCCATTTTGGAAGCCATGTTGAAGGCTTGGGCGCATAGCATGACGTCACTGCGCACCTCGCCCGAAATGCACTAATTTCAAGGAAGACAACAACAGCTCCAAAATGGTCGAATGTGCTGTGGTTGGCATGGGTGCTCAAACAAAACGCCCAGAGATTTCAAAAGATGGATAAGCTTTCATCGACTACCCTTAAAAATAAGCCGCTTTTTAAGGGGTGGCTAGTGCGTATTTAAAAGGCAAATTTGCTCAAACTTGGCCAGTATCAAATCTGTTTGGAGCGCTTTGAGAAGTTCCGAGCACTTGACACAAACCCAAGAAAGCTGTCTTTAGGGCCGGACGTCTCCTTGAAAACAAATAGGTTGAAACAGAGGGTGCTATGTTGGTTGATCTGCCTCTATGTCTGAACCAAAATAATATAAACAGGTTATATCGCAGCCAAGCATTTCGCTGCCATTAATCCATTTGAGCATGCAACTCACGCCACAACAAAATACGAAACAAATGTAATAACTCTCCAATTCTATGGCTGTTTATTATCTTTCTATGCCAAAATAATTAACATCTGCTGAATACAAAAGTAGTATTCACCTGAAATTTTATTTACGGCTTCCTCGATCGATCTCCTTGCATCTTAAATATTCTTTCTCTTGTTGCCCTTCTCAGTTCGCGATCGCACAACACTCGCATACACGCTACGATTTATTTCCTCTTCGGCGCTCATGTTGACTCTTGTGAACATCGTCTTCCTCTGACTCCAAACTGTTTCGCATGGATTCGAAAGAATAAGGCTTGATCTCAGCCATAATCGAAGCAGTTTCGACTCGACTCTTCACAAACTTTTGTTGCCCCAAACTATGTATGTGCGCTGTGACGTCATAAGATGGCGGCGGACATTCCTTTTATGGAAGTAACCGGAAGAAAAGATGTTCAAAACGGCGGACGTTCAATTTTGAAAATGACCACGGGTTTTGGGCTCTTTTCGTCACTTTCGAAAGTCAAAACTTACTTTTTCTTGCTTTTTATCTAAAATCTAAGCTATTTCAATAGTTTTAAGCTTCCACGTAAAATACGACTCCTAGGCTTCCGTTCTCCTTTAAAACAATCCCGTTTAATAGATATGCCTATTAAGACAAATAAGGTAAACGTCTAATATACCTATGGCACGAACGACACACTGATTCAACGTGAGAACACGCATACGCATACATTTTAGCTCAGAGGGCCAATAACTTGATTTAACCAGTCAGATTGCTCATAATGATCCAGCGGGGTTCTAAAGCTTTCTTTAACCAAAAAATATCAACACCAAATATGGTCATTTTTGTACATACCTAGCTGCACTTGGACTTTACTGGGCGCCTATATTCTCAGCCGCGCGTGATTGGCTTATTTGCGAAATAAGTAACCTAATGCAGTAGAGATATTCATTTCTATCAACTGTAAATGTATGAGGTAAGCATCTTACTTCCACAATCGTCTTTAGAGGTGGAACCTGGGAATAAAGTTGTATATCCACTCTGACATTGTTTGCATTCTGTCCCGCCAAGCTGGTCTTGATAAGTGCCTTCGCTGCAAAGCATGCATTGTTGATTCTCAAGGGAATCAAAACCATCAATGGACCAATACCCTTTTTCACACAAATCTGCAACAAGTAAAACAAGATTAAGTGATGAAAAGAAAACATTATAAGGCAGTTGGTGTCGTAAAATCTAAACCCAAAATATGATCAAATTCTCGACTTCCATTTTTTATTTTTTTTATTTTTTTTATTATTATTATTTTTTTACATTTTCATAAACAATAGGTCTTTTCTAGATATCTTGCCAAATTTTAATCTATTAGGAACCGCTGGGAACATTACAACCCGTTTTATGGACCTTTATTTCTGGAAATTTAGTGCCGCCATTAGTTTTCCTTGTTCGAATAGGCCATTTCCGAGTTCTCTTAAGCCTCTGTTTCAGAGCAAGTCTAAACCATTCTTTTGAAAATGACTTTGATTTGCATGAAAATGAAACTGCATACAGAACTCATTTTCATAAGAAAGGTTTCGCACTTAGACTCGTTTTCAAACAGAGGCACAGGAGAACTTGGAAATGGCCTATTCTTCATTCAGTACTAGTTGGAGCAAATCACGTCATATTCTCAAAAATACTGCACGGATTGAAATTGAAATAACAATTAGTGCAGCACTTCCCACGTAGAAAAACAAAAACTTTAGGCATTGTATTCGGGCAATTTTCCACACTTATTGTTATATGTTTATTCAAGTTCAGACATTATATGCTTATAAATGCACTCAAACAATTGTACCGCACTCTTATATTTCCCTATTTAAACCATGGGTTAATAAGCTAGGGCACTGCATGCCAAACCAAACTTAAGTAAAATCAAAGTAAGTCAAAATCATTGCCCTCGGTGCATGTTCTTTGCAAATAAAAGAGAAAGTCCTGCACTATTATTCTACTTTGCAATAATAGAAATCCTAAAATTAAAGAGCATTTTAAATTAAAAATTGCCGACCTTATGCACAGAATTCAATTCCAAAAAAGGAAACACCTTGTGCTCTCTATGATTTGGTACAACTCGCTTCCGCAGTTCGTAACTATCGTACTAGATATGCCACTAACCAGACTTATATATAGGCCACCTTCTAAATCTAATTATGGCCTTGCAAGGTTCAAAGTAGTGGCATCACAAATCTTGGAGGCAGTAGCCATTGAAGCAAAGTGTCTGCCATATTATACCTTCAAAAAAGAATATAAGCGTCTCCTACTAGACAGCCAGTGAATGAATTTCAATTATTATCTAGCTCTATCTGTTAATTTTTTTTTCTATTTTACCTAATTCTGCCTTTAATAGTGATTACCTATGCATATTCTGTAAATAACCGCCTCTCACTAGTAACTGCACTGTGGTCGTGGCCTACTCGAAAGCTCTGCTCCTTTGGCCACTACGTACTATTTCAAATTAATTCCCAGTGTACATGTAAGCTAGCTTTGCTTTGTCTGAAATCGTAGTAAACGTGCGGTATTTTTGAGAATATGACGTCATTTACTCCACATGTCACCAAGAATGAGAACAAGGAAATTAATAACGACTAGATTCACGG
>CBDDTI010000394.1:0-2500 GCA_965233585.1 bacterium
TTTTTGGTTTAAACAGCGTGCTTTATGAGTATGCAAAACTTGTGGTCGAATTTCCGAATTTTGCCCTTTTTTTGGAAAAAGTCGATCAATATATTTTCACCCATTCTCAGCTAACAGGGACCATTGATGTCGTGGAGTTTCAACCTTTTTTTCTTGCACACGTTAGGCTGCATAACGTCAAACGGTATAGTTTTTGTATTATCCGGATATATAGAGAAATGTGTTAAAATTTCAGGGCAAGAACTAGTCTGAGCATTTTTTAACGAATTTTTATATATTAGCGGGTATCTAAAAATAGGCTGTCGCATGATTAAAAAAATAAACTTAAAATGAATTTTATAGCATTAAAAGCACAGATAACAATACGGAAAATTGTGTTTTTCTCACGACCTTATACAAAAGTTTCGTAAATTATCAAACAAAACCCTTTAGTCCTCTCTAGCGTTTTAGAATTTTACCAAGAATTGCTGTCGCATGATTTCAGGTAAATTACGTTACTCGACTAACTATGCTTAGGCCAAGTTTCTAACGTGCCAATGCCGCTAGGCGCAATGATTTCTACATGCTTTCAATTTTGAGTTACTGCCTTATGATCTAATAAACTTGATAAAGGTACTGTTCCGTTAACCAGGAAAAACCAGCAGTACCAATTGTATTATTTTGTTTGGTATTGTAAATTACGTTACCGTGCTTAAGCGGACAGTACTTAACATACATAAAGGGCATGTCGGCAAGTGCTGTTTCACAGACATTTGCCAGTAAGGTACTTATGGAATTGCAAATGTAACGTACTATAACTGAAATTTTATAGTCATGAGAGAAGATTGAAAGGACACTGTAATTTACGTTACCGTAACGTAATTTACCGGTAAGTCAAAAACTCCACGTTTGATACCATCACGCGGCAATTTCATGACCGAATAGCATTGGGTGCAAAGGTTACAGTGAAATTACTTGTGATTACGCCATCAGAGTGGCTTTTTCGTTCTTTTTTTCAGTGCTGTGTGACTGAAGAGACTGAAGACTGTTTGACTGAAGAGAGGCTGTCAACAACAAAATTGGTGCTTCTGATTTACTGATTGTCTTGAACGTATTTGAAGGCAAACCCGAGATACAGATCCTTTTATTCCTTGTCTCTTACCCTTGTGGTGCTAAGAATTCGGAAAACAAGAGCATAATTTATTGATTTTTTTTGTTTCTATAAGTAATCTTAAAGTAACGTAATTTACACGTTAGACAAACATTGACGGTTGTGACGACGGGTCTCCACGCCGGCGAAACTTTGTCAACTTTAGGACTGAAAAACAATAAGTGAAGTATTATCTGATTTCTGTTATCGATTTGGCCCTTCTGTGGCTTTTCGGATCATGAGGTTAATATAATCAATAAGTTAGAAAAAGTAGTTGGCTACAATTCATTCACACTGAGTGAAATGTTAGCAATGAAATGGGTAAACAATTTCTCTTCAGCCGGTCTTGGCGAGAACAAGAGCAGAAATTCAGAAAGCGTACAGAGAGTGAAAAAAGGCCAATTTAGAAGGCAGTGCATATCTAAATAACGAGGTCAAAAGAGTTAAAAGAGTCCAAAAATGCTTGTGATGGAGTTGGCTGGACGGCAAAGAGAATGGCGGACGAACCAGTCAATAGTCAAAACAGGCAAAGTCAAAATCCAAGATGCTGTCGCCTTCCACGACTGGGAAATGAAGAATGAAAACAGCAGTTTGGTGAGTTACAGATTTTATTCAAAAGAATAGTACTCTGACGCAGGGAAGTTCCTTGAAAGAAAATAAAAAGATGTCATAGCCGTTCTTAACACGATGAAAAATCAATCTGTTACCGGCATTTCAGCGGAGCAAGTTTAAGTGAGTGAAACTTCTTGCTACTGTGACCAATGCCTGACGGGTGAGGAATTCAAAGGCAGTTCAACATGTGATTGGAAAACAGTCACTGTCCGTAAGTTGACGGCCGACTTGCTGCTATTCGTGTCAACGATCGGGCTGCTGCCGACTATGAAGATGCCTGGTACACCGGCTGGACAAGTTCAGCAAAATAATGAACAGCCGGGATGGAGAGGTCGAGGTTTCCTTCATGACCAAAGGCAAGGGAAAGGCAGCGGCTCCCGTTCCTGTCGGTAAAATCAGCCGCCGGCTAGCAACGAATGAGCTGATTGAACAACGTGATGGAAGCTACAAAGTTTAAATGAGCTTCATATCGAAGCAGTTTGTGTATTGAGTTATGCTCAGTCTTAACAGACCAGTTTTCCTACTGAATTTAATTTAGCCACAGTTACGCTGATTTGTGGATTTCTCTCCCTTGCGGCATGCAAGTGTGCCTCTCTTTCGGCACACATGTATGACTGTAAATTACGTTACCATACATTCGTTGTGTTGGAAAGTAGTTTGACTATTTGCTAAGATGTTGGACTGACATTTCTTTTAAACAGTCCCAGGACAACTAGTTTCAGGGTCGAAGAACATCATATACGTGCTGTAGTTCCAGTT
>CBDDTI010000394.1:5000-12903 GCA_965233585.1 bacterium
CAAGAGCAAAGTGTGAAATCTGCAAGAGCCCCTGGGAACTTATTCTTACCGAACCAGTTCCAGAAGTGGTCGAATTACCCGTAGAGCTCCGCTGATTGGGCAGAAAAATATTTTTCTGCCCAATCAGCGGAACGGAATTCGACCACTTCTGGAACTGGTTCGGTAAGAATAAGTTCCCAGGGGCTCTTCAGCACATTAAGTAAACTTTCGCCCGAAAATATCGCATCGTCCCGGCTAGTAGCCCCTGGGTTTCCGAGGATGCCGATTCTTTTGTTTTTATGAACTTTTTTTTTTTGCAATCAGCCAAGAAAATAATAATCTTTTTTGTCAATGGAGGGGCTAACCATTTTTTTGCTGTAATTCATAAACCAACTAGTCGATTCTTGTCCAAATTTAGAAAATAAAAGGCTGATTATTATTCTACTAGAAAAATTTACTGACAGGACGAACAGCAAAACTTTGTTTTTCGTCTCTTTGAAGTGGTGATGTCCCTGTTAGCTGAGAATGGTTGTTTTGCACCTTGAAGGCGTTTTCAACGGTACAAATAGCACATTAACAACAAGTAAACTTTAAGTTCCGGGCGAAAACAACAAATAAAGTATTGGGAGAAGCAAACAATGATTTGCAAACCTCTTCAGTGTCTCAGTAAAAGACATTACGCAGGCGATTTTTTAAGTTACCGCAGGTAGGCAACAGCAACAACAACAGCAACACTTATTTATACCATAAAAAAAATGATGAAAGATAAAAAAAAGTAATACATTAGGTTTGAAACTTAAAAATAGGGTATTACTGAGCCGCCTTTAATAACCATAGTAGCCAAGAAAATTGGGCAGCTATCTATGAAATACGACGAAGAAGTGTCAGGAGGCAACTGTCAGGAGCTACAAATCTTGTCCGTCATGCAAGTAATCAATTGGAAGCTTGAATCGGACACCACGGGAGTTCAAGCTGTTAAGTCCTCCCGAAACAAGCATTAGTACGGGGACTCTTTTTGCTGCCGCAAGCGTTTTTCGTCATCTGCAAAACGCATCCCAGCAGTTTGCAAAGTTTCAACCGCAAGCTGTCAGCAGTTTGTTTCCTCAGTTAAAATGTTAGCAACTTGCAGGTAGGTAAACTTATTCTAGAAGCGAAAAACCAATTAAATCGCTACAGTTTATATAACAATACAAGCACCCTAAGCTTAAATGCGTCAACCATATTCTAATTATCAGTTCAACACAGTTTGAATTTTATTTTGACATTATAACTGAACTGTTAATTTTCACGGGTAAACGTTCGTGAACGTTCGTGCTCAGTGTGATAATTGTTTTTAAATCCCTGTTTGAACGTTAGATCTTCGCTTAAGTGAAACTTTCATGGACACTTTTATCATCCTTGCGATTATTAAGGCTTTTGTTTCGGAAGACCAGCTGAAAGTAAGCCAAAGCAATTGTGACCAGATGCAGATAAACATTATATGACGACAAGCTAGAAGAGTTTGGTTGAAGACTAGCTTCTCGAACATGTTTGACAGCTTGGCAAAAGGAGTTCTGACATGTCTCGTGTTAGGAATGGTCTCCTTGATTCCGAGTAAGTCCCATCATGTTTGAAACATTTCAGTTATTAACTAATCTTTCAAGAATTTCCTATTATTTTTTCTTCAAAGTTGTGTCTCCATTTTTTGCGACAAGTCAAGGAACTTGGACATCTTATACTTCCTTGAAGACAAAGCACAGGACTTTTCTCATTTTAATTTTACCCTTAGGTAAACGTATTCTGTTTAATCCCAAAAAGCGTTTCTGCGAAAAAACCATAGAAATTTAAAACCAAAAAAAGTACTTTTAGGCATCAGAACAGTCTTCGAAAAAAAAAAAAACATAAACAGGAAGGTTGCTTACAAATTAGCGCTCCGTCCAAGGAACCTAAAAGACAACTTCCAACCCCACCTTAGTGTTGTTCGTCATAGGAACGATTAAAGCCGATTGCATTTAGAATTAAACAGGGACATCATTTTTAAAAGATGACGACTAAAATGTCGATTTATCGATTGGAAAATTGCTAACGGTTCGTTAACTTAACAAAGAAATAGTTATTTTAAGATTAGACCAGATCAGAATGCAGTGATGCAGCTTTCAGCAACTTCTTAAAGGCACGATGCTTGCTATAAGCTGCAAGGAGATTTCTAGAACAACGTTGGTTTCTTGTTTTGCTGTTCTTCCTTTTTTTCGTTGGTAGCTCAACACACCTTGAAACCTGTTTTGTTTATTAACAAAGTAGAAAATCGGACAAATGATCGTAGACTTTCACAAAAGTCTTTCATGCTGTTTATTCAGCACCTGCCACACTAAAACCACGCTTCACTGGCTTTTCATCTCTGAAATTTATGAGGTCGACTTTTACAAAGTCTTATCTGATCGCTGCCTCACATATTGAACGGCCCTCGCGCTCGATTAATTAGAAAATATATATATTTTAGTTGTTGTCTTTATTTTTTGTCTGCTTTCTTCCTGTTGCCGCATTTATTTATGATTGAAATCATTTCAGGTTCTTTCGGAGGAATGTGCCCAATTCCCTGCACAGGAAACTATCTATATATTTCTTTTCCTGAAAAATACGCTCGGATAGAGAGTGTCACCAAACAAATTTGATCTCCAAGGGAGGGAGGGAGGGAGGGAGGTAGGTTGGGGAGAGGGAGGGAGGGACTGAGAGACTTGGGTCCGACTGCAGCTTGGATAGCGTGTTGCAAGGCATGGTGAGACGACGGCGTCATCGGGAACCAATCAGGAGCTGACATGGCGATGACGTCAGCAGAGACTTACAATGCGCTTTCCCAGACCCCCTCTCTTAAGGAGGGAATTAAACCAGACATCACACATTGTCAAATGTAGCGATCGTTATAATTTCAAAACTTCAGCGCTAACATTACAAGATATGACGTCATTGCCATGTTCAACAACTAAAAAGACTAGTTTCTATGGTCATCGCCTAATTTCAAATGAGATTTAATGTCCAAAAAGTTTGCGCTAAATTTACAGAACACTGGCAATTGCATAACGAATAACATGATTGAAATATTTTTATCCAATGTGAATGCAATCTTTAACGCGAATCGAAAAATTACAATTGAATTACTTCAAGTGGAAATGAAATGATAATAGCAGTTTGCAATAAAATCTAAACTTGTTGATCTCGACTGTTTCCTCGAGAAAAGCATCATTGGAAGGAATCTTAAACAAGCAAAAAACAAATTTAGCCAGCGTTAACATCAGTCTGAGAAGAAACGTGGGATAAATTAAAACCAAAAAGCGCATCTTTAAAAGCTAAAATCATGTTTTAACTATTTCAACCAAAGAGCTTTTCGCTCTTGATCTAACGTATAAACTGACTGCTTTAAATAAAACAACCGTGCAAATTATAAGCAGTTTTCGACGGAAACAAAATCAATTCCTTCAATAATAATCCTTTCCTTCAAAGCGTTGTTTGATTAAGAATACATGTTTGGAGGCCGAAATCATATTTTGACTGTATCCTTTAGGAAAAACATCGAAGGCATTTCTACCAAGGTGCTTTCTGCGCTTGATGTAACTTACAAACTAATCGCTTCAAATGAAACAACTTCGCAAATTATATTAAGCAGTTAGTTTGACAAGAATAAGTCAGTTACATCAAACATGGTCCTTTCGTCCTTTCCTCCAAAGCGACGCACAGCTCTTGATCACTTAGATCCATAATCGCCAAGACAAGGATGAGAAAACGTGTGTCCAACTTTGTCACGAGTTAAATGATTTTGCTTTAGTGTGCATGATATATATAAAAACGTGTATCCAAATAGAAGACTGGGGATGGGGGTATGCGATATCACGTGGTTAAGAGCCAATCAGCGGTCCTTGGGATGGGGGTATCCTCTACAGCACCATTTGTCGTTAAATTGTTATAAACAAAACGATGAGTGAGTAGTTATAACGTCAATAACATGAAATCGGAAGGAAATCATGATGTGTTAAATTGATTTCAATAGGCCAATTCCGATATATTAAAATTCTAACTTGGCTTCGATGCTTAGGGGAAGAAAACAAAAGAGATCAATCATTCATCCCTTATCCTTGATGCGATCTCTTTTGTTTTATTCCCCCAAGCCTCGGAGCCAAGAGAGAATTTTAATATATCGGGATTGGGCTATTTTAACTCTTCAGGTCTTGGCCATCAGTGTTCAACAAAGTGCTGGGAACTAAACCCGTTTCCAGTTTATCAGACTCTAGATCCCAGGCCCGATCGCGAAACGCAAGATATTCTGGCCTATTTCACTTTGTTTTTTGGTCATAAGTCTTTCCCTGATCTTTTCCGTATTCTTGGCAAGTAGTATATCCAATATTTGTTAATTCGTTCCATGTTGTTTTAACAGTGTTATCTTCGGTAATTTCTGATGTGTTCCGGTTAACAAATTGACGTCAGTTCTTTATGCGTATGTCCTGTTATTGCTCATGAATTTCGTCATCACATTGTCAAAGTAGCTGTGGATCCACGAGGCGATAGCCGAGTGGATCTGCACACTACTTTGACAATGTTATGACGAAATTCATGATCAATAACAGGACAGACGCATTAAAAACTGACATCAATTTGTTTTTTACGATAACAAATTGTCGAATTGCCGGCTATCGCTCGCTGACGCATCGCATGAATTTTAGCTTGATGTGTCTGTCCGCATATTGACAATAAAAACTAGCCAATGAGCCCGCGTGAATTTCTGCAGTTATCGTAAAATTCTCTTTCGAGGCTGGTGAGCTGTTTTCCAACATGGCGGACTTTCTCTTCCTGGGCACTGCCATCTTAATTTTTTTGATCGTCTTATCCTCCGATCACAGGGTGTAAAAAAGGGGCGGCCATTTTGGATTGAATTAGCTTTTTGATTGGTCTATTTATACCACGTGGTACAAAATCCTGTTCTCTGATTGCTTACGCTCCCTATAAGTGTGGTATACTACTAATATTCCATGCCATCTCCAGTAAGAAAAGAGGCTTCGAATTATTTCCTGTTAACATGCATACGACCCATGGTCAATTCATATTTCAGCTGCAGCAGCTGTGTGCAAGGTTGCTTTATCATCTGATTGAACATTTTTTACTAACCTTGCAGATGTTGCTCCTGGTTGTACTTCAAACTGCACTTGTTTTGAATCTGCAACCGGCTTATTCCAAATCTTTTGTGCAAGGCTAGAGATAGAGAGTGTACCAAGAGTCCTAATAGAATCTATGCCGAACACCACTATCACACTGTACGAAAGCAAATGAGTGGTTGGAGGGCTGGTTAAGCTGTGGAGACAATCTCAGATGCAGAGTACAATTGAAAGCTCTGGCGCGGTAGTTCCATAATTACTCACCCCTGTTCAGTTTACTTCCACGTTTTGTCGACCTTGGTAGTCTGCTAAAGCTTTTCCCCCTTGCAGTGTGTTTGTTTCAAGGTTATAGTTTCATTCAAGGTCCAAAAATTACGAAAAAATTAATGTCTGTCGCGGCAGTCTTTAAATTTTACTCTGGTGTTTTATAATGATTTTTGTTCACTTTACATGCAAAAAGATGGTGAACAAACGTGACAATTCAGCTCTTCGTGCCACCTCTGTAACTTAATACTTTTGTTTCCCTCGTAAAGGTGTTTAACATGAAACCCTTGTTTCCTCTAACACACACGGAAGATGTGCTTGAAGGACGAAGGAAAGTTAAATATGTAAAGAAGAAATGGAAGAGAAGCGATTTAGTATTTTTTTTTCTCAAAAAGGCATTTTTAAACACCGATAGACAAGAACTAATTTGATTATCAGATAGGCACGGAATACCACTTGTTATTGCTGCGCTTTTTTTTTGTTAACAATTCAAAATTAATAATGCACAACAATATTGATTGACGCAACTGAGAAGTTGGCCGATATATTTTACTGCATCGGTGTACGAGTCTCCTCAAAGACTGATTAAATTAATTTGCGCTTTCATTAGGTGCCAAGGGGTCTGAAGCAATATTTTAGCACTTTCCGGGTTTCTTTTTTGAAAAATTTACAATTTACAGAATATTGAAGCCCCTAATTTGGGAACGTTCTGGTCTATCGTAAAGACTCAATTAAGGCCTCGTTTCATGGTCAATTTACTTCATTCAATTTTTTTTCTTATCAGTAAATGGACCTTTGCTACCTTCGTTATGTGCGTGCACGTAGGAATGTCTGAATAAAGTTTCCATCACACCTACACGTAATGCTAATCCTAGCAAACCTTCAATATACAAATTTAACCAAGCCTAAAAGCGGAGCTCCTAATTGCAATTATTAACCATTGGGGAAAAAGAAGATTTCTTTTTTGGATCAGAAACTCCAAAAAATGTTAATTGTGAGAATGTTGTTGGTTTCCCTCTATTCCGAAAAAAAGTATTTTAAAGCTATACCCAAATGATGCTTTAGACTGTCATGCCATCATAAATAAATTCTTACTTTTAACATATTTCTTATAGTTTTACTCATAGATAGTTTTATTCAGAGATAGTTTCATAGTCTTATGTTTTAAACATGAGCCTCTGGCTGGGGCAACTGGGCAACCATGCCTCTCGTATGACAATAAACTTAATTGATTGATTGATTAGGTCACCTGAAAACTGGGAATTACGCACACAATATAGGGACTTTGCAACAGACGATTGTATAAAGAATATGTGGGAAGAAAAGTCAACAACGCCCAGGGATTAATTTGCGCAAAACGGTACGTTTGCCTTTGCACGTATTCTCTCCTTTTCCCCCGGAGTAACAATATGACTTAGGCCCGCTATCCAATGGATAACCATTACTTCCCCAGCAGTCAACTAAAAAAAAAAGAACATTGCAGCCTCGATAACTTCTAAACCTGACCTTGTGATATGGTCAGAGGATGCAATGTTTTGACAGTGGTCAATTAACTATAACATAGATGTCCCATATGGTAATGTTGGTAATGTTGTAGGGTTTTGGGCTCCCTATCAAGCAACCTCGTTCTTCTTGTTTATTTCCAAAGAATTACTTGTCATGGTGAGGTATGACTGTAATTACATGGCAACGTGACTTGATAGCGTGCACATGTAAAAGGGTGTTGACAGAGGGGGAGGCCATATTGCAGCTCACTTGACTTTAACAGAATTAAAAAGCTGACGAAATACATATTTCGTGGACTACGACAACTAACTTCATTGTAAGTTTCAATATTTAGTTTGCTTTCACTATTTAGTTTACAATCACTAAAGTATAATCTTTTTTTTTTCCAATTTTGTTACAGTTGTAATCTCACCTCCCCCCCTCCCCTCCCTTCGAGCAATGCTTTAATAAAGTCTCATGTACAGAACAAAAAAAGGAAAAAAGATAAGACATGATGGGTAGGGAATGATAAAGAGGAGTAAAAAAAGTGAAAACCTGAAATTTAATTTTTCAATTTATTCTATTTCAATTCGTTTCATTTCACTTCACTTCACTTCACTTCATTTCAGTTCACTTCACTTCACTTCATTTCACTTCACTTCACTTCATTTCACTTCACTTCACTTCACTTCACTTTCATTTCTATTCATTTCATTCATCTCATTTATTTATTTATTGAGCTCTTCATTTCACTCTTTCTTTCTCTCTTTCTTTCTCTCTTTCTGTCTTTCTTTCGTCCTTTCTTTCAGCTTCCTTTCCCCTTTTAGTGGTGTTGGGGGGCTTCATTTGTAATCAACATTCGTGAATCGTCTGAAACTCGACTGATTAAATATCGACTTTTGAAGTTATTCTCCGCAGAAAATTGAATAATAATCAATTAGAAGACATCTCCAACGGTACTTTCGACGGACTGGAAGAGCTCGAATGGCTGTAAGTTAAGTGCAAACGCATTCAAAACATTAAAGAGTCTTTTAACTCTATCGTGATCATGGCCC
>CBDDTI010000395.1:0-7984 GCA_965233585.1 bacterium
GTATAGTGAGCCAGTGATGTTGGTTAGGGGTAACTTTTTGACATACAAACTAAACTTAGTGTTTTCCTTTATGCTACAAACGACAAAAAGTAATCGTAATTTTTCTCAGTTGTAAAGAGTTGTTCTTGGAGTTGATAATAATATTAGCCGGCAATGATAAGTCCGTAGACACTTTGAACAAATCCAGAGACCAACTGGTTATATGCTTTTAGACTTTTAAAGGTTTTAAATTGTTCCTTACTTTATTAGCTGGTTTCAAGAACAAGATACGAAACGAGGTCAATCAAATCAGTTGGAGGAAGACATTCGGCATCGTAATTTTGGTATGAAGTTAGAAAGGGATCGACTCCAATGCACGCTATTTTCTGCATGTACCTTTTCTTAACAAGAGGATCAAGCGTATTTGCATATCCAGACAATTGGGGAGCGTCATCTTTCTCCTTACATATCTTTTCTGATGTAAATGGGTCGTAAATGACCGGAGATCACAAGAGACTTAAGCCGCGAAGGGACACCAACATGGCGGAAACTAATTTTCGCGGGAAAAATTTGAAACCTGTGACGTCACGTGAAAACACTCTATAGGATCTTTTAGGATCCTCTCTTGTTCATTTATGAGTCGGTAAAAGATACCAAGAATACGATCTGCAAATTGGTTCTGAAGCCTATATAATTTCCAAATTGTCCCTTTTTAACTTTTTATTATGACTTTTAAATTGCACCTTTATTTAGGCCAGAAGTTAAAGTCTACATAGCAACTACTCACGACATCTTTTATTTTATATGCCGACATTAACTTAATCCCTCCATCTAACTGAAAATGTTAATGTAAAGTTGTTTAAGGCAACGCTAATTATTATAGGAAGTATAATAATCAACATACATGGCCAAGGCGATGGAACAAAAGTATTACAGAAGTACAAACTCAGTGGGGAAAGATATTTAAATTTAGGTTAGAAAATGCCGGAAAGGAGAATTTGTAGGAACTGCGAAGATCAGTTTACAGAGGTAAACCGAGCGAGATGAGTCAAGCTGCAAAAATAACATTTTCAGTTTTTTTTTTTTAATTCATAAAAATATCGTTTTATTCTTAGCGAAAATTTCTTTTTCGCAGACGCTCATTCTGTAAAATATAGGATCAAACGGGAAAAAAATTTGGTGTTACCGGCATTTTAACTTTTAGAAACACTCAAAATCTACTAAAACTTGGGTCAAGGCTGGTTTAAAATCACACGCTCAAATTTCAGAGTGTACTTTCTGAATGAGGATGATGGTTGTTGTGCATCTAACATGGACGGTCTCTTGGACAATTCAAAGCTTCCCCACATTTTGAGAGCTCAGTGACAATCCAGATACCAGTAATAAGCACAGCCTCCTCCTCGGTTGTCAGTATCATCTCGGAATGGCAAAGTCCACTCGGGATTCTCCTCTTCGCTCCATCCACTACAGCTTTGGCCGTTACCTTGGCATTGAGAGCTGCCCTCAGTTTCTTTGAAGCACACTCGACACGCTGAAATGCTGTAGGAAGGTGCAGGTTTAGACTCGATCTTCCAAGCATAACGGCAACCCCCAAATCTGTTGTCGGTGTCATCGCGGAAATATTGTGTCCAAGATGGACTTTGGCTCCAGCCGGTGCAAGAGCTTCGTGTTCCTTGACATTGCGAACCTCCTTCCGTCTCTTGAAAGCAGAGACGATACTGCTCGTTTGACTGGATTTCGTGTGCTTCGATTTTCCACTGGTAGCGACAGCCTCCAAATCGATCGTCGGTGTCATCTCGAAACGACTGAGTCCAGGCAGGATTGGAACTCCATCCGCTACATGTGTGTTTGGATCCCTGGCACTGCGAGCTGCCTTCCGTTTCTTGAAAGCAAATCCTGAACCCAAGCTCAGCCCAGCAGTTTGACATCCACACGATGATAGACAGGAATGTAATGAGGTGTCTGTTCGGCATGTTAGCCATGTTTGCTTCAAACCGAGTTGGCGAAGTGTAGAACAATCTTAACTTGAATCTAGAAGACGGGAATACATCTTTTTTTAAGCGAAATATTTAATTCACCTCTTTTACCATGCATCCCCTGAACGAAAAACTTAGTTCAAATAAAACTTAGAACAGTCTGTCATATTCAGTCTCGCGAGTAGTCTGTATTTCCTTCCAATCTGAGCTACCATTTTGATGAACAGTGTTATACGTTTCGAATAGATGGGTGGTTATTATTTAAGCATAATGGATTTGTACGCAATCACACCTCTCCAAACGTAACAAATAAAAACTTTTTTGTCGCTAGCAACTAACAGTTAGCTAGAACTGAGCGTAATGTTGTGCTATGTTGTATTATTTATGAACTGGGAGTCGGATCTGCGTAGTGTTTAGCTGTTGCCCTTCGTGAGAAACGTTCCACGAGATCTTCTAATCAAGATGATCATGAAAAAGGGCTAGTGTTACTGGATATCGCGCTACGGCGGTTTCGGGTTGTTATAACGATAAAAAAAAAACTGAGTAAAGATTTGAAAATAAAAACTTCATTACCTGAAAAGTTATCGTCCCGTCCGACTCGGCCCAAATGGTTAAGACAACCTAAACTTCAGTTTAACTGCTCGTTAAAAGACGTTTCACCAAAGTGAATGAATATCAGCTGGTCCTGTCATACTATAATATACTTTATTTAAAGTGGAAATATGCTTAGCCATACGGCTATGGCATGAAAATTTCCTTTGAAGCTATCAAGCAGATATAAGGCTGTAGAAACAGTGTGCTTGACATTTTGTTTCCACAGCTGTTTAAAACAGTCAACTTTTTTTTTTCAACCTTTAAAACATTCATTTTTTGCGAAAATTCTCCAGCTGTTTCCACATAGAGAAACTATTCATTTCATCCTTCTAAAATACTTCATAAATCTCACTACTGAAAAAAAAAACCGGACACTTTCAGTGCTTCAAGATGAAGCTGACAATTAGTGAAAAAATAACCAAATCAAAATCATTCGTTTAGTTTTGCAACGTGCAATTTAAATAGGCGAATAACGACTCTAAGCAGTTTATCAAATATCCTTCATTTGTTTAAAATTTAATTTGAATTTATTAACAACCCAAAATGCACGGATATTTATACTGAAATATGTCCTCCTGATCTGTTTCATAGCAGCGTTAGTACAAAACTGTGACGGGAAAACTTCTCTGTCAAAACTTTCCAGCCAGCAGTCACGTCACCAGAACATAAGCATACTAAGCGCGCTTGAGTGTGGCTCAGCCGAACAAACAAAACGTAGGGAGAGGGGTTGAATTTGTGGCAGGCGCGTAGGTATAACGAACGTGTCATCTGCAGCCGCTTGTCCGGTTTCATGTCGTTGAGTAGTCTGACTCCCGAGTTTTGGTAGTTCAAACTTTGGTACTCACAATTGAAGCCGGAACCAAGAGGTCGACCTTCCGCTCTCCTTTGCACCATAAACAACTTTTGCCAGCCCATAATAAAACTAGTGTATCTAAAAAATAGTAATGCTGCGTCACATTTTGTTAATAGCCTGATATTATTTGCATTGAGCAGAACAGCGTAGAGGCATTTTTTTTCGCACATGCTACGCAGAAAAATGTGAGTAACCGCTGGTATGCGTCTGCTTTGCGTGTACGCAAAATCGCAAAATGGCAGTGGTTTTAACAAATTTTTCGGCGATGTTTCCCTTTGTAACTTGTGTAAAAGAGTCAGAAAATCAACCAAGTGGTTTTATGGAGTCTCATAGAGAGTCCTAACCAAGTCCGTTTCAGAAGGTCAAGGCCTGATAATTTTAGTTTTAGTTTGATCAACTGAGTTATAATGTGAATTGGCCACCGTAAAGAGATTGAATGGAATTGTTAGAACACGGATGAAGGAATGTTTGTGAAGGATGCGTAATATTCGAGGTTTTTCCTGGGTTATAAACGTTTCTTATCGCTTCCACTATTGGTGCAATTATTAATCCTCGGGCAATTGTGTCAAATTGAATCAGAAAATAAAATATTGCACAAGTTTTTATTGACATGACCACAGAAAACTTCAATGTCGAGTTAAGAAAAGTCATAACGTAGTAAAACTAGAAAGATGTATTTAAACCCATGGAGAGCTTTTAGAGAAGGAAGAGAAATTAAACATTTTATCAGGGAGCAAGTGTTTCACTTGTGAAAGTAACATTTGATATGGAGGCTACAGTCAAATTGGCAGTAGTCAAACACTAGACAAACACACTTTGAACAGGCTGTTGCGACAGAGCTATTAAAATTCAAATGATTCATTCTTGTGAAACCAAACCATACCTCGAAAGATGCACCATGTGTTTTGGGTACAGAGGAGAAATACAGTAGCCCAGTGAAATGACACAGCCTCTTTCAGCTGCATCCCTTCAAATTTCAGCTGGACTTTTTGTCTCTGGACTTAGCTTTGTACTTCTACGAATTCTTTCATTTTTTCAGCCTTAGCAGTGCAGATCACCATTCCAAAATATAAGGGAATTCCGGGCCAGTTTAACCCCCTCCTCCATTGGGCTAAACATATCAACAAAACATACATGTATTTCAATTTGCTGTTTGTAATTTCAGCTGCAGATAAAAAAAATAACAACAAAAAAAATACACATTTTTCACGTTACGTTTTCATGTTTATTCTGTTAAGATAATTGGCATGTGGTCTGATAGGTAGGCTCTTATTACAGGCCAATTACAATTAACAACATTTGCTGCAATAGTGATTGTTCCACCAGTCAAGTTACTGGTCTTACGCTTTAACCAAACAAGGATTTGTCTCTTTGAAAGCCACACACATGGTCTCCGCAAAGTAGCATTGTTGTAACCAACTTAACTGGAAATAAGAGCAACTTCTTCACATTAATATCTTGGAAGGATGGTTATGCAAGACAAGGGGGCTCACTTGAAGGCTCAAATGTGGCAGTTTAAGGTCTGAAATAGATAACATAAACAAGATTACATTAGACGTCAGGTAGAGTGCAGTTGTGGGCTTTATTTAGTATAGTAAAACCCTCACCATCCTCTTACCTTTCATTTTGTATGTTAATTTATCTGTGAAAAGGTGATTAACTATTAATTTTCATTCTTAAGTAGACTGACCTGATTACACCACATGGTGTATATTCTGTCATGCTGAAGAGTTGTATTGAGTAAAAGCATATTTCATTTGCAAGCCAGCAGTTTAAGACTGATTACATGATTTTATGTCAAAGGATGATCATTAGCTATCACAATAGCATTTACATTCCAACATAAATATTTCATAACCATACTGTACAGAACATGAAGTTGTTGCAAGAGCTAGTACATTACAAATGGCTAAACATTAAGAAGAATTGTAAAGAAGAAATAATCTGCTTCATCAGTCTACTGTGTCTCTTTCAATGCCTGCATGTGCAGCAAATAATAGAAACCAGTTATAACATGTTTTTTCAATTTTGTTTGAACAACTGTCTTTCTCTGAATCTTCAGAGCATGGTGAATAACATCAAAACAATAGTCTTTTGGAAGTTAGTCTGTACATTTTGTTACACTGATGCAAAAAAATCAGCTCGAAGAGCACAGGAATTCTTACAAAATAAACACTGCACAAAAGCACAGGCTCACGTCCTTCGGTTCCCGTGTGCCGTTCGAAAGCTAAAAGTACATGAAAAGTGAAAACTTCGACAGAAACGGGATCACTTTTTCTTCTTAAAATAAGACCACGCATTTTTTGGGGAGAAATAAAGTGGATAGAGCAAAGGACAAGTAAACCGGCAAACAATGCAATGAACTGTTTGGACATAAAACGATACACATCAACCTTCTCTTTACCAAATCCAAATAAACGAAAGATGTGGAAATTGTGAGAGTAGAAAGCCGACTTATAAATCCTTAACTGGTACGCACATGTCTCTAGAATCGAATGTTGACAGATTCTGACGAGTTCGCGTCTATTGCGATGTGTGAAAATGCTGAAGTGTTAGCTTACATTTATGTTTGGTGGTAAATAAAGCGATCGCAGCAGATATATAATTCGTGTGTTCTACGCTCTAATCTCACCTTGCACAAACGGCGGCAAATAGAGATTTCCAAACAATCGTTTGCAAGAAATCAACAACGACAGAAACGTAACTTAATACATACATGACTCATCGCCGGTGATCGTGACAAAAGCACATGGTGACCATTAAACGATACACATCACCCTCTTCTTTACCAAATCGAAATAAACGAAAGATGTGGAAATTGTCAGAGTAGAAAGCCGACTTATAAATTCTTAACTGGTACGCACATGTCTCTAGAATCGAATGTTGATGTTGACAGACTCTGACTAGTTCGCGTCCATTGCGATGTGTGAAAATGCTGAAGTTTTAGCTTAAATTTCATGATTTTTGGATGTAAATAAATCGATCGCAGCAGATATAAAATTCGCGTGTTCTACGCTCTAAACTCACCTTGCACCGAATGGCAGCAAATTGAGATTTACAAATTGTCTGCAAGAAAACAATATCAACAGATTAATACATACATGTATGACGCATCGCTGGTGATCGTGACTAAGGCACTTTTAAATTCGGACGTCACAATTAATCGTCCAGATTTCCAAACTTTGTGAAAGCCGAGCACGATCTCGCTCACATCGTTTTACAGGTAAATCAAAGCAAATCATAACCACCAACCTGTCTCAAACTGCAATCCACGCAAAAAAATGACGCCATCACAACAGTGTCACACCCTCGTGTTGTTCGTGGCGCAATGCACTCTGGCAGAAAGGGCAATGCATTCTGGTAAAAAGCCGCAAAGCATTCTGGTAAAAAGTGATGATTTTGAGAATTCGTTCTCCCTTTTATATATTCTTCTTAAATCCCGTTTATGTTGCTGCTCGCTCGCTACGCTCGCTCCGCAGTAATTATTATTTATTTCAAATACTACTTAGATTGCCCCTCTTACTAAAACGTACCCTTCATTAAACACGCCAAGCATTTTTTTTTCGATACATAATTGCTGATTTCTTACAACTGCTTTTCTATTTTCTTTTGTTGTCAAGGTTCTTTATAGGTCAGAGAAAAAAACCAAATCAAAATCACAATGGGCTCAATACAAAATGCATATTCGAAGATTAGTAAGCGAATTGTTAAGAACTTCTGTGATTGCCTTTTTGCGAGTGAAGCTGTCAAATATGTGTGAAAATTTAACATATTTAAGGTGTCTGAATTTGGACTTTCATATGTCAAAAAAAATTTCACTTCATAAAGCATTAAACGCATGAGAGGTTGCGTACTTAGTTAAACGTTTGAGAAATGAGAAGAAAAAGATCGCCACTAAAGCACTTTCCCAAATAGTTAGCTTGCTAGAAACAACAAGTTGTTTAACAAAAGGTAGACTCTCCCCTCGTTTTGGCCTCTTCCACCTCCAGTTGCCAGGCAACAAAAAGGCTAAACCCCTGTTCAATGAACTGAATGTCTACCTCTTTAAGGCCCCGTCCACATTAATCCGTTTACAAACGAAAACGGAGCTGTTTTGCTCCAGATACGGCTGTCGTCCACACTACAACGCCAAAAACGATCACCGAACACGGAGCCATTCGAAAACGCTCTCCAGAGTGGAGGGATTTGAAAACGATGCTTTTTGAAAACGCTCTTTTCAAGTGTGGACGGAGAAAACGATGCTATCTGAAAACAGTGACGTCATCAAAATAGACACGACCGGGCGCCGGACCACTCGACCGTGAGTATCAAAAATGGCGGACAGGCGCTATCATGTGGCTTAAGGACGTTCGCGCTAATTGTTTCTGCGCATCCTTACTGCGCACGCAAATCCACATGCCACGCCATGCCACGTCATGCATCGAGCGCGCGCGCTAAGTTCTAAAATGAACAATGATAGGGCAGATGGCCATTGCTATAGCTTTGATTGGATTTAACGATCTTGGACGTTCGGTGACCCCTACTTTTCTTTTCGGAAACAGATTTCATTTACAATTATCTCCACATTGTCCAAAAATGCAGT
>CBDDTI010000396.1:0-8150 GCA_965233585.1 bacterium
GTATTAAAGCGTCCTAACGACTTAAAAAAATATTCAGCTCAAATTGAATCATTTTGCTCTCGAGGTGCGTCAGAAATTTGAAGCCGTTCCTCGTGAATATAAAGAATCGTTCCTGAGCCCCTCAGACACACAGTAGAGATATAATAAGTATCTTACTAACCTCGTTTTCTCGATCAGTACTGTAAGTTACGGATCCTCGTTTTTTCCCCTTCGATTTATGGCCCGCGCGCTTCGCGCTTGGGCCATAAATCGAGGAGGAAAAAACTCGGTCCGTAACTTACGGTACGGCCCTCGAACTCGGTTAGTAAGAGGTATCATGTATTTTGTATGGCTTGGCTCGCTCGTTTCGTCTACTGAAGAAGGGCTAAGCCCAGAACGTTTAGTAAACCAGCTACTATTAACACTTGGAAGTGCTTTTAGCCTCATATATCAGTTAGTTTATGAGTATTGTAACTCCGTTGTAAATCAGTTGTTATGGCCCCTTCTCTTACAGAAACAGACAAAAAACGACAATTGGCCTTTTCAAAATCTCTCAAATCTAAAAAAAGTTCAGAATGTTATTTCGAGGGCTACATACATAATCTTTTCACAAAAAAATCTTTAATGACAGCTCCAAGATTATAATAGAATTAAGTAATTTGTTGAACTCAGTGTTCCCGTTCTCTAGTGAGGAGGTCACCACAATATTGCTTGTTTTTTTTTACTTTCAGTACCTTGTCTTGCTGTTTTAGAAGAAAACTAACCAATGATCTGATGCAGAACAAGTCCTGGGAAAAATGAAGCACTTAAAATTATTTACTAGAAATCAAGAGGTTCGAAAACATCTTTTTCAGTTCCTCTTAGACAACACGATAATCGTACGCTATTCTAAATTGTAGACAAAGTTTTATTTCAGCTGTAATTTTATTTTCTAAGCAAAATTGAGAGTAGTCGGTGAGAGGGAGATAAGATTTGAGAGAGTATACAAAGAAAGCATGCGACTTATATAGCAAAAAGTGATTTTGTGGGATGTGTGCCCCCGCGGGGAGTCCCATATGAAAAGATCGGGGATGTTCGTCGCCTCGCCGCCTGGGGTTTTCGTGACGAGACGATACTACTTTAAAGCGCGTCAAAGTATCTTCTAGGGTGAACGGTTGAATGTTTAAATGTTTAGGCTGGCCTTGTCAGTGACATTTAATTTTTGCTTTCCGAGACATCAATCCTGACAGTTTGGCCTTCTTGCGCACCACAGCCCCCAAAACACGTGATGTGGCAACGCGTGTTTCGGGGCGCAAGTACAGTATAGGCTCATAGTACGGAACTTGATATAGTGAACAGGTTATTTTGCAATTTATGTGCGTTGGCTCTGGGGCTGGTGTTACATATCTTCGCTACACAGTGCTGACGAGCTCCAATAAGAGCGAAACATCTGTCCACTGTTGCGATCCTGCTAATCGGTTCTTGTCATGTTAGTGTCTCGAAATGTTTTTCACTTATGCCCCGTTCACACGAAAGCTTAAACGTGTTTAAAAGCTGTTTAGTTAAACACGGTTTAAAATTGTTTTCATTATAAAAGCTGCTTATTGATGCTTTTTTTCTTCAAATCCAGCACAAATTAAAAAAACATGTTTAAGTTCATCTAAATCCTGCATAAAATCCTGAGTTGCAGTTTTTCTTTAAGAGTTTTCATTTTTCGAAACCTGGTTTAACAAAACATGTTTAGTTGGTGTGAATGGGGTATTAGTATCAGCTTTGCAATATACTGTCTCTGGGCTGAGCTCGGTCTTGTAGCGCGGCTATTTTCCTGAACTGGTATCTTATCCCGTTTTAAGTGGTATCTTTTAGGGGTCAAATAAAGCTTGAGCCACGCCCAGATTGGTCCCCTATACCTAGGGGTTTAATTCAAATTATCCGACAAGTATCCCCGATCTTTTCGTTCCCCTGTTTGTGAACCATGTGACTATTCTTTATGCCAGGCTCCCACTTGAGGGAGAGGGGGGAAACAAAACTTACCGGATTTCTGAAGTCAAGTAAGATAGCTTTGTCAATACTGTTTAGAGCCTCGGTAAGCTCTCCTAGTAAGAAATAACAGGTTTAAGGTATAAATTACTTTGTAATGCGTATACGCTTAATCTTCTTAGGTTACCGAAATGTCAACGTCGAGAGCATATCTTCATCGGTGCTAAAACTGGGAGCGAAATGCTTACCGAGAAAAACACTTCTTGGTGAATTTGAGCAGCAGTAAAATCAATATGTGCCTACACTAACCTACAAGTATCATTGGAAGCGGAAGTGATCATATTTGGTAATTGTTGGGAAAACTTTATGGCCACGGTGAATTAAATTAATGCCAAAGATCATAATATTATGTAAAATATTGTGTTAATTATGTAAAAAGCGTTGCATGATGAACTACTTTAGGGTATGATTCCTTCTTACTGATCAAAACCATGTTTTGCACCGAGTGTACGTATACTGAGTATGAGGAGAACTAAACGAGATCGACATTCAGAGGCTTCCAAACCTGTGTGAATATGGCAACAAGCTGTCCTTGCTAGGGTAGGGACGTGCAGGTGTAAAACTCTTCCCGTGACGCAACCTGCCTGGCACTCATCCTAAAAGAAAAGAGAACTTTTTCATCGCGATATATTATTGGAGTTAAACACAGGTGTCAAATGTATACAGTACGACATTTTATAGATACTTGAATGAACGAGTCGTACTTGCCTGCGTAGCAGACATTTCCTTTTCAGTTTCGAGGGGGGTGGGGGAGGGGAGGTTAAGCAAGCGTGCGACCAAACGAGCGCGCCTCGGGTCAGCGAAAAAAAAAGAAAAAAAAAATGGAGAGAAGTGGGGAGTGGCCAAGCAAAGGGGACCGGCATGTAGTTTCGTTCTCTTCGTGTGCTTTTGGAAATGAGCGCGTGCTACGCAGGCTAGATGTCATACAGACCTATTGTACAGACCTTTCTCCAGCTGACCACCTCCATGGCTCGCCGAAAGTGCCGCAGTGCTTTCTGGTAGTTTTTAAGGTTTTGCAGCGCGACTGCACAATGAAAGTGGCATTCGAACAACTGTGAATTAATATGAAAGGAATGTTAACGCGCTGTACCGAATAAATAAACAATAGCCTCCATTTGGCGCGACAAAATGGTAGGATTATTTGTCCGCGGATATTATCTGTTCCTAGAAGAGAACAGTTTTCGGAGAGTTTAGCTCGAGGGAAACTGTGAGCTTCGAGAAACAAATAATATCTGAGGACAAATATTCGAGCATATTATTTTCGCGCCAAATGGAGGCTATTGTGTTTACTATTGAAATATTTTTCGCAACACGCGCAGTTTTGAAAATTGGCCTATTCTCGGATATTCCCCAGTTTTTGCTGGTAAATATTCCGTCACGTGACGTGTTTAGATCAATCGCACGCGAGCTAAAATATTTGATGGATTATAATTACAGATATGTTAAAATATAACAAGACATTTGCTTTTACTTTAAGACCCCAAGCCGTACGTTTTGTTTCTCCCTGGTATCGCGAGCAAACTAGAGCTCGACGACTGAAACCAAGATAAGATAAGGACAGCTCGTTGTCTGTTTCTTTTAGTCTTTGAATTCATCCAGCTTATTCTTACATCATTGAAAAAACGCCCAGGGAGATGATAATAACTGACGGTTTTCTTATCATGGTCACCAAATCCTAAGTTCTGAGAGACGAAGAGCCGGATACGGTAAATATACTTGGAGGGATTCTTTGAAGTCAAGCACAATTCCAAGGAGATCTCGTTCCCACTATACCACGCCTGAAACGCAGCTTTATTTCCACGGGTAGGGCTTACCATCCACTCTAATGAGCCACGAAAAAAAGAGAATTTGTTTTTCGAACACGCTCTTCTAAACTGGGGAAATTTGAAAACCCCGGATTTTTGTTTTCCTGTGGACAGAAAACGGAGGCTTTTGAAACTATGACATAACGATAATCATGTTATTTCCCTGTAAGGTTTTTTTTTTCACACTCAAATCCAAAATGACTGGTGATTGTTGCGTTTATACATTTCTCTTGCGTAGTATGGACGAAACACACTTGGTGCGTTTTCAGAGTCTAAGAAACAGATAACAAAATAGCAACAGGAAGCACATGGGTGACCTATACTGTTGGTAATTTTTAGATGGGCGCGGTTATTTCCCGAAACGGTGCCTGTTATTCAAACTGGTTGGCCTTATTTTAGCACGAAACAGAAGAGACGATGATATTAGAGAACGATCTTCTGGTACATGAGCCTCTTCTAGTGATGCCTTCTTGGAATTTAGACGACGGCTTTTTAAGAAAATGCTTGACTTGGCCAAACGTTGTGACAAATTACTATGTAGATCGGGACTTATCAGCCTAACCACAGACTTAAGAATATAAGGTCAAAAAACTTAATCTTTCGTGGTAGTACTTAATAAAAGATTTCTCGTCCAACGCACCAGCATCCGAAGCTTCTCTTTGTTGAAGTGTTTCATCCATTTTGTTTTGTAGATCTGACGCAGCACTTCTTCATAATTGGCCTCCGCCTGCAGGAGACAATTCAAGTAGAATGTCATCAAGCACTGTGTGATTAGTTAGCGTTAAGGCCCAGCTGTTAAAATATTGGCTTAATTCTGGTCTTTTTGTTTACATGTAGACGGAAACGAAGAAGAAGTCGAGGTGCACTGAGATATATAAAAAAAAACAAAATTATTATTTTCATCTTGGTTGACTAACAGCTAAATTTTATTACTTAAGCGATGCCCTAAAGCAATAACATTCAAGCGCAAATATATAACATCAATCACATACAACGAAAATGACCAACGAAGAACAGTTTTAATTTTGAGATGTCTCTATACGTTGAAGCAAGAAAAATATTCATTCTTGTCATAATTCTTCGGTAGAAAATTGTCACGAAGACATTTTCTGACGCCTTCTTACGCCACTCGCAAGACTAGTCTTGACTAGTATCAGTATATTGTGCTTTAGGTTTTGTGGTTATCTTATGATTCTTGCCTGCGATCGAACATAGCCGTAAACACGCCGGAGTGAATTGAAAACAACCTCAGGGGATCTATTTCCGTTATTGCAGGTACTGAACTAATGAGTTTCTATGGTAATGCATCTTCATTCAATTTTCAAGCAGGGTTTACGAATCGAAACGTTACTATTTGAAACAAGAAGATACCTAAAAAAGCTTTCCATACTGCGTTTAGTCGCTGGAATCTTTATTTTTACAAAACGGTAGGTATTATTTATCAAGAATTTACATACTCCATCTATATTTTCGATATACATTTTACATTCTAAACTTCAGTTTTACAGCGCCCTAAACTTAGCTGCATGTTTTTTTTTTTTTACACATTTCCAGGTTTTCTACGCAAGAAAAGTTGAATTTCGGTTTTGTATGAAATCTTTAATTAATCGTGAAGCGTCAGAAAGGCTAACTGTCCTATTCGGGTAACCATAGCGACGTATTTTGCCGCCTTTAATTTCCGAAAAGGAAATTACGTCGATAAAATTATGTCTGAAAATTGACTAGGAGATAGAAAAAAATGGATTGAAATACCTTGCTCCAAGATTTCTGTCTTTCAGCCGACACAGCGGAAAGAAAAGTTCTTTGAGCCTCCATGTTTGTTGTGTCAAACAAGTCTCTTTACTCGACAAATGTTTAACAGCTAATTGGCTGCTAGCGTTGACAGATCGTTCGCGGAACTTTTCTGTAACTCTGTGTTTCATAAACCGAGTTCGTTATCTAGGAACATCAACATAGTTGTGTCTGCGAGAAAAGCGACTGGCAATAAAAAAAAATTTAAAGCGATGTTTTTGCCCATGTATTCGACCCCCGAAACAATGGTAATTCGTGTTTAGTGTCAGTGCAAAGCAGCTGATACCACAAGGAGAATAATTCATTTACTGATGAATTCAATTCCTGATTTGCATATTAGCAGGGAAAATGGCGACCAGCTAGGAATGTTTATAAATAACGCAACAGAACGCTTTACAATGATATACTAGTTAGTTTATAAATTTTCTACGAAAACGTCACTAAAATTTGAATTTTTAATTTGTAATATTCAAACAACCAGAAACAGAGGATTTCATATGTCCTGTATAAAGATAATGAAAAATTCCTCTTTGTTTTATTTTAATCCCTCTTTTTCTTAATTGTATTTCTGATAATATAAAAATTTTATGAAAGCGAAGGTTGGCGTTGGTTCTGCTCTCTAATTCAATCTCTTCACCCACATAATAGTCTGTAAGAGCGTTCTGTGTTTTTTTCGTGGGCGACTGGGGTCGAGGGTTATGAACGTGAGCCAAAGGAAATGTCAGCGGTCGATACCTAAACTCATAGCGCCGTCACGTAACACCGCCGCAACCTACTGCACATAAATCGAACGTCAAAGATTATCCGAAATCAAGATGGAAAAGTCTTTAGATTCTCATTTAGACGACATGTAAGTCCACTAAATATGCTATTCTGGAACAGGATAACCAGGATTCATTGAATTTTTTCTATGTTTCCTCCTAGTATGTCCGAACATGGCGTTATTGGAGTGTTGTGTAGTGACCAACAAGGACTAGCTCTGTCAGGTGAGTCAGTACAGTGTATAAAGCTTGGGTTTATAGACTTACATCTCATCAAAACGCTTCAAAAAAAATAAAATAAATAAAATAAAACGCTGATATAGAAGAAATCATTTAATTATTTGTCATCTTGCTAACGTCCTACAGTTTGTCGTTTTGTAAAACTTTATTGTAGATTGTAAACTTGTTGCATTTGAAGTCAGTCACTTTTCCGGTCAGGGAGTCAGTCGCTGATCACATGATTTTCTATGTTTAAGCGTACAGCTTGTACATGTAAAATTACTTCATCGAGATTGGCTGAGAACGTTCAAAATCAGTTGTTAATTTTTGATTTGCACTGCAGTGCAAACAACCCAGGTGCACTCATAATTTTCTCAGTTGTAATAAATGTGAATGGTGTGAAAGTTCAAGATGTAAAATGTGGTTCCAGAAAATATCCATACCCCCACCATGCAGGGAATTATTATCATATGATATAAGACCCCTTCCTCCCTTGAATTTCCAGTTTGGAACACAAATGTACCCTCTCCACCCACCCAGAAATATTTCCTCAAGTATGATGTACACCCCCATACACTCTTGAAAAATTCAGTTTGGCAGGTTAAGTAAACACTCCAGACACTCAAGGCCATCTGCATTGCATATCACTGCTGTTTATTATTTCTGATTGATTGCAACAAGTGAAGATACACGAAGAAAACATAGAGCAATAATTTCTTTAAACATGCTTTAAAAGAAAATAACAGATAAAGTGGTAAACCCCCTTCCTATATGAAATTGAAAATATAATAAAATTTCTGTGTAAGGACAGACAGGCCAAAGTGTGGATGAAATGGGCACTATAATTTTGTCACAAGCAATTTGGTTGCTTAACACTCTCATGAACAAGAGCCAACTTTTACAACAAAATTACATACAAATGGTCAAAGATAAACAAGAACAGGAAATTCTCATGTTTCTGAAACTGTAACTTACATCATTTCTACCATTGTAATGAAACTCCACAAAAGAAATCAACCAGTGCTTGACAGCTTTGAAGACCGATTTGAAGAACAGCCAACATTTACTGTAGGCAGTTGGTAGTCACCAGTAATTTTTGGGTTGTTACATGTAAGTCATTTCATGTAAGCTGGAAACAGAAGCCATGGCCATGCACTTGTAAGCTTCTAAAGTGTTGTTTGAAGGAAAATATACATTATTGAGAGAGAGACATCTGGAAAGTAAATTGACCTACCAACCTCTCCAACCTCTGGAATTTCTTTGGTCTTTGAAACAACCCCCCTCTCCCTGTTTGAATTTCCATTCCCTCTGTCGTGGGGGTATGATTATTTTCTGGAGGCACACAAGCAATTAAGGATTTTCACTATTCTGCATTTGCCTAAAGGTTTTTATAAAGTTTTCAAATATCATGCGCCATGTACATGTAGATCCTTTATTGTATTTACATTCATATGACTTCCTGTTCTAATACTTTTTTCTTGAATGGCTCACTGCTGGCCTTTCATGTGGACAATATTTGTGTTGTATATGTATGTTTTACAATGAGGCATAAGTGTCTATTGGGGGGGTGGGGGGG
>CBDDTI010000397.1:0-10888 GCA_965233585.1 bacterium
ATGTTGTAATAATTACAGTCGCGTCGTATACATGGCTGGATCTTGTCCAGAATCTGTTGTTGGAGCTTGATAATTTGCTCCTGCTTTCGAATTGTTTCTAAGTAATCTTCACGATCACGTTCAAATTCAGTCTGCAAATCGTCAATCTCGGATTGCGCGGATTTCAATTTTCCTTCCATCTGGTTAATGACATTATTCTTCCCTTTTATCTCGTCTTGCAAGTTGTCGTAAACTTTCACCATTATACCATCATCCTCCATCTTCTTCGCCGCCTTTGCCAGTTTCTCTCTCTGCGACAAAGCGTAGTTCTTCCTAGCTTTTCTTTTTTCTTTCAATTTCTGATCGTTTTTCTTCTCACCGCCAACAAACTTTTCCTGCAGTTCCTGCAGTCTCTTTACCAAGGCATCATTGGGAAGACCTTGACTTAGGAAGCGTAAATCTTCAAGCCCTGGTATGAAGTTCTTGACCTCTTGTACACCCTTGATAGCCTTGTCTTGTACAGTTTGTAGCATGCTCTGATCTTTGCTCGTGTCCTGCATTCCTTGAAGTGGTCCTGATATCACGTTAAATGCTGCATTTGAGCCCCCAGTCGACGCAACGGGAGGCCGTTGATCCTAACAGAAAGAATGAAAACCGCGCGGTATTTTCAGTTATTTTGCCCTTCGACAAAATTACCTTCAAATTACAGGTAACCTGAAAATAATACTTAACAAAGATAGAAAAACATCAAAGAGATAGTAATAAAACAAAGGAACCAGGATGGATAAGGATGGAGAAGATTGACACGGATTACAAACAACAAAATTAAAAAAAATAGGCTAATCTTTTCGAACTGTTTAACCGTGACGTACCCCCTTAATGGTGTATGGAAAGGTTACAAGCATCAGCAGCTTTGATTGGCAGAGTTAGTTTCATAGATAGAGTTAGAGTTATGGCAAAGTTATTTTCAGACATTTCTTTTAACGTACCAGTTCATTTGCCAATGCAATCACACTAATAGCACTCTCTGCTGGCACACCTCCCCCACCCAGCCCTACAGGGGCAACGGTGGTCCCAGCTGTAGAACTCCCATAATGCTCCTCCACATTGTGAACCTTTCTGTTGTAGTCATTCTTCAGCCGTTCCATTTCTTCCTGTAGCTTCTGCTTAGACATAAGTTCTGCTTCATAAGACGACTTCATGTCTGCCAGTTTCGCCTCATACTCTTTTCTAAGATTCTCGGTTTCCATGGCAACTAGAGCAGAGTGATCCTGGGATTGTGTCGCTCGGGGCGGGGGCGCTATAGATTGAGCAGGAACAGCAGGTGAGCCTCCTGTGGTTGTGAAAAAAAAATTAGATGACAGCTTGACAGCTTCAAATCTACAAACTCTCATCAAAACTCGAAATAAATTATCCTGGCCCAGTTGGTCAGGGGATGGACAATACCAATCATCCAGTGGATAGTGTTAGTGTAGACACAACAAACTAAGCTACATTTTCTATCCACTAGATAGTGATTTTCCAGTGGAAAGCATAATTCAACCTTTCCAATACTAGGCAAAGTGATCTCAAAATTAGCATCCAGTCTTTCTACAAATTTATTGACAAAGTCCCATCGTGTGAACTAGCCATTTTTGGCACAAAATCTAGTTGCAGGGATTAATTTTTTGGTCCCTGCAACTAGTCCCACAAATTCTAACTGGTTGAAACGCAAACGCTTGGTGTTAATTGTTTATGGGACAAGTCCCTGCAACCAGTTCCTTCAAGCAAACTCATCAGAGCACTAGTTGCAGGGACTAGTCACATGGACTAGTTCCCTCACATGTGCCGACCTTTATGTAAAAAGGGAGGCAACGCAGTAAATTTTTGGATAAAGGTGTTCCACTAGGACCCTGAAGCAACTTTTTCGGCGTAGGTAGACAATTCTCTATGGCAGCATGGCTGTCTCACTGGTGCTGACTGAATTTCACTTGTATCTCTATTACCTAACTCTCCTTAACCAGACAGCTACAGTACTGGTAACTATGGCCACATCAAAATGTGTCCATTTAGAGAGACTTCACTGCATACCACACTACAGTGTGTTTACAGGGAGCTGCATTTTAGTTCTAACAAACCTGCCCAAAGGAAGTTACATATACTTTTAAAGGTACAATTATAAAAGAACCAAACTATAAAATCTGTTTGGAATTAAACCCTAAAACATCTCAAGAAAATTACTGAACAGAAAAATTGTCCTCACAGCCAATCAATTTGCCCCATGCCCAGCCCTTACTGAGTCTCAGAAATGTTGTTAAGCATCAGCTGCAAGCAAAATAGAGGTGATCAGCAGCTGAATTTTTACAGGTAATCACTGGGTAAGGGACAGCAAACGGTTTTAGCACAACGCAGGTTAGAGTGGTTTTCAATTGAGTGTCGTAAAACCAAAACCAAAGTAATTACTCTAGCCAATCACAAAGAACACACACAATACAGTGAACCAATCAAAACTCGAAGTAATTAAATGAAGCTGATGCAAAGTGCGGGAAACGCGTGCAAGTGAATCAGGATTGGTTTTGGCTTTACTTCAGATTGGATGAAAAAGTAGCGCGAGTTTTTTAAGCCAATTGTGTGGCGTACAAAATACAAAACCAATTGCTTTTCGACACTCAAATGAAAACCACTCTAATACACTTGTACAATCATTTGATATAAGAACCAAATGAAAAGTTTGGAAAGAATTCCTGCCTACTTGAGTACCAGTGGAACCATAACAAGTAAAGCAATTGAAATAAAATCTTGTTTTAAGCACTTGTTTAGGGTGTTCTCTTTCCATGTACTGTATTCCACCACCTTGTAAACACAAAGTTTGTTAGCAGCACATTCAAGGCATTGCAAAAGATTGGGAACAACAAGTTTCTGTAAGGTCACTAAAGAAAAACAAAATTTAATGGTGACCAGTTCAATAAAATTCTTAGCCAGGAGACTTTTTTGACCAAAAACCCTGGAAACCCCTGAAAAATTATCATACATGTATACAAAAATAGCATGTTAAACCATTTGAAATATCACACCTGTCGCAAAGTCTGCTGGAACTGCCATCTGACCCATCAACATGGCTTTCAGTTTCTGGATTTCCTCTTGATATTCCCTGAGAAGTGCATCCTTTGGATCTTCATTGATCTTTGGCTTATTCTTGATGTTCTTTGCACGATTTGCATAACGCAATGTACTCAGGGTCTCATCATAGTTGTTGTCAGCTGGGCTCAGACATGCCACCATGAGTGTCTTTGTGTTTCCACCTAGTGAGTCCTGAAATAAAGAGTTTATAGGTTAATTGTTGTTCTTGTATGGTTAATGGCTGAGTAATAATTATTGAATGAGAGGTTCATTTAAGGTCTGATTTTAAGCTTAGTGGCCTGTCAGTGTCTGCTACAGGTCCCGGGGGGGAGGGGGGTACTCCCTATAATGGCCTAGACGGGGAGGCTCCACCCAAAAGAGGACCTTTTTCACTCTTCAGGTATATAAAAGGGCAGGGATTTCATTTAGGTATTTGAAAGGGCCTTTAATCATAATATTTCGAATAGACGCCCCTTATGGCTGTATCAGTTTATTTATTAAGCCACACATGAAAACGAGAACAAGACTTCATAAAGTAGGTATGTGAAAGGGGTAAAAGGTATATAAAAGGGGTACCTTTTCTGCCAAAATGGTGTATAAAACAGTAAGGGGTTGGACTTCAGGGCAGAGCCTCCCCATATATTAAACTTTGTTCAGTACTCCCCCCCCCCCCCTCCCTGGCTACAGATGTACTTGTATCTGCAGGGTTTCCAAGATGTGAAATTACCATATTATAATCTTGCCCACCCCAGTATCCACATGGTACTTTGTACTCATTTACAGTACACCTAGGTGTGAGAAGGGCATTGTGAGAGGAGAGTTACTTGCCCAAAACCACAACACAATGATCCTTGCCAGGACTTGAACCCCAAGGAATTTGATCCAGGGTCTAGCACACTACCAATTAATTTGTACAGTAGTTGAGACTCTCACTAATTGAGTTAAGATATTCTTAAATTCATTCCAGATTTGCAACCTACACAAGTATATTGTTTCTAACTTGACACTTAAAGGCCTAAGACTCAGCCACGAGCTACATCCACGTACACAACAGTCTAACCACAGACAGATTAGGCTTAGTCTTCAGCCATGGATGTTTCAGTGCACACACGATCCTCTCCACCCTCAGGGCTAGGCACTGTTAGGGTGGAGAGGATTGCTACGTACAGGTTTGCTAAATTAAGATATATCGACTTGACAGTGCACCTACACTGTAGAATAGTCCAAGCCACGTTATCCACTAGATAAATCAGTGTTTGTCACATAGCCTGTGTTTTTGCCCCCTGAAAAGTGATTTATCCAGTGAATAACATCATCAAGCCTTCAAACACCTAGAGCCTAATGCCCAGGGTTAAGTTGAGGTACAGACCTCTGCAAACATTTCAGGCCACCAACTTTGGTGCAAAGCAAAATACTACTAGCATGAACCTCCACCTACCTGGAGCAGTCTGGTTAACTTGGAGTCACGATAAGGAATGTGCGTTGACTTCCCGTCTACCAGAGCAGATATTACATTGCCCAATGCTGACAAGGACAAGTTAATCTTTGTGGCCTCCTTGAGCCGATCGCCCGTAGCACCAGTCTTGGATTGCCTCTCGCTTCCAGCCAAGTCAACAAGATTAAGTTTACCAGCTCTTACGTGTTCCCCGCTTTCATCTGCTGTCTCCATGATCTCTATGTTAATTGTGAAAATTGAATGTGATCTTGATGAGTCAGCATTCATGAGAGTAGCACCAACCGACCGGTTTTTACTCCCGAGATCCATAACCTTCTCCATTTCAGGTACACTGTGAACAGGGTGCATAGTGAGGTCCTTCACATAGACCCCTCTTTCAGGATGCTCCTTTAGTTCCAACTTTGACTTGTGATCCTTGCCAAGAAGGTCCCTGATTTCTTCATTGTAAATCTCCAGGTATGAGGCATGGACCAAGAACTTCATATTCTCAGCAACTTGAATGGCATCAAAGATGTGTTCAAATGCCCGTGGGATTATACCCCTTTGTGTTGGAGGGTCAGTTATTCCCTGCATGCTGAAGGACTTTCCGCAGCCTGTCTGACCATATGCAAACACAGTACCATTGTACCCTTCTAACACGCCATCAACCAAAGGAAAACAGATATCACTGTAAATTGTTTCAGTAGTAGAGTCAATGTAATAAGCACCATCAAATGTGAACATCTTCGGAGGTTGAGTCTTATCTCCAGGTTTGTTCAATCCACACTGTCCAGTAGACGAGTCCATCTGTACCACTACTTCACAATTTAAGTCCTTTTCACGTTGGTTAAGAGGACGACAGCGCACAATAACTTTAACTGCTTCTGCCATGGTTCTTCAAGGTTTAAAGAAAGTCAAGAATGTAATGTCACAAGATGCAATAATGCGCATAAAGCTACAAAGAGCAGATGAAAAAATCTACATGTATGCCAAAAACATCTAGGGATCTGGTTTAAATTTATAAAGCCAATGGACTCCTTTGGGACAAAAATCACACAAAGACTAAGGAAAAAACTATCTGAAAAGAAAGCACTTGACCTTTTGGTGTCAAATCTACATGTAGAGCAGCCTAAAGGACCAAAAAGTTACGAAAAAATAAAGAAACAATGGCATAATCTAGCTACTTCATCAACTTCACATTACTTTTAGTCAATGTGATCTAGTGCATTTCCTTGTTGAGCAACTTTTCACTTCATAATAATACACAGGAATTGAATTGTCACAGAAATGTCACTCTTTTCCAGACAAAAAATAATACAAAGGTGCACTCAATCCCATCAATAAATATTAATGTTGCTGAAGGTGATTTGAAGTACAAGTTTGTCGAGGTTTTCCTTCTATTTTTGGTTTTTGCAACCATTCAAAAATTTTCCCCACAAAAATTTGAAGACTTCAAAAGCAAAAAGAGCTGTGCATTAATTAAACAGCGTCTGGGATCATTATAGTACGAGTATAATTTTGTAGCAGTAACACCACAAGTTTGCATTTTGCTTTAGTGAACATTAATGCGGGACCCGGAACAAGAGCTCCGACGAAGGGCTAACGCTCGAAACGTCAGCTTTCGAATCTCTTAACGGTGGCTAACTTACATTGTCAACTCAGTTGATAAAACCAAATTATCTTGTAATACTCCCACCGACGCAGCACCAAAGTTTCTTTAGAAACTTACCCCCTTTATTTGTGCAGTGTATGGTTAACAGGTAAACAAAATTAGGGAAATAGAGCCCTCGAGCGTCCAATATTCCGAATTAAGCACCATTTAACTCATCTTACCTGGAATGGCAATCAACTATAAAGCCTCTAGTTTCGCTAGATTGTTCTGGTACTGCCAAGCTAACGATGAAAACTGATGAATTCTTCCTTCGTATTTCCACGAACCGGTACTGTCATGCTGACAGCATAACTGTTCAGCGTAGCCTTTGAGTGCGAATTTAAACCACGATCCTTACTTAGACCATTACGTTCATACAATGAAAGTTAGTTCTGAAGTTCCTGTCCTTAGGGTACTGATAACTTGGGTAGTACAAGCAAAGAAGCGCGAAGAACTTCACCTTTCGTCTTCGACGGCGACCGCCATCTTCCTAAGTAATGACGTTTTTAGCCTTATTTGGAGCCGGCTTGTATTAGTTGCAACCATGGCAACTGTTCCCGCGAAATATCAAACTGAGGCATGCATGGCGTGCAAAATGCAATGTATGTGACCCTATTTGCAAAAATCCGGCATAAGAGATAAGTCAAAAATGCATTGAAAATGCGTTGAAAAATGCATTGAACGTTTTTCAACCCGTTGGAAACGCTTTTCAACGCGCTGTTATTATTTTGGAATGCGTTGGCAATATCTTTCCTTATGCGTTGGTAACGCTCGACGACGCGTTGAAATTTGGTTGAACAACGCATTGCAAAATTCAGATCGTTTTCATTGTTACGCAATAAAAAATATATCGAAAACCATCCAGTGCAAAACGTTAAGAAAGTGTGATGTTATAGAAGATAAATAAGATAAACCCATTGATGCCTGTGTGAAATTGCCTGAGAGCCACCCTTAATTCCCTGGCGTTTTTTTTTAATATTTCAGAGCGAGCGAAAGCAATCTGAACACAAGAAATCAATTAATTTCTTCACCGCGTGACAAATATCACGGCGCTGTGAAAGAAAGATGAAAGTTGTGAATTTAAAAAGGGCAACAAAAGCAAGCCAATTATTTTGAGATCGGTCGTATTTCAACTGTGTTAAGTTAGTGGCCATCTAGTTCTTTTCTTGGCAGTTCTGTAGTAGCTGAATAACACTCCAAAAAAACATTTGAACGAAGCGAATAAACTTAATTAATAAACAAACCGCGCTTGGTCGTCGTGAATTATGCACCTATCAATGTTAAGCCCCAGGGTGGGGGGGGGGGGGGCGACCCACGGGAATTTGATTCAGTAAGCCTTCCCCGGAGTAGGGATTTTGACACTTAGTCGCTGCCCCAGGGTCGGGGATTTGACATATCCGCCATCTTGGAAGACCGAGAGAACCTGGAAATAAGTCATCCACGATCATACCTACATATCTCACAATCAACCTTGTATTGAAATTGTTTGTTTTCCATTTATCTCTTTTTCTTTTTCCCTTTAACACTTTATTTCTTAGTCATAATTGTAAATATTACATTAGTACTATTTATCATCTTCTATATGTTATTTGTATTTATATAGTAACCAAATCAATGCGCGCGTTGTGATTGGTCAATCAGTTGTGGGTTATTGTGCCCGTAAACCCACGGAAAAATCGCGCGTCTTCTGAATTATTATATAAAAGCAATAGACCACAAGTTTCTATGGGTAAAAAGCTAATAAACCACTTGGGATGTTGGTAGAACACCTTAAGAATTCGTAAATCACTTGCCTTCTCGTGTCCTACCAACATCCCGCGTGGTTTATCAGCTTATAAACCATACACGAAAATTTGCAAGGCTGATTACACAGTATAGAGATATATTTTTTCCAATATTTCGGAAGGCACGGCCTTCCTTCTTCAGGGTGTTACAGAGAATGACTAAAGTTTTTAACGTTACAAGTTTAAAATATGGTAAATACGATATAACAAATGAACCATAGAAACTTGTGGTCTATAGCTAAAATATTTATATGTATTCTTTTTTTTTTTTCTAACACTGTAAAATTACAGCGGTTACCAGTCACACGCGCCCCTCAACGATTTTTTTGCCATTTCAAAAACTAAGTTTTGGTGGACGTCAATCAAATGTTTCCATGACATAGAGTCGTGTTCATTTCATGTAAGTTTCGCGGCCACGTTCGATCGTCGTTGAATCATAGGTAACCCAGGCTCACTGTGTGTGACACGTGACATAATATAGGTAAATATAGAGAACATATGAGGCGAAGTTTAGGTCTGAAAATTTGCTAGAAAATGGGAATAAAAATCGATGAAACTTTCCATTTGGCGAGTTGTTGTTCTCCTTAATACGCACACGTAGTTTTGGGGAAAAGGAGTCTTCATCATCTTTCCTTCATAGTAAAGTGGCAAGGTAGGAGACTGAAGCCAAAGTCGGGTTCCGATCGACTCAAAAGAAGCACGATATTTTTCGTGAAAATCGAGTCCAGTCGCTAAATAAACACGCCAGGCTTGTGGAACATGGATTTCTCTAAACCACGAATCCACTGAAGCATCTCCAGCTAGCAACGCGAGGCCACCAGGCTCCGTAGAACTTGTACGTTAACCTACTAAAATGGCGACCGTTAGCCTTTGCCCTTACCACTGGCACAGTTCAAATATGGCGCTGAGCTCGGGGCGCCTGGTGACGAGTATAATAAGTCCCCGTGTGGGGAAGGGAGCCCCAGATTGCTGAAAGACAAAAGTCAGCTACCTACCCTGCACGGGGACTTATTATACTCGTCACCAGGCGCTCCGAGCTCAGCGCCATATTTGAACTGTGCCAGTGGTAAGGGCGAAGGCTAACGGTCGCCATTTTAGTAGGTTAACGTACAAGTTCTACGGAGCCTGGTGGCCTCGCGTTGCTAGCTGGAGATGCTTCAGTGGATTCGTGGTTTAGAGAAATTCATGTTCCACAAGCCTGGCGTGTTTATTTAGCGACTGGACTCGATTTTCACGAAAAATATCGTGCTTCTTCTGAGTCGATCGGAACCCGACTTTGGCTTCAGTCTCCTACCTTGCCACTTTACTATGAAGGAAAGATGATGAAGACTCCTTTTCCCCAAAACTACGTGTGCGTATTAAGGACAACAACAACTCGCCACATGGTAAGTTTCATCGAATTTTGTTTCGATTTTCTAGCAAATTTTCAGACCTAAACTTCGCCTCATATGTTCTTTTAGCCTGCGAACAGGCTCCCAGCAAGGGCGGAAAAAAATTCGGCGAGCGAGCGAGTGGGAGTCAGAGCGTCGTGACTCCGCGAGCGAAGCGAGTGGGACGCGGGGGACTCCCTCCTCACCAGACCGCTCTCGGCTCACGCCCTAGACTGCACTCGCTCTCGCCCTAGACTGCACTCGGCTATCTCCAACGGGAGCCTGTTCGCAGGCTAATGTTCTCTATATTTACCTATATTATGTCACGTGTCACACACAGTGAGCCTGGGTTACCTATGGTTGAATCAGGTATAATCGCTCAGTTGTTATGACAAAATAATTTGCAATTTCACTGAGATGGAGAGTTATTATGTAGAGAAAACGTAGTCTGTCTTTGAATCACGTAGCAGAAACACTTTTTGCGAGCGAAACGTTTGTGAAGAAGGCGGCGTTTCGATCGTACGAAAACAAAACTAGAGCCGTAAGCGATCCGCCAAAGACTCAGAAAGTCAAAGAAACGAAAGATATCAGGTAGTTGAGAAAGTTGGCCTCTGAAATAAGTCGCTTTATGTGGAGATTGACTTTTTATCAGCCTGTTATGGATGCAGATTATTTTCGCCGCAGAAATTCTTGTCATTCGCCTCGCTAGTTTCAAGTGTGGTTGGAATACCAGACAGGTAAATTGTATGCAAAGCAAACCGTCAGCAGAACCAATATACGGCAAGTAGGATTGTCAGTAATAAATAGGTAATGAAAGCCGCACGAGATTAGCAGTTAGATTTTTGTAGTTCAATCTGTAGTAAAGGTTATTATTTATATTTAGTTCAGTCTCATGTTGTGGTTATACATTTGCAGCTTCAAAGCATTGCCCGTGTGCGAGACGAACGAAAAGGCGCTTCAAACGATTTCATAAGTCTTATTTCTCAGTTTCTGTTTATCGACGAGTCAAGTAACTGATGAAAGAGCAACTCGGATACTCTGAGAATTGACAATGAAATAGTGGTTCCGGAAACTCCGCTAGCCGTTATTGTCATGGATACATTTGATTGACGTCCACCAAAACGTAGTTTTTGAAGTGGGAAAAAAATCGTTGGAGGGCGCGTGTGACTGATAACCGCTGTAATGTTTGTGCGAGTTTAAATTAAAATTGAATTGAATTGAAATTGAACACAGAAGTCACCAGGAGCTATCGATTTCTCTAAATTTTTGCTAGCAAATTTTGACGATAAGCGAAAGAAAGGTAAGCGAATCTGTTTTATTTTGCTGTAAATACAGGCCATCACTTCTTTCAGTCTACACTTTGTGTGTTTACAAATAGAAGAGTCTTCGTTTGGTTTGTTTTTCGTGAATTGCTATTTGCATATGTTTGCATATTCATGAAGTTTCTAATTTGATTGTGCATGCTTGATTGACTACAAAAGTTCATTAATATGAATGCTTTTTTGTTCTATTTTAAGGTTCTTGTTCAGTACGGTGAGCGGAAAAGCTATATCCTTCCTATCCTTTATAT
>CBDDTI010000398.1:0-11524 GCA_965233585.1 bacterium
TTACGCCTATTATCTGAAGCTTCCAACAATGACGCAAGTAAGTTTCGGCCTGTTCCCCTCGAAAGGCCTCCAAGTAGAGGTAGACCACCAACTTATTACCACCCTCTTCTAAAGAAAGAGAAAGATTTAGACTCTACTGTCCGTAGAATTCTGCCCAAGCCCATTGCAGATACTGTGTGCCCTACAGGCTCCAGATTAGCCCATTTATATGGCTTACCAAAGACACACAAGGAGAGCTTAGCGATGCGCCCTATTTTATCAGCAAAGCAAACATACAACTACGCGCTGGCTAAATGGCTTGACATTAAACTTAAGCCTTTGTCTTTGAATCGTTACACAGTATCTGACATATTTGAATTTACGAACGAAATTCAAAACATGGAAATAGCAAACGGTGACATTCTGGTTTCGTATGATGTGTCTTCCCTGTTTACAAACGTACCCTTGGATGAAACGATAGAGATACTCGCGAACAGAGCTTTCACCAACAATTGGTTTAACGTAACGTACGACTTGAATTTGACGAAAATGGACCTTGTTGACCTTCTCAGAGTAGCTACAAAAGAACAACTTTTCCAATTCAATGGAGCTTTGTATGAACAGACTGATGGTGTGGCCATGGGTTCTCCCCTTGGCCCCTTGCTCGCTAATGTTTTCATGACCTCAATCGAAGAAAACCTCGAGCGACAAGGAAAACTCCCTTCGTTCTATCGAAGATATGTAGATGACACCCTGACCATCATGCCGAATATGGCGGCAGCATCTAGCTTCCTAAACACATTAAACCTTGCACATTCATCCGTAAAATTCACCATGGAAACTGAAAGCAATGGTATGCTGCCATTTCTGGGAACTCAGTTACTGAATCGATCTCCCCGGATAGAGACAAAGGTCTACGTAAAACCCACGAATTCAGGTCTCCTTCTGCATTTTCAGAGCAATGTTGACAATCGGTACAAGAATGGCTTGCTGAGAACTATGCTCGATCGAGCACATCGTTTATCTTCTTCTTGGTCACACTTCTCAGACGAATGTGACCGTTTGAAGTCAGTTTTCTCACGCCTAAAGTACCCGAAACAACTCGTAAATTCCACTATCAAACGCTTTGTCGACTCAAAGGTCTGCGACCAACCGCGACCTTTATCAACAGCCCAAGAGACGGATAACATGGTTCGAGTAGTCTTGCCATTTAAAGACCAAAACTCAGCAGAATTTGTAAAAAAACAACTTAAGGATTTGAGCCTGAAAGTAAACAAAACCATCCAGCCTGTATTTACCAGCAGAAAAATTGAAATGTGACCTTTGCGATGAAGGTTATGTAGGCTACACACGCGGACATTTACACAATCGTGTAAAGGGACACAAACAACAGTCCTCGGCCATTGCCAGACACTATAAGAACGCACACGGGACGATCCCTCGGGACCTGCTTAAACGCTTTGAGGTGCTCAAAAAATGTAAAAACAAATTTGACTGCTTAGTGTTTGAAATGTTATTTATAAGAACACTTAAGCCTAGCCTCAATGTGCAATCGGATTCCATTCGTGCTAAAGTATTTGTATAGCCAATTTCGCAGGTGCTTACTATGTTAATTCTTAGCGTCAATCGTTTTTAATACTGTAATTTTAGCATCATAGAACATTTTTACCTTGATAATGGAGTGATGTCTACTCCGAAACGTCGGTTTAACTTGTTATCTCTAACTTTTATAGTTTTATGTTTTAAGAAATCTCTTTTAATACGAATGGAGATTACATTAGATAAATCTCCAGATTTATAGTATTCAATTTATATGTTGACCCAGCAACCATGCACTAACTTAGTTTTGAGTGGGTGGAATTGCAGCTTATTAACAACACCTTAAAATTATTCTTGGGGTCAAAATATTTGGCACGAGGTGAAAAAAAGGTGCTCAGAAAAGAAATGTGCTAAATACAGCAGCCAGCAGTTTCTCCCTTGACGGTACATGACTTGTGAGCCTTCATCAGGGGATTTGCAGGGCTCTTGTACTTCACCGCACTACCTGACCAGTTCAGTTAATTGATCTTTGTGGAGCATTTGCATCTCTCGCTAGCAAATCTTCGCGGATTCTTTGCTCGTATTATTACTCTCTGTGTTCCAATTTGAAAGTTAACGTCCTCGACATGAACACCAGAAACACTCGTAACAGCCAAGCGGCGGCCCCAATGCCTTGTCTCTCTTGCCCGATTTCGAGGGAAATCCTCCCTATCTTATACACCACCGGATCTTGGCGTGGCTCCTACGAATATTTCTATTTATTATTCAACAAATTGTAGCACTATCCAAATATGATCATGATGCTCTCGATATCTGTCATCCGTAGGCAACAGATATCCGGCGATATACGTAGCTTCGTACGTGGGAAGAAAAAGTGAAGTAAAAAAATGTCGACAGAAAGATTTAAAAATGTTACGAGTTTTGATATCAATTTGTTTGAATAATAAAACAATTATCCTGCTCGATCGCGCGGAATATTGTCTTATTTTAGCCGAATCGGCCTACGGCCTCGTCAGCTAAGTATCAGACGATATTCCGCGCGATTCCGCAGGATAATTGTTAATTATTCGCCTGTCTTCACGCTTAAGTCTGCTACAGAACCAGCCATCTCCTGCTTTTCTGGCCGCCGTCGCCAATGCCTTAAAGCAAGCTCTGTCCACCGATCAAGTTGCAAGTCCTCCCGCGTTAAATTCACTGGCGAGCGTGTCCGTGGCGTCCATTTCGGGAGGCGTTTCCGGTCAGCCCCCTCTCCTCAGCCAACTTGATCCCAAAGCTCTCTCTTTAGCTGCCTCTGGCGCTAGGTTTTCCCCCTTTCCACTGGTCACACGACCCCTCAAAGGCCTTGGTTTTCCCCCAGCACAGCGAACTTAACTAGTAACCAAGATCGTCGCTAGGAAGTTCATCGGACTCAACGACTTGCTTTTCTCGAACATTGTCCTAGCAGAGCCTTAACCTCAGTTACTTTTTGATGGTCGCTTGGTGTTTACGTTCCCACCGAAAATGCCTAAGCGGCGCACCGAAGACATCGTTACTTGGTTGGAGGCTTATTACATCCTCTTCGCGTATTATTTTATCATCGCTTCGGATTCTGCTTCTCCCAAAAGCTGAAGTCTGCTAAGAAGAACGAGCCACCCGCAACACAGCATCCTTCAATTTTAGAAGAGTATTTGGCCAATCAGGTCTCCTTAGGAAGGATGGCGGGTCCCTACAATTTTCCACCCCTCCCGAATCTCTAAGCTACAGGTATTGTGTTATTCCCAAAAAGGGCCAACTAGGGAAGGGGCACCTCATTGTAGAGATTTCTTGCCCCCTCCCCTCCAACCCGGGTGGTGTTGCTAGTGTCAACGATGGAATGAACCCGAGCGAATTTACCTTTTACTGCATCCTCGTTGATTAGGTGATTTGCCTAGTCTGGCGCGGGGCTTGCATGGTCAAATTTGATGTGGAGATGACATATCGTAGCGTGCCTGTACACCCCTCTCATAACTATCTGCTGGGGTTGTATTAGCGCGACCAGTTCTATGTGGACGTGGCGCTACCTTTAGGCCTTCGATCAGCTCCGTTCGTCTCTAACACGATTGCAAAAATGGTGGAATACCAGATACCAGATCTTCTTCCTTACTTGGATGATTTCATCACCGCTGGCCCTCCAGATTCACCTCACTGTAAACATAACCTGGGTTCTGCCTTGGAAGTTTGTCAACGGTTAGGTCTAGTTTTAAACCCATGCAAGTGCGTGGGCCCCTTCACAATGTTCATTGTCGTGGATATTGCTCTCGACTCGGTCAAGTGGCGACTGTTCCCCCCGAGAAGTTGTAAGATCTGCAAGTTCTTGGCTAACATTCCTATGCCGCACAATTGACCTGTTATGCCGCTTTCGGAAGAGACAACGCTCCATTCTTCTAAGCCGAGAATTTCATCTGGACCTTCCATGATGGCATCAGGTCTTTTCTAACAGGCAAGTTCTCAGGTTCTGGCTCTTAACAGGACTGCTGCTCGAAGTGTCATCTGATGTGGCGGGCTCAATTGGTTATGAAGCGATCTGAAGGGGTAATGGTTTGCTGGCTCCTGGGTTCCTGGATTCCTTCCCAGCAGTGGCATTCTACTGCCTACAACATGTACAAAAAGCTCAAATCTGGGGACACATCATGAGTCGAGAGACATGTCCTTTTTTTTCGCTCAGACAAGGATGCTGCAGTCCGCGTCTTAAACAAAACGACTGGACAATGGAGTGTGTTCATTGTCAAGCAATAAAATAGAATCAAAACCATTCAGTGGATAAAGTCAAGAAATTGTGATAATGTTCCGCGAAAAATTATAAAACCTAGTATAGAGCCGCCACGTTGGTTGACCTCAGTCTTTTTAAAAAGACTTAAAGTTAAAAGTCCTCCAATACGGCAGCCGGAAAATATCGTATTCATCTGGATCTTACTTCGCATATTTAGTCGGCTGATTTTCTGAACCGAACCAAAAGACATTTCCACAAGCACTTATTCTAATACTTAACTCTTAATGGCTAAAAGTCACGAGATAAGGTGTATATTTTTCGACAAACCCGATCTTAGCGTTATGTCACACGTCGCCTTAATTAACTCCGAAATTCAAAATGAGCTGGTTTCCAAACGAAGGACGCTGTTGAACAGTTGTTAACAGATATAAACTTAGTACTTATGCCTGATGAGGATAACACTTGGAGTTTTGAATGTGAGAATTTGATGACGTTGAATAATTTTAACTAGTTTTATATTTTAATATCAATCTGTATCAACTTTTAAACTCTCTTCTTAGTTTTTCCTTTTTTACGCAGGTAAATTTTCATTATTATTTTCAGGACCCACTAAAAACAGCCAAGGTGAGTGGGCTGGAAACGTTTCCAAGTTTCCCCGGCGATCTTCAACTAATTGTCGCAATATTTTGCACAAATTTGCAGAGCCCAGTATGGAGCCGCCATGTTTGTGTATGTAACTATTGTAGCTCCATGGGACACCAACATGGCGGCCGGAAAATAATGTAAACATCTGGAACTTACTTTAGCTATCTAGGCCACTGATTATCTGAACTGATCAAGGAAACATTTAAATACGCACTTTTCCTAATACTTTAACTTCTAAAAGGCTAAAACTTCTGAGATAATTATCAGTATATATTTTTCGGCAAACACGTTCATAGCCTTGTGTCACGCACCGAGCCATAACTCAGTAATTTAAAATGTGCCTGTTTTTGAACGAAGTAAGTTACTGAGCTGAAAAGTTGTTCACAGATATAAATTTACCCCCTCTCATGCGTGATGAAGATAATAACTTTGGTGGCTCTTTAGATTTGGATTTTAGAAAATGATGACGTCACGTGCAACCCAAGAATTTCAGATCTGTAAACGCTTCCAGGCTCATTATTTGCCCCAAGGTCATATAATTAGTAATCTGTAACTTATTTAAGTTATCCAATTAATCTCAATATTTAAATTTCTTTGTTTATATAGGCTAGATAACTTTTTAAAAGAAGCCGCAATTGCAGATTCTAATGACTGCCGACCGGCTAGCTCAGTTGGTAGAGCACCGGACTGACGTGCGGGAGGTCGCGAGTTCAAATCTCGCGATTGGCCGAACCACCACTCAATAACTGAGGAGAACGTGCTGCCTTTGTAATGAGACCTGCAAATGGTTCGAGGATCAAGTCTTCTCGGACGAGGACTATAAACCCTAACCCTTTACTATAATTGCAAAATAGCTATCAGGGATCTTATTATCCTTATCCTTATCGTTATACAATAAGCGTATTCCAAAGCTGAAATAGTATTACCTTAAAGAACATGAAATATAAATGTAAAGAAAATACAGGCGGCTATCGACTCACGTCTCTGAAACGAAAGAATGACTTCTTGTCACGGGCAGGTTTTGGACATACTATTCGGGCGTGATATCCTACAGCTGCCTCCTCCACAGCTTCTTATATTTAATTTTTTTTTAGAGCAAGGGGCATTGGTAGATTGAAAGTGAGCGAGCGGGAGCTGGTAGCGAGTGAAGAAGAGTGTTCGTTAGGCACATGCACAGTTTCAATATGAGTAAACCGAGAACACCTGACAGTCGAAGCAGTAGTTAATCTTAAGTTTACGATTCATCGACTCTTGCTTTAGTGAGGAAAGTGTTGAGTAAAGTGCAAAGATCTCACTTACTTATTCTAAGAAAAATATATTGAAAGGTCAACATGCGTTTAATCGAAAAGAAAGAAAAACAAACAAAACCAAAACCCAGCAAATGCTCGGGGCATATGCCGACCGGCCGCAGTCTTAAACATGTCGAGCTGGCTCTTCTTGTATATCCTTATTCATTACGTGCGTTTCGCATATTTTGTTTTTGTAATTTATCGGTTTAATTAACATGATTGGCTTTTAGGTCAAACATCGAGCACGAAATTAAAGATTCTGGAATTGTAACCAGAAGGTCTAATATGTTCGACTCCTAGCTAGGAAACTTAAAATGCTTTTAATTTTCCGCCTATGTCTGTGTCACTGGCAGAAAAAATCGTCTCGAAAAAGATAACGCTGAAAATGATAATTGTAATATGACCACAAGGATTGCCACTTATCTTAAAATCGTATGTCCTTATTGGCAGCTATCGAAATAATGTATGTTCAGTAAAACAGTGTGCTTACTAAGAGACAAAAGCAAAAATAAACTATTCATCTAACTTGCGAAATGAAAGGAACCTTGTGATGCTTAATTGACTGCAGCAATCAAACAAAAAAAAAAGAAAGAAAACGCACCCAAAGTCTACCATAAAACAACTACAGCAAAGTTAAACAGTTTCACAATTTACAACAAGTGTTCTGGCAGTTTGCAGATCAAGCGATAGAGATTGTTGAATTTCTGACAGTTCAAAACAAACTGTAACTAGAAAACACCCACTGGGCTAGCTGAAAGTTGAGACAATTAAGTCAAAAATTACTTTCATCTGCACGCAAGATAACAATTCGTGAATCGGCAAAAACAAAATGAAAACTAAAGAAAGAGGTGGAAATTCTAAATAAAGCATCACACACGAAATAAATACAAAATAAAAATTACACAAGGAAATTCAGATAGATTAGCAAATTTGCATAATTGCGGAGACTTTGTTTCTTCGTCTCGCGTAGCGCCGTTGTGAGATACAACGTGTAAGACCTCGCCTGCACTCCGGTTTAGAGAGATTTACTTAAGAGCGCATTAATAATAACAAATACATAAAACTAGTGAAACGTACCTAAATTGCTACCGGCAATACTTTGTATATGAAACAGGGATATTCCTTACTGACCAGAAACAATAAACAAGTCAATCCAGTGGACAGGGATACGAGATGCTGCAACTCTTTTTATCGAAATAGGAGAAATTTTCAAACGACCCGCTTTTAGAAAACAAAAACCTTAAAATACACATCAGTAGCAGCTGCTAAACTTCGGCAAATGTGATTTGAAGGGGAGAATTGTGGGATAACCTGCTCATTGTTAGTCTTTATTTCCGATCCTGAGGATTCTGAAAACACCTGCTACAATAATAATAATAATAATGATAATAATAAAAAAAAAATTAACTCAGAAAAATACTGTATTATGCACACTACATTAAAATTCTTAAAAAGTAAAAATAACTTAACCTTACAAAAAGAGATAATGATAATAATAATAATAATAATAATAATTTTAATGATAATGATAATAATAATAACTTTTTTTTCAAAAAGAAAAATTGGAAACACTTAAATCTTACAATCTTAAGGATGAAAATAAAACAGTTAGTAATATTTACAATTGTAAACTATAATAATAATAATAATAATAATAATAATAATAATAATAATAACAATAACAAAATAATAATAATGGCATAATGGCGTGTGAGTGATTTGTGTTTGAGGTTGTCATCTACTGGTTTATCAAGGAAAACAATGTACCAGCGTTCTCTTCCGAAGAAAAACAGTGGCCGTAACTGAGCGAGGTCTAATTATGTCGTAGTTGCACGAATTATGGCCTTAAAATCGTTTGGTCGGAGCTTGAAGGCAAGAGATTATCAAGCCACCATAAGATGTCAAGAAAATCTAAGGTGAAGTGGACGGATCAAATGTACGAGGACGTGCTCGAATGCAAAAGAAAGGCACAGGAACTAATAACATCCGACAGAGCCCCAGTTAATGGTAATGGAAGGAAAAAGGGATACATAGAGGTTTTGACAGATCTGTCGAACGCTAAAGGGTATGGACACCTTGGACTGAAATCTCAAAATTTGCGGGACCAAGCATCAAGATTTGAAAAAATTCAAGAAGGGTCAGTGTACATTAGCTTGAGTAATTCGAGGGCGATGTCAGGGATTGATGAATCTATGTACGGTGGCGGAACTCAGTCTGTTTCTAATATTGATCATTCGGGCAAAGCAGATTTATTTAGTTTGAATGTTCAAACGGCTGGGAGGGATGAATCACGGTATGCTAATTCAACAGCAGGCACAATACTGTTAATGAGCCAGCTATGATCACTTGGGGCATAAAGAGTGATGACAGTCTCATTGTTTTACCGACAACTATCATATCAGATGCTTATAATGAGATTGTAACCTGAGGAAAGAAAAATCGATAGAGAATTTATTGATCAAGTTACATTGCATATTAACGACTGGAACAGCAGCTCCGACAATCAGCACATATCATTGAAAGCAGCCTTTGTCCTTCTGGCTGTAGCACTTCAAAAGCCAGGCCCGAAATCCAAGACAAAAGACCACCAGGAAGCCTTATCCAAACGCCTTATGCTCTGGAAGCAAGGGGAAATCAGCAAGTTGCTACGAGAAGGTAGAATTCTTCAGGGCCGTATTGGAAAGCTTAAGACATCTGATCCCCCGGAAAAATCGAAAGTTTTTGCTAAACTTGTGCTGGAAGGTCAAATCAACTCAGTGCTGCGCTTCCTTAGCGAAACGTCAACCGGACGCGTGCTGGAGCTAACGGATGACGTCATGGCCCAGTTAAAAGAGAAACACCCAAATCCACAACCAGCAACACTGGGCTCACTTCTCTTCGGGCCGATTGACGATGATATCCCTGAATCGGTATACTCAGAGATAAATGGTGACATGGTAAGGCAGGCTGAACTAAGAACAAAGGGATCAGGGGGGCCATGCGGGGTTGACGCCAATGGCTTTAGAAGAATCCTGGCTTGCAGGTCCTTTAAACAGTCGTCTACAAAACTATGCGAGGTGATAGCTACAATGACAAAGACCCTATGTACAACATATATTGACCCTGCAACCATTGAGCCACTGGTGGCAAGCCGGTTGATTCCCCTGGATAAAGGCGAGGGTGCGGAAAGGCCATTAGGAGTGGGTTAGGTAATACGAAGGATAATTGGAAAGTCTGTAATGAACGTTGCCAGGGGAGACGTGGTTGAGGCGAGGGGCTCACTCCAGCTATGTGCAGGCCAAAAGACTGGAAGCGAGGCTGCTATACAAGCTATGAATACTGTATTTGAAGCAGATCACACGGACGCAGTATTGCTAATCGATGCTTCTAACGCATTCAATGCACTTAACAGAGCAACTGCATTGCACAACATCCGGGTTCTTTTTCCTGTATTTGCAGTCTACGCCATTAACACTTACAGGAAGTCAGCACGCCTATTCATTACTGGCGGCAAAGAGATCGTGTCAGCAGAAGGTACAACACAGGGTGACCCGCTGGCTATGGGCCTGTATGCCTTAAGTGTGCCGCCGCTGATCACGAGCCTAGGGGCGGCGTCCAGTATCAAACAGTGCTGGTTTGCAGATGATGCATGTGGAGCTGGCTCTATACTGGAAATCAAGAAATGGTGGGACACCCTCAACGCCCTTGGCCCAGACTTCGGGTATTTTCCCAACGCCTAGAAGTGTTGGATTATCTCAAAGGAAGATAAAGAGGAAAGCGTCAAACAAGTGCTCAAGGACACGGCTGTCAATGTAACCGTACAGGGACACAAACACCTGGGTGCTGTGATAGGCTCAAGAGAATATTTAGAAGAATACGTCAGTCAGAAGGTAAGCAACTGGGTCAGTGAGGTCACCAATGCAAGCTGGCAGAGTTTGCCCTTTCTCAACCAGAAGCGTGTTATGCTGCTTACACCCTTGGCCTGAAACATCGTTGGACGTATTTTTTGAGAACTCTGCCAGATATTCAAGATTTATTGGAGCCACTGGAGAATGTCATATCTAAGATACTTATCCCGGCAATTACGGAACATATCTGCAGTCGGCTAGACAGGGACATTCTAGCACTTCCAGTCCGTCTAGATGGGCTAGGCATGACAAGCCCATGTCTTGAAGCACTTCTCGAGCAATCCTCTTCTGTTAAAGTTACCACCCCGCTGGTCCGACAGATCGTGGCTCAGTCACATCAGATGCCGGATGATTCTCTTGTCAAGCCACTACAACAGGCAGTGAGGAGTGAGAGGACAAAGGCGCTCCAAGACAGAGCAGCGCATATCAGAGAGGTAGCTCCACAGAAAGTCCAGCGAACACTTGATCTTGCCGCGGAAAAAGGGTCTTCAGTTTGGCTGACAATACTTCCCCTTCGTGAAATGGGTTTCAACCTAAATAAGAGGGAGTTCCGCGAGGCAATCAAACTGCGTTATGATTGGCCGGTTGATGATATCCCCTCCACCTGTGTATGTGGCGATACTTTCACAGTAGACCGGGCAATGATATGCAAGCGAGGTGGGTTCGTTAGCCAACGCCACAATGAGCTGAGAGATTCAGAAGCCGATCTTCTGAGTATAGTATGTAGTGACGTTGAGATCGAGCCTATCCTTCAAGATATCTCGGGAGAACAGCTAGGATGGGGTTCTAATCGGGCTCCAGATGCGAGATTAGATATCCACGCACGCGGGTTCTTGGAGAACCAACGTTCAGCATTCTTCGACGTGAGGGTCTTTCACCCTAATGCTGATTCGTATAGGGACCTGGAGCTCCAAAAGATATACCGCAATCATGAGAATGAGAAGAAGCGCCTATACTCGAGGAGAGTTTTGGACATTGAACACGGAACTTTCACACCCCTTATTTTCACTTCAATGCGCGGTATGGGGAAGGAATGCTTGCAATACCATAGCAGACTAGCGCAGCTGATCTCCATCAAGAAATGAGAAGATTATGCAAAAACAATCTCCTGGATAAGAGCAAGGACATCTTTCGCTTTATTAAGATCCGCACTAATCTGCCTTAGAGGATCGAGAGCTAGAAGAAAAGCCTTTTGTGATTTTAAGAACGTTGACATTGACATTGAAATTCAAGAAGGAGCCATAATGTAATTTTCAAGAACACTTAATTGCTGTTTTATGCCTTCGTTTTATTCTTTAATTAGACCTTATAATTTTCTAGTAAAGTAATTATTTATTGATTGATACTACACATAAATTATTACTTCTTTTCAATTGGCCTGAATTTTGTTGTAAATGAGAGGTGAGAGAATATTGTATCATCATAAGAAACATTATGCTCATTGAGTTCATAGTTTA
>CBDDTI010000399.1:0-10426 GCA_965233585.1 bacterium
TATTCATCTGTGTACATCTATGTTCATCGCGCTCGCATCTATGTTAGAAATATATCACTAGCTTATCAGCATACATGGCGTCACGACCAGTGTCCGAACTTGGTTTGGGAAAATCACCATTTCAAGACCAGTGAATCGTGTTCTCGTAAAAATAGTTTTAGTCCGAGATTAAACGCCATCAAAGTAATCCTATGTTGGGGGTTCGTGCAAGCAAGTCCCTGGGCCTTTGTCCATGTCAATTATAGCATCTCTTAATTGTATTTAGGCCAAGAAGAGGGGAGTTTCCCGTGATAACGGCGCCCCGGGCACATCATGGCGGATGTCAGAGATACCGTGGACTGGAAGGATAAACGCAAAATCTGGGCAAGGATCGCATCTGCCAAAAGTGCAGTTACCAGAGCCTGCACCACGATCGACAAGCTAATCGACCGCTATTATACCGTTGACACCATGGCCACCAGCAGAGACGCAAGGAAACGCCTACTCGAGGCGTTCGATTTCTGCGTGGAGCTCCACGATCGGTGAAGCGACCTCGAGATTTTGAATGGTAACGGGTCAGCGAGCGAGACGGCCGAGGATTCTATCAAGCCGTACGAGGAAAAGCAATTCGCATAGTTGAAAAAATTAGATCAATACATCGCGGAGAATGCGAAGGCCCAGACTGCAACGTCCGTCGCTGAGGCCCATCACACAAGCACCATACCCAAACTCTGTGAGAAGCTGTCAAAGTCAAAAACGCCTTGTGAATTTAGGCTCTGGGTAGCTGCCTTCAAGAGGTTTCACGATGCCAGTGGCCTCAAGCAGCAATCAGTCGCTACACAGCAAGGATATTTGCTTCAGGCTCTCGACACTGACCTGCAGGACGTCGTAGCACGTCAAATAACACCAGGAATGGCAATTTTTGGACCAGCCGGATGTCTCGACCTCCTCGAAACAGAATTTAAAACGATCTACCCAATATTCAACTGGCGTGTCGATTTTTTCAAGGTCAGGAGAGACCAGGGTGAAGGGGCAGAGGACTTCTGGAGACGCCTCTCGAAGCTGGGTGACATGGCTTGTTGTGGAGTAATGTCCCTACATCACTCTCATTCGAGCTTGTTACGCTCTAAAATCACCTTAAAACGTTCTCAAAACACCTTAAAACAGGCTGAAACCGTCTTTCAACCATCCGTTTACCGATAAAAAAAAATCTTGATGCGCTCTCAAAACACCTTGATGGCATCTACATTAAGGTTGTTTCAACCTGAAATCGGCTTGTAATCGTCTGCAACCGGCTTGTTTTCGTCTGCAATCGGCTTGCAACAACCTCAATCGAGCCTGCAATCGGCTTGTTTTCGTCTGCAATCGGCTTGCAACAGGCTCAATCGAGCCTGTAATCGGCTTGTTTTCGTCTGCAATCGGCTTGCAACAGGCTCAATCGAGCCTGCAATCGGCTTGTTTTCGTCTGCAATCGGCTTGCAACAGGCTCAATCGAGCCTGTAATCGGCTTGTTTTCGTCTGCAATCGGCCTGTTGCAAGCCGATTGCAAGCCGTTTGCAACCTCAATTTTTCCACTTTCCACGTCTTGAATCAGTTCGGGGGCGCGAAGAAAGGTTCTGAGAACAAAAAACGTCAATTTCCGTGCGGTTTGACTGTTCCTCAAATATTCTTTCATGTTCAAACTTTATTTCTTTAAAATTAAAGCAACTCGCGCGCCAACGCGTTTTAAATTTCAATTCGCGCCGTAAGCAAAGATTTAGGTTCAAATTTTAATTACGTTGGGGGAAGGGGTGTCCAAATGCTTTTCCTCAACATTGATGTAACTAATTTCACAGTCAATTTCGATCAATCCAAAATTCAACACGTATCAAGAAATTCGGCACTTACCTTACAATTTCGTGGCAATCCTGAGAATCTCCAAATTTTCAATTTATTTTGGATTTTCACGAATACCACAACATTGTGAGCAAGCAACAACTAAATATTTTTAAAGTGATAAAAGAAAAAACTGTTAAGTTTCATGTTTTTATTGTTTGGCTGGGTGGTCCGAAAGTTCCCGGAAAAATAATTCGGATCTCCAACAAACGATAAAATTATGATCAACCATCATCAACTCCCATCCAAACACACATCCTCGAGTTAGAAAAATTATAACGTTTCATGTTTTTTAGTGAATATGAAGGGTTTAAATTTTTAACAAATTTATTTAGATTTTTCATAATCGCTTTAAAACGTCGAACAATCCACAATTTTGCTATAATTTATAATCATTATTTTTCTGTTGTCAAGATTGTTATTCACGATTTTTTGGTCCTTGTGTACATTTTAGAATGAGTTTGGAATTTCTCAGTCTATTTTGTATGCAAAAAACTAGAAAATCATAAACAGCGGAATATCTTCATCCTAATTGTCAAGAACATTTTCTCACGCTTTTTTGACCTTTGTGTAGCTGCTGAATTATTTTATTAAGCTCTACCCAAGGGCCGATAAATTATGAGAAGGCACTTCAAATACTCCGCCGAATAAAATTTTATAAAATGTGACATGTCGATTTAATTTGTGAGTGGTTTCTTCATCATCTATCAAGAATACCGTTCTTTACACTCTTTTGGCAGTATGTGAAGCTCAAATTTTTCCATACATTATTTGTGTTTTACAAACGCCTTAAGATTGTAAATAATCTGCCTCATCGTCATTAAGAAGATTATTCTCTTAGGTTTTTCACTGTCGATTATTTGCTTAAATTTTATTTTATTAAGCAAATACTCTACGGTTTATAAACTATGAGAAGTTACTTCGAATACTCCGTCAAATACGTGTTTATAATTAGTAAATCGTGCTATAATATTTTATTAGCGAATGTGTTTGTGATTGTTTTCATCATTAATTGTGAACATCGGCTTCTCGTTCTTTTGGTAATTGTACGGCTCAAATTTTTTAAAAATAATTTGAGCCCTACAAACGCCTTAAGATTGGAAGCAATCTACATCGTCGGAAGCACATCCAAGCGCAAGACTTCATTGTCAAGAACATTGGTCATGCTTTTTAAATTCCTGTACGACGGCTCGATTTTAATTTATCAAGCCACGTGCAAGAATTTGAAAATTGTGACAAACCACGTCGGAACTTCGAGCGCGCTTTTAATATTTATTAGAAATGTCTGTGTAATATATCGTTTCAGTTGTGCATCATGAGTGGCCAAGACAACAAGCAGTCAAAATCATCATCGTCGCACAATTCCGACTGGGGAGACGAATATACCGGTCCTGATGTTACCGGTATTTATGATACTTCCGACCCGAACCGCGTTGTGCATCATTCTTTGCGTCGCATGTGCGCACATCTTCGTAAAATCAACGAAGCATTGGAATCTTTGGACAGTGAATTGGTGCAGTACAGGGCTTGCATCAAAGACAAACTTCTTGGCAAACTTAATAATTCACGCGACTCCGACACCAAATTATGGTGGCATCGTGAAATTTCGAATGAAATGAAAGTGTTTCATTTTTATGCGTCATTTTGCATGAAATTGTTGTGTAAAGATTTCTGTTTAGAACATTATCCAATTCGTGAAGAAGTAGTAGAAGTATGAGCGTCTCTTTGCGCCGAACGACAAGCTCTGACCGAGATAAAAAATCTCGTTTCGAAGAAGTAGACCAAGATACGTTTCATCAAGATTTGCAATCTCCTGATCTCTGTCCAAGAAACGATTGCTGTAGCGTGTGCGCGATGTTTTTATCAATTTTTGTGATTACTTCCGTTTTTCTTTGGTTAATGTACGGACTAACTTATAACGGTTTAAAGGCGCTTAATCTTGCGAATCAAACTTTAGTAGATATTTCTTTATTAAATCTCACCAATAATTCGTTATTTTCAAATAAATTGTTTTATTGAAATATAATTTAAATTGGATTTTTAATTACAATGTTTAAAATTACTCTTCGATCGTCGTTAAATTCAATCAAATTTCCGTCTAATCTCCTGAGCTCGATCTTCATGTCGTCCAAATAATCAACATTGCATCTTATGAATTCTAAATGTTCGAAATGGATAGAACAGTAGTCATTTTGTGTGGATTGACCGATTGTTGGTATAACTCTAAATATTGGGTAAAATTTGTCTCCAATAATGGAATGTTGAACAAAATTTGCATAACATATCATAACACCGGGATATAATTTGTAAACGTCTATTGGTTTTGGTGCTTCAAAAAATCTTTCCTTAGTCACTGCAAGCGTGACGTAATCACCTCGTTCCTCAATTCTTGCAAATTCTTTCTCCGAGTAATCGTACATTCCTAAAAACGGGCAAAAGTTTTTGGGAATGCTTATTGAAAAAGGTTTATCTGTTTTAGCCACAATCCTAAAGAATCCATTAAAGTTCTCAAAATGTAAAATTTCCTTTAGTTCTTCAGATAACAGACGGTTCATTGATGTTGTTAGATCATCAGAGTTGCAGAAATAAAGGTTTGGTATTTCCACGACGTGTCTTTTTGTTTCGTTTTGGTTCATCAACACATTAAAGATAAACGGATTCCTTCCAATTGATTCTGGAATGCTACATATGGTGTTGGGAAAAGATATATCCATCAAGGCTATTTTCGCGTTTTGATTCAAACTTATCGGATGTTTTAAGTGTGCCCAAAAACTACTATTTGTATTTTCGTAGTTCAATTTGGTATCTACTTGTGAATCGATTCGTACGTGCGTTAATTCGTAATCCATATTTTTATCTTTTTCTTTTAAATGAAAATGCACTATAGACGGCTGACCTTCGTTTAAACTTAAAAGATTCCCAAAAGAATCTGTAAATTGAGTGTTTATCGTTTCAATATTGGATTGTCGCACTTGATAATATCTGATATTTTTTACATTATGGTAAAAATAATGACCTTCCATTTGATTTGGCAAAGTCGTTGTAAACATAATTGTGGAATAACTATTTCCGCTGGGAACGTCAGAAATAATATTTGATTTTATTTGAACCAGACCGGGTTTCAAAACGGAATACACTTTAATTGCTGTAGTTAGAAGCGCAAAATTTTTCTTTACAGAAAAATATACATATTCGTTGTCGAAAAACTTGATTGATTTTGCTTGGGAGGATACAAAACCGTTTTGGTAGTATTTTAAATTTAAAATTTTTATTAAATGTTTATGTATCAAAAAATATCTATTATAATTGTAATTTTCATTTTCCATTTCTTTTTTCGGGTTTTCATCTATTACGTAAGCTTTTTCATCTTTACCCCCCGATTTGGGTTCAAAATTATACAATCTCATTCCTTCCTTGTAAATATATTGCATCAAGTTTTGCATCAGTCTATGCACTGTCAAATCCTCTTCATCTAAATTAGGCAAAACCCAAATGGATTTTGTCTGGTCTAAAATTTCGGACCTTATGTCTTCTTCCGAAGAATTTATAGATGTTAATTCGTTTTTTAGCGTGATGAAACAAGGTTGGCCTTTTGACAAAGTCAATTGGTTGTAATTGTAATGTAATCCAATAGACACTACCCCAATTTCCCATTCTCTATCTTTCAAGTCTAAACTTTGTGGAAATAAATTGGTAAAAGAATTCAAAGTATTTTTGTCATCCGTATCGGAACTAGCGTTTGACACGCAATAAATATTATAATCCATTCCGCGTTATTGTGGTATATCGACTATGTCTTTTTCGTATGTCCAACTAGGGTTTTTATACCCTTTCCATTTTATTAAAGCCATTTTTTCTCCGGTTTTTTTATCTTTTTTGGTCCGGAGAATCTTTTCGATGGCAAATACTTCCGGCTCATCTACGGGTGTAAGTTCACTCTCATAAAAATTTCCTTCCAAAGTTTCATCCTGTTCCAAAGTCTCTAACTCATAAGTGGGTTTTGGCAAACGTGTAGAAATTGATTTTATTTTAAAAATTTCTTCTTTGAATTGCGGTGTAAATCCTCTGTCGAATTTTCCCTTCATAATGCTAATACGCACGGTTTGGCCGATTTTGTATTTTGGTTTCATTCTTTTAATCTTGGAATAAACCAATTCTTGTTTTCTTCTAATGTGATAGGTTCTTCCAGGGAGTTCTGCTTCGGCGGGTGACATTCCGATCATGCGATGTTTACGATTGTTGTAGGTATGGACAAGAAAGGGTAACGCGTCAATGTACCTGTCGGTATTTTCGTGAGTCATGTATCTAAACAATAAGTTTTTTAAAGTTCGGTTAAATCTTTCCACAAAGGGGGCGTGCACAAAATTATTGCTGTGTAACAGAAGAATGTTATTGTTTTTGCAGTAGGCTTGAAACAATTTATTCTTAATTTCCGCTCCTTTATCGGCTAAAATTCTACGCGGAAATTGTTTTGCTCTTTTCATAATAGATTCAAACCCTTCCATAAATGTTTTTGCCATTTTATTTTTTAGTGGTTCTACAAAGGCAAATCGTGTAAAAATATCAATGGCTGTCAAAAGGTATCTATTAGAATCATTTTGTTCAGCCAAATTTCCTAAATCTATAAGGTCAATTTGAAACTGATACCGTTTTCGATAAGCAAATGTTGGATTTCTCGGTCTGGGAAATTTAGGCTGTTTGTGTAATGTGTAGGAGTCTGTTCCTTTTAGCCACTCCTCGATTAACGTCAAAGGGATTTGTTTCTCATAATAATGATAGATTAGGGCGGGAGACGCAAAAGCTATTGGCGAACCCGGTTTCGCGTATTCTTTTAAAAAAGTCTCCTTTGTTGTTGTCGACATTTAAAACAGAGGTTCTTTCGATATTTTGCGCCTTTTTTTCCTAGATTGCGTAATTGACGAGGGTTTTCTTTTTCTGTTCGAATTTTGAGTTCGATAGTCGTCGTTGCTATCGGCTTGTCGGGCAGCGTTAAGCAAAATACCTCGTGTAGCGGATTTTAAACGTTGTTTTGCTTTTCTGCCCACCGGTTGACCCTCCAAAGCTTCTATCGCCGTTTCTACAGCCGCTCTTGTCGCTTCTTTTTTTAAAGCTTTTCCTACAGATTTTATCGGGGCGCTTTTGGCTACACGTCCAATAGTTTTTATCGTTGATTTTGCTACCGGCATTAATCCGCGAAAAATTCCGGAAAAAAGCGATCCAATTCCCGAACCTCGTTGCCAATGTAAACCGCTGTGGTAATTCATATATGTATATTATTGATTTAGACTTTTACGACATCTGTACAACGACATAACACTGACGCCTAAAATGTGAGCCATATTTTTGACGCTTAAATATCGCAATTTGGATTCTTTTAAAAAGGCATAAGCGCATGCAGCTAATAAAGTTCTTGGAGCAAAAGAACTATTTTCATTTTTTTTTAATATTTGTTCAATGGACGTCATTTCTTGATAATTTAACTGCAGCGGCTGTAAAAAATATTCTTTCATATCTTTCGCTTTTATGTAATTGTCTAATTTATTCATGTCAGTCAAATCCCGTCTGTATAATTTCATCCAACGCCACACTATCTTTGGATTAACGCCGACTTCTTGACACAAATGACTTATCGGGCGGGGAATTTTTTCTTTTATCAAACCTTGATATAACGTCATAACCACCAGTCCTTTAGCATCTATTTTAATTTTTCCACCTTTTCGATGATGCCACGCTACTATATCTGACCATAGATTAAAAATAACATTTGTAACATCATTATTTAAATGTAATTTATTGCATAAAATTTTTAAAATATTTTTTTCTTTCTCTAAATGCCGGTTTTTTTGTTTAATTTCTTCATCAAATGTTTTTATTTTGTCCAATTTTGTTTCCAAATTTGATTTTGTTAAATTATAGCAATATATTTTATCAATAACTAATCCACACTCGGTACACACCACGTCCCCTTGCCTGGTGTCTTCTACTGGATATTCATGATTGCATATTTTAGTATAATCTACTTTCTCGTGCATAATTTTGATGTTTATTGTATAAATATTAAAACTCAACTAAATAAACATTATTCACATCATTCGATTTTATATTTTTTTAATAATTTAATAATAATTTTTATTCCTTGTTTAGCATCTTCTTCGCTGGAGGCTCCAATTATAACTATTTTTCCCGACGAAAATATTAAAGCTGAACACTTTTTTATTTTTAAAAATACGCCTGGGAATTTTTCTGGGTCGTATCTCTTATGAATGATTTCAAAGTCTTCATTCAATTTTAAATGGTTGTAAAATCTCAATAATTTGATCTCTTCTTTTGATTGATACAAACAAGTCATGTTTTCTACTTTAAATATTTTAACAACAAATTCGCTATTTATAATAAGTTTTAGTTCGTCTAATGCTTTCGCAATGTGTTCTGTAGAGGGAATTTTTGTAATGTTTACGTGAAAATGTCGATTTTGTTTTGTTTTGGTAAATATAATAAAGGAATATTTTTTTCTTATTACAACAAAATTATTATAACGTTTTATTGTATTATCGGTATTAAAAGAAATTTCGTCACTGTTAATAAGATGAACTTTACAACTAATTTTTACATTGCTGACCAGCACTTCCATCTTGTTATGGGCGTACCTGAAAAAAGCGGAATTGCCGGATTGGCCGTTGAACAAAACGACGGCACTGAAAGTGGTTTAGCGCTTCACTCACCGTTAGAAGTAGAAACAGGTTTATTAGACGGGGCTCACGTTATTTACAATAGCGTGGCTTCTATCACCAACACCGGACCGGTCGAATTTCTTGTTCCTCGCGATAACGAATGCTCTTTTATACTAAATCAAACCAGACTTAGCGGCTATTTTGTAGTGACAAATGACGATGGTGCTCAGGTAAAAAATGATACTAAAGTCACACTGGCTAATCATTTTGCCGCTTGTTTATTCAGCCAAGTAGAAGTATATTTAAACGGGGTCCAAGTAGCTGATTTAAGTTCGGCGGTCACTTATCCTTGGAGAATGTTCATACAATCATTTCTAAGTTACAATTCGGAGGTGAAAAAAACTTATCTGGCTGCCGAAGGATACTATCCCGAAAATGCTGACGAAGTTGATACCATAAATGTTACAACCGCTACACCGTCTTTGAATAAAAGAAAGCAGTTAATTACGGATGGTAAAAAAGTGTATTTTAATACGCGCTTAGCCGTTGATCTGTTTGACACCGACAGATTTTTACCTCCGAATGTGGACATCAAAATTAAGCTAGTTAGATCCGCTGAAAAGTTTGGTTTGCTTCAAGATGCTGCGGCAGAAAAACCTTTTAAAATTGTTTTAAAAGATGTCAAATTACATATGAGAAAGGTGTTGCCTACATTATTGCTACGGGAAAGTTTTAAAAACAAACTCTTAAAAGAACCGTGGTACCTGCCTTTTAGCGCCACACGTTTAAGACATTATGTTATTCCTCAAGGTGTGTCGTCCTTTAACATTGCCAATATCGCTAATGGTACTTTGCCGAAACAAGTGTTTTTTGTGATGGTTCACAATCAAGCCATGTCACATGCCCCGGACAAAAACCCTTTTAATTTTCAACATTTTAATCTGTCTACTTTTAATTTAAAAAAGAACGGACAATGCGTATTTCCCAGTGTAAAATATTGCATTTATACGTTTCTATCACATGATGGTTCTCCGCGCCTTTCTTTCTTTGTATATATATATGTGCATGTTATAAAATAAAAGACAAAAACCGTTGGGTTTTTGTAATGGTATTTTCCCCCTTTTCTAGACCGCCCAGACTGTGCCATGGATGCACTTGTCAGACTGGGGGAAAGTATTCAGTTATATTTGGATTGTCAACGTATAAAGACGTACAAATATATTAATTACATGACTCAGTGAACCAACAACATTGCATTTAAGTGATCTTCGGAAACTCCGTAGATACTCATAAACCATTGAAACGAGAGTTTTACAATGGTGCATCGTCCGGGAAAGACGGTAATCTCTTCCCTGGGCCATTAAAACGTAAAAAAGATCGGCCATGAGGCGTTGGGTCTCAGAGGACAATTTAATTTGCCAGACCCAGACGCTTGAGGAGAAACCAGTGATTGGATTTTGGGATTTGCTGTATCCACAACATCCCTTCGTGAGGCTGAAGCCGATAATAGAAGCACACGAAGAAGATCAGGTTTTCTGCCTCGAATGTGGTCGATCACATACGGCAAGAGAAGTTTGCCGTCCGAATAACCGCGAGAGAGCGTAATTAACGAAAAAACTTGGAATCATGACCACCCCACGTACCCGTGCTCAAGTTGCCGCCAACCCTACGAACGTCGAACTGAGGACCAAGGCCTTCGACGAAAGAAGAGCCTTATGGCCTCAGGAAGACCAGCAAGAAGAGGAACGTCTTCGAGCGGTAGGAAAAACTTTGGCAGATGCCTTACTGAATTCTATAAATGTGGTAGGGGATCTCCAAAAGGAAGATCTTGCCAGATTGTTCTGCAAGATCTTGACCATTTCCGACTTTCGTCAATACTTCCTCATTGACGAAACATCGGT
>CBDDTI010000400.1:0-5000 GCA_965233585.1 bacterium
TCCTTCAGTGGAAGACAGTGCAATGCTTTCACTTGTGGCAAATCCTTGCGTGGATAGCAGGCACAGCGAGTCATACTGAGCCTCACTTGATGACATTGAGTCGATCCAGCTGAAGCTCGATGATGGGGCTCTTTGGTCACCTGAGTAATATGAAGTCAAAAACAGTGCCACGAACGCTGATAAAGATGCTCCAAAAGTAGCAAGTGAAAGACGTTGTTTGAAGAAAAGAAATTCGACATTTTCCGACAGCGGTTAAACTAATGATCCTTCATACACTGGTGGGACCCTGCACAACTAAGCTACAGAAACAAAACACACTAGATTTTGGCCGTTTATATACGAAACGTTTCGCCTACTGTTGCGGTTTGTTTGTTTGTTTGTTTAAATGTGTTGTTGTTTACTTCTCCCTCTATCTTTGTTTTTGTTTGTTTTTGTGTCCGTAATGGACTTCCCCTTTCATGTATTTCAAGTACAACTACACACGTTGATCATTCTAGAGCACTGATACAATGGTGTAAACCAAGGTCACAATATGGCTAAGCACTAACTCAAGTTCGAAATACTAGCTGTAACATAGATAAAAATGTTTGCCTTTTACCATTACTAGGTTCAGAGTGAGCGCTTTGCCTTTGGACTGACACCACTGGCAAAGAAGAGCACTCTCTCTTTACAGTGTCACTAACAACTGAACCCTTCCAAGAGTGGCCATCTCCTGCCGTCACCTGGGGACAATGCAGCATGGTATTAGTCTCGATCACCATACACACAAACAATGCCCGCGTTTGCTCGTTCTCATTTGCAGCACTTAATGCAATCGTATATCTTGAAACACATTGATAGTTCCCCCCTCTGAAGTAAATAAAGCAATATCGTTAACGAAACAATCCAAACAGAATCTATTTGAAAAACTTTTATTTCTTTTTATTTCAGAGATTAAAGAAGATTGATGGTAAAAGAAGATTGCCTTCAAATGTATTCGTGCGAACGAAAGCTCAACGCGAATGTGTAGGCGGTGACATTGCACGCATACGCACACTGTGTGCGACTATAATGTTTCTAGAGTTCCGTAGATGAAATACTTCGAGGGATAAAGGAAACAGCATCTTAACCAAACAGGTTACTATATTCCCCTGCAGATGAACTTTTATCAACTGCGGGAAACGGCAGGACGACATATTTGTTTGGTAAAAATCGTTCAAATGCTGATGACTTTTAAAAAAAGCACACAAACAGTGGCGTATCTTTTTTTAATTTCGGTTTTAGCAAATGTACGATATAACAATCTAACTGGAACACCGAGCAGTTTGGCCATTCAAAGCGAAAATGCAGAAACACAACAGCTGACTGGAAGCGTGGATTCAACTTTATTGTTACTTTTATTTACTGCTGCAATAATTTTAACATCGTGTGACAAACGGTAATTGGATTACAAGGAAACAGCTTCTAGCAATATGCATAGTTAGCCATAATTATGCCTGTTATACTTACAATTCGGCTATCAGTTGGAATTACTTTTGTTGCCACACTGGAAGTAACTCTCCACTCAAATGTTTTTTCGGTTTCAGATGGGTAGAACTCTGGCGACATCTCATACTGCTGAAAATTTCTTTCACCATCGTCCATGGCCTGATGTTCAAACGGCAAGTCCAATTCATCGAAGCCACTGAATCCTTTTCGTAAGAAAGAATTGAAATGGTTGGTTTGAGCTTGACTTTGCAGTTTACTGTATGGAGTCAACGATCCTGGGTGGCTGGAGAACCCTTCAGTGTTAGTGCTGAAAGGATCTAGTTGCGGTTGAGAACGTGGCCTGTTCTCGTAACTCGTGGCAACGCCAACTTTTGCAGTTATTAAAGGCGACATAATGTCAGGTCTGCAAGAGGTCTCCGTAAAGGAGCTAACTTGTCCAAACTCTCTACGGATGGCTTCTTCCTGGGCTGCTTCTTGAACGCCGTGATCTAAAAGTGAGGAAAGAAATCCCACAGCTGCTGAATCAGGGCCCCCAAAGCTGCAACGATCCACTCTGTTTTCTTTCACCACGTTACAAAGCTGCGCTCCATCGTCCTTGACACCAACACAATCTTGGGGATCAGCCTTTTCCACACTTGTCAGAAGTCTAATGAACGGGGAGACTGATTCCGAATCGTTCTGGGACCATACTTTACTTTGTCTCTGATTGCTATCTGGTGACCTGGTAAATGCCGACTCTTGCGTGGTATCTTCGCACATTGCATCTCCACCAAGAAAGTTGCTACCAAAATCGTCACTCGAACAAGCGGCAAACGAATCCGGGGACAGATTTAGGGAGTCACCTAAATCCTCGCTTGTTTCTTGAACTTGTCTTAGAGAATTATCGTCCAAAGTGCTCGGCTGGAACGCAGTTGCGATTTCAGAAACGTTTCTTGTGTGAGCAATGATTTTCGTTCCATCCACTTGAGACGAGAATTTATCTGTAGTCGCATATAAACTGCATGTCTGTGTCTCCTTCACGCGGTCGGAATTAGCTTCAATACGTTCTATTGTCTGCCCTTCAAGTTCCATTGTAGGTAGTGGGGTATTCTTACGGGACGAGAAGAGTGCTAGGATCTGGGACGTGCTGCGTTTGTTTTCAGTGTCCCTTAACATTTCTGTTTGTAATGGACATTTGGAACCAGAAAATCCTTCTCTAGAGAAGACTCCATTTTCTTTTCCTTCAGCACTACGGTTCCCAGCCAAATTGGAAGGGACTCTTTGATCATGTCGCTCTTTCCATTGTTTGCCAACAGGACATAAACTGTTAATCGTTTGCAGAATAGCAAGGCTCTCATCGCTTGGTTCTTTCCTGTCAGTGATTTGAAAGCTATCAGGCTCTTGCTTGCTGGAATGGGAACTGTAAACGTTGAAAAACCCATTTCTGCTAGGAGGTCTGTTTGCCGTGACAAATCTACCATGACGTGGATTAGTTTCTTCGCTTGGCTGAAAAAGAAATGTCTTGTTGTGAGCAAAGCTTGCTACATACAGTATCAGAGTTCGAATTGGCTTGAATGAAACAGTGTTAAAGATAACACAAATGTAAGTAAGTATATATGGGGCTAATCTCCGATAGCCTCTCCCTTTAATCTGCCACTGGCATTTGACACCACGATAACCAAGCAAAATGACATCGAATTAAGTAAAAACACGAGGATTTTGTATAGAAATACATTCCATTGTGTGAGCCCTAGACTTGTATGTACCTCAACAGCTGCTTTAGTAGTAGATATAGGTCATATTAGACTGGACTAGCTTGCAATGGAGGCTCGTGCGAGGGAATATCATTAAAAAGAACTTCTAAACTAAATCTAGAGAAATTCTAATTTTCAATTCTTTGCTAAAGCCAGTCTAATACTGAGGATACAAAAATGGTATATCGAAAGGTTATTGAAGATGTCAATAAAGTTTAAACAAGCAAGAGCCACCGCCGATACCTTTGTGGCCTTAGCGTCTATGAAGCCAGTTACCATGGGTCTCTTCTGATTAAATGCTGATGGCTGGAAACACTGGATAGACGAGAACAGAATATGTAATGAAAGGTACATGTACGGTGTAGCTTTCTCTCGAGTAAACAAATTAATAACAGGAAATGCATTCTAGACACCTAGTTCCTACAAGCATCCATGCCAATTTAAGCTTGTCGGCATCGACTCTTTAGTAAAAGCAATTAAGAGCATTCTGTATTTGGAATGCTCATATCAGGCCCAGGCACAGAGCAAAATTAACCGCCTGCGACGATGACTTGTTCATCCAGATGCAAAGCAGTTCAGTTAAAAATATTTGCCTGCCAGTGAAAAGCAGTTGCCCAGATGCTGAAAACGTTAATGAAACCCGTGTGATATAATGAGACCTTTGTTGTTCGAGGCATTTGACTTAGATCTTTGAGTTTTACTGGAATGTGAGATGCATCTGGGATAACCGCCGATCAAGCTGAAAATAGGAGGGAGGCAGGATGTGATTGCAAGTTACATATGTGACTGTTATCTTAATCACGACGAGTTACAGTGGCACACTGTGAAGCGAAGTGAAGTGCCCAGAAGCTCTACAACTTATTTTAATGTTGCAAATTGTCACAATCTTTAAGGGAATGACAGCTGAAAACGTGCTGAAAGCACTTTGGTTAGTTAATAAAACTACAAAAAACTTTAAACAGATCAGAGCCGCACTGAAACTTGATGAATACCGACACAAGAAACTCCATCTTGACAGGTACAAAACACAAAGTCAAAATGCATACCCGTCTTTTCCGTTTCCCTGGTTGATAAAGAGGTCCCAACGAGCCTTCCACTTCGTTTTCCTGTGTCTTTATAGCGACCTCATGGGAGTGGTCAGATGAGGGGTTCAGCTTCTCTTCAATGGTAATCAAGTACCGCTCACTTTCTAACTCTTCCCCTAGGACCACCTGTAAATGGGTGAAAGAAACCTTGATGGCACACAATATTGAATTCCATTGTTACCGGTAAGTTAAGTTAGCCTTGGTTCAAACGTCGAACTTGACATGTGATCCTCATTTCAGTCAACTCGGATAACTGAGTTCGACTATAAATTCAGACGTCGAGCTTAATTGCTAATTCGACCAAAAAAAAAAAGCTTCAAGGTAAAATATTATTTATATCACTTCCATTCATCCGTACCGTATGAATTGTGAGCCCCCTTGATAAGCCTAGGTGCTTTTGGGGCAAACAATAGCAAATATGTTTAAATAATAATAATATTAATAATAATAAAAAAGTATGCATTGGATTATGCACATGTAAAGTTCGGCGCCTGACGTTTGCCGTTCTGTTTGAGTACCGTAGTAGAAGATAATGGCAAGGTCGACTCAATTACGGATGTGTCGATCGTAGATGATTCAAACGTCTATTGACGATCAAAGTTCGACGTTTGAACCGGGTCGTAATCACTGAAGTTGATTAGTACCAGACCGCTTTTTCTAATCTACAATGTGCATTACCGCTTGCTAATATTGAACAATTATTCCATTCGCGCTT
>CBDDTI010000400.1:7500-8782 GCA_965233585.1 bacterium
ACTTGGAGCTAATTTTTTTTTTTTAATTGTTTTTTGTTATTGTTTTTTTGCTAAAATAAGAACTTTTCATTTGACTGAACTGCGTTCGTCCACAGTTTGGTTATTTGATTTTTTTGTTTTCCGAGATAATCTTATAAACTTCGGTGGGCAATATCTCTCTGATATATTTCATGATGCGAGTCAGGTGAACCGGCGAAATGTTAACCTCCATCACTTAAGTAACCTGTTATTTGATAATGCTTTTCAGTGGCGAAATGCCATGAACGACATTACCGATATCCCGAACACTAACTGGTAACCTAATTTTACCATATATGCGGTAGGAATAATCACCATCGCTTCAAAGGTTTCGATCTGTCATGTGTTCTTTTCTCTGAATGCTTAAAAGCACTAATTTTTAGTAGCTAAATAATGCAAGTTTGTTGTCAGACCTTTAACAAATCTGCGAGAATAAGCCTATGACAATTATGCATAAATTCGAACGCTCTGTCGCTATCTCCGATCTACCACTCGACTAAAATCCAGAGAAATAACGGAACGACTACTCGTAGTTTAACTTTTTCTACTCTTTCTTTCCACGTGAAAGAGGAGCCTAATAAGAGTTCAACAGAAAGCACTGTGTAATTCCGCCTTTTATCACCTGCAATAAACACCAGCAGGTATAAGAACAATTTCTGTCAGTATGCTAATAATCAAAAGCAAACACGCTACGATACCAACAACTTGGCTGTTAAAAGGGAAGTTGTTCAAATTCCATGCGAAAATGTTTAACTTTCGTCATCTTTTGTCGCGTAGATGGTTCAGTGACATCTTGCATTAATTATAAGCCGATACACTGACACTGAAAATCAAAAGGAAAAGCCTTCTCATCTACGAAATCGATTGAGCTAAAGGTTTTGTAAATTTCAATAAATCATCGCCTAAGCACTCAGATAGCCGTTAACAGGGAACAGTCTTTAGCAACCTCCACACCAGTACATGTAGCTGGGAAGCCAAAGACTCTGATAGTGAGCTCATTTTCAATAAGAAAAGGCTTCAAATCAACATGGTTCGATCAAGGAGTTCATTGCACTGCCTAGCATTTCTTGGCTTCTGGTGTTACGTTGCTGTACAAGCCTCGTATAGACAGGGAGATGTCAAGTTGGGTGGCCTTTTTAGTATTCGCCACTTGCAAGAAACATCCGAGGATAAATGTGGAGTGATCGCCAAGGAAGTGGCGCAGGCACAAGCGATGATCTTCGCCACTGATAAGATAAATAACGTTCCAAACCTGCTTCCAAAC
>CBDDTI010000401.1:0-36893 GCA_965233585.1 bacterium
CAGTATATCCTTATGTTAATAAGACAGCCCAGTGGATTTGGCGGGAAAAAAAATTTCAAAATCGTAGCTCCCTATGAATTTTTGATCATCAACCCTTCAAAGTCGCTGGTTTTGAGAGCAAAGAACAGCTACTTAGCTCGGAAATGAAAGAGTGTCAACGTGGCCAACGTGGCGATCATCAACCCCTTCAAAGTCGCTGGTTTTGAGAGCAAAGAACGGCTACGTAGCCCTGAAATTAAAGAAGATGGCATACGGTTCAAGATGGATCCTCCAAGAAAATACAAAAACTACAACGTTTTTACGCTGATTCGGAAACTCAACACGGTCGCCGGGTCGCCTAAAAAAATGGACAAGAAAAAGACTACGTTTTTACGCTGATTTGGAAACTCAACACAGTTTTAAGAGCTTTGTTAAGAGCTTTACAGCTTTAGATCGTTGAAAGTGAGGCCAACGTGAACGGGGTCAGGACCTGAGATGACAACTTCATTCAAAAAATCACTATGTACGGCTTTAGATCGTTGAAAGTGAGGCCAACGTGAACGTGAACGGGGTCGGTACCTGAGACGACAACTCTCTCTCTCTTCATTCAAATTTCACTAGCGTTGGTCGCTAAAAAACGGAAACTACTACGTACAGCTTTAAGTCTATTGTTGAAAGTGAGGCCAAAGACTCGTGAACTGGGAAGTGAGCGTTGCTATTACACATGATTAGCAAACCAAGACAAGAACAACTCCCAGAAGAGACTGTTAGACTTCTTACCCTCTTTGATTTTTGATTTCCCACCTATATACATGAAGTGTTTATTGTCTAAAAATATATTTGTACAAAGTTTTCTCTAAAACACGAGTTTATAACTTTATATATCAATTCACGTCGTAAATAGCCTTCATTTCCCCTGAGAACAAAAAGTAAACGAAACGAAACTTCTTCAATTTCCAAGCTAGTAGGCGTTGCTTGCTCTCAAAAAAAAACCAGCTCTGAAGTGGTTGATCGCCACGTTGTGAGAGGAAATTGAACTCTCTGAAGAAAGGTAGTTCAGGCAGTAGTAGTCGCTTTTGGGGTTGTTGGCCTCGTAGGGGTCGATGACGAACAGTCCGGATCTCCGGAAATGAGTAGCGTGGCCCTGGCCGTGGCCGTTCACTCAGCCGTGGCCGTAGTAGTTGTTTTGGGGTTGTTGGCTTCAGAAGAGTCGATGACGAACAGTCCGAATTTCCGGACCCGAATTTTGAATTTTTGTGGCCATCCTCTCTTCCAAGTTGCTTGGCCATCTCCTCTCTGAAGTCGCGTGGCCGTCCTCTCTTCCAAGATAGAGAGGTAGTTGAACTCTCTGAAGAAAGGCTAGGTCACAGTAGTTGTCGTTTTTGGGGTTGCTGGCCTCAGAAGAGTCAACGATCTCCAGAAATGAGTAGCGACCTAGGACTTGTAAGATTGGAATTTTTTTCGCCTTCGAACTTTCAAAATTTTTTTGGATTTTTTTGGAGGATGCAGCACAGAGTATTATTGGATGACGGGAGCGTGATTTTAGATGTTTTCGGCCCGAATTCATCTAAAAAAATCTAAATGCGTTCTAAATTCATCTAAATTCATCTAAATGCGTTCTCGTTGCAAGCAAAACGTCAACTGATTCAATCTAAAAGCATCTAAATGCACACCGATTTCTGGTGCGTGCACCAAAAGTTTGGTGCCTGCATTGCTGTGTCTAATGCTGGCATGAAAAATTTGGTGCGTGCACGAAAAGTTTGGTGCCTGCATTGCTTCGTCTAATGCTGGCATGAAAAGTTTGGTGCGTGCATGAAAAGTTTGGTGCCTGCATTGCTTTGTCTAATGCTGGCATGAGAAGTTTGGTGCGTGCATGAAAAGTTTGGTGCCTGCATTGCTCTGTCTAATGCAGGCATGAAAAAGTTGGTGCACGCACTAAAAATTTCATGCATGCATCAAAATTTTACTTGTCTGCATTACTTTTTCTGGTGCCGGGATCTCAATTTTGACGCTGGCGTGAAATTTTAGATCCAGGCACCAGAATGTCAGCGGTCCATAGTTGAGTAAATTGGAGAAAAGAAGCAGAGCTTTTTTCTTTTTTACCATAACTGGTGTTGCAATGTCGCAATGTTCTTCTTCATTCTGTGTAAATTTTCTTGCTGTAATGGTACCAGTGAACGAGCGATTTTTATCAATAATTTAATGCGATTTTTATCAATAATTTAATCAATTGTGTTTTTGTTTTTAGCACAAAAAGGTTTTATATAAATTTGATTTCTCGAAAAAAGTTGTATGGTTCCTTGGTATTTTTTACCATGCAATTTTAATTTTTTCCAAAAATAACTTTTGAACTGACCGCGATTTTTTCTGGTGTTTTCTAGATAATATTTTTGCGCAAAGCAGATGTTTCCTTCTTTTGTTCTTTTATAAATTCTTCCCATTTCTAGAACATTCCTATCATTTAGAAACAATTAGGATTGGTGGTATTTTGTAAAATAATTTTTTAATTTTTGACAAAATAAATTTTTCAACCTGTCCGCAATTTTTTCTAGGGTTTTCTAGAAAGTTCCTTTGTAATAAGGTATATAAGCAGCCTGAACATCACATTTCATTGCATTTCAAATCCATCGCTTGAAAAATCAACATCATCATGACTGACGAAACAGGAATTAGAGACATGACTGGTTATAGATCCATCATTCCTCCATTCCCAGAAACCCAGATGACCGAGTCCTGGATGAAAAACGATAGTCAGATGACAATAGCAAATTCTTCACCCGTTACAAACGATGAATCGGAAATTAGTGACACGAGTGGTTATAAAACAATCATCCCTCCATTTCCTGAAACTCAGCCGACCGATGCCTGGATTGCCGATGAAAATCAACCAAAAATAGAAACTTCAAATCCATTGTCTTACACCGTACCAAACTGTTTTAATTGGTCACCGTTGACGCACCAAAGGTCCTACCATGTTAAAAGCATCTTAGAGAATTTGATGGCAAACGTCTCTTACCTCGTTTTTGAGCTCGAAAAACTAAAGTTGAGTTTTCCTATTGATATGACTCGTGAAGATGCTCACAAAGAAGAAAAGTTATTGGAGAGATCGATTGAAAAATTTCGACAAATGGCTAGACAGGCGAGAAAATTAAAGAGGGAAATTATGGGTATGTTAGAAGATGGGGTGTATGTTAACCCACAAAATTACAACCGCTCCAAATACTCCGCGGCCGCTTCTCTTGAATTTGAAATACAAGAATGAGTTCCCCGCGCGAAGACAATTATCAAGTGGCAGACGTGTCAAACGTTACCGCCGCCCCCAACATCACAACGAACGCTATTAACAAGATTGTAATTAACACCTTGGATAAACTCCTATCGTCGTCAGATAATACAAGAACCTCAACCCCATTTATTATAATGGCATTAATTTTTTTCTTGCTCTTTTCAACCGTAGGAGCATTCTACGCCGCTTGGTCAGAATCAGACAAATCAGAAAATGATAATGTTTAATCGCGTTTAAACTAGAAATACACATCAAAATTTTATTTTAATGTGCTCAAATACAGATCATGTTTTTTTATTTAGGGTTTTGTATGGCTAGATTCATCATGATTTTTTCATTTGTTTCAAAATTAATCAATTCTCCGTCAAGTCTTTTTAACTGAAAATGCAACAAATCCAGTCGACTTGTATTACACTTTATGTATTCCAAATTTTCAAAATGCGTCGTCACATAATTGTCTTGTTCCTCGGCTCTATTAATTGGTATAACTTTTAATACAGGGTAAAACTCGTCTCCAATTACCGAGTGATTGACGAAATTGGCATAGCAGATCATCACTCCCGGATATAGATAGTGCGGATCTAGACGTTCGTCACTTATAAATTGATTACTTTCATCCGCCAAAACAATGTCATCATCTTGACTTATTCCTAGCAATAATCTTATTTCATGCGGCACTCTTATCCTTACTACCAAGGAGCGATTGAATTGATTGCCGACCCGTTTTACTTTAAAACGGTCTTTATGCGCGGAAATTTGAATGAGACTTTGTAAATCTTTGCTCATACCATTATACATGGCCTCGATTAATTCATCCGTTGTTTTGATAAACCTCTTCTCAATGCAAAAGCAAAATCGCATTGTTTCAATCATTACCCTGATTTTCACAGGTGGAAATGTTTCTGTTGGGTCAGGATTTTGCATTGGCTGTTGCGATATAAATTCTTTTTTCTCCGGTCCCATAACAATATATTCTTCTTTGATTCCCAAAATGTTTTTAAATTCGGGCGGTATCAGCACTTTTACCTCAGGTGATTTAAATTCGGCATCGTACGTCGTCGGTCCGGTGTAAATTACTCGAAAAAACATATCGGCCGATTCTTTTGTTTTCTCCGTTTGCCCAAATTCAACAAAATTACGTACTACGCTGTCTCTTCCGTCGTTTAAGCAATTTAATAAATAAGCAATTGTTTTCCGCTGATCAAGTTTGACCTCGATTTCTTGCTTGAACGGGTCTGTACTTACTTTAATTTTCTTATCAAAAACGCTTAACGGAACGCTGTTAACACGATTTGGAAAGGAGATGTCGGCTAAGGCTATTTTAGCTCCTTCGTTTAAATAAATGGGATGGCTCAAATGTACCTCGAAATTGTTGTTTTTCTGCGCGGGTTTTATGTTGTCGCCCATTTTTGAGTCGACGCGAATGTGCTTTGTCAAATATGTCATCGCTCGTTTTGTTTTTCGCAAATGAAGTAAAACTAGACTCGGCTGACCCGATTTTAGTTTTAGAAGTTTGTCGGATGCGTCTAAAAACTCAATGCCCACTGATTTTATTGAAGTGTTTTGAATAGGATAATATCGTATGTTGTTTAAAGTATGGTAGAAATATTTCCGTTTTTTGCTTGAAGGCAAGTCGGCCACGCATAAGATGTGAGAATTCTCGTTTGAGCTTGTAGACACAATGTTGGATTTAACCTGCACCACGTCAAAAACAAAATCTTGTTTCACGTTTAAATGCAGACCAAAAGCTACAACCCCAACTTCCCAATCTCTTCTTTTGTTTAATTCTAAATTTTTCGGTAAAAAATTGTTAAAACGCGTTAGCGTGTTTACGTAACAATCAGTGCTTGCGTTTGAAATGCAATATATAAGATGTCCTCCTTTCATACTTGTTACGCCCGATTAATAACGCTATCTTCCGCAATCCAGCTAAGGTTTTTATAGCCTTTCCACTTCACCAACACCAACTTCTGCCCGGTTCTTTTATCTTTCTTCCTTCTCACAATTTTTTCAATGTGAAATAATTTCGGCGGCTTGGCCAGAGTCAGCTCATTAGCATAAAAATTTCCCTCCACCGTCTCGTCACCGTCCAGAGTTTCCAGCTCGTATGTAGGTATGGGTAATCGCGTAAACACCCGTTTGATCTTGTAAATTTCTTCAGTAAATTGCTTATTGTAACCTCTGTCAAATTGAGCTCTGTAGTTACTTATTCTGACCGTCTGGCCTTTCTTAAATTTAGGCGGTCGCCTCTTTATTTTCGCATAAGCCTCTTCTTGTTTCATTCGGACTTTGGGAGCGTTTTTTGCTTTTTCCGCATCAGCTGGACTCATACCGATCATTCTATGTACGCGCGAGTTATACGTCTTTACTAAAGATTGAAGCACGTGGATAAATCGATCCGTACCCCTAGATGTCATATATTTAAACATTAGACTTTTTAGAGATCTGTTAAATCTTTCCACAAACGGCGCGTGCACAAAGTTGTCGCTGTGTAAAAGAGTAATGCCTTTACGTCGACAGTAGTCTTTAAAAAATTTATTTTTGATCTCTAACCCTCTATCAGCTAGAATTTTTCGAGGCGGCTGGCCAGCCTTATTGACAATGGTTTTGAATCCTTGTAAAAAAACCAAAGCTGTCTTGTTTTTTATGGGTTCAACAAAGGCATATCTCGAAAAAATGTCGATCGCTGTCAGCAAGTAACGATAATTGTCATTCGCGTTTGCCATTTTCCCAATTTCAACCAAGTCTATTTGGAATTGATATCTTTTGTAATAAACATAGGTTGGGTTCCTAGGTTTTGGAGCCTTAGGTTGTCGGTGCAGAGTATAGGTGTCCGACGCCTGCAGCCATTTCTTTATTTTATTTATGGGTATGGTCCCGTTAAAATGATTAAAAACGCGGTTCGGCGATGAAAAAGCAAAAGGCGAGCCGGGCGAAGTGTAAGCTTTTAAAAATTCGCGTTTAGTAATCATCCTCGTCGTCGTCGTTGTCGTCCTCAACATAAAACAGCGGTTTTTGTTTTGTTTTTCTTCTCTTACCGCTTCCTACCGCATGCGTGCTATTTTTTCTCTTGACCGGTCTCTTGGACGCCTGTGCAGGCCTACTCGCCTTACCAGCCAGTAAGATGTTTCTAGTCGCGGATTTTAATCTCTTTTTCGCAGCGGCTCCAACTGCTTTGCCGTCCAAGGCTTCCAGTGCGGTGTCAATGGCCGCTCGTCCCGCCTCTTTTTTCAAATATCGTCCCGCGGATCTGACACCCTCGCTTCTCGCAATTTTACCGATTGTCTTTGCGGCGCCCTTCGCCACCGGAACCAACGACCGGAAAAGACTGCTAAAAATTGAACCTAATCCCGCCCCAGCTTGCACAGACGGACCACGGTGGTATCGCATACTTTATCAATTTTCAATTTTTTTGACGCACCTGCTTAAGGCCATCGGACTAACGCCTAATTGCTCGGCTAAACGCGATAAGCTTTTCGGCTTTTCCTGATCAACCCTACTCCGTTGTTCTCTTAAAAAGACGTGCGCGCATGCCGCGATTAGTGTTTTTGGCGAAAAAACAAACTTTTTTTCGTGTTGCTTTACTTTCTCTCTAATTTCCTTCAACTCCTTGTAGCTTAGATTTAAAGAGTGAAGAAAATATTCGCACATTAAATTTGGGCTGTAGAAAGAGTCGTCGTTTTTAAGATATTGCCACACTTTGTCCTGCTTGACGCCGGTTATGGCACATAAATCTTTCATCGGTCGCGGCACCCCCGACTCTATAAGCGCGGTGTAGATGCACATTACCGCTAAACTTTCTAAACAAACACCTCTTTTCCCTCTTTTCCCGCTAGCGTCCCATTTTTTGGCGATGACGCGTTTTAAATCCGCGCATTCGATATTGCACTTATAGCATACCCTTTGCATTGTCTCATCAGTAAAATTGTTTTTGTCGCAAGTCACATCCTCGCTCATTTTCTCCGTTTTAATCGATTCGAGCCGATAGTCATACGGGGCATATAGCCGATCATGCATCACGAGCCCGCAATCTGTACATACTTCACACCCGTTTGAAAAATCATCCACAATATTGTAATGAGAACAAGTCCTGTTGAAATTATGAAAACGAGGCATGTTTATTTCTCCGCACGCGCTGCAAAACTGAAACGCGAATCAACTATCGATCGCTTTTATATTGTTTCAAAAAATCTATAATAAAGTCCAAACTATGTTTGACCGCATCTTCGGACTTGGCCCCGATGATTACCATCTTGCCTGTGGAAAATATTAAAACCGTGTTGGCTTCAAAAGTCACAAACATGCCTGGGAAACGTTCGGGATTGAAGCGTACTTTTTTCACGTAGCTCTCCTTCCGAAGTTTATTAAAAACGTCCGGCAGCGGTATCTCAAAGCCCGCACGAAAGGAACAAGTTAAATTGTTTATTTCCCATGTTTGCACAAAGAAACGATTGCTGATAATGTCCGTCAGCAGACTTAACGATATTTTTATATCCGCTCGCGATGGCACTTTGGTAATATTGACATGATATGATTTGTTGTTTCCGCGGGTCTTGAAAATGGTGTAGACGTATTGTTTCCTCACTACCGTAAAATTACTAAAAACTTTTTGTGACACATCTTTATTTAAGGATAACGGCCCCTCATCCGTAAGAATAATTGTGCAGCTAAGCTTTATATTTGTCACAGTGACGTGCTCCGTGTTGTCTAGAAATGTCATCGTTGATTAATGGCGGTGTCGGCGGTTTAAATGTGGATTTCAATGAATTGCAGGGTGATAGTTTGAATGCGCATGCGACCCCCCTCGAAGACACGGATTTAATATCAGGTCGTACTGTGCTATATAGTAGCGTGACTCCCGTCGAAGATTTAGAAGATGTTACGTTTTCAATTCCTTCCGACCCCGAATGCGCTTTTGTTTTAAATCAGACGAGGCTAGAGGGTTACTTTGTGGTAAAGACCGACAGCGGCGAGGGTGTAACAGACACTGACACGCCAACAATTACTAACCATTATTGCGCCGCATTATTCTCGCAAATTGAAGTCCACCTTAACGGAACTCAAATATGTGATTTGAGTGCCCCTCTTTCTTATTCGTACAAACACCACATTGACTTTCTCCTGTCCTATAACAATAATGTATTAACAAATGTGGGACGGTCCGAAGGCTTTTGCCGAACGCACCACGACAAATGCTTTGACAATATTACCACGACCGGTAAAATGTGCCAATGCATCGCGGAGAATCGTGCGAAAATAATAAACGACAAAAAAGTTTATTTTAGCTCAACTTTGCCCGCAGATATTTTTTACACCGACAAATATTTACCTCCGAATGTGGAAATCACTGTTGTATTACGCAGGTTCAACCCATGTTTCGGGCTGCTTCAAGATAATCCGAACAAAGTCTATCGCATTCGTTTAAAGGAATTAAAACTTCGCATGAGAAAAGTGTTACCGTGCGAGCGTGTGCGAAACAGGCTAAACGCCGAACTGCTAAAAGGTCGACCATTTTTTCTGCCTTTTAAAGACACGCAGATGAAGCATTATCTGATCCCGTCTGGTTCCCTTAGTTTCTCTGCAAATCACATCAACAATAGCGAGATGTTGCCGCAACAAATTATTTTCTGCATGCTTCGAAGCGACCTTTTTGCTAAGGGACCGAGCGATCAATTTCCCTTTAAATTTAAACACGCCGATTTAGCATCCGTCATTTTAAAAAACAATGGAAGACCCCTCTTGCCTAGACCTATAGAATGCAAGATACTTACAGGCGATTATATGGAATTGTACGACCATTTTCAAAGCAACGTCGGCGGCAGAAATTGTATTTCACCCCAAGCTTTTACAGAGGGTCAGATGTTTCTCGCGTTCGACCTGACTCCGGATAAATGCCTATCCTTTCACAATCACGTCGGAGTGCCCGGAAATTTAGAACTAGACTTGACTTTTAACACCCCCACCAGATCCCCCTTAACCCTGATTTCTTACGCTATTTATAATGCTGCCATTTCCATCGACAGCAACCTTCAGGTTACCAAAATAAAATATTAAAATTGCACACCGCCGACTCCCTCTTTTTAAGAAGAACAGAAAACTACAGACTAGCATGCATTTTCGACAATGACTGAAAAGGGTGGCATCGGAGGTCTAGGGTTCGAGCAGGACGATTTGACAGAACAAGCTCTTGATCTGCACGCGCCGCTCGGGGTCGATATAAGCCTTGAAAAAGGCAATGATGTGGTCTACAACAGCGTTTCCAGCGTTTCAAACACCGGACCGATCGAATTCATCATCCCGCGAGACGAAGAGTGTTCCATCATTCTGGATCAGACTAGATTAATAGGGCATTTCGTTGTCAAGACAGCAAAGGATGAAAATGTCGGACCCGACGATCGAGTCTTTCTGGCCAATAATTTCGCGAGCAATCTATTTAGCGCGGTTGAAATCTACATTAACGGTACTCAAGTCTGCGACTTGAGCACGGCAAATTCCTACCCTTTCAAAAACTTTATCCAGACCGAGTTGTCGTTTGATAGAGAGGCCAAACAGAGTCAGCTAAGAGCCGAAGGTTATTTTGAAGAAAAAGAAAACGATATTGGAGCTTGCGAGCCCGGTATAAATCAGCGTTTAATACACCGTCGAAATCTTATACTTCACGGCAAAAAAGTTTATTTCTGCTCTCGATTGGGGGCGGATATTATGTATACGGATAAGTATATGCCACCGAATGTCGACATCAAGATTAAGCTTATTAGAAACAGTCCGACATTCGGTATTCTTCACGCCGAAGATGACAAATCTTTTAAAATCGTTTTAAAGGATTTAAAGTTGAAAATGAGAAAAGTTTTGCCGGTCGAGCAGCAGAGAAAGCATTTTAGGATGAAAATGTCTCAACAGCCCTGCTATATACCCTTTAAGCTGAGTCAGTTGAAGGTTTTTGTGATTCCAGCCGGCGTCACATCGTACACCGTTACCAATATTGCCTCACAAATACTGCCCAAACAAGTTATTTTCACCCTAATTCACAACCAAGCCTTGACGCACGATAGCAAATTCAACCCGTTCGACTTTCAACACTTTGATCTTAATTATTTCAATCTTATTAAAAACGGACAATGCGTCTTCCCAAAAGCTTTTCAGCCGGATTTTGATGATGATAACTACATGGACCTGTACAGACACATGTACGACAGCACGGGTTTCGGCATTTCAAATAGTTCTTGCGACATTTCGCCCGCGGTTTTTAAGAGAGGAAGATGTTTTCTAACTGCCGATTTGACCCCCGATCGCTGCAACAGTTTTCACATTCACCCCGACGAAAAAGGCAAGTTGGACTTGGAATTAGGCTTTAAAACAGCCAAGCCTCACCCCATCTACCTGCTAGCCTACAGCATTTTTAATTCCGGAATTAAAATAGAGGAGAACGGCCAAGTTGTTAGGGCCGAAGAGCGATAATGGCCGGTTTGAGCAACGTATTTCTAGATCGGTTTTTATCCCCACTTTGCAAGAATTTCATCGGCACCTTTGCAGTCGACACGTTACCCTCAAACTTGTGGAACACTAGCTGTTGCGCCATCGTCAATCTTTCGGTTTCAAGCCATCCCGGCAGTCATTTCATCGCCTTTTTTATTAATAAGCAAAACTATTTGTATTATTTCGACAGCTATGCACTACCCGTGCCCGCCTATAATCACCACCTCATCCATTTTTTGAAAAAATGGGAAAATTGCGGCAGAATAAGACATGTCCTGGACCGATCGATTCAAGCTTTCGATTCTTTGTTTTGCGGGTGGTATGCTGCCGCATTTTGCATGTTTGTCAATGCATACGCAAACGTGAAGCCGCGACACTTTTGCACTTTTTTTAATCCCAATAATTTACGCGAAAATGAAAAACGCGTCAAACATTTAGTTAATTGTTTGCAAGTCAAGCTTTATTAGAATATACAGAATTGCCTATAATGTTTTAGTTAATAAAAAGCCGCAAATCTGATTTCTGTTCTGCAGCAAAGCTGCAGTCGCCGCCGTTGCCGCGGCTGTTGCCGCGGTTGCACACACGCATCTTCACTTGCTGCCGAGTTTGACATTGACGGGGAAATCCAGACCTTGACACAGCTCCACCATACCCTCGGTAAATTCATCCAACTTGTGCAGAGGAAAATTCATCCTAATTATCTTGGTGCTGTGGCTTTTGTTGTTGTCGTTATACTGCGGGAAAAAAGATTTTTTACGCATTTTTCCGCTCAATTTTTTTCTATTTACATTTTTATTTCGCCTTACCTGCTCTTTAGAGACGTAAAATACCGGCCACACGCTAAGGCCCGCAGCACGCTGGATATGCCTAACGCCGCTAACTCCAATTACCATCCTAGGGTTGGATGCAATCACTTTGCTCATCGGGGCAAAAGGCAAGCTCACCGATCGCGATGACACCTCCTTGTTTTTAAAAGCCTCAATAAACTTTTTCATGGTGGCTGGATTAGGGTAGATGTACTGTTGAGCAAAACAGCGCAGAAAAGTTTTTTTAACAAAAATACGCTGAGCTGATTCTGAACTGTTTTACTCACCCCGTCGTCTCCAATAAAATATTGTTCGCGATGGCTATGGCTTTCTAGCCACTTGGAAAAGTTTACCTCCGCGGTTTTTACGCGCTCGTTAACATCCCATTTGCAGGGTCGAAACAACTCCTCTTGCTTTTTCCTTGTCAAATTAATCCCATCCACCTTGGACGAAACCGGCTCCGGCTCGACATAATTTTTCCTTTTTGAATCGGGTAATTTCTTTTTGCCTGAATCGGACCTTGGTCTTTTTTTCGCGCAAAACGGCTTTCCTTGATCCTCCATCTCCGGTTCTTCAATATCAGTCGGAGCATCGTCATCATCATCGTCATCATCGTCATCCTCGTTATCATCTTGGGCGGCATCAGACTCAACATCGTTATCATCGTTATCAGAGCCGTCTTGCATGTTCTCTGAGCCGGATTCTTCAGACTCGTCATCGCTTGAATTCTCGTTGTCTCTCATGTCCTCATCCTTCTCCATGTCTGAGTCGGAATCTTCTAATTGCTTATGTCCTTTGTTCGCAGATGACGAACGGGATTTGGCAAGTTTACTACTTTTTTGCTCTTTGGTGTAAACTTTTGACGTTTTTTCAACGTGGCTTTTTTCGAACGGTGTCTTTTTCGCGACCTTTTTATGCGCAGACTTCCCCTTTTTTTTGTACAAGATCGTCTTGCTGCCTTTGCCATTGCTTTCAGATGATGTAGCCAGTTTACCCATGACGCGACCGATGTTTTATCTTAGGTGTGGATGTGAAGCCAGTCAAAATATTATTGGTGTTTCACCAAAAGCGCAAATTGGCTTTTATACTATTTTGACTTGTATAATGGCAAATGCTAGAATATTCTCGATGAAATTGTGGTCAACTTTTAACCCATTTTAAGGCAAAAAAAGTTCTAGAAGAAACTAGAAAAATCTAAAAGCAATTATTTTCATAAAGGTTTGAAAAAATTTAAAAATGCTCATTTCTATTTTTTTGTCGGTAAAATGACCTAAAATTAGGGCATCTTTTGTAAAATGGAGAATTTTTTCCCCCTTTTTAGATGCTGCTCCTTGGCACGTGCTTTTTTTCTCACTTGAGCTAATGGTTTTTCTGCTTAATGGTTTTCAACGCTAATTTTCCTTCCAGAAAATTGTCATTCTTTATTTCTTTGACCGCAAAAAAGGGTGCAAAGACCCGATTGTTAACCTTTTAATAATTAATCTTTTTCCTTTTGCTGATTTATTTTAATGGGTGTGCTGCTAAAAAAAATTGGCTGTTGTTTAAAAGAAAAAACAATTTTTAGCAAACACACTGTCTCATATCTTGTCATTAATTTGCTCCAATTTCGGCGCTTTTGCTTTAAGCCTTAATGCATGTGCGGAAAAATGAACAAAAATAAAGGAAAATTGCACGGAAAACACAATCTGACGTCAGGTTGCGGGGATAAAAGGATTTACAAGAAGGGTTAAAATTTTCTCCAAAATTAATTATCTTTTCAAAAAACCAGGTTTAATTTTTGCGCCTTTTTTCTACTATTAAAAAGTTTACATGAATGACCCTTTTTGAGATAAGGAGTCATTCCAAAATCTAAACTGAAACCGAAAAGATCCTGGTTTTATCTTTTAGACACTTGAAAAAAATCGTAAGTAGACAAAAAGTCTTTACAATTTTAAAACATTGAATTTTTTTGAAAAATATTTTTAAACATAAAGTTGGTTAAAGTCTAAAAATTTTTTACACAAATTGAGCTTACGCAAAAAAAATTTTAACAATTGCTTAAAGTCTTAAAATTTTTTACCCAAAATTGAGCTTACGCAAAAATCTTAAACCTGATTTCAATCACCCTGCTTTCTAGACAATGCCGAAAAATAGGGAATCAAGATTAATTGGTTTTAAGAGGTGTGGGCCTTTCCAAATAAAACTGGGAAGAAGGACACCTGTGGATCAAGTCTCGGTCGAGCTCACGTCCGCATCTTCCACCGTCGCGCTGCCTTCGAACTCACCGCCCGCTTCCCTTTCCACCTCTTTTATTCAAATTAGAACTGAGCCCCTTTTATCCTCGACACCAAACACCTCGTTTAGACCGGTGTGTTACAGCCCTCCGCCTTCCCCTTCGCCCGTGCCATCACCGGTCTATTCAATGCCGGCTCCCTTTCGTCCGCTTCAACCTGGCTTGTTCTTACCGGGCCCCCCAACTCCGGCTCCACCGAGACTACCAACCATGTCTCCAACGGCTGTGTCCCTCCCGCAATCCCCAATGTTGTGTGACATGAGGGCTTTGCGGGCTCAGCTAAGGCCGATCCGTCCGGCGCCCATAACAACTCCGCTTCTAGCAGCACCACCGCGACTCGTCATCCCCGAACCGCGAGGAGCAAGGGTGGTAAGATTACCGGGCGTGTCGGTAAATGGAGGGGTCATAAGTGAGGGGCTCGACTTGAGGGTAAACCGCCCCTGTCCGGATCCGCAGGTTTTTACGGAAAAATTAAAGAAAATTTTAAGTAAGGTGTCCCCCTTGCTCGTATTTTACGAGTCGCAAGGGGAAAATTTATTTTTAAACCCGTCCATTCGCGAATTGTATAAAAAAAATTTAACTGAAGTGCAAGAATTTGTAGAGAGTGCTAATAATTTATTGTAAATATAACAATTGTGTGTGTGTGTATATATAAAGATTAGAAGATACAACATTTTTTTCCTTTTTCAGAAAAAGTTTAAAAGCGAGAGAAAAAAAGAATGACGCACAAGTGTGAAACGTGTCACATATCGTTTTCCAGAAAGAGTCGTCTTGCCAATCATTTAAAATTAAAACACAGAAATCAAGCAAATCATAATGGTCGCGACAAGTTAAGAAAGTGCCCGTTTTGTGAACTTAAATACAGTGATAAGAACGAGTTATCGTCTCACGTAGATTCGAATCACGCGGAATCAAGGGTATTTTCTAAAAGGCAAGGAGCCATTGGCGACAAAGTTTGCATTTTCCAACAAGAACTGACTCACCTAAAAAGCTCTTTGCAAGATTTTTGCAACTCTAAGCAAACGATCGAAAATGTGTTTAATCTCGTTAAAAGTCAATTTACACATCGGGTGGTTTGTCGAATAAGTATAACAATCACGGCAGATTACGAGATACAGGGTTTAGATGAAGAAAGTCAGGGAAAAAGCGTCGACATCGATTCTTTCACGTTACGGTCAAAAGGCGTCGCGGTCAACAAATATCAAAGCGATGAGCAGATTCGAGATAGGATAAAGTCACTTTTGGCTGGATCGGTGGAGAGGGAAGACGATTTGTTAACTAGAGGTTCAGGTTGGCGATTTGCTCAACTTCAAAGTTGCAGCGTTTTAATCTATGACTGTAGCAGTATTTTTTAATAATGAACAGCGACTCTGTAAACGTGCCCGAGTATTTATTAAAGTGTCGAAGTGTTTTATGGAACAGAAAATACGATGAAAAGAATTTTCTATATTGTGTCATAGGACATCTTTGGCCGGAAACGGCAAACATCAGACGATGCGAAAAAATTCCAAAGGAGTATGAAAGTAAATTTAACTTGCAGGGTTTAACCTTTCCCCTGCAGTTTAGCCAGATTAGCAAGTTTGTTCGAATTAACAAGCACCTACCGTTACGTATAAGAGTTCTTTTTGAAGGTGAACATCAACTGAGTGTTTTAGACGTTTTCTCCAATAGATCTGGCGAGAAAAATAAGAACAAAAATACGCTAAATTTGCTAATGATTAAAAGTGATTGTCAAATTTCATCGGCCAATAAAGACAGCATTGACGTAAATGGCATTTCCAACGTAAAAGACCTTGAGCATCAGCACCATTTTTTCACTATTGCTAATTTAAATGGCTTTCTGAACAACCGAAAATCTGCTATGACCAAAGGAAGACGGCATAGAAGTCAGTTTTATTTTTGTGACAGCTGTTTAAGAGATTTTCGTTCGCGCAAGAAACAAAAATTACACGAAAAAATCTGTCAAATGGATAAACAAGCGGTGATTTATCCAGAAAAGGGCAGTGTCTTGAATTTCGATAAGCAAAGAAATGCTTTTAAAGCACCTGTAGTGGGATTTGCTGATTTTGAGTGTTTTATGGAAAAGTCAGAGCAAGAAGCAAAAACATGTAAAACATGCGGAAAAGCGTGGGTGACATGCGAATGTCAAGTGTCGGGATGCGCTGAGCTAAGTAAACATCGAGCTTGCGGCTATTCAATTTGTTTTGTCGATTCGGAAAACGAAGTATTTTATCAAGAAACGTACAGTGGAAAAGACGCTGTGGAAAATTTTCTATCAAAGCTGGATTATTTCGAAGAATTAGTGGAAGCGCGAAAGCAACGGTTCAAGAACACATCTCAAATTATAGCGAGCAAACATGATTGGGAAGAGTACCACGCCGCCACGCTATGTCATATTTGCAAAAAAGATTTTGATTCAGGCTCGCGATTATATAAAAAAGTGGTTGATCATGATCACGTCACCGGAAACATTGTTCAAGCGGCGCATTCTATTTGCAATCTGCAACGACAGGGCCCATTTAGAACACCTATATACTTTCACAACGCCAAGGGGTAAGTACAGACTTTTTTAATATTTATAATCCTTGACTTGAGGGAAAGTCATTTTAAATTTTTTTAATTTTAAGATATGACATAAATCTACTAGTAGAAAAATTGGACAAAGAGGCTAATCTGATGGCGAGTAACCAAGAAAAGTTTAGGACAATCACTATTGGAAAATTTCAAATTAGGGATTCTCTAGAGCACGTGCCATCCAGTCTTGATGCGCTCATGACCGATTTATGCAAGGATGAGACGTTTACCTTTCCGATTCTCAAACAATTCGAGCCTTACAAGAGGCTGTGGACGCGACAAAAGGCGAAAGGTTTAAAATTATTGAAAAGAAAAGGAGTATATCCGTATGAATACTTTTCATCATATGAGTCGATTAAAAACAGTCAATTTCCGCCAAAAGACGCTTTCTACTCGAGATTGAGCGAAGCCCACATCTCAACCGAAGATCATAAGCACGGCTATGAAGTGTTCAAGTTTTTTAATTGTAAAAATATGGACGACTACATGAAGTTATATTGCGGACTGGACGTGATTTTGCTGGCTGAGATTTTTGTAAAGTATCGAGAAATGGTGATGAAGCACTTTGAGTTGGATCCCATCTACTATTTAGGTATACCTGGCTTGTCATTTGACATCATGCTTAAAATGTTTCAAAATGAAGAAAGAAAAGACGAAGAAGAGATTAGTCCTGATTTAATGTCGAAACCACCGGGCTCATTGGACTTGTTTCACGATCCGGCAATGGAACAGTTTTTTACACGCGGCATTAGAGGAGGGCAGAGTTTTATAGCTACCAGACAAGCGACGGGTCAGGCCGATCCTAAAGCGAGCGGCGAGCATTTACTATATGTAGATGGTAATATTTTTTATTAAACGTCAAAGAAAAAAAGATTGATTAAAATTACGATACATTTTCAGCTAACAATCTTTACGGCAGCATGGAAACACGCATGCTGCCGGTGGGTAATTTTAAGTGGGTGCCAAAAAAGGAGATAAAAACATGGACGGACAAGGACATTTTGAATTTGCCTTCGCAAAGCAGGATTGGCTATGCTTTTGAAGTGGATTTGCACTATCCAAAAAAATATCATGAGGTAAATAATTGTTTCTGCTAAACACCAACTGCTAGAAAAATTTTTTTTATTTATTTTGCAGAGAGATGATCAATTTCCTTTGGCTCCTTACACTGACACAATAAACTTTGATGATCTGTCACCGTTTAACAAACAACTTTTGAAGAAGCACTGTCCGACTGATTACAAAAACAAACGTTACAGTTCGCGAAAGCTTCTTGCCACATTCTACCCGCGACGTAAATATGTCGTCTTGTTAGATAATCTAAAGTATTATTTGAGGCGAGGGCTGAAGCTTACAAAAATCAGACGAGCGGTCAAGTTTGAGCAAAAAGACTTTTTAAAAAACTTTATCACAAAAATTACAAAATTAAGGTCGGAGGCAAAAACTGATTTTGAATTACGTCTCTTCAAGTTGTTTGCCAATTCCACATTTGGCAAATTTATAGGTAAAATAAAGTAATGGCTCCCTTTTTTCACAATAAAATGTTTAATTTTTTTCAGAGAACGCGCGAAACTACATCGAAATCGTATTGTGCCACAATGAAAAGAAGCTGAGAAAGACTTGCATGGGTCAGCATGTTTCGAATTTGAAAGTCATAAACGAAAACCTTGTGGCTGTCATGAAAAAACCGGCCGTTATTGAAATGAAGAAACCGTTGGCGGTGGGGTTTGCGATTTTGGAACTATCCAAACTCTACATGTATCGATCGTACGACAAATTTAGACGTTACTTTGGAACGGAGAATCTAAGGTTGTGCTTTTCGGACACAGACTCGTTTCTGTTTCAAGTAAAATGTCAAAATTTAGTTAAAAAGTTAAAAAGAATGGAACACATGTTCGACTTCTCAAAATACGATAAAGATCACGAGTTGTTTGACGATAGCAGAGCCAATCATTTGTTTTACTTCAAAGACGAGCTAAAAGGAAAGGCCGCAATTACTGAATTTATCGGCTTAAGGCCAAAATGTTACAGCATGACGGTCAAGGATTTGAAAACCCGAGGAGCCAGCGTAAAGAAAATTTGTAAGGGCCTTAAAAAAACTAGTATTAAAAATCACTTGACCTTTGAGGATTATAAAAAATGTTTAAACGAATCAACATTGGTATATAAGCCTCTTGTTAATATTAAATCAAAGAATCACAGAATGTCAACAACCTACCAACGGAAAATTGCTCTATCTGCCATGGACACCAAACGTTATGTGCTTTCTTGTGGAAAGTGCACTTTGGCCTTAGGAAGTTGTCATGTAAAAAAATGTTATAAACATGAATGTAAGGAAATCAAATAAACGTATTGATAAAAATTGATGGTAATATTTTGTCTCTTTTTTGTGACAAGAAAATTAAAAACATGGACGGATTTGATTTGCGCTTTAAGCTTCCATCTAACTTACTCGCGGTAGGTCCCACTTCTTGCGGAAAAACGTCATGGCTAAAAAAACTGGTTGAAGATAGGGCCGTAATGTGCTCGCCCGTTCCGGAATGTATGATTCTATTTTACAAAGAATTTCAACCGACCTATGCTGATATGGAGCGGGGGATGAACGATGACGCGCGTGAAAAGAGGTTTTGCAAATTTTCATCCATGCCAGAATCGGTTGAAGAGATGAAAGATATACTGGAAACGTTCCCTAGAGCTCTTCCGAAAATTGTGGTATTTGACGATTTTCTTGATGAAGTAGGATCGGTGCTAAAGCACTTTTTCACGGTTTTAACGCATCATTATAATTGTTTGACAGTTTTTTTGTGTCAGAACATGTTTAGCGCCAAAAGCGAACTCAGAATGCTCAGCATCAACTCGCAGTACATGATTTTATTCAACAATCCCAGAGACCGTAGCGCCGTCTCGCACCTGGCTAAACAGGTGTATCCGGGTAACGTGCATCGGCTAAACGATGCATATGCGGCAGCAACCGGTGAAAGACCTTATGGCTATTTACTGCTGGATTTTCATCAGCAGCAAAATAATTTGGTTCGATTAAGAAGTCATATTTTTCCGGACGAACAGCCTACAAGGGCGTACAACGTACGCACGTAAGAATGGCAAAATCGTTAAGTAGAATGGTAAATGACGAAATCACTAGAAAAAGCAGTTTCTCTTTTAAACGCGGTAAAACATTTAAAAGACCGTGACTGTTCCAATTTCATTGGATGTTTAAACGAGGAAGGCATCTATACTCTGTGTCGAATAATACACTACGTTTTGAACGGAGAGCTTACTTTTAGTAAGCGCGTTCGAGCAAGGTTAAGATCGAAAGTCGGGTGTCATCTGCCTGACTTTAAAAAACTGTCAAATTACCCGCGCAATAGTCGAGATATTTGCAAAAAGAAGCGAATACTGCAAAGAGGAGGCATAATCGGGGTTCTGACGGCTATTGCTAGCGCTGTAATACCTCTAATCACTCAACTTATTACAAAATGAAAAAGAAACAGGAAGAGGACGTATCCACCATGTTTTTGGTGCCGAAACGAATTTACCTTGCCGTGAGGGAGGTCATTAGCGAAGATGACAAGCTTAATCAATTAGATCAATTGAATAAAGGTACAAATTATATAGAAGACGCTATTCAATTTAAGCAGCAGAAATCCTACAAGACACAACCGGAAGATTTGAAGAAAACGGTTTCAACTTTGGTAAATACGTTCAATAACATTGAGCAGCCAGCACAGATCGAAATAAACTCCTTGCCTGCTCGAAACAGCGAAGAACTCTCGCAAGATGGTTTTACTTCTGTCCCTCCATCAAGCGGAAGCCAGCTCGATGGTCCTAATTTCATCTTTCCACCTGTAAATCCAACGGAAGCGGAAAACGTAAAACATCAAAAGGAAATAACGCTTTCGCATCAGGAAATTGCATCGGAAAATTTACTTAATAACGAGCCTCAGCCTCAACATTGCGAACCATCAAACATCGACTTGAAAAAGAAAAACAACGTTCCGCCAAAACTTAGATGCCCGTTTTGTAACTATGCAACCTACTCAAGGGTATATTTTCTTATGGAACATTTGCGTAATAAACACAACTACCGCGCTAGTTTGGAAGAAGAAAGATCAGCAAGAGAAACATTGGAAAAGGCCAAAATTGAGCGCAATTCAAACAAAACCAAGGAACCTTTGCCATCTTTTCGCGGCAAAAGAAAAAACATTAGTGTCGAGGATGAAAGCGGCATTCCATTAAAGCGGCGAAAACGTGATTGTTTAACTAAAAATTACGATGAAAATGAACCACTTTCGAAATTAAGACGCAATGTAAAAAATAAAAAATTAAATGCAAAACCAACAAAGAAAAAGGTAAAAAAGTCAACTTTTGATGAAAACGAGCCACTTTCTAAATTAAGACGTCAAGGTGTAAAAACGAAGAAAGAAAAGAAAGAATCAAGAAAATTAACTGTTGATGAAATACCTAAACAAGATGGGAAGCTTTTTAAATTACGAAAAAACCCGTTTTACATGAAGCCTTATAAAAAATACAATACGAAGAAAGAAAAGAAAGAATTAAAAAAGTTGACTGTTGATGAAATACTTAAACAGGATGGGAAGCTTTTTAAATTACGAAAAAACCCGTTTTACAAGAAGCCTTGTGAAAATTACGATGAAAATGAACCACTTTCGAAATTAAGACGCAATGTAAAAAATAAAAAAATAAATGCAAAACCGACAAAGAGAAAGTTAAAAGAGTCGACTTTTGATGAAAACGAGCCACTTTCTAAATTAAGACATCAAGGTGTAAAAACGAAGAAAGAAAAGAAAGAGTTAAAAAAGTTGACTGATGATGAAATACAGCTTTTTAAATTACGAAAAAACCCATTTTACAAGAAGCCTTATAAAAATTACGATGAAAATGAACCACTTTCAAAATTAAGACGCAATAGTAAAAAAAAAAACCCGTTTTACAAGAAGCCATTTCCTAAATTGATTGTTAGAAAGTTTTAAGAAAAACAAGATAAAAAGATAAAAATAAAATTTTCATATTTTTGCAATTTCCTTAACTATTTAGTAACAGCATTCCGTTGAAGTTTATAGCCAAAAAAGAAAAGAAAAACCCAAGTTATTGAGCACGTTTCTTCGTCTATGGACCGCTGACATTCTGGTGCCTGGATCTAAAATTTCACGCCAGCGTCAAAATTGAGATCCCGGCACCAGAAAAAGTAAATGAAATACTAAAACATGGGAAGCTTTTTAAATTACGAAAAAACCCGTTTTACAAGAAGCCTTGTGAAAATTACGATGAAAATGAACCACTTTCAAAATTAAGACGCCGTGTAAAAAATAAAAAAATAAATGCAAAACCGTCAAAGAGAAAGTTAAAAGAGTCGACTTTTGATGAAAACGAGCCACTTTCTAAATTAAGACATCAAGGTGTAAAAACGAAGAAAGAAAAGAAAGAGTTAAAAAAGTTGACTGATGATGAAATACAGCTTTTTAAATTACGAAAAAACCCATTTTACAAGAAGCCTTATAAAAATTACGATGAAAATGAACCACTTTCAAAATTAAGACGCAATAGTAAAAAAAAAAACCCGTTTTACAAGAAGCCATTTCCTAAATTGATTGTTAGAAAGTTTTAAGAAAAACAAGATAAAAAGATAAAAATAAAATTTTCATATTTTTGCAATTTCCTTAACTATTTAGTAACAGCATTCCGTTGAAGTTTATAGCCAAAAAAGAAAAGAAAAACTCCCAAGTTATTGAGCACGTTTCTCCGTCTATGGACCGCTGACATTCTGGTGCCTGGATCTAAAATTTCATGCCAGCGTCAAAATTGAGATCCCGGCACCAGAAAAAGTAATGCAGACAAGTAAAATTTTGATGCATGCATGAAATTTTTAGTGCGTGCACCAACTTTTTCATGCCTGCATTAGACAGAGCAATGCAGGCACCAAACTTTTCATGCACGCACCAAACTTTTCATGCCAGCATTAGACGGAGCAATGCAGGCACCAGATTTTTCATGCACGCACCAAACTTTTCATGCCAGCATTAGACGGAGCAATGCAGGCACCAAACTTTTCATGCACGCACCAAACTTTTCATGCCAGCATTAGACAAAGCAATGCAGGCACCAAACTTTTGGTGCACGCACCAAATTTCTCATGCCAGCATTAGACACAGCAATGCACGCACCAAACTTTTCATGCACGCACCAAACTTTTCATGCCGGCATTAGACGGAGCAATGCAGGCACCAAACTTTTGGTGCACGCACCAAACTTTTCATGCTGGCATTAGACACGGCAATGCACGCACCAAACTTTTGGTGCAGGCACCAGAAATCGGTTGACATTTAGATGCATTTAGATTGAATCAGTTGACGTTTTGCTTGCAACGAGAACGCATCTAGATGAATTTAGATGAATTTAGATGAATTTAGATGAATTTAGATGAATTCGGGCCGAAAACATCTAAAAACAGGCTGCTGTCATCCGTTTTTACTACAGTAATTCTGCATTTTTTTCCTTAAATTACCTGAAAATCTACTGGGTGCGGCTTATAATCAGGTGCGCCTTATAATCCGGAATTTACGGTATTTTTTGCTTTGTTTGAATAACAGATGAAAGTCAGGACTGTGTCAGGCCAGCTTTAACATCGATTCCTGAAAAAATTATGGACAGTAATGTCAGATAACTTCGAGAAAGGTAGTGAGATGAAAAATATTTGATGTTGCTGGTTAATATGGCCCTTTTATTGAATGATTTGTATAAGGAAGATGGTAACAATAACAAGAAAATTTTAAAATGTTGCTGCCAGCAGACATTTTTTAGACCATTTAGATTATTCAAAGCATATTACCATAGGTGAGCAAGGTCCATTTTCAATGTCTACGCTGTTTTTCAAAAACCTTTAGGGGGTTCTGTAATTTTTTTCAATTTGATCATGCTATTTTGCCATTTTACTTATATCGCCTAAAAATCGATCATAAGAGTTAAAAAAGTTTGACTGGCCTTTTTGGCCATGATGAAAGGCTGTCACATCAAAATTTTCATTTTTTAGCGTTCTTTAGGGGATAGATTATAAAAAAAGAAGAAAATACATTGAGCCAGAGGATGAAAAAAATTTTTGGAGTTTTTGTTAGGAAAATTCCTTTTGGTGTTTCTTGAAAAGGCTTGTGGTGTCAAATTTTTACCCTGTCTCTGCATCTTGCTATGTTACATAGTTTAACTTTCTGTCGCTTACTCGTCGTTGCAGGATTGCTCATTGCTCATTCATCACATCCCTTGTTTAATTTCATGTCCTTAATCACCCAATTAAACAAGAACCGACCATTGTTATATGTGACCTGTATCTACATCCTACTTCATTTTCCTTCCAAACTAAGGGTGATTTTGGATCCAGAAGAAGAAATAAACAAAGATCTCCAGGGACTTAAGGTGTCATGAGGATTAATTTCAGAGGTTTGGTCGGGCAGGATTTCTTGCAAAAGATGGATAAGAAGAAAAAAGTACGTCCAGTTGAGCAGGATTTCTTGCAAAAGATGGCCAAGAGGAAAAGAGTTCATACGGTCGAGCAGGATTTCTTGCAAAAGATGACCAATAGAAAAAGAGTGTGTCCTGTCAACCAGGATTTCTTGCAAAAGATGGCCAAGAGGAATAGAGTTTATCTGGCCATCCAGGATTTCTTCCCACAGCAGGCCAAGAGGAAAAGTTTATGAGACGGAGATATGCAAGTCCACCTCTCAGCAGTGCCCGATATCCCAACATAGAGCGCTTCACTTTCCCTCTGGTGCCAGTTGGAGCCCCTGCGCAAGGTAATCCGGCCCAGCTGAATTCCTCCGTTTGACGCATTACACATCATTAGAGAAGATACGTAACCAATTAATTTTGGTTGGTATGGACGTGATCAGTAAAATTATCAGATCCACCACTTCTCCCCCTTTTCCTTTCACGTAAAATCAAGGAAAAAAAAGCAACAATCAAGATTCAACATCGATTCCGTAATTAATGGGCTACTAAGGGATACGTTCCTGGTCAACCTGAGGTCAACACAGGCAAAGCCCGGACTCGATCACCCGGCAGATCCTTCATTTCGCAATGGAGCACATTGACAATCCTCTGACAATGTCAATTAAGCCCTGTCCTGATCCAGCGCACACGCTGTGTTTCCGAACATTTCATCGCCAGAGTCTCCGCTTCAGAGCATTACAACGTTGTTTCCGAGCATCTCAATCGCTTCAGAGCATCACAACTTCGCTTCGGAGCATCACAACATCACTTCCGAGCAACTCCACCGCTTCTGAGCAACACCGCTTCCGCAGCAACTTCGCTTCCGGGCGAAACTTTGACACTTCTAAGTGTTGTCACAACATTGGTTCAACGACAAGATCATTGCCTCAAAAAGGCAACAACACTGGTTCTAATCAATGATTCAACTGTCATCTGTTTGTCTCAAAAGGCAACAACATTGGTTCTGATAAATGATTCAACTGTCATCTGTTTGTCTCAAAAGGCAACAACATTGGTTCCGATCAATGGTTTTATGATATGGTTCAACGTTGATGCACATGGTATTAGTCAACGTTGTTTTGTATGGTATCTGATTCATCATCGGATAAGATGGAAAAATGCCAAGTGATGTCAAATTTGCCTCCAAGATCACTCGCTATCCAGGACTCATGTGTACCTGGACATCGCTTGCTATCATGAAGACATGGATGATGCATTAGGGTTTCCTAGAGAAATAAGAATTTTAGAAAGCCCATCTTTCATGTGTGCAAGAACTAAGCTTTCTAATTCTCCTTGGGGGTACATGAAGGGACCAGCTTTTTCAGCAACTAAAATTGAGGAGAGCATTAGAACCATAGATATATTATACTCATAGATGAGCGGGTAAAAAGCTTCTCTGGGGTATCTTAGAAATAGCCGAGAGACGAACATTACAAATTCTTGGATCTTTCTTGCATTAAGCATATCAGACCTATTCAGCTGATATAGATGCAACACAGCAAGAGAAGGATAGATATTACTTTATACAAAAATTTGTGATATCTCTCGGCCCATGCACCAGGACTCTGTTGGCTACCCCACCATGCACAAGGCCCTAGTGTTCCTCTATGTATATAATAGTACTTTGTGATTAGAACATTTAAGTGAATATTTAAGTTTGTAAATAATGTGACTCATTGTGCTTCTAACCGTCGCCAATTCTCAATTTTCCCTTCAAAGAAAAAAAGGCAGATTTGCCCCTTTTCTCCTAATTTTATCCAACTATCAATAACCCCTTACAGGGTTAAACGTCTCGTGATTAACTCGTGGAAGGTGGTTAATAGATCCACTTCCGCCATATTTTTCTTCCATCTTTTGTATTGATAATACTTAACTTTGTAGTTAGAATTTAGAAATAAATTCAGTCTTTGAATACCATCAAAGGACCAAGGTCTACGTCTTTATGTCTTTCCTCTAGCGATTCAAAAGACTATAACTCTTCGACCTTTCATTATGGAAAAAAAGCACCAAATGTAGTTGGGGTAGAAAATTAAAATTTTTGAATGAGTCTATGTTGAAAGGCTTTCACATCAAAAAGTGACCATTTTTTGGCACACCTTATATTTTTGGGGATTTCTTTTCCAAGATATTGTCCTGTGACTACTTATCGACCCCCTCAATTCCGGCATTCAGCTGTTACTCAAAACAAAAAAACAAAACAAAGAAATTTTAATTTGCAGAGTGCTAGGTCCAACATCTTGTCAAAAGCACATAATCACCTCAACAAAAAATACACTGCCTTAAAATTGTAAGATTAAATTTTAAATAACAGGGCTTTCAAAAAAAAGCGCAGCTCGGGCACTTCAACTGAAAGCACAGAAATTGTTTTTCGGTTTTCAGGCGAATACTTCCTATGTTGTGTTAACATTCTGGTCAGCTGAAAAATGGGGTGGTAAAAAATAGACCGGAAGTAGGGGAAACGGAAAAAGGACGTGAATAAAGCATATACTCAGTAATAAAATTAGCACAAATATCTCAGCTCGCTTCTCCGCCACATGTTTAGTAGATGGCGCTGCAGCCTGTGAAGACGGGCTGCAGTGCCACCTACTAAAACAGCGGAACTTCTTGAATGGGACAAGGCCCAAAATATTTCAGCCTTTAAGCAATAGATTGCACCACTGGTGAAGGCATGCTCTGGAGAGTGGAAAAATTCAAACCCCTCTTTCTTACAAAAACAAAACACTTCTTCCTTGCCTTCTCTCTGAAGGAGTCACAGTGAAACTTACAAAAAAAGCCTTTTAATTCTTAAGAAAATTATTAACACTTTTTAACAATGAGAAAAAAATTTCATTTTTAATAAAGATAGGCAATACCGTGGAGAAGACATGCTGAAGTTTTTAAAGCTAACTTTTCACCAGGGTATTGATGATCGGCAATCATTTGATTGGGAATCGTGATTTTGGGTGATTTTTGGTGATCGTGATCTGATTGGAATCACCATTCAAAGTGATCGTGATTTTAGTGATTTTTTTTTTTCAAAATTTCCCCTTCCAATCACGATCACACTAAATAACCATCTAGAGTTTCTTCCTGGTAAATCCTCACTGTAAATTCCCATTTTAATTTTAACTAAACTTAACTTAAATAACCCCCAAAAATGGGAATTTCAAAAAAGATGTGTAAACTGTAAAGTGTTATGTAATTTTTCCAAACCTGCAGGTTCACATTTAGGACTCAGAAATCTCAAAACCCTTGAATTTTTAATCATGCTCATAATTTGTAATCAAAGATAAAGAATTCTAATCAACCTCAGAAATTCTGACAGAAAGGTTGCACGAATAAATCAGCATGATTAAATTACCACATTGTACTGAAAAGGGCATGATGGCAAATTTTTTGAGGCTTGGCTGCTTGTTCTGAGTGTGTTCCTATAAGCAAAACTGTTTGTCATTACCTCTGGCCTAATGTAAAAACAAGAGCTTTTGCCGCTCAAAACACAAAATCAAAACAAACCTATTTTCGTTCTATGTAGTGAAGAAAAATTTCCAAAAAATATCAAAAAGTTCTCCACGATGCCTTTAATGTGTTTGAATAGAAATTATAAGTTTTGACAAGATATATCAATGTTTGATCAAAAAGTCTTAAGGAGATTGAAAATTATGAGCATGATTAAAAATTTAATGCTTGACAATATTTTCTGAGCGCTAGGTGTGGACCGGCCCTACATGAATTATATGATAAAAATTTGACAAATTAGCCTAAACAGGGGAATTTTTCAAAAACATCTTTTGAATAAATAAAAAAGAAAAACATAGTCTAGTAGCTAAAATTTTGGCAGTGTGATGAAGAATGTACAATAAAAAAGCACATGTCCTTTTTCATTCAGGTTTGGAAAAAATTATAGAAAATGGTCTGTCTCTAACACAGTATTATAATTCCACAACATTTTTTGAAATGTTTTTTGCATTTTTTGCTTTGAAATGTTTTCACAGCAAATACTTGATCAATGATCAATATAAATCAAAAGTTAACAAGACAGTTTGTTATGATCAATTGAATTGAATACTACTATTACAAATATTATTTGACTGAAGGAGTATGCAATGTTCAACACTCTTTTATAAGCCTCAGTAAAAAGGATGTCAGTTGGTTGGTGAGAAAAGCAGTTTTAGGGCCTTTCCTTCTGGTTTTTTATTTTTGGTCGGGTGACCAATTTTTTGTCACGATGACAAAAAATTGGTCGCGATGACAATTGGAATTGTAGCGTGGAATTGGAATCGCGACCAAAAATAAAAAACCAGAAAGAAAGGCCCCTTGTACTATGTTATGTGATCTGATTGGTGATTGGTCCAATCACCAAAAAAATTGGTGATTGGTGAGTGGTTGAAATCATGATTTTTGACAAGTGATTGGTGAGTGATTGGAATCACTTTTTTGTGATTGTGCAATACCCTGCTTTTCACTAACAGATAAATGGTGGCACCAACATCAAAATTCATTGAAGCGAAAAAAATATTTTTGTCTCAGTCGACGCGAGCGCCATCTACCAAGCTATAATATCACTAGATCTTTCAATTTGGGCCTCACCCCATGGATAAGGTCAAGTTAATTCTTAACGCGTTACTGTGGCATGCGGCTGGGCTGACAAGAAACCTCTGTTAATTAATAAAAAAATTTATATATTATGGGTATGGTCGACTTAATTTTAGGGACGTTCCTCACTACCTGGAGCAGGTGGAGGAGGAAACCTCTGTTACTAAATAAAAAAATATATATTATTATAAAATTTTTTTCTCTAATAAAGCCTTTAGCAGAGGCATAGCAGGGTTAAAATTATTGGGGGGCCGGGCTCCTTTTTTCCTTTTTTCCCCCCTCCCCACGCTATGGCATGTATATATTTTTTTTGGTGTTTGCCAAATTATTGGGGGGACCCGGGCCCCCAGGGCCCCTTAATGCTGTTACGCCCCTGCTTTAGAGTATTTTAAAATATTCACATTTTATATAATAGAAAAAAAATTTTTTTGATATTAAAAATTGGAGAAATTTAAGGTAGAAAATCAGAAAAGTTTCGTGAAATTTAAAAAATGTGGTTCCATCGCCGGGGTGGGGTCAGCACTGAAGAGTGCTGCTGTTCATAGGTATATAATAATACTCTGTGGTGCATCCTCCAAAAAATCCAAAAAAACTTCGAAGGTTCAAAGGCGAAAAAAATTACGCCAATCACGACGAAAACAAGTTCAAAGACGATCACAAGTGCTCTTTCCGGAGATCCGGACTGTTCATCGTCGACCCCTTCAAGGCCAACAACGCCAAAAACGACGACCACTGCCGGAAATTTGGAGCGATCTACAAGGCCTGTTCGTCATCGACTATTCTGAGGCCAACAACCCCAAAAATGACGACTACTACCTGAAGAACCTCGCCACAACCAAAAAGTTCGTTTCATTTCCGGAGATTCGGACCGTTCATCATCAACTCTTCTGAGGCCAACAACCCCAAAAACGGCGACTACTGCCTGAACTACTCTTCAGAGAGTTCAATTTCCTCTCTCAACGTGGCGATCAACCACTTCAAAGCTGTTTTTTTTTTGAGAGCAAGCAACGCCTACTAGCTTGGAAATTAAAGAAGATTTCGTGACTGTTCGCTCAGCCATGGCCATAGTAGTCGTTTTTTGGGTTTTGGGGTTGTTGGCCTCAGAAGAGTTGATGAAGGACAGTCCGGATCTCTGGACATGAGTAGCGTGGCGTGTAGCTCTGAAATTAAAGAAGATGGGCTATGTTTCGTTGAGCGTCAGCATGATGATAACCAGGGTATTGATGATCGGCGATCATTTGATTGGGAATCATGATTTTTGGTGATCGTGATGGGTCTTTTCCACATAAGCCCCGCCAAAAATTTAACCCCTGCCACCCCGTGCATTGAGTGAGCTGCAAATAGTGGCGGGGCTTAACTTTTCGCGTGTGCGCTTTTTTTATTAGTGGCAGGGCTTATCTGGAAAAGATCCATCGTGATCTGATTGGAATCACCATTGTAGATGATCGTGATTTGAGTGATTTTTTTTCCAAAATGTCCCTCCTGATCTCGATCACACTAAATAGCAATGGAAAATGCAGAAGGAAAACCGTGAAGGGGAGACCGGCAGGTAGCATGCACACCCTTCATAGATATGAAGGCAACACAGACATGGAAAGGAGCACAGGCGGGCAGGTAGAGTGCACACAGTGCCCAACTGCGGCTCTTACCAGCCAGTAACCTGCCAACCGGTCCCCTCTTTACACAGTCTATTCTGAATTAATTTTACTCTATTTTACTGCAGTATTGAATTATTTGGTATTTTATTATTATAATATTGACTTAATTTTATAAAAAAAACATTTCTCATAATAAATATTAGTAATTTTGAACTAATTATATTACTTGATTGCAAAAGTTTGTTCACAAAAGAACAAAAACAGGGACTATTTTAGTAGTGGATGATGCATTAAGACCACTAGCACCACCTGTTGTTTACACAGGGACAGGGTACAAGCACTGATGTCTTTGGGTGCAAGGGGAAATTCTGAAATGGATGTAATTTTTCATGATTTACCCCAACAGGTGGCACTAGCGGTCTTAATACATCAGCCACTACTAAAATAGTCACTGTTTTTGTTCTTTTGTGAGCAAACTTTTGCAATCAAGTATTATAATTAGTTCAAAAATATTAATATTTATTATGAGAAATATTTTTTTATAAAATTAAGTATATATTATAATAATAAAATACCAAATAATTCAATACTGCAGTAAAATGGTGTAGAATTAATTTCAGAATATACGTAGCCAGCTGATAGTTGAGAGGCTGGTTTTGCATCTGGTGTGGGTGTAAAGGAACTGAAAAAGGACTGTGAAAAATAACAGTTCCAGGAAATAAGGAACAGTTCCCGAATTTTGACAGAGGAACTGTTACTTGAACGATTCCTTGAAAAAATGGACTGTCTGAATGCCTGCCAATAAACCACCTTTTACCATTATGTACTCCATTTTTATGGCAAGGGGGTCACATTATAATAGGTAATAAAGAATGAAGCACTAAACAAAAAAGATGGGTCCCGCCAACATTAAGAGATATCAGTTGTTTTTATGAAAATCTACCGAGTGGTTTCCGCAAAAAAACCAGAGACCTGTAAAAAAACAACACAGTGTCTCTTTTGTGTACTTAAAATAGCTTAATTTTAAACATTTTCAATAGGAAAATTATTATATTTTTGCAAAAACTGTTTAAAATAAAAAAAGCAATATTGATATTAAGGGGGGTTGTATCAATGTTTCATAAAAATTTAATCCTGAAAAGTTATGTAGTGTGATCTGATTGGTGATTGGTCCAATCACCATCTGAAATTGTGATTGGTGAGTGATTGAAATCACAATTTTTTGACCAGTGATTGTTGAGTGATTGGAATCACCATTTTTCGTGATCGTGCAAATACCTGATGACAACTCCTTCAAAGTTGCTGGTTTTGAGAGCAAAGAACGGCTACGTAGCTCTGAAATTAAAGAAGATGGCCTACGTTTCATTGAGCGTCAACGTGACGATAACCCCTTCAAAGTTGCTGGGTTTGAGAGCAAAGAACGGCTACGTAGCTCTGAAATTAAAGAAGATGGCCTACGTTTCGTTGAGTGTCAACCTGACGATAACCCCTTCAAAGTTTCTGGTTTTGAGAGCAAAGAACGGCTATGTAGCTCTGAAATTAAAGAAGATGGCCTAAGTTTCGTTGAGTGTCAACGTGACGATAACCCCTTCAAAGTTTCTGGTTTTGAGAGCAAAGAACGGCTACGTAGCTCTGAAATTAAAGAAGATGGCCTAAGTTTTGTTGAGTGTCAACGTGACGATAACCCCTTCAAAGTTTCTGGTTTTGAGAGCAAAGAACGGCTACGTAGCTCTGAAATTAAAGAAGATGGCCTACGTAAGTTCTATAACATCTGTGATTATTAGTTATGTCATGTCTCAATAATTGAATGCTTAAGTTTTATTACCAAAAAAACAAATTTTATAAAAAAATTTTTGAGAAAAAGACCTCTTTTGATGGCCCAAAAACACAAAATTTCCATTTTTTCTGAGACTCAATATTTGGGATCGGGCAAAACATTACACAGTAGCTCAAAAACCCCTCTCCCTCACTATTCTCTCTCTACCAGCCTAGCTACTCAACTGAAAAAGATGATGCAATCTCAAGTTCGAAGACGAAAAAAATTCAAATGGATCTGGAAACTTCAGAGAAGATCAAGATTCATGATCAAGATTGGGCCCGTCTCCAACAACGTGGCCGTAAGAAGTCTAAAAAGGCGGTATGCCCAGGGTATTGATGATCGCCGATCATTTGATTGGGAATCGTGATTTTTGGCGATTTTTGGTGATCGTGATTTGATTGGAATTACCATTGTAGATGATCGTGATTTGAGTGATTTTTTTTTCCAAAATGTCCCTCTCGATCTCGATCACACTAAATAATAGTTATAGCATAGGTGTTCACGCCATGACATCTCAGAACGAACTGAATGTATCACGCTTTTTTTTCCTTCTGTTATTTCGTCCAGCATAGCCACTATGCTGTTGAGAGGGGAGGAAGGCAGAAATGCACTGTTATAGCGGGTCTGCAGCACAAACATTGCTCTTCCCCCTCAGCACAGTAGCTGACTGACCCATGTTTGTGCTGCGGATCCGCTATAACAGTGCATTTCTGCCTTCCTCCCCTCTCAACAGCATAGTGGCTACGCTGGACGAAATAACAGAAGGAAAAGAAAAGGTGGTTTATTCTCTATTCAGTTCGTTCTGAGATTTCATGGTGGTAAGATTTATTGTGGCAGTCAGCTGTGATAGTGCATTTTTGACTTTTCCTTTTTTGGCAACTATTAATAGATTCAAAAAAATGGCGCCAAAAATTTTAAGGGAGATGAAATTTAATTATGCTTTTATCACATTATTAGAAGTTGTTTAAGTACTCTTTCCTATCAAATAGTAAATAGTACAGACTGAATAATCTAATTTGAACAGTTTTTCTCAATATTCACCCTCTAAATGAGTTTTTAAGTTAATCATGGCATAAGTGTGTAATTAGTTAATTAGTCAGTAGTAAAGGTTGAAAATACTGCAAAACCTTCCACATCCATTTAAAAGCTAAACCAATATCGTGTTGTTTTTTTAAACAGGTCACTGTAATTTTCATGAAATCTCTTCAGTAATATTTTGAGAGACCTTGTTTCAATCGTTCCTACGTACATTATGCACCTTCTACATTAATTTGAACTTGATTGGTCCAGTATTTCACTTAGAATTCATCAAAAACCAACTTCTACAAGCACAACTCCCTACTACATAACAGGAAAGGAAGAGAGGAAGGAGTCTCTGTCAATAAGCAGAATTTCAAAATGCAATTACAACTTCCCATTTAATTGAAATGTTCCAATTCTTTTTGGAAATGATTACTACACCTGTCAGGAAGCTGTTTATAACAATAAACCACCTTTTACCATCATATCTTTCATTTTTGAGGTCCATGACAAGGGGGTCATGTTATGAGGTAATTATAGGTAATTAAGAAAAAAGCATTAAACAAAAAAGATGGGTCCTGCCAACATGAAGAAATAACAGTTGGTTCTATGAGAATCTACTGAGTGGTTTCCACAAAAAACACAGTGACCTGTTTAAAAAAACAACACAGTATATCAGAAACTGGTTCCCCTTACCACACTGTTTCAATCAAATCTTTGTCCTTTTTAGCAGCTAAACATCTGCTGCTTAGACTTTGTCGTCAAGTACAGAAATTTGCATCAAGTACAGAAATTTGCATCAAGTATTGAATTTCTGTACCTTGGATTATAGATTGCAGGCAATATTTTCCAGAAAAATAGGTCAAAATTGACTGGCTTGAACTTTGAACAATAGTTATTATTGAAAATGAAAACTTGTTAGAAATATAGTAGTCAAATTTTGATCCTAAAAAGTTATGTAGTGTGATCTGATTGGTGATTGGTGAGTGATTGGAATCACCATTTGAAATTGTGATTGGTGAGTGATTGAAATCACAATTTTTGACCAGTGATTGGTGAGTGATTGGAATCACCATTTTTCGTGATTGTGCAAATACCTGGGTATGCCTGAGCTGAGTTCATTTCAAGATCGTGGACCTTTTCCGCCGATTCCCTGTTGGATGGCATCCTCGTGGCGGCGGCGGCCGGGGTGGAGACGGAGGTACTGGCGGTCTTCCGGCCCAACTCCTTGGCTTCCGTAGCCTCGCAGGGGTCGACGACGAGCAGTCCGGATCTCTGGAAATGAGTAGGGTGGCCTGTAGCTCTGAAATTAAAGAAGATGGGCTACGTTCAGTTGAGCGTCAACATGGCAATCACAACCCTTTCAAAGTCGCTGGTTTTAAGAGCAAAGAACAGCTACGTAGCTCTGAAATGAAAGAAGATGGCCTACGTTTCGTTCTCAGGGGAAGTGAAGATCTGTATTTCAATATAATTGAATATTGAATATAATTTGAAAATATAATATATATATATATATATTTTTTTTTTGAGAGCAAGCAACGGAAATGGAAGAGATCAACGTGATGTGATATCAATCCCAAACAAGAGCAAGCTTGCTTTTCGTTCTCAGGGGAAATGAAGTGCGGAAAGTGGCGATCAACCACTTTTTTGAGAGCAAGCAACGCATACTAGCTTGGAAGATCAATCACTTTTTTAGAGCAAGACAATGTCTTCTCGACAACGCCTTCTCGGCAACGCCCTCTCGGCAACGCCCTCTCGACAACGCCTTCTCGATGACCTTGTCTCGACAACATCTTCTCGATGTCTCTGTCTCCGATGGCCTAGAAAATCGGCGATCAAGCACTTTTTGAGAGCAAGCAACGCCTACTAGCTTGGTAATGGAAAAAGTTTCGTTTACGTTTAGTTCTCAGGGGAAATGACGACGTGAATTGATATATAAAGTTATAAACTCGTGTTTTAGAGAAAACTTAGTACAAATATATTTTTGGACAGTAAACACCTCATGTAGGAAATCAAAAATACCTAACAGTCTCTTCTGAGAGTCTGAGAGTTGTCTTGGTTTGCTGATCATGTGTAATAGCACAAAAAAAAGCTCACTTCCCGGTTCACCAGTCTTTGGCCTTACTTTCAATGATCGTTAAGAACTTGTAGAGGGCCGAATTTCCAGACCTGATCGACGAGTATAAAAGCGCAAGTTGCTTTTTTATCGTTGACCGTGTAGAGTTTCCGAATGAAGAGAGAGTTGTCGTTTCAGGTACCGACCACGTTCACTTTCATGTTTGCCTCACTTTCAAAGATCTAAAGCTGTCACCGCTTGAAGCTGGGGAAATCATTGCTCTACTACCACGACGATTAGCTTGAAATATACGTAGAGTTTTATCGTTTGAAGCTGGGGAAATCGTTGCTCTCTGTTACCACGACGATTAGCTTGAAATATACAGAGAGTTTTATCGTTTGAAGCTGGGGAAATCGTTGCTCTCTGCTACCACGACGATTAGCTTAAAATATACGGAGAGTTTTATCGTTTGAAGCTGGGGAAATCGTTGCTCTCTCTTACCACGACGATTAGCTTGAAATATACGGAGAGTTTTTTGGCATTTGAAGCTGGAGAAATCGTTGCTCTTTCCTACCACGACAAAAGCTTGAAATATACGTAGAGTTTTTTGGCGTTTGAAGCTGGGGAAATGTTGTCTTAGATCCCGACCCCGTTCACCTTACTTTCAACCGCGTTGAGTTTCCGGCATTGAGTTTCCGGCATTGAGTTTCCGGATCTTCATGAGAATTTCTGCCTAATTTCAGCCCAAGCTACCTTCTGCCTGCTGTTATTCTGCCTGCCTGCCTTGCCATAGATATATTATACTGTACATAATAGTACTCTGTGTGCTTCAGCTTCTTTAAAAGGTAGAAGGTAAAAGGCATAGATAAGTAAATGGTAAGAGCATAGATAGGGAAAAAGGTGCTTTTTTCTGCCAGATTTCAGCCCAAGCTAGCTTCTGCCTGCTGTGATTCTGCCTGCTTTGGCTTCTTTAACTCATCTCTAGCTATAATTATCTATGCCCCTTCCTTCTCTTTACTTGAGAGAACTTACTGTAAAATTTGGGCAAACGAAACATACATTAAACAATCACGAAACCTTTCATTTTTGATAAAAGGCCATTTTTTTGACCTTTAGGGGGCTGGCTTCAAACATGAAGCTGTATTTTTGTATTCCTCATGATCCTGTCTATCAACTTTATTATTATCAATTGGAGATGAATGACCTTGCAGTCAGAGAAAAATGTGTTTGAATTATTAAGACAGTATATCCTTATGTTAATACCGGCAGCCCAGTGGGAAAAAAAGGGCAAATCTAATACACCTATGGCCTGTGGCTTTAGACCAAGTCATATAGAGGATACTTAGGCACAAAGAGTAGTATATACTACGTTGACATTTTTTATTATAAAAACGCTAGTACGGTGAAATTATACAAAATACAAAAAATGCAATGCTACCTGGCCCGTCCATAGAACCTACAATTTTAAAATTTTATGAAACTTATCCGATTTTCTACCTTAAATTTCTCCAATTTTTAATATCAAAAAAAATTTTTTTTCTATTATATAGAATGTGAATATTTTAAAATGCTCTTAAGGCTTTATTAGAGAAAAAAAATTATAATAATATATATATATTTTTTTTATTTAGTAACAGAGGTTTCCTCCTCCACCTGCTAAAGGCAGTGAGGGCCGTCCCTAAAATTAAGTCGACCATACCCATTATGAAATTTTTTTGTCTGAAATAAAGCCTTTAGACCATGATAAAATGTTCACATTTTAGATAATAGAAAAATTTTTTTTGATATAAAAAATTGGAGAAATTTAAGGTAGAAAATTAGGTAGGTTTCATGAAATTTTAAAAATGTGGTTCCATCATCAGCACTGAAGAGTGCTGCTGTTCATAGGTATATCATAATACTCTGAGCTGCACCCTCCAAAAAAATCCAAAAAAACTT
>CBDDTI010000402.1:0-6255 GCA_965233585.1 bacterium
TTCTTCGTGTGCAGACTCTAGCTATTCACTTTTTGTATTATAAATTGCTAGCTGAAACAATGCATGATGTGAGCAATGATGTTATCCCTTCACAGTTAAAAGATTTGTTCATCCCTACAGTTAAAATTCATTCATATAATACGCGATCTTCAGTTTCCGACAACTTTTATATTAAAAAATCAAACCTTGAAGTTAAACGGAAATCCTTTTCAGTAATTGGCGCAAAACTGTGGAATGAGATACCAACTAAGCTCCGAACACTACCAAAACTCATCTTTAAAAGGAAAATTCGTATGATTTTGTTTAATATATTAGAATCTGAAGACTCCTACGAAGACTTAGAATCCATCATCTCAAAAGTTAAAAAATACTCTTAACAGCTATTAGGTTTGTTTCGTCTATCTTATGTTATTCATTTTTGTCTTATTTATCCTCCTCTCATAACATATTGCGTAGTCAACCTCAATTAGTTACATAGCTGTTTCCGTAGACTTAACCTGTTCTGGTATTACTAAGTTTTATTCATATGTAGTTTAAAGTGTGTACTTCCTGGCCCGCCTCGATTAGCGCAGCTATCTGCGGAGCCAGGAGATTAACGATTACTTACCTGTAAACGAATAAAAGATTGTTGTTGTTGTTGTTGTTGTTGTTGTTGTTTAATGTGAATAGCAACACCTTTGAAGCGAAGACCAACACCTTTAAAGTGACGAAGTATTCTGTTAAATTGAACACCAACACCTTTAAAGTAACGAAAAGATCTCTAAAATGACGAGGGACATGTTCAAGTCAAAAGTTTTGCTTTAAATCGACGAGGTACACCTTTAAAGAGACGAGGTACACCTTTAAAGCGAGCATAGGCCTGCGGTTCGGAAAACAGCGGCTTCCCGTAATGGGCATGAGCGGATCTCAAATTTTATATCCAATATGGCGGAAGTCGTTTCTTGGAGAATAACGAACGAATTGACTTGGCTGTATGCTGCTGTAAATGAAGTAGCTAACAGGGCGGTTGTCACGTCAGATGATTCACAGTATTTCATAAACTGCCTGGAGCATTTTCATCCAATATGTAGATATCTTCGCGTCACGCCTAACGGCTCTCCTCCCAACTTATGCTAGCTGGAAACCAGACCCGGATGCTATCTACACAGATGCAATGACCCTCAAGTGGTCCCTTCTAAAAGGCTACGCCTTTCCACAATTCAGTCTAATCGCACCAGTACTGAAAAAAGTATCTCAGGACAAAGCAGATCTGGTGCTAGTGGCCACAGTGTGGCAGGCACAACCTTGGTGGTCAGCCCTCCTGAACCTCTTAATCAAGAATCCTGTCATGATCCCAAACTCCAAACACTTGCTGAGGGATGCTGCATGCCCTCTGAGGATCCACCCAATGTACCCCAGGCTTCATTTAGCCGTCTTTCACTTATCAGGGAACAGCACCAAACAGAAGGGTTTTCAGAGGACATTACCAGAATAATACAATCAGCAACTCACACCTCCACACATAAGACATACCAGTCAGCATGGGGACTATGGCATAGCTGGTGTGCTAAACGGAAAGTTAATCCAATTTGTGCCACCTTAATGATGTCCGTCTACTCCTGACTGATCGCTTTAACAATGGGGCAGCCTTTAGGCCAGTCAGTGTGGGACGTTCAGCTATATCCTTCTGTCATCCTAAGATTGACGGCTACCCAGTGGGTCAACATCCTCTTGTTGTTCACCTTTTAAAAGGAATGCTTAACATGCACCCTCTAAAACCTAAATATACCTGCACATGGGATGTGCGTCTGGTAACAAAGCACCTGGACTGCCTTGGAAAGACCAAGTTACTACCCTTTAAGCTCCTCTCAATCGATTTGGCAATGCTTTTTGCCCTTTCCTGTCCGAAATGAGCTTCGTCCCTTGCAAAGTTGGATCTCTAGCACTGCCGTGTGGCCCCAGTTTCCTTCACACTTGTGTCTCCGAGAAAGCGAGGCTCTCCAGATCAACTACCTCAAGCCTTTTTTGCGTCTTTTCCACACAATGAGAGACTCTGTCCCGTTGACACTTTGCGCCATCACCTTAAAGCTAACCAAACTTACGTCCAGTCGTCCCGTCGTCCGAACCAGACCCACTGTTTGTTTCTTAGTATACGTCAAACCACATAATCCAATCACAGCGCCTACTCTTAACCGATGGCTACGCATGGTCTTAAAGAATGCTGGTATTGACACTGACATTTTTAAGGCCCACTCAGTTCAAGGAGCCTCAACAACGGCAGCAGTGAACAGCAATGTTCCACTTCATGTTATGAAAATGGCAGATTGGTCTCGTGTTAGTACCTTCCAGAAGTTCTACTACAAGCCTGTTTTCAAGGCCAATTATGCTCACTCTGTATTACAATAATTTTCAAGTTGCCCTTAGGCTTAAGATGGTCATGGCAAATTAAAATAACTTTTGATGTTGCAGTTTCTGTGTTGCTGTCTGGATTTTTCCCATACCCAGCCCCTCTTCTACGCGTTACATGTCACGGCGTTGAATTATACCCGATGTTTTCTCATATATTTCGAACGGAGTTTGTGCAATATAGTCCCAAATCTAGTCTGTTCTTCTCATACAGCATCAAAAAGATGCAGACGATCATGGGACCATGGGCTTGTACAGGGGCACTATGGGATTACGTCATTCTTTTACCTGCCCCTACCAGGGACAGCCTTTTTTACGCGTTAAAAAGTGGTTCGAAGCACAAATAAGCGGAATTCTACCTGGTGTTTTCTCATATATTTTGCACTTCGTTTGTTTATATAATTTCAATTATACTGGCAGGCCGCTTCGCGGCCCTGGTATAATTTGGATTAAAAAAGTAAAACGTTTCGATCACTTCGGTGGCCTTCATTAGTTACATAAGCAAATATGACTAACGATGGTAAAACAGGCAAGTTGGTGACAAATATGTACGATGCGTTTGCTAAAATATGTTCTAGAAATTCTTGAGATTGAGGTACACACGTGGAAACTCAACGTGCTCGTTGATTGAGTTCTATTCCTTATTAGAATACCACGCTTACCAAAACAACCGCTGGTTCCATTGAGGACAGATGTGAAGAATTGACACGTTTTCAAAATCGAAGCTGTGGCCAGTTTTTTGGGAATGTTGGGCCAGTTGAGAGTTTTTTTTGTCAAAACAGCGGCGGCTTTAGAATGTTCATTGGTTCTAGTTTTTAAGGCGCATGACGTCTGGCTGATGTACACTGCAATTACACTCAATCAATGAGTAACCAACGAGCACGTCGAATTTCAATCTCAAGAATTTCTAGAACATTTTTAGGCACACGCGTCATGCATATTTGTCTCCTACTTGTCTATTTTACCATCGTTAGTCATATTTGCATACGTAACTGATGAAGGTCACCAAAGTGATCGAAACGTTTTACTTTTTAAAAAACTTAACTTAATCCTCATCAATTTACCATTATTTATATAAACTAGCTGACATTCTATGCCCTTACTCAGCGTTAAATAAAAAGATTCCAGTTAAAGGTTGTAACATTTTTCCTTTAAATTTTGTGTCACAAACCGAAGAATATTGCCAAATTATGATGTCAACGTTCAGAGAATTTTCTTCTGTTTTGCCCTTCCTTTAATCAACGATCTAGTATACTGTATGTGCAAATCGAAGTTTATAACTTCACGTTCATATCTGTCAAAATACTGTTTTGCCGTGAGTTGACATACCAATCTAGCGTAACCATCCATCACTTAATAATGCTTTATTTATACTTCCAAAAATAGATCAGCTGAATTTAAATATAAACCCAGCTGATATAAACCTGGTAGAAACCACATCTCAATTGTTTCAACTATTTAATTCTTACCTGGAGTCTGTGATCCATTTGTATCTACAACAAATAATCAAACAATCAGCTATTAATAATAATTCCCCAATAGTACCTTGTCTAACTAATCAGTTACTGGAATAAACTACCTCTTACTAATCGAGCGCGAGGGCTGTGCTAGGTAATACTAGCCGAAAACGAAAACGGCCACTATTTCCTGTTACTGTTCAAGCAAGCTTACTTAGTGAGCATTTTATTATCTTTCAAAAACAAAAAACGGCACTTGATGGTTTTCGAAAACAAGTACACGCCCTACGACCATTGCCATGGGAATGGTCCAAACACCAAAATCCTGACAAAGAACACTCAGATTTACATGAAGACTATCGTGGCATAAAATTGACTTAAATTTTTTTGCAGCAAGCTTGTGGATTAGCTCAGACCATAGCTTGCCAGTGGTTCCACGCCAAAAACTCCTTGTTAGCATTAATTAATTAGTTTACAGCTAAGTATATTTTAACAAAAACCAAAAAAAGTTTAGCTTATTAAGTGTCATTGTCAGAGAAAACTGGGCAGTACCAAAAGGTCGAGGTCAGCCGTTTACCTCCATCTTTTCACAGTATAAAAGGTATCTGAAAAGATTAACCATGAACCATTACATTTGTCGAGGTAGGGCTTCGTTTTTCTTCGAGATATCACCACATGATTTTGGCTTCTCAAGAGGTCTAAAATGGCCGAAATTTCGGGCAACTTTAGGTAAGCCTAAAAGATACCTTGTATAAAATTCCAGAAACTCATATTTTCATATGATATCATTTGCCCCCTTATTAGTTTATTGAGATATTACTAGAGGTCTGTTGCCAAATATCGCCACCGAGCATGACCCGAATTCTAGCCATTTTTCAAAAGTGCGGCAGTTTATTTCCACAGAAAGACATTTTGGTGATGGTATTTTGGGTTGTTATCAATATCCAGTTTCGTTAAAATTGGTATCTACTGGCAAATCGGAGTAATTGGTCTCGCAAAGTCCAAAAAATCATTTCTTGGAAATATTTCCCACCGCCAGTTTTAGCGAAGAATATCACCTTTTATTATTCAAATTTCATACACTGTACGAATTCCGATTTTCTGATTGGTTGATTTGTACCACGTGATACTGGGTTATGACGAAACAACTTCCTTGACATCATTATCGTGGTGTAATAGCCGTGGTGTAAATTCAATACACCACTGTCATTACGCCATGGTTGCGGCTGACTCAAAGTTTGACGATTTTTGTTTGCAGTGTATTCAATTTGAATAATAAAAATGTTAACGCACTCATTGCTCGTGAATTATCGGGATTTACCTTCACTCGTTCACTAACAATGAACTCAAAATTTTCAATACCGCACTCGGCGGCCTCGTGCGGTATTGAAATTTCTCGTTCATTGTGAATGAACTCGTGCAGGTAAATCCCGATAATTCACTCGCTGAGTGCGTTAACCAGTAAATACCGACTTTCTGCATTCGTTATCCATGATTTACTGAGAGATCTGCAAAATATAGTTAACTGGACTGCAGAAAAGAATATTGAAGGTGCGACATCGTTATTAACCTATGTAAACATTTCAAACTTGCCAAACCTTACCATTGTTTAGGCTAAATTTTCCCACGAAAATTAATTCTGTTTTTAACGTCACGCTGCATAGAAAAACAAAGTGGATCTTCACTTCGCTGGTCATTTTTGCTGTTTAGCAGAACAAACTGCAAGTTTGTAATGTGCAAGGCTTTTCCCTGAATTTACATTGTAATTTTGGCACTTCTGCAAACCCCTTGGCTGCAACGATTTCTCGGTTTTGGAAGGCGTGACGCGTTACAGGTTCAAAAATCAGACGACAGGACTTCGAAATGTGAATCTTATCTGAAGGTCTCTACTTGGTTTCGAAAACATTAAAATTGTTGCCCCGGATCACAGGCTCCCCAGACTCAAAATACGTGGTGTATGCGACAGCTTGTGTATAATGATGTGTGTATATTATAGAGAATTGTATGGGAAAATCACCGATCGTAAAAAAAATTGCGTAAATAACTATCTCATTTGAAATAAAGTTTTCCTACCTCAAATGTGTCGCGAACTTGTCTCTTGTGCTGATTTTAAAGCCATTCTGACGTCGTTTAGTGAAGTCACAGGTGGCCCAAGCTCGATATATGAGTAGCTATATGTTGACCTTTACATAGTTACGTGACTCGAGCGATTTGCATATTTATAAAGATTTGTATTGGGAAAGAAATAAACCCGAAAAAAAAACGAAAAATTACCGTTGAATTACAATAAAAACCGCTTACCTGAATTCCAGCGCCGTTTTCCTTGTTTGCTGTGTGATTTTTTAACTGATTTAGAGCGGTTTAGTGTAGTTTAGGTTTCAACGGTTTCTTCTCTATATATATCTTTCCAAGG
>CBDDTI010000403.1:0-7657 GCA_965233585.1 bacterium
TTGACACTTAAATAAAGTCTTCAGTTCAGTTCAGTTGCAACGTCAGCACAATCTATGACTGACAATGCGTGTACCTTGGTGCCAAAGAAAAGCAATGATGATGGTCATCTCGCTCAGCCTGAAAACAAAAAATAAAACCTGTTAAAACGGATATGTGTTATATGTGGAAATACTTCGGATAGTTTAAGGAAAAGAGTAAAACTAAAACATTGAACATTGGCCACATGCAGTTGCCGGAAAATCTATATAAACACCACGCTGGCTGGGAATTTATTTTGCAACGCTGGTTCTAGCTAGATAGAAAACATATCTAGATTGTAGAGTATTTTTCTCCTGGTAACCGTACTATAAAGATAAATCTTTCGTCTACGAGTAGTCCCTCATTTTTCAGGCAGAGTAGAGCGAGCGAAACATGCATCCAACAGACCACTTCTGTTCTACCACTCTCGGTAGCATGTCGCTAGTTCTACAGAATTTCCTAGACAAAGAAGCTGCTGTGAGATAAATTGAGATGAGAACTATTTTTTCTTGGCCAAAAAGATGCCAGAGTATAAGACAACAAAGCTAGTGAACATAAATGCGTGTCATATTTCTGTAAAATCACGGCCGTAATAATACTCGTATCCTTGCTCATTGTTTAGTTCTTGTCCTACGTTTTTGGAAATCATCGAAAATGGCTGTTACAAATATTCAACAGTCAGAAATCAAGTTGATTCACAAGTAAAAGTAGCCCAAAATAACTTTTTTTTAAACAAAATTGAATATTAGGGGACATGCATTTCCTCCACAAGTATCACAGCAAAAGTATTAGGTTAACCTTGGGCAATTTAAAAACATAGTTGATAAGGCCAATTTACTACCCACTCGTAATTTCAGTACATAAATTGTTGAACATTGTGCACAGTATTTAAATCAGCAAAGTTCAGCTTGTTTCGCTTATTTGCCTGTAAAACAGTGGAATGCATGTGGGATGTTTGTAACCGAGCAGTTGTTTACAACGAAACAAAACAAAGATGCGATGCTTAGAATAAAAGACACTTTTCTATGGTTTCAGGTTACTATGCAGTGTTCTTTGATACGATCTTGATCTGTTTTTCCATGTATATAACAAGAGAAGAAGACAGTGAACTGTGAATATTCTTTTCCACAAATTGAAGTTTTATTTCCTTACATCCATTTTCAGTTTCAGTGTCTTCCAATTTGGCATGTACAGTTTTTGTCACACAGTAGCAACATGTAGATGTAAAATTTGTTTCATTGATGGAGGTTTATTTCCAATGTAACCTTGCTGTCAGTATTTGATTTCGAACAGGGCCCAGCAATTGGAATGCTTGTGAATTCAATCATAACCAGAGTGGGAAATTTACCGAATGGTATGACACTTTCCTTAGTAAACTTTTGTAAAAACTGTTATTCTTGGATTGCACGTGACGTCATCGTTTTCTAAAATCCAAAACCGAAGAGCCACCATAGTTATTATCTTTATCCGACATAAGAGGGGGTAAATTTTTATCTGTGAACAACTTTTCAGCTGAAGTACATGGTTCGTCTAAAAACAAGCACATTTTAAATTTCAGAGTTATGGCGGTAAGTGACACAAACACAAAGCTATGAAGGTGTTTGTCGAAAAATATTTACTTATCGATCTCGAGATTTAAAGGCAACAGGCAACAGTGGCACAGTGGCACACTTCGACGATACGTCTGGATGCCACTGTAAAGCTTTACGAGATAACTGAGCAGTTAAAATGAAAAACGGAAACAGTGGCACACCTCGACAATACACCTGGATGCCACTGTAAACCTTTGTGATAACTGAGCAGTTAAAATGAAACACGGAAATTGTTTAAGCCAACAGTGGCACACTCCGAGTATTACCTCTGGATCCTGGTTGCTAGTGCAAACCTTTGTGATTACTGAGCAGTTAAAATGGAAAGCAGAAAATACTGGGCGCCATGAATTTCTGCGAAACATTTCGAGGAATATCTCAAGGTTTGGGAAACGTGCAGACCTAAAACTTGGAGAAGTGTCTTATTCGTTTATCTTCTATAACGTCACAATTTCTTAGCTTTTTCCACTGGATTGTTTTCGATTTATTTTTTTATTGCGTGACAGTGAAAACGATCTATTGTTGTTTGGTCTCCAGTGTCTCCCGTGGGTAGGGTTGGGGGGAAGGAAACGGCTGACATTGACAGATTACAGTTAATAAAAAAAAAAAAGCCTGATCGCAGATTATATTACAGTAGTCTTTGCCGTTTTGCTAAGTGCTCTTTGTGTGATGCAAGAAAAAAGGAGGAGAAAATAAAACAAAAACAACAACGTTTCGAAAGGCTTTTGAAACAAAAGCCAGAGACTGAAAAATCGGATCCCTTGGAAATATACGATAAACATGATTTTAAGACTTTCTTTCATCCAATTGACTGAAATTTTAACACAACAAGCTCTGAAAGTTCACCTTTTTGCCGTTGCTTCCTGGCAGTGTTAGTTGGGCCCGGTTCATTCGTCGCATTTCTACCGTGTCGAATGCAATTGAGATAATAGATAATGAGATGATTTGCTTCACTCCTACCGAAACTGGTTGACTGTTTTTTTCGGAGACGCAGAAAACAGTTGCCGTTGGCTACAAAGGAGAATGTTTTGGGTCACGTGGCAAAACGCACGTGAGCACATTCCTTCACGCTGTGTAGCTCTGTTTTTCCTTCGCGATTCTTCTCAGTCGTCGAGTGGCTTTCGTTGCTACAGTACAACATGATATGGATAAAGGTTTTTTGTAACATTTGTTTTCCCGAAGATAGATGTGAAGTAATGAAGACCGATGAGAATGATGCGGCGACTTGCAATGATCTTATGCAAATCTTACGGCATAAATTAGAGTGTTAATTTCAAAACGCACGGACTCGGGACTCAAAATCGATCGGTAACTTCCTTGAACTGCCCTCCAAAATAGAGGGGGTGAATAGGGTATGCAAATCCGCCGATCCGTGCCTTTTTTTCACCACATCCGTCGATCCGCCAAGTTGTTCAAATCCGAAACCACAATCACATCCGAAAACAGAAGTGTAAAGGTCCAAAGGTAAACTGGTACAGATGAATGCCACTGTTGATTTCGCCCAAATAGTAAAGAAGGCAACATGCTTGATGACAACAACACAGTACAATAGTATTTACAACAGCCGCTCTTATCCAGCTGATCCACGATCCACTGTGTGTTAAAAATCCGCGGATCCGCTCTATTTACCGCACCAATCCATAATCCGTGCGCTTTCTAAGGCCAAATCCGTCGATCCGAAAACCTATTCACCCCCCTCAAAATACCCCGATGCTGGATTCCCCTCATCAGCAATAATCAAATCAATTATGCATCCTCTCAGGTTGTCCATGTTTTACCCACCGATAAAAAAAACTTCCATTTTTACTTGCAGAAAAGCCGATAAAGCCCGCCATCGCCAGGTGTTTTCTGGCTTGCCTCAAGGAACGTGAAGGAATGTGATCACGTGCGCTTACCTATTTGGCGTCGGTTATAGACCACGTGACCTTAATTCAAATACGTTTCTAGACAGCAGTTTTCTTAGGCCCGTTTCAAACGCCGCTCCATTCATGCGCCGAACCTAACTGATGAGTTAAGTACGGCAGAAGGCAAGATTTCCGATGCAGCGCGATGCAGCGCGCGAGGGCGCGCAATCAAATCCTCTTTTATTCATACGGTAAGTAGTAATTATCAATGTATATATTCAATACCTTAGGGAGTTGCTATTGTCTTCTAAAACAATAGAGTGCATACATAATTAATGACTCTGCATGCATAATAAATGTATGGGGTTATACGGAAATCTTTCCCGGCAGAAGAGCGGCGTTTGAATCAGTTCGGTTCGGGAGATTAGATTTGGAGCGGCAAACAACATTAAATTCGGCAGGGTCTGCCGCACTATGCGACGTTGGAGCGGCGGCTGATTCATACGGCGTTCTCATCATGTGCCGAACCTAATGCATAGATTACTGTTAGTAATTGCATTTTTCATATAACGGCACTCGTGATTGGCTCAAAATTAAGTGGCGTGACCAGTCATGGATGAAGCTCGAAGTCGTTACTTAAAGGCAGCGGTTCATCGGCTTGCGTATGAGCCGTGTAACAGCGTTCAGAATAAGTTTGTCGGGCCAACACTAAATTCGAAATCGCGAACAGTGGAACAATCTTCTTCAATCCTCTGATTTTCTACTTCATCCGCCGCTTTGACCGGGCTATTCTTATTGCTGGATCATTAAAGTACGTTTAGGTTATTTTTTCCGTGCAATTGAGGTAAAGAAAGGGCTAGAAATAATGTTCTGATTATGGAGGTTCAGAAGAGATGTCGTGGCCGACCGCCGACGGGACGTTCCGAAGAGTCTCTGGAAGCTGAAAGAACGTATAGAGCAGCCTGGTATGCCAACAGAAAGCGAGTTTGACAACAGAAAACGAGTTTGACAAAATCAGCCTGAGAGAAATAACACTAGCTATCTGAGCGGCAGTCGAAGAAGTGGAAGACATTTGTAAACACATCGAACACTAGGTAAAATTTAACTGTAAACAAGGCACTCGTAAAGTTTTATGTATTTTTGTCGGTCCACAGTAGCTGTAACCATAATATTTATTAAAAGATATCAATGGACTAAACCTGTGTCGAAAGAAAAAGTGAAAACCTATCTGATTTTGACATCTTTTGCCAGTCAGTTGCACGAGGCAGAACAAAATTCTCCTCTCGTTTTACACGGACAACCTTTCGCTTTACTGCCATCTTTTCACGAGCAAACACCGCTACACTTGCAGCTAGAGATTTCAGCAGTCGCTGAAGACATTTTCTAAGATGAAAACCACTTTAGTATCCTTTTTCCCCAACAAATCAGTCACAGAGCGAACGTCGAACGGCCGGCTGACTGACCGCCAAACATTTGCATTCCCGCTTCAGTTCTGATCTTGTTTGTGATTGGCTCATAAACAATAGATTTACGTCATCGCGCGCACATGCGCAAAGCCGTGAACCGCTTCCTTTAAAATAAACACAACAAACATTCTGTCACGTTTCGGAGCTCCCTTCTTGCCTTCGATTTACGAGAAACGGGACTGTTTGAGCGAGTTTGTATAGCGCAAATTCATTTTTTGCTGTTTCTTCGAGATACTAGCCCAGCTTATGAGATTCCCCTTAACTGGTCGAATTTACTAGGAGAAAACCTGTCTAAATACAAACACGGAAACTTGCGATTGAATTTGCTTCCCTAAGTATTGCTTTAACAAAGAGGTATTAGTCACAGCCTTTCTATTTGGACAGAGTTAGTGAATTCAGAACGCATATTTTTCTCATCGAAAAATATTTACCATGACCTTCCCGAATTCAGTCCGACGTAAGTACGCCGTCTGAATCAGCCGTCGCTCCAAAGTCACTCCGAAGTCGAACCGTATTGAGTTTGGTTCGGCACATGAGTGGAGCGGCGTTTGGAACGGGCCTTAGCCTCCTGCGCAGCCTAAGAACGTCTGCTTAGGAGGCTACTGTTTTCTGCGTCTCCGAAAAAACAGTCTACCTGTTTCGGTAGTATCTTTTGTTTGAATTGCATTCGACACGACAGAAATGCGACGTATGAATCGGGCTTAAGAAGCAGCCGATATCTCAATCCACATGTTGTGAGAACACAACAAATGAAGTTGTTGGCATCTCCAAACAGTATCCAAACGGCGATTCGATTCGCTGTGGCCTTTGCGTTCAACAAATCCTCTTCCCTGCCATGTGAGTGAGCGCACCATCGGTTTGTTCTTGTTGTTATTGACTCAGTCGATCAAAACACTGTGATCAAGGCCACTAAGTCTTAGGTCTTAATTTAATTAACTCTTTCCCGGCCCAAACTTTCGCGTGAAGAACATTAAATACCCAGCGCAAAAATCTCTTCACAAACCCGGACTTCGAAGCGATATAGCACTTTAGGATTAATAGCAATCACACATCAGCACAAGTACAATCTATTCCTTAACAATCCAGCTTTATCACATTAAAATCTCAGCGAAATGGAAGTAAACCAGAATTAATTAGAATTTTTTTTACCTCATGTGATTGCTTGACTCAACGAAGATAGCCACGGTCGCCCATAGCAACCAAAGAACACTAAAAACACAAGCCGACATTTCGGTCAAAAAATCCGAAAATTCTTAGCCTGCGGAACAGGCGGATTAGCGGGGCCAGCATACACGATATATGGCTAAGAATTACTCTCGGTTTTCATGTGACGTAATCTCGCCCAAAGCAACCGAAAAACACCAACAACACAATCCGACATTTTGGTCAAAAAATCCGAGAATTCTTAGCCTGCGAGCAGGCTCACTTGTTTGGATAGGGTATCACGGTCAAAGGCGACAAAGGCATAAACACATTGATAAACACAAAATTTTATACCAAGATCAGTTTGAATTTCGACAAAACCATTCTACTGAAATGGTAATTATTAGTCTAACGCAAAAAATTACAGAGGCAATTGAGAATAAAAAAATTACAATTGGTATATTTCTTGACTTATCTAAAGCTTTTGATACAGTAGACCATTCAATACTATTAGACAAGTTAGAATACTATGGGATCAGAGGAATCACTTTAAAATGGTTTAAAAGTTACTTGTCAGATAGAAAGCAAATTGTAAAATTCTATGAGTACCGTTCAAGTATGAAAACTATTTCATGTGGACGGTACCCCAAGGCTCTGTATTAGGACCGTTATTATTTTTATTATATGTTAATGATATTCATAGAGCTCAACATTACTCTCATTTATCCTTTTTGCGGATGATACCAATATATTTAATTCACATTCTGACATTAATACATTAATAACCACCACAAACGAAGAGCTAAAAAAAGTTGCTGAATGGTTGAGAGCCAATAAACTCTCCCTCAATATAAAAAAAAACTCAATTCATTATTTTCAAGGCAAGAAACAAAAAAACAGTACACCCTGTTAAAATAAAAATTGATGGAACGGAAGTCAGACAAGTCGAGTCAGCCAAGTTCTTAGGAATTTATACAGATGCAAATCTTGACTGGAAGCAACATGTGCGACATATATGCAACAAAATCTCTAAAACAACTGGACTATTATGTAAGGCTAGGCATTACGTACCAATTGGAATACTTAGAAGTCTTTATCATTCCCTGGTATATCCATACCTTTATTATGGTAATATTTGCTGGGGAAGTACATATCCCACGAGATTAGACTCAATCAGAAAAATCCAGAAAAAGATTATAAGATTGATCATGTTTGCTGAATTCAAAGAGCACACTACACCTTCATTTATAAGATTATCAATGTTACAATTAGATGATATAAATCGACAAGTAATTGCTTTGTTTATGTCCCGATTCTTTAATAACATGCTACCTGATTCATTTAATGCTTACTTTATGCTAAATAAAGAATTACACCATTATAACACAAGGTTATCGGCTTGTGCGCATAAAAATTATGCTATAACTAATTATAGTAAACATTTGGTTACTTATAGAGGAATTGATACTTGGAATAATTTACCAGAATCATTGAGAGAAATCAAATCCTACTATTCTTTTTTTAAAAAAATTAAAATTATATCTACTCTTAAGAAGTGTAAGAAATTATAAAGATATGTACTATTGCGCTAATCGA
>CBDDTI010000404.1:0-7286 GCA_965233585.1 bacterium
TCCTTCTTTCTCTGACATATGTGATAGAAAATGACATTGGTTTTCTTTTAGATCACCCAATGTTCCTGCGAAAAGAATAATGCAGTGAGCAAAGGTGAACGCTACCGAACGTTTTGACGACGAAAGTAGTGGTTGCTCCGAGTCAGAAAGCTCCGAAGACGATTACGGGGACTCGGAATACTCCGATGATGCTCCCGAAAGCCACTCGGACTGGCACGATGATGACTCGGGCACTGAACGGTGCTGTACACTGCGGGGCAGTCAGACAGAATATTCAGAGTCTGACTAGCAAGATGACATGTGTTTATGCCACTGACAAGCTTTGGCTATGGGTGATGGTGCTTACTTTTTATGATTACGAGAAAAGGGATCTCGTTTAAAATTTTTGCACTTGGTCTTTCCATCTTAACTGCGTATTACCACAATCTATCAGCCCATATATGGAGACGCTTTGAAGACGTTTTTATACTAGTAAATGAATTACTAGTGATTTTTTTTTCTCGAACTCCTAAGGAAAACGAAAAATAGTCGCTCACAGGTTAATTAAGTTGGTCGGAAGTAAGTGTCTGGCAAAGTATATTATAGGGAAAGAATTTTTTTTTTCAAGATAGCGGCGAGTTCCTGATAACCGACTTTAAGATACACAGCTTCAAGGTCATTCAACTGCAATGCCATATCCAAATGAGGGGGGTTAACCTCTGAAAGTGTTCACAGTCAGATACACAAGGAAGCACGTATCGAGCAACTCAATTCACTGAACTGGCTTTCACCTCCCTGATGAGAATTAGGTAACGCCAGGTGTGTTGCCGGCCCAGAGACAACCTCTTTCCCAAGGCCTTTTCTCTGGCAACGAGGTTGGCCCGGAGGGGGGTGGGGTACGCCCAGAAAAATTTCGTAGGAGATGTATGGCCCACTTCCCAAAACTCTTAGCCTATTTATGACCAAAATCTGTGTTTTTCCCTAGCCTATTTATGACCGTACTGGAAGTTCGATACCCTATTTATGACCGTACTGGAAGTTCGATACCCTATTTATGACCTTACTGGGAGTTCGATACCCTATTTATGACCGTACTGGAAGTTCGATACCCTATTTATGACCGTACTGGAAGTTCGATACCCTATTTATGACCGTACTGGAAGTTCGATACCCTATTTATGACCGTACTGGAAGTTCGATACCCTATTTATGACCTTACTGGAAGTTCGATACCCTATTTATGACCTTACTGGAAGTTCGATACCCTATTTATGACCTTACTGGAAGTTCGATACCCTATTTATGACCGTATTGGAAGTTCGATACCCTATTTATGACCTTACTGGAAGTTCGATACCCTATTTATGACCTTACTGGGAGTTCGATACCCTATTTATGACCGTACTGGAAGTTCGATACCCTATTTATGACCGTACTGGAAGTTCGATACCCTATTTATGACCGTACTGGAAGTTCGATACCCTATTTATGACCGTACTGGAAGTTCGATACCCTATTTATGACCGTATTGGAAGTTCGATACCCTATTTATGACCTTACTGGAAGTTCGATACCCTATTTATGACCTTACTGGGAGTTCGATACCCTATTTATGACCGTACTGGAAGTTCGATACCCTATTTATGACCGTACTGGAAGTTCGATACCCTATTTATGACCGTACTGGAAGTTCGATACCCTATTTATGACCGTACTGGAAGTTCGATACCCTATTTATGACCTTACTGGAAGTTCGATACCCTATTTATGACCTTACTGGAAGTTCGATACCCTATTTATGACCGTACTGGAAGTTCGATACCCTATTTATGACCTTACTGGAAGTTCGATACCCTATTTATGACCTTACTGGAAGTTCGATACCCTATTTATGACCTTACTGGAAGTTCGATACCCTATTTATGACCGTTGCGGCTGGCACACCTAAACATAGGAGAACGAAGAGCTTTTGTTTATGGTCTTATCAATAATGACGAAAAAAGTAGTTTTTTCTTAAAAAAAAAATCATGCTCAATTCAAGACTAGAGTACCAAAAAACTGAAAATACCCTTTTTAAGATCGATACACTATTTATCACCAAAATGACTGAAAACCCATATACCCTTTGGGGCCACACATTCCTATATAACCCACATAAAGAAGTGACGCCCAGGCCAGAAAGTATGAGCTCCATGATTTCTAATTCAGCGGCCTTCTACTCACCTATAGTTTAACGTATTGGCCACTCAGTTTGGAGACAAAGTTGTCCTACCAAAATGCAAAAGTGTCCGCACAATACCAAAAAGTATTTTGCCTAGTGGTAGTTTAGTTCAGTTTAGTTGGTTGATAGAACGTCGTCAAACGTGTTTTAGGGTGATTGAATTAAAGTGAAAATCTTGAATCTGTTTTGGTAATTCTCATTCCCTAGCTCGTGCTAAAATCACGTAAACTTCAATGACGCAGCGGTAATCTATTCTAACGAAAATTACCTTTCGGCTTTGCCGTGTAAGCTTGTAGGCTTTTCTACTGAGGACATACTCTCACGAAAAGGTTGTATGGGTAAAATATAACACCAAAATGAAAATCCGATGTTGCAAAAACATACGCTTTTTTTGGAAGGCATTTTAAGGCCCGGTGGACCAGGCATTTGAATTATAAGGGTTTGATTTGGTACAGGCACGACTTTTTTAAAAAAACCTTTCACTTAGGAACTTGGGCCGAAATTCATTTCTTGCCACGCTTGAATGCATGATAATTTTTTTCTCCGTGTAATATGCCGTTATGGGCTCCGTGAACGTGCGTGAATTTTTTTCGGTTGGCAGTGGTCATATCAGGAGCCCTTGAAAAGTGCGCTTGCAGAATATTATTTTTAAACTACCCATGCTATCCCTTAAAGTCCCCTGAAAGGTTTCTCAGTTCCAAATATTTGCTTTTTGCAGTTTCGTACAATTTATATTGATCAGTGGTGGCGTGAAATGGTGTTGGTAGTTTGTGAACATCAGAAAATTGTTTGTGGTCCCCACCTGAGATTTAGGCGATACGTAGGTCCTTCGTATTCTAGGGGTGAACTTGCATAGTTTTCGAAACTACATCTTACAGATAATAAATAGGGACAGGTTGTTCAAAGCCCGATTAAGCTAGCCCAAGAAAAGCGATCGAATCCTGAATTGAGTTTTGTAACTTTGCTGAGTGAGCTTTCCTGTTTATATTGTTTGGCCTTTGATCGAGAATTTTAGTATAGATATGATTACTGGAGCGTGGCCGCCATCTCGTGCGATCCGTCGTCGTCGTCGTGTGTACGCGCCCACTAGTAATACCGCTAGCCATAGTAACCCGGGACAAAACCTTTTCTTTCCTTTATGAGTATGGGCTCCGGGTCGGCAAAAAGAAAAACGAGTAGCACTGGAGAAGAGAACGGATATGGTGTGACATATCTAAAGCATCGGGTTTGCACAGGCCTTGAGCCAGCGTGGATCAAGCGCGGAGCTCAAAAAGCCCTGGGGGGATTCCCATATGAAACAGACGGGGATGCTGGTCGGAAATTTTCAATTTAACCCCTAAAGGAGACCAATCTGGGCGTGGCTTAAGCAAATTTTGACCCCTAAAAGAGACCGTTTGAAAACACAAAAATAGGACACGTAATGAGTTTTAATGATATAAAGGCATAATCATCGAATGCGTTTATCTAAAAAGAAAATTTAAAAGAAAATTTGACTTCTGTTTCTCTTCGCGTAATTCTGTGTTTCTTCGCGGAACCCTAAACGAGACCTTGGTGGCATAAATTATTGGCGCTTTGCCCGGAACACCCTAAGCGAGAGCAAAATCCAAAATTTACACCCCTAAGCGAGACGACGAGCTTCCCCCTCTGTTTCATATGGGAGTCCCCCCCCCCGGGGGGGGTCATAAAGGCTGCAACATTGTCGACCCTGGACAACGTTCTAGCAACCCAGCAACCTAACTGAATTTGTTTCATGCAGTTTTAAAAAAGCGAAAGTAATAAGTGAAAGTGGAATATCGATTTTTCGATTAACCCGGAATCCTAAGAAGAAAAGAATAAATAGGAGAAATTAATTAATCCTCGACTTAGAAAATCTTTTACGTTGTTTTCAAACCAATTTCCGCTGAGGTTTTTGACTTTTTTAATGACGTTTACCAGTCTAAAATTTGTAGCCGGCAATGATTTCAAATAAAGATGCCTTTAGCCTTCAAAAAAGGATAGGTGCGCGGCTTTCAATCAAATATCAACCTCGGCGGAATTGAGTTTTGTCAATATTGCTTGTTTAATTATCCGGTGGTTTCAATTTTGAGCGACTTTTATGGCGCGGGTTTTCGGTTATCAAAAGAATTTGAATACGGTTACCAGTTCCTATAGGCCCAATGCCCCATCACTCTCCTCTCTCAACACCTCTTCCCCTCTCCCCTCAGGACCTCTTTATATGAGCTCAGGCTGGCTAAGTTTCCGAGATGTCGCCTCGCCACACTTTTCTTTGTACAAATTTCGTATGAGAAGCCGGGCTGGCCGAGTTACCTAGATCTCGGTTTCTGCCGGACCGAGATCTTCGGGTTGAAAATGTTCCCATATAAACACTAAAGCCCAGGGTTGACCTCGGTGTAAAAACCTGGGACGTTTTTCTTTGTTTTGTGGCTATTGTTACGATTAGGGTCTATTATGTTGACTTGTTTGTTTTCTTTGTTTTACGTCACTGGTGAGTGTCACAGGTTCTTACACCGAAGATGACTGAGCCAAAACCCAGTGACCGGGACGAACCCTTTTTGACAAAATAGTTTCGCTTTTGAAACATGGCGGTTAAAATGTCATAATTTTTGTCTTGTATGTATTTCCACTATAGGAATATGCGAATTAGCTTTATTATTAGTTAAGTTACAAGAGACCACAAAGCGTATGACAGTCACGAACGATACAAGTTTACGATCCACCAGTCAACCTCGTTCCCAGAGCCTTTTCACTGACTTGAGAACGAGGTTGGAATTCAGCCCGGTGGTTACGTACACCGGGCTCATATGATATGAAGAGGCCCTCATACATGTCTTTTCCGTGAAGTAAATACAGTTATACAGTGATTTTCAGTAACACGCGAACTCTGTTCTTTTTTACGCTTTCATATCAATCAGACAAGAAATACTGTCTTTTTTCCTTCTACTTTATTAGTTAATTTCTGTTTTAATATCTTTTTTTTATAATTTGGCTATTAAGGCATGGTCCACCTAGATTAGCCTTTGCTAATTGCGGGCATGCCCTTTTTTGTAAAATTTAATCGAAAATTTATAAAGTGTAAGTGTAAGTGTAAGCCACTCTCTCCGTGCTGAAATCAATATCAGACCGTATCCCATTGACTAGATTTGTTTTTCTGAACAATGTTTTTGTATTCGTATTCCTCCGGTATAGTCTATTTTTTAAATCAGGTTTCCATTGTTGATTCGGCGATCTTCGCGTTTCGATGAAGACGAGCTGCATTACGCCGGTAGTTCACAAGCGAATCCGCTAGTCAGAAACCTGCGCCGTGGTGTTTTCATCCGGGCGTAGGCAATCAGGCAGTCGATTTAATCGATATCAATCGATATCAATCGTCATTTGTTATCGACTGATATCGGTAATTGATAACTCACAGAACTTTTTTTTATCCATTGCTATCGATTGGCAAATCGATAACACTCCTCATTATATGGCTCTGTCTCACAAGGACTGGAAACTACCAAATTCACGACTTTGATTGGATGAAAACGATATTGACCGCAGTCCGCAGTCCAGATTTTCCCATCCACACTGGCATCTAGACCGGTAATGTTTTGCAGTGAAAAAGTTGCAAACTAACGCAAAATCATCAGAATCGTTGCCATTTTTATCTAACAATATTCTTTTCTTTAAGTGCCAAAAAGCTGATTACAAAAAAAAAAAAGTAAAGAGGACAAGCAAACTTTGGAAGAATCAAATTCGGCTCATCGCCATCGGCAATCAAAATGTCAGTTAGTACAAACCAGTTACATTAAACGAATTAAGTTGTTCTTGTTTTGCCATATAACAAACATCTCATTAACCGAGCTAAGTCGGTTTGTATGGGAAAATCTTGACCTCAGCCATGTGTACAGACCTCACTGCGCCCGGTCTCTACTTACAACCATACAGACCTCCTGTTCGGTTCATAAGAGCTAAATAATTCCTGTCTTTAGAAATATCGATCGTTATCAATTGTTAAAATGATGAACAATAACCACCCGGACTTGTGGTTGTTATTGTGTAAAATAATACCTGGAACAACACGAAATGCCTTGGAAATGTCGATCTTCAGTACGCTAGCTAGATTATATTTTCCCTTTCCTTGTCCTCCTGTTTTCGTTTTCATGTTATTTTGTGTTCATTCCTTTACATGTAATCTAATATTGTTCTAGCTTGCATTGTGGCTGTACTGATAATTACTGGTAATTCTTAATGGTTTTAAGCTGTTGTACTTTTGTACTTCTCTTTGTGATTAGTTGATCGGTTAACCACGGACTGCGTGTAGCTCCCCCCACCGCGATTAGCCTTTGCTTTTTGTGGGCAGAGACGGACTGGACTGAATTTGAAGATTGCAGGCTGTGGGCGCTGGGCAGGAGTCCGAGCCACAGTGGTCAGTGTAAGATAACGCGCCGCCAAAGGCGTTGAAGAGAACGAGGACGGGTAAGAGTTGTTGAAGCGCCATTTCGTTGAAGAACGAGAGCTGTTAAGGCGGGGGTAATGCACCTATCAATGTTAAGCTGCTGGGGGGGGGGGGGAAAGCCGGACATAGGCGGGGCATTTGAACTGAGCTGAGAGTTTCTGTTCAAATGCCCCACCCCAGGGCATTTGTATATTGTCAAAATAGCAACTAAAACTAAAAATGTTGTTAGAAAGGCCATTAAAACGATCAAAAGTCCCCACTATAAGACGATGACTACTTTCAAATCCCCCACCTATGCCCGGCCTCCCCCCCCCCCCCCCCCCCCCAGCGGCTTAACATTGATATAGAAGTGAAATTTGAAGCAATATGAAAAAAGAATTGCTAGAATTAAAATTCTTCACTTCAAGTTTCAATTTTCCAGATCCATCAAATCTTTTACATTTGGTATTTTCCTTAATTTAACCTATCCTTTGAGAAAAAAAATACTTTCCCAAAATGCCCAAAAATTTACACAAAACCGCCAGACAGTGGTTAATTAAATGGGCAGAGGGATCGTTGCTTGAAACTTGACCGAGATATTGGCAGAAAGGCCGTGTTAAACGACATCAAAACAGCCTTCGCGTTTATGTACCCGCCTTAATTCGGTCTAAG
>CBDDTI010000405.1:2500-4564 GCA_965233585.1 bacterium
TTTATTGTTTTGCACTAAATATTCTGTTGTTGTTGTTGTTACGTTGTTACCTTAGCTGCTTTTATCGTTGTTACTCTTATTAGAGAGAATCCAGACTCAACTCTTTCACCCCAACCTGCTTTCTTATTTGATTTATTGTATTCTCGATTTTTATGTGACGTAGTCATATTCCAAAATCAAACAGCACCTTTCCTTCTCAGGTTTTAGTTTCATCAGATAAAAGACCCTATAGGAACTTGACGTGTCACAGTGTTTCCGCTCGACAGGGTTCTACGTATTGTAATAGAGCACGTTTGAATTTCCAAGCTTTTGCGTTGCGTGACCTGAAAATTGCGACCCGAGAAGGCAATCGCGTAGGTCAAAAGATGAGTTATCACTTTAGTTTTTGCTAACTGAACAGTGCTTGCACTAGAAGAAACATTTCCATTAATGTGTCGGAGCTCAATAATGTTTCGTTTCAATAGCAAAACTCAGTGACAGATGTTTCTGTTACTTTACAGCCGCCATGTTTGTGTCCCTCAAAAGGACACAAACATGGCGTCTTCATACAAAGCTCTATAAATTTTGGTGACACATTTCTGCAAATAACGCGCGAATGAAAAACAGCAGAGACTTGATTTTAGGCGAGGTTGTTTATATATCAATCATCTATCGTATCCCAGATTCTTAATTTTTTTCATTGAATGGTTACGATTTTTAGTTTTGATCACGGACTGTTGAAAACCGAGAATTAACATAATCTTCGTTGTTACGTTACAGTCCGTTCCTGTTTCCGTTTGAATGCCGACAGCAGCTGTTTTACTGCACTGCAATGGATAGAGACAGGGCCTTAAGCAAACTACAGGTATATATCTACTTTGTTGCACTGCTGGTGTGTTGAGGGTCTTACAGGCCGCTTGTATTTACAATGGCGATTTTTTTCTTCCACAGGAGACATTACCAGAGCTTATGAATACCGACGCATCGGATCGTGTAGCACCGAGATTTGATAGAAAAAAGGTGAATTTTAAACGCCAAAGAGAATTAGTTCTGATAACAACGAATAATGTTGATGTAAGTTCTTTTGAAGCCACTGGTTAATAAACCCGATTCTTTATCTACTTATCAAAGGTAATCAGTCGAAAAAGATGTACCACAGAAAGATTGAACAGGAGCTGAAAAGTGAAATTGGAGCTTTTAAACTACTTTTTGCCTGAGTTGTAGAAAATGAGGTTGTTGGCAAATGCAGTCAAACTATTTTGATTATTTGTCTCTTTACCAGATTTATTGTGTTAATTACAAGACAAAGAAAACACAAGTCAAACTAATTTGATATCAGTTTGAATTGAATTTATTTTAAACGGCAGGTTATATATATTTGTATGATGATGATTGTGATTCTGTAGTGAATAACAGCAGTTTCCTCTGTCGTACTGTTGCAGCACACTGTTTCGCGTGTGGGGTTGTTAGATCAGGCAGAGAAGCTCATAGGTGATCTTGGCAGCTCCCAGTCTGTACTGGAAATACAATATGAGGGCGAGGTAAATAAAACTTTTCGCCCCCGTGAACTGTACTTGTTATTAATTAGAGACAATGTTTGTTTCACATACTGAACTTCCAGGGCATGGTTAACGGTTGGAGAGTCAGTTCTACATTGAGTCTGCGACAAGTGTACTGGCAGAAGCTCGAACACTCGATGTCCCTGTTATTGTTGAATAATGTACCACATGACCTTGAATGTCTGAAGGTTTATTAAGGTTTAAGTAAATCGAGACTAGGGAGCATCTCTTTGCAATTTCACCGAGCGCTAATTGTGGTTTATAGGTTGGGACTGGTCTTGGTCCTACTCTGGAGTTTTATGCTCTGATTTCACAAGAATTTCAACGTGCCGACCTGGAGATGTGGAGAGGAGAAGGAATGCTGCCTCCTGGAAGAACAGGTAACATTTCTTTCCAAACTGTTCAGTTGGTCGAGGAGTTTTTAAGAATTTAAGCAATGGGTCTAGAACAGCTCAACGAATAACCGCCAGGATCACTTCTTCTGGTGCTTAACCTTTATATAAGATTGAGAGTTTTCGTGTTCTGC
>CBDDTI010000406.1:0-7498 GCA_965233585.1 bacterium
AAAAAAATATAATAATATATATTATTACGGTATCCCCTTGGCGTCCCTTGGTTTCCTCCGCTTTGACGATGGTTTTTATATAACAAATATGGGATAAATATTACCAAGGGGTCGAGTGTACGATTGGCTTTTGTGTGGCAGGTGTGGGGTAATGTATAATGCCAAGGGGTTGGGTATATGTACCGGCTTTCCTCTGGTATCCCTTGATTTCCGCCATTTTATTGGTGATGTATTTATTTCAGCTCACTTAGATTTTTTATTTGTGAACTTATTATGACTTATTTATTCATTGTGTTTGGTTAGGTCATGATATTAATTTATGGTGTCTGGAGAATCGATATGATAATGCCCAGAAATTTTGCATACCGACGGGGGGATTATATGTATATCTATATAAATTAAAAAATATATTATCAGATTTTTACATATAAATGACAAAAATATCAGAATATCACTATATGGTCAATATACGGACAACTACGAATACATTTAAATATATATATGGTGTGGCCTGTGGTGGGGGGATTTGTGGGTATGTGTGTGTATGATTGTATGTATGTGTATATGTATGTATGTGTGTATGTGTTTAGGTATATATGTGAAAGTAATGTAAGCAATGTATCTAATGTGTTTAATATACGTATTCTATGTTAGGTATGTTGTGTATGTTATGTATGTTATATATGTTATATATATATTATGTATATAATGAATGTGATAGATGTATTGTATGTAATCTAAATTATATATATTATATATAATATATATATAATCTATAAAGTGTATGTAATTGATGTGACACACATAATGTATGTAATGCATGTAATGTGTGTAATGTATTTATAATATGTAGGCTATATATGTTACATAAGTAATGTTTGTGATGTATGCAATAAATGTATTATATCTAATGTATGTAATGTTTGTAATAAATGTATGTTGTTTACGTAATTGGTGTTATGTATCATGTGCATGTAAGATAGGTAGTGTATGTAATGTATATATGTTGTGTATGTAAAGAATGTAATATATCTTATATATTTAATATATGTATATAATGTATCAAATATAAATTATGTATTTTTAAAATGTTATTATTTTTTTTACTGCCTTTCGGTCGTTTTCGCAATCTATGTATTCACGTATGATTGAATGTTTCTATGTATGTGTGTGCGTCTATAAAACTATTTATGCATACATGTTGAAACACACAAACATTTGTAGATGAATATTCAAACACACAAATTTGTGTCCATGTCGTCGACTGGGAACAAGGGATACCCAGCGATATGTCCACAGATATAAAACAAAAAAACACCATATATACCTCACCACACTATTACATTTAATATCTTTTTTTTTTGCATACATTTGCATTGTTTTCAGCTAACCCATATCTGTCACACACGCCCAAGATATCAGCACACACAGGTTTCGTTTACACAAAGGACACCAAATGGCGGCAAAAGGGGCAAGCTTTGGATTCACACAGTTCCACGGGACCTCAGACACGGGACGACCCTTTTTGTTCCCACATTTTGAGAAACCTCCTTACCCGCAATAGTCAAGGCCTGCTTGCTCCTCTTATTCTTTTCGAAAGATATACTCATCGATTTTCATTTGGCTGTCCTCCTCTTTAGGAAACGCGTTGCTGATTTTATCCACTGACAGCATTGCATTCCTTGAGACGAACAGGGTGTATTCTTTTCGTCGAATTGTTGAATTTTTCTTCGTATTTTTGAATTCTTGCTGGTGCAGACAAAAAAAAAGTTTTCGACGAAAAAAACTGACGTGTTTCTTTTTTTCCTGGGACACAAGATTTTCAATTCTTATTGCCTAGACTGTAAGAACACTTGCTCAAATGAAGAAGGGATGAAATTTTGTTTTATATTCAGTTTGTGGGAACGAAAAATTGGTTTTGCATCCAACAAATGCAATTTCGCCAGCACACGCAACACCTTTTGGTCTAATGCACATTCTGCAGTATCCTTACCACCTGCAAAAAGATTAGATTCCCCCCAAAAAATACAAAATGTTTTCAAGATCTAGTTTCATTTACTAGGAGGTGATCATTTACTTTTTGACGGATGTTTACAAGTGCATGCGTGAGTTAAGCCAAACATTCCTGGAACAACTTGAAAGAATTTATCATCGCGCCATTGACCGCTGGTCCAGCACAGGAGCCAAGATCTTTCAGAGATGGCGCATGAACAGAAAGTAAAGTTTTTCTGCTGTGGAACTTTAAATTGTGGATGTGTCAAAGAAAGTCACACTACCCGGATTAGATGACGAAGGGACACAGCTTAGTGAAGACTCGAGGTCAGGAAGCAAATTTTTAAACCAGGGGGGAAGCTGGCACGGAATGTGGCTCGTTGAAGCCCTGAATCATCCCACGAAGCTAATAGTTGGGGTCATAAATGATCCCACGTCTTCGTCGACGTCAAGTATCCCCCTGGTTTATTTCACTCTTTCCTCCGATTCATTTTCTTTCGGGAACTTTCATCCCAGGTTCTCTTCACCTTTGGATACTGGTATCCCCACGTGCAATGGATGCCAATTCTAAGGGCAAAAGAATCATTTGGCTGTTGACAATGATATGGTGCAAAATTTTTTGTTCTAGTTGTGGAATTGGCCCATACCTGACAATGCGGATAAATCGACCCGATTTTATCACCACAGGCCGCAAAAAACTTCGATTCCACCTTTGATATTCGGCGCGCCCAATGAAATCGCTTGTCTCGGTTCTTTTTGCCGAGCTTCTCTGATGATCGTTGCTCCCGGGGCACCATCGCTGCCCCGAATAAAATATGCATTGCCCTTCAGTAAATGAAAAAACGTCCCACAAAAGAACAAACAGGCGTCCATCTCCAATGCCAGAAAATTTTATATTTGCCATTGGTTCCTTTGAGAAAACAAATAGAAACGCGGATGGGCGCTGGAAAAAATATTTCGGAAACGACGGTGTCTAACGTTGGACGCACAATGAAGTTTAATTTTCCCATAATGATAATTTCATATTTTTCGGAAATAAGCAAAACTCTTGCTGAGTGGAAGTGCGGCTTTGATTGCAAGAAAAGTTACTAAGGCGTGTGCAAGTGTAAAAAGTACGTGTTTTCATTGTTTTAAGCCTTTTTGTTGGGCCTGGCCACACAATATCTTTGCTCCATTTTGTCGAGCGTTAATTGTCCTGCCTTTCTTATAAGTACATATTTTTTCTTCCCTGGGCATGAGTTACACTTGTCTCAGTAGGCCCAAGGATTAATGGGAACCACGGGAATTTGTCAATACCTTTTTTCCCAGTTGTGTTCAGCCACCAAAAAAGCAGCGTGTTGTTATTTGAACGTGTAAAGACAATAAAAGATAGATCAGAATGCGACTGTAGGGTTTGTGTGAGCCCCACGCAGCGGGACTTAGCATTGAAATAAATCAAAAAAGCGTTCCAGCAATATTTCTTAAGGCTTACAATGCGCCGCAAAATTTTCACCATTTCCAATTATAAAATCACAACTTGGCAGAAAAAACCGCATTTTCTGGGCAGTGTTTCTCGTCCGGCAGAATGTTTTCAAGCAATTACGAAGTCCCGGCGTTAATTTCGCACGAAGGGGTTTCAAATCTGTAAGTTTGCTGGACAATTTTGTGTCACAGGCACAAGGAGGGAAGATAAATAGGTAGAAAGGTAGGTAGGTAGTCACAGAAAAGAAGAAAGCAGGAAGTACATATCTGTAGATAGCAGCCCCGCTCTACTATCTTTAATTAATTATAATTCACAATCCTGTATGATTGTATTCTCAAACATCCGCCAATGGGCACAGAAAAGGAAGAAGGGAAGAGGATGTTTGAGGGTAATGGAGCAGTGATGATGGGTGAGTATGTGTGTCAGTATGTATGCTCAAGTAAAGTTAGTGAATGTGTAAGTCACTGAGTGTGTGGCGGTGTGCGCACGTGAAAAAGTCAGCGAGTGAGTGAGTTGACCTACGGCTGCCACGCAAAAGAAGCGGAGCCCGAGGGACGCCAGAATAAAATATCCGAGTCTTGGCGAATTTTATTGATCCACGCCTGCCACATAAAAGCAGCAGAGCCCGAGGGACGCCGGAGGGTACCTCCGACCCCGGAACAGTGTATATTCGACCCGAACCCGAACCACGCCAGGGCGTAAATCCGACCCCTTGGCAATATAAATTAATTGTCCGGTACCTGCCGCGCAAAAAGTGCGGAGCCCCAGGAACGCCACGGCATGCATCCCATCCCTTGGCAATAAATATTATTCCACGCCTACCAGGCAAAAAAGGCGGAGCCCGCGGGACGCCAGGGGGGAATATCCGACCCTTAACAGTGCACATTATCCCACGCCTGCCACGCACAGAACACGGAGCTGAGTGTGTGTGTCTGTGTGTGTAAGCGAGTATGAGTGAGTGAGTGTGAAGTGTGTGTGTAGGTGAGTATGAGTGAGTGAGTGTGGGCGGTTTGTTTTGTGAGCGAGAGTGAGCGAGTGTGTGTGTACAAGTGAGTATGAATAAGTAAATGTATTCGAATAAAAGAGACATAGTTTCGCATGTCTGTATTTAAAAAACGCGGAGGCCGAGGGATGCCAGGACATACATCCGACCCCTTGGTAACGTACATCATCCCATACCTGTCACAAAAAAAAAGCGGCGCCCGAGGGACGCCAGGGTGTATATCTGACCCCATTAGCAATACACATTACCCCACGCCTTCCACGCAAAAGAAGCGGACCCCGATGGATGCCAGGGCGTTCGGGTCGTTGGTTATATATATTGCGAACGGCTGCCACACAAAAAAGGCGGAATTGAGTATATATGTGTGTGTATGTAGGTGAGTATAAGTGAGTGAGTGTGAGTGTGTGTTTTTAAGTAAGTATAAGTAAGTGAGTGAATGGGTGTGTAAGTAAGTAAGAGTGAGTGTAAGTAAGTATGACTGAGTGTGAGCGAGTGAGTGTATATGTGTATGTGTGTGTGAGTAAGTAAGTGAGGGAGGTGAGTAATGTGAGTAAGTGATATAAAAGAGTTATATGAGTAATGTGCGGACGGCAAGGGAAGTAGCGGAGGATGGGAAGGTATATACAAACCTAAAATTAAAAACCCCACACGTCAATATGGAGATTCTTTTTTTTTATAATATATTTTTTCAGTAGTGCGTGTATTTTATTTTCGAAACACATTTATAATTGCATTCATTTTTTCATCCAACTTCCAATAATGCTCCGAGAATGGTTGATTTTACGGACTTTGATTTCCATATATACTTTGTACCACTTTCACTGCCAAAAGCGCCACGATGGGGAAATATTTTAATTATTTCGTTTTCGAAAGTTACTAGCATTTTTTCTCATCTTTCATTTGACCAGATGGCTCCGCACCGCCGCTTTAGCGAGCCTACTTTTCGACCCTCTTGGGCCACAAAACATTGGAAAAACACACAGTGTTTCGCGCCTTGTCTACTTTTTGCGCGCCTGCATCTTCTTTCTTCCAACTCTTTCTCTTCTCTGATCTGCTCTCTTCTTCTCTTCCCATCTCTACTTTTCCATCTGTCCTTATTGTCGGAAGTTTGACTTCTAAACTTCCTTCGAATAACAATGATGTATTTTGGTAGCCGCTCTTTGGAAGGAATCCTTCGCCGGTACTTCTGGGAACGTAGCCCTGATCTAAGCAGCCTGCAAGCATGTTTCGTTTTTTCCAGGTCTTGTGACACTTGTTGTTAAGGGCTGCTGACAAAGCAGCAGCTGGTCGTGAACCTGAAAAGGATCCCAACTGTAGTTACCGAGAAATCAAAGATATTGGACTTTTTGTTTTTTAGAGAATTTATTTTTGAACCTGCATTTTGCATGCTCACAAAAGACCTTCGTGTGTTTTCTTTCAGAACCTCTTCGCAGTTTCATTGAATCTTTTTGCTATTTGGGTTGTTTTGCACTCCGCGACTTTGCTTTGGCTTTCCGCTGTGGCCTGCAACGAATTCCACGTTGAAACTGCAAAATTTTCCTGAAATCTCTTCTGGCTAAACTCAGTATGCAATCCGCCTGTGATCCTGTGTTGCGGTTGGCACGGAAGCTGGCGAGTCAGCCTGCAGGGACGACAGGAAAAGGATCCGATGGCGCCGTCACAGGATGTCGGACTTGCAGTTTGCGTTCCCAGCCTTGGCTGCCTGACGTGGACCTTGACTAAGCTTTCCTTTCTTTGCGGGATCACCTTGGAGAACGAATGTAAACGAATGCGAATAAATCCAGTCTGAAATTCCAGTCCTGAAAATGTCGCTGTTCGAAAGGTTGGAACTGGTTGAGTGGTCAAAGCTTCAGACTTCGGGCCTTTGAGGCTTCTGCCTGACAAATGATGAAGAAATAGAAAGCCAAAGTAGCAGTGAACCATTTTTTACGAAACAAAAGTTGGGAAGTTCAATATGTCGAAAGCAACAGCCGCACCGACCCCCTAATCTTTCGAAATCTGAACCTGGAAGGCCAATTGCGACACTTCACCTGGACGGTTTTGCAAAGAGATACTGCCCTTTCTGAAGCTTCCCTCTGGTTTCAATTCATCTCGGCAGGTTTGATGAATTCTTTGTATTTTCATGATTTTGTCTGATTTCCATACATTCATCACAATGAGTCTGTCCTATCGGACACAGCTCGGAGCTTGTGACTTTGGCACCTGCAGATCTGCCTTGCGTCGGAGTTGCTGGTGTCTGAACCTTGATGGCGAAAAAAATTGAGGAAGGACCAAACGGAGAATGACCATCTCAGCCATTCTGTTTCAAAAAAAAAATACATTTCCCAATTTGCCGCAATATTTGTCGCACTGGCTGAACAGAGATGCCCTTCAATCCCGAAAGTCGCATCTTTGTGTATTTTTCATTGGTCTTCTTGTGAGAAAGTTGCTGCACAAACAAGTCCTCGTTGGTTCTTTTCTTTGAATTTTCGTTCTTTTTTTGTTCTTCTCTTTGGACTTTTTTTCTCTACGACTGAGTGAGGGTCAACCACAGCAGCCTTCAAGGCTGAGCCTCACAGAGACATCTCGCTGCTCACCACGCAGGATGAAAGCCGTCCTTTACCCAATGCAAGTAACATCAAATAATCATCGAAGGAAGTTTAGAAGTCAAACTTCCGACAATATGGACAGATGAAAAGCAGAGTAGGGCAGAGGCAAAGAGAAGAGAAAGATGAGAAGAGAGAAGAGCAGAAGAGAAAGAGTTAGAAGAAAGAAGATGCAGATGCACGAAAAGGTAGGAAAGTCGCGAAACACTATGTTTTTCCAATGATTTGTGGCCCCGGAGGGTCGAAAAGTAGGCTCGCTAAAGCAGCGGGTGCGGAGCCAGCTGGCCAGATGAGAGATGAAAAAGTGCACGCCGTTGTGGCGCGAAGCACATTTCGAAGTCAAAATGTACAAAACACACCAGCGCCGGACCACTTTTGGAAGTTGAGATGTCGAAAAAGTGCACGCCGTTGTGGCGCGAAGCACATGTCGAAGTCAAAATGTACGAAACACACCAT
>CBDDTI010000407.1:0-10175 GCA_965233585.1 bacterium
GACTTTATTATTAACAGTAGTAACCTGTGATTCCACTGCATCTAATTGTACTTTATTGACAGCATCATCATTTGCAGTACCATCACCAAGTTTTGTTATCTTTTTACCTTTCATATCAATCTGACCATTTACATCTAAATCGTCTGTCACTATTTTATTTACAGCAGTTATATCTTTTCCGTTCATATCAATAGGTGCTTCAAAAACTGCTTTTTTGATTTTCAATGTAATAAAACCTGTCCCAAAGTAATGGTTCAATATCGTTTTGCTTTCCAGAGACACCATAAACAACAACAAAGATTTGAGTATCCTGTTCATAAGCTTCACCTGCTTTGTTTTTTAAAGCTATTTCAATATCTAAATCATCAAAACCATGATTAATAATAGCTTTGTAAAAATTAATGACAGATCTGGTATGATTACTAGACTTTTTTGCATTAAATTTGCTAACTGATAGCGTACCACTCATTGCGTTTATGGTTATCTGATCAGGGTCAATTTTATTAGAAAAACACATTTCATAAACCATAGTATAAGAGTCGATAGGTAAATAAACTACATCAATTGATAAACGCGTACTGTAGTAACCAATTTGAGAATCAGTCAATTCGAAAGAGATAAGTTTGTCTATTGACTTTGTGATAATCTTTATTAACCACGCCTACTTTATGTAAATCATCATCATCTTCTTTAACTAAATCATCCGTCATGACTTTTTGGAAAACATTTTCTTGTTGCGCAGCTCACATTGATGCTTCTTCTGACGCTTCTATCTTTGTATCAATCAGAGTTTCAAGAACAGTATTGTTCTCAACAATTGCATCAGCGACAAATTTTACATTAGCTGCATATGTGGCTTGGTGATCTTCAGGTTTTTTGAAATTAATGATGCTATGTTTAGCCATATCAATATTGCTTTCCATAGCATCTGGATTTTTACGATTCAAAGCATTAGCAGAAACTTCTTTGATTGACTCTTCTAATTTACCTCTCTGATCTTTAAAATAACCAAAAGTAATAGCTTCATTTTTTTGAGTATCTGAAGCAGCTCCACTTGAGTCATCTTCAACAAAAGGTTTGATATTTATAATGGGATTGCCACCCATGTCTAAATTTCCTGGTTGTCGCGATTTCTTCGACTGAATCGATAAAACGCACACGGCATCTGTGCAAAGCAGAATTTCTTTATTTTCTCTATTTTTACTATTTATATTTTTAGATCATGCTTATATAAATTAAAGTAGATTGTAAATATTTTTATTATTATTTTTATTATTTTTATTATTATTTTAAAAATAAAGTTCAAGTTCAAGTTCAAGTTCCTTGCATTGAAAGATCACCTGATAATGGAAAATAAGTCGCTTTAGCACCACCAACAGTCAAAGCAGAATTATCCTGCGAAGAACTCTTAATTCCAATAATAGTGTGATCATTCATATTAAGGTTACCAGTCATAGATTTACTTCCATCTAATTTCAACACATCAGTTTCAGGTTTTCGTAATTTACTTATTTCTGCATCTACAAACGCTTTTGAAACAAGATCATTATTTCTGAAAAGGCCATCATAATAGGGTTCACAGTTTTTGATAGTCTTTTGTTTTAGATCAAAATCATTACCATCTTTGTCTACTTTGAGAAATTTTTCATTGAGATATTCTTTGTTGACGGCGCTCTTTAGGTCTCTGACTATATCATCGTAAGGATCATCATCTTTATGATCAGTGAGATTTCCAATTTTGAGAATCTTATTATTATCCATATCTAGATTTCCAGTCATAGCCTTGCTACCATCTAAACGTAGGACATTTTGTGGCTGCTGAGGAATCTTAGCGATTTCACCATCGACATATGACTTACTGGCTTTATCTGCAATTGTTAGACGAGTCAAAAACTGCGCCATGTGCGATTAGACAACTCAACTTTAATGCCAAATATGGGCATTACAAAATGGTCCAAAAAACTATGACGTAATTGAGCTAACAACAGCTATCATAACATCTTCCCTTTTAACAAAAAAATGACTGAGCAAAACTTACAGAATGAAACACTGGTAAGCTCCACAAAAATACTTATATATATATATAAAAATGAAAGAAATAAAACAAAGAAATGTGAACAGTTTCTCAGAGTCCATAAAGTTCAGTAAACTAAGTCCTTGAGTCTCTCTGACAGTTCAACTACTCATTTAAAAGTTCAAGAGACAAAGTCACTGAATCTCTTTGGTGGTTCTACCACTCTGGTACGGGTGCACTTTGTGGGCACTGCAGGCACAGGATCTGGAGGAATATCTGACACAGAATCAGAAGAGGTACAGGTTGCTGGATCAGGTAAGTTTGGGCTGTTTCCTTTTGGATCAGGAGCGGCAGCATCAGCAACAGGCTGTTCATTGGGAACTTCTGAGGGCACTTTCTGGGCAGTATTGGATGCTGACTGTTCCTTAGGCTTAAGAAAGTGTCTGTTTCAACGAATGTTATCGCTCCCAGTCTTCACCAGATAGGATCTGTCTGATAGCTGTTCAACAAGGGTTCCAGCTTGCCAACTATGTCCTTTTTAGAGAGGTGCTACTCTAACTTCTTGTCCAACTTCCAGCTGTGGTAGTGGGTGTGCTGACCGATCGTAATAGCTCTTTGCTTTCTGCCTTTTCAACTCGATCTTCTTTTCAACACCTTCAACAACTTGAGGGCGGAGCAGGGTTGAGGCTGTTGGCATTAGTGTCTTTGTTCTTCGTGACATGAGTCTTTGTGCTGGACTTGATCTAATGGTTTCAACAGGTGTGTTTCTGTATTCTAACATGGCAAGCCATGGATCTCTGCTATCCCGGAGGGCTTTCTTGAACAAGTTCTTAGTGACCTTCACTGCAGACTCTGCCTTGCCATTTGCCTTGTGATGATGTGGAGAAGATGTTACATGCTTGAATTCCCACTCTTCTGCGAATCGTCTGAACTCATGACTTACGAGTTGCGGTCCATTGTCAGATACCAGAACGTCTGGAATTCCATGCCTGCTGAACTGTTCCTTTAAGAACTGTATGATGGTTGGAGAGGTCATGTCAGCTACTTCTTGGACTTCCACAAAGTCTGAATAGTAATCTACATGTACTAAAACGACATACTCTTTCCTATGAAGAGTGAACATGTCAACGGCTACACGACTCCAAGGACGATCTGGAACTTTTGAAGTCTGCATGGGCTCTTTGGGGTTCCATGTCTGAAATTCTACACAGACTGAACACTGCGAGACAGCTTCCTTAATCTCACTGCTCATTCCAGGCCAGAAAAATGAATCTCGGGCCTTTCTCAAACATGACTCGATGCCAAGGTGGCTTGAGTGACTTCGTGCAATGATCTCAGGTCTGATCGTCTTGGGAATGATGATACGTTGACGCTTGAACAAGATGCCATTATGCAGAGAGATTTCATCCCGATAGTTCCAGTAATCTCTAATTGGAATAGGTACCTGGCTTTTCTGTTCAGGCCATCCTACCAACACGGTGGTCTTCAGGGTCTGAAGAACTGTATCCTGCTCTGTCGCTTTCTGCAGCTGAGCTAATCTTTCACTGGACACAGTTAATGATTCCAAGGGGTTTAAGGTTTCAACTTCCAATGCAAACACTTGAAACTCTTTGTCTTCCTCTCCTTGGCTGGCGAGGTAGATGCGGATCTTCTTTGGCTTAGCTACCACAACCATATTGCTTATCCATTCTGTTGGGGCTGTCTCTTTAACAATGATGCCTCTTCTTTCTAGACCTTCCAGTTTTGCTTTCACTTCCTTCTTGAGGGCTATAGATATATGTCTGGAGGTGTGCTGTACTGGTGTTGCTGAGGGGTCTACTACAAAGCTGCTGGTGCCAATGTGTCCCAATTCTTTGAAGACGTCTTGATAATCTTGCAAGATACTCTGGGCTGTTAAGGGGGCTTGTTTCACATCTAAGGTTAAGACTTCAGTTTGTGATCCAAACTTGAGAAGTCCCAACTTTTGGCAGGTTTCGGCGGACAATAAAGGTTTGTTGGTACCACTGACAACTTGAAACTTGAGAACTTGAGGCTGTCTACCATGTATGACTTGAAGATTAACTTCTCCAAGAGACTTCATCAGGGAGCCATCAAACAATTTGAGCTTTGTTTTGCTGCTTTCTGTTTGAGGGTTGCCGTCCTGTTTGATGATTGATAGATCTCTGTAACTAATAACATTACAGGTTGCACCTGTATCCAGCTGACATTTGAGCTTGGTTTCGAGCTTGTTATGTTCACAATAGAAGGTGAGCATTGCGAACCAACGATTACCACAGGATTCTACAGACGAAACATCTTCCACTTTGAGAACTGACTCCTCTGAATCTGAACTATCCTGACTTTCTTGTACGAAATTGACCACACCTTTCTTCTTAGCCATACAGACACTAGCAAAGTGATGCCATTTTTGACAATACGCGCAACGTTTGTTGTATGCCGGGCATTCATTTCGCTTGTGTTGAGAGCCACAGTTTTTGCACTTCCAGGTGATTTTAGGGTCTGCTATCGGTTTCTTTTTATCAGGGAGACGATTCTTTTTGTGTTTAAAGTTACCACTTGGCTGCTTCTTGAAGTTCTTGCCGTTCTCTTTTCCTACGAGATTCACTTCTTCTTTCGATGGGGCAGCGGTATCGGATTTCATGGTCTCTAGTTGCTTGTTGGTTATTTCGTTAGAGCGCGCAATGTCAATTGCTTTGTCGAGCGTGAGAGATTTCTCCCGTAAGAGCTTTCCTTTTGTTCCCCTGTCGATTATTCCAATGACCAATTTGTCGCGGATTAACTCATCGGTGAGCGTTCCAAACTTACAAGACGATGCAAATTTCCGAAGGCGAGTGACGTAACTGTCAACTGACTCCCCTTGATTTTGTTCACAAGAACTGAAGACATACCTTTCATAGACAACGTTGCGTTGGGGATTGAAGTAGTTTTCCAATGCAGTCATGCATGCTTCCACATTATTCCTGTCCTCGACCGAGATATTGAGGTTCAGGAAAGTTTGAAGGCAATCTTTTCCCATCACGGAGCGTAGCGATGCTAATCGTATTTTTGAAGTTTGTTTATCCAGACCAGTCGCGACTTCATAATCTTCCCACTGTTGACGGAAGAACTCCCGGTTGGCTACCAGGTTTCCTTTACAAACCATAGGAGCAGGGATCGGAAAATTTGAAGGGACATGCGAGTAAACGGCGGTAGCAGCGGTTCCTGACGTGGCTGGTCCAGTTGCTGTTGGAGCGGGCGGTGGTGTGCCTTCGCTTTCGTTGTCCGACATGTTGTGTTTTAGTGCTCGATTTGCAGGGCGAATTCGGCGATTCCTCCACTTAGACTAACGACAACTGTTTCGGAGTAAAATTCCCTGTCGGCGATGAGGTTGTACTATTATCTCTCGGTGTATTTCTGACAGAAAATGTCTTTTACTTCTGACACCATGTTAGACGAGTCAAAACTGCGCCATGTGCGATTAGACAACTCAACTTTAATGCCAAATATGGGCATTACAAAATGGTCCAAAAACTATGACGTAATTGAGCTAACAACAGCTATCATAACAGCAATAGCAATGTCTTGTCGAGCGTTTTCAGTGTCGACATATTTTTTATTAGCAGCATTAGCCAGATATTTAGGATCACCTAAACCATCAATAAGATTACCATTGAGATTTAAATTCTCAAAATAGAGAATCTTATGATTATCATCAACGTCACTGACATTAAAAATAGTATGGTCGAAACTAGTCGCCTGTTTGCCCTTAATTACTCTTGAATAAAAGAGAAATCTTACATTTTTATTATAGTGATTACCATAATATCTTATTTGAAAAGTTATCTCACCTGCTCTGCCATCTGAAGAGAATTGAATAACTGATTTAGTATATTGATTAGATATTTTATCACTATCGAATGTATTAATCATCTAATGACTATCACCATAGACATGATAAATTATTGTATCATCAACAAGAAAACCACCAGCATCACCAATAACAAATATTTCAAAAATAGAAGTATACCTACCACTAGGTAAATTATCATTGACCATTTTTATACTAGACCATGCTTGCCCACTAAAACCAGTATCATAACCTTCTTTCTCAATTATATAAGCATCATTATGTGCTTTATGATTTTGAAAGAAATGGTCCAGCGATGTATTTGGTGGTGATTGTACAGTTAATTGACTCTTATCACCAAAGTCTTTATAAAATCGAAAACTGGGTTGTAAATGATAATTATTTTGACTAAATTGAGTATAAGCCTTTAATTGTCTCTTATTAACAGCATCACCATCATCTGTAGAATCAGCTAAGTTTACTATTTTTTTATCGTTTAAATCAAGATTTCCAGTCATATTTTGAGAACCATCTCTCAGAATTAGATCGTTTTTATTTGATTTATTTTGGTCTACGTATTTTTTTGTTGAAGCGTCTCCATCGTCAATTGGATTTCTTAGATCAGTTAATCGTTTTCCATCAATATCAAAATCACCATCATCTGTTAGTTTAAAACCAATACCAGGAAGACCAGGATCTCCTTTTTCTCCTTTTCCACCTTTTACTCCAGATTCAAGTTGCCCTTAAGAATTTATTTTTAGGGACATTGACTTCTCGGCACATTCTAGCTGTCTCATTAGCGCTAGGACTATCAAAAATACAGAAATGAGAGCAATTGAGTCGGATGTCTTTAGGAGTAAGATAGTAAGATTGGCTTAAATAGATGACACTGCAATTTTTATGACGACCACCAATAAAATATTGAACAAGAGGCTTTTCGTTCTTTTCACAAACAAAGTCATCAAAGATAACTATTTTTTGTCATTATCTAATTGGTCTAGAGGAATTATTTCATCATTACTCGCCTCTATCACCTGATAACGGACCTCTTCAGAAATAGGTCTGAATGTTTCTAATAGTTTTCTATACTTCGGTTGTTCTAGATTTTTGGAAAACAAGTAAATCTTATCATAGTAGAGAAGATTATAGAGCATATGCATAAAAGAGTATTAGTTTTACCACAACCACTAGGACCACACATTAACATTCGAAAAGTATTAGAAGGCATATAAGGGAGTAGTCTTTTGTAATCGCTGTCACTTTCAGAAATTAAATCATAATTAGGGATTTTCATCTATATTAAAGTAGAATATAAAATTTAAGTAGCTGCAATAGCTACAGAGACAGAATGATTCAATGTATGTCACATTGTATGAACATTTATTTTAATACTTTAATTATATGAGTCTCTCAAAATGGAAAGACTTAGCTGCGGAGAAGACAAAGACAGGTAGATGAAGCAAAATCTATTTGATGAAATAACAGCAGAAAAAATAAGGTCAAAGACGACTGATCAAGCTATTGCAAAGACTTTTAGACTTGATAGGCTTGATCAAATAGCAGAACAGACTAAACCCAAAGCTAAAAGACAAGTAAGATTCCAAATTCCATGAATTAATAGAGATGGTGATATTGATTATGCTCCAGAAGTAGATCCCTAGGAAGATATGGATGTAGAAGGATTGTTAAATCTCCAAGATTACGTAGCGCCTGGAACAGAAAAACAAATAGCTAAGATGCCAAAACAAGCGCCAAAATATGAAATAGATCCTAGTTTTTGGCAACTTCCTACTGAACCTCCACCTCTATATGAAGAAAAAGATCCTTTAGCAATTGAGGGTCCAGCCGCAGACCTTGATAATGATGAAGATGAAGGTGAAGACGTAAGCGAAGCTAATAAGATTTTAGATCAATTGGGACTTCCTAATTATAATGATGTTGAAAGGAGATTAGCCGAACTTGAAATAACAGCTACTAAACAAAGAAATTATCTCAATTATGTTATAAAAACGCAGAGACAAGAAGAAGACAAGTAACTGCTTTGAAATCAGATGCAACAAAAAAATTCAATAAAGTCATAATCACTGAAGAATCAAAAAACATAGCACATAATAGGTCTGATGAATTACGAAAAGAGATTAATGATTATATTAAACATTATAAATTCAAAAGTAAATCAATCAAAGGTTATGGTCTTAAAAGTGGTCAAAGAGGAAGAGGAGCCTATTTTTTTTAATGATGCAAAAGAAATGCTGCAAAAGTTAACTCTGATTATTGCAGAAATGGAGGCAGGTAATACTAGTCTCCAGATGAGAAACATGGGACAAAGTATCCTAGATGCACTCTTACACTCAAAACATATAAACAAGCAGCAATACCAACATTTAGTCAAAAAATATTTTCCAACTTTATAATATAATGGAAAGAGAAATAACATTAAGTAGTTTTGCCGTCAAAAATGAAAGAGATAATCGTCCAGGTGATTTTACAACAAGGTTTACACCTACAATTAAACTTGATAATGACGCTAGCTACTATATCGGTTTTAACCGAATTATCTCAATGTTTTTTTTCATGGACTAATGTCAATTCAGGATACAATAATCAAAAAATAGCTTTTAATAAAGATAATGGTAAGACTTTTACAGATGTTGATTTTGCTCAAGGAGTTTGGACTTACAATGATCTTGACAATTATATTAAAGAGAAGACAAAAACGACAGATGGTGAAGGTAATGAAGACTACCCAATTACGCTGACTTTTGATGAGCCTATACTTTTCGTGTTATTATTACTTTAGAGACAAACTACGGACTTGATTTAACTAATACCCCGTTTACACCAAAGCTTAAACATGTTTAAAAGCTGTTTAGTTAAACACGGTTTAAAATTGTTTTCTTTATAAAAGCTGCTTACTGATGTTTTTTTACTTCAAATTCTTTAATAGTTTCCATTTTTCTAAACCTGGTTTAATAAAACATATTTAGTTGGTGTGAATGGGGTATTAGTCTAATTTTAATGAACTTATTGGGTACGATAAAGTAATTTTAAAAGATGAGAGGAAAATCGGTGTTAGAGTACCTAATTTAACTGAAGATACTCATGTTTTACATATTCACTGTGATTTAACTAGTAATTCATTAGTTGATGGTGAAGAATCTGATATTATTTACAGTTTTGGTACCTCAACTTTAAGAGCATCTTACGGTTTTGATTTAGAACCTCGTTGTGTTATTTTTAACCCAGTCAATAAAACAAGTATTTCAAGTATACGGATCTATATTACTGATGGATTAAGGCGACCTGTTTATTTAAATAATGCAAACACAGCATTTTCACGCATATTAAAGAAGGAGAAGGCAGAAAACTAATTTAACCAAAATATCTCTTTAATTACATGAAATCGAGAGAGTTTAAAAAAATTTATCACCCATCTTTGGGTAGATATGTCTATGAACACAGAGGCAATGGACTAATTGTCGACAATATTATGAAACCACTTAAGGGTGCTCTTAGTGCTGCTGCAAGAGAAGCTGGAAGAGCAGTAGCTAAAAAAATAGGTAAAAAAGCATCTAAAACAGCAAAAGCTGCGACAGCGAAGGCAACAGCAAAGTCTGCAAAATCAGGTGATCTTATAAGGAAAAGACTTACACAATTGGGGGCTCCAAAAACTCCCCGAGGCAGAAGCCGGGTGTCACGAAATTGTTTTTTTTTTTTTGTCATAATTGTTTGCGTTTAGTTTAGGTTTTGTTTCAGTGTGTTTTGTTTGGTAGGAATTTGGCACTACGTAACGCATTACGTAACTTTTGTAACCTTAGAGTAATTAATATTCCAATATTCTTTAATTGTATTGTGTAGTCAGTTAGATCTACGTATCAAAAATAATGTACTTTATACAATTAAGTGTGTAATTAGTGTTCTTTGCGGTAACTTTCTTTGTAGCGTTTATTTAAGGACGTTCGCGCCCAAAAACTTTCCACACACAGATTTTTTTAAAACTTTGACTGACGGTAGAAAATGATAAGATTAAACAAAAAACGTAAAAAAAATCGGGGATCACCGAACTCGTTTTTAAGATAAGGCGTAGCTCAGACCATAGCATTTCTAGGATTTTCAGTCATTCGAGGCGATTCTGGCCGGTGTCATTACTATCGGCATATATTTAACTTGAAGAATCATATCTAAGCTATGAGTGTTTAACACGGCTTATATAGGCCTATTTGATAGATCTTTGCTGCATGTGTCATTAAATCAAATAGAATTAGCCTTAAAAAATACAACTTATAAGTCACGCACGCCTGTATCCATGTACCAATTCGACCCTTTTTTAATAGT
>CBDDTI010000408.1:0-65340 GCA_965233585.1 bacterium
ATTGTACTCAGGTAGCACTTTAAAGCTATATAGACATGTACCAGCACCGTTTTTCTTGGGAAATTCTTCTGTGATTCTGGACGTGGAAAGTTCCGCTGAGTATTTAGCCTTAGATACTCACGGTCTTGTTGGGAAACAGATGACTTCGTCTGAATTCCAACTCTGCAAAAAGATTTCTGCAGTTTACCACTGTCCGAATATGAATTTACTTTCCAAGAATTTGACGAATCTCTGTTTATATAACTTATATTCGCAAAGTGCTTCTAACATTGAGCGGACTTGTAATGTGAGGGTTAAAAAGATGCATTCGCACGCCGTTCAGATCTCAACTTCCTTGTACCGAATCATGACCTCCGAACCTACCCAACTGGTCGTTGAGTGTAAGAAGGAGACGAACATTACATCGATACAAGGAATCCATCTTCTTCAATTGACTGAAGAGTGTCCGAAGGCATCAACATCCGAATATCTGTTTGTTCGAGCACCGGACATGATAGGGTATCATGAAATTATCCGGTTACCTTTGCTTTCCCAGGCCAAGGAGTGGCTTGGGACAATTGCCAAGGAGGTCGATCTGACAAATGGTCTGGAAGGGATAGAGTTAACCAATTCTCTTTCATTACCGGAGTTTCGGCGGAAAGTTAGTTCTTCTCAAGGCTCGTATTCTAGGGTTGAACGATATATGCTCTCTGTTGTACTCTATGTGATCCTATTAGGGGCCTTTGTCTATGTGATTTACTTCTTTCGACGGAAATTCACGAAGAATTATCGTTGTGCTAAGCTGGAAGAACCTTCTTTACCTCTCATGTCACCAAATGCAGGATCTGTGTCTAGTAGCAACCCGACTGCGCCTTTCCCCAATTCGGTCTTAAAGCAGTTTGAATAATTATGAAATGGAAACTATGCTTAGTATCCCCATTACTTGGAGGCTTGGCAACCCTCTCAGAAAGGTAGACTTGATCACCTATTCTTTCTTGGCAAACTAATGGCTGTACTAAACACGGTACGGGGTTTTCCATTTGCAAAAAATCATTTACGATTCAGTACGGTGACGGGGACTGTCAAATCTTATACTTAAATAATCTTTCATCTTGTATGCAAGGACGTGGCTTTCTCTTTGTAGTATATAAAGGGCGGGTTCACTAACCTGCATGCAATGGTTTGCTTTCTTTTATCACAGTACTGACTCTTATGTGTATTTTTGCCCACACCATATAAAACCATAAAATGTAACCTAGATGTGAATGCTGGCAACTACCCGGAGGTGCCAAAGCAGCCCTGTTGTACAAATTCCACTGAACCTTAAGTTACTTACAATCTTGTCTTTGATGAGTAAAGACGTTTGTGAAATACAGAGAGACAGTTCTTGGTTACACCAAAAAGGGACTTAGAAGAGACGGTTATGATTTCGCACCTATATTCCTTGCTGTTTTTATGTCATTCCTCGGCAGGAATATAACATTTATTGTTTCCTTTCTTTGCTTGTTGACCTTACTTTTCTTTTTTCTCCTTTTTCATATTTATTTCTATAAAAGATTGGGTGGTTTTGTTAGGCCACCTTTACTCACTATATTGTCAACAAAATTATTTTTTCCCCTTCTTTCTCATTATTATCTCCTTTTTCTTCTTTCCTTTTTCTGTTCTTGTATCCTTTTTCTTTTTTCTTGTCTTCTTTTGTTTTTCTTGTCCTCCTTCCTTTTTATTTTCTTCTTTCCTTTTATTCTTCGACCTGTTGTCTTGTCTTCTTTCCTCTTTCTTATTTATCTTGATTAATTTTTTTTTACCGTGTGTCCTAACGCGATTGCACTCTCGAAATTCCATTAAATTGGCAAGAGGGATGTGATATCTAATGAGTGGGGCCAACTTTTCAATACATGAGGAAGATCTTGCATTATTTTCAACCTTTAGTGTTGGCTTATTACCTAATTATACATCCATGCCATACAAAACTCAAAAACTCACTTGGAGAGTGAATCTTGAGAAAAACTGTTCCAAATAGATTATTCAGTCTGTACTATTTAGTATTTGATAAGAAAGAATGTTCAAACAGTCTCTAATTAGGAGATAAAAGCATAATTGATTTTTATCTCCCTTAAAATTTTTCAGGCTTTCTTTTTTTAACTAAAACTCATTTTCATTAGGGGAAGAGTTGCCAGCTACCATGCTGTTAAGAGTGACGCTATATGGAAGGGATGAAAGGGAAGCTATCGCTTCCCTCTCTAGGGTTGTCTGGATAGCTCAGAGCGGTAAGGTGCTAGTTTTCATCAGAGAGGTCCAGAGTTCGAATCCCAGGGCCAACCATATCCCCAGTGTTTTCCTCCACTGGTAGAGATGTGGACTCTGGTTAAAAAGTTGATCAAAGATGGTCAGAGCCTGCAATTTGCATGCACCGATGGGCAGTGACACACTCAGGGGTTTTGGTAGGAAGAAAAGGTTTAGAGTGCTACTCTCCAGCCGTGGGCCAAGTTAGGTTTCTAGCAAGCCAGGAAGTGATTGGCCTTTCTGGTCGGTTGTCATGTAAGTAAGACCTGGCAATACAAAGAGCATCTGAATGTGGGTGCTGCTTATTGCAGGCTCTGTGGTCAGCTTTACTTGGGTGAGAGCCTAGGTTCTCTGATGATTAACTTGCTGGTAAAAGCGAGACGACAGCCTTTGTGGGGAGATTGGCATTTCCTGTAATTCCAGCGACTGGAACACAACCTGTTGACCAAGGATGAGGTGATGGTCAAGTGGGGTATTGAAGAAATCCCTAGAAGTCCCATGGGTCAAATGCCCGGAGGCAAGAGGAAACACTGGGGATTACCCCACTTCTAAAAACAGAAACAGCTCCCCTCTCTTTTTCTACTCTTCCCTCTCAACAAAACAGCTTCCCTCTCAACTCACACATAGCTTCCCTCTCAACAACAAGGTAGCTTGAGTGCTTCACGCTGTTGAAAGGGAAGCTATAACTCCCCTCTCTTTTTCAACTCTTCCCTCTCAACAATACAGCTGCTCTCTTAATACACGCATAGCTTCCCTCTCAACAGCATGATAGCTACACAGCATGAATTAACAGAAGGAAAAAATGCACTTTCAAAAATGCACTCTCTTGGAAGCCACGGTCAGCCACTATGCTGCTGAGAGCAAAGACATTATATACACATAGACCTCTACCTAAGAAGTCTGGGATTCCAGGCCGTATGAAAATTAAACCGGGCCGAGCAAAGACATTATATACACATAGACCTCTACCCAAGAATCCTGAGAGTCCAGGCCTCATGAAAAATATATCAATCCGAGTCCGATATACTTATGAACATTTTATCCTTCCTTTGTTTAAGATTTTTGCTGCGATAAGGGGAGAGGAACTGAGGAAGTAAACAAAGTCTTCAAAATAAAGGGGAGTTCACCTCACGCCGCTTCAAAATAAAGGGGAGATCACCTCACGCCGCCTCACGAGCGCCGCTTCAAAATAAAGGGGAGATCACCTCACGCCGCTTCACAAGCGCCGCTTAAAAATAAAGGGGAGATCACCTCACGCCGCTCCACGAGCCCCGCTTCAAAATAAAAATAAAGAACTACATTCTAACTTAGCAAGTAACTAGATTTTTGAAAGCGGAACGTTGGGCTCAACATTAGTCAGGGACCCTTTGGCTAACACTTAACTAGAGGTCTATGTGTATATAATGTCTTTGGGGCCGAGTCCGATATACCAATCAACATTTTATCCTTCTTTTGTTAAGATTTTACGAGTACTCAGTACTGAGAAGGGCAAACATTCAACTTGTTGCAACGTGAAGCTGCATGCGTGCTGAAGCGTGCTTGCCGCATGCATGCTGAGTGTGCATGCAGCAAGCACAGTGCAGCACACTTGGAAGTGGCCAATTGAACTCAACATAAGGCGGGGACCCTTTGGCTAACTCTTAACTAGAGGTCTATGTGTATATAATGTCTTTGGTTGAGAGGGAAGCAGCCTCGACGGTGGTAATTGATAGTGCATTTCTGCCTTCCTTCCTTCCAGACCCACCTGGTTGGCTCGCCCAAAGAGATTACAGATTAGGCAGAGTTCTAGTTCACTAAACAAATGGATAGTACAAAAGTTAAGTGTAATTCTTGGTAAAACCATTAAATATTCCCACAATGGTGCTGTTACCACATATTGTTTCGGCAAAACTGAGTGGTCTGGAGCATTGGTTTTCAATTTTTTCTGCCTGAAGGATTACTAAATTGGTATCTTGAGATAAAAAGGTGGCCCAGGGGGTGTTGCCCCCTGGCAATTTGAATTTTTGTGAGGGGGTTGATCTATGGTTGCTTTTTACTGTTTAGTCAGCCGTATCTTCCGCACATGCTTCTGCAAATATTCTGTAATATGTAGGAATCCTATTCGCACAGCATTTTTTTTCGGCAAAGTAGTGACCATGCAGGTTTCATTTATAGTGTGAAAAAGTTCTAACTGTCAGCTGAATCTTCTGCACATGCTTCTCCAAACATTCTGTAACATATAAAAAGCTCAATACATTAGAGACAGGATACTTTGTAAAATTGAATCCTGTTCCAATTCCACTTAACTTCTGGTATGCTACGTTCCATTCCATTAGATGTTTCTAGAGATATACTTACATAGTTTCTCATATCTTAGGGCTTGCCCATTTGACTAGGATTTCTAGGCAGCTGTTGAAAGGAAAGCTATGTGATTGTTGACAGTGGTAAGAATGTCTGTGGGTTAGACTGTTTAATAGTTAAAAATCAGTTTGGCGACCCTAGCTCAAAAATCACGCAAAAATATCTAAGATAAGCTACACAACCTTTCACTTTTTTGGTCAATTTCAATCACTACTTCTTAATTATTTAAGTAATTAGCCAATGAAAAGATTTGAAAGAAAGACCTTCATCACGTATTTATAAGTTGATTCAACTCATTAGAAATCATATCCCTCTGGCCATTTAAATGAGTTTTGAGAGTACAATCTCGATGGGACACACGGTATTTTTTAGCAAAAGAATGATTGTATGGTCTTGTTAGGTGCAATAGAGAAAGTGTGCTAAGTAGAGACACTCGTCTAGACCTTTTATCAAAACTTTGAATTCTTTTCTTCCCTCAATAATTGCCAACAATATCTTGAAATAGAATCTGTTACAGTTTTTACAAAGGAAACTTAGTAATATTACTGTGTTGTTTTTTAAGCAGGTCAATGTGTTTTTAGCAGAATGCACGAAGTAGATTCTCATAAAAATAACCTATAACTCATCATGTTGGCAGGACCCATCCTTTTTGTTTAATGCTTTATCCTTGATTACCTATAATTACCTAATAATACGACCCCTTGCCATGGACCACAAAAATGGAGTACATGATGGTAAAAGGGAGTTTATTGCCATAAACAGCTTTCTGACAAGTCCTGTAATCGTTTCTAACCAGAATTGGAACATTCCAATTAATTGGGAGGTTGTGATTGCATTTTGAAATTCTGCTATTATATGGTTGAGAGAGAGTCTTTCCCAAAGAGGTTATACATATAGAGCCAGGTTAATTACTTAAATTTTATGTTCATAAAATCCACCCTTCTAAAAAGCAAGTTTTCCTTCTCGTTTTGTGCTTAACTACAGTGACGACCTAATTAACCCGACATGAACCGGTCTGGTTAAGAGTCAGTTCCAATTCTGAGAATCGCTCACCCCTCACTCTGGTGTCACACGCTTAAGCACTTTTCAACTCCAGTCAACGACGCCTTACTTGTTGCCTTTGTTGTCATGCTCACTTATCAATAAGATATGCTTTTGTGGGAACAAAACTCGTGACCACAAAACTCGTTTTACTTCGTAATCAAAAGAAGTGAAATAAATTCAGATTAGATTTAGCATTCACTTGCGAAAGTCGTCCGTTATTTCTAAGCCTCGTTATAAAAACCTCCCGACCTTTCACGTGGTGGCAGGCGAACCCTTTTCGGGGGGTAACAGCCTTTGGCTTAATACTCCATTATGCAACGTGATGGAGATGAAGAACTCCCAACAGGGGCCCAAGCAGCTGGACCTAGTACCCTTTCGGACGTACTAGCCACACTCCAATTGTCTGCAGACTCAGAAGCACAGGTTACTTCTTTTATCGACTCTCTCGCGCATGGTCTAAATGGACCCCGCTTTCGTAAATTGTTAACCTATATCCTCAAATTTGTGGAATTAAATAGGTCTAAATATGAAACACTCCGATCGGAGCAATCACGTCTTACTAACCTAGCAAATTCCAATCGGGATGAGCTGAACCAAATATTAACAGTATTACAGGAACGACTGCCACCTGTGGCTCCAGTTCCTAGGGTTCCTGCAGTGCCAGCAGTGGCAACGCAATCTTTTCAGGATATTTCTACTGCAGTGCCAACAATGGCAACGCAATCTCAGGCAGCTATGCCTTCCGCGCCAGCATTGGCACCTCAGGTCTCACAAGCAACAGAACCACCAGCCTCAATGGCCTCGGCTTCTGTACCTGTGCAGCCCTCTGCTTTTCAGCCAGTCCCTCCGACTGCTGGTGCGAGTTATTACGGAGCACCTGCGACGTTTACTCCTAGCATTCAAAACCCAGACGGAACCGTCTCTCGTAGAATGGACCAAGTAGGTAATAACGTCATGGTTACCTTCTCTGGTAACGACGACATGGCCTCTAGAAAAGCCAAACTTTTCGGCTCCGCCGCTAAGTATGACATTTTTACTGGTCAAGACATGAGCAAGTTTCCCGAATGGGTAGCACAGTTCTTGTCTGGGGTTAATTTGTTTCAACCTACTGAGCCCAATGCTTGTAGGATTGCTTTACATTTGCTGAAAGACAAAGCCGCAGAAATGTCGAAAAATGTCTCTCAGAATATTACGATGCAGAACTTGCAGGAACTCCTGACAACTCTCGATCGTATTTTCAATACCTCTGGAAATCGTATCGTTGCGGTCGGTCTCTTTAACGGTTTTACTCAGCGCGAAGACATGCCTGTACAAGATTATGCGATTAAAATTGAACAATTGTTTTATCGAGCGTATCCTGGCTTGAACCCTGATTTGTCTATGTTCCTTATGGATCGTTTCATTACTGGTCTAATCTCGACAGAGGTTAAGCAAAAGTTGCGCATACCACCTTTGCCCAGCTATTTCCGTGAAGCGGTTGAAAAAGCCATGTCAATGACTGCAGCAATTTACCATGGGGACCAAATAATGAAACAACGGTCCATGGCTTGGAAAATGGCGGCATCTGCCAGCAATCCATTGAACACGAAGTCATCCAAGAGTCCCAGGGGACATATTCAGATGATTGAGACTCAAGATTCTCCAGCCACAATACAAGTGCTGAAGAAATGGTGTTCTTTGCATAAAACGGATAAACATTCCAACAGCGATTGTAGAGCTCAGAAGGAGACTGCGCCCTCTGGCTCCAGCTCTAAAACCGCCGCAAAGAAGCGTCCCAAGGGATCTGAGAAGCGAAAAACTAAACCCAGAAAGTTGAAATTCAAATCGACCTCTGACAAAAAGAAGTTTTTGCGTTCAATTGAAGACACGGAAGGGGTTTCTCTTGAGAGCGCCAGCTCAGACGACGAAGAAGTCGTTGAACAAAGTCTCATGCAACTCGATCCTGCCTCTGGTGGAACTTCGGATGAAGATGAAGGGGAACTCCACATACTGATGTTGAACCCAGACTCATTACTAGATGACCCCGACATCAACATGTCTAACGTCTTCTTAGATCCATGCACTCCGTCTGGAACTTTGGGTCCAGGGGTAAGCGGTTTGCGACTGGAAGGGGAAAAAGCAGACTCCCCGATGTCGACGAAGACTGGAGATTATTCTTCAAGATTCAGTCCTCTAGACGCAACCCTGCTGAACACTTCAACCATGAACACTCCCGTCGTTCAAATTCCAACCATCAAGGATGAGCAAAATCCTTTCTCCCCTGAGCAGCTTCCCATGGAAGAAGATGTGTTTCCTCCTCTAGCTGCTAACAGCATCAATCCTGATGCAAATGCCACAGCATGTTCAGCCACCCAGAACTACATCCTCTATGGAGGAGTTTACTATTATCCGGTCCCACCTCCGCATAATGTGGTTGTCTCCCAATCAGCGGTCCCAAAACCTGATTTGGTTCCTGTCCCCGCTGAACCAACATTGGATGCAGTACCTCCGGTAATCCCTTCGGAGATTCCGTTACCTGCTACTGACACTGAAGCGGAAATTGACTCCAACATGTCCGCTCCCGCAGCTAACACTCCATCAACTTCTGCCACAACCAATGACACCGTCACTGAACCTCCTGCAAACTCCAAGACTCAGGGCAGTTCGGATTTCGCAGTGCCAACGGGAACTACTTCCAAGAAGGCCAGGAGGAAATCAAGACCTAGATCAAGGTCTTCATCGTCCCGCAATTCTGAGCCTTCCCAGACTCGTCGCTCTCCAGGAGCCATTCCTGATTTCTTGGTAGACGCCCAGAAAGTCCGTGGTATCGGCCGAGGAAAACCCAAGGACACTGTTCCATCACCAGCGCCGATTCCTTTCGCTGGAACCACTCTCCCGAAGGAGAACCTCAAGATTACCGTTCCTTCTGGAAACGGGCCCAGGAAAGTGGAAATACTTCCCGACTATCCTGCCAACATTGCACATTTGGCCGGATTGGAGAATGAGACTCGAGGACAAGTAGAAGCTCAACTCTCTTCCACCATTAAGGACGACTTCTCTGTCCAACTTCCTCAAGAAGACCCTCAAGAGGATTCGGAGATTGACGTTCTCACCGGAGAAGTCCAAAGTCCCAAGACAACTCCGATCCAATTTTCATTTCAGGCTCTCTCTATTTTGGAGGACCACCAACGGTTCGCCCAAGAAGTTCTGAAATTGGAAGCCGACACTTGGGATCGCAACAAAGTTGAGCGCAATCCCAGTCTGTTCTATCACGCCTACTTCTTGGACCAACAGAAGCTCCATGAAGTGAGACAGAGAGGAAACATTCGGATCCAACAATTCAACGTCAAGGTCACCAGACAGCCCTCTGACACTGACACTCCCACTAATAGCCGGTACAACCGTGAGAAGCTAGAAGCAAAGTTCAAGGTAGCTATTAGTAACCTCTATCATGCATTCGAGGAAGCTTTCCAGTTCGAGAGCTCCGAGTTCATAGAGGATCTCAGCAACCATTTGGTCAAGAACTCCGTTGCCCAGATCACTAGCCTCTTCGCCAGCTCTAGGTGCCGGACATGTCACCGCGGCCGACGAATGGATGCCACTTGGAGACTTCGCAGGTTTGAAACCTTGCTACCATTCCTCTCCGAGATCCCTGCAGAGTCTTATCGCCGAGCTGAGGATCATAGAGCTCACGTCCTATTGGATAAGACTGCCTTGGTCGCTGACGAGACCGTCTCCGACAAGTTTCGGCTAGGTTTCACGTTAGAAGACCGAAGGAGTTACGCCTCTCTTACTCCGGAAGAGAAGAAGTCCTTCAATGAGGAGCTCGCTGTCTTAGCGAGAAACAATTCCCTAATGAGAATGTCCCGAAGATGGGAGAGTTGCAAGTTCGAATCTCCCGCGCTGGACATAAACCTGGGACATCAAGCGTTCCAGAAGATGCGCCAGCTGAGGCGACAGAACCTCTTGCCAGTGGCTCAGATGCTACTTCACAGGTATCGCGACCGATACGAGCAGCTCGTTAGTCGCTTCGGGAAATCTCAGTCATAACGATCTCCGATTCCCCTCCTTTTTCTCACTTTACTATGTCACAGCCAGTAAGCGGTATCTTCTCTCAAAAAGACACAAAGGATCTAATCAGTTCCTGCCGAACTATCTCTTCTTCTTTACCCAAACTTCTTCCTGTTCGACTCAATGGACGAACAGTTATGGCTCTTGTCGATAGCGGCAACAGTTTCTGCAACGCTTTATCATTGTCAGTGGCTAAGAAGATCCCGATTACGGATTATCAGCCATACACTGGTTCTCCAGTAGGCACCGCTTCCGTCGGTTCTAGCATTAATATAGTGGGAATTGTTCCCTCTATTAACTTTTACATTCCTGACGACACCGGGAAGGAACATGTGTTACCATCCCGACTTGTCCTCGTCAAACATCTCTCTTGCGGCCTCAACATTTCATTACCTTTCTTGGTTGAACATGGCCTAGATTTAATTTTATCTCAAGGAATTCTCTCAAAGAGTCCAGAGAATCTTCGTTTTCCGTTGTATCGGAACATCAATCATGCTCGCCGACGTCTCAAGAAGCAAATCGACGCAGTCCCCCAGATTAATGTTGTCACCATTGGCGACCGATCTACCACCGCCTACAGCAAGATGCGCCAAACTATTCCACCCAGAACTGGGAAACTTATTCCGGTTCGCGTAGAAGAAACCGAAGTACAAGATCCAACAGATTCTGTTTTTAATTTTAAAGATTCTTTTATCCGCAAAATAAATAGTCTTCATCCTGATCAGGATGACATCTATTTCGGTCTGAATTCTTTAGAACAAATCACTTCTATCTCCGACACAAACGAGGTCGAAGTATACTTTTTCAATGAATCTCCGCATTCCGTGACTATTAGCAGTAACTGTGATATTGGCACTATTCTGATTCCAGAACATCACCGCTCTGTCATAAATATGACTAAAGTTATGACCATTACAGAGAAACCTTCAAAACCGTCCGATTGGATGAGCAATATTCCTTCCAGTAAACTAACTCCCGCATCACATGAGAAGCGACGCGAACACATTCGACAAGTGTTGAACTTTCGCGATAATCCTATCCTACAGAAGAACCCTCGCACCTCTGGACAAATAATTGATTTGATTATGAGTTTTTGGGATGTCTTCTATAGAGAAGGAAATTGCGGTGGAACTGATGTCATTGAGCATCCCGTTTACACTCCCAAAGGACTTCCACCTATTCGCTTGAAGAACCGTCCGATCAACCCTGGTTTGACGGAGTCTCTTAAAGAACAGATAGCCGTATGGCTAAAAGATGGTGTTATTCGTTCCGGAGGAGTCTCTCCCTGGAATTTTCCTCTTCTCCCAGTTCGAAAAAAGAATGGAAAATGGAGATGGGTAGTTGATTTTCGAGCTCTTAATTCTGTCACTCGAAAAGACTCCTTTCCTATCCCAAACATCATCGAGCTTTTAAGCTATCTTCGGAAAAGCAAAATTTTCACTTCTCTGGATCTTGCCCAAGCTTTTCACTCCATTCCCGTCCGCGAAGTTGACCGCGAAAAGCTTTCTTTTTGTGCTCTAGATAAGTTTTATCAATTTTGTCGAATGCCCTTCGGGCTAACCAGTGCTCCTAACACTTGGGCACGACTGGTCACTCAGGTGTTACATGAGATTCCGAAATCTCAGCTCATCGTCTTTTTTGACGATCTTCTTATTCACTCTCCTGACCTAACTACACATGTTGATACCCTTAAACAGGTTTTTGTCCTGTTACAAAAGGCTGGGTTAAGGCTCAATATGGAAAAGACCGATTGGGTCAAAACGGAAGTGAAATTCCTTGGACACCTAATCTCCGACCAGGGGGTATCCGTTCCTCCCGAATTTTCTCAGATCATCAAGGATTGGCCATTGCCCAAGACTTTGAAGGATCTCAGAGCCTTTCTCGGAAAGTGTAACTATTACCGAAGTCACTTCCAAAATTTTGCGATTATTGCTTCACCCTTAATGGCCCATCTCAAAGGTGCCAGTGAAAGTTCACGCAAGTTGGACCTGGAAAAAGATCCTAAAGCAATTGCTTCCTTCGAGTCTTTAAAACAATTGCTCATGTCTCCGCAGTTGTTGGCCTATCCTGACTTTGATAGCTCCGAACCTTTCATAGTTGATACTGATTATTCTCACGAAGGGTTAGGTACAGTCCTCTCGCAGATCCAAGATGGGATAGAAAGACCCATTTCATTTAACGCTCGCAGACTGAAACCAAGCGAATCCCAGTACGCTTCCCATAAGGGAGAATTACTTGCTCTGATCTTCGCTATAGATACCTACAAATTCTTCCTGACTGGTAGAAAGTTCCTTGTCCGTACTGATAACTCTGCCTTATCTTGGCTGAAAACTCAAAAAGATCCTAAGGGTATCTTGATGAGGTGGTTGAGAATCATCAGCAGTTATGATTTCGACATCCAACATCGAGCCGGTACCAAGCATGGTAACGCGGATTCTTTGTCTCGAACCTCTCATGCTCCTTTCCTCTCTGAAAAGGAAGCTCAAGAGATCCTGGCCGATGATCAGATCCTCTTGCTAGGAGAAGCTCCTGAAGATGATGGCCAAGAATCTGAAGACGAGGATTCTCTCAGCGAATCCGACGACACTGATCCTCGCATTCCACACCAAACCGAATTTCCGGTTCCCCAAGGTCCCTATGAGGACGATATCATTGAGAAACAACAGACTGATATCACCTTATCCAAGATCTCCGCCTGGGTCAGACAACAGCACAAACCTACCTCACAAGAGTACAAGCTACTCAACCCAGATGAAAAGTTTTATGTTGATTGCTTCGAGTATCTGGAAATCCTGCCTTCCGGCCTCCTCGTTCGAAATCCCATTCCTTTCACCAATGAAAAGGATGTTCGGATTCCTCTTCCTGAGAAACTCTGGAATAAGGTTCTCGCTTCCTTCCATGGCAAAAATCATGCCGGTGGAAATTCTCTGGCTGATTGTGTACAGCTAAAGTACATATTCCCCCGTCTAGTTAGCTTTTGCCGGGAATATGTATTCAAATGTCCTCGCTGTCAGAAGCTATCCAACAAAAAAGCTCAACGCCATACGTATGGTTATGACCTTGTTGGAAGTCCTGGAGAGAAGATTTGTCTCGATTTTGTCGGACCTCTCAAACCAACAAAGAAAGGACATACTTCTCTGCTCACCGCCGTTGACGTTTACACTCGCTGGTTCACCGCCTGGCCAGTTAAGAATCAGAAGGCTGAGACTGTCATCAAATTCCTAGTTAGGGATTACTTTCCAGACCGTGGCGTTCCTTCAGTAGTTCACTCTGACAATGGACCTGCCTTTATTGCACATGTTTTTCAAGTGGCCATGGCAGCCTTTGATGTTCGAACTACCACTACGCCGGTTTACAATCCCAAGAGCAACACTGTTGAGCGATTTCATCGCAGCATGAAGCGCAAACTTACTGCTCTGATCCATGAATTCGACGACGAATGGGACGAAGCTCTACCTGCTACACTCTTAGCAATGAGAACTTCAGTCAACCGCACCACTGGTTTCACTCCGTTCTACCTTGAACATGGTAGAGAAGCCAGATTACCTGTCGACATGATCGCTGGACCTCCGCCTGTTCAACCCGAACATCTTGACAAGTACACAGATAAGATTCGGAATCAATTCGCGAAAGCTTTTTCTGTTGTAACTGAACGTCAGAATTCTTACATAATGCGCCAAAAGGAGCTGTATCGAGAAAGGCAACACAAGATCAACATTGATGACCTTGTGTGGCTCTTCACCGACCGAGCCAACCCTAGCCTCAACCGAAAATTCCAATCCTTTTGGTCTGGACCTTACAGAGTTGTTAAACAGCTTTCCAACACTATTTTCGAGATCGAGTCCTACGGAAGGTGGACTAAGAGTAAGATCGTCACTTCCGCAGCTGTCGATAGACTCAAGAAGTGCTACGTCACCGATCCTGACACCAACTTGGGCGTACCAGTAGAGTTGACTGCCACAGACGTTCGTCCTTACTTCGAAGACCAAGAGCTGTTAGGAAGGCTACCTGCCTCTGACTTCGCTCCACATGTCTTTGACAAGGAACAAGAACTTCCAATGACGTTACCATCACCCTCTCCTAGGGATGATGTCCCTATCACTCCCCTTGCTGACGGACAGTCTTTTGACCCTCCGGTTTCTGTACCTGTCCCGCAAGATCCTGAACCCGCTGTTACTGTTCCGGTAACCGCAGAACCACTTCCGGAAGCTCCTCCCGAAGTCACAGTTGTACCTAAAGCTGAACCCCAAACAGAGCCAGCATCTCGTAGAGGTCGAGGACGACCTCCGGGCAGAAAGAATAAGCCCAGACCTTGTCCTAACTGCACGCCCAATCTTCCATGCGTTACTCACTGCACACAATGCAAAACCGGTTCCGCATGTGAACAGCACACTGCAAGACAAAGATGTGCTAAGTGTACTCGTACTCGGACATGTCCTGCTCACTCATAAGCAGATATAAGAGGCCCATCGAGGGGAGGCCTCATTCAGTCCATCCCTCGCTCTCAATTAACATGAAGATTTCTCTTCTTTGGTTGTCCTTCATTGCCATTATCTTGGGCGAGAAACAGCCTATTTACATTCCTTATGACTACTACGATTTGTGGCTAGTAGTTGGGAGTAATTCAACAGGCCGACTCTTCTTCAATCCGATTCCGGATTCACGACGGATCTTTATCTGGAAGCCGAACAATGCCTCAATACCTCCGACGCTCTTCTTTGAAGACTATCCGGAGATTTTACAAGACGATCTTTCGACAACTTCCTCAGAAATTTTTGAGGGAACTGTTTCATCGAGTGTTCCTAACACTTCTCCAACAACTCTTGAGGAGACTGAGGAAACACTTTCCCCGACACATCCTTCCGGATACTTTTCAACTGACACTGTTGCAACAGCAGCCTTAGAACGTCCTCCACCTGGGAAGCACAAGAATGCTACCAATAACGTACCAGGTATGAGTTTATTGCAGCTACATAGTTCTTTGCAACTTGCAGAAATGATGAAAACGTTGAGTCCTCAGCCAGCGACTCCTAACCTTCCTGTTCCACCTCAAAGGAACGAAACCTTTACCACTCGTCCTCCTAGCACTGCCAAAATTGTCGATGCTAAAGACGAAATAGATTTGACGAGGGAAGGATCCCGTCTCTACCAGCTTCGGAAAGAGAAGACGCGATTGAAGAGACAAATCTCACCTGATGCTGCCACTGAGCTAAACCTCAATGATGCCCAGCTGAACAGTTTGCAAGCTCAAGTCAATCGGCGATTCCTTACGGGATACGATTGCGCCAATCCTCAGGAAGTCAAACCCATCAGTTCATTCATTCAAGATCCTTGTGAACCGATTGGAGCTAATGACCAAGACAACTACGAGATTGGCGATAAAGCGCAGTATCAAATCGTCCAATACGAAACTCGAAGAGAGTTTAAAGGAACTCGCTGTGAACTTCGTATGTCCAGATTCACGTATTATTGTGGAAATGCTGATCACGCAAGTCCATATCCCCAAGAGACCTATTACAAGAAACCCAAGACTCTTCGTTGGGAACAATGCCGAGATCTGGCCACCCTTGGTCAGTACATCGCTGGAGACGACAAGACGTACACTGTCGCTCGCAACACCCGAACCGAAGTCCCTTATTTTGCCTATGGGTCAGCTACAGCCTACACGGGATTCCAGGGTGCTCAAATTTCCTGCACTGGAAATACTATGCTGATCGATGGAAAAGAGATCCATCATATGGTCATGTACATCACCGAAGAAATCCTGTACAGGGACGAAACTTTCGTTACCCGCGATAACGAGGATACTGTTGTCGCTCATTACGACAATGTCCGCCTCACTTGTCCCATCGAGGAACAACAATGCGTTGGTAACGATGTCACCTACGTCTGGCGAGTCCCATTAAAGGAACATTGTCCTTTATACCACATTCGATTCTTCGAAGGTCAAATGATTAAGCATCAAGTAGATGGACTCACTGTCCAGACTAATAAGATTGTAATATCCACTGATCAGTCTAATGTTCGTTTTGTTGTTAAAGGAAAAAAGGAAGAATGCGACCAAACGTTCCTTACCACCAACTATCCGGATGTCATGATCAGAGATACGATGCTTAACGGCGCTGTCGACCGCAATCTTGTGAAACGACCGATGCCTAAGGACGAGTTGCAACTGAGCAACTTCATCACCAATCGTGACGATTTCGTCTATCATGCCATCAACCGGAAGATGAAACAAGAATTCTTTTCCGTACTCCGAGACGATTGTAGAGAAACTCTCCGCAAAATCAAGACCGAACACTTTTTGGAACGACAACTTCCAGGTCTTCATACCTACCGACTTGGTGGATCTAACTACCTTACCGCTGCTGGAGAAGTAGCTTACTTTTATAAGTGCCAACCTCGCCTTGTCGCAGCCATCCGAGCCGACACTTGCTACGATGCGTTACCGGTCGAAATTGCCAGTCAGAATGACACTCTGACTACCTACTTTCAAGCCGACGGTCATGAAGCCATCGTACCTCGGTTCTACATTGAGCCTTTAACTCATAGGCTAACTTCTGTAGCCAAAAAGGTCCCTTGTTTGTCGAAATTCTTCGCCCGTTATCAAGACCTTTTCGGCCAATGGTTCGCTGTCACTCCCAGCATTTCACCAACTGAACCACCAGGCAAACTTGATCTTGAAGCCCTCATAAAAAAGGCTACTTTTGATGATTCTTCAGATGTCGACTTGTCCCGAGGAGGGATCTACGAGCCTGAAGCTGTCGATGATCTCATCACCTGGCTAGAAGGAAACAGACGCCAGGAGGTTATCATGCATCAAATCACCAAACAAGTTGGTGATCTCAGTCCCGGTCAGTACATTACTCCACGGTTAATGTTTCCGCCGCACACATTGCCCGGTGGATCTTGGCACACCTTTATATTGGGAAAGTTATGGGGTGCTATTCGGGGATTGGGTGAAATCTTCTCTTCTATTTTTGGCCTCTTGATAGTTGGCCGCCTTGTTTGGTATCTGATAAAGGTTCTGATGAACTGCAGTTATATCCATAGCGTGCACGGTTGTTCAGCCCAGCTCGCTTGGTCTTTTTGTACCGAAGTCTTTTTCACTAGACTATACAGAAGAGAACAAAAGTCGTCTGCGGAAAGATCCGACAATGACCCTACTTCCAAACCAAAGTTTCCCGTACGAAATCGTATATTCAACTTTGGCAATATTTTCTCAAAGAATGTCAGCGACACTGACAGAACGGAAACTCCAAGCACCGGAATCCCTGTTCCGATGAATCCTCTTCGACGCAGTCACTCCGTTTCTCATCTGAGAAAAGACACTGTATCGACTTGTCCGAACCGTCTGCAGTCCCAGCTCGACAGAGCTTTCGCTGCTTTTCAGCCATGTCCTCCGGGAATGCCTAGATCTCCCTTCCCTCCGGACTATGTAAACGACCAAAGGGTCGGATCTCCCTTAGACGGAACTAGAGCAACACCATCCGCTCCTGTGGATGTAAATGAAATTTCCCGAGCCGTACCAGAACCACCTCCATTGCCAGAGCGAACTCGAACTCCCAATAGATTTGCTTTCACTCCGATTATAACTCCAGAAGCCAGAATTCCTCCTATTCCCAATAGGGATCCTGTTATTAATAGGACGCCAAGTGGCGATCCTCCTCCTCTCCCTGGTCGATAACGACTCCAGGAGACTTATATATAAATTACAAAGGATCAAAATTGATCATAGTAATGTAAAATAAAAGCCTAATAAAATAATAATAATAATAATAATAATAATATCAACATCAAAAGCCAATCATCAACAATGATCGAAGTACTTTGAAGTCTGACGAACACGATCCGCTCTGAGTCTACCTGTAATCAACATAGGCAAAGCCCGGACCTGATCACCCGGCGGATCCTTCATCCAAGCTGTCACATGACCTTTCACGTGAAGAACATTTTCCGTTTACATGATTTCTTTCCTTCACCATTGACTGACTTTTCAATGGCCCAGTACCGAAGAAGACATTCACAAAGGGAAAATAAGCCCTATACTGGTTCAGTGCATGCACTGTGTTTCTCAACACTTCGTCAGCGTACAATATAGTTTCCCTCGAGAGTTCAAGTGGCCCCATTCCAGTTTCTGAAATTCAATGCACCACCCACGCTCAAGTAGACAAACTACAACGACTTCAAACGCGTACTCGCTTAGCATCTACAGCCTCTTCCTCAGCAGTTCTCTACAAACAAATTGCGCCGAAAGCCTTCACGATGCGACGCGACGCAACTTCGACGCTCACAAATACACCGTCCAAATTGTGCCTCACAAGTCAGTCCTCTGACTCCTTTCACATGGAACGGTCATCCGTAACATTCACAGGAAATCAGAACGATGACTCCCGTCACACGGAACGGTCTTCCGTGTAACCATCAATGATTGAAGGAAAAGTCTCAACTTAGCCTCGACATGAAGACAACTTCGACCACTCACAGCTTTTGCACTTCAACAAACCTTGGGTTCTGACGTCTTAGGTGCTTTCCATATGCTTGGCACCAAAGATTTCAAGAATACATCTCCCAGGACTTCAAGACGTTCTTGACCAAGTCTCTGATCCGTCATCCTCGGCAAGACGTCTCACTTAAGCTCCTTGACCAAGTCTCTGACCCGTCATCCTTGGTTATAGCTCCTCATCACTGACTCAGCAGTTGTCCGAAGATTACTGTCCAATTAAAGGATTCCAAGCCGCGACATCTTCTTGCATCCTCTGGATTGGCAACCGCGAAGATTCTTGTTAGACCATCGGGATCGACGGCCACTGAAGTCGGTCCTGCGTGTCGGTATCTTCCTTCATTTTTTGTCTCAATTCCAGCATGGATCCTGATATTGTGGCTCAAGTCCTTCATAACCTTTCACAAGTGGTTGTCTGGCCGCCCAGAAACCAAAATGCATCATCGTCCAAAGCTACGTCAGCACGAAATTCACAGTCCTGTTCCAATAGTCCTTCAAAGGTTTGAGGATAAGGCTATCGAACACCCGAAGTCAAAGTTACCATGTCCAGCTTCAAGTTTCGACCATTCCTCATCATCGTCCAAATCATTGGTCTCTGGTTCCTTCCAAGCCTCACACAATAGGTCAAGTACTGAACATTGAAGCAATTTGCCTCGCTGGCCCTGCCTCTTGAAATTCCTCAGGGAAAGAAGTTCTAGCTTCTCCGCACAATTGGGTATAAAGTCGTAGACTAGTACCTCCCTCAGCGGTAGTTGCTATTGCCATTGCTGTTGCTTCCTTTTTTGTTGCACCAATCGTCTCTGTTGTAACCGCAAATAGGGATCAAGAGATCAATCGAAGGATTCAAGCCATTGCAAATGTCAACCAGCCACCATCTCTGGTGTCTTCGTTAAGTTACTTGGGGTACTTCGCTAGAGTTCTCCCTTGCAAGCGCGAATTCAACATTTGCCGAAGCCTTCATCAGCACCAAACATGACAACGTAGAAGTCCGAAGTTAGAACAATGATGTCAAACTTGCCTCCGAAATCACGCGCTACTCAGGGCTCATGTGCTCCTGGGCATCATTTAGAATAACTTCCACAAGACAAACTAAGAACCGTCCGACTTATCAGAAGATGAAAATTCACGCTCAGATTCAGTTTCCTGTTAGAATAACGCCTTGGTTCACCTCAAGACCTCAAGACTCAAGACACAATTGCGAAGAATCGTATTGATCTTGAGAAGTGCATAATGAGTATCCTAAATTTTTGTATATTTTGCCCTTAAGAAGAAACAATTCGGTATGTGAACAACAGCTTTTTTCAAAGCTCATGCCATAAGCAACGTCCTTAAGCTTCAAACACTCTTGGACGTTCCGTTTCTATTTCCTCAATTTTCTTCTTGGGGGTACATGAAGGGTCCAGGTTAATTACTTAAATTTTATGTTCATAAAATCCACCCTTCTAAAAAGCAAGTTTTCCTTCTCGTTTTGTGCTTAACTACAGTGACGACCTAATTAACCCGACATGAACCGGTCTGGTTAAGAGTCAGTTCCAATTCTTGAGAATCGCTCACCCCTCACTCTGGTGTCACACGCTTAAGCACTTTTCAACTCCAGTCAACGACGCCTTACTTGTTGCCTTTGTTGTCATGCTCACTTATCAATAAGATATGCTTTTGTGGGAACAAAACTCGTGACCACAAAACTCGTTTTACTTCGTAATCAAAAGAAGTGAAATAAATTCAGATTAGATTTAGCATTCACTTGCGAAAGTCGTCCGTTATTTCTAAGCCTTACCTGCACCGTTTTTCTTAGGAAATTCCTCTGTTATTCTGGATGTGGAAAATTCCGCTGAGTATTTAGCTGTAGATACTCATGGTTTTGTTGGAAAACAGATGACTTCTTTTGAATTCCAACTCTGCAAAAAGATTTCTGCTGTATACCACTGCCCAGATATGAATTTACTTTCCAAGAATTTGACTACTCTTTGTTTATATAACTTATACTCGCAAAGCGCTTCCAATATTGAGCGGACTTGTAATGTGAGGGTTAAAAAGATGCATTCGCACGCCGTCCAGATCTCTACTTCCTTGTACCGAATTATGACCTCCGAACCTACCCAACTGGTCGTTGAGTGTAAGAAGGAGACAAATATCACATCGATACAAGGAATCCATCTTCTTCAATTGACTGAAGAGTGTCCGAAGACATCAACATCCGAATATCTGTTTGTTCGAGCACCGGACATGATAGGTTATCATGAGATTATCCTGTTACCTTTGCTTTCCCAGGCCAAGGAGTGGCTTGGGACAATTGCCAAGGAGGTCGATCTGACAAATGGTCTGGAAGGGATAGAGTTAACCAATTCTCTTTCATTACCAGAGTTCCGACGGAAAGTTAGTTCTTCTCAAGGCTCGTATTCTAGGGTCGAACGATATATGCTTTCTGTTGTGCTCTATGTGATCCTATTAGGGGCCTTTGTCTATATGATTTACTTCTTTCGACGGAAATTTAAGAAAAATTCTCGTTGTGCTAAGCCGGAAGAACCTTCTTTACCTCTCATGTCACCAAATGCAGGATCTGTGTCTATTAGCAACCCGACTGCGCCTTTCCCCAACTCTGTTTTAAAGCAGTTTGAATAGTTACAAAATGGAAACTATGCTTAGTATCCCCATTACTTGGAGGCTTGGCAACCCTCTCAGAAAGGTAGACTTGATCACCTATTCTTTCTTGGCAGATTTAATGGCTGTACTAAACACGGTACGGGGTTTTCCATTTGCAAAAATCATTTACGATTGACTTTCTTCCCCTAGATAATATTTAATCCCTTTCCCCCTTTTTCCATTCCTTTTTTTTGCAAGGCTGGATGGTTGAAATCAATAGATGGTACTAGCCGGCCAAATTTGCCCTGAGATTTGCTTTCATGCTTTCATTTGTTTTGGCGGAAGGGAAGTAAAAAAAGAGAGCTTGTTTTTTTGGCTTTAGCAGGGACAAATAGAGGTCAAAACTCTTTCAGTTTGAAATACACAACTTGAATTCAGTTAACTATCAATTCCTCAGTGAAGTAGTTTTCATTGGGAGCTAACTCAGGGCCAAATTTGGACTGAGATTTGCTTTCCTTCAAAAAAAAAAAAAAAAAAAAAAAAAAACGAGCCCGTTTTTGGGCTTTAGCTGGGGCAAATAGTGATCAAATCTCCTTCAGTTTGATATATACAACTTGAATTCAGTTCATGAGATACCTACCAGTTCCTCAGTGCAGTAGTTCTCCTTGGGAGATAACTTCAAGGCCAAATTCATTTCATATCCATCTCTCAATGTATGGTAAATATGTATGCTGGCCAGTTTTGTACCCGTTTTTGCCGCTTGAGACCATATGGTAATGCAAAAATTAGAATAACTATTCGATACTCAAAAATTCCCACAAACCTTCCTACACAGGTCAAAAAAAATTGTGAAAGTTTTAAGTCATTCCAGGAACTAGGAAAAAAAATATTTACCAACAAACTTTTGCTGATGTCCATTTCGCCATTGGCGAAAAATAGCATGACTTTGAATGTCCTCTACTCAGACTACACCTCTATCAGAACCAGAAAGGCAGCTCCTTGCACCATATTCAACAAAAGCAAATGCCTTTTGTGGGCCACATGGTTCATTCTTCACAATTTTCTTTCTTCCCAATTCACAGAAGGCATTTGCTTTTGTTGAATATGGTACAAGGAGCTGCCTTTCTAGTTCTGATAAAGGTGTAATCTCTTCAGCACTGACTTTATCAGAGTTACTACCCAATACATAGAGAACATGTTGAAAAAAAGTTTGAATGTATATCATACTTGGTTTGGATTTTATATTCATTTTAAAAAAGCGACTTTTATGTTATATGATCACCACCGGCGAAAATGGGTTAAACAAAAAGATGGGTCCTGCCAACATGAAGACATATCTGTTGTTTTCATTAGAATCTACTGAGTGGTTTCCACAAGAAACACAGTGACCTGTTAAAATGACAACACGGTAGTTAATGCAAACTGGCTCTTACGGCACTTATTTATGTCTCGATGGTTCTCCTCACAATATTCAGTGCAGTTTGAGTTTGTTCTTTCATCACAGCATGTTTGCGACATTCCCATTAAACATTCATCCTTGCATTGGTAGGTGTTCTCCTCTGAGCAGTTGGATACTGCAAACACATATACCTTTGTTAAAACATTACCGCATTGATAATCAATAGGCATTTCATAATATCTTTTTCTCTTATTATTCCAGCCAACTTTAGAATATTTCTAGAGTTTATGATAAAAAATCTTAGAAAAAAGAATTGTTCTTAGTTGATTGTCAAACAGTACCCAGCCCCATCTTTAAAATGCAATGTCAGAGCAAGAATAAATGGGTTCAGATTTCTATCTAACTATCTATTCAACTTCGTCTCATGGACCACTAACACAATCCTAATAAATGGTCCAAAAATTTTTAGGGTTTATTATATATTTATTTCATTCAAATAATTTTGTTATTAGTATTTATTTATTACTAATTTTAATTTTTTTAAAAAATTTAGGATCACATTTCAGGATTGTGTCTATGGTCCACAAGCCTCAATTTCATGTGAACATTTGTGCCTATCTCAAGCTTACCGCAATTTTCTTGGTTCAGTTTTGCAGTTTCTTCACAGTAGTCCTCGCAGTTGCTATAATCACTTCCATCACAGCACGGTTTTGTTTGTCCTTTCAGACACTCCTTACTACAATTGTAGGGTCCTGGACATTTAATATCTTAAGTAAATACATAGTTAGATTATTCTCTTTCTATCCTTTAAAGGGTCTTTTCAACCGGAATCAACTCAACTGCATTCATTTTCGCTGCCTTCCAATTTCTTACAGAAACTATGGCAATCATCATCAGTATTTCCATTGCAACATGACTTGTTTTTTTCGCCCTTGTAACAATGATCCCGGCACTGGTAGCTACTGGATATAGAGCAGTTTGTGGCTGAAAGTATAAGGTTCAGTATGGATGTATCTTTGTCTGTCTTAAACATGGGGTATTTCAAACAAAACATGGGGAAATGTGTAGACGAAATGTATACATATATTACCTCATATACATTTCGTGTCTAACCATTTATAAAAGTTCTTACGACAATCCGCTGATGAGTTTTTACATGCATCCTCACATCTAACCACATTATTATTCTCATCACAACATTTTTCATTGACACCAAGAATGCAATTTTTGCAGCTATATGAAAAGTCTTTTCCACATATGATTTCTGCAAAAAATTTCAAGATTTAGACAAAAAGTCGTAGGACATGTTGAAGAAGAATAGGACTAGCAAGATAATTTTTTCTCAATTCTGCTAAAAAACCAACATTTTAGTGTGTCTTAGATACATTTATGTAAAGAAAGCATGGTAGATTGCCACCCATAAACACCAATCAGAATTAAGTGCTTGGTTATATCGAAAGGTGTGGTACCATCAGATACCATTTGAAATGTTTTTGATGCTTCCCATCGGAATTCTATCCTTCCATTTTTTCTTTTAGCCAATGGGAAGCATCAGAAATGTTTCACGTGACATCTGAAGCCACCCACATGTTTCAATGCAACCAAGCGCTAAGCTTACAATGATAAAAATCGGAAAATCCATTTTTTACATTAGCGATACCAATTTTATTTCAAATCAGCAAGAAACATCGTTCAGCATCAGAAGAAATTCAGGTATTTATTTCATTATATGGGAAATTTTGATTTACATAGTTTTAACTGATACTTAAACTTATGTGACTATAAGATTGGTTAACTATAAGATGTTTTTCGTGAGCTGCAATGTAAAAAAATTAAAAATATCTTCTTTTGCCTATCTTATTCCATTTTTCAATGTCCACAAGGATCTGTTCTATTTTCGCAATAGTTTACCGTAATTACAGTGTTTTCAGAAGAAGTATACCTCAGAATTTTGAAGAATATGTTGTAACTGCTCCATGATGAAAAGATTTCATGGGTGGAGCACCGAATTCTTCTTCTTTTTTTCTCTCTAGGCAAATACTGGCAGTTCATCTTAGAGCGGTTACAACATACACTTCAAAATTCTGAGGTATACTTCTTCTGAAAACACTGTAGCTGAAACCTTAAGAAATCTGGAAAAATAGGTATATTGTAGGCCATATTCTATTTTCACTGTAGAAATCATGGCTAATCCTCAATCTCCACAGAGACCGACCTGGCGACTTTGAAGAGAGGACAAGAACATGTTAATGAAACAAAAAAATAAAGAAATAATAAAGAAATATTGACCATGCTGTTTTTTTTTCTCTCACTTGAAATTGAAGTGAAGTGAAATCTTGGCTTTTAAAAGTTACATTTTCGACCTGTAAATATGTCATTATGACCTTTGGCATTATCTTCTTTTGCCTATCTTATTCCATTTTTCAAGCAGAAATATTATATTTACAGGTATTTTAAGAGTCTATTTTTTTTAAATCAACTTCTTCAATTTCAAGGGGCAAGTCATTATGACCTTTGGCATGTCCTTTAGCAGAAATATTATATTTACAGGTATTTTAAGAGTCTATTTTTTTTAAATCAACTTCTTCAATTTCAAGGGGCAAGTGGCATGGCAGGCAGGAATCAGCAAATGTTTTTTAACAACACTACTTAGAGCTTGCACCAAAGAGATTATAAACATGTATAGAAGGAAGCTCCATACATTAAGAAACCAATTATAAAAATGTACTTTTCCAGAAAGAGGAGACAACTGAAAAGCGGCAAAAACATTAATTTTAGACCATCAAATCAGGTCATTTTTACTTAAATGATAAATAGTACGCACACTAGTTATATAATAAAAAGATAAAAAATAAAGATTAGAACATGTATAGTCATTCTCTGGTTAATTCCAAAGCCGTCTCCACCGTGGAAGGGAGTTTTGAACTCGGCAAGTAGAAGAACAACGACCCGACGAGAAGCTCGGCAAGGAGATCCGGAAAGTCTTCAACGTGGCCGTTCTAGTCTAAAAGTCTAAAAAGACTGCCTGAGTGCATTTCAAGATCAGGAAAGTCTTCAACGTGGCTATTCGAAGTCTAAAAAGACTCCCTGAGCACCTTTCAAGATCCGGAAAGTCTTCAACATGGCCGTTCAAAGAGTCTTGAATGCTAAAAAGACTGCCTGAGTGCGTTTCAAGATCCAGAAAGTTTCAACGTGGCCGTTCATAGTCTTGAATGCTAAAAAGACTGCCTGAGCACATTTCAAGATCAGGAAAGTCTTCAACATGGCCGTTCAAAGAGTCTTGAATGCTAAAAAGAACATTTCTTCCGATCATTTCTACATAAAATACATTTCTTGCTAATGTTGCTCAATCTCAAGATATTAGCATTTTTCTGGAGGCAGTTGTGATCTGTAAACAGAGTAATGATTTGAACACTTTAACCTTCTTATCTTCACCTGGAATTTTTTTGAAGGATTTCATTAACATTCATAAGAATGTGTGGTTCTTTTGAAGATTCCAATTGATATCGAAGGGAATTCCATATCCTAATTCAAAGAAAACAGTGAAGATATCTGAGGTTCACAAACTGATTCATATTCAAAATGATCAACATGTAGCGAGTTCCCAAGAGAGTTGCGCGTCTGCGTTATCAGAGATCACAGTACTTATGATCCGGTCGAGCCGGCAGCTGTTGTTTACTTCACACGCTTCGCTCAGAAATAAATTCAGTTCATTTCTCTCGCTTCAACTTCTCGCTTCAGTGGTGACCACTCCGTACAACACGCAACCTTCGAAGAAAAATTTGCCTGAGTCAATAGCTGCAAACGATGGCCAAGGTAGAGGAAGAAGCCACAGTAGGCACATTGTCGGTCAAATTGCCAACGTTCTGGCCAGACATGCCGGAAGTATGGTTCGCCCAGGCCGAAGCAAACTTCAGGGCAAGAAGGATCACCAGCCAGAAGTCGAAATTTAACCTGGTTGTGGTGGCGTTGGACGCGGACACGCTGAAGGGCGTACTGGACCTGATTGAACAGGACCCAGATGAAGAGTCGTACGACCGGCTGAAGGCAAGGCTGGTGCAGGCCTACAAGTTGTCGACAGTCGACAAGGTCAAGCAGTGCATGGAGCTGCAGCCGTTGGCAGATGAGAACCCGATCAAATTAGCGGACCAGATGATCGCGTTAACCTGGGATGCCACCGCAGAGGATATCGTCAAGACGATGTTCCTGCTTAAGCTACCAGATTCGGTCCGCAAAGCCATGTGGGCGGAGCCGCTAAAGGACTGGTCCGAGATGAAGGCCAGGGCAAAAGGGCTATGGCATGCAGAGAAGACCAAACGCCAGGCTGCCACGTACGAAGTAGCAGGCGCCCGCGCCATCAGCCAAGACGATGAAGTAGAGACGAACGCTGTCCGGTTTAAACCTAAAGGTAAAAATAACCAAAATTCTAAAAAGTTTAAAGACTTCGCAGGTACGTTCTACCAACGACCAAATGGCCCGTGCGTGTTCCACGAGTTCTACGGACAATCTGCAACCAGGTGCCGTTCACCATGCAGTCAGGCGGGAAACGGGAAAGCCGGGCGTCAGTAGCGTCAATCGCGGCCGGCTCACTAACCCTACACGACGCCAATTCCAACAAAACCTTCCTTATCGACACGGGAGCAGAGGTCAGCGTCGTGCCCGCAACCGAACAAGAGAGGCAAAAGGCACCGATGGAAAAGGAACTGGTTGCGGCTAACGGGTCACGTATCAGGTGCTACGGAGAGAAGAAGGTCAGTTTTCACGTTGGCTCCAGGACGTACGAATGGAAATTTCTGGTGGCAGACGTGAAGAGGTCTCTCATCGGTGCGGATTTCCTGACCCACAGCTCTCTGCTGGTGGATCTGCGCAATAAGCAAATGGTTCATCCCGATGACTTGAACGCAACGCCTCTACAGCAGACGAAGCATAGGTCCCGGATAAGCGGGCTGACGTTCGCAGCAAGTGCAAGGCCGTCCCCGTTGTCCAAGTTGTTCGCCGAGTTCCCGACGGTCACAGTGCCAAACTTCAAGATCGAGCATCCGAAGCACGCGGTTAGGCATACGATCGAAACGCGTGGACAGCCAATCAGGGCCAAAGCAAGGCCATTGCCGCCGCAGAAGCTGGCAGCAGCGAAGGCGAACTTCGCCGAGATGGCGGCCTCAGGCATAGTTAGACGATCAAACGGACCATGGTCGTCGCCGTTGCACGTGGTTACAAAGAAGGACGGTAGTTTCAGAATGTGCGGAGACTATCGCAGGCTTAACACCGTCACGACGCCAGACCGGTATTCCATACCGCTCATTGCCGACTTAACCTCACGACTGCAGGGTAAGAAATTTTTTGGCAAAGTCGATCTGGTAAAAGGTTATCATCAGATTCCCGTAGCCGAGCAGGATATCGCTAAAACGGCGATAACGACGCCGTTTGGGACGTACGAGTTCCTTCGAATGCCGTTCGGGCTAAAGAACGCAGGTCAAACATTCCAAAGAATGATGGATGAAATCCTGAGCGACCTCGATTACCTGTTCATCTATATGGACGACGTGTTGGTAGCCAGCCGTTCCATGGAAGAACATTTGGAACATTTTCGCGAACTATTTCGAAGGCTGACCGCCCACGATTTAGTAGTAAGCCCGGCCAAGTGCCAATTCGGCAAAACGCAGATCGAATTTCTAGGCCATACTGTCACGAAAGACGGCATACAGCCTCTGCCCGAAAAAGTAGCTGCGATAAACGCGTACCCAGTACCGTCCTCGATGGACGAACTGCGAAGGTTCCTCGGCATGGTTAACTTCTATAACAGATTTATACCAAACGCCGCCAAGATTATGAAGCCATTATATGAGGCCACGACGGCTGAGAACTGCAGAAAGCAGAAAAATGGCAAGGAAAGGGCATGCAGAGAGCTCAAAACGAGCAAAAAGCCAATCGAATGGAACGACGAAAGGCGGAAAGCATTTCTAGAGGCCAAAACGGCCCTGGCAAAAGCCACGATCCTCCGCCATCCCAGACCGGGAGCGGAAATCGCGCTGAGCACGGACGCGTCAGGCGAAGCCGTAGGTGCTGTGCTGCAGCAGCGGCCAAAGGAAGGTGGCAAGTGGGAGCCATTGGCCTACTTCAGCAAAAAGCTAAACCCGCCCGAAAGAAAATACAGCGCATTCGACCGAGAATTGCTAGCAGTTTATTTGGGAGTTCGCCATTTCCGGCATTATCTCGAAGGACGCGACTTCCCGATTTTTACCGACCATCGACCTCTCACGTTTGCGATGGCGAAGGCTGCCGAACCCTGGTCACACAGGCAGGCCAGGCACCTGGAATACATTTCGCAGTATTCAACGGACATCAGGTATGTTGCAGGGGCAGACAATGCCGTCGCAGACGCATTATCAAGGGCTGCCATTGAAGAAATCCGGCTAGGCATTGACTTTAGCAAAATGGCAGAACTGCAGAGGCAGGATCCTGAGACGAGGGCCTACAAGACGTCGGTCACGGCGTTGAGATGGGAGGAAATCGAGGTGTCCAATGGCCAGCAAAAGCTGATATGCGACGTTGCTACGGGTGTTCCAAGGCCACTGGTGCCAGCGGCGATGCGGCGCGAGGTTTTCGATTTGGTGCATGGCCTATCGCATCCAGGAACAACGGCCACGGTAAAGATCATGAAGAACAAGTTCGTGTGGCATGGCATCGCAAAAGACGTCCGGGCTTGGGCCAGAGCCTGCATTGGATGCCAGACAGCGAAGATCCATCGTCATAACCGGGCGCCATTGACCAAGTTCGAGAAAGCGACCGCACGGTTCGCGCACGTTCACGTCGATCTGGTTGGTCCATTGCCAGCATCAAAGGGATATACGCATCTCTTGACGGTAATCGATAGGTTCACCAGATGGCCGGAAGCGATCCCGCTCGCCCAGACAGATACCGCATCGATAGGCAGAGCTTTCGCACTGCATTGGGTAGCTAGATTCGGCGTACCTTCGGATATTACGTCAGACCGAGGAGCTCAGTTCACGTCAGACATGTGGAAAGCTCTCACAGAATCACTGGGATCCAAAATCCACCATACCACGGCCTACCATCCACAGTCGAACGGCCTGGTCGAAAGATTCCACAGATCGTTAAAAGCGGCATTGAGAGCCAGGTTAACAACGCCGGCATGGTTGGACGAGCTACCCTGGGTCATGCTGGGACTGAGGACCATGCCGAAGGAGGATTTGGGCACGTCGGTGGCAGAGATGGTCTATGGATCAACGTTGACGGTACCCGGAACCTTTGTGGGGCCTAGCAGCAATCCGGACGCTGCCGAGCATCTGCAGAATATGAGGAACATGGCCGGACGACTTGTGCCAGCACCGGATGCATGGCATGGTACGAAGGCCATAGCCATTACAAAAGGGTTAGACGAAGCAGAGTACGTCTTCGTGAGACGAGATGCTGCGCACAGTCCGTTGCAAACGCCATATACAGGTCCGTATAAAGTCCTCCAGAAGCAGGGTAAGTACTTCGTCATAAAATGCGGGGAGAGAGAAGAGAGCGTTAGCGTTGACAGATTGAAGCCAGTGAATGCTGAGCCAGACCGACCAACCGAGCCAGCGATGCCACCGAGGAGAGGACGTCCACCGAAGCAACGCGAAGAGAGATCAGCGGCTGAAAGAGGTCAAGCAGAGGCAAGGCCGGAACCGGAGAAGGAACAACAAGCACCATCGTACGCGCAGGTAACCAGACGGGGAAGAACAGTGAGGCCGCCGGACAGATACATAGCAACCACGAGAAATCCAGGCAGCAAAGAATGAATAGGCAGACGCTGGAGGGGAGTTCTGTAGCGAGTTCCCAAGAGAGTTGCGCGTCTGCGTTATCAGAGATCACAGTTTCAGTTTACTTATGATCAGGTCGAGCCGGCAGCTGTTGTTTACTTCACACGCTTCGCTCGGAAATAAATTCAGTTCATTTCTCTCGCTTCAACGTCTCGCTTCAGTACCACAAATATTCAGTACCACATCGCCACTGCCTCCACTCACGGGCAGATTGACACACAGTTTATTCAATCATCGATTTTAGCCATTTTACTACAGTATTGAATTATTTGGTATTTTATTATTATAATATTAACTTAATTTTATAAAAAAAATATTTCTCATAATAAATATTAGTATTTTTAACTAATTATATTACTTGATTGCAAAAGTTTGTTCACAAAAGAACAAAAACAGGGACTATTTTAGTAGTGGCTGTTGCATTAAGACCATTAGCGCCACCTGTTGTTTACACAGGGACAGGATGCAAGCAAAAATGTCTTTGAGTGCAAGGAAATATGGAAGGAAGCACAAGGAGGAGCACAGAAAGGCAGCGCACAGTGAACACTGAACACCCACCCCCACTCTGCCTCTTACAAAAGCCCCTATAGAAGTCAACTCATCATGAGGCCGGTAGGAAGGGAATTTCATGATGATTTTTTATCACGCAACCTTCACTTCAATGGGCTTTTATCGAGGTATGTGTTTCACTAGACAAAACTATTCATTGACTTTAAATCATGTAAAACATTTTCCTTTATTTTGCCATTGCTATTTTATAATTTTCAATTACGATCTGTATTACTTACTTAAACCTGTAAAAATCTGCTTTTTTTGAAAAAAATGTCATTGTATATGGAGTGATATTGGGCCTGATATGTGCTTGGACCTGATACCAATGCTGGCAATACAATGATGACTCCAAGCCTGTTCTGTCCTCCTGTTTGAATTTCAAAAGGTGGCATTAAAAAGGAATTCTCGGAACATTTTTTTCAAATTTTCACCAAACCTCCTTAGAAAGGCTGTGTACATAGATAAAGGGCTGGGCAGTCACCTTTCTACGATACTTACCTATGAGTTTGTCTGATTTCACACCCCGCTTTGGTTTGATGAGTTGACTTCTCTAGGGGCTTTTCCTCTTACCAGCCAGTCTCTTACACAGTCTATTAAGACTATTATGCAACAATGTCATCTTTACAAAGACATTTTTGCTTGAACCCTGTCCCTGTGTAAACAACAGGTGGCGCTAATGGTCTTAATGCATAGCCACTACTAAAATAGTCCCTGTTTTTGTTCTTTTGTGAACAAACTTTTGCAATCAAGTAATATAATTAGTTCAAAAAATACTAATATATATTATGAGAAATATTATTTTAATAAAATTAAGTAATATTATAATAGAAAACTATCAAATAATTCAATACTGTAGTAAAATAGAATAAAATTAATATCTGAATATACAAGGGTCAGGTACTGTCAGATGGTCTAGACTCAAGGGGGTGGGTTTGACTCTGGTGTAAAGGAACTGAACGAGGAACGTAAAAGTAACGATTCCAGCAGCTGAAAAGGAACTAAAAAAGGAGCTGTTACCGCATTTTGAAAAGGAACTAGTTACTTGAACGATTCCTTTAAAAAAAGGAACGTCTGAATGCCTGGCCTATGGTATATAATATACCTATTTTCTCCTTAAGGTTTCAGCTAATTTACGGTTTTACGGTGAAAATAGAACGGATCCTCCACAAGGTTCATTATTCAAAATTTTATTAATTCCTGGTCAAAAGGAGTTTAATTGGTTCACTAGGTTGGATTAAGTATTGTCATTTTTTATGTTTAGGAAAATTAAGATTTTTCACCTTATTTTTTCATTTTCCATGCATGAAAGACCAATTTTTATATTCCATAAAAAAGAGGTCAAGTGGCTAAACTTCCTCAGATTACAAACTGTATTCCCATTTTTCCAGCCATACTAACAAATTGTTCCAAAAACTTCAGCTAATTCAGTCCCCACATGAAATCAATCCTGAAGTATTGGTGAGGATTTAGAAAAAAATTCTTGTTTCTATACCATTCAATGGTGTGTCAGAGAAATACGAGCAAACTTCCAAAGAATGATTTTTAAAATTATAGGACATGGATAAGTGCTGCCAGCCTTTCGGCTGGAAGCCTAATAAGAAACAAGAGTGATATAAAAATCAAAATAACTTTTACTAGGAGCAAGATTAAAGAATAGCATTAAATTGTGAATTATTGTTTTAATTAAAATACAGAAAGGAAGTGTTTTTGTGAAATAATATGTTTTGCTTCATGTCTTATTTAATATTTGGGAAGGAATTTCTTTATGTATTAAAAAGAAGGCGGACTGGGCATGCACAGTCTGTGTCAATGGGTCTAAAGTGTCAGTTATAGGCAGTTATTGGCCTCCAGGTCAAAGACAGGATGTTGATCTTATATTCTATTACTCGATATTAACTTTAAATCTATTTACATCTGGCAGCTTCTTTTTTTTGTTTATGCTTTGAAATTAACCAGCAAGCTAAATTTTTATAAAGCGGCTTTATGTATTTAGAAACCAAGATTTAATCTTTGAAAAGATAAATCTAATGATTAAAATTGAATTAGGGCTTGTCTTTTGGGACTTGTCAAAGTCCCTTCTTCTAAACAAATACAATCAATTATTCTTAGGTTTGGTGCTAATTCCTGGAAAAATGTAAAGAAAAATCCAAGACCTTGATTACTTTGTTGCTTTTGCATGGAAAAGCCAGTCAAAATTCCCGAAATTCTTAACTTTGTTTCTTTAAGTGGCAAAATAATGGATATTGAAAAATATGTTACTTATGCTCAGAAAAAATTATAGAAAATACCAATTTTGTTTGCAAAGAAATAGCTTTCATTTTGTCCCTTCTTTGTAGACAATTTCAAGAATACTTTTAAAAAGTGTTTGTTATCCTCGGAAATTATACATTTTATGATTTTCAAACTTATTTCCCAAATTAAAACAAAATTCCAAAAAACAAAACATAAATAGTGTACATGAACAGTAATGAGTGATGTTTATCATTCAAAGTTAACATGATAGCTTGATTTAATGTCCCAATATTCATGTTTTTTTACTTCTAAGTTTTTCAGGTAACACTTTTTTGTTGATCTAGTTTCAGATTCACCGTCAGATGGCATCAATATCAGGAATTAGGTGCTAGTTTAGGGGAGCATCTATGATGTATTCTAAGTAGAACTTTTAGATTAAGCGAAAATACCAGCTGATATTTTGGTATTTCAACCAAAATTAGGATATATTTTAACCTGTTGTAACCATTTTATCACTTTATTTATATCAATTTATGTTTCGGTTTTAGAAGTGGGGTAATCCCCAGTGTTTTCACTTGCCTCCGGGCTTTTGACCCATGGGAGGTCTAGGGATTTCTTCAGTGCCCCACTTGACCATTACCTCACCCTTGATCAACAGGTTGTGTTCCAGTCGCTGGAATTACAGGAGGTGCCAATCTCCCAACAAAGGCTGTCGTCTCGCTCTTGCCAATAAGTTAATCATCAGAGAACCTAGGCTCTCTCAAGTAAAGCTGACCACAGAGCCTGCAACAAGCAGCACCCCCATTCAGATGCTCTTTGTATTCCCAGGTCTTTACTTACATGACAACCGACCAGAAAGACCAATCACATCCTGGCTTGCTAGAAACCTAACTTGGCCCACAGCTGGGAAGTACCACTCTAAACCTTTTCTTCCTACCAAACCCCTGAGTGTGTCACTGCCCGCTGGTGCATGCAAATTGCAGGTTGCAAACCAAAGCTCACATCTCTACCAGCGGTGGCCAGGAAAACACTGGGGATATGGTTGGCCCCGATATTCAAACCCAGGACCTCTCCAATGAAAACTAGCACTTTACCGCTCTGAGCTATCCAGATAACCACATATTATCATATGAAATTGGGCAATTAATTCTTATCAAATTATTTATTTAATAATGTGGCCCTAGCACCATCTTTTGCATACTTTCTAAACTGAAAATGGCCTGACCATTTACAAAGACGGTATTGAATATTAAACATAAAGTACAAGAAGTTTGCAATGATTGATTGGACTGATTCTCTAAAGCCGTAGCTCTTCTAACTTCATTTTGCCAACAGTTTCGGGGTCATGTTTTATATAACGTTCTGCAACATTGTGGTAACAAGAAAAATGACCAAGAAATTGTGGCCCATTTTATCTTTGAAAGACATGAAAGGTATTAAAGAATTAGGCATCCCTATTGACAGTTCCTTACCACATTTATCCCTGTTTTGACCTCCCATGCAGAATTTTCTGCAATTGGATTCCTTCCATTTACCATCCTCCCATATGCAGCAACTTTGATCATCTCCTTTTTTGCAATTAGCAGTATTGCATTTAAATCTATCTGGCCTGTCACAGTTGGTTTCTGTAATGTGTAGTGATTAGTCATTTTTACAAACTTATTGGAGCAAATACAAACATACTGCAGTCATGGCTTTTGCAATAATCGTTACACTCGGATTCTGAATCACCATCACAACAAGGTATACCACTCATTCCCTTGGAGCAAATCTTAGAGCATTGTTCATACTCAGGGCATTTTATTCCTGAAAAAGTAAGTAAAGACTTACAATTTTTGTGAAAAAAAGTAACACCTCACCAATTAGTTCCCCTATCAAAGTTTCACCATGCAGGTATTTCAATCCGTTGCTGCCAGAATCATTTTCAAAAATGTTCATCATATTTGTAACCTTAAACAATTACTTACCGCCGCCGTTGAATGGAACCTATCTTGCTGGCAGGGCTTTACATTGTACGTATTACCAAAAACACAAAGTTATACAAAACTTTACACACAAACTTAACTTCTCAAAATCTGTTTAAGGGTTACTTGTCTTTTTATGCAGTCTATGCCCTCCTTGACAAAGGTACTTTTTCAAACGTTGTTCCATGAGTCAAGGAGTTAACTGTCTCACAAGACTTAGGAATTGCTTCAAACTATGCCGATTTTTTATAACCTATCCTTGGCATTTTCTTTTGATAAGGGACACCTAAGTTTAGAATAAAGTACCGCATTTCCTCGGGTATTTCTTGCAATAGTCATCACATTTTTTCTTTAGCCCTTGGTCATCACAACATTCATGGGACTCTCCTCCCAGAAAACATTTATCCCTGCAATTGTGATCATTGGTGACCGCACAATCCAATTCTGCAAGTTGAGAAGAATAACTACCTTTAAAAAAAGAATTTTTTGTTCTTGAAAAGCTACAACAAAAATTTTTTTTTAAATCTTTGACCAATGGCTGATCTGACACCACGAAAAGGAGGTTATAGTAAAAAAATATATTCTTATCCCTAAAAATTTAATTGTTGGTCGATCAACCTTCTTTGGTCAGCTCACGCAGCGGGTAGGTAGGGAATAGGCAATATACATTATTTTCTAACTTTTAACTCATGACTGATATGATTTAAAGTTTCTTCATAAAGTTCTTCGCTACCGTCTACAAGATTTTCCATTTCCCTTTACTTTAACCAGATTGAGGTTTGATATTTTTTTCTGAATTTATTCATATTTATAATTTCAAAGTATTGACTTTTATTATTATTCCTTCAAGTTTTTATAATTGTAGCCTTTTATCATTACGTTTCTTGACATTTTTACATATAGCCACATATTGCCTTAAATCTCATCAAATCTTGATGATCTTAAGAGCCAGAAAATTTTCAACTATGAAAATCTTCCCAACAATTTGATCCACATCAATCTATGGAGTTTCTGCATACATTATTTTTATTTTTTATGGTCCAATAATATTGTCATTATTCAATATGTCATTATAATTTTTGAAATTATTACAGCTGGAATTTTTCCTAAGTCCTAATGGCAATCTGCTCCTAGAACAAAAATATAAAAAGAAGAGTCAGTAAATGAGTTTAGTGATAGATGGTCTTTTTACCACTGATGATTGTTGTATTGACAGCAACCCTGAAGTTATATTAGGCAAATTCTGGGCTCCAGTTTGTGGGTTAAAAAATCAGTACGGCCATACATACTATGGGCACAGATTACAAGATAGGAACCTTGTAGCTTTGCTAAACAATACTCCTTTAGATTGGTTTTATACCAGCATGACTTGTAAGCCTTGCCTCAAATATATATAACCTGAGAAAAAGGTGCAGGAAAAAAGGGGAGATTTTGACTCTTCAAATATCCGGCTCTTTTCGAATGAAAAAGAAGGTGAAATTAGACATACTTCCATGTGGAGTATGTCATACAACTTCCTCCGTCCTTTCAAAATATCATAATATTATCAATCTATCATTTCAATTATTAATATTTTATCAATTTTATAAGTCAATATAATGTTGTTTAATATCTGCTGTTTTTTTGATGATGCCATCATACTAACCACATTTCTCGGTATCATTGCAATATTTTGTACAATTTTCCTTATTATTTCCATTGCAACAATCAGCATCTGAACCTAATTTACATTCTGCACATTGAAAACTGTTTGGAATGCTGCAGTTCAATTCTGTAATAAAAAATGGCAACTAATGAAGGCGAATTATGTATGATAATTAGGTTTTACTAACCGCATGAAGATGAAGGTTTTTCACAAAACCTTTCACAGTTCCTCGGACGGTTTCCATCACAACATTCATCATCCATGCCCAAGAAGCAATGTTTGTCGCATTGGTAATTAATTTTTATGGGATTGTTACAGTTCAAAGCTAAAATGATTATATTGCTATAATGTCCACCGTTCTTGTATGCAATACATGATGAATTAAATAAGATACTTGTGAGACATAAACCCTTTGAATCCCAAGCACATTTTATAAGAACGACAGCAGTCTTACGTATTCATTTCCTAAAATATGATCCATAGCTACCATGGACGTATATATACATCATCACGAAAGCTGTTTTTCCTTTTACACGGTTGTTTGGGAGTGGTCGTACATTGAAAAAACTCCTTTCAGCGACCACAGTAAACCCTGGCGGACGACCAGGTAAAAGGAAAAACAGCTTTCATGAGGACTTATATGCACGGCCATGGTATCTGAGCCTGGATTAAGGAACGTATATATAAGCCTATGGTTGCTGATTCAAGTTTGTGGGACATATATATATATACCTCCATGGCATTCAAAGGGTAAACTAGTCTGGGTTAGTGGACCATGCTAACCAATCATGAGAAAAAAGTCATGAATATTGTTTATTTCATCAATAGGTTAAAATTAATTTCAATTTCCTTCTCCATAATTTCCATTAAAATTACATGGTTCATTTATTCTAACTTAACCTAGTTAATGACCCTTATTTTCAGTGATAGAGTAACATTGTCCAATTGCCCAGATTTGGGAGAGGTCAAAAAATTCTTCCTTAAAATTTGTATGTAGACATTTGCATTCAAAGGTAAAAAATTTTGATAGAAAGCCTTTGAAAAGCATACGGCAGGGCTTTGTTGGTTTCATTTCCAAGCAGTATTTTGTGCAATTTGAGTTCTTTGATCCATCACAGCATGCTTCAATCTCTCCTTGATCACAATGACTTTCACAGTCATAATCCAAGACTTTATCACAATTGATAACTAAAAAAAATATGCATAAAATTTTTTTGTCTGCACTGTTCCACAAAAGGGACTATTTTTGGGGAATTTCAAAAGTTTAGTATTGAAGTTTTTTTCTTCTACTATTCCTTGTAATATAGGGCTCTTTCAACTTCTTATTCTGTGTTAGAGTACAATTTTCTTAGGCTGGTTGACAATACTCTCGGTCAAAATCTATTCTTGTGTACAATCATTCAAATTGTGTAAGTGTAAAAAACTGCTGAACACAAAGCAGATTGGGATCCAAAAAAAAACAAATAAATTTAATACTATGCTGCCCCTAAAAACAAACCAGATACTTTGGTATTATTCTTGGTATCTTGTTATTTTCTTACCACACTTTTCATCAAGTGGGTTTTCTTCACAAAAGCTTCTGCAATTAGACTTCTTTCCATTTTCTTGGCAACATTCTTTTTCTTCTCCTTTTAGACAAACATCTTTGCAAAGGTAGTTTTGAGGATTTTCATCACAGGTAACATCTGCAAAATTTTCAAGAGTAAGGTTTTTAGAATCCTTTTTAACTCTGAAATCATCATCTTACTTGGCTAGTTACAAGCAAGAAAAAGTTGGGAATACTCTTCAGACATGTCCTAGATTTTTTACACTACCATTAAAAAGGTTATACATTTTTACTCATCTAGAAGATCCCAGAATCCTTGCCACTTCTCTCACCTTACAAATGGCTTACATATTTATTGCAATTTACACTGCAACCATTATTGTTCCCAATTAGGGAATCATATTTAGGGACTGTTTAACAACCACCATCATGGCTCAGTTGGAACAGTGCTTGCATTCTCGGTGAATTATACACTATAATAAATGACATGGGTTCTTCAGGATGGGCCACTAAAACTATAAAAATACTTTATGTCAAACCTTGTATAAGAATAACCTTGTAACAATTTTATATGAGATAGCTTTCTTTATCACAGTGCTGATTCTTGTATGCTTTTGCACACCTACCTTATATAAAAACTAGAAAACTTGACCCAGAAAGTAAATGTTGGCAATGTACCCAGTCTATTATTACAGAGAATTGTCATAGTTTTATTTACTTGTGAATTGATCTGCGATCCGTTCAGACGTGTCTGCAGAAAAATGCAGACAGTAAATTCTCGGTCAAATAAAATTCCATCTATCAAATTCTTCGCAATCTTTGTGCCATTCAATGTGGAGGACTGAACATGGTGCACCAGCGCCCAGGAAAGAACTCTCAGGGCTGAAGGCAGGTGAGCAATTGAACCACTAAAATTCAAACTAATGATAGGAGATACTTGGAATATCCATTGTACAGGCTGATAAGAAGCTTTCAACAGGTTTTATCTATATCCTGCGAGAGGGATCATATCCATCCGTTAACTTGTTATGACGACAAACCACCATTAGTAGAGACTGGACATTTTTCAAGCAGGACGCACGATTAGATCATTGAAAATTTTGAAGTCAAGTTACGCTTATTAATTAATAAATTTTATCAAGGACAATAGTAGTTGTCAAAATGGTAAGAACAAGGTCAATAGTTAGAAATAACCCAACCGTGATGGACCAGAAGCAAAAAGCCAGACTGGCTTTATATGTGTCCTGACTCTAAGAAAATCGGGATCAATTAGAATATCCAATTGAGGCATAGTTTTGTGACAACCTTTATGGATCAGTTGGAAGAGAACTCATTTTGAGTCGCAAGTAAATGATTCACTTAAGTATCTTCTGACTGTGGGATCTTTGGGAGGATGCAATAAATTCTATATGAGAAATTATTGTGTATAGGATACTGGTAATAACACCCAAGCCCTAACCTGACGGAGGCATGAAGGTTGGTATTAACCCATTTATGCTGAGAATTCAAAAAGCGGTCTGCCATCCATGAAACTTCATATATAGGGTCAAAAGGATGGGAGAAGAACATGTATGAACTTTTATTGCTCTACCCAGCATAGTTCCTGAGATATCGCTAACAGCGAATCGTGTGGCAAAAAGCCTAATCATTGCACAGAATTTTCTCCCTTTTTCTCTCCTTTTATGAAGCCTTTTTGTTCTCCATAACGGCTAGCGTTACGTATAGGTAACGCAAAGTTTAGAATGACTCTACACTTGTCACAAAGTGCACCCACACTGGTGCACCCACGCAGGGTATTTGGGGTATGGGTGGTGCCTTTTGGGTGCACTCTTGCCCCATGGGTGGGGGTCCTATGGGGCAACTCCCACCCTGTTTTGACCCTGATCCAATCAAATGGTTCCGAGAAATCCCGTGTGGGTGCACTTTGGGAGAGGGTGCACCCACACGTGGGTGCACCTCTGTGTAGTGAAAAAACTCCGCGTGACAATTTTTGCATCAAACCCTTTTTCACGGATAACTCTGAATTGCACCCACACGGATTTGTAAAGGGAAACTCTGGGCTATTTAATGAACAGGCACCCACACACCCAGATTTTTGTCACCACCAACTCTACCCTTGCACCCACATGAAAGGTTGACCCATGGGAGGCTGTGCAGCCCCTGGGAGTCTTTGCCGCCCCCTGGGAGTTGGCGCAGCCCCTTGGGAGTTCATGCTGCCACTTGGGAGTTTGTACAGCCCCCTGGGAGTTCGAGTAGCCTCCTGGGAGTTCACGCGGGACCCTGAGAGTTCGTGCAGCCCCTTGGGAGCTCACACAGCCCCTTGGTAGATTGTGGGGCCCTCTGGGAGTTTGTGCTGCCTCCTGCTAGCTCGCTCGCCCTCCTGGGAGTTTGCGCAGCCACTTGGGAGCTTGAGCAGCCCCCTGGGAGTTCATGCGACCACTTGGGAGTTCATGTGGCCCCTTGGGAGTTTGTGTGGCCCCTTGGGAGTTTGCACTTCCCCCTGGGAGTTTGAGTGGCCCCCTGGGAGTTCGGGCAGGCCCCTGGGAGTTCATGCGGCCCCTTGGGAGTTCTCACAGTCCCTTGGTAGATTGTGGGGCCCTCTGGGAGTTTGCCTGGCCCCCTGGGAGTTCACGAAGTTCTCTAATGTCTCTCTGCCATCTATAATGTCACTCTCTTAATAACTAAGCCATCTCTAACATCACTTTTCTTAATAACCAAGCCATCTCTAACTTCACTTTTAAAATCCATGCCATCTCTAACATATCTCATTTAACACCAAGTCCATTTCTTAATAACCCAGCCATCTCTAATGTCACTCTCTTAATAACCAAGCCATCTATAATGTCACTCCCTTAATAAACAAGCCATCTCTAACATCACTTTTCTTAATAACCAAGCCATCTCTAACATTTTTATTTAATACCAAGCCATCTCTAACGTCACTTATAAAATCGAAGCCATTTCTAACGTATCTTATTTAATTCCAAGCCATTTCTAATGTCAATTTCTTAATAACCAAACCATCTCTTATGTCACTCTGTTAATAACCAAGCCATCTCTAATATTTTTATTTAATACCCAGCCATCTCTAACGTCACTTTTAAAATCCAAGCCATCTCTAACATATCTTATTTAATACCAAGCCATCTCTAATGTCAATTTCTAAATAACCAAGCCATCTCTAATGTATCTTATTTAATACCAAGCCATCTCTAACGTCAATCTCTTAATAACCAAGCCATCTTATATATAACAATAAAATGTATTTTATATATATATATATATATATATATATATATATATATATATATATATATATATATACATAATCTCTAACATCAGTAACATTTTCTATGCATTTTGAAGAGTGTCTTTTTAAATTTTGGCTTCTCTCATTTTCCCGCCAAAAATCAGCAACGTTTTTTGCAGTTTGAAGGGTTTCCCTTTAAATTTTGGCTTCAATTTTGGCGGGGAAAATGATTGCCAAAAGTGGAACCCCAGGGGGCGCTTCATGAAGGGGAATTTTAAGTCTTTTTGAGGCTAACAGATGGCGCTCACGTTAATGTCCCCCCGCCACAATGTGTATTGTGGCCGTGCAAACTCCCAGGAGGCTGCACCAACTTCCAGGGGGCCACACAATCTCCCAAGCGGCTGTATGAACTCCCAAGGGGGCCGCGCAAACTCTCAAGTGGCCGCGCGAACTACCAGGGGGCTGGACGAACTCCCAGGGGGCCGCACAAGCACCCAAGGGTCTGTACGACCTCCCAAGCGGCCGCATGAACTCCCAGGTGCCCGCACAAACTCCCAGGGGGCCGTGCAAATTTCCAGGGGGCCGCGCGAACTCCCAAGGGGCTGCATGAACTCCCAGGGGGCCAACCAGTATGATAATACAGTATGATAATAATAAGTACAGTATGATAATAATAAGTAATAACCTACAGTATGATAATAATAACCAGTTATATGAGTTATTTATTCCTGTGTTTAGCTCCCTCTTCCCTAAAATAATTGATAACCAGATTGCTTTTGCTTCACACAGAATAATTTTTACTCCAGCTAGATTAAAATTTACACCGTGGATTAATTTTTACTCCGGTTAGATTAAAATTTACTCCATGGGTTAATTTTTATTCTACAAAGATTAAAATTTACACATGCTGGATTAAATTTTTCTTAATTGATTAAATATTAATCCATAGATTAATTTTTAATATATGGATTAAATTTTAATCCAAAGATTAAATTTTAATCTTCACAGATGAAAAGACCCTAAATGACCTTTAACTCTTGGTAATTGAAGCCAAAAGCGGCGAAAGGGAAACATTTTGTACCCATTTTTAAGTTCGGCGCAACTTTGACGGAGAATATCTCAGAAACTCTTAGGCCTAGAGCCATGAAAACACTTGCAATGGATTAATCCCCCCTGAGTTAGGGCTTTAAAGGTCTTCAAGACCCTTTAATGACCTATAATTCTTCGTAATTGAAGCCCAAAGCGGCGGGAGGTCAGGTCAGGTCAGGTCAGGTCAGGTCAGGTCAGGTCAGGTCAGGTCAGGTCAGGTCAGGTCAGGTCAGGTCAGGTCAGGTCAGGTCAGGTCAGGTCAGGTCAGGTCAGGTCAGGTCAGGTCAGGTCAGGTCAGGTCAGGTCAGGTCAGGGTCAGGTCAGGTCAGGTCAGGTCAGGTCAGGTCAGGTCAGGTCAGGTCAGGTCAGGTCAGGTCAGGTCAGGTCAGGTCAGGTCAGGTCAGGTCAGGTCAGGTCAGGTCAGGTCAGGTCAGGTCAGGTCAGGTCAGGTCAGGTAAAATAATTGATCAACCAGATCAGCTTTTGCTTCAGGTCAGGTCAGAATAATTTTTAGGTCCAGGTCAGATTAAAATTTACAGGTCAGGATTAGGTCAGGTCAGGTCCGGTTAGATTAGGTCAATTTAGGTCCAGGTCAGGTTAGGTCAGGTTATTCTAGGTCAAAGATTAGGTCATTTACAGGTCATGTCAGGTCAGGTTAAATCAGGTCAGGTTAGGTCAGGTTAAATCATTAGGTCCAGGTCAGGTCAGGTCAGGTCAGGTCAGGTCAGGTCAGGTCAGGTCAGGTCAGGTCAGGTCAGGTCAGGTCAGGTCAGGTCAGGTCAGGTCAGGTCAGGTCAGGTCAGGTCAGGTCAGGTCAGGTCAGGTCAGGTCAGGTCAGGTCAGGTCAGGTCAGGTCAGGTCAGGTCAGGTCAGGTCAGGTCAGGTCAGGTCAGGTCAGGTCAGGTCAGGTCAGGTCAGGTCAGGTCAGGTCAGGTCAGGTCAGGTCAGGTCAGGTCAGGTCAGGTCAGGTCAGGTCAGGTCAGGTCAGGTCAGGTCAGGTCAGGTCAGGTCAGGTCAGGTCAGGTCAGGTCAGGTCAGGTCAGGTCAGGTCAGGTCAGGTCAGGTCAGGTTAGGTTAGGTTAGGTTAGGTTAGGTTAGGTTAGGTTAGGTTAACCTACCTTTAACCTAACCTTTAACAGTTAACAGGGGTTTAACGCTTCAAGCTGGAGCCCTGAAAACACTTGCAATGGATTCCTTGCCCCTTAATTACGGTAATTAAGTACTTTGCAGCCCCCCCCCCCAGTGGGCCCCAAACACTCATCCCCGTGTGGGTGCACTTTTGAGCCAAAATGGTCCGCGTGACAAAATGCGGGTGCACTTTTATTATTGGCGTACAGTTTTTGCTCAGAGTTTTTCTTGTAACAAGGCCAAAAAAAGGCCAATATCTTAGCCATTATTGGGATTACAAAGGCCAGCTGGGGCTTATTTTAATCAGCTTAACCTATAGATCATGCTATGCACAGAAAAAGTGGAAATCTCTCTACATTTGGGAAAGTGTGGGTGCACATTTTGGGGCATCCCCCCGACATCTCAGGCCCCGTTGGTCATACGGAGGCCTGCTAGGGCTCAAATGAAAGCTGAAGAAAAGCTCTTTAATTTTCTAACCATTCCATGGTAGCCTAAAACCAACGGTTTTCAAGATATAATCAAATAACCTCTAAAATGCATTTTTGTCATTTCTGTAACCAAGACCATCTTCAACAGTTACATAGTACTACACTTTTTTTCAAATTTGATTTTAAGGAAATTTTCGGATTTGGGAGGGTAAAGGAGGTCACCAGGGTCAGGGAAAGGTCAAGCGCGGAGCGTCCCGTTAATAAATTTTATTGATTTATTAACTTTTATTGCCCACTCCTGGCTTAAACTCTAGGGGGTGCACCCACCCTGTGTAAAGGCCGCATTTATTAAGCTAGGACAGTGTGGATACCGGTTTTAGAAAGGCCATTGCATGCACTTTCAGGGCCAAATGATGGATTAACCGGTTTTGATTATTGTCAGTACATAGTTTTTGTGTGGGTGCACTTTGTGACAGATTGTGGGTGCACTTTATGTAATAGCGTAAAGTTTAGAATAACTTTTCGATACCTAAAAAATGCATGTTTCATCTCAAAAATTACCACAAATATTCCTATACACATTTACTACATGCTGTAAAAGTTTCAAGTCATTTGGAGAAGTAGGAAAAAAGTTTTCAATAGCAACTTTTATGACCTCGAAATTTCGCAATCGGCGGAAAATAGCATGATTTTGACTGCCCCCTACTCAGAAGTCTCTTTACCAATGACTAATATTTTTTATCAGAGTTACTACAATATATTAGATAAACTCTCAAAAATTTTGAATGAAAATGATGCTTGGTTTGGATTTTTTAGCCATTTTAATAAAGGGTGTTTGCATGTTCACACGAAGAATGCGGGCGTAAATGGGTTAACTTGAGTATATCCCAGTTGAAATGTTTCCTCTTTACTGTGAGTAATTTTTTTCATCTCCTTTTTTTTAATTAAAACTGTTGATGTTGGAAATATTGTCCAAAAAAAGCAAGAACTTCTTGGGGAACTTCTGACAATACAAGAGGTGATGAAGGGCTATGACATCTCTGAAGACCAAGAATCTGTTGCTTTCAACAAGAACCAGAAGGACATGGATTTCACATTCAGAGACCAAGTATTTACGCTGATCTCTGGGATAAATCAAGAGCAGCTGTCAGAAATTGTGGAACTGGTGGCAGACATCTTTGGAATAATCAATGCAACAGTCTCTAGGTTTCAAACCAAAGTATGGGAGAGGTAATATAAGATAAGATATAATAACAATTAAGACACGAGCCACTAAGTCATTTGAGTCATTTTAAAAAAGCGTGTGTGAATTAGCCCAAACCATAGATAAAACTCATTGATAGGATAGCCATTCTTTATCTATGAACACACTCTAATGAGGTTTGGTATAAATTTTGGAAAAATGTTCTGAGAATTCTTTTAAAAGGCTTTACACCTTTTACACTTTTACTGTGCTTTGACTAGCACAGATGTGGCTTGAAGTCTTCATTGTATTGGTATTAGGTCCAAGCACATATCAGGCCCATTATCACTCCATACACAATGACAATTTTTTCCAAAAAAGTAGATTTTTACACGTCTATGTAGCTCAGATTTGAAAATTAGAAAATAGCAATGACAAAATAAGGGAAATTTCAAATTCAAACAGAAACAGCAAATATCTATGGATCTGGCTTGGAGTCTTCATCGTATTGGTATCGGGTCCAAACACATATCAGGCCCAATGTCATACCATATGCTCTGACAATTTTTTTCCAAAAAAGCAGATTTTTGAGGTTTGAGTCAATTAAACAGATCATACTTGACAATCACAAAATGTTAACAGCAAAAATAAAAAATATCTGTATGATAAAAAAAAAAATCAAAAAAACGGGCTTTTAGATATTGTGCCTCAATGAAAGCCCATTGAAGTGAAGGTTGGGTGTTAAAATCTCTTCACAAAATTCCCCTCCTCCCTGATTTTTTATGAATTGACTCCTCTTAGTGGCTCGTATTAAGACTTGAATTATAGGCATAATCCATTTCTTCTAATATCACAACTGATAGATTATTGTTCATAGACAATTTGCGCACCTACAGTGTTTGCAGTATGGTGAGTGGCTAAACGTGATGTGTAAACTTTGAGTTCAATTTATTAAATAAAATCTTTATGTATGTAAAAATGTCACGCTCGATTTCTAGAATGGTAGTATTTTTGAAAACAAAACAGTTTTCCTCTTACTCATTGGTTTAACTTTTCTAACTATAAATGGCACATGAGAGCTCTCTAAATAATGAATTGTACATTAAAAGCAAGTTATTACTGTACAAATGTAAAGACCTCAAGAAAATGTTGTCATATGTAGCCATATTTTTATTTTTTTCCTGGGTTTAATTTCTGCATATTTTGTGGTTTAGTGTGGTTTTTGTGGTTAAGAAGAGGAAAGCAACATCATTCCTATGTGGTCCAGACTAAATTCAAACATCTCTGTCATAACAGTTTTTCTTTTAAAGATTTGGTGTTAACACATCCAAAAATGTAGTCAGACTTAGAAGGGGAGCAAACCTCGAAGATATTGTCCTTAAAATTCCATTAGGATCATTTGAAAACATGGATCAGGGACATGCAAATTGAGTGGTGGCTATCGCAAGTAGGGCCTTTTTTCAACTTATTGGGCTAATCAAATATACTGCACCTAAATGGCAAAGAAGTTCAAAGTGAAGTAACAGAAAAAAGAAAAATTGGTGAAAGTCGGGGGCTAAATAATTACTAAAAAAGAGAAAGAAAGATAAAAACTCAATTTTTGTCTCTTACATAGTACTTACATATAGTACATACATAGTCTCTTACATAGACCAGTAAGAACAAAATATTAAAAGGAATCATTGACCAAAGTATGATGTAACTACTATTCTTTAAATACGTACAGTATTATCAATGGCCCCTTACAAATAGCCAAACATTTTTTTGAGTGTAACAGTACCTGTTGCAACTCTACATTGTTGACTATTTGAGGCTCTAAAAGGCCTTGGTCAGAATAATATCCTACTGGTCAAGCATTATATTAGCACATTTTTTACATACTGCTACATACTACTACATACATACCTGGCAGTAAATAAGAGTCTTTGTACTTTTTTTTAACAGCTTGCCTTCTTCAAAAATTTAAAAATTACAAGAACTCCTTTTGTGTACCTAGTACTAAAGAAGAGTTTTAGTACTTTTTTAACAACTTGCTTCCTTCCAACATAAAAAAGTACAAGTTCACAAGGGAAAAAACTTGTACTTTTTTAATGATTTTACTTTATTCAAGATTATATAGAGGATGTCCATCCCCTCTCCCCTGGGAAGAAGAGGTAACTGTAACTTGTAACTTTCTTCCAAGATTCTCTGAAATAATAAGATCACCCTTGTAATTTGAACACATTCTCAAGAGTTCAATGGTTGGTTCGGATTAATGTTTAGGTCAGTGGAGTCAAGTTTTCCACATGTTTATCTAAGGTTTCTTACAAAATGGAATTGAGGGTTTAAGGACTTTCATTTTCTTACAATCTTTATTTTTGAAGCAAACTTTTGGTAAACGGATACAAATACAGCATCAATTTCCCAAGCATCAAAGGCAAAATCAAGACGGCTGGTGGCAAACAACTTCTTGACCAGAAGATTCAAAATGCCATGATTCCGGGAGAAAGATATGAAGTAAGAATTAGCTTCACTAAAATAAGTTATCATGTTAATTGCATGGAAAGTTTATAAGAATTACCTACATTTTCTGCCTGGGACTGGGCAAATGCAATATAAAAAATAGGAAGAGTTGCCTGGGCAGGTGCTTTTTATCTACGGGGCAGATTATGAGGGGTTTTTGGTCCAAGGTGCCAGGGAGGGTGAAGTGGTTTGCTTTAAAGATTAGTTCAGTATTTGTTCCGATGGTTTGCTTTACGAGCTTGCCTAAAACCTCATTCCATTATTCCTATTTCAAAATTTAATGAATAGAATGAACCTTTCAGAAACTTTTGACAGTTCTGGTTCAGCATTTAGCAAAATCACTAAGATGGAAAATGGAAGTACAAACATTGGAAGATGGTCTTTTAAACCCCTCAAAGACATGGGCCAATATGAATATGTTGTCTTCAAAAATGCTGAACAAAGCTGAGTCCAGAATGGCTTCAAGTCACTATATCAATAATGATGAACCATGGACAAAGTTCCACATGGTGTCTGTTAGAAGAGTAATTAGACCCTTACTTAAGCAATTTCAGGTAAGAATACTAATGCAATTGCAATGACACGCGTTTCATAATTTTCTATTTGTTAAGGTCGCAATTTTTTTTACGTAGAGGTTACAACACTTATGTTGTAACCAACATTGAATGTTGAAACAAAAATATGTTGTTATTCATTCACAAGGTTTTGGACAGTGTTCACTATGTTTCTCTGATGGTAAACAGCTCCAGCATGAAATGGATGACAGCAAAAATTCAAATCTTTGTCATCCACCATTTTTACTTCCTTTCTTTATCTTGATAAAAACAACAATTTCTAAGAAAAAATTCATTAACAAAACTTCACCTTTCACTGAAAGAAAACATGTCTGTTGACCAGAAGCCGAGAAAATGGGTATGTTTCAGTTTTACTCTGCATAGTGAAAAATTAAATGACTGTCAGTGATATTTCAATTGTATAGGTGCTATTTCGCTAAAATTTCAAAACTCACCAAATATCTGACCAAGACCAAAATTTCCCTTGGAATGAAGTGTCTGCAATGAAACAAGTTTTACTGTCTGAGGTGAAGAAGAGGATGGATGCTCAATTTCAAAATGCCTGGGAAATCTCGACAATTGATTGAGCACTATTTGTATGGCATGGTTTGTATATTTTTTTACAAGGTTTATTTATGTTTGTAGCAGTTTCTAACTTCTTACCATGATTAATTTCAGGGATTGTTACTTTGGGTATCATGACTTTAGCATGCTTTCAAAGGAGAGTCAGGACAGTTTCAGTTGATCAAACTGTAGGAAAGGAGGGAACAGGCAATGAGGGAAGATATGAGAATGAGAAGAAATGAGGGAAGAGTAATTTTTCATCCAACCTCCTCAGTGCAGTCAGCAGATCTTTGATGAATTCCTAGGGAAATTAATAAAATGTTTCAAATGTAATAAATAAATAAAAGAATGTTCATCCCAAAGACATTTACCATTCCAATGCCATTTCATCAATTCTAAAATGACATAGCTACTCAAGTATAATCATATTTCATTGTATCAAGTTTTTGTTAATGATTTATATTTTTTTGGTTAATGATAGGTTAATGGTTAATGGTAAGGTTAATGGTTAGGAAGGTTAATTATAAGACCAAAGACCAAACTATTTACCCATTCCCTCCTAGCGGTACCGTATAGTACCACATAAATGCATGGTGAACAAATGCATCTAAGTTATAAACTACGTGTTGTAATTTGTTGAAACAAGTTCTATTAGTGGACAAGGATGTGTTCTTCACCGCTACTAAGTGACAACTTCACTATCCTCCAGGCACAGCTGCAGGGAGAGTGTGTGTGACTGTCAATTTTCAGAGGCAGTACTTCACGATGGCACAGCTGAGAAAGTAAGTTATTTTTTCAATACTATGCAATCTTATTCATTGTTTCCTAGACAAATATATACAACTGACATCTTAATATAGTTTTATAGGTATTTTTAACATTTGCAAAGGAAACTTTAGCTATACAGTGACATTTATTGTTCGTGGTACCATATGGTACCATTAGGAGGATATGAGTACAAATATTCAAAGCATCTCATTCTTCACAATTTTCAGATCACTGACTACAAATGAAATATTGGACATCATCCTAAGGGAATCTGATAGTAATCATTTATTATTATATTTATTTATATATATATATTTATTATTTTATTTTTATTATTTTATTTACATTATTATATATAGTAAATTCTAGACTATAAGCCATTATATAATTATATATATAATTAATAAGTGATAATAATAATAATAAATATATTATCTATATATATTTTTCTGGTGTATATATGTGTATGTGTTTGTGTGTTTGTTTGTCCCTTATGATCTCTATCTCTATGATCAAATTATGATATAAAAATGAAAAGTTTATTTATTAGGAAAATTAATTATTTTGTACCCGTATTGTCCTAGCGGTACCATATGGTACCACCCATTATTTCAATAACTGAATTAAATATTTAATTAAATTTGTCAAATCTGTTCTCACTGAACCCTAAAACTAGAATATCAAGATTTCATCAAAATTTGAAAACCTTTTCTAATTTAGGGGGGAAAGGTTAATTTAAAAAAGGAGATGAAAGAAATTACTCACAGTAAAGAGGAAACATTTCAATTGGGATATACTCAAGTTAAATAGAGTGAAGAAAATACTTACCCTTGATTGCCATAAAAAATCTTCATCGTGGAATCTTCTGTCTCTTGGTGGCAATGGTGCTGCTGATGAAGTTGTTTTTAATGCAACAATTATAACGGGTATAATGAGCAACATAACTTTTTTAAAAGCATATATTGTTTTACTTTAGAGTTCTCAGTTAGACTTCTCACTTTCAAATTTCTCAGTTTGTTGTGCGTTCCATGACTTGTGGATTCTTAGCTTTTACAAAGACTTTTTCGACGATAACAATAACAATCAAGTTGCAAGATTACGGGATAAACTTCATTCACCACCATCTCAGAGCCAAGCTACTATTTCTATTACAATGGGTCTCACTCTCAACCCTGGACACCATTAACATTCATTACTTCGTAAAATTCTTTTACGCTTCAGACTTTTTCAAAATGCCCTCGAGTTGTTGTTTATCATTTTTTGTCATGCAACCAAGTCCCCCCAGTATTTTGTACCTATTTGCAGATTTAGGATATTGTCCTGATTTTTAGCATTGTTTCCCTATTCTCTTGGTACTGGTGATGAAAGTGCAGAGGTAGCAAGGCTCAAATGGCCAGGGGCTTGTAATTGGCTTTATTATTTTGACACTTTTAGTGGATTTTATTACTACCCACAATTTTGAAGTTATTAGTCAGACACACTGTGATTAGCTATTATGTTACAAGTTGGATTGTTGTTTCTTACAGTTAGATGGGTGCGCTTAAATATGCCTAAATGAATTTAACAGATCTATTGGGGAAACAAGATGTTTTTATGGGTATTTTTAATCTAGCAAATTCAACTACGGTACTTTTTAAAGTTTTTCAGCCATGAACAGAAATCTTTATAAAAGCATAAATTTCTAGCATTTTTGTTGGAAAATCCGGCATATTTCAGCATTTCCCCATGTTTTTATGATGTTAGTAAATGTCTCCTTTTAATCCTCCTATTAAATATTTCCTTTTAATAAATCTTGTAAATTACAATTACAAATTATTTTACTAAAGTACAGAAAGCTTTTTGATGAGCACTTGCAATTTTGATAGTTCATCAATGGGACTAAAGTTTTGTATTGAAAATTCCTGTGATCAATGTAAAGTGAAAACACTATGCCTTGATTTGTTGCTTACTGGCTGTCATCGGGTGCAGCAGTTTCCAGTTTTCCACACCAAGATAGCAGAAAAACATTTCTGTGCATAATATGAAGAGGACGGCATGAATCTGCTTTTTTGCCAGTGAAAGTAAAAAATATATATACTATGCTTAGCAAAAAAAAAAAAAAAAATAGAAAGAGATGATGCGAAAGGTATTACAGATGGGGTGACAAGGTTTATTTAGCAAAAATAATGGTGATTCCAATTCTGTGTCACATCAATGATCTTCTAAGGCAGGGCAATTTCATTACGCAGGATGACCCACATACAGGTTTAAAAAAGAATGACATTATTTTGGAGGTTAACAAAAGGCAATTAAAAACTGAAGAAGGCTTGACATCCATTTTGATGACTGGCATAACTGTTGCAAGACCATATTATGATATGAAAGTCCTCAATTTCAAATGATTTATTTCAAGACATGGAGCAATCACCCGATGATCTTTTTAAAAGAAAAATTCAAAAAGCAAAGTTGCCAACTCATAGTAACAAGGTATTTTTTGACAGTAATACTTTCAATAATTACGATCCATACAATGATTGAAATAAGGATGCATATTTAAGTTCACTTTAGATGAATAAGTACTGCCACCTTTGGGCTTTTTTGTGTTAGAATGCTTCTCTTCCATTTTACTTACTTACTTTACTCTATTTATTATTATTATTATTATTATATATGTATATATATATATATATATATATATATATATATATATATATATATACTTTATACTTTATACTTTATATATTATTATTTACTTTACATTTTATAGTACTGTGTTGTTTTTTTAAACAGGTTACTGTGTTTTTTGCGGAAACCACTCAGTAGATTTTCATAAAAACAACTGATATCTCTTCATTTTGGCAGGACCCATCTTTTTTATTTAATGCTTTTTCCTTAATTACCTATAATTACCTCATCATATGACCCCCTGCCATAGACCTGGAAAATGGAGGACATGAAAGGTAGTTTATTGGTATAAACACCTTCCTGACAGGTCCAGTGATCATTTCCAACAAGAATTGGAACATTCCAATTAAATGGGAAGTTGTAATTGCACTGTGAAATTCTCCTTATCATAGTATGCTGGAGATAGACACCTTTTTCTCTTCCCTTCCTGTTATGTAGTAGGGAGTTGTGGTTGTAGAAATTGGTTTTTGATGAATTCTAAGTGAAATATTTGACCAATCAAACTCAAATTAATGCAGAAGGTGCATGATGGATGCAGAAATGATTGAAACAAGGTCTCGCAAATTATTACTGAGAAGTTTTTATGGAAATTACAGTGCCCTGTTAAAAAACAACACGGTGTTTTTGTACTTATGCGTACTTATTTGTACATTTGTACTTATGTACTTATGCGTGAATAATATGGCGCTCATGAAAAAAAGATGACCTGTCACCATAGAATACAATTTTAGGATTAATTGTTGTATTCTGTAGCTTAGTGGATGGGAGTTGTTATTTAAGTTCTAGGTTACTGGTTTGTTGAGTAAATAAAGTCAGAAGGGTTTTATCATCTCAACTACACATTTATTTGGGTGATTCTATTACAGTGAATTAAAGGTAATATTTGAGCTTGCTCTCAGACTCTTCTTTGTTCATTGAGTTTAAGGTCTTGTACTTTGATTTGGTGGACATCAACCCTGTGGTAAGGGATCTGGTGGTGTTGGCTTGCTCCAGGACCATCTCCTGTCTTCTGTGGTCATCCTTGAGGTGGTGTCAGAGGACATCAGGCTGTGGAAGCCTTCCAACTGGATGCACTTTGGTCCAACTTTGCTACCAGATTGAAGGTGACCGGTGGAAGTTGCAACATCGCGGCGGTATGTGCCTGTAATCGTCGAGATCGAAGGTCGTGACCTCTCTCTGATTGCAACAAATGCTACATTGGAAGTCGTGGGAGTACATAACGTATTTTTTACGTAAATATTTACATAATATGGACCGTAATTTTGCTAAATAGCTAGATGACGTCACAATCCAATTATGTTAATGTGTGACAGTGTGACATCACTCCTGTGAAGTCATGAGTCAATGATGTCACACTGTCACACATTAACATAATTGGATTTTGACGTCATCTAGCTATTTAGCAAATTCATGTCCATATTATGTAAATATTTACGTAAAATATAATTATGTACTCCCACAACTTCCAATGTAGCATTTTTTGCAATCGGAGAGAGGTCACGACCTTTGATCTCGACGATTACTGGCACATACCGCCGCGATGTTGCAACTTCCACCGGTCACCTTCAATCCGGTACCAAAGTTGATCCCAGAGAATTGATGCAGGAGTTGCCTGGTCTCCTTTTCAGAGAGTGCAATACCCCCTGATCCAGTTGGAAGGCTTCCACAGCCTTATGTCCTCTGACACCACCTCAAGGATGACCACAGAAGACAGGAGATGGTCCTGGAGCAAGCCAACACCACCAGATCCCTTACTACAGGGTTGATGTCCACCAAATCAAAGTACAAGACCTTAAACTCAATGAACAAAGAAGAGTCTGAGAGCAAGCTCAAATATTACCTTTAATTCACTGTAATAGAATCACCCAAATAAATGTATAGTTGAGATGATAAAACCCTTCTGACTTTATTTAATCAACATTTCACTATTTATACTAATTTTTCTATGATCAATCAGTAAATCTTGAAAACATTTCCATCCATCTATTTACTCTTCATCTTGCAGTTCTTTATGCATCAGACAAATTCCCTTGATTTGTCTGTTGTTAATGGATCCACTGTCAGTCTTTCTCCTTTTCATGTTTTTCTCCTAGTGTTATCATCCATACTACACTTCTTTGTCCATGGCTCCTCTCCTTAGGAAGTCTACCAGTGCTCCAAATAATCTTATGCTGAAATAAGAGCAATTCTTTCTCTTTTCTCTTATAAGTCCAGGGAAGAAACTTATCCCAACTTACTGAACCTCCCTTATTTGCTGTTCTTGATGGAGTTGAGTCTCCAGGTTTGCTACTCTCCTACTGAGAAAAATATGATTAGTAAATAGCCACCAGGTGGCAACAACCTGCAAGGTTGCAACAGCATTTATACCATTCCCCACGATGTTTTTATACATCTACTTAGTGTATATAGAGATATTCTAGAGCATAGCCCTGTGGTACAAAAGTTGTGGGGAATATTGCTGCATGGCATTTTTGAGCTGCATATTTGTTTGCTGAAAAATTAAATCACGTTAACCATAATTGAATTGTGACGTCATTGAATGGTGACGTCACAAGAGAAATGTTACACTGTTGCATGTTAACATAATTGGATTGTGACGTCATTATCTCTTTAGCAAAATTACGGTCCATATTATGTAAATATTTACGTAACAATTAATTCTGTACTTCCCACAACTTCCAATGTAGCATTTATGCCATTCCCCACAATGTTTTATTACATCTACCTAGTGTATAGAGATATTTTCTATAGCATAGTCCCATGGTACAAAAGTTGTAAGGAATATTGCTGCATGGTAAATGCATGGCATTTTTTGGGCTGCATTATTACATCTACTTAGTGTATAGAGATATTTTCTATAGCATAGCCCCATGGTACAAAAGTTGTAGGGAATATTGCTGCATGGTAAATGCATGGCATTTTTTGGACTGCATATTTGTTTGCTAAAAAATTAAATCATGTTAACCATAATTGAATTATGACATTGAATTGTGATGTCACAGGAATGACGTCACACTTAATTGGATCACATAACATAATTGGATTGTGACGACATTATCTCTTTAGCAAAATTACGGTCCATATTATGTAAATATTTACGTAAAAAATAATTCTGTACTCCCCACGACTTCCAGTGTAGCATTTATACCATTCCCCACAACGTTTTTAACATCTATTTTCTATAGCATAGCTCCGTGGTACAAAAGTTGTGGGGAATATTGCTGCATGGTAAATGCATGGCATTTTTTGGGCTGCATATTTGTTTGCTAAAAAATCAAATCATATTAACCATAATTGAATTGTGACGCCATTGAATCGTGATGTCACAGGAGTGATGTTAAACAGTCACACGTTAACATAATTGGATTGTGATGTCATTCAGCTATTTAGCAAAATTACGTTCAAAATTATGTAAATATTTACGTAAAAAATAATTCTGTACTCCCCACGACTTACAATGCATGGATTATAAATTAAAAAATTTAAAAATAATTAAATCATGTTAATCAAAATTGAATTGTTACGTCATTGAATCTCTTGTTTCAGAACATTGCCACCAGGGAAGTTTTTACATAAAAGATAGAGACGCAGAGACAGTCTCAAATACATGCACGTGTCTGGTAGTTGTAAATTGGATCCTCGATAATCCATAGGCTTTTTATAGAGTAAAATGAAAAGATTGTTGGGTATATTATGTAGCAACATAATCATACTTTGTTAGGGACAGGTGAAATATTTTTTTGTTTACCAGGAGAGTTTATAATGTCCAAGATATCAAAGATTTTTATCTTGGTTTTTTTATCGTGATCTCTTCTCAACTTTTTTACATATTCAAAAATCAATCAAAACGAACTTGTGACTCACACTTGTATTTAAATCAGTATCTCAGTATTTAAATGTTTTAATCAGCATAGTTAGCCAAAGACTATTGAGAGTTCTTGCATTGACGAAGAAAATATCAAAAAAAAAGGAAAAGTTTTAAGTTGCTAATGTTATTATATATATAAATAAGTTGCCTTATAAAATTGACTAAATTATTACTTGCCACTGCTAAACAAATTGTTATTTATTCATTACAGTACAAATGAGGGCATATTCTCTTGAAAATGGCTTTGATCTTCAAAAATCCTTTTTTTCTAGGGTAGGTTGCTTAAAAATCTGACTTGGTCGTGAAGGTCAAGGCCTGCAATCATTAATCAGTCAAATTAATCTTCATCAATTAGCACGAACTACGTTGGTGGAGAGTTAGTATTATTAGTTTATTATTATATATTATTATATATTTTATATATATATTATATATTATTATTATTAGTTAGTATCATACCAACTGAACCAATCAGGTTCAGTTGGTATGATATCCCGTTTTTCACCAAACATATTATTTCTGTACTTTGTAAAAGCATTTTCAACGACATGTCTGGAATTGTTGAAGTCTCATTAAACATCATAACAATTATGACCAAAGGAATAATTAATATTTCAATTGATTAGTTAATTTAAGTGAACATGGAATAAATAACAATTTGTTTAGCAGTGGCAAGTAATAATTTAGTCAATTTTATAAGGCAACTTATTTATATATATAATAACATTAGCAACTTAAAACTTTTCCTTTTTTTTTTGGATATTTTCTTCATCAATGCAAGAACTCTCAATAGTCTTTGGCTACCTATGCTGATTAAAACATTTAAATACTAGTTGTGCAAGTGTGAGTCACAAGTTCGTTTTGATTGATTTTTGAATACGTAAAAAAGTTGAGAAGAGATCACGATAAAAAAACCAAGATAAAAATCTTTGATATCTTGGACATTATAAACTCTCCTGGTAAACAAAAAAATATTTCACCAGTCCCTAACAAAGTATGATGATGTTGCTACATAATTTACCCAACAATCTTTTCATTTTACTCTATAAAAAGCTTATGGATTATCGAAGACCCAATTTGCAACTACCAGACATGTGCATGTATTTGAGACTGTCTCTGCGTCTCTATCTTTTATGTAAAAAACTTCCCTGCTGGCAATGTTCTCAAACAAGAACTACTCTAAAGACAGCATCAAGTGACAGATCCCATGTCTGAAATGTTTGATTTTGATTAGGGACCAAGTAGATCGAGAGAACAAAGTTTTGGAAATAAGTAATGCAACCGGATATGAGTTTGTTTGGGCCAAGAGCTTCATGCAACCCAATCATCTATTAGTCTTAGATCATGAAGTTTTTTTAATATGAGACAAAAACCAATCCTAATTATGTGGGACTTTAAAATGTTGAACTGGACACAAAGATCCCTGAAAAAGAATTGAGGAGCAAGATTTATGATAATAATAATAATAAAATAGAACAACAATTCTGCGCATTTCAGTTTAATTTATTGCCATGGGATTGTCTGCAGAGAAAGGAAATTACACAAAGACAAAGTAATACCAACAAAAAGTCCTCACAGAAATAAAGAGTGTTTCTGTGCTGACAACTAACAATATCAAAAAGAATGAATTCAATAGTAAAACCCTTACTGGCATGATGTGTTTCTTTTAATCTTCTTAAGAAAGAGAAGTGTCACTGAATCTCTGTTGAGTCTATGGCTTTTCTTTTCTGACACAGGCACAAACATATTTCAAAATCATAGAACTGTGTTCTTGATAGCCCATAATGTGTTTTAGCTCATCGTCCCTCAAAAAGTCAGGGAACAAATGCAGGTTTGAATATCGCCTAAATCCTAATCCAATATTTCGACAATATGTTCTGTAAAAACAAAAGTTGTATACGTAAAATCACACAAAAATTACATAAATATATCAGTGATAAACTAAAGGCAAAAAATTAAGGTAATATAAGAAGAGCATGGATTTTCCCCTACACAGGATTCCAGAGATGCTTTTTACTTACAACTAATAACTTCCATAGCCTATTTCTTGAACACACAGACAGACTGTAATTCGTTCAAATCACTTACTTTTGTTTCAGATTTAAAAACAAAATTATGCATACATACCTTAGGTTCCATCCCTTAAATCACTTTGACACAGCAACAAAATTTAGGATGTTTTGCTCCATTTTCTCTGTTAGTGACAACTTATCACTGAAAACTTCAGCATCTCTTCACCAGAGTAATGCCTATTTTTTTTACAAAAAAAAGAGAATTTTTCTCATTGGTAAAAAGGTGTTACTAACGATTTAACAATAAAACGTTTTTTTAATGAGATTTTTACAGTGACTCCTTTGGAGATAGGAGAAGGAAGAAGCTTTTTCTTCCTGTAAGAAAGAAGTTTTGAATTTTCCCACTCTCCAGAGCATGCCTACACTGGTGGTGACTACAGCACGAAAGCTGGACTATATTATGACATCCCTTGTAAAAGAGGCTGTGTTGGTGGTATTCAAACCAGTAACCTAGAACTTAAATAACAACTCCCATACACTAAGCTACAGAATACAATTAATCCTAAAATTGTATTCTATGGTGACAGGTCATCTTTTTTTCATGAGCGCCATATTATTCACGCATAAGTACACAAGATACCGTGTTGTTTTTTAACAGGGCACTGTAATTTCCATGAAAACTCCTCAGTAATAATTTGCGAGACCTTGTTTCAATCATTTCTGCATCCATCATGCACCTTCTGCATTAATTTGAGTTTGATTGGTCAAATATTTCACTTAGAATTCATCAAAAACCAATTTCTACAACCACAACTCCCTACTACATAACAGGAAGTGAAAGAGAAGAAGGTGTCTATCTCCAGCATACTATAATAAGGAGAATTTCACAGTGCAATTACAACTTCCCATTTAATTGGAATGTTCCAATTCTTGTTGGAAATGATCAATGGACCTGTCAGGAAGGTGTTTATACCAATAAACTACCTTTTCATCATGTCCTCCATTTTCCAGGTCTATGGCAGGGGGTCATATGATGAGGTAATTATAGGTAATTAAGGAAAAAGCATTGAAATAAAAAAGATGGGTCCTGCCAAAATGAAGAGATATCAGTTGTTTTTATGAAAATCTACTGAGTGGTTTCCGCAAAAAACACAGTAACCTGTTTAAAAAAACAATACAGTACTATAAAATGTAAAGTAAATAATAATATATAAAGTATATAAAAGTATAAAGTATATATATATATAATAATAATAAATAGAGTAAAGTAAGTAAGTAAAATGGAAGAGAAGCATTCTAACACAAAAAAGCCCAAAGGTGGCAGTACTTATTCATCTAAAGTGAACTTAAATATGCATTCTTATTTCAATCATTGTATGGATCGTAATTATTGAAAGTATTACTGTCAAAAAATACCTTGCTACTATGAGTTGGCAACTTTGCTTTTTGAATTTTTCTTTTAAAAAGATCATCGGGTGATTGCTCCATGTCTTGAAATAAATCATTTGAAATTGTGGTTGGATGAAGGACTTTCATATCATAATATGGTCTTGCAACAGTTATGCCAGTCATCAAAATGGATGTCAAGCCTTCTTCAGTTTTTAATTGCCTTTTGTTAACCTCCAAAATAATGTCATTCTTTTTTAAACCTGTATGTGGGTCATCCTGCGTAATGAAATTGCCCTGCCTTAGAAGATCATTGATGTGACACAGAATTGGAATCACCATTATTTTTGCTAAATAAACCTTGTCACCCCATCTGTAATACCTTTCGCATCATCTCTTTCTATTTTTTTTTTTTTTTTTTTTTAGTATATGCTATGTATAGCTATGTATATGCTATGTATAGCATAGTATATATATTTTTTACTTTCACTGGCAAAAAAGCAGATTCATGCCGTCCTCTTCATATTATGCACAGAAATGTTTTTCTGCTATCTTGGTGTGGAAAACTGGAAACTGCTGCACCCGATGACAGCCAGTAAGCAACAAATCAAGGCATAGTGTTTTCACTTTACATTGATCACAGGAATTTTCAATACAAAACTTTAGTCCCATTGATGAACTATCAAAATTGCAAGTGCTCATCAAAAAGCTTTCTGTACTTTAGTAAAATAATTTGTAATTGTAATTTACAAGATTTATTAAAAGGAAATATTTAATAGGAGGATTAAAAGGAGACATTTAATAACATCATAAAAACATGGGGAAATGCTGAAATATGCCGGATTTTCCAACAAAAATGCTAGAAATTTATGCTTTTATAAAGCTTCTGTTCATGGCTGAAAAACTTTAAAAAGTACCGTAGTTGAATTTGCTAGATTAAAAATACCCATAAAAACATCTTGTTTCCCCAATAGATCTGTTAAATTCATTTAGGCATATTTAAGCGCACCCATCTAACTGTAAGAAACAACAATCCAACATGTAACATAATAGCTAATCACAGTGTGTCTGACTAATAACTTCAAAATTGTGGGTAGTAATAAAATCCACTAAAAGTGTCAAAATAATAAAGCCAATTACAAGCCCCTGGCCATTTGAGCCTTGCTACCTCTGCACTTTCATCACCAGTACCAAGAGAATAGGGAAACAATGCTAAAAATCAGGACAATATCCTAAATCTGCAAATAGGTACAAAATACTGGGGGGACTTGGTTGCATGACAAAAAATGATAAACAACAACTCGAGGGCATTTTGAAAAAGTCTGAAGCGTAAAAGAATTTTACGAAGTAATGAATGTTAATGGTGTCCAGGGTTGAGAGTGAGACCCATTGTAATAGAAATAGTAGCTTGGCTCTGAGATGGTGGTGAATGAAGTTTATCCCGTAATCTTGCAAGTTGATTGTTATTGTTATCGTCGAAAAAGTCTTTGTAAAAGCTAAGAATCCACAAGTCATGGAACGCACAACAAACTGAGAAATTTGAAAGTGAGAAGTCTAACTGAGAACTCTAAAGTAAAACAATATATGCTTTTAAAAAAGTTATGTTGCTCATTATACCCGTTATAATTGTTGCATTAAAAACAACTTCATCAGCAGCACCATTGCCACCAAGAGACAGAAGATTCCACGATGAAGATTTTTTATGGCAATCAAGGGTAAGTATTTTCTTCACTCTATTTAACTTGAGTATATCCCAATTGAAATGTTTCCTCTTTACTGTGAGTAATTTCTTTCATCTCCTTTTTAAATTAACCTTTCCCCCCTAAATTAGAAAAGGTTTTCAAATTTTGATGAAATCTTGATATTCTAGTTTTAGGGTTCAGTGAGAACAGATTTGACAAATTTAATTAAATATTTAATTCAGTTATTGAAATAATGGGTGGTACCATATGGTACCGCTAGGACAATACGGGTACAAAATAATTAATTTTCCTAATAAATAAACTTTTCATTTTTATATCATAATTTGATCATAGAGATAGAGATCATAAGGGACAAACAAACACACAAACACATACACATATATACACCAGAAAAATATATATAGATAATATATTTATTATTATTATTATCACTTATTAATTATATATATAATTATATAATGGCTTATAGTCTAGAATTTACTATATATAATAATGTAAATAAAATAATAAAAATAAAATAATAAATAAATATAAATATATAAATAAATATAATAATAAATGATTACTATCAGATTCCCTTAGGATGATGTCCAATATTTCATTTGTAGTCAGTGATCTGAAAATTGTGAAGAATGAGATGCTTTGAATATTTGTACTCATATCCTCCTAATGGTACCATATGGTACCACGAACAATAAATGTCACTGTATAGCTAAAGTTTCCTTTGCAAATGTTAAAAATACCTATAAAACTATACTAAGATGTCATTTGTTGTATATATTTGTCTAGGAAACAATGAATAAGATTGCATAGTATTGAAAAAATAACTTACTTTCTCAGCTGTGCCATCGTGAAGTACTGCCTCTGAAAATTGACAGTCACACACACTCTCCCTGCAGCTGTGCCTGGAGGATAGTGAAGTTGTCACTTGGTAGCGGTGAAGAACACATCCTTGTCCACTAATAGAACTTGTTTCAACAAATTACAACACGTAGTTTATAACTTAGATGCATTTGTTCACCATGCATTTATGTGGTACTATACGGTACCGCTAGGAGGGAATGGGTAAATAGTTTGGTCTTTGGTCTTATAATTAACCTTCCTAACCATTAACCTTACCATTAACCATTAACCATTAACCTATCATTAACCAAAAAAATATAAATCATTAACAAAAACTTGATACAATGAAATATGATTATACTTGAGTAGCTATGTCATTTTAGAATTGATGAAATGGCATTGGAATGGTAAATGTCTTTGGGATGGACATTCTTTTATTTATTTATTACATTTGAAACATTTTATTAATTTCCCTAGGAATTCATCAAAGATCTGCTGACTGCACTGAGGAGGTTGGATGAAAAATTACTCTTCCCTCATTTCTTCTCATTCTCATATCTTCCCTCATTGCCTGTTCCCTCCTTTCCCACAGTTTGATCAACTGAAACTGTCCTTACTCTCCTTTGAAAGTATGCTAAAGTCATGATACCCAAAGTAACAATCCCTGAAATTAATCATGGTAAGAAGTTAGAAACTGCTACAAACATAAATAAACCTTGTAAAAAAATATACAAACCATGCCATACAAATTGTGCTCAATCAATTGTCGAGATTTCCCAGGCATTTTGAAATTGAGCATCCATCCTCTTCTTCACCTCAGACAGTAAAACTTGTTTCATTGCAGACACTTCATTCCAAGGGAAATTTTGGTCTTGGTCAGATATTTGGTGAGTTTTGAAATTTTAGCGAAATAGCACCTATACAATTGAAATATCACTGACAGTCATTTAATTTTTCACTATGCAGAGTAAAACTGAAACATACCCATTTTCTCGGCTTCTGGTCAACAGACAACATGTTTTCTTTCAGTGAAAGGTGAAGTTTTGTTAATGGATTTTTTCTTAGAAATTGTTGTTTTTATCAAGATAAAGAAAGGAAGTAAAAATGGTGGATGACAAAGATTTGAATTTTTGCTGTCATCCATTTCATGCTGGAGCTGTTTACCATCAGAGAAACATAGTGAACACTGTCCAAAACCTTGTGAATGAATAACAACATATTTTTGTTTCAACATTCAATGTTGGTTACAACATAAGTGTTGTAACCTCTACGTAAGAAAAATTGCGACCTTAACAAATAGAAAATTATGAAACGCGTGTCATTGCAATTGCATTAGTATTCTTACCTGAAATTGCTTAAGTAAGGGTCTAATTACTCTTCTAACAGACACCATGTGGAACTTTGTCCATGGTTCATCATTATTGATATAGTGACTTGAAGCCATTCTGGACTCAGCTTTGTTCAGCATTTTTGAAGACAACATATTCATATTGGCCCATGTCTTTGAGGGGTTTAAAAGACCATCTTCCAATGTTTGTACTTCCATTTTCCATCTTAGTGATTTTGCTAAATGCTGAACCAGAACTGTCAAAAGTTTCTGAAAGGTTCATTCTATTCATTAAATTTTGAAATAGGAATAATGGAATGAGGTTTTAGGCAAGCTCGTAAAGCAAGGGAGGAGTGGTGTCACCATCGGAACAAATACTGAACTAATCTTTAAAGCAAACCACTTCACCCTCCCTGGCACCTTGGACCAAAAACCCCTCATAATCTGCCCCGTAGATAAAGAGCACCTGCCCAGGCAACTCTTCCTATTTTTTATATTGCATTTGCCCAGTCCAAGGCAGAAAATGTAGGTAATTCTTATAAACTTTCCATGCAATTAACATGATAACTTATTTTAGTGAAGCTAATTCTTACTTCATATCTTTCTCCCGGAATCATGGCATTTTGAATCTTCTGGTCAAGAAGTTGTTTGCCACCAGCCGTCTTGATTTTGCCTTTGATGCTTGGGAAATTGATGCTGTATTTGTATCCGTTTACCAAAAGTTTGCTTCAAAAATAAAGATTGTAAAAAAATGAAAGTCCTTAAACCCTCAATTCCATTTTGTAAGAAACCTTAGATAAACATGTGGAAAACTTGACTCCACTGACCTAAACATTAATCCGAACCAACCATTGAACTCTTGAGAATGTGTTCAAATTACAAGGGTGATCTTATTATTTCAGAGAATCTTGAAAGAAAGTTACAAGTTACAGTTACCTCTTCTTCCCAGGGGAGAGGGGATGGACATCCTCTATATAATCTTGAAAAAAGTAAAATCATTAAAAAAGTACAAGTTTTTTCCCTTAAGCAAACTTGTACTTTTTTTATTTTGGAAGGAAGCAAGTTGTTAAAAAAGTACTAGAACTCTTCTTTAGTACTAGGTACACAAAAGGACTTCTTGTAATTTTTAAATTTTTTGAAGAAGGCAAGCTGTTAACAAAGTACTAGAACTCTTGTTTCGTACTAGGTACAAAAAAGGAGTTCTTGTAATTTTTAAATTTTTGAAGAAGGCAAGCTGTTAAAAAAAAGTACAAAGACTCTTATTTACTGCCAGGTATGTATGTAGTAGTATGTAGCAGTATGTAGAAAATGTGCTAATATAATGCTTGACCAGTAGGATATTATTCTGGTCAAGGCCTTTTAGAGCCTCAAATAGTCAACAATGTAGAGTTGTAACAGGTACTGTTACACTCACAAAAATGTTTGGCTATTTGTAAGGGGCCATTGATAATACTGTACGTATTTAAAGAATAGTAGTTACACCATACTTTGGTCAATGATTCCTTTTAATATTTTGTTCTTACTGGTCTATGTAAGAGACTATGTATGTACTATATGTAAGTACTATGTAAGAGACAAAAATTGAGTTTTTATCTTTCTTTCTCTTTTTTAGTAATTATTTGGCCCCCGACTTCCACCAATTTTTCTTTTTTCTGTTACTTCACTTTGAACTTCTTTGCCATTTAGGTGCAGTATATTTGATTAGCCCAATAAGTTGAAAAAAGGCCCTACTTGCGATAGCCACCACTCAATTTGCTCCTGATCCATGTTTTCAAATGTTCCTAATGGAATGTTAAGGACAATATCTTCGAGGTTTGCTCCCCTTCTAAGTCTGACTACATTTTTGGAGAATGTGTTAACACCAAATCTTTAAAAGAAAAACTGTTATGACAGAGATGTTTGAATTTAGTCTGGACCAACATAGGAATGATGTTGCTTTCCTCTCCTTAACCACAAAAACCACACTAAACCACAAAATATGCAGAAATTAAAGCCAGGAAAAAAATAAAAATATGACTACATATGACAACATTTTCTTGAGGTCTTTACATTTGTACAGTAATAACTTGCTTTTAATGTACAATTCATTATTTAGAGAGCTCTCATGTGCCATTTATAGTTAGAAAAGTTAAACCAATGA
>CBDDTI010000409.1:0-6312 GCA_965233585.1 bacterium
TCTCCGGTAGACAAAGGTCTTCATAAATGGTCATTCAATCATCTATAGTCGAACCTCTGGTTGCGAACAAATCTCGTAAGCGACCAGTTTTCCAAAATACCAAAAGTTCCCAAGTCAAATCACTATACTTGGAACCTCTTGTAAGCGACCACAATCACTTTTAGAACTAAAAGTTTGGAATTTCAACTTCCCATTAGCAAATAATCAACTGATAATAGAGAGGAAAATGGATAACAAGAGATGGAAATTTCTTGATGGGAAGTACGGTATTTTTTCTCAAAATTAATTTTTTATGCGAATAAAAACATTTAAAATAAGAGTGAGTCTCTGCAGTTACCATGTGCTAATAAGGCAAAATTTTGATACACTATGGTCTAAGCTTCCATAATGACCACCACCCGTGAGCGACCAACTAAGCTTGACATTTCGGGTGGTCGCTTATGGGAGGATTGACTGTAGTAAACATGGATGACTAAAAGACTCCACTCATAAACTGATGGAAAGCTATATCCATATCAGCTTTATTTCAGTCTAAACCCCAAGAACACACACTGTCACTTACTGATTGTAATTGATGTAGAGGCTTCTTCTCAGTGTCTTCTGTTGCTTTCTCTTCTCCAGGCTTACTTGCCGGCACTGTCACAGGTGTCTTTTCCTCTACCATGGAATCAGTATTTTGTCTGTCAATAGCAAACTCCAGCCCACCAACTACTTTAGACAACTCGTCATCAGTGTTGTCGTCGTTCACACCTTCCTCAGAAGCCAAGCTGTCAGATTCACTCTGAGAACCTAGTATACAAAAGAACAAAACATCTTTGTTTCTTAGAGAATACAGAAGTGATCTCTTTTATCCAGACAAATCTAAATATTGTTACAAGGAGGTTTTCTACCATTTCACTCCAAAATGGATAACACCTAGAAAATTAACATTTCAAACAAGTTTTCAGTAACCAACTTTGCCCTTTTTGCCACAAGTGAAAGCTCTTTTAAAATAAACTCTTTTGCATCTATGCATGAAGATAAGAGATAATTTGTTTTTTCTTACTCCTTTAGTGGGTTCTTCAACACATGCAAGTGTAGTCAGGCTCATTTATTTAGCCTCAGAGCTACTGTTATTACAACACAGACTGTATTTTACGTTGTAAGTCAACCAGCAAGGAGATGTCCACATAACTGATACAAGCACAAATGGTGAAACAGAGAATTAACTCTGAAGTGTAGATTTAAGTGCTAATTGAACCTATGAATAACCCACTGGGCGTTAGTCCTAGTTAAGGGAATCAGGGAACCACACAAGGTAAAGAAAAAATCTTTTGACCTCGGTGGGAATCGAACCCACGACCTCCGGATTAGATCTACCGTTACTCTGCCGACTGAGCTACGAGGTCGGACAGAGAAAGTCGGGGAAGATATAGGTGGTGAATCGCGGCAAAGAGAAAGTAAGGGTACATATGAATGTTGTGCCGCGTAGCACTATGAACACAAATGGTGAAACAGAGAATTAACTCTGAAGTGTAGATTTAAGTGCTAATTGAACCCATGAATAACCCACTGGGCGTTAGCCCTAGTTAAGGGAATCAGGGAACCACACGAGGTAAAGAAAAAATCTTTTGACCTCGGTGGGAATCGAACCCATGACCTCCGGATTAGATCTACCGTTACTACCGTTACTGATACAAGCACAGACTGAAGGGATTGCATGAACAAGGTAATCACAATGTCCAGTGTTTAAACTACTCTTGTAGCTTTATTACCATGCTCAGATGTCTGTGATTCAATTTCATGTTCCTCAGACTCATCAAATTTATCCACAGTGGACTGAGAGAGCTTCTTGTTGAGCTCAGCAATAACACTCTGCAGTTCTGTGATGTGCTGTTCACTGTGCTGTGCCTGGGAAGTCAGTCTGTCTTCATAATCATGGATCAGCTCCTTACGCTCCTGAGCAGCCTGTGTGAGTGATGCTTGAAGTTGGTCTCTCTCCTCTGTCAACTGCTGGACTTTACCTGTCAGCTCAACAATTTCTGTTTTCAGAGAAGCCAATGCTGCCAGATGAAGCTGCAGATAACACAGAAGATTCGTCTACATTAAATTCTATATGCACTTCTGTTAACTATTTGGCACTTATCCAACTCTGATTGTGTAAAGTTCTCCTTTGTGTTAATTGAATTAACATAACAGTCTACATGTCTCATGCAAAACACTTGCAATGCAAGAGATTTCAAGATAAAAGTATTATAAATCATAATTCCATTATGTTTTGAGGTTCCCTTTTGTTACTCCTTTGGCTGTGGTTTTGCACTTTATTCAAAACTTTCTATGGGTGTTAACCAAACTGAATTTTTGAAGTTTTTGCCATAAATAAAAAATGCAAAATTAATCAGCATCACTCTGCTGTAGTCATTTTTATTAATTCCTGCTGTGAGTGTTTATGGTTTGATTCTTAGTTAAATCATTGTTTACGCATGCGGCCTATAAGTAACAAAAAACATAGTAAAGGAAAATAAGTAGAGTACAATTCAATCTTATGGCATGGTATAGCTAAAAGTTAGTCCCAGCAACAGAACAAGAAACAAGACTACAGGCCATGGACCATTTTCATTGTTGTGTGTGCACATTCACAACTGGCTGTATTGGCTAAGGAATGCAGGAAATTGTCAACAGAAATTCAACAAACAAAACAATTGCACAAATACTCTATCTAGCTATCAAATGTACAGTACACATATTGATGTGAAAAGAATGGCATAAACATGGTCCACTCAGTTTGCTGTAAGTACCTTGAGATACCTGGTCACTTAAAATGCACATGATAAACATCCAATAGTCCATGAATAACAAAATTGTTTTCTCTTGAGGTGCAAAAATTTTACAAAGCACAGGAAACCACAAGATTCAAGCTTAAAAATTGGATGTTGAACAATGAAATGAGATGACAAAAGAGCATGCTCCATTTAACAAATAAAGAAGCCTAAGCTGTGTATTACACTATGATAAAACACGATGGTCATTTGAGAACACGAGGGAAATGTAGAAAACACGAGCCGCAGGCGAGTGTTTTCTACATTTCTTGAGTGTTCTCAAATGACCGGGGTGTTTTATTACAGTGTAATACACGGCTTAGGCTTCTTCATTTGCTTTAAAATATAGATTTTACGCGCGCAAAACAATAAAACACGCTTTTTCTGTGTTTTATACTCTGATAAAACATAGGTTTTTGACCAATCAGAGCGCGCGCAGGGTCCTATCTATATTTTAATAACAAATTGTATTCATCATTAACCAACCTAAAATGAGACACCCCTCAAAGAAAGAACAATAAAGCCATGCGCCCTTTACTGATGTTTTTGTCTAGTTGTTGGCTAAACCCAAAACTGGAATGATAGGATTGAATTGTTGTCAGTGTACAAAATTGAATGTGAAAAACTGTTCTCAGTACTCTTATGCACTTAAAAAAGTTTGACTAGTATTTCAATAGAATTATTACTGACAGCATACAGCTTCCACTTTCAGAGTGAAACTTTGGGTTTATTGAATAATTGTATGTGCTTTGAATGAAACAACAGTGCACTATCATTTTAAGGTATCAGTATACCCCAAATGACAACCTCGCGTAATGGTTGCTTCACGGTCACACGTTTCATAAAACCCCCAATAAAGTATATATTTTCTGAAAGCTTAATAATTGCGGATTCTGATTGTTACTTGGTATAAGGCAAGAAATAAAACCCTTTTGTAAAATAGCAATCATTTCCCAAAAGTATGTAGTTTCTCAAATTGAGTTCGTTTCCGGTCAGAATTTAATGGGAGAGAGTGAGCGATATCTCTACGTTTTTTTCACACCTTGATCTAAAAAACCATATCAGGGAATTTTGATTACTTGTCTGGTTTGTTTTTAACACGCTGTTAAACTTTAAGTTCTCATAAAAGACGCATTACCTTTGCTTACATTGTCATTGCTTTCGAAGGAGATCAAAAATAAAAATTCCCTGACACGGTTTTTTTGCCACATTATCGGGCAACATTCTTGCCAAATTTCAGCCAAAAAGGATGAAAACTTGCTGTAAACGAACTGAAAACGTGTGCCTCATTCGTTACAAATTCTAGTTTTGAGAAATAAAGCAAAATGTACCTTAGGGCATTTTTCCGGTGTCGGAAGATTAGATCTCAACACGTGTGAAAAGTAATTACCTATTGATTGATAAAGTGAAGGCTCCTCTTCCTTAGACACGCGGTGGCCTCATGGTTAGTGCACTCGACTCCGGAGCAAGCGCTCGGGGTTCGAGCCCTGGCCGGAGACATTGTGTTGTGTTCTTAGGCAAGACACTTTACTCTCACAGTGCCTCTCTCCACCCAGGTGTACAAATGGGTACCAGCGAATTGTTGGGGAAAACCTGACAATTTGCGGGGGAGTGACCTGCGATGGACTAGCATCCCGTCCAGGGGAAGTAGAAATACTTCCAGCCGCTTCATGCTACAGAAACTGGGATAAGCTCCGGCACCAATGGGCCTTGCGGCCTCTAAGGCTTCGCTTTTTTTCTTTTTCTGGCGGGAAATACCAACAAAGATGTCTGTTCCGCTGCTACAACGCTATTTTGGATGCACTGGATGCAATAACTTCACGATGCCGATGGCCAAAACTAAGGGATCTAAAACGCGCGATGGAGGAAGCAACGGAAATTTGAACGGCGAATCCGCGAAAGAAACCCATGCTTTCGGAAATGAGAGTATCAGGGAAAGACCGCCTTTTATCATTAGTAGTTGTACTGTATACATCAGTTGGCTATTCAGAATGTCAGTGAAGTGCGTGCAGAACCTCAGCCGGACAATCGGTCATGTATGTACAAAGCGCCAAAAAGAATAATTGTAACAGTTTTTCACTCCGCACAGGCGGCAAGGCTCGGTGGTCCTTGGTGTTTTCTGAATCTTCCCCAAGTGAGGAAAAATGAATAACTACGGTGAATCTTGTATGAAGACATGGCCACTTGGTGCCGTAAAACGCTGGGATATATTTTGTGAAAACTGGAGCGTTGAAGGCGAACTGCGCTCAAACGGAGCGTCTAAGACTCAAAACTGTTTAGAAAAGCGCGTATTTTGGAATATAGGACAAATGTAAATGGAAATGGTTTTTCCGTGACTATTTTGAAACTATCGTAAGGTTTCCTTTACCTGACTCTTAATGGTATGTGACTCTTAATGGCACTTGAATTGATCATGACAACTTGTTGACAGCTTCCCATTAATCAATCAATCAATCAATAATCTTTATTTATACACGATAAGTATTTAAAGCGACACTTCGCTTGTGGGGTCGTGTCTAAATAATTAAGTAAGATAACTAATAAATTAGAAAATAAATAGGATATACACCAGCTAAAATCATATAGCTACTCACTACTTACAAGTCTAAAACGATAAAAGCTTAAAATTCTAAAATACGAGGTGGTACTCTAGTATCGACTAATTATTAACACTAATTATACTTAAAGTCTTCCTCCCATCTGGTTAATGTTTGAGGGGAGATGCAGTCAAAATTTAGGTGTAACAGAGTCTTTGACCGTCTTGCCATAATCGCGTATTTCTTAACATTGTCTATATCGTCATTAAGTTGAGGAACCAACGTGTTCCACACTATTGCTCCTCTACGAGCTACAGAGTTCCTCATGTAGTTGGTGTTAAAACGAGGGACATCAATTTTCAGTTTCTTCCTAAGTTGATATCGCTTGATGTTATCATTGCTCTTAATAATAGCTGACATAGCGTCAGGAGTCAGGTTATTGTAGATTTTATACATTAGCTTAGCTAAGCTAATTTTATACATGAAGGCTAAAGAAGACCAATTAGCCTTTTTCATAACATCTGCGTTAGACATCTCCCAAGGTAGCTCAAAGATGATTCTCGCAGCTCTACAAAGCAGTGCTTCTAATGCCTTAAAACCTTCCTTATTTGTGAGACCTCCCCATACTGATATACCATATACGATCGACGGCATAATAACTCTAAAATACAAGTCTAATAACATATTCTTAGGAAGAAATCTGCTACGTTTTAACAAGTTTAACTTATCAACAAAGCCTTTTTTAACAACACTAACATGTTGAGACCAGTTTAGTTGATCATCTATCGATACGCCTAATAGACGAGAGTGTGTAACCCATTTGATGGTGTGCTGGGCCAACGTTAACTCTTTCAAAGGGCCAGTGAATCTACCACGATGGAGGATCATTGCTTCGCATTTCTTTGGATGAAGCGAGTTTGTTTTGCACCAGTATAGAAGCTCTTCCAAAGCTTTGTTAAGTTCAGAAATTACTGCGT
>CBDDTI010000410.1:0-4717 GCA_965233585.1 bacterium
GTTTATTACATTTAAGATAAACAAAGTATTAAATATCAGCTAAGTAATCATGGTTTTGTGTTTAGCAGCAGTCCTAAAAGCCCGACAAAAAAGAGGTAAGCACTTGAGTTTTGGAATGTTTCAATTCAGTGGCTTTTATGATTCTTGGAATACTACGGCTGTAATAGGGTTTTATCCTTTCACCACTACTACTACTGTACGTTTTATTTGTTGATATCAGTAAATGTTGGTCAGTTTTGCTGTTCGACCACAAATATAAGTACTATCTAGTACTGTATGTGGATAATATTCGGCAAATACACTACTTGTCATTAGGTCATGATTAGGTGGCATGCATTTGATCTTTGACACGAAGTGCTACAAACAGAGCATATTTTAATTTTAGCGACCGTATCGCGTATTGTATAATAAATGGATGGAAAATTCTGCAATTTTAGGTCTTAGGATGTGGCGTAAGATTTCTAATCTCGATTGTAATAGACGGTGTAGACCTTGTCAAGGTTTTGTTTGATGAAAAGTATCGATGAGCCACTGAATCGAAACATTCCAAACCTAAATTGCTTACCTCTTTTTTTACCAGGCTATTAGGACTGCTGCTAAACACAAAACAGTGATTACTTAGCTGATATTTAATACTTTGTTTAGCTTAAATGTAATAAACGAAAAGAAACGAGTATTAAATACAGAACGTAACAACACTTACCTCGCATGCAGAAACGTCCATTTCCCCATACTTTACCACTACATGTGACTTTGATAAGTACACTTTCATAATTACATTTTGGCGGGAAACGTCACCAAAATCTTTACCATCCGGAAATTAAGGATCATCGCCAAATATTAGATGTTTTCTTAAAACACATTGCAATCATAAGTTGAAGATAAATATCACTGCAAAACATTCTTACCATCAAAGATAATCAATTTTTTTTTTGGCAGACGGGGTTGGGAATGGGTGGGCTGAGATACTGGGGGAATTTTCCTGTTTGAACTGCAGTATGTTATGGTTTTGATTGATTAATTCATTTATTTATTTTTTATTTTATTTTTTTTTTATTTTTCATGCGTTCCGGGTTTTAGTAATTTTATGTTCCGGGTTTTAGTATTCCGGCGTTCCGGCATTCCGGCATTCCGGCGTTCCATATTTTAGTACAAGCCGCCTGCTGGTCTCTAGAGGTCACCTCGCCATACATTGAAACAGTTGTAATAATTAATATATTAACTAAATGGCAAATAAACTGAACCTTGAATCTTGAATCTAGCGTAAGGTTTGTGTTAAATTATCTTCATTCTTTTATTGTTTTTATTGTGTTCAATACAAGCTTCGAAGCCCGAGCGTAAAGATCGGTAAATACTTCATGAATAGTACACGAAGTATTTGTTTACTACTTTGTTGACAGTGCTTGGCGTGGTTGTTGACAAAGTATTTGGGTTGTTGACAGCATTCGCGGCTTGACCTTGAATGATCACGTTGTTGAAACGTGACAGGGAATTTGGGGTTGGTATGAAACGAAGCGTGAAACTGAGATAAATTTTTCTTGAAAGTGACGACGTTATTTTGTTGAGCTTGACTCAAATATCTCTTGCCCTTGAAAGGTAATTTCTTGAAAGTGACGACGTTATTTTGTTGAGCTTGATTCCAAATGTCTTGACCTTGAGAGAAAATTGGTTGAACGTGAATTGATTTTGTTGAGCTTGATTGAAATCTGCCTTGACCTTGAAAACAAATTTGTTGAACATGAAGCCAATTTTGTTTCTTGAATTTTGCACCATTTGGCTCTCCATATTCTCGAGGTACGAGAGAACGCATCCTAGTTTTGTTTTGCAGGCGTCAGAAACCGAGATTTTTTGGACAGGAAATTGGCCGCCCCTCTAAGTTTTTGCAGGGGCTTTGGGCCTCGTTTTTGCGTCCACTGGGCACAAAACGAGGCTAGGTCATCTTTCGTTTTGACGTTTTCTTGGAACTGGTTTTCACACCGATTGCATTCGACAAAAAGAAATTCAGTCCCAGTGCAGACTGGACTGAGCTTTTTTGACCTCAGGCGAAAAATAACTAAATCGTCGCCAAGCACGTGTATAGGAGACGATTTGCGTTTTCGATCGTTTGTTGTAGTAGTTTGATTCTGGACCGTCCGTGGCGTGTTTGGTCAGGATGCGAGGTGAAGTGCTTTTGTTGCATAACTAGGACAGCAATTATTAATTCTGTTCACTGATACGAGTTTGAATCGCCTCGGCATTGAGATGAATTAACAGTGGGAACTGCCATATTTCATTGGCTGCAATTTCATTGCGTTTGTTTGGTACTCGCTGAATTATTTGTGGCCTCTAGAACTATGAGGCCACAAATAATTCAGCGTGTATCCAGCGAAGGTCAAAATTGAATCGATGGAAGAGTACTCTGAAGCCAAGACCTAATATATAGATTTAGGCCAGCCTAAAAGCGTAGCTCCTGGACCGGGTTGTTCAGAGTCCGATTAAGCTAACCCAGGAAAAAATATAATTTTGATTTGAGTTTTGTAACTTTGCGCTGAGGTTTTCTGTATATTGTTTGGCCTTCTGTTTTGAGTTTCTATAACCACCATTTACACAAAAAAGCAGAAAAAACATTTGCATAGTAGAAAAAGCTATAATTTGGTTAACGTTTAATCCTGGGTGAGCATTAACCGGCTTCCGGAACAATCCTGCCCTGTTTCCAACAAGCTGGGACAGTTAGCCAGACATGAGCCCGTGATCCAATCGAAAAAGCAGCACCTGGTCAGCAGCCAACTTAAAAAAACACATAACCTCGATGAGCTGTTAACTTGAGCCCGCGATATGGTCACGTGATACTGGTCGGCGGATACCTTGTTTTGACAGGTGTCAGTTGATCATAACATAGATGTCTAATACCAAAGAAATACACAGTAAACCAAGGCTGCATGTCTCTCTGTCAACCTGTTATTTGGAGTATGCCCCTCCCCCTCCCCAAGTGTTTGTACGGACGGACGGACATTCCCTCATTCGCCCGTACGCTGGCGTCATAACCAAATTTTCTCGGCTTGATGAGTTACCATTTTCCTTTACCCATGGTGCTTTGCTGGCACGCTTCTATAAGGGTAAGTCAGAATTAAGGAACAGCAAAATCCTGACTATTTTCATTCATCAGAGCAGAAATAATAATTATTGCCAGCACGGAGTTTGTTTACGAAAAACCAGGGATAAACTGACATGCGAATGCAAATGTTACAGATGTTAGCTGATGTGTGCTTCCAGCTTAGAATGCTTAATGTAACAGAATTAGTATTCGGTTTAAAATATTGGCCTTTATGTTAAAACATTACCAGTAAAAGTGAAACTAACTCGTTTAGCATGAATATTTAAAGGGAAATGTTGCATTAAACTTGCGAGTCTAGAACCGTCACGCAACGTGTCACCAAAGGTCATCAAATCGCCGTTCAGCTGCAGCCGGAGTTCAGTAGATGAGACGTCGCTTGGTAACCACGAAGCAAAGAAATCAAATAATCCACAGAACAATAGCGGACTTTGCCAGTATGTCATATCTGAACTTCAGCCGTTCACATAAAGATAATGAGTTCAACAACAAACAAGTATTTTCACAGGCGCCACAGAACGCACTCATAATCTTTGATTACTGCTAGTTATGTCTCTAGTGTGTGTCTGAGGGGCTCAAGAACGATATCTATTCGCGAGGGGCGTGACGGCTTCAAACTGGAATTTCTGACACACCTCGAAAGCATGACGACAGCCCGCGAGGCAGATCCGCACTTGCAAGCGAGGCTGCGCCGATTTGAGGCGGAGGCTGTGCTCCCATACATGAAAGAAGACACCAATTAACAGAGCTGTCAGTTCAATGACCAATCAAAATAAGCCCGGGGCATCTAATCGATGGAAATCGATGATCGGAAAAGCAATCGATCAATCGATATCAATCGATAAAATTAGTTAATTGGTATCGATTGGTATCGGTCAATCGATGATCAATCGATAACCACACAAAAATCATTTATCGATTGGCATCGATTGACACAGGACCTCGAAACAGACGTCAGGCACGCTACCTGTCCGTTCATTCGCCATTTTTTAGGAAGCCCTGGGGACAAAATTGGGAAAACAATTCTGATCCAGTCTTCAGATCTCAGCGCAAAGAATATACCCCGTTGCACATGTACTCGAATTACTTGGCCATTTGCCTGTCATTGCCTTTCCGTGTTTATAAATAAATGTCTACCCAAGACGTCCTGGTAGAGGCCTTACTGAAAATAAGGTGCATCGTCAAAGGCTATCATCTTTGCCGTTTTGAGGTGAACACAGGTGAAGTGTTGAATGCAAACAAGAAGAGGGGAGAACGCGGAAACGCGTTCAAAGTTGTGAACAATCGTGGCCAACTCGGCCACCTACAGTCCCAGCTTGTGGATCCTCTTTGGCCACTACATGCAGATATTCCCTGTTAGTGAATTTTTAAATTAATTTTTTTATCGATGCCAATCGATATCAATTTATCTATCGATTGGTATTGACAATCGATACCAATCGATAACCACACGATTGGTCATCGATTATCAATACCAATCGATAAATTGATATCGATTGGTATCGATTGATATCGATTGTCATCGATTTATCGATTCCATCGATTGGATATCCTGGGATATAAGGCGCGCGCTTTTCTGGTTGACTGACTTCACGCGGGAAGGTATGAAAAAATATTCATAGCAGT
>CBDDTI010000411.1:0-24508 GCA_965233585.1 bacterium
TCTAAAATGTTGATCAAAATAGCAAATAATGTTCACGTAATAAAAATATAAATTTCAAATTACCTGATCTTAATTGATGTTTTTTATTTGAATTCTTCTTGGAGTTCCTAGTTTCACGTTTCTTCTTACCAATCTTTTTATCATTTTTTTCTGTCTCCTTTTTGGTCTTCTTCTTTTTCTCCTCCTGAATAATCTTATGATTGTCCTCTTTGGCATCTTTGATGCGAGAATTTAATTTTCTCTTTTTTATTGGTGATTCCTTCATGTTCTTTTCTTAAATGCGGGTTATTTACTCTAAACTCAAATTTATACTGACATTCAAAATAAAAATTCCATTCTTTTAAACCTTTTTAAAGTTTAATGTCTACCACCAACATGCGCTAGTTGACGCCCTAAAGGACCCAACACCGTCCATGTGTGAGGGCAAGTGTTCGATACGATCATTGAAATAAAATTTCAATTAAGAAACTAAGCTTGTGATCAAGAAATTTAAAAACTCAAAATGACACGAACATAAATTTTCCGTTGATTGAAGTATTTAACGGAGATTAGATGATGTACATTGCATTGTCAACCAAGCACGTGTTCAAGGAATTTTAAAAACTCAAAATGACATGAACATAAATTTTCCGTTGATTGAAGTATTTAACAAAGATTAGATGATGTACATTGCATTGTCAACCAAGCACGTGTCCAAGGAATTTAAAAAACTTGAAATATCATGATCATAAAATTTTCATTGATTTAAGTATTAAACTGAGATTAAATGATGCACGTTGCATCGAGAATCAGTGACCATAAATTTACTGTCAGAAATTTGATTGTTCAGGGTGTTGGGCAGGATTTTTCTCGTGCAGTTATTTCCTGGTGCGATTGGTCTAGAAACCGTTTAAAAGTGAGCGCCTCACCGCTTAAATTTCTATAAAAGTCAGGATTTATATTTTCCATTCCGTCATTCCATTTTCGTTCATTTACCAAGAAAAGTCTTCTACCCCAAGTCAATTCTCAAGGTAAAAATGCCTGGTCTTAACAATTCTGAATCTCGTCAAGTAATTCATGACTCGCAAGGGTTAAGGGTTACAGTACGTATTGCTGATGATTCAACATCAAACTCTAACAACAACAACAACAACACCGCCGATGATTCAACATCGGACCCTACAATCAATAATAATAACTCCGATGATTTGACATCGACCATCAACTCTGATGATTTAACATCAGTCTCTCCAACTGTTGTACCGATTGGACGAGGTGAGAGGTTAGCGAGACCAAATAACGTCTCAAACCCCCTTTTTGCTGGACGCGGAGTTGGACGAGGTGGGTCTGTCCGCAACACCTCAAATATTTCGAATGTCGGGCGTGGTGTTGGTCGAGGTCAACCAATTCAAAGAAATCCTCAACCATCTACTTCTGCTCCAACGGCTGGGCGGGAGGTTGGAGGCGGTGCTGGCAGGGGTGGAAGATATTTTCACCCTTACCGTCGTCCAGCAACTCAAACTTCGGCCTCTACCATAAACGGTTCTCGTTCAAGTTCCGTTATTTTTATAAACAGCGATGGGGAAGAATTTGAGGAGGAGGAGGATTTTGATGAGACGGATTATGACTACCACTATTCTACTTGTGTCGAACATTTATTCAACAGAAGAAGAGTAATTTTCGATATTAATGAAAGATATGCTGAGTCTTTGATTCAACGTCAAATACGATCACTTGAGCGACAAAATCTTTGGCTTCGAAATGAATGCCAAAGATTAAACACTCAATTGCAACGATGTAGGGAGTTGTTGTCTTCTTAAGATTTTTGAGTTCATAATGTATATATTATAAAATGTAGTCTCAAATTAATGTTAAAATAAATTTTGATTTCAGAATTTTGTAAGAATGCCGAAATCTTACGTGTGTCCCGAATGCCAAAAATCATTTGACAGAAAATCTTCTCGCGACAAACATCATTTATTCCGTCATCGCGAAACTACAAAATCTCGAGCTCGGACCCCACTCAATCAGTCGTTTCAATGCCCATTTTGTAAGAACGAAGTAAGTTCTTTTAAATCAAGAAAAGATTTAGTCTCACACATTGACGCTTCTCATTTAGAAAATTTAAATTATTCATTGTACAAATCCGCACTTAACGGAAAAATCAAATTTTATCGAAAACACATTTTTTCAAAAGAAACACTTCAAGGATTTGTTGCAAATAAAAAAAATAGACAAGAAATAGTTGACGTTATTTGTCACGAACTAAGTAAAACTTTTACGGTTAAAGTTGCCCTTATTTTGACAGCGGCGTATCAAATTCCTGATTTGAATTCCGCTGCAGAGAAGAAGGACATTGAACTAGATACTACCAATATTGATGATACCTCTGATAAACCTTCTGATCAGTCGTCGCCTCAAATATTGTCCAATGATCGAGATGTTTTTGCTCTAAGAACCAGCTACATTCAATTCACGTCTTTTGATTCATCCCGCTCGTTAAAAGGCAAAGTCCAAAAATTATTACATAATTTAGTAAATAGAGAAGAAGATTTGTTAATGAGAGGTTCTGGATGGAGATTTGAATCTTTATCTTTTAGCGATATTCAAATTACTAGCATTTGATTTAATAAACTTATTTTGTTTTATTCAAAAAAATTTCAAATAAACTTTGGAAATGGATTTTATAGAAATTCCACGTGATTTAAAGAGATCTAATTGCTTGGAATGGAAAACTCGTTACGATAAATTCAATTTTCTTTATCTGTACATTAGACATCTTTTTCCTGAGGAAACGGTTTCCGTTGTTGATTTTCGTCAAATGCCGATAAAGTATCTTAAAAAGTTTAATATAAGAGGTTTCAAATTCCCTCTTCAATTTTGTAATTTAAAAAAATTCTTAAATAGAAACTCCCATTTACCAATTTCAATTTCAGTTTTTTATGAGAGTGAAGGTCAAGTTTCAAAGTTAGGTTTTTTTACTAACAAAAACAACAACAGAAACAAAAACATTTTAAATTTGTTAATGATAAAATATGATCCTGAAATCTCTCTTGAAAATGAATCTCCATTTTCTCGCCTTGCAAAACCAATTCAACGCAAGAAAAAATCTTCTTGTAAAAAGATTGTCAATTGTAGTTCTAATGTCAAATTGGGTTTTTCTTCCAAGTTTAAAAAGATCAAGGATTTAAATCAACAGCACCATTTCTTTAAAATTACCAAAATCCAAGGTTTTTTGAATAATCGGGCCGGACTGTTGTCGGGTAAAAAAGCAGCTCAACAGAAGCACATCTATTGTGAAAAATGTCTGCTTCATTTTCGATCCAAATCTAAAAAAGAAAAACACGAAAACACTTGCTGTGATAAACAACGTGCTATCTACCCAAGTAAAAATTCCTCCATAAGTTTTACCAATCATAAACATAAATTTCATGCTCCTGTTGTTGGATTTTGTGATTTTGAATGTGTACTTCAAAGAAACAAAGAACGATCTAAATGTCAACTCTGTTTAAAAACTGAGTGTTTGTGTGCTTTTCCCACCAGTGACGATATAAACGTGCATAGACCAGTGGGGTATAGCTTGCTTTTTGTGGATTCGAATGATGAGGTATTTTTTCAAGAAGAATATGTAGGAGAGGATGCAGCCAAACATTTTTTGGATCGAATGCATTTCTATGAAAAAGTTGTTGACGAAAGAAAACAAAAATTCAGACATATTGTTAAAAATCAATCTAGTCCGCAAGAATGGCAAATGTATCAAAAAGCAAAAGTTTGTCATATTTGTGGTGGTCAATTCAAAAAGTACTCTAGAAATTACAGAAAAGTTCTAGATCATGATCACGTGACAGGGAAAATAATGGGCGCAGCTCATTCACTGTGTAACTTGACGAGATCCGGCCCCTTTCACACACCAATTTTTTTCCACAACGCTCAAGGGTAAGAAGTCTTAATTGGGTTTATTTATTAAACTAACACAAATTATGTACGCGTTTCAGATACGATTTGCATTTAATCGTGGAAGAGTTAAATGTTTCCAAATTTAAGCAAAATGTAAAAGTCTTAGCAAAAAACAGTGAAAAGTTTCGCACTCTTACATTGGGCAAATTTAAAATTCAAGATTCGTTAGAGCACATTTCTGGCAGTCTAGATGCACTTGTTCAAGATTTGAATCAGACCTCAAATTTTACCTTTCCCATTTTACAACAAATGGAAAGATATAAAAAAATTCCTGTTCGTCAAAAATCAAAAGCTTTAAAACTTTTAAAAAGAAAAGGCGTTTTTTGTTACGAACATTTCCAATCTTTAGAAGAGATGAAGAAAAGTCGAAACCTTCCGTCCAAAGACTCTTTTTATTCTGAATTAAACGAAGAACACATTACGGAAGCGGATTATTCCCATGCTCAAGAAGTCTTTAAATTGTTCAAATGCAAGAATGTGGTGGATTACATGATGCTCTATTGTTCTTTAGACGTTGTTTTGCTGTGTGAAGCATTTCTTCAGTACAGGAAAATGGTTATGGAACATTTTCAATTGGATCCTGTTTATTATCTAGGTAAACTTTAATCTTTACTGTTGGATGTATCGTAATACTAAATTTGTTCTACCTAAATTAGGAATTCCTGGCTTGAGTTTTGATGTCATGCTTATGTTCTTTCAAAATTCAGAACAAGCTAAATCAGATAATAAGCTCACATCCGAATCTGAAACCTCCAAACCCCTCGGATCATTAGATGTCTATTCCGATCCTGAAATGGAGCGTTTTTTTACAAAGGGTATCAGAGGTGGGCAAAGTTTTATCGCTCAGCGTTATGCCAAAGGGAATAGCAATCCTAGAAAAAGCGGCGATCACTTGTTATACATTGATGGTAATTTTATACTGTATTATCTGATGAAATCATTTTTGTTATGATCCATACAATTTTTCAGCCAACAACTTATACGGGAGTATGGAAACTTTAAAATTACCAGTTTCTGATTTCCAATGGGTTTCAAAAACAGAATTTAAAAATTGGACTGCCGAAGATATTATCAACATTCCTTCGCAAGACGATACTGGATATGCGTTCGAAGTTGATTTGCATTATCCTTCTCATCTTCACCAGGTAAATCCGATCTTTGTTGTGATACGTTATTTATTGTTTTGACAAGTTACATGATATCATTTTCAGGCACACGATCAATTTCCGCTGGCTCCGTATACAGACACGGTTTCTTTTAAACATCTATCTCCTTACAATCGCCGTTTACTGAAACATCACTGTCCTCGAGATTATAGGAACAAAAGATACCGGAGCAAGAAATTGTTGAGCACTTTTTATGACCGAAAAAAGTACGTGGTGCATCTGGAAAACCTGCAGTACTACTTGAAAAAGGGCATGAAGTTGCTGAAGATAAGAAGAGTCATGAAGTTTCGACAAAAAGCTTTTTTGAAGGAGTTCATCGAAAAGGTCACAAAGCTGCGATCAAATGCTCGCAATGACTTTGAACTCCGGCTTTTTAAACTTTTTGCCAACTCTACTTTTGGAAAATTTATTGGTGAGTTTTGAGATAAGATAATTTAATGATGTTGAGATTGTAAAAGACGCAAAAGCGTAATTTGACGCAGTCCATTTTTCTGTAAAAAATGAATTTGTTAAATACTCAAACGAATTTGGGGTCATTTTTTGTATTTTTTCTTTAATTTTGAGGCACAAGTGCGTGGTGGTACCGGCGACAGTTGCGGCAGTACGTCCTGCCGGCACCAACCACGCACTTAGCCTCATCAAAATCGTCATCTTCACCAATATCGGCTTCGTTGGCGGGGCTGACGTCGGCGGGGATGACGTCGGCGGGGCTGACATCGGTGGGGATGACGTTGGCGGGGATGACGTCGGTGGGGATGACGTCCGGACGGACCGGCGACAAAGTCGGCGACGGAGGCGGCGGCCGTCCTGATCATCATGATCAAGCCTCTGGCAAGCCGTCTAAGACGGCCACCGCCCCACATCAGTGGTGGACGCGGCGGTGTCTCGCTCAATGGCGGGTCCGGCAGCAGCTTGAACCTCTCCTCCTCCTCCTCTTCCGTCCATTTCGCCCTCAACACCTCGTATTTCCCCCTCCTCATCCTTCCTAACTTTACCTTGTCCATTTTCCTTTTCCTTCTCCTTCTCCTCTTCCTTCTCTAAATTTGTTTTGAATTTTCCCGCATGGTTTTGTCAATTTTAGAAAATGAATCTCCAAACCTTCACATATTAATTAGCAAATTATCTCATAAATATTCATAATATTAAATCAATATTAAATTAAAAATTCGCAAAATGAATTAATCAAGTACGCAAACTTTTGAAAAATCAATTTTTATAAAATGATGTGTTTATTTTGTAATCAAAAAGAAAAAGAAAAATGATCAAATTTAAATTTTAATTTTTTTTTGTAACTTTTCGAGCTGTAGACGGAGACCACACTGATGGAAATGCCGTTACTTGACGCACTTCTGGTGTTGGTGAAGGTTCCACGTGAGTATAGGGTTGTGGTTTAGATTTTTGTGTTGATTGTGAAGACAAATCAAAAGACACGCGATGAGAGGTCTGCTTTCGTGACTCCGACTCCGGCCTTTGTGGGACGGATTTGTACGGGGTTCGTGATGGCCAAGCAGGTGCTACGGGTCGCTCGGAAGATGCCCATGATTCTCCACCCAAAGCCGCAGAAGATGACCATGCTCCTCCAGTTTTAGTAGATGACCATGCCCCCTCAGTTTTAGCTGATGACCATGCTCCTCCGCCCACAGCCCCAGAAGATGTCCATGCTCCTCCGGTTTTAGTGGATGACCATGCTCCCCCGCCCCCAGCCCCGGTAGTAGATGCGCTCTTCCACGACTCCGACCCTGATTTTTGCGGGACGGATTTGTACGGGGTCCGTGATGGCCAAGCAGGTGCCACGGGACGTTCGGAAGATGCCCATGATCCCCCACCCAAGGCCGCAGAAGATGACCATGCTCCCGCAGTTTTAGTAGATGACCATGCCCCCTCATTTTTAGCAGATGACCATGCTCCTCCGCCCACAGCCCCAGAAGATGACCATGCTCCTCCGGTTTTAGTGGATGACCATGCTCCCCCACTCCCGGCTCCGACAGTAGATGCACTCTTCCATGACTCCCGCTCTGATTTTTGTGGGACGGACTTGTACGGGGTCCGTGATGGCCAAGCAGGTGCCACGGGACGTTCGGAAGATGACCATGATTCCCCACCCAAGGCCGCAGAAGATGACCATGCTCCTCCGGTTTTAGTGGATGACCATGCTCCTCCGCCCCCGACCCCGGCAGTAGATGCGCTCTTCCACGACTCCGACCCTGATTTTTGTGGGACGGACTTGTACGGGGTCCGTGATGGCCAAGCAGGTGCCACGGGACGCTCGGAAGATGTCCATGATCCTCCACCCGCAGCCCCAGAAGATGACCATGCTCCCTCAGTTTTTGTAGATGACCATGCTCCCCCAGCCGCAGCCCCGGTAGAGCTACTGCCAGAAGTCGGACTTGAAGTTGCCTCCTCCTTGGCTGATTCTATTACTTTTAACCAAAAAGCTTTGCTCTTTTCCTGATCTTTTTTATCCATTTTGACTTAGTGTTTATTTTGTTGGAATTTTTGATGTCCGTTTATGTCGGGCTTTAAAAAAGGAATGATTTCAAATTGAAGTAAATTATAGTACATTGCTAATTACAGAGGAAAGTGAAATGTGATATGGGACGGCTAGTTAGCTGAGGTGATTGCGCACATAATCAATTTTCTTTATTAAATAAATCTTATTTTGCATTTCAGAAAATGTTCGAAATTACTCTGAAGTGGTCCTTTGTGGTGATGAACAGAGCTTAAGGAAAGCCAGTCTTGGTCAACACATCAACAGTTTTCAAATCATCAATGAAAACTTGGTGGCTGTCAACAAGAAGCCGGCAATAATAGAGCTCAGGAAGCCTTTAGCTGTTGGATTTTCTATTTTGGAATTGTCCAAGTTGTTTATGTACAGATCGTATTATGACACGATTCAACAACATTTTGGCGAAAAAAATGTGTCTTTATGTTTCTCAGACACGGATTCTTTTCTTTTAAAAGTAAGATGCAACAACTTGGAAAGGGAAATGAAAAAATTAGAGCACATATTTGATTTTTCAAAGTACCCCAAACAACATCCTCTTTTCGATGACAGTAGAGCCAATCAGCTTTTTTATTTTAAAGACGAACTAAAAGGCAGAGCTGCTATTACTCACTTTATAGGCTTACGTCCAAAATGTTATTCTATGAAAATTACTGATTTTTCAGACAAAAACAAAACAGAAGAAAAGAAAATTTGCAAAGGTTTAAAAAAATCTAGCATAAAAAAGCAATTAACCTATAACGATTACAAAAAATGTCTAAAACGTGCTGTTCTAATTTACAAATCTTTCAAAAACTTAAGATCAAAGAATCATAAAATTCGGACATGTTTTCAAAGAAAGATTGCGTTATCAGCAATGGATTCCAAAAGACACATTTTGAATTGCGGATATCACACTTTATCACTAGGAAATTGTCTTATTGTCAACAACAAATCATCTAAATGCCCTATTTGTAAATAAATAAAACATATTGTTACTTTTATTTAAGAAAAAATTTTTAAATATTTTTCAAAAACTAGCAAAATGGATGGTTTTGATTTAAGGTTCAGTATTCCTTCCAACATGTTAATTGTTGGCCCAACATCGAGTGGAAAAACAACGTGGCTTAAACATTTAGTGGTTGGTAGGCATGAATATTTTGCAACTCCGCCAGAAACAATGTTGTTGTTCTACAAAGAACCACAAAAAGCTTATGAATACATGGAAGATGATATGAATCGAGACAAACGTTCAAACTCTCGTTTTCCAACATTTCGTAAATTTAAAAGTATTCCAAATTCGATTGAAGAACTAAAAGATATTTTGGAATCATATCCAAGAAAAATGCCCAAATTAGTTGTTTTTGATGATTATTTAGACGATGTTGGACAAATATTAAAACATTTTTTTACGGTTTTGACTCATCACTACAATTGTTTCACCGTTTTTCTGTGTCAAAATTTATTTGATAAAAAAGGTGATTTGCGGACATTAAGCATAAACACTCAGTACATGGTTCTTTTTAACAATCCTCGGGACAGAAGTGCGGTTGCGCATTTGGCTAAACAAATTTTCCCGGACGAGTCGGAATTTTAAATAAAGCATATAGGGAAGCTGTTAACGGTCGAAGTCATGGATATCTCCTTCTAGATTTCCATCAACAACAAGACGATAAAGTCAGAATTCGAAGCAACATTTTTCCGTACGAGGGTCTGATGAAAGCTTACGTTACCGTTTAAAGGATTTTCATATCTATTTAAGAAAAATAAAAAATTGCAACTGTCAAAATGTCTAAAACATTAGGAAAAGCTAGTTCACTTTTTTATGTAATAAAAAAATTAAAACATCAGGATTGTGCCAATTTTTTAAGTCATTTGGACGATCGCGGAGTTGAATTGCTTTGTCGAATATTACATTACGTGTTGAACGGTGACTTGCCCATACATGGCAAAGTACGAACACGTCTTCAAAAAAAGATAAGAGCTCATTTGTCAGAATTTAGACGTCTTGCTGCACCACCGCGTCGTTCTTCCGACATTTCAAAAAAAAGAAAAATATTACAAAAAGGCGGAATTTTAGGAGTTTTATCAGCGATCGCCAGCACCGTCATCCCTCTTTTGGCCCAAATTATTGCAAATAAGAGTTCGCGACGTCGTCGTTAAAAATGAACTCAGGAGTAAAAATAAAACCACATGATGAAATGTATTCTATGTTTTTAGTACCTAAAAGATTATATTATTCATTAATAAAAAATACGGAAGACGATGAATCAAAAAAAGAACTTATTTCTATGAATGAAAAACCGGAAACAACCAACTATATTGAAAATGCCATTAAATTTAAAAATCTACAAGACAGACAGAAAATAATCCAAACTGGGGATAAATTACTTCGTTTTGGGTCTGATAAATTACCGAATGTCACATCAATTGCCCAATCTGATAGCATGGGTCGTACTTACCAATCTCTTTCAAGATCACCATCCACTCAAATTCCTCAACGAGAAGAAATACAGAATGTAATGTCTCCTGGTCGAGTTACCCAAAAAGGTAGCAGTATTGACCGCGCTTACCACCCGGTTTTAAGATCACCATCCACCCAAATTACGCAACGAGAAGAAATACCAAATGCACTAACACCTGCTCGAATTGATTCCGATATGGATCTCACGGACGTATCTCTTTACAGAACACCCACTGAAATTCCCCAACAAGAAGAAAATAATTTACCTAGTACCCCCATTATTGAAAGAGAATTTGTTGCAGAAAAATCTCTTAGTCCTGAAAAAACAAAAAGTCCGAACGAATCAGCTTATTCAACTCCTGTTACTACCAAACGAGAAGAATGGCGAGAAACACCTGTTTTAGAAGCGATGACGAAAAGAAATTCAAAAGGCAAATTAGTTTGTCCAGTTCCTGATTGTTGGAAGCAATATGTTGACGAAGGGCAATTGGGCAAACATTTGCTAAAAGATCATCCTAAAGATATAGCTTTGAAAGACAAAAAGACCATTAAAGGAATGATTTCCAGCCCTTACGCTAGAAGAAACAGCTCAAATGAAATGGATTACTCATACGCACTTTCCACAATAAAATCTCCAGTTGTGTTAAATTGGCGAAATACACCTATTGCAAAAGCAGTGAAAGAAAAGAATGCAGCCGGCAAAATAGTTTGTCCTTTTCCCAATTGCGGGAAGCAATATGTCGGCATTCCACAATTTGGCAAACACATGATGAAAGAACATTATAAAGAATTGTCTGTAAGGGATCAAGAATAAAATTTTTGGAATGACCTCTACCCCTCGAAAAAGAAGATTAAGAGGAATTGGAAGCTCTTCTCCTTCATTTCCACTCACACCTGTTAAAATACGATTTTCAGCCGGAAAAGCTAAATCAAAGGGTGCAACAAAAAGAAATTCCACTGATGCTGACATGACTCCTGCACAAACCAAAATCAGATCAAAATCAATGAAAATGTCACAATCTAAAAGCCCAATAAACAGGGACCCTATTGAAGCTGGTGTGTCTCCTGTAAAAACCAGATCAAAAACAAGAAAAATGTCTAAATCAGAAGCTAAAGTAGATTCTGTTAAAAAACTTTTTTCAGGAAAATATCCAAAGTTATGAAAGTAAAAATATATTAACATTTATTTTCAATTTTTTTTATAAAGTGAGTTACAATTTTATCGTTTTCTGATTTGGGATTTTTTACAAATAATTTAACAAATTGTTGAGGGGTCATTAAATTGTTGCCCACGGATAAACAAAATGCGCACGTGTACCATCCACAAAACAAAGAACGGAAACTCTGAATTGAGTGAGATAAGATAATTTTGAAGGAGTTTTTCTCTATCCAGGGTCGTAAAAACTTCATCAAACATTTGTTCCATATCGGTGGTAAAAAACCGAAAGAATCAAAATAATAGAGTTGATTTTTCTTGTTAATGTACATTGCTACGAAATGAGATCCTTCTTGATTTCTTTTGGATAAGTTAGCGATCAGGCAGCAAGGCAATGAAAGCGGATCAGATGGCAAGTCGTCGACCGAAAATACCCCGATGAAATTCTTACATCTGGGTCGAATGTAATTGTTTAAAAAGATATTTGATAACCCACCCTCCATATTTTAATTGGTTCCTTTTATGACTTGTTGAAATTGATCTATTTTAATACCGGAGTTAAAAATAGATAAGGCCAGAACGTATATTGGATGGGGAGTGATTTGGGAAAAAGCCAACTCTAAATCTAAATTTCCATAATTTTCTGGATGAGTGTGGTACGAATTACATTGATCTGGTGTCAAGTCGGCCGCCAGAAAAAATCTTCCATTTATAAAAGCATCATACGTCAAGCCAATGGACTGATTGCCGTGCGAAATGCCTATACTGTCGTATAAATGTCGATACAAATCAACAACGTCCCCCTCCTCAATATTAGGTTGAAAAGGTTTGGGAAATACGCATTGCCCGTTCTTTTTTAAATTAAACGAGGAAAGATTAAAGTGTTGAAAATTAAAAGGATTTTTGTCGGGAGCATGCGACATAGCCTGATTGTGAACCATCACAAAAAACACTTGTTTGGGTAATGTTCCATTAGCAATATTAGCGATGTTAAAAGACGACACGCCTTGAGGAATAACGTAATGTCTTAAACGTGTAGAGCTAAAAGGCAGGTAGCACGGTTCTTTTAAAAGTTTGTTTTTGAAACTTTCTCGTATTATCAACGTAGGCAACACTTTTCTCATATGCAATTTGACATCTTTTAACACAATTTTGAAAGGTTTTGCTGCTGCAGGATCTTGAAGCAAACCAAATGTTTCAGCCGATCTAACCAATTTTATCTTGATATCCACATTTGGTGGTAAGAATCGATCAGTGTCAAACAGATCAACAGCTATACGCGAGTTAAAAAATACTTTTTTCCCGTTTAAAATCAAATTCTTTCTTTTTGTCAAAGAATTAGAGGAAACTTCTTCGGTAATTTTGGTGGTGGTAACTTCGTCTATAGTTTCGGGATAATATCCTTCAGCAGCCAGATAAGTGTCTTTTACGTCAATATTGTAACTTAAATATGATTGTAAAAACATTCTCCAGGGGTAGGTGACCGCCGAACTTAAATCAGCTACTTGAACACCGTTCAAATACACTTCTACTTGACTGAATAAACAAGCAGCAAAATGATTTACCAACGCGGTTTTACTTGCCTCCGTGACAAAGCCGCCGTCATCATTTGTCACTACAAAATGCCCACTGAGTCTGGTTTGACTCAGTATAAAAGAACACTCGTTGTCGCGAGGAACAAGAAATTCTACCGGACCGGTGTTGGTGATAGAAGCCACGCTATTGTAAATAACGTGAGCCCCTTCCAATAGACCCGTTTCCACTTCTAAGGGTGCGTGAAGCGCTAAACCACTTTCTGTGCCATCGTTTTGTTCCACGGCCAATCCAGCAATTCCGCTTTTATCAGGCAAGCCCATATCAAAGATGGAAGTGATGGTCAGCAATGTTAAAATCAGTTGCAAAATTCGTCTCATCGACAGTGACAAAATTTCTTTTAATACCGATAATGTACTAAAACATTATAATAATTTTACTGTTGTTAAAAAAAAATATTCTTTTATTGTGTTTACTAAAACAAAGCAAAATCGAAATTTCCACGTAAATATTACTAAAATCCCTTCCACAGAGCATATACCAAAAGCATTAGACGAATTAAAACTTGTTATAAGTAGTAAATTTATTACTGAAAAGTTTAAAATAGAAAACATGACTTGTTTGTGTCATATGTCATCAAAAATCAATTTATTAACATTTTACAACAATTTGAAATTAAATGTAGATTTTGAAATTATCCAAAAGAGATACGACTCTGAGAAATTTCCTGGAATGTTTTTAACATTAAAAAAGTGTTCTGCTTTAATATTTTCGTCTGGAAAAATAGTAATAATTGGAGCTTCCTGCGAAAAAGACGCTACACAAGGAATAAAAATTATTTCTGAATTGCTGAAAAAATATAAAACTGAATAAATTCAATATAATAAAAGATTACGTCGGATTATTTGTAAAATCAGTTAAATTTTGAACTTCGTACAATAAACAATGAAATTATGTTCAAAAATTAGATTGGATTAAAATGTGCATTCATCAATATATAATAGAAGACACCAGACAAGGAGACGTAGTGTGCACCGAGTGTGGTTTAGTTATTGATAAAATATATTGTGATCCAAATTTAGAAACAAAATGGGAAAAAATAAAAAATTTAAATGAAGAATTTGAACAAAACAGCGAACATTTAAAGAAGGAAAAAAATATTTTAAAAAATTTATGTAATAAATTACATTTAAATAATGATGTTACAAACACTATTTTTAACTTGTGGTCAGAAATAGTAGCGTGGCATTATCAAAAAAATGGAAAAATTAAAATTAATCCAAAAGGCTTAATTGCTATGGCATTGTATCAAAGTTTAATAGAGGAAAAAATTCCCCGCCCAATAAGTCACTTGTGTCAGGAAATTGGTATTAGCCCAAAAACGGTATGGCGATGGATAAAATTATACAGACAAGATTCGACCAACACAATTAAAACAGAAAATTCTATAAAAGCAAAAGATATGGCAGAATATTTTTTACAGCCTCTACAGTTAAATTATCAAGAGATGACAACTATAAAAGAAAAACTAAATAAAAATGAAAATAGTTCTTTTGCTCCTAGGACTTTATTAGCAGCATGTGCTTATGCCTTTTTAAAAGAAACAAGAGCACTATATCCGAGCGTCAAAAATACAGCTCGTATTTTAGGCGTCAGTGTTATGTCTTTATACAGATGTCTTAAAAGTCTAGAGCAATAAGAAAATATATGAATTACCACAGCGGCTTACGTTGGCAACGAGGCTCGGGAATCGGATCACTTTTTTCCGGAATTTTTCGTGGTTTAATGCCGGTAGCAAGATCAGCGGTAAAAACTATTGGAAAAGTGGCTAGAAGCGCACCGATAAGATCCGCAGGTAAAGCTTTAAAAAAAGAGGCGACAAAGGCGGCGGTAGAAACTGCATTAGAGGCTTTGGAGGGTCAACCGGTCGGGAGAAAAGCTAAACAACGATTAAAATCAGCTACTCGCGGTATTTTGCTTAACGCTGCTAGACAAGCAGATACCAACAACGAATATCGAGCTCAAAATTCGAGCAGAAAGAGGAAAACACCGTCAATTGCTAAATCTAGGAAAAAAAGACGGAGAATAACTAAACAACCCTTGTTTTAAAAAGAAATGACAACAAAAGAGATTTTTTTAAAAGAATATGCAAGACCAGGCTCACCAATAGCTTTTGCATCTCCTGCGTTGATTTATTATTATTATGGAAAAAAAATTCCTTTAACGACAATTGAAGAATGGTTAAAGGGAACTGATTCTTACACACTTCATAAACAACCAAAATTACCTAAACCTAGAAATCCAACATTTGCTTATCATAAGAGATATCAATTTCAAATTGATCTTATAGATTTAGGAAATTTGATCGAAGAAAATGACGGGAATAGATACCTTCTAACAGCTATTGATATTTTTACACGATTCGCGTTTGTAGAACCCTTAAAAAATAAAACAGCAAAAACTTTTATGGAGGGATTTGAGTCTATTATGAAAAGAGCAAAAAAGTTTCCTCGTAGAATTTTAGCTGATAAAGGTGCAGAAATAAAGAATAAATTGTTTCAAGCCTACTGCAAAAACAATAACATTCTTCTATTACACAGCAACAATTTTGTGCACGCCCCTTTTGTGGAAAGATTTAACCGAACTTTAAAAAATCTGATGTTTAAATACATGACTCACGAAAATACAGATAGGTACATCGATGCATTACCTTTTCTTGTTCATACCTACAACCATCGTAAACATCGTATGATTGGAATGTCACCCGCTGAAGCCGAGCTCCCCGGTCGGACTTATTTTATTAGAAGAAAACAGGAATTGCATTATTCAAAGTTTAAGAGAAAAAGACCAAAATACAAAATTGGTCAAACCGTGCGCATTAGCATAATGAAGGGAAAATTTGACAGAGGTTTTACACAACAATTTAAGGAAGAAATTTTTAAAATAAAATCAATTTTTACTCGTTTGCCTAAACCTACTTATGAATTGGAAACTTTAGAACAGGATGAAACTCTGGAAGGAAATTTTTATGAGAGTGAACTTACTCCCGTGAATGAGCCAGAATTATTTATGATTGAAAAAATTTTACGAACAAAAAAAGATAAAAAAACAGGTGAAAAAATGGTTTTGGTGAAATGGAAAGGGTATAAAAACCCCAGTTGGACATATGAGAAAGATGTAGTTGATGTGTCACAATAACGTGGAATGGATTATAACATTTATTGCGTGTCAAACGCTGGTTCCAATACGGACGTCAAAAATACTTTAAATTCCTTTACCAATTTATTTCCGCAAAATTTAGATTTGAAAAATAGAGAATGGGAAATTGGAATAGTATCTATGGGGTTACATTATAATTACAACCAATTAACCATGACAAAAGGTCAAATCGGTGTCATAACGCTAAAAAACGAATTAACATCTATAAATTCTTCAGAAAAGGAGATAGAGACCGAGATTTTAAACCAGACAAAATCTGTTTGGGTTTTGCCTGATTTAGATGAAGAAGATCTGTCAGTATATAGATTAATGCAAAATTTGATGCAATTTATTTACAAGGAAGGAATGAAAATGGTTAGTGGTGACCTCGAATCAGACGGTGAAACTAAAAGATTCTACATAATTGAAGAAGGTCCTAAAAAAGAAACCGAAAATGAGACGGAAAATGAAAATTACAATCATAATAGATACTTACTAATTCATCAACAGTTAATAAAAATTATAAAGTTAAGATGTTATAAAGACAGAGTGTTTTTTTCTGGAGAAAAATCAATTAAATATTTTGGTAACGAATATGTGTATTATCCGTTACAAAAAAATTTTAGGTTTCAAACCATAGCAAATAAAGTGACTTCCGTTTTGAAACCCGGTTTAGTTCACGTAAAATCAAATATTATTTCCGACGTTCCTAACAGTGATAATTATTCCACAATTATGTTTACAACAACTTTACCTAAGCAAATGGAGGGTCATTATTTTTACCATAATGTAAAAAAGGTCAGATATTATCAAGTGCGGCAAACCAATATTGAGACAATAAACTCTCAATTCACAGATGCTTTTGGAAATCTTTTGAGCTTAAACGAAGGTCAACCGTCTCTAATTCATTACCATTTGAGAGAGAAAGAAAAAAACATGGATCACGAATTGAGACACGTGCGAATCGATTCGAAAGTAGATGCCAAATTGGATTACGAAAATACAAATAGTAGCTTTTGGGTGCATTTAAAACATCCACTGCATTTAAATCCAAACGCGAAAATTGCCCTGATGGATATTTCTTTTCCCGACAGCATATGTAGCATTCCAGAATCAATCGCTAATGAACCAATAATAATAAAACTGGTTAAAGGTCAAAACATAGAGGAAGAACACAAATTGAATATACCAAAAAATTATTTTTGTGACTCTAACGATTTAACAACGGCAATGAATGATTTATTGACAGAAGAATTAAAGAAACTAGTATATTTTGAAAACGTTAATGGATATTTAAGAATTACGGCTAAAACTGATCAAATTTTTATAATTGGATTTCCACAAAGCTTTTGTCCGATTTTAGGAATGTACGATTACCCCAATGAAGAAAAACAAAGAGTTAGTGATCAAAACAACTACCATTTTTTTGCTGTGAGAAATTACTCAGTTTATCAAGCACCACAACCGATAGACATTTACAAACTGTATCCTGGTGTTATGATTTGTTATGCCAATTTTGTTCAGCATTCTATTGTCGGAGACAAATTTTACCCAATACTTAGAATTATTCCCACGATTGGACAGTCAAAACAAAATGACTACTGCTCGATCCATTTTGAGCATTTAGAATTTATCAAATGCAATGTTGATTATTTAGACAACATGAAGATCGAATTGAGGAGATTGGACGGAGACTTAATTGAATTCGACAACGAAAAAAGTGTTATTTTAAATATTGTAATTAAAAACCCAATTTAAATTTTATTCTATTAAAACGTATCATTTAAAAACAATGAATTATTGGTAAAATTTACTAAAGAAAGTTCTAAAGTACGATTTGTTAAAGCAAGCGATTTTAGAGCGTTACAAGTTGATACCGATATCAACCATATACAAGCACAAATAGAGATAATCATAGTAAAGATCATTCCAATCACAGCACAAAAATCAGTGCAAGGGTCAGAGTAAAAACGGCTGAGGCTAGAAGATCTTGGCAAATCTTGATGAAATTGATCCAATTCTTCAAAACGATGGTTTGGTTCTGAGCGTTGATGTGTATTTGGGTTCATCTTTAACCAAATGTTGTTGTTCATACTTCTTCTCCATCAACTGAGTGTTGTTCCAAACAAAAATCTTTGCACAACAATTTCATGCAAAAAGACGCATAAAAATGAAACACTTTTAGTTCGTTTTGGATTTCACGATACCACCACAACCTGGTGGCTGAGTCGCCAGAAATATTAGGTTTTCCAAGAAGTTTGTCTTTGAAACAGGTCCTGTAGTTTACCAATTCACTGTCCAATGATTCCAAAGACTCGTTGATTCTGCGAAGATGAGCAGAAATGCGACGCATACAATGCACGATGTGAGTTGGATCTGAAGTATTGTAAATACCGGCTTCGTCAGGACCAGAATCCCAGTCAGAATTATGCGGCGATCCTGATGTTGGTTGGTTGTTGACTTGCCCACACATGCTGCACGACTGAAACAACATTTAACATAGACCCAACTAATAAATAAAAGCGTGCTCGGCAAATATTTGGATGAGTTGGTGATCACAATTTAATGGTACTTGAGCAAATCCAAATAAATAAAAATTTTGGAGTTAAACAAGTGCCAAAAAAGTATGAAGATTAGATGTTAACATTTTCGGAGTGAAGTAGTTGCTCACAATTTTGTAACTTTTATGTGGATTCAAATATTAAAATTAAAGATTTAAATCGCGCACAAAAGTTAAAAAAGTGTAAGACGTTGATCTTGATGATGAAATGTGATGAAGGTTGACTGTGATTTAACGATGTTTATGCTAAATAATTGCTCACAATTTAATTACTCTTGTGGCGAGTGTCATATATGATAAAACATTATGAGACCCGTACAAGAGTAAAAAAAGCATGAGATGATAAGCAGTGTCCGGATTTTAGAGTTGAGTAATAGCTCACAATTTTAATGCCAAATGTGACAGGTCAAATTTAATTTAAAAATTTAGACCTACACACATTTGTCAAAAAAGCATGAGAAATAAAGATGGTCTTCGGAGTTATCTTGAGTGTAGTAAAAACTCACAATTTTAAAATAAATGTGAGAGATAAATTATAATTAAAAAATTTAACCCCTCACATTTATCAAAAAACTATGAGAAAATAGATGTCTTGATAATTGAAACGGTTGAAAACGACTGTGAGTTGAATTTTTAACAGGATTGGATGAAAACTTTGATACGCGCGATCAAATTTTTGTCTTATCAGAAACAACTTTGGAAATTCTTCTTTTTAAAATTTAGAGTTTGAAAAATTACATTTGAGCGGGTTTGGAGCAAAAAGGACGGAATTTTTAAACATTTTTCATTCTTAGAACCTTTCTTTGCGCTTTTAAATCGAGAACAATTTGACAATGGAGAAAAATAGATGTTGCAACAAGCCTGTAACCGACTTGTTTTCGTCTGCAATCGGCTTGCAACAGGCTCGATTGAGCCTGTAATCGGCTTGCAACAGGCTCGATTGAGCCTGTAATCGGCTTGCAACAGGCTCGATTGAGCCTGTAATCGGCTTGCAACAGGCTCGATTGAGCCTGTAATCGGCTTGCAACAGGCTCGATTGAGCCTGTAATCGGCTTGCAACAGGCTCGATTGAGCCTGTAATCGGCTTGCAACAGGCTCGATTGAGCCTGTAATCGGCTTGCAACAGGCTCGATTGAGCCTGTAATCGGCTTGCAACAGGCTCGATTGAGCCTGTTGCAAATTGCAGACGAAAACAGGCCGGTTGCAGGCCGATTACAGGCTCGATTGAGCCTGTTGCAAGCCGATTGCAGACGAAAACAAGCCGGTTGCAGGCCGATTACAGACGAAAACAGGCTCGATTGAGCCTGCAACAGGCTCAATGTAGATGCCATCAAGGTGGTTTGAGAGCGCTTTAAGATGGTTTTCATGCGTAAACGGATGGTTAAAAGCCCGTTTTAGACTGTTTTAAGGTGTTTTGAGAGTGTTTTGAGAAGAAATGTGCCTACATCAAGCTCGAAAGAGCCTGATGTAGGTACATTTCTCTATAACAACCTTTTCCTTTCTTTCTGCAGGAGCTGGAATCGTGTGGGCCGGTCTTTTCTGACGGGGGTGCCTCGGGTGCTTCAATGGCTGGCCGGGATGCTGCTATAAGCTTGCACCTCTGAAGGGTCGGAGCAGTCGTAGGCTGTAAGATGGTAACGGGCTTCCACGGTGCCATACCCATTCCGGAGGGTGAAACGGTCGGCGGAGAGAACGGAGAGGAGTCCTATCAGGGATCCTAGAGTGGTGCTCCGATGGATGCGGCTGGTGGAGGAGGTGATGACTAGTCCCAGGAGGAGAACACAGAGGTTGGCTCGGAGACCCATGTCGGCCCGGTAGGATGGTATAAGTGTAGTCGTTGTAGAATCCGGAGCGGGCAGCAGTGGGGTACTTGGGAACGGCGACTCGGGTAGGATCGTGACGGTAACAATCGCCCAGGGCGAGGCTGGAGTGTGGTCTGATCCTTGCGGGGTCCTCAGCACCCGTTCTTGTGTCTCCCAACTTGATTTCAATCGGCAAAACAGAGTCGTTCCTTTCCACCACGAGAGGTCAGTCACTGTGAGATCTCGGTGAGGAGAGAACAGACGAATCGATTTGTAGAAGAGAGAACTTACAAGGTCGTTTTGTTCGGATGTTACAGCGACAACAAGGTTCAAGTCACGACAATTGGGCCAATGAGACATAAAGGTGGCAACACAATTCCGATCGTGGCGAGCATGCCACAGCCAGGGTCCACGGGGAAACCACAAGATCCCTATCTCGTCACATCTGGTTCTGCCTCTTCTCTCTCCTAATCTTGGGGCGCCTAAGGGCATCACTGCTCTCCTCCAGGCGTCTCGTTCTGAGCATCGGACCTCGGGCCTGGAGTGGAGATCGATGAGGATGGACTCCTCACACTCTCTTTTCCACTCTGCTGTACAGGATTGATTTACCCTTCTAATGGGGATCACTCTCTTCCCTCCTGTGTGGCAGAGAGCGGCCACGGTCACTTCGTCGTATGTGGCGGTGTCCACATCGTCCCATGGTTCATGCCCGGCGCCGGCAGAATCCTCATCTTCCCCAATAGCAGCCACCAGCTGTCGTTGGCCAGAGCTCTCGCCCACGAGGGGCAGGACGTTGGTGGCCTCGGCGAACCTCACTTCCCTCGGACCATTCACGGTCGCCCGAGATGATGGATACCGCGCGGGTAACCCTTCACTAAATGGAGCAGCACAAGTCCACACAATTAACAAGCCCACGAGGCAAGGGTGGTTCGTTCCCGGAGCATTGAGACGAAACTCACACTTGGGGCAACAGTACACAAGGCGGAATTGGTTCCTCTCCGGAGTATTCGGACCAGGATCACAGTGGAGGTAACAGTACATTGAAATCACTCTCATTTCATTATCATCTACTGCCAGATTGCATGAAGCCGCGGCTGTATTCTGGATATGCCCACTTGTCAAGTGGGAGCACAAGATTATAAGTACAACACTGGGACACAGAATTGAAGTCACAAACGTAAGGGTCTCTTGGGTGATTTGATCTTTGGCACTTGGCGAAGGAATAGGGACTCCGGAGCCGCTGGAGGGTGCATCTTTCATCTCCCTGGGTAGGCGGGTTCCTTGTATCGATTCCGTGGATTCGAAGAGTCCTCCCCGTCCACAGGGGTGATCTGCGTGGGGATCGTTGTCCGCCCGGAGCCAAGGGGTGTGAGCGCGACATCCTCCCCGGAGAATCACCAACGGAAGGCCCTCTCTCTCTGTAGAGCTCCGCAGACCGTGGGCTCTGTAGTTTTGAGGCACTAGCGGCATTGGACTCCAGGCTGTGTCGAGGTGTCGTGAGTGGGAACCGATGGTGTAACAGTCCTGTGTGGTAGGCGGAGCAAGGAGTTGAGGACTACCTCCGGCTTTCAGAGGAGAATTTTGAACTAGCGGGGCCGCTCCCCCTAGAGGCACCTTCGCATCGATAATCAGGGGATCACGCCCGCAGGCAGCCCAGGCACCCACCCTTTGACAGGGCATTCGGAGAAGGGGAGTAACTCGAGCTCTTACATGCGCTTCTTCCCATGTCCTCCGGGACGTCCGACGAGGGCAGAATCCGGGGAGGCCGGCAGCGAGCGGCCGCGGGCAGGGGCACAATGGTGACCTGCGTACAGCCCCGCGGGGTGGAGGAATGGGGTCCATTCCTTAGCGTTACCCCACAGCACCGGCCTTTTCTCGGGATGAAGACACCATCCCAGACGCGCCGGGGTTTTGAGCATCAGCCTTCCTAGGTCCTCCATTCTTCTTGAGAGGGCTAGGCCGTGCCTCTCTCGTAAGGGGAGGCGGTCATTGACGGTCGGCTGGGTTTTCAGGGCGGCAATTGCCGTTGGTAAATCATGCTCCGGGGGACGGGTCCGGTGGGGAAAAGGACAGTAGGGATGGACCCCCCTATCTACTGTCCTGACTGAAAATCCAGCCCGTCGCTCCTGTGGCTGGGTCCGGCCCGGAGGTGGGGCGGCATGTCACTAGCGGACGACCCCGGGGACAAGGGTTGTGGAGGTGTGCGAACAAGGTTCTGCAAGTCCTCAGCACTGGGTTGGGGTCGACCTCGGAGGATGGAGCGCACTCTGGAGTAGAGGGTTTCTCTCCGGACTTCTTCTGAGGTGGAGGGCAGGGCAATGTCCTCCCATTGTCCGCGAGAGGTCTCCATCCGGACCACGCTGCCGGCATTCCACGGGGCAAGCGGACGAGCTATTGGGGTCATGATTCCTCATTTAGCGCGGGGTTTCAGGAGACTCCTCCTTCTCCCGCTAGGTCCGCGTAGGTGGCGGGGTGCGCGGAGAAGTCCTTCCTCCCGCATACGGATCCTGATCAAGTCGTCTAGTAATTGGAACCGCTCCTCATAAGCGTCCAGCATTTCGGAGCAACTCCTTGGTCCGGCAAGAGTGATGTCCCGGACGGCATCATGGGCGGAGTCCCGCATGCACGCGTTGGCGTACCGTCGGGCGGTGCGGTCAGGCCACCGTTCATGCTCGTGAAGGGTGTTTTATCCTTGGGGTGGCGCCTGTGGGATGGTTGTTTGACCTCTCTGTGAATATCCTCCAATATGGTGACCTGTTAATAAACCTCCATATTGACCTCCCTTTAAACCCCCCCATAAGGTGAATCCAATTTGTTCTTTGTTATTTTATTCAGCCCATGTTGATGGTAGTAATAAGGCATATACAAGAACTACATGACTTCACTATATGAGTACACACACAAGAATGACAAGTACACAATAAAACTAAAGGTCTTCACATGATGACTATACTTAAGAGAGTGATGGTAACTGTTGCTTTGATCTTTAATGTTGATTCTTTTCTAGGTGGAGAGGTGTGGCTTGGTTCTTTGTTCCCTGGTGTGTGTTGTTGATGACCTTGCAGTTGGCTCTAACCCATTTGCTTGGCTGGTCCAATCTAATTGCTTGGCTGGTTCAATCTAACAGTTCTTTTACCTCTCAAGTTAACTGTATCCAGGGGAATGAACCAAAGTGTTGTCTGGCTTGTACATAACAAAGGAACACAAGGAACACAGGCAGGTCATCTGCCTCTTGACATATTTTAATAATCATTGATAAATATACATAATGGCAAGAGCCGGATATGAAGCATCACCCCCCTGCTAGAAAGCAGTAGAGATGAAAAGGGGAGGTTTTTTTATAAGCTGGAAAAATGATTGGGGACACTGCTTATCGATGTTGACTGGTGATTGGTTTTTGTAATTAGTGCCGATGTGACTGCTTGGTGGGTTGGGATGGCTGACATGATGTTGTTGGCCTACAATGGTCGAAGGGCTGAGCCACCTTTTTTTGGGATAGGGCTTTCCTGAAAATTGAATAATAAATAAGTGGGGGAACACAACTTTGAATACCATGGTCAATGATTAAACAATATACACAAGTTCTAATTTGAAAAAGGTACAAATATGATCATAGATTGAAACTTATCTTTGTGGATGGATTGATGGTGTTCACATCTCTATGATTGACAGATAGTTGTTGAGCTCATGTGGCAGGGTCTTTGAGCAGGTTGCATCTCAATTGACAGAAATGAAGCAGCTGATTTGGATGAAAAAGTGCAGCGAAGTTGAATCTGGTTTAGACAGCTCCTTTGAATGAAGTGACTCTCCCTCTAATTGGTGGTTGCTTGTGTCTTTGGATGGAAATGAAGTGAATGTTATGGGTGCTGAAGATGTTGCAGCATCAAGATGGAATTGGGTTTAGATTGCCTCTTTGCCTGTAGTAATCTTTCCTCTAATTGATGAATGTTGGTGTCTTTGGATGAAGGCAAGAAACCAGTGTTTTCAGTTGGTCAGCGGTGATTATTTTTTGAAGCTTTGTGTGGACGCTGAAAACAGGTGGAGAGATGGCAGGAGGAGAGCTTTGAAGTAAAACATGTTTGCTTTGGTTGTGTGAACCGTTGGTTGAGAAAAAACGCGGGCGCGATTGTTTTTTTTTGTGTTGAATATGGGGAGTTGAAGTTAATCCAGGTGATGTTGCTTCTTCACAAAAAACGTGGACGTTGATGCAG
>CBDDTI010000412.1:0-16047 GCA_965233585.1 bacterium
TTCTTATTAGCAAGCTTAATAGCTTGTTCAACATCAGCTTCTGATGTAACCTGAGCAAAAAACAAACAAGAAGTTGAAACAACTTATAACCGCCCTTTTTTAAATCCTTTGCAGTGTTCCAGATAAGCGAGGGGTCTTGGGTCAAAAACCCGACAAGGACACCTACATGACCCGACAAACTGATAGAAAATTAGTAATGATTTGGTGGAAATAGTGGGAATTGACCCGTTAGAATTCGGTATTGACATCCAGGCTTGAAAATATATCTGGAACCCTTCTTTGCGATCATACGATTTTTTGCTACATCGAGTTTTCACCAGCTTTTAGCTAATAAACATCATAATTTGCATGCTTCCCAGTTAGTGTGTCTGATTACATTCTTTGCTAGTAAGGGTTTAGCATGACTTGTAATCAGAGAATTTTGTTTATCTTGAAGGAAAAATTACCTAGGAAGGTCCATTGACCTTTTAAAATAAATATACATTCACACACATTCCGAGATGAAGCGCAGTGCACACTTTAAAGCAGTCCTTGATGATTCATGGATTACTGTAGACACCACATCACTTCATCAACACAAAATAATATTATTGCACAATCGCTCTTATTTGTCACATAGTTAAAGTGAACAGTACAAGTTGCGTGATTCAAGGTCCCGATCAGGACTTGGCCAGTACGCATCAAAGGTTGCATGATTCAATGTCTGGCCGAGTGGAAGTTTGGTTCAGGTCACCAACAAAAGAACAAAAAATAACCCATCGGTAGATTAAGAACCACGCCTCGGCCCCAGGCTGTGCAGTTAATTAATATTAAATTGCCATGTTGTTGATAAATCTCTTGTTCCACAGAAAAATCAGGCCCTGTATTGATCTTTCTCAAAATTATTTATTGTCCACTGGATTAAGGTGACATAAAATTTTGAGCTCACAAATTAAGAAAAGAAGTAACTGGCCAAAAAAAAGATTACATCCCAAGAAATACCATAATAATTTGACTTAGTGCCTTCGGTATTTAGGCAGTTCAAGGAAGGGTTCCTATTGGAGAGGGGCACTTATTAGATTAGAAGTCATAAGACCAGATGGCCCTTTGCGCATGCAACCTTATAACTGTACAACATTTTTAGTGACAGTAGTGTCTCTGGATCTATGAAATTTCAAAACAATTATGATTTTATAACAGCTTTCCGAAACCCAAATGGGAGGCATGGCGGCCTCATGGTTAGTGTGCTTGACTCTGGAGCGAGCAGTCCAGGTTCGAGCCCTGGCTGAGGACATTTTGCAGGGCTCAAAGTTGATTTATGGCTTTGGGAGCACTTGTGCGACCAGGTGTAAATTTTTAGGCGCACTGTCGAAATTTTAGGTGCAGAGTTAAAAATTTTAGGCGCACAGCTTCAAATACTTGGATCACCTACCCCAAAAGAATAGTAACGCTTCAAAAAGAGCGACTTAGGCTTCATGTTGCAATATGGGCCTATTCTAGCAGTATTGAATACAATGAAAGCAAATACAAGAATCAGAATATTTCACACAAGAGTTAAGCTTAGATATTGACTACTCAAGTCGCTTCGTACAGTATCCTCACTATCCAATTGCTTGTTGTTTGCCTCACCTTAGTACGGTGGCCCACAACTGCCACAGCAAAAAGAAAAACCTCACGGCAAAAAGAAAGACTCAAAGCAAAAAGAAAACCTCACAGCAAAAAGAAAAAGACTCATGGAAAAATTTCTTGGATACTGAGAGGACATTTTAATTCTTATTTCTTTTGCCGTGAGGTCGTGGTTATTCTTTTTGACGCGAGGTTATTCTTTTTGCCATGAGGTTTTTCTTTTTGCCGTGAGGTTAATTCTTTTGCCATGACAGTTGCAGGCCACCGCACCATTGAAATTCTATTCCCGTAGATTCTTGATTTTTCAACATATGGGTATTCATGAGAACTAGGCCGAACTTTGCTCATTTGACTAGCTTTCAAGCCATAGAATTCATGGACTGGCCCGTTCCGAAAACGCTGGAAATTTCTGTATGTCAGACGAGTGAAAACAAGGCTTTCGAAACTCAGTATTCTGTAACTGTTAGCTACTGTTGTCCGTCCCTTGTTCGCGGCGAAGAACAAGAACGCGATTTAATCTCACCCCCAGTCTCCACGTTTTCAGCTACGAGCGCCTAGCACTATGACCACCATAACAATGTGGGAAGAAATGAAAGTTCAAGTTTCAGAGAATCCACTGGGAAATTTATAGGCTTAAAGTTGACAAATATAACACACACCAATGAAAGGAAAATGGTGTAGCTTTCTTATTTGGTACCTGCATAGTTGTGTTATATCTAGTTTAAATTTATGTTCATCAGTCAGAGTACGTTAGTATGGTCAGGTGAGTAAGCACTAGAGAAGTTGAACTGTACTTTGGCTTTTAAGGCGTGGTGGTGCAACCACACATATTTTTTTAGGCACACGGCCAAAATTCTAGTCACATAATTATGTGACCAGTTGGTCGTTAACTTTGAGCCCTGTTTTGTTGTGTTCTTGAGCAAGACACTAAACTCTCACAGAGCCTCTCTCCACTCAGGTGTACAAAAGGGTACCGGCAAATAATTTCTTTAACACTGCACTTAGCAAAAAGGCTCCACTCATTGCGGAGGGCTTATTAGAAGGGGAACACTTAAAGGAAGGACAGCAATCAAAATTGGTAGCAACCTTTGAAGTAAGGGCTTCAATGTACCACCACTGCAGTGATTTCACATGTTCATTTGTTACGATAATATTTGCATTTCTTTTCTTAAAGAAATCTCTCTGCTCATTTTCACTTATCCAGAGCATGAGAAAAGCATGTTTGCTGCACCACTAAGTAAAAACACTTTAAACACATTCTCATGTTTATCATATGACCTGTCAGTACATTCCACAGAAAAATTCTTCAAGAATTAAAACAATCGATCCTGAAATCAATCATCACTCAGTGAAAAAAAACACAACAGATGTATCGAAACTTGTTAACCGATTGCCATATCAATAAATCAAATTACGGGGAGAATTTACATACGAAAACACACACCTTACCCCACCCCAGCCTTGTGGGCCTTGCGTAACATTTCGGACATGGAGCAAATATCCATGTCAATTAATCTCGGTAAAGGTGATCCTGTCGAGAGAACTAGTACAGGAGGAACGCCCAGAATAAATATGTCGTGGCAACAGTTCCAAAAGACTCTGTCAAGGACAGGGACAGAGAGACGCTCATCGAATTAAACACACAAATACGAAAAAACTACTTTGCTTACATCAGTCGGCGCGAAACAACAACTATCCCCGAGTTCCTTGGCAACGTTTTCTCCGTCACTCGAAGGAAGATCAGCTATAACTACTCTTGCTCCATTCTGTGCCAGTCTTTGAACAGTTGCCAGGCCTAATCCAGAAGCACCCCCTGTTACAATACACACTGCTCTCTGCGACGCGGCCGCCATCGCCGCCATGTGGGTGTTACGTGTATTGAGACTGTATGCTTGTGACACAAACCTGGCAGCGGTTCATGTGTGCTTGAAGTAAGTTTATTAAAGTGTATCTAGAACTTAGAGAGAATACGGGGGAATACAAGAGAATACATCATAGAATACAAGGAAACACTTGGGGAGAACACAAGGGAAAACAAGGGGAAACATGAGGAGGAAGAGAGGGAAGCGAAGGGGTTCCTATTATGATACACTTTGATAACCTTACTTAAAGTACATACCTAAAAGTGGCGACAGCTTCAAGGTCTTCACGCGCTTACCATTTCGCAGTTCGCAGTTCAACCTATTATCAGTTGGCTCCTTGGGAAAGGGTAGACTCTTTACTAGCCAAACACAAAAAAAACGAAGCAAGATAAAACAAATAACAACATAATTTTCTGTTAAACTCCTATCAGGCTACCCCTGGGAGCCCGGGAGAAACACTCCTGTCCTAATCTCTGTCAAGCAGGGAATGACGAGAAATTCAAGAAGATTGAAATATCTCGATTGTTGCCACTTCTCTTATGCAACATTTTCTGCTCACTACCAGACCACCTTGTTATTTTATGGCTGCACTTTTGTTCGAGGAAAAAATTATTCTGCCATACAATTATTAAATTTACAGGCAATTTGTTCATATTAAGGCGGGGGTAAACATGAATAGGAGTGAAATTTAAAGCGTTTATTTAAGGAAATTGATAGAATTAAAAGGGGTTGGAAACACTTCCAGACAGTTGACCACCCCAAATGAGAACCCCAGATTGGTAGGGGACTATGAGGCGCCGAAGTGGACAAAAATGCTGTTTAGCAATTTTTCTTTCCAATTACATTAATATGTTCTAAATTCAAGATTTTTGTCCTGAATTTACTTGTTAGATGCCATCTAAGTAAAAAATTCATGCTCTTTTTCGTATTTATTTTCTAAACTCTACAGTTGCGTTCTAATTGCAAAGAAAATGCGTTACGAGTACAAAAAAATGTTCTAATTGTTTTAGACGCTCTGATATTCTTATTACATTCTATTTCAAAAAAAAGTATTCTAATAATTATTTTTTCATGCCAAGTTGGAAAAAAACTCTGCTCATAAGAACTAAAAAATATCCTATTCTCAGTCAAAAAAATACATTGTAATTGGAAAAAATACATTCTAATTAGTATGCAACTTTTCTCTTTTAAGTTTTTCATGCTAAGCGCAAAAAATGCATGCCAAGAGAAAAAAACCCTTTTAATTAACATGCAAATTTATGCTCGAAACAGCTGTGCTGGCCAAAAGCATCGTGGGCGTTGGAGGTTAATTTCGCGCCAGATGTTCGCCTCTATACATCCATGTTCGCCATTTCATGTCGATTAATCAATGGTGAAAAGCGGGTACTTAACGTCCGATCTGCGGGAAGCTATTAGCAAAATCAGTGAAGCTGGCCGATTGCTGGCTCCGCTGACCTCAAGCACGTTTGAAGAATTATCAACATCGAGCCATGAACCTCCACAGATAAACAGCCCGACCGTAAACAGTGAGGTGAGAAACCTCAATCGATCGCTCCATCGAGGTACGTATACCGTGAGCTTCAAAGACTTTTTCCAACGCTCAGGCGCTCAAATGAGCAGGCTAGCCCATCGGGTGTCACGAAAACTCAGACCCCGTAAACTCAGACCTCAGACCCCGAAACTCAGACTTCGAAACCTCAGACCCCGAAACCTCAAACCACAGACCCCTCGATTTTTTTTGAAGAAAGATTTAAATTCGTCTCAATTCTTTTCACCTAATTTTTTATGGTCACGCGATGTTGATAGGCAACAGCCAGGAAATAAGCGAGATATTTATATTCTCCGGTTCATCGCTGTCGCGTCGATCAAAAGAGGTTTAAATAGCAACCAATATTTTGATGGCATTTGCTGGCAAATTTTTCACCAAAGGAATAAGGGACGCAGAGCCGCTATAATGTTGTTCAAATTGAAGCGATAAACCTGGATAAACCGGAGAAGATAAATATCTCGATTCTTCACGAATTCCGGCTGTTGCCGCTTGTGAACATTGCGTGACCATATTTTAGGTGATGAGATTGCTGTTTATGTAAGATTGAGATGAATTTAAATCTTTTTTTTTCCTTTATTTATTTATTTACAGGGGTCTGAGTTTTCGTGACACCCGATGGGCTAGCCTGCTCATTTGAGCGCCTGAGCGTTGGAAAAAGTCTTTGAAGCTCATGGTTTACGTACCTCGATGGAGCGATCGATTGAGGGTTGCTCACCTCACTGTTTACGGTCGGGCTGTTTACCTGTGGAGGTTCATGGCTCGATGTTGATAATTCTTCAAACGTACTTGAGGTCAGCGGAGCCAGCAATCGGCCAGCTTCACTGATTTTGCTAATAGCTTCCCGCAGATCGGACGTTAAGTACCCGCTTTTCACCATTTAACAAATTGACGTCTGTTTTTTATGCGTCTGTCTTGTTATTGATCATGAATTTCGTCATCACATTGTCAAAGTAGCTGTGGATCCACGAGGCGATAGCCGAGTGGATCCGCAGACTACTTTGACAATGTTATGACGAAATTCATGATCAATATAAGGACAGACGCATTAAAAACTGACATCAATTTGTTTTTTACGATAACAAATTGTCGAATTTCCGGCTCTCGCTCGCTGACGCGTCGCATGAATTTTAAATTCATGTGTCTGTCCGCATATTGACAATAAAAAGTAGCCAATGAGCGCGCGTGAATTTCTGCAGTTATCGTAAAATAATTAATCGACATGAAATGGCAAACATGGATGTATAGAGGCGAACATTTGGCGCGAAATTAACCTCCAACGCCCACGATGCTTTTGGCCAGCACAGCTGTTTCGAGCATAAATTTGCATGTTAATTAAAAGGGTTTTTTTTCTCTTGGCATGAATTTTTTGCGCTTAGCATGAAAAACTTAAAAGAGAAAAGTTGCATACTAATTAGAACGTATTTTTTCCAATTACAATGTATTTTTTTGACTGAGAATAGGATATTTTTTAGCAAAGCAACCCCGTGTCTACTGTTCCTAAGAAAGATATCATTATCCTACTTCCCTACTTAGGTTTACAAAGCAACCAAGTCGCTAAACGCCTGAAATCTTGAGTGTACAAATTCTACTCTTGTGTTAACCTTAAGATCGTTTTTCAGAGCACTCGATGCATAAAATCTTTCTTTCCTTACAAGGACCGTATTAATCGTTCACAACAATCCAGAGTTATTTACAGAGCAAATTGCTGGGATTGTAATGGTTTTTATATCGGTAAAACTAAACGGCGGCTTCACGATAGAAAAACCGAACATTTTAAGGCCCTCGCTAGAAATGACAATACTTCAGCCATTGCTGACCACGTCAAGGCCACTGGACACAACATCAAGTTGGATCATTTTGATATTTTAGCGAAGGGCAAAACAGACTATCATTGTAAAATAAAAGAGACCTTATATATTCAAGAACTTGAGCCAGCTTTCAATGTCAACGTCGGAAGTGAAAAGCTGATGCTTTATTAATCTGTTCTGTTTTATTTTACTGTTAAGTATTTACTTAATCTAGGTTCCAGTCCCCTCACCTTTGTAATATATATATATAAATAGCTGTTTTAAATTTCAACGGTTACTTTTGAAAATGTATGTAGAGTACATACGAAACGTCAAGTCATAATCAAAATGTGCAAGTTCAATATGTTTATCACTGCTGTTTGTGTCTTATTTTTGATCAAATTACGATGGCCCAAGAACAAAAGTATTTAGGATATTTTTTAGTTCTTATGAGCAGAGTTTTTTTCCAACTTGGCATGAAAAAATAATTATTAGAATACTTTTTTTTGAAATAGAATGTAATAAGAACATCAGAGCGTCTAAAACAATTAGAACATTTTTTTGTACTCGTAACGCATTTTCTCTGCAATTAGAACGCAACTGTAGAGTTTAGAAAATAAATACGAAAAAGAGCATGAATTTTTTACTTAGATGGCATCTAACAAGTAAATTCAGGCCAAAAATCTTGAGTTTAGAACATATTAATGTAATTGGAAAGAAAAATTGCTAAACAGCATTTTTGTCCACTTCGGCGCCTCATAGGGGACTGTTTGGTATCCGTCTACTAATTCTTCACTTCAAATTTCAATTTACCAAATCCATCAAATCTTCAACAGTTCATATTTCCCTCAATTTAGCCTATCCTTTGAGAAAAAATATCTCTTTTAAAAATGCTCAAAAATAACCGTTAAATTTAAACAAAACCGCCTAACAGTGGTTAATAAAATAAGCATAGAGATTTAGCGTTGCTTGAAACGTGACCGAGATATTCGCAGAAAGGCCGTGTTAAGCGACGTCAAAACAGCCTTCACGAGTACCCCCGCTTAACTCATTGACTCCTGGATTTTTTTGCCAAAAATGCGCGTTTTTGGACATTTTGCCGGGTGGTTTTCAGACTGGACCTTGGCCACATTAGCTTTAATGTGGTGCAAAATGCATTTGCAACACGACAGCTTGTCCTTCTTACCACTAGAATCGCGTTTTTGGACATTTGGGCTCGGGCGTGCGCAGAAATCAAAAGTTTTGTGAAACGGCTCATGATCGTTGATGATAGTCGATGACAGTTGAGCGCGTTTGACCACCAACTATCATGCACTATCTTTGACAATCATCAATTAGTATATACTAAAACAGTGGACAGTACTAGTGTTACACGCGCGCGCTGATTGGCTCGTCAAACTCCGAATATCCTGTGCTATTTACCTCCGAGCAACTCGGGAAAAATGGCGTCCCTGTTTGCATCGGTGACAAGTGAAGAAATCATCCAAATTAATTTTTGTGGTGTATTTTATCTCACTGTTTTATTATATATTAAAACATTTATTCTCCTCAGTGTCGGACAGCTTTGGACATTTACCTGGCCGCCTCGCGGCTCGGTAAATATCCACCACTAGCCACTTCGGTGAATAGTTGTTAACTATCATTCAGTTTGAGCTTGTTCAAATATTTCATATAGTCGATGATAGTTTTTTTCGTTTGACCATGCGTATGATAGTTCATGATAGTTTTTCGGTCAGCTGCTTTGGTAATCACTGGCCCGATAGCGGTCCGAAAACATGCTGCCGCTCTCTTTCGTCTCGAAAAATTCACACTTTTACAAGTTTGTCTTAGGGGACGCCATTTAGTGTTCGCATTTTTAAACGGAAAGAGCTTGGAACTTGCTGCTCTCGTGACTTTGCTTGCACGACTGCTGATGAACTATCATCAATTATCACGAACTTCTTTGGCCGTTTGACCATTTGAACGATAGTTGATGATAGTTAGGGGAGAATCAACTATCATCGATTATCACGCGCCGTTTGACCAGAGCTTTATAGGCTTTTCGATTTTTAAATTTTTTTCTTTTCCTTTTTCTCCTTTTCTTTTCTTTTTGCTGCAGTGATTGACCTTCTACTGGGCTTGCTTGTGGTTAAAAAAACTTTTAAGAAAGCGTCGTCGAGACGGGCAATTTTTACCACAGCCAGGTGTACTGGCAGGAAATTTTGCTCTGAGCTTTTCACTCAATTTTTTGAGCATTTTCTGTCCATATCTCAGGCTTCATTAAGCCAATCACTCTGATCTGGGCATCATTGCAAAGATCTTTTCCTCCTGAGTATAGATGATGCCAATTTTGGTCAAAAAAGTGATGACGTCAGAATTGGAAGAAAGGCCAAGGTTCGTCACGGCCGGTTACGGGCGACAAAGAGTCAATGGGTTAAAGGCATTTCGCTTTATTGATAAATGTTCCGAGAACAAATCGCCACGATAGAACATAAGAGTGGCTTTCGTTTAATTGTCAACCATAATCCGAAAATTCTTTAGCTTTGTTTTACTTTCTTTAACTGATATAAGGCTGAAATAGGCTGATTGAGAACCTTTATGAAACCTACTCAGACACAAAACCAAAACCAAACTAAACCAGTGGCCAGGCTGCTGAGCTCATTTGACCGCACTTGGTGCATACTACGCGTATTTCCTTCGTGTTCCGATTGGTTTATTGCATTGTTTTCGTTCGCTGTTATTGGTTAAGAATGGCTTTTATGGCAATCAGTGTACGAGAGACATGATCACGTGTCCATTTTTTCCGTCAGTTTTTATGCTTGCCGTTTCAAAGCGAAAGGGAGAGGTTTCACGTTCGGAGAAAACGTGAGTTAATTGTTTATTGCTAACTGTTGTGTTACATTAGCAATCGTATGCCGTTTTTGGAAACTGCTTCAGTGCTTCAATCCAATCATTTCAGCTCTCAGATTAGCCGGTTTATGGTTTGCTCTCCATGTCTATAAAAGAAAATGAGAATATGATATTCTTAAAAAGCCTGGATTCTACATTTTACCCCTTGTTTGCAGTCTAGTCTTAGAAGACATTTCTTCAAACATATTGACATACAAGGCCCTCCCTCCTCTGCAGAGGCCTCTTTCGTTTTGCTTTGAACAACAGGCTGGTAGTTCAGAGCACTGATTCAATTGCTCATACAGGGAGCCTCTCCGGAGGAGAGAGTACACAGCCCTGTTTATATGGTCTTGGGTACTGGAGACAGCCCTATCAGACCCTTCTGAGGCAATTTTATCAAGTGGTTATATGAAATGAAGTTGCCCGTCCCTCCAGATACTAAAGAGAGCAACTGCAAAAATTTCTACAGGTCCACTTTTTGAAGGTGCATATATTGAGTGACTTGTTTGGCTTGTCTGGCTCGGCAGTGGATAAAAGAACTGGGAATAATCTGTATATATGCGCTAAGTCCTAGGTCTATATATTTAGTGGCCCGTTTGGCTTAGCATTGGATGACAAAGGAGCAAACGAGACAAAGGAGTCGACGGTTAGTTTGATGGATGATTAAAAGTGCCACCATATTCTGTAGTTTAGCCTACTTAAGCTTTTTGCATATTCCAGTGCTCAGTTATCCGCCTTCCTTTAGTCGTCCTTCCTGCAGCCCGCATTTGATCACTTTAGACTTCGGTGAGTTATCAGGCCCACCAGCAGGTTACCCTGGTTATGTTGCTAAAAGTGACTTGCTTTTCACTTCCTCAATGGTAAAAGTTACATGCAGCTCATCTAGGGTCATTGAGGGAGGATTTTCCTGGTTACCTAAGACCAAATAAGGGGTGTCACAGTGGCCGCGATCAGGTATGCTTGTATATCAAAACTTGAGTTCCAAACTCTGGTCAGCTTGAGTTTCTGTTGCTGGATCTTATCATGAATACAAAATTGGTACAGTTGATCAATGATTTACAAATTTGAAGTTTGATTTATTAATTGTGTAAGAATCCAAAATTCTCTATGCAGAGTGTTTGCTGTAGTTTGTTTGACACGCCTCAGAATTTTTTTTTCCTTTGTGCAGGTGAAAGTGCTGAAAAAAACATTTTTATGTGAAATCTTAAGACCTGATACTGTAAATCAGTAATTAGTGTTTTATAAAGTATGATATCAGTTTCATGTACATTTGCACATTGTTTCTGCTTGGACAGGGCTTAAAAGGAAGATCGGGTTGGATCTTAATTGTGAGAATTACATATTTTATGGTAAATACGTATTGAGTTCATGGTGATAGATCTTATCAGGAAATTTATCTTTTAGTTAACATTTCCTGTTGAAAAGAGTTAGGAATGATATAAAAACTAAAGAGGGAAGGGAGGCCATGTAAACATTTACTTCAATTAAATTCAGTTTAACTAATGAATATTGAGAGGAGTCTTAGTTGATCTTTTTGAACCATCGTTCACGACCATCCAAGCAAGTCCCGTTTCCGGCAATACATGCAACCACCATGGAAAGCTATCTATTTATTGTCAATGTACTGTCAATTAAACAGTTAAAACCCAATCTCGTGTTCTTTTTTGGGTTGTTTGCTGAAAATGTATGCTTGTCACTTGCATAACGCATCTCTTGAAGTGTATAACTGAATAAACTCGTCAATGGAAAAGGTAACAGGGAACCTAGGATGGAAGGAGCCGGGGAGAAATCAGGCTCGGGATTCATGTTTACAAGTTCAACGTCCCTGACTCTCATCTTCATGGCTTTGTAGGTCAGTTAAACTTAATGTAAAATAATTGTTAAAATTATCTCTATTTACATAAGATCTATAATAAAGAAGCATAAAGGAAATTGATTGATTATCATTTTAAACAAAGAGGCAGTAAAACACAGCACAACACAAAACAATGCACTATATAATATGCTTTCTTGGGAACAGTTAAGCTAGCCTGGGGTGAAAACTGTGCTAAACATAGAAAGATTCGCGCAAAGGTTGACTCGAGGATATATGGGAGATGGAGGCTGAGGGTGAAGGGCTCCTGGTATTGATCGCAGATCATTTTGCATAAGCCAAGTGATTCGTTTTCATCACCATTCAAACCTTTTAAACCATATCAAGATCATCCTATTTTCGTGTCCGTATGGTTCATTGTTGGGTTCTCCAGATACCACCCAAGAAACGTGCACAAAGCTTCACTTTACAATAGCGTTAATAGCGATCTCGAAATTTTGCGTGGTTTTGTGTCTTCGAACATCTAGTTTTTGAAAACCATAGAATTTTTTGACTCAGTATTAACAGGTTTTCTTATTCTCGTAGCCTGTTGATCGCTTTCTTTCAAATTCTTTGAACAATCATCGGTTGAATAACTTTTCCGGTGTCATTTTTTTAGCGGCCATTGAAACTTCAAGGATCGGCTCACATGTGACGTCATAATGGCCAAGACTCGCATGGCTACGCAAGCAAAGTTGACCTCTCCCCCCTGATTCTCAGCAAAGGAGAACTGTAAACTGCAAACCGCTGACCAGTCGTTTACCCTGTGCCGTAAACGTCATTCTGACCTTGGTCTCGATTAAAAACCATCCTTACAGAAATTACAAATGTCGCTAACAGTCTCAAAACGTAACAACAGAACTAAAATCTTCACGGAAATAGTATCACATGATAATGGTTTTTTTGTGGTAATAGTCCTCGAGTATCGAAATTCGCCAGATGATACTAAAACAATTAGACCCTTCGCCCTCAAGGGCCACGGGTCAATAGCCCATTCGGTTTCGCCTTATGGGCTATTGACCCGTAGTTCGCAAGGGCTACTTGCGTTGGGTCATTAAATTTTCTTCATGTTCCAGACACACTTTACTCATTTACTCATCCATTCTTTCATTCATCTGCCAACTGACTCATTCGTTATTTCACTCTTAGTATAAATATAAATGAAAGGCTGATCGAACAGCTAAGGTAAGTTTTAATGGGCATTAAAATTTACCTTAGCTGTTCGATCAGCCTTTCATTTATATTTATACTTTATTGAACACTACTGATCCTAATCTTCACAAAGATCCGGCTTCACTTCGCTACTGTTTGTGCAAGTGGTCCTTTCTTTACATTTCACTCTTACACTGATTTGAACGATGAGTGGAAAAACCAACAGCGAGACGTCGCGTGTCAGGAAACAAACTTTCTGGTCATACTCGCGCGTTCAATCCAATCCCGCGAGAAACACATAGGAGATAAGTTTGCAGGCACGGTGATGACCCTGCTTGGTTGTCATCCACACGCCGATGAACCAGTCCGAGACACTCTACGAACCTGTGTTGGATACATCATTACTGGGGAATATTTTTGCTCGAATTCTCGCGAGAAAGGATTTTTACGCGCGCGACGAGGAACTTCTTGTAACACTGGCCGAAATTTAGTCCATTTCCTCTGTTACTGCAGCAGCTTCACCCTTATTTCCTTGCGCGCCTGAACTCCCCTCGTCCGCCTCTATTCTGTCCATTCTGTCTGACTCGTTTCCATCCGAATGCGACTCGCCTTCAGGAGTAGCGGGTCGTTTACGTGGTTTAAACCTGGGAAATCTACCACTGAAATCCCTGCCATTGTGGCGTTTAGTACTCTCCTTGGTCCGCATTTGTTCTCGTTTCAGGCGCTTCAATTTTACCCAAAGCTGAAAAAGAAACGGAATTTACCTTGATTTCATTAAAATGGGCCATGAACTTCTTTTCCCCATCTTATGGTTGTGCATAATTTTTTTTCTTGGGCAATAGCTTCTGTAAGAATTGTTTTTTGATATCAAAAAACAATACATGGATAGTACAAAGCACTTGCACTATTTTTTCAGCATTTTTTTCCGTGCAGGATGTTTTTTCAATAATTGCGGGAATCCTCCACCCCGCCCGTCCCTAAACGTTCCCATTCGTTGGTTATGTTAAGTTACGTAAGTAGAGTAATTTAATTATCGATGTATGTGATTAAATAAATGTTTAAGTAAAAAAAACACGTTTTGGTTTAAATTATACATGATTAGAACATCTCTGCTCTTCAACATTTTTAAATTTCTAAATTTATAGTGATTACTATTAATGTGACAAACAGTAGAATTTAATTGATATCCTTATCGTTTAGGGAGTTTGAACAAGCAAAATCTCTTTTAAATAAGGAAATAATTCTCGTACCGTTGGTGCATCCATCTTCGTCAGTTTGCATTGGCAACGTGGACTTTGCCTGTTACGAGTTTAGCACAAAATGGTACGTTAGAAATTGTTTTCTGATTACTCGCTCATAATTTATCAACTTTAAACAAAGGAAATCATAACCCTGACGATTTCTAGGTATTTGATCTTTTAGCAGCTTAGATTTTTACGACTTTATTTGTAGATTTTCTCCTTAGATTTAGTTTCGATTGAGAAGAGATCGTGTTTGAGCGTATTTCCAAACACCTTCAGCAAAGTTGATCAAAAATATTCCGCTACCCGTTGTAATGTTCTTGTTCTAAAGCCACGGCCAAACGATCACAACATTTCAACGCAACATATCGCAACATTGGTGGGTGCAACATGTTGGGTGCGTTTGGCGACCCTGTTGCGACATGTTGGGTGTTGTTGGCTCAAATTTGAAAATGCTCAGATTTTTCATGCAACATTTGTGGATGTTGCATGATGCTGTAGTCGTTTGGCCAGGTTCATGCAACAATGTTGCGCTCAGGCATGTGCGCTAGTTCGATTTTCAACTCGCATTATGTCGCAACACGTTGGAACAGGGTGGCCAATCGCGTGCAACATGTTGCGCCCAACAATTTTGCGATGTTGCGATTGTTTGGCCGGGGCTTAATAGCACGATGGATCTGGATAAACACAGCTTAGTAAACAAGATCCAACTTTTATTCCAACATGGCTAGCCCAAACTGGCACAATGCGGATGCCTAGACTTATTCGAAACACCGCTGATCATTAGACCCGTCGTATTTTCATATCTCCTCTCGGTGTTTTGGAAATGTTGCAGAACGCAATCTCTTGATTAATTTAGTACTCCCCGGATTAGCACAACACGAGACCCAAACTAATTTACAGGAAATTCTCGGGAAAGCTGAAATATTTTGTTGCAAATAACGCACAAACCGACCACAAACACCTCACGATATGATTAACCAACCCATGTAAGTGGTATTTAGCTCTTATTAACCGAGCGGGCGGTCTGTATGGGAGAATCTTGACCGAGGTCGTAAGTACAGACCGAACGCAGTGAGGTCTGTACGCACGACCGAGGTCAAGATTCCCACACAGACCGACTTAGCTCAGTTAATAAAATGTTTATTATATGGCAAAGACAAGAACAATTTAATTTGTTTAATGTAACTGGTTTGTACTGACTGACGTTTTGCTTGAGAGCGGCGATGAACCGAATTTAATTCTTCCGAAGTTTACTCGTCCTCTTTACTTTTTTTTCTCATCAGCTTTTTGGCACTTACAGAAATAAATATTTTTAGATGAAAACAGTCAATGATTTTGCATTTTAGTTTGCAACTTTTTCCAGTCAATTAAAACATTACCGGTCTAGATCCCAGTCTAGATGGGAAAATCTAGACCGCGGTCAATATCCATTTCAGCCAATCAAATTCGTGAATTCGGTGGTTCCCAGTCCTTGTGAGACACAGCCATATAATAATCTTCCTTATTACTTCCTGACCGCGCAAAAGCGTTAAAAAAGTTCAAAGTTAGGGTTTCGGAGCAAACAAAGTAACTAGATTCATTTTTTTAAAATTTACTATCGTTGACCTTATTTTAGTAATTAAGTCAAGTACTAAGAGATTTCATAATCAAAACTTGTTCTTCGAAAAGCTTTTAGGAAGACTCAAGGCTTTAGCTCAAAATAAAGGAGATACTTCAAGGTTTGTCATGCTGAAACGTTTAACCTACATTTGTCAAGTTCGTGGTTTATAATTCGAGTTGGTCATTTTCACCCTTAACCATCCTTTTTCCTTTATGGTTTATGATCTTCAGTGTTTTTATCTTAGTAAACTATTATTTTCAGGTTTCCTTCAATTTAAAGGTAATTTTGTATCTGACGAAAAAAACTCGAAGTACCGTGGCAGATCGAACTCCTTCAAAAGTGCCTCAAAAGAAAACCAGGCAGAACCAGGCAGGAGGCGATACAGTCCAAATTACTGATTTCGCTCAAACTTGGCACAAATGCTGGGTTTGGTGAGGATTGGGGCAAAAAAAAAAAAGTAGGTAAAAATGTTTTATTCCCGTCAAGTCAAGTACCCCCTGCAAAAATGACTAAAAATGCTCAAAAAAA
>CBDDTI010000413.1:0-28196 GCA_965233585.1 bacterium
CTCTTGTTGAAGAGCTCCGCCTGAGGTTTCGGCATCTAAGACATAAGGACAAACTTGTTGGACAAACCTAAGAATCTAAGGATATCTTGCAGGTGTAGGTGTATCTTGTACATCTTGAAGGATATTAACAGCCCATCTGCTAAAAAAAAGGTGTGAATCAATGTGGAAGTACGTGAATCAACCCTTTAATTGCTGATGTATGCGTCAGTCCATCCAATCAGAATAAGAAGATAAGAGACACCAAGAGCAGGGCAAATGACGCCAAGACATTTTGGCCCAACAGGCTGATGACGTCTCTCAACAGCGCGTTCAGCACGCCTTCTTGTTCTTGAGCAGTGTGGGCAGGTTGGATAAAGTAAAGCTATTTGTCCTCGGGTTGATGCTGTGCATGTGCGATGATCGTCCACTTGTCCGTCCACATGCGGCGGAGCTAGGGAAAACAAGAGGAATCACGCCGATTCCAAGGATGGCATCATGAATCACGCCGTGTTCATCGAATTCGCTCTGCAAGGTATATCCAACCCGTTCTTCCATCAACATGCCCAATCTTAGAATAGGACATATATGCGTATATATATATATATTATATATATACGCATATATATATATATATATATATATACGTATATATATATATACGTATATATATATACGTATATATATATATACGTATATGTGGCAACAAACATACCCATGAAAGTCCTTTTTGGAAGGATCGTGAATAGCCCCATCTAAGGGCAACAGCTTAATCACAAGCCCTTACCCACTCCCCAACTGAGTCTTCCGTCAAAGTTGCAATTCTTCCTGCTTCTTTTCTTCCATCAAGAGCTTCTCTCGTCGCTTTTCCAGAATGCGATCCAAATTTCCTCCTCCACCTTAGCTACATCAGTTCTTCACTAATGCAGATTTGTCCAATAATGGAGTACTCCCAAAATTCCAATAGTTTACAACCTCACGGTCCCCAGGAAAATCACCATAGCATGCTATCCCATTTTTGGATATTTTTGCACAAGAATCCAGAGCTGTATTCCAAGAAGCTTCGAGTGCGCCAATTCTGCTCAAAGTATGGTTCTTCGCATAGTTCCTCACGGAATTCCAGGCTGTGCAGGGCCCCAGGGCCCCGCAAAAAAAGAGGTCCCACAATTCTGGCCTGTAGAACCAACTGTCCCCGTACCATGTTCCTGCTACAAAGCCTCCTCTATGCCATGCGTGTTTGCTCCCGTTCTTACAAGTAGTTGCTGATTTTGATCATGTTAAAGTATGTTGTCCCATGTTGTCCCTCTGTGATTGGCCAATTTCCTGCATCTTAGACACAACTAGACACAACAAAAAATACACAGATCTCAGCAGTATCAGCCCATCTCTTGGTCAACTGAACCCTCCCCGGTCCTCGCAAAAGTCATCGTCGTCGACGGCATCGTAGTCACAGGGGTTGCACGTGGTCGCCTCCTACCGCTGGAACAGAAACCCACGCATTTCTAGGGAGACAGTGAGGATATCATGGGGATTTAATTTAATGATATATAGTGAGTTATCCCAATTAATAATGATTATCCCACAATATAATATAATGATATCATGATGTTTCAATGTTCACGGAACACACTGCATCATAAGCGCCATGAGAATACATGGTAAATTCGGCCATGCGTCTACAAAACAAGAGAACATGCCGTCGAATAGAAAGAAACAAATACCCAAATCCAAAAGCTTGGGGTTTGTTTGAAAAGACCCGAATCATTCGGCTGCAATATATGGGTATGGATCAATACCTATTAATACCTTTTTTAGGGGGATGAACATCCATTTACCAGCTATTTTGATGTTCACCAGGGGTACAAGGTTTTGACACACTGCCATATGGGAAACTATGGGGAAATCATGAGAAAGACGCTGATTTTGACAAAGCCACAGCGATTCCCCCGCCGCCTGCAACTGACGAAACTAGGCTCTGATTGCCTGTGGATCCGCTGCCGGCCAGGCTGGATCTGAATGTCATGCCGCTGCTATCAATCATGACTTTTGAAAAAGATGCAATAAGACCATTAAAATCCATTAAGAATATTATATATATATGATTATATATGAAACTACAACCGAACAACAAAAAGGAAACGTAATCCTTGTGGAGTTTTTGGGCCACAAATCGCCTGCCCTGCAGATGCTTCCGAAAGCTGATGACGGCTTTTTTTCACGGCTTGGAATCCACGGAAAACTCTCCTGGGAATGCCCTGGCAATCCCTCAACTGACGTACAAATGACGCAATTTGATCTGTGTATGGATACATATTTACTTGAAACGGCTTATAAAACAACTAGCTCAACTAAGTCCCCATGCCATCAGCCAAATCCGCAGAACAGACCCTCTCCAGGGACCTCCAGGCCGCCCTGCAGGGAGCCGTAACGCTTCTTGCAGGCCGCCATTAGCGCCAGCCCAAGCAGCAGGAACAGCCAGGCTGAAGGCAGGGCCCAGGGGAGGGGCGGAGACAACCGGGGCGCTAAACTGGCTTGCTAAACGGGTTTGATGACTGGCTGGTCAACCCAGGTTATCAACCCAACATGTTAAATTAACCAGGAATCAACTGGTTGAACTGGGAATTGAGATGAGAATTCCTGACCAGCAATGGAAGTGTCTGAGTCTTGGGACCTAGAATCCACCATTGAAGTGGCTGTGGTTTCTAGTGAAGCTTGGCATTCATATCCTATGTGAAACTACGTTTGATTCAACCAACAGCCCAAAAATAGACATGATCTTCACATGTTTTTCTATGTTGACTCCATTTTTGGAGCCGTAAAATGTATCGCCCTTTTGTGTTGCCTATACTAATGTGCCTCTCTCCGGCGCCTGCCATCCATGAGCCATAGACTTCTTCCCTTTCGAGGAGCTCCTTCTTGGAGTGATGGGCCCGCAGGTGATTTCCAAACCAATGCCAATGCCTGGGCGGATAAGCTCCGACGGACGCCGACTGTGTATCAACGACTATACAAATCTATATCAATAATATTCTATAATCATTAATGATAAGTTCTCGTGCTGAACTTTGGTGAACAGGGGAAAAAATCTCGGCCACAAACTGCGTCGCAGTCTCAGGCAGTGAATATTTGGAGGTTTCCTAAAATGGGGTTTACTCCCAAATTATCCAAGTCGTTAGACCGTTTTAGTCCTCAAACCCATGGTGACTTGAGGATCCCCATTCAAAGAAACCGTCATTTCCTGATGGCAAGGTTCAAATGAGGCATGGAAATCTTCGGCGCAAAAGCGTCGGCCTCATCTGTGATCACTTTGGCCTCACATTGGCTCAGCTTCCAGTCTCAATCATACCCTACCACTACCACGGCCATCCAATAACTATTGTTTATGGGGAATATATCTATACTGAATATTACTGAATGGGGTTTAGAAACCAACTGACCAATCACTACCACAGGGCCTCCTACTTTGGGGGGTCAGAAGCCCCAGTTCTCCTGGGAAAAATTACTCTGCCTCTTGGGTCACATCGGCGCCAAGGCCTTTGAGAGCATCCATCGCTCCGCAAAACGCGCCGGGTTTTTGCAACTTTTGGTGACAAAAAATATCAGATGTTCCATCGGAGATTCTGATCCCCAATAGACGGGGTAGTAACCCCAATGATCAATGCTGTCGAACATTGCAGCCAGTTATTCACCAGTTCAACTCCTTCAGTGGCTCGCTGTCCAGCCAAAACTCAAGCCAAAAATACTGCGGTGTGCGCGGTTGGCCGAGCCCTAAAAATCAATGGGTTGAGCATGGATTTACCAGCCATAGGGGTGTCCTGCAAATTGTCCCTTGAATCCTTAAATTCTAGGAAGAAATCCACAGCCCTAGGCGCAAGGGTACAACATCAAGCCATGTCAAGGCTATCTGGGGCTGAAGTCACCCGATGATTGTCCTGCAGCCCATTTTTCGGTTGGCTCCACGTTGACCCCCACCTGTGAGTGCCGCGTAAAGCGTGCCGTCATGGCATTGCGACCACCACCTGGATGAAATGGGACGGGGAAGCATAGCGATCGGTATGACCATGAAAAGTTCATGAAATATTCATTGGCTTAACATATCGACATCTGTGTAATTATATATATGTAATTATGTGTGTATATAATATATATATATATGTGTGTGTGTCAACCATGAAATGTTATGAAGTATTCACTGGCGTGCCAGAATCAACCATCAAAGGTCGCTCAATGCCAGATATTCTGGATGCTCCTTGGCAATGATCATTAACAAGCTGTTGCCCGATTCTACTGGTTGGTTACTGGGTTTGTTGGGATTCCTATGATGAAAATAGGTCAGTTGGGACAAGCTCTGTCAGGATTCAGCTGAGGTTGGATACAATGACAATTGGTCATCAGTTCACCATCATTTGGTCATCAGTGCTTCTTCAACAAGGGGCTACCCCGCTACCCCGCTTTCATCAACCAGCGGGATCTCAGTTGCCTGGTGGTGCAGCGCACAGAAGGAGGGTCGTATTCTCGATATCCTGTGGTCAAGAAAGACATAGAAAGACCGTGTTGGATCTCAAAAGTATTTAGCCAAATTGCCCAATGAAACCAGGTGCTTGAAAGAGATATAAACAGGTTGTTTGGTTTTCAGATGAGATCCCTTCCTCATCTCTTTTTGGGATCGCTAAAAATGGAAAAGATTTTCTGGTGGGAGGCTCTGGTACTAGTATCCCTCCACACCAGTCTCACGTGCACAGAAGCTTGACAGTATCGCAACAAAATGAGGATTTCACAGGGAGTATCATAGCTAGATAGGGTTGTGGAATCATCAATGATCCTCAAGACCCTTTCTGACTTAGCGGACCACAAACTGATCAAGGCATTTCGATTTCAATGGAAAACCACCTCCGGAACATTGGAAAGTCGCAGGATCGGATAGAGCACATGTCGCTCAAAAAATGCCCCCACATGTTCATCATTGACTTGTGGAAAGGCCACTCTGAGGATTCAGAATCTTGAGGTCGTCTCAACAAAGTATTCAAATGAGCGATGAGCAGTGTGAACGGGTATGATGAGAATCCCCACTCTTTATCACTCTTTAGGATAGTATAACCCCCTATGATCATCAACCAACTACCAGCTGTTTTTTTTGAAACTGCCCATATCAATATCATTACAATGTCCCAGGTTCATTGAAGCCTCCTCACCCCAGGGTCCTTCCACTCATGTTTCTTGCGGTCAAAGAAGCCCCGTTGATCTTGGAACTGCCTGGAAATGGTCTGCAAATTTGCCACACCAGCTGTTAAATTTTTTGAATCTAAATATATCTGTACTAAAAAAAAGTATAAATATATATATATAGTGTATATACTGTATATATATATGTGGAGGGGACCTTTATGTATAGAATGACGGGGTTCTGGATCTCGCTTCTGAGGACCTCAATTACAATTCCATAAGAAAGGCTAGTCTAAAATCCGATCTCCATATTCATCTCCTTTTCAATGTTTCTATAAATTCATGGCTCCATTTCCTTTCACTTTCCTTCAAGTTTGCTGTCTTATTTATCCTGGCCTTTGTAGATTTCCTTTCCGAAATCTAAATTCCTAATGAAATTGTCTTTTTCCGGTTCCTTCTGAAATTTGCTTGCAAATATCAATTTCCTTTTAATTTCCTTTTAAAGCTATTTCAAATGTTCGTTGGAATAATTCTATTTGGACACGGTTCAAAAACGGAAGCGGAATTATAAAGCATAGGGCGGGCCAAGGCATTTTGTCTCGCATGCAATGTAAAGTGTATGCTTTTCATTGCTTTTCTGCATGTGCCAATGTCTTCCCACCTCTTGGGATTCTCTACGCCTTTCCTCGCCGCTTCTCCACAGCTTCTTGCCCTCACCCCTCTCCACCTACAAAGGAGAAAGACGAAGAAAGGGGGTGAAGCAGGTGGAAAGTTGTGGGTGGAAGGGTAGGTGGAAGGGGTGGATATGGTTGGAGAGGTTGGGTGAAGATGATGCTAGGGTGATGCGAGGGTGGAGCGAGGTTGGAGCGATGGTGGAATGAAGGGTGAGGTGTGGAGAAGGTGATCAAAAATTGATACCAAGTACAAGGATACATCTACTGTATTTATTCACATCCTTTGCGCGATCCACTCCTTGGGATTCTCTCCTTCCCTTTTCACTTTCCCGCGGCTTTTTCTCTTCTCTCCCCCTCTCCGCCCTTCGACATGTCCATCTCCGCTCAATACCCTCATTCCTCTTTCCGAAAAGAATTTTAGGGGCAGAAAGTGTGGAGAGGAGTGAGCAGGGATGGAAAGCGGAGAGAATTAAATGAAGTTGGGGTGATGGGCGGGGTCACGATGAAGAGTTGGGCGGTGGGCGTAGCGAAAGGCAGATGGATGGAGAAAAAGAACATGTACATTAGATAGATGCAAGTAATTCATCCTGACTGCTTTCTTATCTAGCCGTTTCTTTTTTCAAAACTACTTTAAAGTTCAATTGTGATTGCCTTTTCCAGCTCCATCTTATATTGGCTTGCATAGATGAAAAAATGTATGTCTACTTTCTTTTTTGGACATACTTTTCAATGTGCCTTGGAACAGATCTCTTAAGACATGATTCAAAAGCAGCAGTGCAAATACAAAGCATAGGGTGGACTAAGGCATTTTGCCTCTCAGGCAATGTAAAAGTGCATGCTTTTCATTGCTTTTTCTGTGGGGGGAGCGAGGGCGGAGCGGGGGTGGAGTGAAGGGTGGAGTGAAGGGTGGAGTGAAGGGTGGAGAAGGTCGCCAAAAATTGATACAAACGATGCATATTTATTTCGTTTTTTGCTTGATCCACTGCTTGTGCTTCTTCCCTTGCCTTTTCACTTCTCCGCAAACTTTTTCTCTTCCATCCCCCTCTCCACCCTTCTACATGTCCATCTCTGCCTCCACTCAACACCTTCATTCCTGTTCTGAAGATAAGGTGCTAGGGGACAAAGGGGTGAAGAGGAGTGAGCATGCATGGAAAGCGGAGAGGGTTAAATGAAATTGAGGTGATGGGCAGGGTCGCGATGAAGGGTTGGGCGGTGGGGTGTGGTGAAAGGCAAATGGGTGGAGAGAAACAAAATACAACACATACATGAACAATTCATCCGGACTGCTCTTTTATCTATTTAGCAATTTCTTTCAAAACCTATTTGGATTTCAGTTGAAATTGTCTTGTCCAGCTCCATGTTCAATTTGCTGTCAAAGAACAGAACAAAATTGTCTTCTAGTTTCTCTTTAAATTTTCAATTTTCGTTGGAATAATTCTCTTTAGACATGATCCAAAATTGGCGGCCACATTTTGAAAGGCAGAGGGTGGGGCCATGGTTTTTGCGCAGGCAATGTAATGTGGCAAAGAACTGCGCAGGCGATGTTACATGGCAAAGAACCTCATTTGGGGTTTTTCTATACAATCCAATTATAATGATTTTGGTGCTGGTTTCTTGTTGGGCTTACCACATTAAAGTGTGTGCTTTTCATTGCTTTTCTTTATGTGCCAATGCTTGTCTCATTGATACCTGTCCACTTGTGCTTTTCCTCTCTTTATCTGCGCTTTGCCTCGCCGCTTTTCCACAGCTTCTTGCCTTCCCCCCTCTCCACCTACAAAGAAGAAAGAAGCTGAAAATGAGGTGAAAAGGCCTAAACATGGGTAGGTGGTAAAGTGTGAATGGAAAGGGGGCGGATTGCGAGTGCAGGGGTTAGGAGATTGGTAGGAAGCGTGATGCCATGGTCCGGCCAGGATGGAGTGAGGGTGGAGCGAGGGTGAAGGAAAGATCGAGCAAGGGAGGAAGGGCTCAATGAAGGGTGGAGAAGGTTGCACAAACTTGAAAACGATGCATATTTATTTACATTGCTTGCGTTCTTCACCGTTTTTTTGAATTCGCTACTCCTTGCCTTTTTCACTTCTCCACGGCTGCTTCTCTTCTCTCCTTCCGTTCCTGTTCCAAGGAGAATGTTAGGGGCTGAAAGGATGGAGGAGTGAAAAGAGATGTAAAAACGGCGAGGGTTAAGTGAAGTTGGGGTGATGGACAGGGTTATAATGAAGGGTCGAGCAGAGAGATGAGGTGAAAGGAGAGGAAAATCTTCTTGCAAGTGCCAGTCAAACTTTTATCATTGTTCTGAGTTTCTATTTACCTTTGGAATATCTAGCCTAAAGATCCGATATCCTCATTCATAGCTTTCCTTCAAGTGTACTGTCATATCTTCATTCTGGCTGTGCCCTTATCTAGCCTTTGTACATGTCCTTTTCAAAAGTAGCTTAAATTTCAATTGAAATGATCTTTTCCGGTTCCTTCTGAAATTTGCTTGCACAGATCAATTTCCCTTTAAATTTCTCTTTGAAGCTATTTCCAACTTTCGTTGGAATAATTCTCTTTGGACACGATCCAAAAACAGCGGCGCCATTACAAAGCACAGGGCGGGCTAAGGCATGTTTGTCTCGCATGCAATGTAAAGTGTATGCTTTTCATTGCTTTCTGCATGCGCCAATGTTTTCCCACCTGTTGGGATTCTCTACGCCTTGCCTCGCCGCTTCTCCACAGCTTCTTGCCCTCCCCGAAAGACACAGAAAGGGGGTGAAGTAGGTGGAAAGTTGTGGGTGGAAGGGTAGGTGGAAGGGGTGGATATGGTTGGAGAGGTTGGGTGAAGATGATGCTAGGGTGATGCGAGGGTGGAGCGAGGTTGGAGCGATGGTGGAATGAAGGGTGAGGTGTGGAGAAGGTGATCAAAAATTGATACCAAGTACAAGGATACATCTACTGTATTTATTCACATCCTTTGCGCGATCCACTCCTTGGGATTCTCTCCTTCCCTTTTCACTTTCCCGCGGCTTTTTCTCTTCTCTCCCCCTCTCCACCCTTCTACATGTCCATCTCCGCTCAATACCCTCATTCCTCTTTCCGAAAAGAATTTTAGGGGCAGAAAGTGTGGAGAGGAGTGAGCAGGGATGGAGGGGAGAGAGTTAAATGAAGTTGGGGTGATGGACGGGGTCACGATGAAGAGTTGGGCGGTCGGGCGTAACGAAAGGCAGATGGATGGAGAAAAAGAACATGTACATTAAATAGATGCAAGTAATTCATCCTGAATGCTTTCTTATCTATCCGTTTCTTTTTCAAAACTACTTTAAAGTTCAGTTGTGATTGCCTTTTCCAGCTCCATCTTATCAGATTGAACGCGCAATGGCGGAAATTTTCACCCCAGCCACTCAGCCACTCTGAGTGGCAGAGTGGCTGAGTGGCTGCTCCAGCCACTCTGGCAGCGTGGCTGAGTGGCTGAGTGGCTCCTCCAGCCGCTCTGGCAGAGTGGCTGAGTGGCTCCTCCAGCCACTCTGCCAGAGTGGCTGAGTGGCTGCTCCAGCCACTGCGTGGCTGATGGGCTGAGTGGCTGGGGACTGGCTGCTCCAGCCACTCTGGCAGAGTGGCTGCTCCAGCTACTCTGGCAGAGTGGCTGAGTGGCTGAGTGGCTGCTCCAGCCACTCTGGCAGAGTGGCTGAGTGGCTCCTCCAGCCACTCTGGCAGAGCGGCTGAGTGGCTGAGTGGCTGCGGCAGAGTCATCAGCCAATGAATTTGATAAAGTTTTTAAACATTTCAATGTCCAAGCAAGGTTATATGATAGTGACAGCAACTTGATTTACAAACATAACCCTGTAAACTTTAACTGCCGTAGCTACATAACTTTCAACGTATTGATTAAGAACAGCCACATATACACTTTGAACTATAACCTGAAATTACTTAAAAGGAAAGATAGTGTTGATGAACTCTACAAGTTCAGGATTGGAAACAACTATTACATCAACCACAGAGAAGAACCTCTTAAATACAAAATGATTGATGGTATCGATGATGTGATGAGTTTAAAGGATGAAGAGGAATACAGATTAGTTTTAAAAAGCAATGATTTGAACAAAGCAATGTATGAAATGAAAAGAGCAGGATATGAACCACAGGTTAGGCACACAGCAGGTAGGGCAGTAGAAATCAAGTCTGATTTAACACACAAGATAGGCAAGAAACAGAAAACGGTAACCTACAGCATTGTAACACAGCACCGTGACCATGATAGAATCAATGATGATATCTTGGTGGAAACAGAGGAATAATACAACAAAGTCAGCGCGACAATGTTCAAGTTTCATGAGTCAATTTTCAGTGAAAATCATAAGTCATACTATAACGAAACTGACCTTAAAGCATTGGATGAATGCAGAACCATTGTTCCTAATGGAAGGTTGTTAAAGGCAAAAGATTATGATAGCAAGGGCTATGAACCTGTCCTTGCCCCTGAAGATATGTGTAGCATCGACACACGGAAAGTTTACTCATACCAAGCAAGAACGATTACACACATTCCAGTGTTCAACGATTTTGATGTATGGAAGCCATACTCCAAAAAAAATGACTTTAACAAATTCAAAAACTACACCTTGTTCATAGTGAGGGCATGTCAGGGCAACATTTGTTTTTAACAAAAATAACAATCTGGTGTATGGGAAGCACCTGAAGGAATTGATTAAGAGAGGGATGGCAATGAAGATACTATTTTACAAAGTACCTTCATACATTCACAGAGTGAAGTATAAGAAAGCGGTTGAAGATTTATATAAAACAGTGATTAGTGATGACAAGTTTGAGAATCAAACGTCTTGAAAACTCTTGCTAATGTAGCCTTTGGTTTGCTTGAAAAGTCTTACAATAGAAAAACGGTCAGTAGGATTTTTGATTAAGGAGGCATTACAGCAGCAGAAAAAATATGATGGGAGGATTTACGCAATGAACGAAGAAGAGTATGAGGAATATTTTAGATGGAGAGAATTAGAAGAGATTGGACTATCGAAGTTGATGAGAACAACAACCCTTTTTTTGGACATGTGAATGGCGGTGCGTGTTTTACAGATTTTGAGTATAACGTCGAGGATGGCAAAACCTACTACTGTGAAAATGATTCATTCAACCAAAAGATAGAGAAGAAAAGCGAGACCGCCAAATATCATATAGTCAGTGTCAGTGACCAAAGGCAGTTGATGAACGGATTTAGGTATATCAAAGAACTACTGTTACAAAATCATAACTTTCATATGTATGATGCGTATGAGAAGTTGAAGTAGGCAAACATCAATGTTTACGCTGTAAAGACTGATGCCTTTCACATAGCAAAGAGGGACTTAAAGAAAGCTAAAAAGATATTGAATTTTCATAATGACATAGGAGGCTGAAGAGTGGAAGATAAGAAAGTCGTTCCTGTTCCCGAAGTCTATGGATGGAAAAACAATGAGATTCCAAAAATACCGATTTACAAAAGCGAAAGGATTGGTTCAAGATGAATGGGACACAGAAGCAATTTAGAAAAACAGCAATAAGGAAGAAAAGAGTCATGATTAGGGCAAAATTTGCAGGAAGTGGTAAGAGTTTCTTTGGAAAACATTTCAACGACCTAACTTATAATACACTTTTTGTTGTTCCTCACAATGTGCAAAAGCAAGATGTTCCATGCGATGCAGTCACCCGAAATACATTCTTCAGTGTTCCTGTGTGTAAGGGGGAAAGCAGGCTACCAAAGTATGATTAGAACGGTTATGATGTATTTTTTTGATGAAATCTATATTTGAGCGTTATCATTTGGCTCAGAAAAATTATTTAAAGGTTCTTTTTTTTTGCGATTTCGATATGATTTTGTTATGATTTTGTTATGGTTTCGATATGGTGGAAAATATGGTTTTCTTATGGTCTGAAACCATCTCCTGAAGAAGATATGAATTTCGATATGGTTTTGTTATGGTGTGGACATGCCTCCAGCCTGCATATTTTGATAGAACTTTTCAAGATATGTATTTATATTATTTACATAAATTTAAACTATTACTAAATTTACTTAAGAAAAAAGAACTACAAATTTAAAAATGAAAAAATGAAAAGAGAAAATTACTATATATATTTGTATCTTATTGGAAAATGCATATTTCAATGAAAGACTGAGTACAAATTAAAATATAAGAAAAGGCATAAAGATAATTTTACTAATGTTATTTTATCCTTGGGGTCAAGAAAATTATAAATTAAAATAAGAGAAACATATAGAGATAGTTTTACTATTTATATTTGAGTTAAAGAGAAAAGAATTATGAATTGAAATATAAGAATAACTGAAAAGAATGCCTAATGAATACCAATTCACAATAACATATTTTTCAAAAACATCATTTAACATTGAAAATCTGCAAGGGCTGGTGGAAAAAAGTCAAGGATATCGGATAAGAAAGCTGAATTTTCAAATCAACAATTCTTAGTTGTAGTTCAAAGACGATAAGTGGAAATCAAATGGAAAAAAATTAACCAACTACCTACCGAAACACTCATATGTTTAATTTAAAAATTTAAAGAGCTTCCAGATTGGATCACTAAGGCAAGAGAGCCATGATGCTTTTGTTGACTAAAGTGACTGACTAAAGGCGGTTAGCTGCCAAATAGACACGGAATCCTTAACATTGGACACCATGGTTCAATCACGGACTACGCTGACACTGCTACACACACACACAGCACATGGGTTTAGCCAGGTTTACACTTAGACTTAAACTGTTTTTTTAAAGTCAGCCCTCCTTCCTTCTGAGATAGTAATGGTAACCACCCGGAACAGCAGCCGTCGGGTTTCTGAATGGCTGTGCCCCTGATTAATGATTCATTAACGATTAATGCCATAGGCCATAGGCCAAAAACCATAGGCCCTAGGCCATGGGCATAGGCATAGGAGCTCAAAAACTTTGTTTAGCTGAGCTGAGCTGCTTAGCTTAGCTCAACAACTTTGTCTGGTTCTTGAAAAGGAGTAATTTAAAACAAAACACGACATACATCACATACGCAAGAGGAAAACTGTAAAGCAGGAAACATGCTCTTTGTTTCAAGTACATGCACATCGCTCGCATTTACGCCCGCCTACGCGACGCATAAACCCCAAACATGTGCCATGCAAGGTTTTGAGACAAACACAGGTTTGAAGGTTTTTGGCTTCTAAGACCCTGGGAAAGTTCACATTGAACTTTCAAAACTGCAACTCTCTTTGTCATTATACATTACGAGTTTTCACACAAAGCGCAGATGCGTCACCGATACCAGTTCAGATTCTAGGGGAGCCAAACATGTGTCAATCAATGATTGCTTCATCAGTTCGCTGTTGGCGCATTGTTGCCCCTACTTTTCCTGTTTCATCCCACGCTGTCACTGTTCACATTAGTCACTAGCCGTTAGTCACTCACTAGTCAGATTTCAATACCACTTTGCCCCGTTCTGCTCTGAAAAAGGGCAAGTTAGGCCCAATATTAAAATGAAAGACATCCGAGTCAACTGCCCCGCAGCTTTTTCCCCCTCTCAGGCTTCTCAGAGCGATGTGCCAAGACTTCCCAGAAAGAGCCTACATGGCCTAACGGGGATGATGCGAGTCAGACGCGAATGACAGATACAGAGATATACGATTTGATTTTTCTGTGCTTGTGACTTAAGATCACTGCCGTCCATATTCCAGGATTGAGAATGCGACTGCTGCGGGGGGAGCCAGGTTCCGTGTTTGTTCGCTGTTGTGGGTTTCCGGTGCTGCGTCGCACGCGTGGGGGCGGGGGGCCCACACACGCAGAAACGAAGAGCCAAGAAAAAAAACCATAGCGCAACTCGGGATCGGAGATGGGCCTTTGGTATTGTTGTGGTGGGGGTGGCTGAAAACATAAGGTTCCTGTGACAAAGTCAGAGCACGAAAAATCAACCATATCAAAACCATATCAAAATCATAAAATCAACCATAACAAAATCATATCAAAATCATAAAAATAAATCAAAACATCTGTTTTTTATGATTTCGATATGATTTTGATATGATTTTGATATGCCAAAGTTTATGATTTTCTTATGGTTTTGGAATCTCTCCGTTTTTTTGATATGATTTTGATATGATTTTCTTATGGTTTTGGAGTCTCTCCGTTTTTTGATATGATTTTGATATGATTTTCTTATGGTTTTGGAGTCTCTCCGTTTTTTTGATATGATTTTCTTATGGTTTTGGAGTACCTCCGTTTTCTTGATTTGATTTTCTTATGGTTTTGGAGTGCCTCCGTTTTCTTGATATGATTTTCTTATGGTTTTGGGGTGCCTCCGTCTTTTTGATATGATTTTGTTATTGTTTTCGTCCGGCCACATCTCCCACCCCCGTCGCCGGACCCCGGCCACACCTCCCATCCCCCTCGTCGGACCCCAGCCACACCTCCCACGCCCGTCGCCGGACCCACCTCCCATCCCGTCGCCAGACAGTGGAACCACTGAGGAACTCTCTGATTTCAAACTTTGGTTTCTTTCTGATTCTTTTGGATCTCCAGGCACGTTGCAGCATGCTACAGACCTACAGAGTTCAGTTTGAATATAAGCTTTACCATTTTGTGGGTGAGGCTGGCAAGAAGAAGAGGTTTTCATAGGTTTTCAATGTTGCTGCAAACTGAGTTTAGGGTGTAGTCACTCGTTCCACATTCCACGGACCAGTTCATTTCATGCTGTCGTGTCTTTGCACTGTTGCAGACTTCATCTCATCGCTATTCCAGTGCACAAGCCATTCCTACCTACAGGCAGTCCTTTCCCTATTCATATTATAGCGTCGCGTCCCTTTTTCAAAACTTCTGTCCCGGTGTTTGTGTGCCATGCGCTCACTACTATAACTACTATTACTACCGATGATGACTTGACTTTATCCGAACTGTCTTGATGATGTCATGGACCGCAGAAGCTATGACAGCTATGACAGACTAACTGCCTTGAATAACTGACTATCTGAACTTGAACTATGACTGTGACTATGTCTATGTCACCTGACTTTCACTATGACTATGATGATGGCTATGGAGGCAATTCGACTGGACCTTGCGAATGGATCCATACACAGTGTACAAAGCCTTACATTGCTTATGGGCTTATTAAGCTATTTGGAAAATAGTTTCATGTGATCTTCCAAAGGATATGTCTGTAAGGCAAGGCTAAGGAAATTTGACATGTCTTGGGTTGCCAGCATGACTAGCACGAGATGGCAAGTGTGACCAGGGTACTCTCTGGAGATTTTGTGAACGTATCGCAGAGCTGATAAACAGGAAGGATAGGCTGATACGCTGACAACAGAAAAGAGATTAGAATCAGAATGATCGAGTAGAATGAGTATAATAGATTTGACTAGAAAAGATGATAATAGATTTAGATCAAAATGTTTGTTTATGATGAACCAAGCAATGCCGGATGCCAGATATGACATCAGGCAAAAATAGAATTGAATAGAAAAGGATACATGACAACAAAAAAGAATCGAGTTGCGTGATCAAGCTGCTAGCTACTAGTGACTGCTAGCAGCTAGCTAGCTGCCTGTTGCTAGCTGCTAAGCTGCTAGCTGCTAGCTGCTAGCTGCTTGATCAACAGAAGCTTCACACCAGAACCCAAGAATATATGTAAAGTAAAAATGTCAGATAGAACAGGAAAGAAGAAAATACATCTCATAGAAAACTTTGAAACATCTAATGAATCTGTGGCTTTGTGGACCAACCAAAAGTGAAGATCAATTTCAATATCATTCGCTTCCTTGCGTTCTACTAGTTACTAGTTACTTTTTACAATTATATTTAGCTGAGCGTCAAAAAATCAAGCAAATTGAAACATCAAGCAAAACTGAAAGAAAAACTTAATAGATTTTGAATTATGATACGGATAAGGTAAGGATTTTGTTCAGTCTAAAATCTAAAAGTCTAATGTGTTAGCAGCTAAAGCATGTTTTGCTTTTGATTCAAATTTTCATATTTTTTAAATACAAATAATTTATTGTTTTTTCCATTCTGAAATGTCCAAAAAAATGACAAAATGATTTTTTTACAAAAAAGATACGACCAGCCATAACAAATTTCATAAGAAAAAAATGAAGCACTCCAGGACCATAACAAAACCATATCGAAATCATAACTGTTTTGAGGACAGGCAAAAAAAACATAAAATCAACCATAAGGAAACCATAACAAAACCATAACAAAATCATATCAAAATCACAAAAAAAAATATTTTATAAAATAATTTCTCTAGGCAAATGAAAACACATAAATCTATATGTCAAGTCCTTATATCTTGAATAAGATAAGAGTCTTCTGCAATGAAAACCCTCATTTGATTGTAACGGGTGCAGGTGATGTCAAACAACTTCCAAGCATAGAGGCATAGAGCCCTGCACCAACAACCAAAATGGAGAGGAGTATGTTGACAATTGCATTGACATAATTTTCAAATACAATATCTTTTTGCAGATACGTAAAAGAGTATGAGGTAAAGATACAGAAGAGGGAAAGGAATAGAACAAAAATAAATGAAATCTATGATAATTTTTGGCAAAAAGATTTGGATGATTTTTTATGATATAAGGAAATACACTTAAAAGGATAATACCTTATAATAGTATGGAGAGTAGAAAGTGCACAAAGTGTAAGAAAAATAAAAATGGTGACGAGTTCAATGGAATGTATAGAATGTGTATTGAATGCTTGGACAAACAAAAGGATAGTAACACAGTATATTATAATCAAAAGGAAGTATTTTGAGACATTTGCCAGCAGAATGTGAAACAATGCAGGTTGTCCAAACATCTTAAACTCGACAGGGATATCAACAAGGAAAAACTCAAAAAGGAAGAAGAGAAAAAACAAAAAGAGATGGAGGAATACTTAAAAGATGATGAAGCCAGAATTGCGAAATTGAAACAAATCTGGAAAACCAATACACCAAAGAACTTTAAAAGACTTAAACCCCATAATTTTTCATATCAAAATATATGACAAATATGATACGAACATAGGCATGTTAGAGATGGATGATTTAGATTTATGATATTTTTTATGGCATTGTATTATGATAACATATTATGATGAAATTTATGATGACATATTATGATGAAATATTATGAAATTTTATGATTTGAATTTATGTGATGATGGATGATGATGAAATGATGTGGGATGATGATGTATGAAATGATGTGGTTTTATTTTGTGTTGATACTGTGATGAAATGATATGAAATGTTGTGAAAATGAAATGTGGTAAATGATGACATGATGGAGGTGGATGGTATGAACTTAGGTGTGTTTGTGTCTAGCTATATGTATAATATAATATAATATATATATATAATCTCTTTAATAGCATACATATATGAAAACATTGGGACTATAACCAAATGTCCCATTCCTTTCACCATGATGATCCGCAGAGACCCACAGAGCGAACCCCTTTAACACAAATAGCTAATGACTTCTTTCTCACAACCCTTTAACACAGATGTTTGCATAAAATTCCATTCAATCCATAAGAATATATGCCCCAGTGCCTACAAGATAAAGGAAGAAACCCTAAATTAGCATAAAACCTCACTTGAAAAACTACCCAGACCTAAGGAAAATTAGGTCTGGGTAATACTGCTTACACTCCATTGGCTAAGCTGCACTAGCTATTCACCCACTGAGACATTCTGCCACAGTGGCTTGGTGCAGCCACTCAGCCACTCAGCCACGCAGACGCTCTGGTAAGAGTGGCTGGTCCAGCCGCTCTGCCAGAGTGGCTGGTCCAGCCGCTCTGCCAGAGTGGCTGAGTGGCTGCTTCGATTTCGCAAGCCGTGTTGCACATCCACTCTTATATTTGCTTGCAAAGATCAAAATTAAAATGGCTGTCTACTTTCTTTTGGACATACTTTTCAATGTTCGTTGGAATAATTCTCTTAAGACATGATCCAAAAGCAGCAGTGCCATTACAAAGCATAGAGTGGACTAAGGCATTTAGCCTCGCAGGCAATTCTAAGATGGTAAAGCCAAAAAGGAACCTAACATTTGGGGATGACTTATTATAAACCTAATTATGAAGATTTTGGGTGTTGCCATATTAAATTGTATGCTTTTCATTACTTTTCCGTATGTGCCAATATCTGTCCCATTGATACCATTCCGCGCGTGTTTCTCCTTTTTTTCCCCTTTTCTCTACACCCATTGGATTCTCCACCTCTTGGATTTCTCGACACTGTACGCTTTGCCTCACCGCTTCACGACATTTTCTTGCCCTCTCCCCCTCTCCAGCTACAAAGAAAAAACAGGCGGAAAGGGGGTGAGGCTTCCCGAAAATAAAGAAAATCAAAAAAATAGATCTTTATTGTCTTTCTTTTCTTTATTTACTTTTCCAGGTGTCCGACAGGATGAAAATTATAGAAACTAAAGATTTATTTTCTTTATTTTCTTTTTGGGGCTCCAGAAAAATAAAGAAAATGAATATGTTTTTTCTTTATTTTCTTTATTTTCTTTTTAAGGCTCCAGGAAAATAAAGAAAATAAATCTTTATTTTCTTTATTTTCTTTTTGAGGCCTCAGGAAAATAAAGAAAATAAAGAAACAAAATCTTTATTTTCTATAGATTCCATCCTGCTGGACACCTGGAAAAGTAAATAAAGAAAATGAAAAAAATAGAGAAAATAAAGAAAATAGATTTATTTTCTTTATTTTCTTTATTTTCTTTTTAAGGCTCCAGGAAAATACAGAAAATAAAGAAAATAAATCTTTATTTTCTATAGATTCCATCCTGCTGGACACCTGCAAAAGTAAATAAAGAAAATAAAGAAAATAAAGAAAATAAATCTGTATTTTCTTTATTTTCTTTTTGAGCCTCCAGGAAAATAAAGAAAATAAAGAAAAATATCTTTATTTTCTATAGATTCCATCCTGCTGGACACCTGGAAAAGTAAATAAAGAAAATAAAGAAAATAAATCTTTATTTTCTTTATTTTCTTTTTTTTTTTGAGGCTCCAGGAAAATAAAGAAAATAAAGAAAAAAAATCTTTATTTTCTTTATTTTCTTTATTTTCTTTTTGAGGCTTCTGGAAAATAAAGAAAATAAATCTTTATTTTCTATAGATTCCATCCTGCTGGACACCTGGAAAAGTAAATAAAGAAAATAAAGAAAATAAATCTTTATTTTCTTTATATTCTTTGTTGAGGCTTCAGGAAAATAAAGAAAATAAAGAAAATAAATCTTTATTTTCTATAGATTCCATCCTGCTGGACACCTGGAAAAGTAAATAAAGAAAATAAAGAAAATAAATCTTTATTTTCTTTATTTTCTTTTTGAGGCTCCAGGAAAATAAAGAAAATAAAGAAAATAAATCTTTATTTTCTATAGATTCCATCCTGCTGGACACCTGGAAAAGTAAATAAAGAAAATAAAGAAAATAAATCTTTATTTTCTGTATTTTCTTTATTTTCTTTTTGAGGCTCCAGGAAAATAAAGAAAATAAAGATAATAAATCTTTATTTTCTTTTTTTTCTTTATTTTCTTTTTGAGGCTCCAGGAAAATAAAGAAAATAAAGAAAATAAATCTGTATTTTCTTTATTTTCTTTATTTTCTTTTTGAGGCTTCAGGAAAATAAAGAAAATAAAGAAAATAAATCTTTATTTTCTATAGATTCCATCCTGCTGGACACCTGGAAAAGTAAATAAAGAAAATAAAGAAAATAAAGAAAATAAATCTTTATTTTCTTTATTTTCTTTCTGAGGCTCCAGGAAAATAAAGAAAATAAAGAAAATAAATCTTTATTTTCTGTATTTTCTTTTTGAGGCTTCAGGAAAATAAAGACAATAAAGAAAATAGATCTTTATTTTCTATAGGTTCCATCCAGCTGGACACCTGGAAAAGTAAATAAAGAAAATAAAGAAAATAAATCTTTATTTTCATTATTTTCTTTATTTTCCTGAAGCCTCAAAAAGAAAGAAAATAAAGAAAATAAAGATTTATTTTCTTTATTTTCTGTATTTTCTTTTTGAGGCTTCAGGAAAATAAAGACAATAAAGAAAATAAATCTTTATGTTCTTTATTTTCTTTATTTTCTTTTTGAGGCTTCAGGAAAATAAAGAAAATAAATCTTTATTTTCTTTATTTTCTTTATTTACTTTTCCAGGTGTCCAGCAGGATGGAATCTATAGAAAATAAAGATTTATTTTCTTTATTTTCTTTTTGAGGCTCCAGGAAAATAAAGAAAATAAAGAAAATAAATCTTTATTTTCTTTATTTTCTTTTTGAGGCTTCAGGAAAATAAAGAAAATAAAGAAAATAAATCTTTATTTTCTTTATTTTCTTTTTGAGGCTCCAGGAAAATAAAGAAAATAAAGAAAATAAATCTTTATTTTCTATAGATTCCATCGTGCTGGACACCTGGAAAAGTAAATAAAGAAAATAAAGAAAATAAAGATTTAATTTCTTTATTTTCTTTATTTTCTTTATTTACTTTTCCAGGTGTCCAGAAGGATGGAATCTATAGAAAATAAAGATTTATTTTCTTTATTTTCTTTATTTTCTTTTTGAGGCTCCAGGAAAATAAAGAAAATAAATCTTTATTTTCTTTATTTTCTTTTTGAGGCTTCAGGAAAATAAAGAAAATAAAAAAAATAAGTCTTTATTTTCTTTATTTTCTTTATTTTCTTTTTGAGGCTCCAGGAAAATAAAGAAAATAAAGGAAATAAATCTTTATTTTCTATAGATTCCATCGTGCTGGACACCTGGAAAAGTAAATAAAGAAAATAAAGAAAATAAAGAAAATAAAGAAAATAAAGATTTAATTTCTTTATTTTCTTTATTTTCTTTTTGAGGCTCCAGGAAAATAAAGAAAATAAAGAAAATAAATCTTTATTTTCTTTATTTTCTTTTTGAGGCTCCAGGAAAATAAAGAAAATAAAGAAAATAAATCTTTATTTTCTTTATTTACTTTTGAGGCTCCAGGAAAATAAAGAAAATAAAGGAAATAAATCTTTATTTTCTATAGATTCCATCGTGCTGGACACCTGGAAAAGTAAATAAAGAAAATAAAGAAAATAAAGATATAATTTCTTTATTTTCTTTATTTTCTTTTTGAGGCTCCAGGAAAATAAAGAGATTTATTTTCTTTATTTTCTTTTTGAGGCTTCAGGAAAATAAAGAAAATAAAGAAAATAAATCTTTATTTTCTTTATTTTCTTTATTTACTTTTCCAGGTGTCCAGAAGGATGGAATCTATAGAAAATAAAGATTGATTTTCTTTATTTTCTTTTTGAGGCTCCAAGAAAATAAAGAAAATAAAGAAAATAAATCTTTATTTTCTTTATTTTCTTTTTGAGGCTTCAGGAAAATAAAGAAAATAAATCTTTATTTTCTTTATTTTCTTTTTGAGGCTCCAGGAAAATAAAGAAAATAAAGGAAATAAATCTTTATTTTCTATAGATTCCATCGTGCTGGACAACTGGAAAAGTAAATAAAGAAAATAAAGATTTAATTTCTTTATTTTCTTTATTTTCTTTTTGAGACTCCAGGAAAATAAAGAAAATAAATCTTTATTTTCTTTATTTTCTTTATTTTCTTTTGGAGGCTCCAGGAAAATAAAGAAAATAAAGGAAATTAATCTTTATTTTCTTTATTTTCTTTTTGAGGCTCCAGGAAAATAAAGAAAATAAAGGAAATAAATCTTTATTTTCTATAGATTCCATCGTGCTGGACACCTGGAAAAGTAAATAAAGAAAATAAAGAAAATATAGATTTAATTTCTTTATTTTCTTTATTTTCTTTTTGAGACTCCAGGAAAATAAAGAAAATAAATCTTTATTTTCTTTATTTTCTTTTTGAGGCTCCAGGAAAATAAAGAAAATAAATCTTTATTTTCTTTATTTTCTTTATTTTCTTTTTGAGGTTTCAGGAAAATAAAGAAAATAAATCTTTATTTTCTTTATTTTCTTTATTTACTTTTGCAGGTGTCCAGAAGGATGGAATCTATAGAAAATAAAGATTTACTTCTTTATTTTCTTTATTTTCTTTTTAAGGCTCCAGGAAAATAAAGAAAATAAAATAAATCTTTATTTTCTTTATTTTCTTTTTGAGGCTCCAGGAAATTAAAGAAAATAAAGAAAATAAATCTTTATTTTCTTTATTTTCTTTTTGAGGCTCCAGGAAAATAAAGAAAATAAAGAAAATAAATCTTTATTTTCTTTATTTTCTTTATTTACTTTTCCAGGTGTCCAGCAGGATGGAATCTATAGAAAATAAAGATTTATTTTCTTTATTTTCTTTATTCTCTTTTTGAGGCTTCAGGAAAATAAAGAAAATAAAGAAAATAAATCTTTATTTTCTTTATTTTCTTTTTGAGGCTCCAGGAAAATAAAGAAAATAAAGAAAATAAATCTTTATTTTCTATAGATTCCATCGTGCTGGACACCTGGAAAAGTAAATAAAGAAAATAAAGAAAATAAAGATTTAATTTCTTTATTTTCTTTTTGAGGCTCCAGGAAAATAAAGAAAATAAATCTTTATTTTCTTTATTTTCTTGTACTTTAAAATAATGAAGATTAGTAAAGGCGTCAAATAGTACAGAAAGGTCTCTCTAACATATATATATATATTGTGTATATATGTGACGTATGTATATATATATATATAGTGTGTATATATATAGAGAGATGTACACATACGACATATGATACATGATTATATCAGTCGTTTGTGACAGGGAGTGCAATCTCAAAGAACATCCGCTACTCGACGAGTACTGTACATAATGTACACAGGCAGGGCCTCCCTACTGTGAAGAAAACCGGCCAGATTCCTGATTTCATCATCTGAAAAAGTCCTACATGTCGACGCACATCTTCAGGTTGAAAGTTCAAAAGAGATCTCTCAACAATGTAGCCACCACAGTTCCTTTACCCAATCTACAAAGCCTGTCCCCCAAAACTCCTAGGTTTCAACGTTGTTTGGCATCCTCAAGACTTGCAGTGTCTAGGCATCTCCACGGCAGCAACCCTTGAGAAGCACCCAAGCACCGCAAGCGCCCCAAGCGCCTCAGCAGTTCGATGGGTGGTTGTGCTCCATACTCCTCCACCAGGGGCATGTTGACATCATCAATCAAGATCACCACCTTGGTTTCAGTGGGTTTCAACCACCGGTGGACCATCCAAAGGTCCCTTCCCCCAGATACCATGCTGGTTTTGTTGGTGGATTTGCACGTATTTAAGGGACGATTTACAGGGTATTGAATATTAACTGGGGGGGATTGGATTAGTTTGAGATTTGCTATCTTGAAACATCTTCCACTACCTTTCACCATTTTGGCATCTTGATAGGTTTTCTACTACCTTTCACCCCTACAAAGGGGTCAGACTGACTCACATGACTCACGACCTCCGAGGGCTCTTAGTGGCTCTAAGGGTTCCCGCTGTCTTGTTCACTGGAGCTCCCAAAAGGGTCTTCCTCTTTCTTTCCAACTTGCTCTCGATGTTGATCTGCGTCTCCTGGCCGAGATGGCTCTGAAATTGGCTATATCCACAAGTTGTAGCCAATTTAGGGAAAATGATGAGATTGACCAGTGGATGGAATGGCTACCCTGTTAGATGAAAACCATGCTATATGCTATCCATCAGGTCAGCCCAAGTTAAGTGGGATCAGAATGGCATTGTGACCTCCTCCCTGCTGTCCAAGACACATAGGCTTTGGTTTGGGCACTGAAAGTCATGTAGACCTCACGCATCGACCCAAACAGGCTATGTAAAGCCTCCCAAAACAATCCTGGAAGATGCGGATCCCATGAAACCACCAAATTCAACACAAGTGACTCGGCAAACAACGATGATCGATTTAACATTGTTTGTACATAAAGGCATCAAATAAAGCGGGAGCCGGGCACTATTTATATATATGTATATGTATGTATGTATGTATGTCTGTGTGTATGTATGTATGTGTGTATGTGTGTATGTGTGTATGTGTGTGTGTGTGTCTGTCTGTATGTCTGTCTGTCTGTATGTATGCATGCATGCATGCTGTATGTGTATGTATATTATATATATGTATGTATGCATGCATGCATGCATGGATGGATGGATGGATGTATGTGTGTGTATGTATGTATGTATGTATGTGTATGTATGTATGTGTATGTATGTATGTGTATGTATGTATGTGTATGTATGTGTATGTATGTGTGTGTATGTATCTGTATGTATGTGTCTGTATGTGTATGTATGTGTATGTATGTGCATGCATGTGCATGTGTATGTATGTGTATGTATGTGTATGTATGTGTATGTATGTGTATGTATGTGTATCTATGTGTATCTATGTGTATCTATGTGTATCTATGTGTATCTATGTGTATCTATGTGTATCTATGTGTATCTATGTGTATCTATGTGTATGTATGTGTATGTATGTGTATGTATGTGTATGTATGTGTATGTATGTGTATGTATGTGTATGTATGTGTATGTATGTTTATGTATGTTTATGTGTATGTATGTGTATGTATGTGTATGTATGTGTATGTATGTGTATGTATGTGTATGTATGTGTATGTATGTGTATGTATGTGTATGTATGTGTATGTATGTGCATGTATGGTAGGTAGGTAGGTATGTAGGTAGGTAGGTAGGTATGTAGGTATGTATGTATGTAGGTAGGTATGTAGGTATGTAGGTATGTATGTCTACTTGGTTTCAAGCTTCACTACTGTAAACCATCCAAAAAAAAGCAATCACACATTCTCCCCAGTTTCCCCCAGAAATGATCAGTGGAAAAGGTATAGATTTCCTGTCACTTTAATCTGGCTGAATTATCATACCGCCACCTCTGGGGGTGGTTCCCATCCCAGTTTTATATCCCACTACTATCAATCCCATTCAAATCTCACATAGCGATAAGTAATATCTCAATGTTTTCTCCCATTCATACCAGCTTCATCCAGGATTATCCATGATCAGTGTGATATCCAACTATTAGCCATTATCCATATCATTAAAAGAATATGTGTCGTGATGCTAATAGTTGGATATCACATACAGATTAGATAGATTAGTAATATCAATATCCATTATTAATTCAATGGATTGGTTTAAGGGAAAATATACAGGAAACCATCGGTGTTTTCCCATTCAATAGGGGGCTTTCCGGTTGAATAGATTTCCCATGGACTCATAGACGCCAATCCATTCATTCTATTGATTAATGAATATACCATTATTAGTTATCCCACTATCAATAGAATATATCCATGAATATATTGAATGATTCATATGGTGGGATATTATCATTTTCATGAGTGGTTGTGTTTTATATAATATACCCTCTGGTAAACGTTTACATAACTATGGAAAATCACCATTTTTAATGGGAAAACTCACTATTTCAATGGCCATTTTCAATAGCTATTTTGACATAACCAGAGGGTATCCCACATCATGATCTACCGCATCCCCACGCATCCCAGTCAGACGGAGACACTGGAACCACGGAGGCGATCTCTTTCATCTTCTCCAACAGGGCCGCCACGTTGACGCTCTGTCGACAGATGGGGAGATCATATGGCTATAATGAATGGCTAATAAATGATGAATAATGAATGGAGAAAAACGAAACGAAGCAAACATCATCTAGATCATCTAGAAATAGTCTCTCTCTGTATATATATATATATAGAAATGCTCTTTTTGGACCTACTAAGATGGGGATAATAATATCAGATGAACAACCATTTGTAGATTCAACCATAGACGATTTATTTGGGGATTCAACGGATACTTCAACCAGGGGATATCATGGGCGCCCTAGGATTCCGCAGGATGGCTGTTGGGTATTGAACATGATGGAACCATCCCACCCCAGCCTTGCCAACACCAGAATTGCCCGTCAAGAAGACAGAGTTCTGCGTGGTCATCATGCGGTCCTGGAGACATAAAAAAAAACACCTGCGGACCTAAGAAGAGGAAAAATGTAGGATCGCGAAGCCCATTTTGTGCTATGCCCCTGAAACTACCTTCCATCACAGGGCAAACTCTTGAGCATCTGCCTATCTTCAGCTGATGTCTATATCATCACGAATGTACATGTTTTTGCATCAAAAAGCAAAATCGCAGGGCCACAGGGGTTCCACAAAACATCTTGAGTAGAAGGCCACTCCCAGTGCCCCGCTCCATGATGTACGAGAAGCGAACTGTGTCAGGATTGGGCACCAGGAGCCTAAGGGGAGGCGATACATCCACCCCATGCCGGGCGCTGCTAATCCGAACCGTTAGGCGGATGCAAGAGACCACTGTTTTCACTGTTCAAGTCTGAGTTGCCATGGATGTGTCCAAACCAGATATATATATATATATATTTTATATATATAATATATATAATATAATATATATATATAATATATATAATATATATATATAATATATAATATATATATATAACTGCCCATTTCCACAACCAGCCCATTTCCGCCCATTCTGACCCCATCCACGTGGGTCAGGGAACTGGAAATAGGATACGCCTTCCTGGAACACGAACTTCGGCACGATGTCGGTCCATGACTTCCACTTTGGCCCTGCGATTCAACCCTTGCTGAAGGGGCCTTGCTGAAGCCTTCGAAACATCTCCCATTGGTGGTCTACCCCCATTTCATGTTTTTTTTGAATGGGGACAATGATCAATGATGATGAGCCATTGGATTTAGCGGTGACAAGTATGTCCACGCCAGCCTTCATAGAAGTTGATGAAGCCATCGTATGGACCTGGCTGCGGAAATTGCTGAGGTAGTCATCAAACATGGCTTGCTGGAAAATCCACCCAGATGTTCCGGTTTAAATAGCCATTGAGTTTTGGGATTTCTCAGCCATGTTTGATTGCCAGAGGCTAATCAACCAAGAAAACATCTTCAGGGGACATCCCAATCAATTCCAGCGGTAAAAACATCATCAGCTTGCCACGTTGACCATGACCTCCACCACGCGGCATGGACACGTTCGGGAACCAGTTCTCAATCTCTCGGGCGAACCTCGCAGCGGTGGTCTTTTGGTTGGACTTTTGGTTGGAACTGGGACGAGACCTTTTTGGGGTTCCCCATGAAAGTCGATTCATTAGACATAACAGTACTTCCCCACTATGTTTTATAGAATTTGTGTTGACTCATGATTCATAAGATTGAAAATTATATAAATGTATGATAATGTATGATGATTTATGTTTTTTGTTGGTTCTCTTGATGGTTTCTTGATTTGAAATGCTAGAAAGTCTTATGATTTTCGACCGAGGCGATGACATCGACCGGGTCTTGGCATCACAACCTGACGGCAGGAGGTGTTTGTTTCAACGGGGAGATCCAAGATGATCCGAGTTTCAAATGGTGAAAATGGTGAAACCCCCCCTGTTGATCATCGAATTCTAATGGAATTCATCAAATGTGTGGGTTTCCCACAAAAAAATCCGACAAACCCAGCTGGTGCCAAAGGCAGGAACAGTACAATAGCCTTTGAAAGATGGCAACAGGAACCAATCTGCAGGTGCCTTCGTTCATTACCAACTGATACAAGGAGAGACTCTCCGATCAAATTTCGGGAATTTAACAAACCAGACATTGAATCTTGACTCAACAGAGCGAACAACACTGGCTTCACAGGTAGCTGTCCATGATGAAATGTCATAGCTGTCCATGTCATGTCGCGGCATTCCCCCTGACAGACTGACTCTGGCCCAGTGTCATGCATCATCCAGCTAGCTGCATTGAAACTTCTTGCTACGTTGCCTCTGATCCTAATCAGTAAAAACAATACCTCCGAGAAACCCCAAAAGTTAGTATTGGATGTATGTATTATGTATGCTTGCCTCATTTTGCCTCCCTTATCGGGTGGTGTTGAATATGCGGCTTATGGAAGTACCATTGCCCAAATCAGAGGATGCCGAGTCACTTCCACCGATGGTCCAGGTGAATGCGAAGCAAAAGCAGGGCTGAAGGAACTTCTCAAACTCCGCCGCCTGGCTGAAAAATTAGCTTCGCCTAGGGCCTAGGGAAGGGCCTATCTCCACTGAAAAGGGCATCCTATTTTTTTGTAGTATTGGGATTCTTACAATCATATCCTAGGATATTGGGAAAAAAACACTCACAGGATAATTATCGTATCAATGGCTGTATGTATGTATGCATGCATGCATGTATGTATGTGACAGGAGTATGATCATATATTAACAACCATTGATAGGTCAATGTTGTTCCCATGATATGGTGTATATTCCTTTGGTCATTACATATATATATATATATAATGAAGGAAAGTGAATATTCCTATTAATGCGATATATGATCTATACATTCCTAGTAATATTCCCAGGATGGAAAGTTCGTCTTAAA
>CBDDTI010000414.1:0-7500 GCA_965233585.1 bacterium
TACACATTCATAAATACCTCTTACTAACCGAGTTTGTGGTCCGTACCGTAAGTTACGGACCGAGTTTTTCCCCCTTCGATTTATGGCCCAAGCGCGAAACGCGCGGGCCATAAATCGCGGGGGAAAAAGCCGAAGATCCGTAACTTACGGTACGGACCGAGAAGACGAGGTTAGTAAGATATTTATTATATCTCTATTGGGTGTCTGACGTGTTCGGGAACGATTTCCATCCATGAGAAACGGGCTCAAATTTAAGCAAAACGAGTCAATTTGAAATCGTTTTCAAGTCGTTAGCACGCTGTAATGCGCAATTTAGAGTGAAAGAAAGTTTTCAACTGTTAGTTGCTTCATAAGTTGAGAAAATTCGGTGATAAATCACTCAACACTTTGGCAGCAAAAAACTTTAGCGGTCCGTGCAGGAGAGTACGGCCCGCTAAATTGACCAATCACAGCGCGTGCACTAACTTATAGATATAATAATTCGACTTCCAACTTAAGATCTCACACAGAATTGTCGAAATTTCACGTCATATATTCTATGTAACTCGGCTGTAAAGAAACCAAAATTGCCATCTGGTTACCTGAATCCTCGAAATCAATATTCTTTCACTGTAAAAGAATATCGCCCGAATTGGTTTTGAAGAAAAATTGAAAATAGCATTTGGAGACTTAATTATGTAAATGCAAAAGAGACAAGTTACACCCGCTTTCAGTGTTACGTGCATAGGCGACATCTTCGTTCATCTTTCGACATGCCATCTTTCGACATGCTATTTAAACGGCTGTTTAACGGTGAAACAGGCAATTTTTCATATTATTAGCGGAAGAAATGACAAATAAATGATAATTACTGACCTCACATGGCTGAAGAAGTTTGATAACATCACGTGTTTCCAGATTTACAAGATAATTGAACGAATTGCGTGGAGTCGATTAGCTCTCAATGGTGACTTCCGGTACAATTCAGGCCGCTACGCGTTAGGTATTCGAAAGATGTAAACATTCAAAACAGTCAACTATCTATCACAGAATGACTTCCTGATACTCTGAACTTAGGTTTGAAGTAAAATAAATCTATCTTCTATGACTAAAAGTCGAGATCGATCGTAAAAGAGTCCGTTGTGTTATCATTTTGATGTGGGCCAGGTTACAAAGCATGTCGAAAGATGGCATGTCGAAAGATGAACGAATATGTCGCCTATGCACGTAACACTGAAAGCGGGTGTAAAACCTACCAAACTTTAATTTAGGAAGGGCAAACTGTGAGTAAACGGTTGCTAAAACTTAGCATCAAGAACAGTTATATAAAACCTGGTTAATTCTTAGCTGAATGATTTTGAAGTTGGTCGGTGATTTGCAAGTTCACGGGGACTTACTAGTTTTCGAAGATGAGCGTTTTAAAGACCATACCAGCAAAGAGTTCACTAAATCCTTTAGAAAAAAAAGTAACACAAATTTAGTGTTTGATCCCATCTGTACGATATCCTCAAAAAGAGGCAAAAGAGCTTAAAGTCAGAAACGAGGTAAAAAGCCAAATAGAGCCGATAGATTCATGCCCACTAATGGATAAAGAGATACAGGTATTTAACAGGGTCGGCGGGCTTAGAAATAACAAGCCAAGAGCATTGCTAAGCCCAGCTTGGATGAACACAGTGTCTATATTGGCATGAGACCCAGGCAGGAGCAACGAACTTAATGTTCCAAACAAAAACACGACAGTAAGGAACAGCGACAGTGAGGAAAGCTAAGCACATTAAGGAATGGACGATGTCTAGCGTGCGTCCATCCAATTCGAGATGCACGCAGATAGTTGAGAGAGCACGAAGGTGAGAGATGCTCGCAGCCGAGAGCATCTCTAGCTACCTAAATGCTCTCCCAACTATCCGCGTGCATCTCGAATTGGATGGACGCACGCTAGACATTGTCCATTGCTTTTGTCACATAGCAAGACATTTTTCACGCTGAAAAGTCGAAATTTCACCGACTATTACTGAACCATCTCTATGAACCACCCATTTCTTTTTCATAAAATATTAGCTAATCAGAGCGCGCCCTTGCATGTAGCTATGTTATTATTTATGATGCTCAAATCGCGGGATTAGACCATTCAATGAGCCTAAAATTTGTTTTTGTAAGCTGTGTGAGACACTGAGATGCCTAATGATTGTGCCGAATTCAGCTGGAGCATAGAATGTTGAAGTTTTGAATTATGATCTCTGTTTTTGTTTTGTTTTTTGTTTTTTGTTTTTCTACATCCTAACAGCAAAAATTAAAATAAAATTAGACACATTGGCTTGAAGATATGAATCATTCATAGGATTTTGCTATTGTGGTAAAAGCAATATGTTATTAACTCGCTGCGCGGGTTTCGTAAAATATTGTTTTAACTATTCGCAGAATGATGTTCACACGTTTTCCTTATGCTACCGTATATTTTTCTCTCTATATATCTAAATATATAACCCATCTCATATCACACCAGCTGTCGAAATACGTCTCTGCTTAATAAATAGTCTCATACAGCTTTATTTTCACATGATGGTTCTTGAAACATTACGTGACCATTCTAATCATTGTTCGGCCACTTGACAGTTCAACAATGTAAGTCTCAAACGGAATAATATATCAGGGCGACTCAGGTTTATCAAGTTGTCCATCAGGACGTCCTCTCGGATCCAGCTATTTAAATAATCGATTCAAAAGGAATCTTACGCAAAACAGTTCAGCGAGCATATTATTTATATTCTGCAGTCCCTGAGTGTCGACTGATACGTGCGTTTTGTTTGCTGTAATTCATTAGCTCAGAGTTATCGATTTTTTTCCAAACACGTACATAAAAAAGTTTATTATTTTTAGTTTACACTGTGCGACGCTAACGATGCTAGTTATGTGATCTGATATCCTCAGTATCTGAGCAAGAAAATAAACGGCAAATAAGATAAGGTCAGAGGAAGTGGTTTTCCTTACAAGCTTTCGACGAGAGAATAAAACTTCGTTAAGTTGACCGTGGCACAATTTAAAAAATTGATATGATTAGACTTCTTCGTTGAGAAATCCTCAGTTAATGCTCAGAAGGTGATAATGGTCCGATTACAATCAAGCCCAATGGAAGTCAAACATTTTTTCACAAACGGGACATAGGCCCATCACTATAACTTCGCGCTCGTATATTTTCTCCAGATCAAAACAATGTGTAAATTTTTTCCCTAACTTGGGACCAAATTTGTCGTAAACGAAAAGCATTGGCCGAGTGCTATATTAAAATGCCTCCGGGCTCTGCCGCAACTTGAAGAAATTTTGAAGACGAAGCTGTTTTGCATTTGTGCACATCGGTTTCTCGACTCAGTGGCGCCGTTATAAAAGGTTTAAGTAATCTCATGGAATGTATAGCTACAATCCCAGGGAACACAAATTAATTTTCATAACAGCATTGAGTGAAACGTTGGAAGAGAAACTGTGCGCACTGTCGTACAAGTACATAAAATTAGGGAGCTTTAACAAACCACGTCGTTAAAGCTTAAGATGACGACAACGTTACAGGGAGCATTCAAAAAATAGCATGAACCTACCAAGCACTCCATATTTTGGATTATATGAGTCATTATATCCATAAGATGAGCAAATTTTCAGACCGATTGCCGTTTGGAACAGACCTAGAATGCTGGAAGGTTCGAAGGCAAATATATAACTTCATTTTCAGAAGGGGTTGTCCTCGGCGACAGAGTCGTCGCTGCTAAAGCTTTCTTTAATAAAAACCCAGTGGTGAGGAATATACAAATGGGCAACCTACCTAAATTGCTGGCTAAGTAAAGATGGTCCTGACCGTGCGATTCAGTCCACAGATAATATTAGATGCTTCCGGCGCGTACTTTAAATTGAAAAAGGATCGACATTACAGTTTTCTAGCACAACGAAATGCTGCGCATTTACCGCTTAATAAGTTCTCATCTAAACTTTTCAATATTTGAAAGTCATGATAAGACAAATAAACTAACAATCGCACCAGCTGCTTACTGACATTAGGCGATTCGTTGTCATTTCATGTAGTTTTACTTTATCAGTTTGTTTTACTACAGTATGCTTTTATTCAACGACTTCGAAAAACGAACCTTCTTTTTCAGAAATTTCCGTCAGATAATTGTTTTAAATCGCGTGTTTTGGTTATTGCCCTTTTTCAATTCGTGACAATAATTTAATGCACCCAATGGGTAGGCATACATTAGCAAAACTTGGTTATTTATTCTCAGCGTATTTTTAGGTTAATTGGCTGTTTGAAAAGCTGTCAAATATGCAAGCATAGAACCATATCGACTTAGTTAAGATTAAAATGCTGAAAGAAAAAGTACAATTTTTCATTATAGTCGAAATATTCGCCCTTAAATCTATCCTTAACATTTGTGCTGCACACGTCTTTGCCTTTCAATTTATCTTATTAATATTTCGCTTAGTTAATTAAAATAGGACCCCAATGCGGTTTAACCGTTGACCGTAAAACGAGCCAAAAATTAAGCCATAAGACGTAAAAAGTATGTTTTTATTTTAGAGGTTGAAAGTTAAATCAGTTTACAATTCCTAAAATTTTACTTTTCTCTGTCTTGGAATGGTCCTAACACCTTGCATATGTATATTTTACAGATGTAAACATGAAAATAATGGTTATTGTTTTCTAATATATCTGTTAACAGTTAGAAAAATAAACTTACCGTTGGCAGCCAAAAAGCTGAAGTATTAAGTAGTAAGTCGTAAAAGCCACCAACCCATTTGAGACAGTCGAATGGACATACCGTTTAATTACCGGTTAAGGAACGTTGTCAGTAACTGGCATAAAAATATAATTATGAATAATACAGGAACTCGCTTCACACAGAGTTAAAATGACGTTCCTTGGAATTGCTCTTATATTTCTTCCCTAGGCGGCGAATGAACTTTTGTGTCTACGAGAGGTCATTATTTGAAGTTGTTGTTTTCTAGAACCTATATACTACTTCCTGGGGTTTATTCAATAATAAACCGCGTATTAGTTTTCGTTTTGTGCATGTGTGTGTTCTGTATGTACCTGACTCTATAATTAACCATCCTCTGTTTTACCTGTCACGTTCGGCCGTGATTTAGGAGGGTCGTACAGGGTATTCTGGTGATGCGTGATTAGCTGATTTTATTTTCCGTGAAACGTTAATTTAGGAAATTATTCTTCGTGACTCGTGACCTGAACGTTTTGCGTGACCCATAAAGAACCTGAATTTTTAACCGATATTCGTGATTGTACAACTCTGTTCTATGTGATTTTAAGACACAAGTCCTCCGGATGGTTAGAGTCGTCTTTCGAGAGTGACTATACTTAGGTGTGCGATTTGCAACAAGGAGCCTTGAATTAGCCATTCGTCATTTTGCTTTCTCCAAACACTTGTCTTTTACTGTGACCCGTGATCATCCATTCTTTCCGTTCGTAAACCATGCTAGAGCCCCCCCCCCTCCCCCCCCTGTACAACCCTCATTTAGGGTGACAGTATTCAGTTTTATCATTAATTTTTAATGAAGACTCATTGCGCGCATTCACTGATGATTTTCGTAATTTAAATGCTTCTATCTTAAGAGGATTCTTATCATCTTTTAAATGGTTACTGTAGATTTTCAAGGGCCGATTTTTTCGAAAATATTTTCTCCGAGCCAAATTCAAGACTACCACTTTATTTGCATTTTCTAAAAAAATATTTTGAAAACATAAAACGCGTACGAGTTATCCCCCAAAACCTGATTTTTTTAAACAAGTCAACAACCCACAAACTGTGTTAGGTTAATTAAAACAATGTCAACCGTAAACCTGAGCAGCAACGATTTTCGCGGCAATCCTATCCGCCGACTTCGGTTCTATTGTTTTTAGCACCTCACGTCTTGTAAGACAGACTCTGCTTTCACCACCTCTGCTAAGAAGACAAACCTGAACGATGATTCACGCATTTAGTTATAATGTGTTGACTTCGGCAGCTTTCAGATGTCTTTCGAAACTCTTCGCAGAAAACCCTGAAATGGTACGGGTGATTGTCGGAAGTTTTAACAAATGTTTGGGTAGTACTCGTTAATCTTCGGAAGGGTTCGGGTTATCTTCGGAGTTGCACGGAAAACGTCTTATTACTTTTGGCTATGAAATAAAGTTAATTTGAACTGCGCAAAAGCAGATGAAATTGAGATGTGACCGTCGCAGTTGTAATCGTAATTTAAGCAATTGAAAATTTTAGCTCGAAAAAATTTTTCAGGGATTCAACTTGATTCGAACCCGTGGCCTCTGCGTTAGCGCTGCATTGCTCTACCAACTGAGCAATGTTGGGAGCAGACGATTTATCGAGTTCATTCTTACCCGTGACAGGAATGAGCTGTAAGATGAAGTTAACTTGAACTGCGGAAATACAGATGAAACTGAGATGTGATCATCGCAGTTGTAATCGCAATTTAAGCAATTGCAAATTTGAGTTTTCAAACCTGCCACGCTTTGGCAGCGTTAGCTGAACATTGCGAGTATGGAAAAGAGAGAGACGTTATGACGAGAGACCAAGTGCTATGGTTATATAGCTAGACTTTCACTCAACAAAATGAGCACTGTGATTGGTTGATTCTTGGTCACGTGCCCCTCGTGTTTCCCTCGGGACTATACATTAAGTGTATATTGTTATACCTCCCAACTCAAATACGTTTCCTGATTGGAGGAGAACGCGTCACATGCCATTGGTCAAAACTCAATGACGCCCTAGGACGAGCAAAACTCAATGACGCCTTAGAGAAACAACACCTTGAACTTTGGACTTGCACGTGATCAGGTCGTGCACCTTGAAACCGCGGCAAATTTATGTACCGGTCGGCCTGATGTAAAAAGCCATTGAAGTAGGACGTTTCTCATTAGAGACGGCATTCATTATTCAAGAAAAGGAATTTATAGTCGCAAAAACATATCATGCAGATTAAAAAATGGGAAAATATGAACGTTTTGTGTCTCCAAGCTTGTGGTTTGGCGCCAAAAATGGGTTGCCCACGTTCGTCAACTCGCTCGTCGATCGTGGTCGCTTGGTAGGAAAGTGTTGTGTAATTTACAACAAAATATGCAGTTCCTGATCAAACCAAACTCAAAATGCTTGAGTTAAACCTTAGAAGAGACCAAAGCAACTTTAGTACTGTCTATATTTTTTTTAGCTGCGACGAAAAAGACTGTTATCGTGATTTTTCGATAGAACAGGTTGGTTTTCGCAGCCGCTCAATTTTGCGAGTGCAGCCAGTGTATGCAATGACCTCAAGCAAATAATATTTTTTGGAGCTTTTTCTATTTTTGAGTCGGGAGGTATAACAAAACACTTAATGACTGGCTATAAGGGAAACAATGAGTTTTGTTTCCCTTATGGCCAGTCAGTAAGTGCTTAATGATACATCAAGGACAAAAACTTAAAGTCTAAATTATATCGAACCGAAAATTTAATCCTATCCAAGCTCTTAGACGTAGTAAGCCAGCACCAT
>CBDDTI010000415.1:0-4791 GCA_965233585.1 bacterium
GATCTTAGCTGTTTAAGGTGCTATAGTATTTGGAAAATTGCTTATTGAAATGCTTGTTTGTTCAGTGCAGATAATCAGTGTTCTAGGTAGCTAAAGCATCGTTCCAATTCCAGGCAGCCATATTGGTGTACCAAAACCGGAGAAACACCAACATGGCGGCTCCTTACTAGTCTCTGCAAATTTGCACATGAACATTTCAATGTCTCAACTTTGAGACAGTGCACACTTCTTAAACTTGAAAACCTGTAGTCTTTATTTTTATTTTGTCACGATTTCTCGGTTTTATCCACTGAATAGTTTTTTTATTTTATTTTTTTATTGCGTGATAATGAAAACACGGTTCTAGCTCTACGCATTGTAGAAAACAATATGCTAAAATTTGACCTTGGTAACTGATGAATGAGTAAATTTGTCCTCAGGATGAGATTTCACTCTGCTTAATTAATTGACGTCAGGAAATGAGAGTGTGGGGTACGTGATCAAAGCAACGTGAAGTGCGCCTTCCAGCCTTTCTAAACAACGACAGAACAATGCAAGCTGTTTATGTATCTTTGTACTTGTCCAATACAAATGATCACTTCTTACTTATGCATCAAAACAAGAAGTTGACGTCACTGAACAATAACGATAAAAACAACTATAAACGGTAAAGCTACCCTAAACTTTCATGTAATTGTCATTCTGTTCTTATTCTCTCGAAGGAACACGATAAATAATCTGTTCTCTACATCGAGTAACTTCATAACCCGGCCATCACAGAGCAACCAAAGATGCAGAGGGTAATCAACCAAGACAAACTCTACCGGTTGCTCCGCTTAACTCCTCTTATTTTAGTCATAACTGGGCTCGTTTTAATACTGGTGGGTAACATTGCTTCGTTAGAAAGCTGCAAGGTGGCTGGTGCTGTGGCTGTAGCTGTTGGTGGATTGTAGTTTCACTTTTCTTCGCGGCGTGGAGTTCACGTCAAGACAAGTTTGTTGAAAACACAATTTGTGAAGAGGCTGTGATCGCAGCAGAACACTCCGCCAATAGAACCGCCTTGAGCACCGGCTGTAATGATCAGCTGGGACTGATTCATCACTTCGAAGTCAAAACACCGTCGAAATCGTCGTGGAAAGAAATAGTACCTCCTTCATACGAAGAAGCTGTTGACATTAATAACGGTATAGGAAATTCGCAAACTAGCACCCAAGTTGTACCAAGTGATGCGAAGAAATCAAGTTTAGACAACACGACTTCCGTCTGTACCAGCGTCTTACGAAGAAAGACATGAAAATGTAAAGACAGCTTCATGGTAATTCTTACTGGCTCTGAATTGCAGAGTTTATAATTATATTACAAGAAATTGCGAACTGAAACAAAACCAACCAGCTTGCTAGCCATGCAGTGGTCAATAGAAGAGAGTTTTGACAAGGGTGCTAGGATTAGTAATTATATAATTGTCGGCAATTTCTCAGATATGGGCTAAACTGATGTCAGCCCTTTTCAGAGCCATCAGAAACTTCTCATATCATATATAGCTGACAGTTGAAATTTTGACAAATTAAAAAAAAATCCAGATTAAAAGTTCTCGCGGATGCATGTATACATAACTAGTTGGGTGAAATTTAACGAAAGGACGAATTGTACAAAAGAGTTAAAATTAAACTACGTATAAACAATATTGCGTGTTGTTTCAATGGGTAGGATTTTACGCTGCAGTTGTTTAAGGTTCCAGTAGAGCAACACATCTGTCTCGGCCTGTTCTTCACTCTGCGTGACATGACTACGTATAATTAACAACTATTCACCGAAGTGGAGGTGGATAGTGGTGGATATTTACCGAGCCGCGAAGCGGCGAGGTAAATATCCAACGCTAGCCACCTCCACTTCGGTGAATAGTTGTTTTAGTATATACTAAAACAGTCAGATAAAATGCACCACAAACAATTAATTTTGGATGATTTCTTTACTTGCCACCGATGCAAACCGCAACGCCATTTTTCCCGAGTTGCTCGGAGGTAAATAGTGCAGGATATTCGGAGTTTGACAAGCCAATCAGCGCGCGCGTTTAACACTATCTACTGTTTTAGTATATACTAATAAACAATATTGCGTGTTGTTTTAATAGGTAGGATTTTACGCTCCAGTTGTTTAAGGTTCCAGTAGAGCAACACATCTGTCTCGGCCTTTTCTTCGTCTGCGTAACATGGAGGAACTACATATTACGTCTGCGAAGTTGCGTCAATAGTGTCATAAGTCGTGGTTACTTCTTTATAAGATGGCCAATCAATCCGGTCAAGAGAAAGTTGATTTCTCTTTTTGATGACGATAAGTTACCAGTCGGTGACTTGTCGTTAAACTCCCTAACTTTAACGCTATGAGTAATCATTGGCGGATCTAGCACTCCTTATTTTGTGCAAAAAGAGAAAAATCACAGAGGGAAAAAAAAGCCACCTCCCCCCTTACCTCAAGGTTCAGATCCGCAACGGGAGTTACAGAACTTTGAAGTTGGTTTATTCCCCTTGCACCTTCCAGAGCGGGTGCTTTCCCTCAGTTTAAAAATAATGCCACCAAAATAAACAGACTGCTGCCATCAATCTGAAAGTACACGTTGTATAATTACCTTTTTGTTCTCATTTGAAAACTGTCAACTGTGACTCCAATAACCAACTAAGATTGTCCGCATAGAATCAACACCGTGATAGCGATGGCTGTCTTCAGCTGACATCAGCTGTGTGTCATGCGCTTGACTCTGAAGATGACTTCCGCTCAGGTTTTCGAAACGTCAGTCACCAACAACAGTTCTTTTCAGAACTACTCTCACCCGGACGATCACACAATATGAACTAATAAGCTGTGTGTAATAAGCCGTCTGTGATAACCACTGTACCAAACTTCGCTTAGTTCGTCAATTTTACTAAATCAAACTAAATTACATACAGTATATATACATAACCCACAAATATTACAGTTATTATAAAAATTTTAGGCTTAGCTTTTAGCTTTGTAATTTACGTGTCAGCGAGATACAAGCCTGACCAAACGAAACGAGCACCTCATGCACTAAAATTAAAAAAAGTCCCAAGTGGTGCGAGCCGTTTAAAAGACGTTACTCGCGATCGTTTGTTAATAGAGGTTGTTCAGTCGTAGATAACCTTTCTCTCTGACTGATAATTGTGAAACTTGAATGGCTCTACACTTGTCACGACACGGAATAAATCATGAATTTGTTTGTCAGAAAAATAGCCTTCAGCGGTCCGCTGATGCGTTAAAATAAATCAGATGTCTCTTAGCAGCAGAGTAATAATCATATTCTTCAGTTATTTTAACGAGGGTCAGGCGATCTTGTTGTCGAGGGAAGAACATCAGCGAAATCGCTGCGAAACTACCAAAGACTACAGTTCAAATTGGACACATTGCTGCGCATAGTTAAGCTCTCTGAGGAGTTCAAGCTGACAATTTCTGAGGTATTGATTAGCTACGGAATTAGGATTTAGTCGGTTTAGTAGTTTACCGTGAAAACTAGTCTAGTTCAGTCGAGTGCACTTCATAGATTTAACTTTTTACTATTTGCCTGCGTCTCTGCAAGAATATACTGAGAGGTGTATGCGTGTCTTAGTACGAAAACACCTGTGAGGTGTAGGCGTTATAATTTATAATTATGCACTGAGTCATCGAAGGTTCCCCAAACATTATAGTAATCAGTAAAACTTCTGCTCACGATCTTTCAATTTAAGGTGTAAATGCATTTTATGCATCAAACATTGGGACGAAACGGGCTTAATTTCAAAAATATGAAAGGCATTTGATGTCCTTTTACTCGTGCAATTATTAATGAGGGTTTTATCGATACAACAGAGATCTATTAATTGGTCCATTGCAATCCTATTGTGACATGTAGGTTCATGTCGCCAACAGGTAAAAACGCTGTGGTTGGTTAATGTCGATTTGCAGAAACAGGCAGAATATCAACCTATTGATCCTTTTGCATTTCGTTTACCGAGGCAGTACTGATAGAGATGTATGACTGCAAGTGCCTCAGTTGTAAATAAACAATTAGATTAAATGAATTTAATAGAGCTATCTCTGGGGGGTGAAGGGAGGTCATTTTAAGGTTTACGTCAATGTAGAGTTTCCAACTACGTTTCATAAATTAATTAATACTTTCACCAGCACGACACTTAAGGTTGTTTTCACGCTGCACTTCACAGTTGTAATTTGTCATGCACCACGAGGTGCATTTGTGTGTACCACGTGAATCAGAGGCGCCCACACATCCCGTGTTGTTTTTCGCGATGAGACCGCTCTTAATAGGCCGTAGAATAACTAACCGTTAAAACCAGTCAGGATTTCCTGAGTCTTAATTTACTTCAAACTTATCGTAGATTCGAACACTTGTTTTTATCGTCGAACTGGAGCCCCATCTTACAATCACGTAACGACCGAAGGCCTTCTCGTTATTACGACCACTGTATTCTTGCCATATCCTTACCCGCAGTCAGTCATTTTCTTAATTCAGCCAGATTTAAAAGAAGAGTTGTTATTATTAGAACTTTCTTATTGTTGAAATTTTTGACCAAACTTCAGTCGCTCATTTTTTGGCTCACAAATGCTAGCGTGACCTGAAGCCATAGTTCGCTAGCAGCCAGGACTTATGCCTCAAGGCGCGCGCACCAATGAACTGACGTAAGGCAACTCAGCTGAAACTGAGATGAACACGTGCACGAGGCACAGACAAATGCCTCGTGTTGAATGTTCAATCACTGTGAAGAGGGTGAGAAAATCTTGGGTGAGAAGAATAGTGTTTGA
>CBDDTI010000416.1:0-8488 GCA_965233585.1 bacterium
GTAGGGCTAGGCAGGCTGTCCCCGACTTTCTCTGTCCGACCTCGTAGCTCAGTCGGCAGAGTAACGGTAGATCTAATCCGGAGGTCGTGGGTTCGATTCCCACCTCGCGTGGTTCCCTGATTCCCTTTACTAGGGCTAACGCCCAGTGGGTCTTTCATGAGTTTCACATAGCACTTTAATTTACACTTCAGAGTTAATTCTGTTCCACTAATTGGGTAATAAGTCATTTGTTCACATAACTGTCTTGTTATATTTTTCCGTTAGGTATTCACTTGAGGAAATTCATGGATTCTTTTGGAAGATCAATGGTTGCCTGCGGGCAAGAGGTAAATAGCGTACCGAGCATGCTTGCCGATGGAAAGGTTTCTGGTCAATGTCGCTGGTTAGTTAGGTAAAGAACAACTATCCACTATCAGCAGTTATTTAAGTCTTTAATTCCCAAGAATGATCGACAACCAGTTTCATCTTGCAAAATCAGCAAATTGTTTGCCAGATAAGTGATGAGAAAAATCTCTGAGAATATCGTCTTCAAGAGCTATCAAATTTCATTGAATTCCTAGAACCAATGCTACAAGAAGGTTCACAGAAAGGAAGAAAGGACTGAAAACGTTAAATGCAAATGCGGACCCGTGCTATAGTAAAATAGAAGAGAAATGTTTTGGCTCGAATTCCTTTGTATTTTATCGGTGGAATTATATTGACTGTTCAAATTCTTCTATATTTTCTACTGTTTTCAATGTAATTCGACATCGAAATTGCGCAGCGTTAGTCAGTAACTATTCACAACTTGCGTTGAGTTTATTCAAAATGTCAACTATTTACCCAGCTTAAAAAGTTAAAAAGACGTTCTCTGGTTAAAAGTTTAAAAACACTAAGCTTTCGATTGCCAGTCTGCAATCTTTAAAAAGTGAGGTGTAAAGGAATACTATACAGCGTTTGGAATACTATACAGCCAACACGGAAATTCTTATCTAGATTTCTCTGGAACATCATTATCTAGTATTAGACACGATAAGCCCTTTGCTGGATCTGGTCACATGGTACGGAATACATTATGCTGGGACGCAAAAAAACGTAGTGGGACTTCCAGAACAAAGGAACTCGTACCAGCTTCCTTTGTTTTGAGAGTCCCACTGTTTAACTTGCGTCCCAGCATAATTTATTTCGTAATATGTGACCGGTTCGTACAAAGGGCCTATTGGTATGAAGTTTCTTTGAAGAACACGGGTCCGCATTTGAGTTGAGATCATATTTGATCAGAAAGCTTTTCAGTTAGCTTTGAGCATAAAAAGTCGAAAATGATCATTCATTAAGCCAGCAGAAAATTATTTCCAACTTAGCCGTTTACTTGAATAAGACTCGAATAGTAAGCTTTCAGTTTTACCGTTGTTTCAACGTTGTTTCAACGTTTACCAATTATTTGTATTTAAAAAGAAATACCTTTTTTCATACCAATCGTTGTATTTATTGCTGCAGTAAATATTGTAAACTACTTCGTCTCAAGTAAGCATGCGCACGACTCAGGCAGAGATCTTATTTATTGTTACAAACTTCTGTAAGTTATTACTACAAATACTTAGGAATGTAACTAATTATCTAGCATTTTATGAAGTTGAAATAAACAATTATTAACAATGAACAAGTGACTCTTTGAGTGTAGATTAAAAAAATTGCGCTTTTAAAAGGGGCCTGGAAACTAGTCAAAATGTAGGCTATCTCTTTGAATGATTTTTGACTAGGTAGGGTTGCCAACGCGAAAAAAATATTTCTGCACTTTTGAACAGGGTCAAGTAATAAGAAAAAAATAAAGGCGGCCTATTGATGGGTAAAATCGGTACAAAACTGCACAGATTTTTCCTGCCAAAAGACTTGGTTTATTTTTGACTCATTATCAGACTCCATTTAAAAGCGCAGATTTTTTTTCCGCAAAAAGACTTGGTGTATATTTTTTGATCAGTACCTGGCTCCCTTTAAAAGCACAAATTTTTCCCGCCAAAAGACTTGTAATTTTTGAGCCAATAATCAAAACTTGTTTTGAAGCATAATTTTTCCCGCCAAAAGACTTAGTTTTTTTAAACATTTGTCGGCTTGAATTATTATTTCTGTCGCTATCCGCAATCAAACTGTATAAATGATCAAATAGTGTCATCACTTTTTATTACATAAATTTTGCGCCCTTTGGATATAGCTTCCGGTGTCACTAAGAAATATCTTTAAAGGCGCCTCGACCGTGAGGATGACTTTCTTCATTCCTGCAAAAAGAAGGAAACCAACAAATTACGTAATTATTTACTACATAATTCAAAAGAGTTGTTTAAGTGGCTCGATCAGATTTTTGAGTCACGATACCGTTCAACTTTGTGCGACTAGAGTACCACCATTCTCATTCAAACAGCAAATAAATCAAACGTTATTGGTATGCTGGAGAAAGATGAAAGTTTCTAATGGAGTACATTTCACATTTCACCAAGATCTGAGTTACCATAGCAACGAAATCACTCCATGCCCCATTTTACGTAAGACCGAATAACTTGCCACCAGGGACAATTTCGGAGATACCGTACCGTAACGTTGGGATCTCGGACTTGACAAAGTAGTCTCAACGATGGCAAAATTGTAAAAAGAGCGTTTTCAAGAAAATTACAAGTAAAGTTTTAAGGTGTCAAAATACAGCAAAAACAATGTTCTTAAAATGTTATTGCAAACTATGTCCACAAGACTTGACTAAATGGCATTGTGGTCTTAAATGAATCTTCCAACACATAATTATCTCTAATGAAAATCTACACCAGTTGATATTCACGCCAATGTTTCTGAAAATCAAACGGAGCGATTTCACTGAGATTTTTACTAGAGGTAATCTTATGCTAGAAGATTCGTTAAAGACCAGAATACCATTTAGTCAAGTCTTGTGGACATAGTTTGCAATAACACTTAAAACAACTTTGTTTTCGTTGTATTTTGACGCCTTGAAACTTCACTCGTATTTTCTCGAAAACGCTCTCATAGATTTTTTTTTTTACAATTTTGCCATCGTTGAGGCAACTATGTCAAGTCCGAGCTCCCAACGTTGTATTTCCGAAATTATCTCTGGTGGCAAGTTATTCGGCCCTTTGTAAAATGGGGCATGGCGTCATTTCGTTGCTATGGTAACTCAGATCTTGGTGAAATGTCCCCCATTTGAAACTTTCATTTTTCTCCAGCATCCCACTAACGTTTGATTTTCTGTGGATTAATAATGGTGGTACTCTAGTCGCACAAAGTTGAACGGTATCGTGACTCAAAAATCCGATCGAGCAACCTTAATGATGTCTGTTTTACAAATGTGTATGGAAAGGAAAAACCTTTTTCGAGTACTTTTAACGTAATAAGCCTCGAATTAAATGGTCACGATGTAGTATATGTGTATTACCATGGATGTTACCATGTCAATCAATTGAATGTGTTCATAAAACTTATATTTTCGACATATCTTTACTAAATATTCTTCGTCAGCATTGTTGGATTAGCCTTAATAGAACACCAAGGCTTTAAGACGAAATCCGATAGAAGATGGAGCAATTTCAGGTTTTAGTGGACGAAAATCTGTACCAGAGTAATTTTAAATATTTTACAGTCATGTTTACATTTTTTTAAAGCTAAATACATAAATAATTACTTGAAATAACACCGAAAAATAATTTCCCACGGGAACGAGAGAAAATAAATTTCAGTTCAGTGATTTTGTGGAAACACAGGCAAAATTTCATCATCCGTTTCACTGATTTCACCAGAACTTTTAAGTGTTTCATACGAAGTTCAACATTCGTTTTCGACGTTTGGTGTTGCTAGAAATGAATTGTTTTGAGAAGATAATTAAAAGAGCCCTGCAGAAGTTTGCAATACAATGTAAATAATGTTTTTGTCCACTTGTTACTCCAACGTCTGGCGGATTCCGTCTTGATATTTTCACGTAAGGTTCAAAGTTTCCTAGCTTGCGTATAATGTAAGGCAATTTATAAAATTCGTCAGGCCAGCACTTTTCGGCATAAATTGTCAGACTTGGGACAAATAATAACTCTGCTTCGATTGCTAAAATTTCCTCCTGTATTCCTAAAACGTTTCGGCTTTGTCCGTCGTTTAAATTTCGTTCGATCAATAAATAAAAATGATTAAATACTGAAAAAATAATATCAAAACGTTTCTAAACTACTTACCATGTCTAATTTCCTTTCCATCATGATAGTGGGATTAGCAATCAGTGCACCACGAAACTGCAAAGAGAATGAAAAACAGTCATACAAACAGACTTGTGAAAAGTACCTGACTTTATCGCCGTTTTGTAACAAGATTGGCGATACTACACGGACTTCAGTTTATCCTGCGGACTGGTCAAGTTGGAAGTTTTGTTTTCCTTTACTTCAGAACTATTTTTAGCTGCTATGGTAGCAGTGTTGGAAAAGTACACGAGTAGAGACGGCAGGATAATGATACACTACTGAAATTTGAGGATTTAAAAATCCAATGTAAACAACAACATGAGCTGAATAAAACATTATTATTATTATTATTATTATTATTATTATTATTATTATTATTATTATTATTATTATCATAATGACAGACTACAGTAGTTCTTGGAGCGGAGGCGGTGTAATGCTCCTTCTTCTACTGTCCCAACAGAGGGGTGACCATTCTAAAGACTTCCTTAACTGTAATCCCAAATCATAGTCTCGTTATGCAATGCTCCTAGAGGATTATACAACTTTGACATTACATGTAAACTAAGCAACTGGTATATATCGAACGTCACTATGAAAAAATGGTTACCATGCCAACACTGCCTACACTTTGCAATGACACCCTTAATCTAAACTTGAAATGAAAACTACCTTTATTACTTATGAACGACGAGTTATTTCACAAAAAGGCGGATCAAGACTCTCATGCATGCTGGTGGTGGTTCAGAAACAATGGGAAAAAACGCCAGCAACTCAAGCATGTTAAGGCATATGGCTCATATCCAGTACAGACCACCGGAAAGATAGAAACGGTTTTTGATCTAAAGCAACATTGTTTTTATCCCAGGGAGGGTCAAAAGCTTACCACAAACAAAATTTCCTTCAGGTGTCTTTATGGTGGTCACATGACCTGTGACGTCACAGGCCCGCTCAAGATGAATTCTAAAATGGACCAAGGATAGTGAGTTATCAATAAAAACTAACCATAAGAAGTTTTTCGCCACTTTCTAAGGCAACTATTTCTGTCCTAAATGGATGAATTCCTCGATTATTTAAAGCTATATATGGAAAGATAGAAGGTCACGGGACCCCTCTTACGTCATAACTTCTAAACTGAATATTTTAGTCTGTCATTCAGGACAGATTCCAGCAGGAGCCATTAGCACAATTGTAAAAATACTAAGTTTGACAGCAATTGTATGTCATCTCGGCGGCCCATTTTCAGTTGCTTTCCAAAAAAATAAAACAATTTATTGTATCTCTTAGTTAGTACGCGCGCTGTGATTGGTCAATTTAGCGGGCCGTGTACCGGGCCTGTGCGGCCCGCTAAAATTTGAAGTTGATTCTGTTGCAAAATTGTTTTGTGATTTATCGCCAACTGTTCTTAACTTTTATAGCAAATAAGAATTTAAAACATTTTTTATACTCTAAAGTATGAATTAAAGCGTGCTAACGACTTAAAAAACGATTTCAAATTGACTCGTTTTGCTTTCTAGGTGCGTCAGAAATTTGAAGCCGTTCCGCGTGAATAAGAATCGTTCGTGAGCCCCTCAGACACACAATAGAGATATAATAAATATCTTACTAACCTCGTTTTCTCGGTCCGTTTTTTCCCTTCGATTTATGGCCCGCGCGCTTCGCTCTTAGGCCATAAATCGAGGAGGAAAAAACTCGGTCCGTAACTTACGGTACGGCCCTCGAACTCTGTTAGTAAGAGGTATTAATTATAGTCACGTGACCCATTTTATCAGACTTTATTAGTCTTACAATATTAAGGCCGTCGAAATTGGTTAGTCTGCCAGTTCTGCAAAGATTAGCCCAAATCCTGGCAGATTTATTACTGTTTGTGAGATTTTATGCAAATGAGGATTGAGCCGTGCCTTAACATGCTTGAGAATGATGAACCTGTACATCTGTTTGGCTGGTACAACAGTTTGCTAACCATATCGTGATATTCAAAAAGAGGCTGTACTAAACCGACTTCAACAGCTTAGACTGTAATTTTATTTGAAATAAGAAAACAATAATTTCAGATACATTGTGTATCATTGAAGAAAGATAAATCAGTACTTTTGGTCTCGTTTTTTTCCTGCCACTTAAGATCGTATCGTGCAATTCAAGGCCTAATAATATACATGAAAAAATTACTCGATTCTGATTGGCTGAGAGCAGTGCAGTTCAAGTGTAACACCAGTGCAAAAAGTGTAACACCAGTGCAAATTACACATCGTAATTCTGGATTATGATTGACTGAAAAACAAAAGGAAATTTTCCAAGACAATGATATCACGTAAAATGATGGCGAAAAAGTTTGTGCAGAAGCTTCGAATGAGAAAAAATGGCTTCAAGAAAGATCCTCGGGCTCTTTCTCAGCGCGAATTGTTTTCAGTGAGTTGTAGGCTCAGACTCCAAATTTAAGAACTATTTAATGAACTAACCTCGTAATCCGGAGCATACAATAAACGGCGAATCATAATGGCTAAAACGATGAAGAAACTAGACTCAAAACTCTAAAAGCAGCAGCAAGGCTGGCCTAAAATCTCAAACACAGCGAGAAAATACAACAAAGATGAAAATCTGGAAAATTACGACAGCGAAGTTCAAATGTACGCGTGAGCACATTCTGGGCCACGATTGGCGAACTAAAATCACCTGAGATTAAGCGCGCGCAAGAGGCGAGTTCAGAGTTTGTAAAGTTCAAAACATCCTCCACCCAAATTTTTTCATGTTTATATTATTAATAAGTAATCATACGGTTTTTCTCGTTCAATTTGGAATTAATTTGCACTTGTGAGTTTTTCAAAAAGCGAAATTGCACTCGCCGAAGCGGCTCGTGCAATTTCAGCTTTTTGAAAAACTCACTCGTGCAAATTAATTCCAAATTGAACTCGAAACCGTATGATTACCTATACTAATCGTGCGCGTGATTTCAAATCGGCCTCGCACTAAGCGGTCGTCCGATTTGAATTTACTCGCGCGATTACTCCCTGAATTGTACTCCACTAGGTCCAATCACTTGCGGCCTTACACACCCCCCCTGAGGTGTTACAAGGACGATGATGACGATGAGGTCCAATCACTATTACAAATTCATGCCTACTTATCTTATCATCTCCATGCAAACCACAACACTTCTTTCAAAACCTACCATTAAAGGTTTCCACAATGTGTACTGTGTAAGTTCCAGATATACAATGTTGTCTGCCAGAAGATCGTGGTCGTAGCCTAGGCTTATTTCAGATTTAATTCATATCCTGAAAGTGAAAGGAAATCAGAAAATTATAAACTAAAGTGATAGAGATATAGTTGATAAAGTGTTGTTTTTTTTGTCACTGACTTGTATATTTTGGCAAGACGTTTCGGCTAACTCTTAAGCCTTCATCAGTTGAAAAAACCGCTTGATGTTACGCGCGATTTAAAAACTTTTAAATTGAAACGTTGCGCGTGCTGTATGCGCGTGACTCGAGAGAATTTAAATGCGTGCAAGGCATTTGTAGACTTCTGGGAAGACCATGTGATCATTCCCAGCGTTCGGGTCTTTTACAGACATCCAAGCCTCCAGAAAAAGCCGCTGATGGTAATGTGCCTCATGTCCGACGACTTCAACGTTTTCAAAATCCATATGATGATGATGCTCGTGCACATGGCACGCAAGTTTGGAGTTATGGTCGAACATCAGAACAGCCTTTTTGTGCTCAGAAATCCGCGTCTTCAGTGCTCTTTCGGTCTGGCCATAGTATACAAAATCGCATTGACTGCAATTGATTCTGTACACTATTCCAGATAAAGGACGGTCGGTTTCATCCTGCTGCTTGGGTCGAGGAAAAAGACTGTTGATGGTTCTCTGTGGCTTGAAGGAAACTCGCAAACTTTGTTGCTTTAGCACGCGGCCAGTTCTTTCGGAGACGCCCCTAACGTACGGAAGTACTACAAAACCATTCGTGGTAGGCTGAGATGGTTAATAATAATGAGTAATAGAAGAGACAGCCATCACCAGCTCTTTATCCTCCCAAATGGTGGTTTCGTTATGTTGACGACAGCCATTCGTGCCTAAAAAAGGATCAAGTCGACGCGTTTCACCAACATCTGAACTCAATCAATGCTAACATTCAGTTCACTTTGGAACTTGAAGACGCCAATGGGTATGGCTTACCTTTCCTTGACACTGTCACGTCCAGACGCGGTACGGCAATTCAAGTGGAGGTTTACAGGAAACCAACCCATACAGATCGTTACCTTCGTGCCACAAAAGATCAGTGGTTAAGACG
>CBDDTI010000417.1:0-10589 GCA_965233585.1 bacterium
TACAAATTATATAGTACTTTTCCCACAGGCACAAATGTGGGAAAAGTACTATATAATTTGTAGACCGAACATGGCGACCCTGAATAACAGAAATGAACTTGTATCGAGTTGCAGACATGCAAAGAAATTCCTTCTGAATAGCGTGATTATTTAGGCCTATAAGATTTATTTTTAGCAGTTTGTTTTTAGCCCGCGTTTACTGTAATTGTTTTATCGTTGCTACACACCCCTTTACCGTTTTTTTTTCAAAATATCCTATAAGATTTAGTTTAAGAAGTTTACTGTCAATTGTTTTACCGTTGCTATACACCCCAGCCTATTATGACTTGTTACGGTTTTTTCAAAATTACTATAATACACCATGTATTCTTTCTTTTTGGCAATTGCCTGATGATTGCCTCGTAAGAGGCATGAAACTCAGAGTAGCAAATAAATGTTTTTGACCTAGTTCAAGTCTACGTTTCTATTCAAAGCTCTGGTAAATCCATTGAGCACTTTTTAGCTGATGATCAATTTTTATCACTTCATTTTATATATATATGTATAAATACATTTTTACTATATTTGTAAAAACACATTAATTCTGTTGCCACTGTGTTTAAATAAAGTTTATTATTATTATTATTATTTAAATAGTTATTTCCACAATCGTACAGCAAACTCCAAAATCTACTCTCTGGTTAGCATTTCTGTAACAGCACAAATCTTCAGCCAGCTAGGCTAATCAAGCTGACTCACCTTGTATAAACAGGCCAATAGTAGATAGTTATATTTACACTGATTTACATGTACTACATTTACAAGCTCAAGTGGCAAAGTTGGCAGGCACCTCCAAATTAATTCACCAACTCCTCCTGAGACAGTTTCTAAGGATATCAGTCTCGTAATAGTTAATCCAATGTTACAGTTTGTTCATAGACTTCCAGTCCTTTACTGTGCACTCCTCCTGGTTTTTTTTAGTGCTATATTTCAGGAGAAGTATGACAATAAGATTATTACCACTTAAAAAAGTAACAGCATTATGCATGTATCAATGTTAAGCCCGAGGGGGGGAACCCCGGGCAGATGTGGGGCATTTGACCTCTATTGCCTTCCCCACCCTCGGGAATTTGACTAAGAATCTCGGTCCCAGGGTGGGAACGTTTGCTATTTTTGAGTTATTTTTTTGTAAAAAAAATACCTCTTAGTCGGCGCGTCGAGTATGTTAAGGACGGGTCAATGGATCATTCAGTGAGTGAGTTAGTCAGTGAGTGAGAGATGTATGTATCAGGGTCGTAACGAGGTATATGGGATCAGGGATCAAAAGCCTAAAAAAGGGTGGGATCCGGGATCACAGCCCCAGGATCTGGGATCACAGCCCCGGGATCGGGATCAGCGGTGTTTTTCATTGGATCAAGGATCAGGCGTTCTGGATAACAAAAGGAATTCACAACGCCCTCCTTAACAGAGTTTTTAAAGCTGTTTGAAATTTCATGGTCCAATTCATACAACAATTCTTGGTATTTGGACTAGCTGACTGATAGATGACTGGAGATCGGAACCAGAGAGTACTGGTTAGTCACGCGTTCGTTAATCTGTTAATAACTTGCCAGGATTTTATTGTCTAACTCGATCGCGCCGCATGACATTCAATCATGTCATGTAATATGTCATATGAACACGTTGGATTGCTTTCGACTGAGCGCGAGTTGTTATAGGTATAAATTTTGGATCGTAAGAGTCAACTTTTCAGATCGGTTTGTTATTTGTTCAATGGGGAAAAGAAAGAGGAGAAAATACTATCGCACATTTAGAAGGTAAATTGATTTACGGTTTTGTTTCTTGTTAAAGCAGCAATCTTTTGTCAAAATTTAATTTCATGAACTGCACATTCTAGGTCACGTTCCTGGTCGCCCAGAAGAAAAGGCAATCATGAGCGAAGCTCAAGGCGGCGATCATCGAGCACATAAGTTAGATTAATGTGTGTGAATGTTGTTACCTATCATTGAGACTAGAGTATACATAGAATTGTTTTTAAAACTGCAAACGACCAGACACATTGGCAACTGATAGCACCAAATGACAATGTACGTCTTGCGAGACGTGAGCAGCACGGGAGGGAGGGGGGGGGGACTCCCTATAATGGCCTATACGGGAAGGCTCCGCCCGAAATGGGTACCTCTTTCAGGCTTTAGGTATATAAAAGAGTAAGGATTTCACAAGTTGAGGTATATAAAAGGGTAGGGAAATCGGTCATTTAGGTATTTAAAAGGGCCATGAACTGAATAAATAACACTCGTCGTTTGCTTAACATTTCTTCCGGTAAGGCTTGATATTCTCCAGTAATATTGTTCAAATCACTCTTCCTTTCCAATGTATACCGGACCCCAAAGCCACTACACGGAACGAACAATAAACAAGAGAGACCCTGAGTGGCTTTATGATTGTGCAAAGCTCAGGGAAGAACATTTAGGCCAGAGGATAGTTGAGGGACCTGAGGCTGTTTGCTAAAGAATTTGGACAAGGCGTACGGCAGCAAAGAGTAAGACACAAGACGAACGAAAAGGCTGGAACCCTCCCTCTGACCCTAAGAATGATCCTAAGGGTTCGAAAATGAAAATGCTGTTGACATGGTCAAAAAGCTGCCAGCCTTAGGCGCAGGTCAATATACACTTAATGTATGGTCCCGAGGGAAACAGTTAGTTCGTCTCGGGAAAGATCAGGACTCGAGGGAAAACAAAACTGACTAGTCAGTTCCCGAGGGACCATACATTAAGTGTTTTGTTATATGTTTAGACTTTCATATAGCAAAAACAAACAAACAAAGAAGGCATGCGGGCAACAACTGCGCAATTGTATCCCGGTCGGGATACATTAGAATTTGATCAGGGGCACGTGACCAAGAATCGACCAATCGCAGTGCTCATTTTGTTGAATGAAAGTGTAGCTACATAACAGTAGCGAATAGTGAATAGTGCAAATAGGCAAAACAAAAAAAAAAAGAAACTTGTGTAAACTAACCAGATCGTATGCTTATGAAATTCTTAAGTTTGAAGCATCATCAAACAATGTTTCTTTTTGAAACGACTGGTCAAGAGAAGTTACTGCGATGAAATACGTTTTATTCCAACTTTGGTCATTAAAATGGAACTTTTTAAAAAGTTTATTTGAGGCTAATATTAACGTCAATTTCAAGCCTTTTTTGTCAGGCGGATAGAATCGAAAGGTATCACATCTTTATGGAAAATTTGTTTCCCTGTGTTTTCCTCAAAAACGTTTAGGAATTTTATAGTATCACACTAGTTTGTTTTGAATCTAGTGAAATTAACCTTATAGTTAATGTTAAATTTGAGTTTGAAAATCAAGAATGTTCACATGTGTCAACGAATTGTCGGACCCTTCGATGATGATTGTGAAAGGTTATATTCTGTAATGGTTAAGACGAACAAAAGAAATTGGGATAAAGTTAATTCAGGTAGGATCCTATTTAAATGCTTTGCCGGATCATTATAATATAGTGAAAGAAATGTGAAGTGGCGCAATGAAGAGAAAATCTCCTGGGATCAGCAAAATTTTGCGGGATCAGGGATCAAAATTGTCATCACTTTTGGGATCAGGGATCAAAAATTTGGGTAAAAATACGGGATCAGTGATGAAAAAATATACCTCGTTACGACCCTGATGTATGTCACACCAGTCACATCGGATCTACTATAAACAGCCAATCAAATTTCTTGTCTTAAAGGTAAATGGTATGTGAGAAGATTCGATCCCGATACAGTTCAGAACGGCCATATTTATTCTACTATGAAAGAGGAGAAAGTATTTCCTCATTTTCTGTGGGTTGTGCTAAGGATTTTAGTTATGGACGAGATGAGCCTTGAGGTTTGAGACAGTACGTGAGCTTGTTGTATGCAAATGGTACTAGATATTTTTATTTTTAGTTCCAAAAGTAACATGATATTTTTGTTTTTCACAAGAAGTAAATTCAATTAGAGGTCACGCATCGTCGCTTCTAGTTCTTAGAAAAAGGTTTTAGAGAAGACAAGACTATTTTGATTTGAAAGAGTTTGAACGTTTACAGTAGTAAGTGCAGATAACGATTGTTTTGGTCTTTTTGCATGCAAATATAGCGAGATATTTTTTTATTTTTGGGTTACAAAGGGTAATTTGACACTCTTGTTTTTCACAAGGGAGTAAATTCAATTAGAGCTGACGAATCGTCACCACTTGTTCCCACGAGATGTTTGCTATCTTTAGTTACAAGGGTAACTTGATACTTTTGTTTTTGACAAGAAGTAAATTCAATTAGAGGTCATGCATCGTCGCTTCTAGCTCTTAGAAAAAGTTTTAGAGAAGACAAGACTATTTTGATTTGAAAGAGTTTGAACGTTTACAGTAGTAAGTACAGATAACAATTGTTTTGGTCTTTTTGCATGCAAATATAGCGAGATATTTTTTTATTTTTTAGTTACAAAGGGTAATTTGACACTCTTGTTTTTCACAAGGGAGTAAATTCAATTAGAGCTGAAGAATGGTCACCATATTTGTTTGCTATCTTTAGTTTCAAATGGTAACTTAATACTTTTGTCTTGTATATGAGTGTAAATTCAATTAGAGCTCTTAAGTTATCGGCTATTGTTCCCAGAATATTAAACAAAAAAGAAGCTTTTATTTCTGGACGGTTTTTAGGTCTCTGCAGTAGCAGTTTTTTTATATTTGAAGAGCATTTTTTGTGACATTCTTTTCAGTCCGATATCTTTTAAGGTAAAAAGTATGAAAACTGCTCAAATGTTCTTTGAAGACTACGTGGCACCAAGTAAAAGTGCAATTTAATTAAATCAGACTTTTAACGTGTCAGAGTTTTTTCTCTTTCGGTGAATTAGTGTTGTCGTGTCGTGTTGTGTTGTGTTAAAAGGGTAAACTTACGACGTGCGAAAAGGTCTCTTCACTTGAGTATTTTGGGCAAAAATTCCTTTTGGGGATTGGAGGGGCTTTGTGATCGATGAGTGAGGGAGTTATGCATTTTCGTGTGTCACAGCAATCACAGTGTGGGTTGTATCAAAAAACGAAATCAAATTGCCTGTCAGAAAATAAGATGCTATCTACATTAATCTGGAGACATGTCAGTTTACTGTACGTTGTTCAGTCAAACATTTTATGGCGTACTATTTTGCTATCTTATCATTACCGATGTAACGTTGTATTTACAAATTATAGATTTCCAGTTTCCTTCTTGCTGTACATCGCAACCCAAACCTTAACCAAATCATTACTGTGAACAGTTCTACGAATACTCCTATCACCAAAAAAATAACTCTTGCACGCTTTGCGTGCCTATGTTTTGCACAAAGGAACACATCATCCCACGCGCCCTGATTTCCGTTTCGTAAACGGTCAATACCATTTCTAAAGGTCAATGCCCTTATCGGTAACCAAGCCTTTCAGAATGGATGCTATATCTGCTTTAGTTTAGGCCTGGAGAAGGTAGAAACTGGTTATAATTTGTTGATGGAGTTAAAATGCACTCACCAAATGCTAAATTTTTCATATCCACAGTGGTTCGCTAGCAGTTTGTTTTTATTTATTGTTTCGGGTAACTCTATCATTAATAGTTAAGAAAGTCATGTTTCGTAATTAAATTTTGCGAGAAATTGGTGGATCAACCCGGTAGTGTAGTGGTATAAGAGGGGTGTTCGGAAGCAGAGGTTCAGGATTCGATAATGGGAGGTTATTGACATAGTTTCCTATTTTCTTTAATTTAGCAGAGAAAAAATTTTTTGATAGTTAAAAAATTTTCTTAGTGTCGTGAAAATGACATTGAACGTTTAAGAAATGGACAAGTGCTGCGCCGACCATCTTGAAATTGAAGTAGCGCGGCTTTCGGGGCTTTAGTAAAGCCCTGAAAGACCGCTGCTTTTAACAGAGGTAAAAACTTGTTTTTATATTTGTACAAAAACACTACTTCTGACGACTCATTTTCAGTATAAATTGATGGAACACCTGGGGATATTTGATCTGATTTGACCAAATTTTCGGGCCCCATAGTGGGGATTTTGACCAAAAATTATCCTGAAAAGTCAAATGCCCTACATCTGCCTGGGGTCCCCCCCCCCCCCCTTCGGGCTTAACATTGATACATGCATTATTGTTCAGTTGAGACTTTCAAATGAAGGCTAGAGGTCTCTGATGACCATGTTTCTTATCCCAGGGCAATCTGTTTCTTGTGCTTTTCAAGCCAGAAAAAAACTTTTCCATGTCTTGTCCAACCAGTGGAGAAAATTAATCTCTTGAAAGTGTTCATGGCATCCGTTAGGAATGCAGTTTGCATAAGTCTTTCAACATTAACATTTCATCATCTTTGGCACTTCTTGTGGTATATGTGCCTGGGGTGAAGGGTGAATCTTTGTTACCTTGTCAAACTGCCCTTTTATCTGGTAGATCCTAGGTGCTACCATGGAGGCAGTGATGATGGTGGGAAAAAAATATATTAGGAGGGTGGGAGGGGGGGGGGTTGATTTTTGCCCCCATTCGATCATCTTGTCACTTGAAATCCATAGTATTCCCCTATGGCTCACTGGCATGGTGGTTTGCTGTCGGGAATCGGTTTTCGCTGACAAAGGAACTCACAGTCTCTTGATTTTAACAGTTTTAATAGCACAGCATCAAGCCTATCTTTTACAATTCTTTTTCTCGACTCCCTCTTTTCTCACTGAAAAACTACCTATCTCACCTATCAAAAAGACTCTCTAGCTGTCATCACCAGAAAACATAAACATGAGTAACGCAAACTTGCAGTCACGACATTGCTTTTTTTGATGAAACTTGACTATCCAGGTTCCAATTGTTCAAACTTTATAATTAGCTAGCAAATAGCACTTTATTCATAAAATGCTTGGGGGGAGGGGGCTACTCAACAAATGTTTATGTGGGGAGGCTCTGCCCCGAGGTCCAACCCCTTACCCTATACATACCATTTTTCATGTAAAAAGGCAACCCTTTCACAAACCTTCCCTCCCCCAGGAAAATGCTATGACAAATGCATTATTTGGTGGGTGAAGATTTATGCCAGTGATGGATGGAATTTAATTATCCATCATTTGAGCAAAAAGGGCCAGGTGGTGAGCTTTTTATCCGTTTTAACTAAAACTAAATTACAAACAGTGATCATGACTGGCTGGCTTAGGCAATACTGCTATTCTACTACAGATTCCCTAAAAAACACCTTAGCCTCCCTGGGCCTCATTTCAGTCATTCCACTTTCCATTTGGTGACAGCAATAATGATTATCTTACAAGAATTTATGAGGAACTAATTTCACATACCGTAACTGTTTCAATTTATACGACCAATCTTCCCAGTTTTACACAGCTGGGAATTTTCTTTGGTGCACCAATCAATCCCCAAGTAAACAATGAAAAGTTACTGTAAGTTTTTGTATTCTAGAAGGTAAATTATGTTAAAAGTTACAACCAAAGCTGAAAATGGAAGGACATTTAGCTGGGTTCACCATTTCAAGCTTGTATATATACAAGAAAATTACCCTAATCATTTCTTCTGGAAGCTAAAAACAAAGTCCTAAGTGCATCTATCCACTAATTTGCTTGTTTTTAATCCAGAAAAACTCTACTCTGAGTCTACATGAAGTTATATTTAGAAAATAGTGGCAAGACAGATGTAAAAGTATTAATAAGTCAGTGATGTGATGTCAACATCTGAATAAAGAAGTCAGTAAAATCCCATACAACACTTTCTGGTACATATCATTCGTGTGGCTTTAATCTCAAAGTCAAAATTCAGATTTTTTCAACAAAATGAAAAACAGTTAAAGACTCTGGGACACAGATCCAGAGTTGCAAAGGTCATGTGTAACAGGGAGGGAATAAAATGTGGGTGTGCCTCATTTAAGGCATGTCTTGCAAGTTTGTATATGACATATGAGCTTAAAACAAATTTAATTGAACCTATATTAATTTTGGAAGACAAAAACAGATAGAAAAAAAGGAAATACAGTAGAGCCTAGTAACTCGAACTGTACGGGTGAAACAAAAAACAATTTGAGATAGCGAGGGGTTGATGGCACAATTCAATTTGCCACATTTAAAATCGATAGTTGTTGAATTTTTTAGCACTTCAGTGTTTAGTGCACTGTAAATTAAGCTTATTTCATAAAAATGGTAATTGGGCATTTTTATGATAAAATGTGGTTAGTTCATTGCACCACTCAAACATCAAATGTATGTAGTGTTGACCACAGTGTTAGTTTTTACCGACTATAGAAAAGAAGAGCTAATGGGATGGCATCCAAGTGGAGTTACAAGAACCAGAGCTTGAGTTAACGGGGTAAAACATTTCAGTGAATTTTTGATCAAGGGAAAGGAAATTCAGTTCGAGTAGGCGGGAAAATCGAGGTATCCGAGTTCGAGTTAATAAAAAAAATGACTGAAAAGTGGGCTGAAATCCAAGGGAAATAGGACTAAGTTCGAGTTCTCCGAGTTCGTGTTTTTGGGGTTCTACTGTACTTACAATATATGCAAGAGCAGCGATTACCAGTCCAGAGGTCTTAAAAGAAGAAGAAGGAGAAGCAGTTCTAACTGTGCTGCCGGCAGCTGAGTACTTGAATTGAGGAACATGATCACCACGGAGAAGCGTGAATTATCGGTGATCTGTCCTAAATGTTGCTTGCTGCTTTCAGTCACTTCTAATAGTACAGCAGGGTTTAAAAGAAAATCCAACAGGCATCCTTTCCACTCTTTAAGGGGGGAGAAACTTAACTACAAGTCTGTTGCTAAGGAAATCTGAAAACCTCCTTTTTTCTGGCTCCTGAAGTCCAGTGGGCATCAAAGTTTACCGTGTTTGTTCGTTTCCTTTAAATGTTTCGCACCACGCCCATATTTGGTATGTCACGTGACCACAATAGAAAACGTCTACAAACTCGGACTGAGTGCATCGTTTTCGAAATATAACAATACATTTTGCCAAAACACAGCATTATCTACAACTTGTAGTATGCGTTTGAGGAAATGTAAAATATTTCGAAAATTATAGATCTTTAAGTGCTTTTATAGCGTCTTATCCAGCACCCTGCAAACAAAACTCCAGCATGCTGCAAACATTATAACTCGAATTTACATTTGAATAATACTTGAATAAAATCATTGAATACATGTACACTGTAAGAACATCAAATGACAGTCAGGGGAAGACCAATAAAAGTTTAGTCCTAATTTTATACCTTTGCTGCAACAAAATATATCATAGATACAAATGAATTTATGCGAGATCATGCCTTAAGCAAGGGATGCAGACATTTCTCGGGCAAGGCAGGGGAATTTCTGGAATTAATTTGTCAATGAAAGTGGGCGGAGTAGGACATAAAAATATGAGTCTGTTTCACAGTTTGGTAACTTTTAAAGTTTGACATACAAAGTAGATCAAAAGAGGGAGACTTAACTTAATTATCTTATATCTTTTTGTTTTTTAATTAAGGTGGTAGGCCTGACTTTAACGTATCTATTTTGGATAGAAATTGACATTTCTCCAAGTTAAGAAAACTGCCTGAACCAAACACATATTGGGTTGAGGTAACTTTAGTTAGAAGCTTCAGATATATAAATTCCAATGTCAAATTGATTTCAGAGAATTTTTCACCTCAGATGACCAATCACAATTCAATTGTGGGCCCAAAACTAAAATATCTGCATTTTACGCAGATATATAAAAACACTATAAGAAACGGATGGCTGACAGTAAGGAGAATCTAATATTTATATCTTGGAAGTAAGAGGGGAAAAAAGTGAACTTACAACATGAGGGATTTATCGAGATGTGTTTCTCAATATTATCACCACCTTGCAATTATGTCTATGGGACACCGTCAGTGTTCAATCAATGGGAAGCAAGTGCATTTCCCCATACAGTCGAACCTCAATTATCCAGACTCGTTGGGACTAGACGAAATAGTCCAGATAATAGAAAATATGAATATTAATAAAGAACAAAACTGCTTATAAATAAAGCAACATTTAATCATGAAACAGCACTTTTAAAAATCATTTGGAAAACAATATGGTCCACATCTTGCACCTCTCAACTCTGAGCCAATCTGACCTCGTTTGAGTGTTCTTCATTAGTTAGGACGCCTGCGAGTGCTGCTTTTGCCCTTTAAAAGCAAAACAAACTTGCTTTTGACTGCACGTTTAATGCTATAGTTTTAAAAAGAACATGGAGCCCTATGGATCGTGATCATGACTAACAAATATTCATGGCAAAATTGAGGCGAGAGAAAAAGTCTGGATAATCAAGAAATCTGGATAATCAAGGTAGGGGGATAATCAAGGTTTAACTGTAGCATTGGCCATAAGTGTTGCTTACCATGATGGTAGCCATGTTTATTTATGAGGCTCAAAATTTGTCATGAAGTATAAAAATTAATGAAACTGAATGTAGTTTACGCATGCACATTACTGGTGTTGGCCACTGAAGATGAAGACGTAAACCTTGAAACGCAAGATCTCATTGACTTGCAAATGTATTTTGCGTTACTTCATTTTTTTTTTAAATTTGCCTCTTCCACCCTCGCATTTAGGATTCTTGAGACTTGTTATGTG
>CBDDTI010000418.1:5000-8378 GCA_965233585.1 bacterium
ACAGGCAGAAAAACGTCTTTAAAGAAAAAAATTACTGGCAAAGCGAGGTTTTGACCCTCGGACCTCAGGGTTATGGGCCCAGCACGCTTTCACTACGGCACTCTGCTTACGGCTGACATCGAAATCAGCGCCTGTGACGTCATCTAACTGCAGATTATACAATAATCGTGTCAAGGTCTTATCATCATGACGGGTTCCAATTGTTAAACAAGTGAAGGTAGTCGTGGCCGAGTGGTTAAGGCGATGGACTTGAAATCCATTGGGGTCTCCCCGCGCAGGTTCGAATCCTGCCGACTACGAAAAACGGATTTCTATTTTGGCTTTGCACAGAGGATGTGTTTTTGTTATTAGGCAGTAAACAAGTCTGGGTTAAAATATAATTGAGAACGTTAAATGGCGGTATAAAACGACCGACGTTTCGGCATTACTGCCTTCTTCTTCACTTGTAAGTTTAAAAGACGCTACGCAGTTCCTCCAATATTAGTAAACAAGTCTGCCCGCATTTTACCTTTAAACCTTCCACAGGAATACGGAGCCCTGAAGCACGGCAACCCGTTTCATTTCGAAATACTCATTTGACGTTTTTAGTTGATTTCATTAGAGTTAAAACCAAAGATTACAAAAGCGTGTCAAGAACCTATTTGTCCATTCTCGGTAACCAAAATCTTCACATCTTCACACGGAGATGCTTCGTGCCAATTGCATGGTTTACCTTTAAATTGGTTGATCAAAAAAAGTTCACAAGCAGGAAAACGCCTTTAAAAATTGTTATAATGTTTGTTATAGGTAAGTAAAATATACTTCCAGAGCGAGGTTTTGATCCTCGGACCTCTGGGTTATGGGCCCAGCACGCTTCCACTGCGCCACTCTGCTACTGACGGGTAATTGAGGATATAAAACAATTTTTATCGGTTGGTGTAACGAAACAGCTTTATTCGCGCACGAAATTTCTTTGCTGGAATTTCACTTTTCTTCTCAGTAATCATTACTTATTATCAAAAGAACCACTCCTTCTCTAAATCACACTTGACCTACCTTTAAATCTTTTTACTCAGCCGACATTTGTCAGAGTAGTCGTGGCCGAGTGGTTAAGGCGATGGACTAGAAATCCATTGGGGTCTCCCCGCGCAGGTTCGAATCCTGCCGACTACGATAAACTGCCGGATGTCTCTTTTGGCTTAACACAGAGAAAGTTTTTGATTATTTGCTGATAAACAAGTCCGAACGTATTATACCTTTGCATCTCCGACGGAGGTAGAAAGACCTGAAGCGGGACAACGCCCTTCATTTTGAAACACTACCTCAGCTGAAGTTTAAGTTTCATAAGTGTTGACAATTAAAAATTTCAAAACCTGTGTCAAAAACCCATTTTTTTCAGTCTCGGAAATCAATTTATTATATAAACACCAGTGAAATGCTAGGTGAGCTTTCGGGCGTAAAGGTGGAATATCTCCATATTTGAAAATAACATGTTATTTCATTTACACGTTATTTTCAGAAGTGAAAAGATCACAATTACTATGATTATATAATCCCTTAAAATGCACTTAGATGTGTTCCTGTATGATAAAAACATCATCGGTTCTTAATAGGAAATCTTCGGTTACCTTCAAAAACTGTTCGGAAACGATTGTCTGGCCGTCGGACAACCTTAGGAGAATCTTCGAAAGTGTTCGGAAATCTTCGGAAAACCGTCAAAAAGGTCATCATTAGTATGGATGGCCTTTTGATGATATAGAGGATAATACATGGCTGCTTGTAGACATGAAAGTTCTCTTCTCGTGTTCAACTTGATATCTCACTCGTTGGCTGCGCTTACTCATGAGATATCAAGTTAAACACCGAAGAGAAATTCCATATCTACGCGCACCCATATATTATCCTCTATACCATCAAAAGGCGACCCTTGTACCCAGAGCATCATTAAGCCCGGGCCAAACGGTCGCAACATGCCAACGCAACACGTCGCAACACTGTTGGGCGCAACATGTTGCGTGCGTTTGGCCACCGTGTTGCGACATGTTGGGTGTTGTTGGCTCAAGTTCGAAAATGGTCAAATTTGAGCCAACAACATCCAACAAGTCGCAACATGTCCTGACAGGCTGGCCAAACGCACACAACACGTTGCGCCCAACAATGTTGCGACATGTTGCGTTGGCATGTTGCGATCGTTTGGCCGGGGCTTTACCCGATCCAAGTGCGTTCTCTCGCGCTTAAGGTCATTCCACTGAAATAGAACCTACACTGAGATCTTTGTCAAACTTTGCCAATTGATTGTTTATATTATAGGAACTTAAATTTTTAAATGAAAATGAGGAGTCCCCATGTTCGTTTAGGAGCAACAGTACCTTCTTTATCCCCTATAAATCCCTTTAATAGTACCATGATTATAGTCCCGATTGCTTGCTAAATTCACGTTTTCGACGATTGTTTCTTGCTCAACACTGAGAATTGGCCCATATTTATTTTACATAGAGAGATTTGTTACTCAGTTCAAAACAAGAGAAAAAAATGATAGGTCACCGTACTCGTTTTCCAGAAAGTGGCGATTTACCTCCATGGCGAGGTTCAGCCGCAAAGAAAAAGCCGCCATTTTTTTAATGCGCGCGCTAATGACGCGTGAAATGATGCGCAGCAGGGATGCGCAATGCAATACTGGTGAATGACCTTAAATCGATTGAAACAAAGTAAGTAAAATAGGGGAAAAAAAACGCCTTACAACGGTAAACTAAAGTAGACTTTTGACTGATATTTTTGTGAAAGTAGTCGTGGCCGAGTGGTTAAGGCGATGGACTAGAAATTTTCAGAAGTAAAAAGATCACAATTACTGTGATTATATAATCCCTTAAAAAGTACTTAGATGTGTTCCTGTATGATAAAAACATCAGCGTTTCTTCCTCGGAAATCTTCGGTTACCTTGAAAAACTGTTCGGAAACGATTGTCTGGCCGTCGGACAACCTTAGGAGAATCTTCGGAAAGTGTTCGGAAATATTCGGAAAATCGTTCAAAAGGTCATCATTAGTATGGATGGCCTTTTGATGATATGGAGGATAATACATGGCTGCTTGTAGACATGAAAGTTCTCTTCTCGTGTTCAACTTGATATCTCACTCGTTGGCTGCGCTCACTCATGAGGTATCAAGTTAAACAACCCAAGAGAAATTCCATATCTACGCGCACCCATATATTATCCTCTATATCATCAAAAGGCGATCCTTGTACTTAGAGCATCATTACCCGATCCAAGTGCGTTCTCTCGCGCTTAAATCGATTGATTCAAAGTAAGTAAAATAGGGAAAAAACGCCTTACAACGGTAAAGTTGAGCTAAGACTTTTAACCGATTCTTTTGTGAAAGTAGTCGTGGCCGAGTGGTTAA
>CBDDTI010000419.1:0-2500 GCA_965233585.1 bacterium
CTCTCTTATACCTTGAAGTGGCAATTTGTTTCACTGACGTTCTGATTGGTTAAAAGAAGGGATATTGTAAGAGTTCACTCAGATGATTTTATACAAGGGAACAGTGTAAGGACGGCTTGACGAAAACAATATTTTCATAAGCCATGTTCAAAATCGTAAAGTCAAGAACTGCAGCGAACGTACTGATGTAACCAGGTAAGGCAATTCTATATTTGATCCTAGGTGGGTAATTTCATCTCAGCTTTACAAAAATAACAAACAACTGATATTTTTTGCGTTTTCATCTGAATGTACGTTTCCTTTGTTTTTCTTCTCGTTCATGTCCCTTATTGCGTAACTGTAAAATTAGGAACATTATTGGCGTTGGACGGTGTTTGTATTCTGAACGAGATCACAGAATTAAATTCTCCTGCTTTTTAGATTCACATGCAGGACCTTGTTCTGTCAGGCACAAATCATAAATGCAAGTGCATGAAATCAAATTTGGCACGTATGTAAAAAGCTCTGACAGAACACATTAAAATGTAAACGAAACAGCTGTTTATGTGGTATATACCTGTTAGAGCCCATTCTTTGCCTTAAAACATTGCATTTACATATAGCACATAGCACTTATTTACTTTTCCGCGAAATTAAGTGCAGTAATGAAAGAACGACAGTCATCCGCGCTGATTTTTTCATATACCACGCACAAAAAATACTATTATGGTTCCAGTTATTTATTTTTGCCTCACGTCACCGCATTTAATCTTTTCTTTCAATTGATATCAGAAAAATCAACAAGCAGGATCCGAAAAGTTGTTATAATTTTAATGAAGTTCTTCAGCAAACCTTTATCGTGTGCTCGTGCACTATATTAAAACTGTTTAAAGTGTCGAGTACCAGCTGCTGAAATTGCTTTTTCAAATAGCTTCAATATGAACAAGCAAACTATGTTTTCGTTAGCAACTGAATTAATTAATTGTCCAAATACAGTGGCAGATCCAGATCTTGAACCAGGGAAGGGGGGGTGGGGTTGTTTGCTCTAACGACTTTTCAACCCTTATAGGCTTTGTTTTTACTCAAAATAAGGGGGCCGTGTCCACAACCCCCCTCCCCCGCTAAATCTGCCACTGGAATATTAATGTCAAGATATTAGCTGTATTTGATGAATGCCCCTTTTGCTGTGATGTTGTCATATTTCAAAATAGATAAAATTACCTATCCTTCAGAACTTTTACTGGTTTTATCAGATATAAAACCCACTAAGAATCGAACTTGACTTGGCGTTTTTCAACATTGTAGCTCGACAGGGTCATTCGTTTAGCAATAGAGCACGTTTGAGCTTCTAAGCGATTGATTTGTGACCGGCATCAATTTAATGGCCGATAGAGAAGGCTTTCGCGTAACTGAAAAGATGCTTTTGCTAATTTAACTGACCGCGGCTCTTGCAGTTCAATGTATTGGAGCTATAAAGTAGTAACTCAAACTCAACGGCAAATTTCATTGTAATTAATATTACCCCCCACCCCCATCCTCCGAGGAGCACGAACATGGCGTTTCCCTACAAAGATCTAAATTTGGGTGAAACGATTGATCAAATAATGCACGGGAGAAAAATTTGAAACATGCAAACCTAATCTTGGCGAGGTGTTCGATAAATATCTCAGATTCTCGACTTTACATGGATACGTGGAAAAAAGTATTTTTGTTTTCTCCGTGTTTCAATTCCATCATTCCTGACACTCTCTGAAACTAAATGACTTCATAGTTTTCAGACAAATGACTGACGACCTTGGAAATAAAAAAATTATATCCGGTGAGCAAAACGAGGAAGGTCGAATCAAGCCGGGTAAATTAACTTCTCCTGCGGGAGTTTGGTAATTTAACGTTTAAGCCTTCATACTATTTTATTGCCTTACGATCCAAATTATTTAACGCGCCACAAGAAAATAATTGACACTTGTTCTGGCACAACAAGAGGTTGTGTTGTGCTTCTTTGTTTCAAGCTCCCTTTTTATTACACGTGTTTTGACTACATAAACCGGCGGGCCGGATAATTGCAAAGGCATAAAGATTATGATTAGTGTTTGTTAACAGACCCGGGGGTTGACCAAAAATTAATTTTTACTAGGTCAAGGTTACAGTTATGGTCACGAAAATCGCCCCTTTTTGCGAAGGAAGATTCTTTTCCTTCTATCATTAACAATAGTCCCTTTTTGCAAATTAAAATTCTTTTCCTTCTATCATTAACCTGAATATTATTGTTCTTCAGAATAGAGAGTATGTAAAAACCCCCAAAGTACAGTACAATGAGTATGTCTGCTAAGAAATGAATTATATTTCAGTATCCAACACAAACAGCTAGCGGTAATGCATTGACACAGTATGTGTAAATAATTAATATTGCTCACCCAGAATGCTAACGGATATAGAAAAGCTCTTTTTTTATATTTTCCCGAAGTGTGGTAAATGGGAATAACACAAAACACGGTTTTCTATGCAAGAATGATAGAGCGTA
>CBDDTI010000420.1:0-6476 GCA_965233585.1 bacterium
GTCATGAAATAACCAAGTATCAAAAGACGTTACTTCAGCAGTTCAGTTTTGTGCAAAACGGAATCACGGGAGATAACTCCAAATTTTTTCTTCTTCTCCGCACAAAACCCATTCTTTCTGTAAATTGAACATGTATTTCGTTGCAAATAGTTTTGTATGTGAAATTTCATTCGAAATACCTCTGCATTTAGATGAAACAAGGTCCGGCGTCCATGCTTTGCAATAAAATTGTGGTTTCTTCGTCGCTGAAAATTGCAAGTCTTACACACTTTCACTTAGACATGTGAAAAAAGATATTCTCTGTGAAGTCAAGATAATTTTTGCTTGCCATTCCGTCGACAACTGACCTCAAAACGTATTTTTCTCCGTCATTCCAAGCGGGCGTCTCGAGCTGTACTGACAAAATGTAACCAAGGAGCGATGAGAACAATTCAAGTTGTGACGTCACGGAAATATATCCACGCGCGGCCAGCTGCAGCAACTGATTGATGCACTTACATTGTTGGTTCGAACATTTTCAGCAACGTTTCTGGTGTTACTTACAATGTTGCGAAACAGTCGCTTGAACATTTTGTATTTAAAATATGATGATAAACAACCAAAACAAAATAAATTCTTGAAAAAAAATCCGAAAAAATAAATACAGACAGAATGAGAGACAAGAAAGAAGAGAGAAAGAAAAAAGTAAAATGCCTACAACACCCGGTATTCCCAGGCGGTCACCCATCCAAGTACTGACCGGGCTCGACGTTGCTTAGCTGCGGTGATCGGACGAGAACCGGTGTTTTCAACATGATATGGTCGTAGGCAACAGTTGAAGTTCAGCAAACGCTCATGTACTTTTACTAGATATTTCATGTAAATTAGCACATACTTTGAAAATATACATGTGAAATTGACTGCAAATAAATGGTACATTCAGAAATAAACAGGTGTCATGAAATAACCAAGTATCAAAAGACGTTACTTCAGCAGTTCAGTTTTGTGCAAAACGGAATCACGGGAGATAACTCCAAATTTTTTCTTCTTCTCCGCACAAAACCCATTCTTTCTGTAAATTGAACATGTATTTCGTTGCAAATAGTTTTGTATGTGAAATTTCATTCGAAATACCTCTGCATTTAGATGAAACAAGGTCCGGCGTCCATGCTTTGCAATAAAATTGTGGTTTCTTCGTCGCTGAAAATTGCAAGTCTTACACACTTTCACTTAGACATGTGAAAAAAGATATTCTCTGTGAAGTCAAGATAATTTTTGCTTGCCATTCCGTCGACAACTGACCTCAAAACGTATTTTTCTCCGTCATTCCAAGCGGGCGTCTCGAGCTGTACTGACAAAATGTAACCAAGGAGCGATGAGAACAATTCAAGTTGTGACGTCACGGAAATATATCCACGCGCGGCCAGCTGCAGCAACTGATTGATGCACTTACATTGTTGGTTCGAACATTTTCAGCAACGTTTCTGGTGTTACTTACAATGTTGCGAAACAGTCGCTTGAACATTTTGTATTTAAAATATGATGATAAACAACCAAAACAAAATAAATTCTTGAAAAAAAATCCGAAAAAATAAATACAGACAGAAAGAGACAAGAAAGAAGAGAGAAAGAAAAAAGTAAAATGCCTACAACACCCGGTATTCCCAGGCGGTCACCCATCCAAGTACTGACCGGGCTCGACGTTGCTTAGCTGCGGTGATCGGACGAGAACCGGTGTTTTCAACATGATATGGTCGTAGGCAACAGTTGAAGTTCAGCAAACGCTCATGTACTTTTACTAGATATTTCATGTAAATTAGCACATACTTTGAAAATATACATGTGAAATTGACTGCAAATAAATGGTACATTCAGAAATAAACAGGTGTCATGAAATAACCAAGTATCAAAAGACGTTACTTCAGCAGTTCAGTTTTGTGCAAAACGGAATCACGGGAGATAACTCCAATTTTTTCTTCTTCTCCGCACAAAACCCATTCTTTCTGTAAATTGAACATGTATTTCGTTGCAAATAGTTTTGTATGTGAAATTTCATTCGAAATACCTCTGCATTTAGATGAAACAAGGTCCGGCGTCCATGCTTTGCAATAAAATTGTGGTTTCTTCGTCGCTGAAAATTGCAAGTCTTACACACTTTCACTTAGACATGTGAAAAAAGATATTCTCTGTGAAGTCAAGATAATTTTTGCTTGCCATTCCGTCGACAACTGACCTCAAAACGTATTTTTCTCCGTCATTCCAAGCGGGCGTCTCGAGCTGTACTGACAAAATGTAACCAAGGAGCGATGAGAACAATTCAAGTTGTGACGTCACGGAAATATATCCACGCGCGGCCAGCTGCAGCAACTGATTGATGCACTTACATTGTTGGTTCGAACATTTTCAGCAACGTTTCTGGTGTTACTTACAATGTTGCGAAACAGTCGCTTGAACATTTTGTATTTAAAATATGATGATAAACAACCAAAACAAAATAAATTCTTGAAAAAAAATCCGAAAAAATAAATACAGACAGAAAGAGACAAGAAAGAAGAGAGAAAGAAAAAAGATAAAATGCCTACAACACCCGGTATTCCCAGGCGGTCACCCATCCAAGTACTGACCGGGCTCGACGTTGCTTAGCTGCGGTGATCGGACGAGAACCGGTGTTTTCAACATGATATGGTCGTAGGCAACAGTTGAAGTTCAGCAAACGCTCATGTACTTTTACTAGATATTTCATGTAAATTAGCACATACTTTGAAAATATACATGTGAAATTGACTGCAAATAAATGGTACATTCAGAAATAAACAGGTGTCATGAAATAACCAAGTATCAAAAGACGTTACTTCAGCAGTTCAGTTTTGTGCAAAACGGAATCACGGGAGATAACTCCAAATTTTTTCTTCTTCTCCGCACAAAACCCATTCTTTCTGTAAATTGAACATGTATTTCGTTGCAAATAGTTTTGTATGTGAAATTTCATTCGAAATACCTCTGCATTTAGATGAAACAAGGTCCGGCGTCCATGCTTTGCAATAAAATTGTGGTTTCTTCGTCGCTGAAAATTGCAAGTCTTACACACTTTCACTTAGACATGTGAAAAAAGATATTCTCTGTGAAGTCAAGATAATTTTTGCTTGCCATTCCGTCGACAACTGACCTCAAAACGTATTTTTCTCCGTCATTCCAAGCGGGCGTCTCGAGCTGTACTGACAAAATGTAACCAAGGAGCGATGAGAACAATTCAAGTTGTGACGTCACGGAAATATATCCACGCGCGGCCAGCTGCAGCAACTGATTGATGCACTTACATTGTTGGTTCGAACATTTTCAGCAACGTTTCTGGTGTTACTTACAATGTTGCGAAACAGTCGCTTGAACATTTTGTATTTAAAATATGATGATAAACAACCAAAACAAAATAAATTCTTGAAAAAAAATCCGAAAAAATAAATACAGACAGAAAGAGACAAGAAAGAAGAGAGAAAGAAAAAAGTAAAATGCCTACAACACCCGGTATTCCCAGGCGGTCACCCATCCAAGTACTGACCGGGCTCGACGTTGCTTAGCTGCGGTGATCGGACGAGAACCGGTGTTTTCAACATGATATGGTCGTAGGCAACAGTTGAAGTTCAGCAAACGCTCATGTACTTTTACTAGATATTTCATGTAAATTAGCACATACTTTGAAAATATACATGTGAAATTGACTGCAAATAAATGGTACATTCAGAAATAAACAGGTGTCATGAAATAACCAAGTATCAAAAGACGTTACTTCAGCAGTTCAGTTTTGTGCAAAACGGAATCACGGGAGATAACTCCAAATTTTTTCTTCTTCTCCGCACAAAACCCATTCTTTCTGTAAATTGAACATGTATTTCGTTGCAAATAGTTTTGTATGTGAAATTTCATTCGAAATACCTCTGCATTTAGATGAAACAAGGTCCGGCGTCCATGCTTTGCAATAAAATTGTGGTTTCTTCGTCGCTGAAAATTGCAAGTCTTACACACTTTCACTTAGACATGTGAAAAAAGATATTCTCTGTGAAGTCAAGATAATTTTTGCTTGCCATTCCGTCGACAACTGACCTCAAAACGTATTTTTCTCCGTCATTCCAAGCGGGCGTCTCGAGCTGTACTGACAAAATGTAACCAAGGAGCGATGAGAACAATTCAAGTTGTGACGTCACGGAAATATATCCACGCGCGGCCAGCTGCAGCAACTGATTGATGCACTTACATTGTTGGTTCGAACATTTTCAGCAACGTTTCTGGTGTTACTTACAATGTTGCGAAACAGTCGCTTGAACATTTTGTATTTAAAATATGATGATAAACAACCAAAACAAAATAAATTCTTGAAAAAAAATCCGAAAAAATAAATACAGACAGAAAGAGACAAGAAAGAAGAGAGAAAGAAAAAAGTAAAATGCCTACAACACCCGGTATTCCCAGGCGGTCACCCATCCAAGTACTGACCGGGCTCGACGTTGCTTAGCTGCGGTGATCGGACGAGAACCGGTGTTTTCAACATGATATGGTCGTAGGCAACAGTTGAAGTTCAGCAAACGCTCATGTACTTTTACTAGATATTTCATGTAAATTAGCACATACTTTGAAAATATACATGTGAAATTGACTGCAAATAAATGGTACATTCAGAAATAAACAGGTGTCATGAAATAACCAAGTATCAAAAGACGTTACTTCAGCAGTTCAGTTTTGTGCAAAACGGAATCACGGGAGATAACTCCAAATTTTTTCTTCTTCTCCGCACAAAACCCATTCTTTCTGTAAATTGAACATGTATTTCGTTGCAAATAGTTTTGTATGTGAAATTTCATTCGAAATACCTCTGCATTTAGATGAAACAAGGTCCGGCGTCCATGCTTTGCAATAAAATTGTGGTTTCTTCGTCGCTGAAAATTGCAAGTCTTACACACTTTCACTTAGACATGTGAAAAAAGATATTCTCTGTGAAGTCAAGATAATTTTTGCTTGCCATTCCGTCGACAACTGACCTCAAAACGTATTTTTCTCCGTCATTCCAAGCGGGCGTCTCGAGCTGTACTGACAAAATGTAACCAAGGAGCGATGAGAACAATTCAAGTTGTGACGTCACGGAAATATATCCACGCGCGGCCAGCTGCAGCAACTGATTGATGCACTTACATTGTTGGTTCGAACATTTTCAGCAACGTTTCTGGTGTTACTTACAATGTTGCGAAACAGTCGCTTGAACATTTTGTATTTAAAATATGATGATAAACAACCAAAACAAAATAAATTCTTGAAAAAAAATCCGAAAAAATAAATACAGACAGAAAGAGACAAGAAAGAAGAGAGAAAGAAAAAAGATAAAATGCCTACAACACCCGGTATTCCCAGGCGGTCACCCATCCAAGTACTGACCGGGCTCGACGTTGCTTAGCTGCGGTGATCGGACGAGAACCGGTGTTTTCAACATGATATGGTCGTAGGCAACAGTTGAAGTTCAGCAAACGCTCATGTACTTTTACTAGATATTTCATGTAAATTAGCACATACTTTGAAAATATACATGTGAAATTGACTGCAAATAAATGGTACATTCAGAAATAAACAGGTGTCATGAAATAACCAAGTATCAAAAGACGTTACTTCAGCAGTTCAGTTTTGTGCAAAACGGAATCACGGGAGATAACTCCAATTTTTTTCTTCTTCTCCGCACAAAACCCATTCTTTCTGTAAATTGAACATGTATTTCGTTGCAAATAGTTTTGTATGTGAAATTTCATTCGAAATACCTCTGCATTTAGATGAAACAAGGTCCGGCGTCCATGCTTTGCAATAAAATTGTGGTTTCTTCGTCGCTGAAAATTGCAAGTCTTACACACTTTCACTTAGACATGTGAAAAAAGATATTCTCTGTGAAGTCAAGATAATTTTTGCTTGCCATTCCGTCGACAACTGACCTCAAAACGTATTTTTCTCCGTCATTCCAAGCGGGCGTCTCGAGCTGTACTGACAAAATGTAACCAAGGAGCGATGAGAACAATTCAAGTTGTGACGTCACGGAAATATATCCACGCGCGGCCAGCTGCAGCAACTGATTGATGCACTTACATTGTTGGTTCGAACATTTTCAGCAACGTTTCTGGTGTTACTTACAATGTTGCGAAACAGTCGCTTGAAAATTTTGTATTTAAAATATGATGATAAACAACCAAAACAAAATGAAATTCTTGGAAAAAAAATCCGAAAAAAAAATAAATACAGACAGAATGAGACAAGAAAGAAGAGAGAAAAAAAAAGATAAAAATGCCTACAACACCCGGTATTCCCAGGCGGTCACCCATCCAAGTACTGACCGGGCTCGACGTTGCTTAGCTGCGGTGATCGGACGAGAACCGGTGTTTTCAACATGATATGGTCGTAGGCAACAGTTGAAGTTCAGCAAACGCTCATGTACTTTTACTAGATATTTCATGTAAATTAGCACATACTTT
>CBDDTI010000421.1:0-10635 GCA_965233585.1 bacterium
TCTATTCGCTTTCACCACTTTTGGTGTGTTTTACTTTCTAATACAAGACACTAAAGCAAGTTTATGGCAAACGTTCAGCCCTATTATTTATTGGTAGAATTCTACTAGTATACTAATGCAAATGCTGTAACCTGATTGGCTTAGCCATTGCACACCATCAGCCAGAAGTGTGCAGTGGCTAGAACTAGTCTACGAGATGGCGACGTTTTTTCGTTTTGCCAAAGTTTTGGAGGAAACTTTTTACGAAAATGGATAATTAAAATCCTGAGAAGACTGTACGAAGGACGTTTACGATTTCTTAACTTAAAAAACGTTGAAATTATTGAAAAATTATGTACGCGCGTACACAGCTTCAATTTTAAATGTTGATTCAATCCAGGCGATCTCTTTAAGGCGCAAAGTTTAATAATACGTCGGGAAATGATTGGAAACCGTTATTTGAAGTAGACTTTAGTCGATCCGACCTTCGGCCTCATCAACTATCACCTCTTATAGTTCACCACTAAATTTTCTCCGATTCCTATTGGTTTAAATTGATCACGTGACGCGATATAGTTCATCCGCGGAGGGCCACTATCAGCCCTTAAGGCCCTGGCAAACGAGGACACATTGTTGTGGACACATTGTTGCCCATGATGTTTCTTGGGCAGCGTAAACTGGGAAACATTTGTGGCGGACTCAAAATGTTTCTGAACAAAACCAGAAACATTTTTTGTGTCCCGGATACAAAATTTGTGTCCGCAACGAATGCTGCGCGCGCGGGCAAACGGGGAAACATTTGTGTCGGCAACAATGTGTCCGCAACTTACAATGTGTCCTCGTTTGCCAGGGCCTTTATAGTTCACCACTAAATTTTCCTTTGTCGTCATTGGTCAAACTGATCAAGTGGTACACCAGTCCCTTCAAAGTTCAACTGAGCCGGTCCAACAAGACAGGTGATATTTTTCATATCTCAACAGATATTATCAACCTAAGGAGCTGGCCGGTGGAGTAACATTAGTCGGTGGTGGCGACTATTCGACCGGAGTCTTTGCAATGGATTTCTCGCAGCCTCGGTATCAGTTTCCATATGGTGCTTTTCAACTGGACATCAACTTGTCCTTCAAAAAGAGCGTGTTTTTTGCCGATTATGTCATTATATCCCTTGGCACCGGTATCACTTCTACCAACAGTGATCCCCATATTACTCAAGTAGGTTGGTTTGTTTGTCAGCATTTCACTTCCACCAAGAGCAAGACAAAATAAATGACCCCAACAAGTCTGCAAGGAAAGTCACTTAGAGTGCTACTAATACCTGTCAAGTTAGCTTGTTCGAAGTCTGCTGTGTCAGTTTACGTGATGCGGTGATTTTTTAGAAACAAAAATGCGCTTTATCATGCTAACCTTTAACGTTGAAATTTGAATGCTCGACGCGACATGGAAATTGAAAATTGAATGAGAAAAATTGACGTCCATTCATCAGACCAGAATTCAAACTGTCTTGACCTCTAAGTTGAACTAGAGTGGAATTTAAAAATGTGCCTTTCAGCGTTTTTATTTGATTTTTTTCAGACTACACTGTTCCAGAATAAGCTGCTAGATGCTGCTAATCCGTCATCTATTCTTATAGATGAAACACGTCGCTCACTCGCCACTGACCTAAATATTCAGCCATCTTTCTTTGGCACAGACAATTATGCGGCTACCCTTGTGGATGTTAACGGTAACAAACAAGCATTTTACATGTCTTGGGTCCTCATGGCACCGATCGTGTTTCAAATCGTCAGAACTTAAGGGCGAGCCGCCATGAATCATACAATCTTCATAATTTCGCATACAAGAATTTGTTTGACTTCTGATGTTGTTTTTGTTGTTACGATTTATGTTGCCTGTTTATAGACCTTTGGCAGCCTTTCGTCAGTTGTTGCATGATTGCGCCACACATATCTCTTGTCGAACGCAAGTGTTCTTAAATAAAATACTTCACAATTCACTGCACTGGGTACACTTTTTGTATAACTTCATATTTAACAGACTTCTGTGAGTTTTGGTAAACTTTTATCAGTAAGTTAAGGACACTTGGTCATAATTATCTCATAAAAAGCGAGCATCTCATAAACGTTTAAATGCTAACCATATATCAGTGCCTGGGTATATAAAAATTTATCAATTTTCTCTTGTATAAAAATGGTTATTACGTTTTGTGCGGTTTGAGATTATTTCAACTCAAAACTGAAGGAGACAAATATTGAATGTAATCCGGCAGAAATATGGTAAATGTTTGAACCCAGGAGCCCGGGTGAGGGTAGTTCTGACAAGAATTGTTGTTGGTGACTGACGTTTCGACAACCTGAGTGGAAAGTTACTAAATTAAAATTCTCGTTATTCCTGGGGTAGCTTAATCGGGATTTCAACAACCCAGCCGTGATTAAAAAAAAGTAATTAACTGTTCCCGTTATTTTTTGTCTTGCACTCTAAAAGGAAACAGCTACTACGTCCCTAAAGCCCACCGCCAAAAACTGCAAGTAAGCATCAGTCTTCAAATGTCCAGGGACCAAAGAGGAAGAGCAACGCCGACATCCGCTCGATATGCAACAGCATGGCTAAACCATGGCGTCGACCCGAAGGACAAAGATTATGAATACGCCATAATAGTGGGCAAACCGTCAAACTTCGTCCGGGTAATAGAGGGTGGTTTTTACTTTTAGTTGCCAGTTCGTTACACACACGTACAAAGGTCGGTTCTGGTAACTAGAGCTTGCGGTGGAGGTACGCGTAGGACGTGGGAAGAGGATTTGCGGAGGATTTTCGCGAGCCGGGCTGTTTAAAAACTAACCCAAAATTAGCGAGAATTTAGATTTCAGGTTTTTCATTTTCACTGTCTATCATAGAATAGATAGTGAGAGGCGTTGCCAATGAGACCCGGAACGGCATTCGCCATAGAACGCTGGTAGATTCATAATTAAAAATAGTGTTTCTGTCCAGGGACTATCGGCTGATAGTTTCTCCCGAGAAGAAACTCCGAAGTTGCGAGGGCAAATATGTTAGTTTTAAGAACATCAAATTTCTAATGGGAAATTGCAGACCGATAGTTCCGAGACATAAAAACTCTATTGTTCTTATTGTTTACCACTAAATTTGAAGTCAAAGATCATATACCCTTTTTTATATGAAAGCCATGATAGGCCAAATGAAACTAAAAGACCAGAGAAAAACCCACTTATTGCAATTTCAATCGTTTGCTTTCTACAAGCGAGCTTGTTTGCGGAAAAAAAATTCACACGTACTAACCATCCGGGTATTTTCCTGAACTCTATCGCGTCACGTGATTAATTTAAATCAATAAGAATCGCAGTGGTGAAATTTAGTGGTGAACTTTAACACGTCGTAGATGACTCGGGCTGTCGTCAACTATCACGCAATTGAAATCTCGCGCTCATAATATATATAATTATTGAACATTTTTTGGCCACTTTTAATTTGTTTTTGTCGTTGTTATTGTGTTTGTTGCAATGAATATGCATCGATATATAAAGGTGTTGGCTACAAGACAAGCAAGCGACAACAAAGTCTATGAAGTTCTCCAAAAAGACAACAAAGCCCATGTGGTAAAGATCAACGACTGTCCCAGGCCTGGTGAAACACAGTACGGATATGTATTTTTTGAAAAAACTGCCCGCACTCCTGGTCCAGTTAAGCGCGTTGATAAGGTAAGCGCGTAAAAGAGTTGATAAAGTAAATGAAAGGCGCTGTTTCACTCTTTAACGCATGTGCGAGATTTGACTTCTGACTCGGACATTCTGATTTTCAAAGTTTGCTTTGGTGAGGAAATTTTTTTCTTTCGATCTTGGGATAACTCACCCTGAAGTATACAGTTTAGGAAATTGCGTTTTTGAGTTGTAAACTTCAAATTGACAGAGCTGCAGTCTTTTATCAGCAAAATCTCGACAAAGTCGACGAAGTATGACGATTATACAAGGCACTTTCATAAAAATTGTGTCGGGTCTTTGTTTCTCAAGCTTAACCTGACGCAATCCGTTTTTATCTTTTCTGATTTTACTATCCGTGACCCTCCCCGGCTTTGTCTTTTCTGTGTTTGTTTTGAGTTCTACTTTAGTTTTAAAGTAGCTATATCAAGGCTTGCGCATCTGGAAAAGTTAAGCCTAATTTTTTCAAATTCGTCGTTTGCAATCCGTGTTAATCTTCTCCATCCTTAACCATCCTTGTTCCTTTCTGGTTTATTGTTGTCTCTTTGGTGCTTTTCTATCTTAGTAAAGTACTATTTTCAGGTTCCTTCACTGTTAAAAGGTAATATTGGTCGGGGCAAAAAATGCCAAGACTAAGCTTCTTTAGGCCCCGCGTTATTACGAGATATCAGTTAATTCTAAGACCAGTTTGTAAGAGCTGAAAGTGCCAAAGGCTGGGTGGCCTAGCCGTTTTAAATATCCATACAGTGAAAGAACAAATGAGATACGCGGATTTTGTAAATAAATGCCTACAGCAGATAGTACATCGTGTTACCATTGGTGTATTCGACAGGCTCCTTGTATCGTTATGGTGGAAGAAGTGGATAACAAGAACCTGTACATGGCCGTGTCGTCTCCAAATCTGAATTTAAACGTCACCAGGCATGTGGCATTTGGCAGTCGCATTAATGGCGATGAAACGTTCTACTCTGTCAGTATGGCGGTAGAAATACAGGTAATGCAAATATCTATAACTTACTTTGAAAAAGGATAGTTGTCTGGGAAGATACATCCTAACGAGCGTGAGCGATAACAACTATACCAGAATGCCGTGCTTCGTAGCCTTATCCAGATGCTCCGGATCCAGATCATCCCGGACAATGATTCTGTATAGCGTTTTTTGAAGTGATTACAGGGATTTAAATACAGTGGAACCAAACGGGTAAAATAATATTTGGTCGTACTAAAGACTGGGAAAGCCGTTTTCACGGGGTAGAGTCCAATTTCACCTGCAGGCTGTTTTGATGGCGCTTAAAACTGGCCTTTCTGCCAATATCTCCGTCGTTTACGTTTCAAGCAACGCCAAATCCAGGCATTTAATACAATACCCAATGTTTTGCGATTTTGTGTAAATTTTTAGGCATTTTGGGCAAGAGAAATTTTTTTCTTAAAGGATAGGTTAAATAAAGATGAAATATTGACGATTTGATTGAAATTTTAAGTGAAGGGTTAGTAGATGGACACCAAACAGTCCCCTACCAACCTGGGGCTCTCTCTCTCTCTCTTTTTTTAGGCGGGGGGGGGGGGGGGGGGGGAGGGGGGATTACCTGTCTGGTAGTGTTTCCAACCCATTTTAATCTTAACAATTCCCTTTTAAAACTACTTCAAATTTCACTCTTATTCAGTTAAAAGCTCGCCTACAGAAAGTAACAGAGATATCACAATTTTATCACACTTCTAAACAACTGTTCTTTTTTAAGTATCCAAAATTCGTAAAATTCAATCGTCAATCAGTAGATACAATATGAGAAAAAGGAAAGATGAACGTAACTGGTTTGAGTGGCCGTGTAAACGGGGTAAAACCATAAAGGATTACACAGGTTGGCAGTTAGCGGTATTAATGAGATGGCCGCGATGTTACCGTAATAAAGCGGCGACTGCAAGGCGGAGTTCCATTGCAATGTAACCCACTCTTTACCCCATGAAATGTTTTAAATTCTGCACAGGTGACGATGCATAATTGCTTTACACTTAACGTGGCCACTGGCGACGTAAGGGTGGACGGAAAAGTGGTCGCAGAAATGGAGAAAACGAGCCACGTGAAGGTGCGGCCCAGAGGGGGAAACCAATCAAACACAGATGGACATATTGTTATATTCAAAGATCTCGTGAAAGGATTCAGTAAAGAAGTAAAACTCACAAGGCCTTGAACTAAATTTAAAACATTCAGCAGGGCCGGGTTGTTCAAAGCCTGATTAAGCTAACCCAGGGTTAGCGAGAATTTTGATTTCAGTTTTGTAAGTTTTTGGTGAGGTGTTCTGTTTATATTGTTTGCCCTGCAGTTTAAAGCTGTTGTAATTTCAAACTACGCCAAACGTTAGAGGTGAAAAACATTTCTAAACAAGAAAAAATAATGCTGCAGTTAACGTTTAGTCCTGGGTTAACGTAAACCGTCTTTCGAATAACCCAGCCCAGGTTTTTTTTTACTGAAGCGGCTTGTATATTTAATAAACAATAAAATATGCTAGTTGCATAAATTAAAATATTTCTTGGAAAGAAGTATACGTATTCACCGAAATTTAAATTCTCAAATATTGGACGTATGTTCACTCTGTGATGAGCATTTGATTGTATGTGATAACCAGCTGAAGTCGGGCATCGAGAGTCCTTTAACTCTACATGGATCATTTATTGCACGCTGATTGCATGCGATAAGCTTTCGGAAATGAGATGTCTTCAACTTTTGATTATTGCAGGGTGACTCAGATTGTGTATGTGATATTCATGTTGACTATATGATAAACTTTAATTTATTGAAGAGATAAAACTGTTGATTACTGCATGGTGACTGTATGTCATGAATACCGATGTACTATTACTTACATTGGCCTGAAATGTAAGAATCCGGAATAGGTGTCGATGGGTTGAAAATACGCAAACGAAATAGCGCTTTTTAAGCAAGTATCGTTTTTGTGTACGGGCAGTGTTAGAACGCCCTTTTTCCCAGGGAATATGTCCGATCCTACAAAAGCCTTGTGAAAACTATTTGACATCGACAAGAAGCCCTTCGGTGTTAAAAACTGAGGAGCTACGTTGGAACCTTTACCCCAACCTTTCTATGTCTGCAATCCTTCTCAATCTTTCTTAGCTTTAGCTATCCTTGTTTGTTTTAGATAAATGCAATCTTAATAAACTATGATTTTCGTATTTCTTCCCATTTGAACGTAATTTTTTGTGCCCTAAAACATTAGCTTGTATATTTGCCGTGACAGAGCGCGTTAAAATACCGTGCCCGGAATAGGACTGTGTTTCAGAGGGTTTTTTTGTTTGTACGCTGGAGTAACGTACTATTTATAGGACATTACTTCGAGGGAAATAAGCAATTTCACTGAAACTAAAGTTTGAGAGACAAGAATGCAGTGAATGGCTATAAACATAGACCCTTCAATATAGAGGCTGAGCGAAGCTAATAACTCCATGTGAAAGTGTAGAATTGGGTTGACAGGCCTGCATGACTCCCAAGCACGTATTTTAGACTTGGTCACAGTTTGGCTCTCATGAGTTTATCTTTGAGCGGACGCCCTCTTGTGAATGAAATAAGAGCGGATCTCTGTAGATTTCGCTCATGTGTATTTGTGACCATTGTAAGTGTAATAAAGGTATAATAATTACTGTAAAAAAAAACCAACAACAACAACAACCAACCAAACAAGCAAACAGCAACAACTTAAATATGTGATACATGAGCTCAGGAACAGATAAATGTTTCTGTTTTCTTAAGTGAGGGAAAAAATTAGAGGAGAAATATCCAAGATGGTGGCTGCTTGAAATCATGAAAAACCAGTGTGGCATTTAATAGCATTTATTTAATGTCTACCCTCTCTCTCAGTCTCTTTTCTGAAATATACACTCTCTCAGTTAGCACTCCTACGGTTGTGGCCATCCACCCCCCCCCCCCCCCCTGAGGGGCTCTACCCTGTCCCTGGTCAAAGTATGTTGTGATGGACTGCTATTGCCATGTTAAGATAGCCATCATTAAACAATTATGTCAAGAAATTCATATGGAAGTACACATTAAATAGACTAGTTAGCTTACAAATAGAAAGAGTGCATCAAATTGTAAGTAAACATGTGCAGTGCTTGGCCCTAATTTCCTTATATATCAAATCGATCCTAATATTTTCTTAATAATAACAGTGGTTTTGTAGAGGTGATGTGCATGTGATAATCATAAGAAAAACAATAATAACTTTGCAGCATGTGTGGGAAAAAGGGTGAGAGAGTAAATCACCTAATTTGTGAGTGCAGCAGGATGGCCCACACAAAATACCACCACAATAATGTTGCAAGGATAATTCATTGGGAACTTTCAAAATGAGGGGTTTCCCAACCGATGTGTGAGGACTCCTTGATTTTCAGTTGAAAAGACGTGGAGGCAATGTGTAGGATTGAAAAGCAATTTTCTGAGCACAAAGGTCTGCATGTTTCTGACCCATAAATGTGCTGAAAGATGTGTAAGTTGTTATTGGATGTTACATGTTTACGAACATGTGCAGCAAGATGTTGGTTTGTCTTGCCAACATAACAGGCGCTACAGTCTGTGCAAGAAAATTTAAAACATGGGATTGTGAAAATTTAAAAATATCATAATAAAAATAAATAACAATAATAAAATGATAATGATAATGATAATAATAGTAATAGTAACAGTAATAATAATTATAGTACTGTACTGAATTTATATTGCGCATATATCAATATAACATTTTCAGCTGGGTATTACAATAATTAAGAAAATATAACTATTCATAAGACCATGATATTACTTAAAAATCCTATTTTAAACATCTCTAATACAAGTTCTCGTTACAATAATAATTATTAATAGCAATTATGATATGCACTAATAAAATTATAAAATAATTGAAAAAAATAGTTGTAAGAAACACCTTCTGAAACAGATGTGTTTTAAGAGACTTCTTAAAACTATTCACAGAAAAGATACTTCTAATAAAAAGGGGAATATTCCATAATCTTGTGCAGTCCTATAAAAAGACGGGTCACCCAGTGCAGTAAGACTGGCTTGTAGGAATGTTTAGAAGTATATCATTATTTTATCTTAAACTATATCTACCATTAGTGTTTTAACAGATATAAGTTCGGCAATGTATGGTGGAGCAAGTTTGTGGATAACCTTTAATGTTAAAAATAAAACCTTTAGTTAACATTGATGAGAATACTTTACAGGCTGTAACCAATGCAGGGATTTCAATAGAGGTGCAGTATTCATAACAGAATTTGCTTTCTTTGAACATAAGGCAAGCAGCTGAACTCTGAACTCTCTGTAATTTCTGTCACTGACATGCCGGTAATGCATATAATAGGCTATTGCAGAAGTTTTTAAAATGATAGAAAGAATGGCAAGGCTGCTTCTAATATGGATACTACAGAATTTCCAGTGACATTGCACTAAAACCCTCTTTGTGTCCAGCCGATGCAGGTAAGTGAAGGGAACTGGGTAAAGTGAGTATTGAATTTATCATCCCTTGACCCTCCCACTGTCTCTTCAACAGTCTTTCCTGCCCCCCCCCCCCCCCCACCACACACACACACCCACTTAACATCCCTCCTTACACCCTTCTCTTCTGTTTCGTTGTTCCTCTCTTCCTTAACTGTACCTTTCCTCCTTCCTCCCTTTTTCCCTCCCTCCTTCCATCACCACTTTCCCTCCCTCATTCTATTTTCCATTTAACTGTCTAGCATATATACTGTCAAAATTTCATTCATGGACATAGTCTAGATAGCTTAAAAAATGGCATCTTAAAATATGATTGACCTGCTTATTTATTATTAAAAATGAGCAAAAAATATACATTCCATGAATACCTAAAAGTATAAAAAAAATATTAAAAGTGTCAAATAACTTCAATAGGTTCTACATAGCTTCCAAAACTCTCTTGATGTTTTGTGCTTCCTGAAAGAGAAGAAAATATTTTTAAATCGGTTTTATAAGCTGAGGTATGCTGGCTGACACTTCTCCTAGACTAAAAATATAATTACAATGGTTAACCCATTGACTCCTGTGCCGGCCGTAACTGGTCGTGCGAAAGCCTACCCCCAATTTCCTGTGCAATAGACCAAAGTAAAGTTAAATCATTTTGAGACAAACATTTTCATAGCACTAATTTCTTGTAAGAAAATATATGGTGAATACAATATTTAGCCTGCATCATAAAAATTAATTAATGACCAAGCCACCAAGGAGAGAGGACTGATGACATTGACTCTTCTTCTGTACTGCAGGCAACAATGCTAGGGAAACACTTCAAGCAAAGGAAAGTGTGACGGTGATAAATGATGCAAGATATGTGTTTTCCATACCAACTTAGCTACAGACATGTAGGTCAGAAAAATAATTTAAGCTCAAACAAATATCATACTGTAACAATAATAGTTCATAAAATTTCAGAAAAAAACTATTCAGCCTCCAAAATTAAGTCGGAGCTTTGGAATATAACAAGGTACGATATATTGTATATCAGTCAACGCAATTCAGTTTCCCAACAGAAATTGTTATTCTCATACTAATATATCGTGGTAAATGATTGTTACATGTACGGTCAGAAACTCACCTGCAGATTCGTAAATACGAAAGATCTTGAAATGTATAACTTCTTTGTCTGACCATCAAATCTCCACATGTTTAATGAGACACCTAGAGGATAATAAAAACAAATACATGTAGAGATAAAAAAATATATATCAGTCTATAGCTTATCACATGATCAATTAATTAGTCAGTCTGTAATCAGTCAGTCAGTCAGTCTTTCAGTCAGTCCATCAGTCAATCAGTCAGTTAGTCCATCAGTCAATGGCTTATCTATCTGGCAATCATTCATTCATTCATTCAGTCAGTCAGTCAGTCAGTCAATAGCTTATCAATCAATCACTCAATTAATGTCAATCAGTC